>NZ_JAFCLU010000006.1 GCF_018130385.1 Bradyrhizobium sp. AUGA SZCCT0283 | reverse complement strand
CTCGTGCCGCCCGAAAGCTTGCCGATCCTCCAATGGCTCGGTATCAAAACGTCAAAATCACTATGATGAACCACTAGTTCATCCCGCGCAGGGTTGCCGACGGCGTCTCGCCGAACTTGGCGCGATAGGCGCTCGCCATCCGGCTGAGATGGGTAAATCCAAGCTCGAATGCGATGTCGGTGATGCTTTGGTCAGGAGAGGCGGCGGCCAATCTGACATTGAGATGCGCAAGCCGGATGTCGCGCAGCATCTCCGAGATCGACGTTCCGAAATGCCGCTGGAAGCCGAGCTGCAGCGCGCGAATACCCGTGCCCGCGACTTCCGCCAGTTGCGCAAGGTCGAGCGGCTCTTCCGCATGCGCATGGAGAAACTCGCGCGCCCGCCGCAACGACTGCGGCAGCGTTTCAGCCCGGCCGCCAAATCGGTCGATCGCATCGCTGGCGCTGTGGCGCTGGCCGTGGAGCAAAGTACCCAACAGCATCTCGCGCAGATTGGCCGCTGCCATCGGCGAAAGCGGCCGTTGCGGGCCGAGGCACTCGGCGAGATCGACGAGTTCCAGAATTTGCGATTGAAGCGCTTGGCCGCCTGCAGCAGAGAGATCGACCGCGGGTTCGAACTCTACCGCGCTAGCCGGCCGGCCCGACAGCGCCGCGGCCCGTTGCTCCAGGAGGCGGCGATCGACCAGAAGAATGAGCTGGGCGCAATTGCCCTGCCAGGTCATTCGGGTGGGAATCGTCGGCGACAATAGCGAAGCGCAGGCGCCGGGAGCGGCTGCGATGTCGCGCGCCGCCGTTTGGATCCGCGCCGAACCATGCATGGGGATTTGCAACAGGAAGAAGTGCTCGAGACAGCCGGGGTCGATCGTCACCGACCCGCCATAGGCGACGTAATTGACGGAGAATCCGCCAAAGACTGCGCTGTTATGCAGCGCAAAAAAGTCCGGTGATGTCCTGTGCTCGGGCGTAAGGCGATGCGGGCAGAATATCCGCCCGACCGCGTCGGCGGCAGCGTCGACGCTATCGGTCGAAACGCGGTTGAACGCCGCCAGCCGGGCGGCGGCGTCATGCTGGGGAATGCTGGTAGCTCTCGCCACGGGCCCGGCCCTTCGCATTATTTGAAGCCTATAATATCTGCGGGCGCGGTGGTTGGGAAGGCGATTTGATGGCCGCGGGGTGCCTGATCGGAGGGCAATGCTCTCTCTCCCGTCATTCCGGGGCGCGCAGCGCGAGCCCGGAATCCATCTCACGCCAAGCAATGCCGCCCGATGGATTCCGGGTTCGATGCTTCGCATCGCCCCGGAATGACGACACCTGATCGTTTCGCGCCGCAGCAAATCCGAAAATCCTAACCTGAAGCAGGCGGGATTCGTTTTCCGGCTAGACGGCCGACCTGCTGCGGCAGAGCCTGTGCGAACCATTCTGACCTTCGCAACCACAACAAACGCGACACAGGAGATGGCGACATGGCAGCACTCGAAAAAGGCATCACCAAAAATGGCACCGGCTACGGCGGCAAGACCTGGAACATCCTCGGTCAGGTCTACTTCCCCAAAGCCGTGTCCGATTCAACCTTTGCCTTCGAGACCAACAGCGAGCCGGGCCAGTTCGTGCCGGTCCACGTCCACCCGACGCAGGATGAATTCATCCTGGTGCAGGAGGGCACCCTCGACCTCAAGCTCGACGGCGTCTGGGTGCAGGCCAAGGCCGGTGACCTCGTTCGGATGCCGCGCGGCATTCCGCATGGCTATTTCAACAAGTCCGACAAGCCGGCGCGCGCGCTGTTCTGGGTGTCGCCGATGCAGAAGCTCGAGGCGCTGTTCAACCAGCTCCACAATCTGACCGATCCCGAAGAGGTGGTGCGGATCTCCGCGCAGCATGAAGTGAACTTCCTGCCGCCCGAGGCCAACGAATAACTCCCTGAACTCATCCCTCACTGGAGGCGTCGTCATGGTCAGCCGAAAGAAAGTCTGCGTCATTGGCGCAGGCGTATCCGGACTTGCGGCGGCAAAAGCCTTTGCCGCGCGCGGACATCAGATCACGGTCATCGAGCGCAGCGGTGATCTCGGTGGCGTCTGGGAGCCGGCGCGGTCCTATCCGGAGGTGCAAACGCAAAGCCCGAAGGATCTCTATTGTTACACCGACAAGGCGATGCCGGATTCTTATCCGGAATGGCCGAAGGGTCCGCAGGTTCACGCCTATCTCACCGAGTACGCCAAGGACAACGATCTCCTCGGCGCGATCCGCATCAACACGGCCGTGGTGCAGATGGATCGCCGCCCCGATTCCGCGCCCGGCTGGCGGCTCGAGCTGCGGGGGCCGGATGGCGGCATCAGTCACGAGGATTTCGATTTCGTCGCAGTGTGTACCGGGCAGTTCAACGAGCCCCAGACGCTCAGCCTGCCCGGTGAAGACACTTTCAAGGCGCAGGGCGGGCGCATCCTGCACTCCTCGCAATACAACGATCCGATGATCGCCAAAGGCCGCAAGCTTGTCGTGCTCGGCGGTTCGAAGTCGGCGACGGACATTGCGGTCAACGCGGTCAATTCCGGCGCTGCCGAAGTGACGCTGGTGTACCGCGAGCCGGTGTGGCGGATTCCCTATTTCATCGGCGGCCTGGTCAATTTCAAACGCATTCTCTACATCCGCGCGCAGGAGGAGATGTTCCGGAGCTGGGGCATCGGCGCGATGTCGCGGTTCGCGCATGCGGTCGCAAAGCCGCTCGTCTGGGCCAACTGGCGCGGGCTGGAGAGTCTCCTGAAAGTTCAGCTCAAGCTCGGCAAATGCGACATGGTGCCGAACGAGCGGATCGAGGATGGCGTCAACTGCTCGGTGCCGATCGCTACCCCGGGCTTCTTTCCGATGGTCGCCGACGGCCGCATCAAGGCCATTAGAGGCAGCTTCGAGCGCTACGACGGCAAATCCATCGTGATGACCGGCGGGCAGCGCGTCGAGGCCGATGTGGCCGTGCTCGCGATCGGTTACAAACTGGGCGTACCGTTCCTGCCGCAGGCCTACCGCGACAGACTGATCGATCCCGACGGGCAATACCGGCTCTATCGGCTGATCGCCAATCCGGACCTGCCGGAGATGGGATTCGTCGGTTTCAATTCCAGCTTCTGCACGGTGCTATGCGCAGACCTCGCGGCGAACTGGCTGGTGCGCTACGCCGATGGCCAGCTCGCCCGTCAGCCGACGCCCAGGGAGATGCGGGACAACATTGAGATGATGCTGCATTTCAAGCGCGTCGAACGGCCGGCGGCCGGCGTCTATGGCGGGCTGTGCGTGGCACCCTATCACTTCAAGCATTTTGACGAGTTGATGGCCGATATCGGCGTATCCGGACGGCGGGCCAACCCGTTGGTGGAGAAATTTACCCCGCCCGATGCCGCGGCTTATGGCCGCTTCCTGGCCTCGGCGCCGGCTTACCGCGCAGCCTGACGGAGGCCGGGTTCCCATGACGCTGCCGCCGCCAGGTCCCGGCGGCGGGGAGAGGCGTGATTCCACCCTTGATTCCGCACTTGCGAAAAATTGTTTTAAGCCTAAAATGATTTGCGAGACGGCGTTGCCGGGCGTCCTCGATATTGATCTCGAGCCTTTCATTGATGGAAGCGAGGGGAGATGAAAATGTCAGGTAGAACTCCCAGCCAACCTCTTGGTGGGTCTCTTGGCCCGTCGGGCCATGTCGACGATTTCGCGCGGCGAAACCTGCCGCCGTCTGAACAATGGCCGGACCTGCTGCTCGACCGGCCCGAGTTTCAATATCCGGAATATCTGAATGCCGCGGTCGAACTGACCGATCGTATCGTCGAAAAAGGCTGGGGCGACCGGATCGCGCTGATCGGTAACGGCCGCCAGCGGACCTACAAGGAACTGGCCGATTGGTCCAACCGCCTCGCGCATGCGCTGGTGGAGAATTACGGCGTCAAGCCCGGCCACCGCGTCCTGATCCGTTCCGGCAACAACCCGGCGCTGGTCGCGGCCTGGCTTGCGGCCACCAAGGCCGGCGCCGTCGTCGTCAACACCATGCCGATGCTGCGCGCCGGCGAACTGGGCAAGATCGTTGACAAGGCCGAGATTGCGCTGGCGCTGACCGACAGCCGCATTGCCGATGAACTGGTCGCCTGCGCGAAGACCAGCCGTTTCCTCAAGCAGGTGGTGAATTTCGACGGCACGTCCAACCATGATGCCGAGCTCGATCGGGTGGCGCTGAACAAGCCGGTGAAGTTCGACGCCGTGAAAACGGGACGCGACGACGTCGCCCTGCTTGGATTTACGTCGGGTACGACGGGCGAACCCAAGGCGACGATGCACTTCCATCGCGACCTCATGATCGTCGCGGACGGTTACGCCAGGGAAGTCCTCAACGTCACCGAGGACGATGTTTTCGTCGGCTCGCCCCCGCTGGCCTTTACGTTCGGGCTCGGCGGGCTCGCAATCTTCCCGTTGCGGTTCGGCGCCACCGCAACGCTATTGGAAAACGCGGCGCCTCCCGAAATGGTCAAGATCATCGAGACCTACAAGGCGACGATCTGCTTCACCTCGCCGACGGCATATCGCGCGATGATGGCCGCGATGGACAAGGGCGCCGATCTGTCGTCGCTGCGGATTGCGGTCTCCGCCGGCGAAACCTTGCCGGCGCCGGTGTTCGAAAACTGGACCCGCAAGACCGGCAAGACCATTCTCGACGGCATCGGCTCGACGGAACTGCTGCACATCTTCATCACTAACCGCGTCGGTGACGCGGTTGCCGGGACGACGGGGCTACCGGTTTCCGGCTATGAGGCGAAGATCGTCGACGACAACATGAACGAATTGCCTGATGGTACCGTCGGCAAGCTCGCGGTGCGCGGGCCGACCGGCTGCCGCTATCTCGCCGACAAGAGGCAATCGAACTATGTGCGCGACGGCTGGAATCTGACGGGCGATTCCTTCGTCCGCGACGCGACCGGCCGGCTGTCCTTTGTCGCCCGCTCGGACGACATGATCGTCTCCTCCGGCTACAACATTGCGGGCCCCGAGGTCGAGACTGCCTTGCTGTCGCATCCTGCCGTCGCCGAATGCGGCGTGGTCGGCGCGCCCGACGAGGCGCGCGGCATGATCGTCAAGGCCTATGTGGTTCTGGCGGGTGGTGCCAAGGGCGACGCCGCGTTGACGCAGGCGTTGCAGGATCACGTCAAACAGACCATTGCGCCGTACAAATATCCGCGTGCGATCGAATATGTCGCGCAACTGCCGAAGACCGAGACCGGCAAGCTGAGGCGCTTTGCGCTGAGGCAGATGGCCGCGGGCGGCCCGGCGTCGCCAGGCATCGCAGCGGAATGACGTTTGAACCTGATGGAGAATGCCGGTGACCGCCCCCAAAGGCCCCACACTGAGCGTGGTGCCTCATCCCAAGACCGATACCTCGTCGTCGGGCCCGCAAGTGCTGCAGCCGAGCGGCTGGCCGATGCCGAAAGGCTACGCCAACGGCATGGCCGCCGATGGCCGGCTTGTGGTGACTGGCGGCGTGATCGGCTGGGATACGCAAGGGCATCTGGCGCCGGACTTCGTCGCACAGGTACGCCAGACGCTCTCCAACATTTCCGAGATTCTTGCCGAGGGCGGCGCCAGCCCTGCGCATCTGGTGCGGTTGACCTGGTATGTCGTCGACATCGAGGAATATCTTGCAAGCCTGAAAGAGCTCGGCCGCGTCTATCGCGAGATTTTTGGCGCGCATTATCCGGCAATGGCACTGGTGCAGGTGGTGCGCCTGGTCGAGAAGGCGGCGCTCGTCGAGATCGAGGCGACCGCGGTAGTGCCGCGCTGAAACCCGCTTATCAGGTGTCGTCTCAGAGCTCTGTTCGCAGCTTCCAGAGTTCCGGGAAAAGTTCGACCTCGAGCATCTTGCGCAAGTAGGAGACGCCCGACGTGCCGCCGGTGCCGCGCTTCAGGCCGATGATGCGCTCGACCGTCGTGACGTGGTTGAAGCGCCAGCGGCGGAAATAGTCTTCGAAATCGACCAGCTTTTCCGCCAGCTCGTAGAGCATCCAGTGTTTCGCCGGCGACGCATAGACGGTCTTCCAGGCCGCCAAAACCTCGTCGTTTGGCGTGCGCTTGATGCGCCAGTCGGTTCGGCATGCGTCCTCGCCAATGTCAAAACCATTGCGCGCCAAGAGCAGCAGCGCCTCGTCATAGAGGCCCGGCTCGGCGAGAATTTCCTCGAGCTTTGCCATGATGTCGGCGCGGTGGGCGTGCGGGCCAAGCAGCGCCAAATTGCGATTGCCGGCGAGGAACTCGATCGCGCGGTACTGGTATGACTGGAAACCCGAGGACTGTCCGAGCTGATCGCGAAACTCGGTGTATTCGCTGGGTGTCATCGTCCGCAACACGTCCCAGGCAGTATTGAGCTGCTCGAAGATCCGGGAGACGCGCGACAGCATCTTGAAGGCGGGCTGCAACTGGTCGTGGCGGATCGCCTTGATGGCGGAACGGATTTCGTGGATGGCCAGCTTCATCCAGAGTTCGGAAGTCTGGTGCTGGATGATGAACAGCAGCTCGTCATGCGCGTCCGAGAGCGGCTCTTGCGCGTCCAGAACGCGTTCCAGATGCAGATAATCGCTGTAGGACATGCGCCCTTCGAACGACATCTGGGCTCCCTCACGCGAGGAGTCGTCGGGCTTGCCAGTCATGTTACGAGCGCCTTTTTGCGGTATTCCGCGCTATCCCAGCGGCGATTGGTCAAGACGTCGGCGATGATTTCGACTGCCGCGCGAACCTCGGCTTCTCCGATGTAGAGCGGCGTAAAGCCGAAGCGCATCATGTCCGGCGCGCGGAAGTCGCCTATCACGTCGCGCGCGATCAGCGCCTGCATGATCGCGTAGCCATCCGGGTGACGAAACGAAACCTGGCTGCCGCGCTGCTTTCCGTCCCGCGGCGAAGCCAGCGTCAGCTCGGGACAACGTCCTTCGACTTCGCGGATGAAAAGGTCTGCGAGCGCGATCGATGCATGGCGCACGTCGGTCATGCTGACGCCGTCCCAGACGTCGAGGGCGGCGTCGAGTGCGGCCATCGCAATGATCGGGGGTGTACCGACCCGCATTCGCTCAATGCCCGGCCCGGCCCGATAGTCAAGGTCAAAGGCAAAGGGCGCGTGATGACCCATCCAACCGGAAAGCGCCGGCCGCGCCGTATCGGCGTGCTTCGGCGCGACATAGATGAAGGCTGGGGCGCCAGGACCGGCATTGAGATATTTGTAGGTGCAGCCGACTGCGAAATCGGCTTCGGCACCTTCCAACTCGACCGGAATAGCACCCGCGGAATGCGCCAGATCCCAGACCGTCAACGCGCCGGCGGCATGCGCCCTGCGCGTCAGTGCGCTCATGTCGTGCAGCCGGCCGGTGCGATAGTCGACCTCGGTCAGCATCAGCACCGCGATCGTCTCGTCGATGGCGGCTTCGACGTCTTCGGGGGCCACGACCTTCAACTCGTAGCCACGGTCGAGCGATTCAAGCAGACCGCTGGCGATGTAGAGATCGGAAGGAAAGTTGCCGGTGTCCGACAAGATCACGCGCCGCGACGGATTGAGCCCGAGCGCGGAGGCCAGCGCCTGGTAGACTTTGATGGACAGCGTATCGCCCACGACCACCGTCCCGTCGGCAGCGCCGATCAACCGGCCGATGCGGTCGCCGACACGCCGCGGCTGCGTCATCCACCCGGCGACGTTCCAGCCCTTGATGAGGTGCTTGCCCCATTCCTCCGATATCATGCGGCCGACGCGATCGGCGGCTGCAACGGGCAGGGGACCGAGCGAATTGCCGTCCAGATAGATCAAGCCATCCGGGATGACGAACCGGGATTTTGTTCGCGTGAAATCGGTCATGTCTTTCCCTGGTGCGCGCCCGGTGGAATTATTCGCGCTGATATCAATTATTTCAAGCTTGAAATTTATGGGCGGAACATGCGCTTCTCAGTATAGACTGGTTGCCTGCGGGTATCGATCGGACATCCGCCAGGCCCCACAGAATCGAATGGAAACCGAACCGCGTGATTTTTCGTCAGATTTCCGACTGGAACGACGCCTATGCGAATGCTCCGAACATTCCGGGCGGCGAACGCTGGCCGGCCGCGTGGGTGCAACCCGCACAGGCCTATCGCGACGCACTTCAAGGCAGCGGCCGCGCGACGCTCGATATCAGCTATGGCGAGCGCACACGAAACCGCTTCGATCTCTTCGGACCGGAAGGCCGGCCAAAGGGTCTGGTCGTCTTCGTCCACGGCGGATTCTGGAAGGCGCTCGACAAGAGCTTTTGGTCGCATCTCGCGCGCGGATCGGTTGAAGGCGGCTATGCGGTGGCGATGCCCTCCTACACGCTGTGCCCGGACGTACGCATCTCCGAGATCACGCGCGAAATTGCCGCGGCCGTCGAGCGCGCCGCCGCGATGGTCGAAGGCCCGCTTTTTCTGACCGGCCATTCCGCCGGCGGGCATCTCGTGACACGCATGATTTCGGCGACGTCGCCGCTCCCGGACGATGTCCGTGCGCGCATCAGCCACACCGTATCCATTTCCGGCGTTCATGACCTTCGTCCGCTGATGAAGGCCGCCATGAATACGGACCTTCGGATCGACGAGGCCGAGGCGCTCGCGGAAAGCCCCGCATTGCTGGAGCCGATGCAGAATGCACGCGTGACGTGCTGGGTGGGCAGCGCCGAGCGCCCGGAATTCGTCCGCCAGAACGCGCTTCTCGCCAACATCTGGACCGGGCTCGGCGCGAAAACCCGCATGATCGAAGAACCCGGCCGGCATCATTTCGATGTCATCGACGGGCTCGCCGATCCCTATCACCCACTGACCAGGACGTTGTTGTCTCCGTAGCCTGCTGAATTTCCGAAATGAACGGCGGTCGCGGTGTGGCGCCGCCAGGTGACTTACCAATCATGCTGGCTGAAACGTTTGCACCGTCTGACGTGCACCGAGTGCATAGAGTTTTGAGAGCGCTTCGGTGACGGCGCTGCGCATGCGAGGATCGCTGCCAAGCGCACCGAAAATGGAGTGCACCTCCAGCAGCGCGGGAGCAAGTCGCTCCGCGACTGGGCCGGCGCGCTCGGCGATCTCAGCCAGTTCCTTCGCAAGTGGATCGCGGACGTCGATGGCGCGTCCCTGTTCGTCCTTTGCGGTGACGTAGCGCATCCAGCCGGCTACCGCGAGCGCATGCGTGTCAATCGAAAGGCCCAGCCGCAACTGGTCCTGCATGGTGGCGAGCAGCCGCTGCGGCAGTTTCTGCGAGCCGTCCATCGCGATCTGCCACGTACGGTGATGCAGCGCGGCATTGGAAAAGCGCTGCAGCAGCGACGCACTGTAGGCCGCAATATCGGTGCCTTCAGGCATCGTCAGCGTCGGCGCCGCGTCCTGCATGACCTGCCGGGCAAACGCCGCAAAGCGAAGATCGGTCATGGTGGAAGCGATGGTCTCATGGCCGGCGAGATAGCCGAGATAGGCCAGCGCCGAGTGACTGGCGTTGAGCAGCCGCAGTTTCATGTGCTCGAACGGCGTCACATCCGAGACCATTTGCACGCCTGCGGCCGCGAAGTCCGGCCGTCCTGCCGGAAAGCGATCTTCAACGATCCATTGCGTGAACGGCTCCGTCACCACCGGCCACGCGTCGGTCATGCCGAGCGCGGAGGAAATCTCTGATCGGTCGAGGTCGGTGGTCTCCGGCACGATGCGGTCCACCATGGTCGAAGGGAAGGCCACCTCGGCTTCGATCCATTTGGCGAGATTGCGCGATCGCAAGGCGGCGAACTGCGTCACGATCCGCCCGACGGTATGGCCATTGGCGGTGAGATTGTCGCACGACAGAACAGTGAAGGGGGCAGCACCCGCAATCCGCCGGCGCGCCAGCGCGGCGACGAGAAATCCGATGGCCGAGCGCGGCGTGCCCGGATTCTGCAGGTCATGAACGATGTCGGGATGGTGCTCGTCCAGGTCGCCGGTTTGCGGCGTATGACAATAGCCCTTCTCGGTGACCGTCAGCGAGACGATGCGCGTGGCCGGGTGGGTCAGGCGCGCGATCAAAGGGGCGGGCTTCTCGTTGGCGACTTCGCATGCGAGTACCGAACCGATGATCCGGTGCTCGGTCCCCGCGCCGGAACGAACGGTGAGCGTGTAGAGGCAATCCTGCGGGGCGAGGGCATCGCGCGTTTCCGGACTGCGCAAGCTGGCCCCAACGATTCCCCAATCGGTGGCGCCACCCGCAAGGAGGTCGTCGATCACCACCGCCTGGTGCGCCCGGTGGAACGCGCCAATTCCGAGATGAACGATGCCTGGCGTGACGTCCGATCGGTCATAGGCCGGACGCCGGATCTGGCCGGGAAGCCGGGGAAGGTTGGCATTCGAGAGGCGAAAATCGCCGTCTTTCGGGCCGGAAGGCGGGCTTTTCGCCGTTTCGCTTGACATAGCAGGCTCGATCTATCAATCTTTGGTCAATTGGTAAGGCCAATGTCCCGATTTATTGGCCTTGACCCGATCAAAGCAAGAAAAATCGATTCACTCAGGGGATCGTCAGGGAGAGCCGAGCGTGCCGCTCGAAGCCGTGGAAGCGCGACGCCTTTATCGCCAGGTTGCCGATCAGCTCCGCGCCTTGATCGACAGCGGCGAATATCGCGTGGGCAGCCGTCTTCCGACCGAACGCGATCTGGCCGAACAGTTGAAGGTGTCGCGGCCGACCGTGCGCGAAGCGCTGATCGCGCTCGAAGTCGAGGGCCGGGTTCGGATCCGCGTCGGTTCCGGAATTTATGTCAGCGAACCGGCGGCGCTCGCGCCGCTCTTGCCGGCGGCGGCCGAGATCGAAGGCCCGTTCGAACTGCTGCGCGCGCGCGAATTCCTCGAAGGCGCCATCGCCGAACAGGCGGCGCGGGTAGCGACATCCGAGGACATCGCGCGCATCGACGCTTCACTGGAAGCGATGGCCACCGTGCAGCATCCCGGCGAAGCCTCGATGATCCATGACCGCGCGTTTCATGTAGCTGTAGCCAGCTGTCTCGACAACGCCGTGCTGGTCCGTGTGGTCGGCGAGTTGTTCGACCAGCGGCTCAATCCCTACTTCGCCAAGCTTGCGCATTATTTCGAAAATCCAAAATCCTGGAATGCGGCGCTGGCCGAGCATCGCGCGATCCGCGATGCCATTGCCGCACATGATCCGGACGCGGCGCGCGTGACGATGCGCGACCACCTGGCGCGTTCGCAGGCGCGCTTTGCACAAAACTTCGGAACGGAAGCGCCGTCCACATCCCGTGTCCGCGCAAGGAGCGGCTGAACGAAGAGAATTCGAACGGTCCGGCGAAATGCCGGGCCGGTTGAGTAACAAAGAAAAATTGTAGCAACGGAGGAAATTCACGTGTTGAAAAAATTGACGATTGCATTCGCGGCGTCTGCCGCTGCGCTGTTGGCCGCGACCACATCGGGCATGGCGCAGACCAAGCTCAAATGGGCCCACGTCTACGAAACGTCGGAGCCGTTCCACACCGCTTCCGTCTGGGCCGCCGGTGAAATCAACAAGCGCACCAATGGGCGTTATCAGATCGATGTCTATCCGGCCTCGCAGCTCGGCAAGGAAACCGACATCAACCAGGGGCTCGCACTCGGCTCGGTCGACATGATCATTTCCGGCTCGAGCTTCGCCGCCAAAAGCTACCCGCCGATCGGCGTGACCTACTACCCCTACACCTTTCGCGACGCCGAGCATTTGCTGGCCTACACCAAGAGCGACGTCTTCAAGGAGCTTGCGAAGGGTTACGAGGACAAGAGCGGCCACCACATCGTGGCGGTGACCTATTACGGCGTGCGCCACACTTCGTCGAACAAGCCGATCAAGGCCTGCGCCGACATGAAGGGCCTCAAGATGCGGGTGCCTGACGTTCCGGCTTATCTCGCGATGCCGCGCGCCTGCGGCGCCAACACCGCGCCGATCGCCTTTGCCGAGGTCTATCTCGCCTTGCAGAACGGCACCGTGGAGGCCCAGGAAAATCCGCTCACCACGATCGAAGCGAAGAAATTCTACGAGGTGCAGAAGCACATCGTGCTGACCGGCCACATCGTCGATCACCTCAATACGGTCGTCGCCGGTGCGCTCTGGAAGAAGCTCTCGGAAGAAGATCGCAAGATCTTCACCGACGTCGCGCAGGAAGCGGCGGCGAAGGCCACCGCCGAGATCAAGGCCAACGAAGCCAAGCTGGTCGATTTCTTCAAGCAGAAGGGTCTGACCGTCACCGAGGTCAACAAGGACGAGTTCCGTGACACCGTGATCAAGACCACGAGTTTTGAAAGTTTCGACTACCGCAAGTCTGACTGGGACCGCATCCAGGCGGTGAAGTAGGCGGCTAAGACTTCCGACCGCACCTGCCGCGTTCGCGGCAGGTGCGGCGGAGACTTCTCAAAGCCCAGCTCGGGGAGGGCGCATGTCGACGGTTGAGGTTCACAAGCAGATCACGGCGGACGAGATCGCCCATACCTTCGAGGACGAGGTCCCCAAGGGCGCGGATCTGAGCCAATATGCGCCCGAGGACTGGCTGGCGCTGGTGATCTTCTGGGTCATGGCGCTGTCGGTGTTCCTGCAGTTCTTCACCCGCTATGTCCTCAACGACAGCTATGCCTGGACCGAGGAGATCGCGACCTACTGCCTGATCGGCGTGGTGTTCATCGGCTCGGCGATGTGCGTGCGGCTGTCGCGGCACATCCAGGTCGACCTGATCTTCCGCTACTTGCCGCATGCTCCAGCGCGCGCGCTGTCGACCGTCATCGACCTGATCCGCATCGCGTTCTTCGGCTATGCGATCAAGCTGGTGTGGCAGTTCATCCAGATCATCGGCGACGAGCGGATGACGACGATCAAATTTCAAAAAGGCTTCGTCTATTACGCCGTGCTGCTCGGCTTCGCGATGATGTTCGCACGCTCGATCCAGATCGCGGTCGAAAACTGGCGGCGGGGTTATTCGATCCTGGAGCGCCCCGGCGCATTCGACGGAACGGAAGGCTAGGGCGATGCTGCTGCTGCTTGGGGGATTTCTGCTGCTGATGCTGGTTGGCCTGCCGGTCGCGCTGGCCATGGCGGTGTCGTCGCTGATCTACATTCTCGTCACCGGCATCACGCCCGACGTGACGCTGGCGCAGCGCATGATCGCCGGCGTCGAGAGCTTTCCGCTGCTGGCCGTGCCGTTCTTCATTCTGGCCGGCAATCTCATGAACATCGCGGGCGTGACGGGCCGCATCTACAAATTCGCGGTCGCGCTGGTGGGGTGGATGCGCGGCGGTCTCGGCCACGTCAACATCGTCGGCTCGGTGATCTTTTCGGGCATGTCCGGCACCGCGATCGCCGATGCCGCAGGCCTCGGCACCATCGAAATCAAGGCGATGAAGGACCACGGCTACTCGACCGAGTTTGCCGTCGGCGTGACGGCAGCGTCCGCCACGCTTGGGCCGATCATTCCGCCGTCGCTGCCGTTCGTGATCTACGGCATGATGGCGAACGTCTCGATCGGCGCACTGTTTCTCGGCGGCGTGATTCCCGGTGTGGTCATGACCTTGGCCATGATGGCGACGGTGGCCTATTTCGCCCACAAGAACGGCTGGGGCAGCGACGCGCCGTTCTCCTGGCCGCAAATCGGCTCGGCCGCCCTCGAGATCTTCATCGTTCTCGCATTTCCACTGGTGGTCTGGCTCTTGGTCGTCGCCGGGATGTCGGTGAACTTGGCGGTCGGCATCGGCCTCGTGGCGCTGCTGGCGCTCGACTGGTATTTTGATTTCTCCGCCGTGATGGCTTTGATGGCGCCGGTCATTCTGATCGGCGGCATGACGCTCGGCTGGTTCACGCCGACCGAAGCCGCGGTCGCAGCCGTGATCTGGTCGCTGTTTCTGGGGCTGGTGCGTTACCGCTCGATGACGCTGCAGACGGTAGCGAAAGCGACGTTCGACACCATCGAGACGACAGCCTCGGTGCTGTTCATCGTCACCGCGGCCTCGATCTTCGCCTGGCTGCTGACGGTGTCGCAGGCGGCGCAAACGCTGACCGACGTCATACTGGGGATCACCCACAACAAATGGGTGTTTCTCCTACTCGCCAACATCCTGATCCTGTTCGTCGGCTGTTTCATCGACACCATCGCGGCGATCACTATCCTGGTGCCGATCCTGCTGCCGATCGTTCTGAAACTGGGCATCGATCCCATTCATTTCGGCCTGATCATGACGCTGAACTTGATGATCGGGCTGCTTCACCCGCCGCTCGGCATGGTGCTGTTCGTGCTTGCGCGCGTGGCGAAATTGTCCGTCGAGCGCACGACGATGGCGATCCTACCGTGGCTGGTGCCGCTGCTGCTGGCGCTCGTCGCCATCACCTACATCCCGGAGCTGACGCTCTGGCTGCCTAAATATATGGGACTCTCAAAATGACATCGATGGCTTTGGCCGCAACCTTGTTCGGCCCGGAAGATCTACGCATGGTCGAGCGGCCGCTCGATCCCTTGGCGTCGGGCATGGTGCGCATCCGTTTCGGCGCCGGCGGCATTTGCGGCTCCGACATGCATTATTATCGCCATGCCCGCACTGGCGATTTCGTGGTGACCTCGCCGCTGGTGCTCGGCCACGAGATCGCGGGTGAAGTCGTCGAGATCGCGGGCTCCGCGCCCGGCGTGAAGGTCGGCGACCGCGTTGCTCTCAACCCGTCGCGCTGGTGCGGCCATTGCAAGCCTTGCCGCGAGAACCGGCCCAATCTCTGCGAGAACATCTTCTTCATGGGCTCGGCCTCGAAGACCCCGCATATGCAGGGCGGCTTTGCGTCCTACTTCGACGCCATCCCGGCGCAATGCGTGAAGATTCCCGATCACGTGACGTATCAGGCGGCGGCGCTCGCCGAGCCGCTCGCGGTGTGCCTGCATGCGGTCGCCCGCGCCGGTGACGTCACTGGCAAGCGCGCCGTGCTGTTCGGCGCCGGTCCTATCGGCTTGCTGACCATGCTGGCGGCGCAGCGCGCAGGGATCGCGGAGACCACCGTCGTCGATATCGCGGCAGCGCCGCTGGCGTTTGCCACAAGACTTGGCGCCAATCATGTCGTCGATATTTCCGGCGGCGATGAGGCGCTGAAGGCGCAAGCTGCAGCATCTCCGTTCGATGTCGCGTTTGAAGTCTCCGGAACGGCCGCTGGCCTTGCCAGCGCCGTCGGCGTCGTCAGGCGCGGCGGCGTCGTAGTCCAGATCGGCAATCTGCCCGGCGGGCAGATCCTGGTGCCGGCGAATGCGGTGATGGCCAAGGAGATCGACCTCCGCGGCTCGTTCCGCTTTGGATCCGAATTCTTCACCGCGGTCGAACTGATCGCCGACGGCAGCGTCGACGTGCTGTCGCTGGTGACGGCCCAGCGCCCGCTTGCGGTCGCGCCCGACGCGGTGCGGCTGGCGCTTGATCGTTCGCAAAGCGTCAAGGTCGTGCTGACGGCTTGATCGGCAAACTTCTTTCGGGAGATCGCCCATGATGTTGCAGGGATGGCGGTGGTACGGGCCCAATGACCCCGTATCGCTCGACGATATCCGTCAGGCCGGCGCGACCGATGTGGTGACGGCGCTGCATCAGGTGCCGATCGGCGAGGCCTGGACGCGCGCGGCGGTCGAAGAACGCAAGAACCTGATCGAGAATTCGCAGCCCGGCCGTTCGCCGCTGACCTGGTCGGTGGTGGAATCGATTCCGATCCCCGATGACGTCAAGCGGCTCGGCGGCGGCGCAGCGCGCTCGATCGAGGCCTGGATCGCGAGCCTCGAGGCGGTGGCTTCAGCCGGCATCAAGATCATCTGCTACAATTTCATGCCGGTCGTCGACTGGTGCCGCACCGATCTCGAATGGGAACTGCCGAACGGCGCCAAGGCGATGCGCTTCGACCAGGAACGCTTCGCGGCGTTCGATCTGCATATCCTGGAGCGGCCGGAAGCGGCGGCCGAATATTCCGAGGCCGCGCGGCGTCGCGCCAGGGAAGTCTATTCGCGGATGACGCAGGCCGATATCGATGTCCTCGTCACCAACATTGCCAGCGCGCTGCCGGGCTCCACGACTGATCCGCTGACGATCCCGCAGTTCCGCGACCGCTTGCAGCAATATCGCGGCATCGATTCCGCGGTGTTGCGTCGGCATCTCAGCGAGTTCCTCGCGCGCGTGACGCCGGTCGCCGAATCCCTCGGCGTGACGTTGACGCTGCATCCGGACGATCCGCCGCGGCCGCTGTTCGGCCTGCCGCGCATTGCATCCTCGGCAGAGGATTATCAGGCGCTGTTCGATGCCGTGCCTTCAAAGGCCAACGGGATCTGCTTCTGCACCGGCTCGCTCGGCGTGCGCGCGGAAAACGATCTGCCCGCGATGGCCAAACGCTTCGCCCCGCGGATCGGTTTTGCCCATCTGCGCGCGACCAGGCGGGAAGGCGACGGCCTGTCGTTCTTCGAGTCCGATCACCTCGATGGCGACGTCGACATGATCGCGGTGCTCAAGGCGCTGCTTGCCGAAAGCCGCAAGCGTTCATCGAAGGATCAAATCGTGTTCCGGCCGGATCACGGCCATCGCATGCTCGATGACCTTGCGGAAACCAAGCGGACCAATCCCGGCTATACCGCGATCGGTCGGCTGCGCGGGCTCGCTGAACTGCGCGGCGCGATCCGCGCCATCGAACACGCCGGCTGACTCAGCGTCCGCGCAACAGAAACAGGATGTGCGCCGCGCGGCTGGTTAGCTGTCGGCGGTGGAATACGCCGCGCCGAGGTCGCGGCCGCGCAATCTGCCTCGCCGGATCGACCATCGCTCAAGGCTGTTTTGCATCACCTCGGCGAGCGCCGGACGCGCGTTCAACTGCTTTTCCGGCACGCATGCAATGATCGCATTTCGATCCTGGATGCCCTGTTCGTCGATGATCCACGTTCCCAGCCGGTTGCCGGCAAGCCGCGCGGCGATGCGATCGGCTACCGGGTCGATATCGTTCGCGACCAGCACGTTCATGACGATGCGGCCGCCGGGCGCCAGCCGCGCACGGATGGCATCGCAGGTCTCGACGTCGAATTCATCATCAAAGCGAAAATCCGGACCTCCGACATCGATGGCGATCGCATCGTAAAGCAGATCGTCATCGAGAATGAATTTCCGGAAGTCGGACACCATCAGCGGCAATCCGTCCGGCAGCCCAAAATATCTCTGAGCGATCACGAAGCTGATCGGATTATTGTCGACGATCGTCAGTTTCTTTCCGAGACGGGCCAGCCTGGTGGCGAGGTTTCCGCCGCCGCATCCCAGGACGAGAATGTTCGTCGAGCGATGCAATAGCTCGTCCATGAGCTTGACGTAGCTGAAGACGCTCTCGCCGTCGGGCGTGGCCTGACTCTGCCTGACGCCTTCCTCGAAATAGATCCGCGTTCCATCCGCGGAGCATTCGACGATTTCGATTGCGCCGTTCCTGCCCCGATAGCGTCCCAGCAACCGCACCTGTCGTCACCATGCATTAAATAGGATGTCTGATACATCGTTTATCATGTCGTGAATCGGATGCCAATCGGGCAGAGGCCCGCGCGGCCTCCTGTTTGATATACTGAACGTCTAAGCTGATGCTTGAGACCGTAATTTGGATGGGCTAGATATATCCACTGCCGAACCGGGAGAACTGCCCCCATGATTACCGCCCATCAACTCAGGGCCGCGCGTGCGCTTCTGAGCATCGATCAGCGGCAAATGGCCGAGCTGGCCGATCTTTCGGTGCCGACCATCCAGCGCATGGAAGCCAGCGATGGTGTGATCCGCGCCAACGTCGATTCCCTGATGAAACTGGTTTCCGCGCTCGAGAGCGCCGGGATCGAGCTGATCAATCCGGGCGCCGCAAGCGCGACAGGCGGGCGAGGGGTGCGCCTTCGCGAACATGTTACAAATCCCAAGACAGCCCCCAGGACAACCCCCAAGACAACCCTCAAGTCAAAGAGCAAGACCGTCCGCCAACCGAAGAGGGTGCTGGAACGGGTTCGATAGCGTTCCTCACGAGGTAACGGCGCCCGCGTCCGCGCGTTCGAGCAGCGCCAGCAATCCCTGCAACATGGCTGTGGGGGTAGGCGGGCAGCCGGGAATGTGCAGGTCGACCGGGACGACCTCGGAGACGCCGCCGACGACCGCGTAGCTGCCGGCGAAACATCCTCCGTTCCGCGCGCAATCTCCGACCGCGACGACCCATTTCGGGTTCGGCGTCGCGTGATAGGTGCGTTCGAGCGCCTCGCGCATGTTTTTCGTCACCGGTCCCGTCACCATCAGGACGTCGGCATGGCGCGGCGAGGCGACGAACCGCAGGCCGAACCGCTCGATGTCGTAATAGGCGTTGTTGAGGGCGTGAATTTCCAGCTCGCATCCGTTGCAGGATCCGGCATCGACCTCGCGTATCGAAAGGCTCCGCCCGAGCCGCCGCCGCGCGGACTGCCCGAGCGCGGTTGCAAGCTCCGCCACGGCGGCATCATCAGGCGATGGCGCCCGCTCCGTGAGTGGCTGGCGAAACACGCTTTCGAAGAGCAGCTTGCGCATCGCGTGACTCTATCCTTTTGTTTGAACACGATCCTCTCGGAAAACCGGTACCCACTTTTCCGGGATCATGCTTAGAGATCGTGGCCCGAATAGGAGCAGTTGAACGATTTGTTGCAGAGCGGAAAGTCCGCAACGATGTTGTTCTCGATCACGGCTTCGAGCAGCGGCCATTGAAACCAGGACGGGTCGCGCATGTGGCATCGTTCGATCAGGCCATTGCGCAGGCGCAGCCAGACCAGAACGTCGCCGCGGAATCCCTCCACGATCGCCATGCCCTCGCGCACCTCCCCGCCAAGCGGGACGTCCTTGCGTGTCGGACCTTCGGGAAGCCGGCTCAGGATCTGGTCGATCAGCGAAATGCTTTGTTCGACTTCACGTATCCTGATCCAGACGCGCGCGTTGACGTCGCCCTCGCTGAGGACAGGCACGTCGAAACGCAAGACGTCATACGGCGGATAGGCCAGCGTCCGGCGCGCATCGAACGACCGGCCCGAGGCGCGGCCGATATAGCCGCCGGCGGCATATTGTCGGGCGAGCGGCGGCTTGAGCGTTCCGGTATCGACGGTGCGATCCTGCAGCGAAGCTGTGTTGTCATAGAGTTCGACAAGCGCGGGAAAGCGCAGGCGGATATTGTCCAGCGTGGCCTGGATGGTCTCCGCCCCGCCATTGCCGATGTCGCGGCTGACACCGCCGGGCACGATGATGTCGCGCATCAGGCGATGGCCGAAGGCGGCGGCTGATGCGCGCAGTACGCTCTCGCGCAACACGCCGCAATGCGCGTGCATCAATGCGAAGGAGGCATCGTTGCAGACGGCCCCGATGTCGCCGAGATGGTTGGCGAGCCGTTCGAGTTCTGCGAGCAGCGCGCGCAGGAACACGGCTCGGTCAGGCACGGCGAGATCCAGGGCGACTTCGGCCGCGCGCGAAAACGCGTAAGCGTAAGCTACGGTGCTGTCGCCCGACGTGCGGCCGGCGAGTTGAACGCCGCGCGCGAGGGTGGCGCCGGTCATCAGCCCGTCGATGCCCTTATGGACGTATCCCAGCCGCTGTTCCAGCCGGACCACGGTTTCGCCGCTGGCGGTAAAGCGGAAATGTCCGGGCTCGATGATGCCCGCATGCACCGGGCCGACCGCAATCTGGTGCAGGCCGTCGCCTTCCGCGGCGAGGAAACGGTAGGGCGCCGCCTTCGGCAATGCGTCGATGCGACCTCCCAATGGAAAGCGCGCGCCCCAGCGGTTGTGGTCGAGCCAGGGGCGGGCATCGGGCGAGCCTTGGGCGGATAGCCCGAACAGGTCGTGGATGGTGCGTTCCAGCCGCAATGCCGGTGGATGATGCTTGCCGACGGAGGGAAACGTGCGGTCGGGGCATTCCAGGCTGACGACCGCGATTTCCGCGGTCTGTCCATCCATGATCGCCATGTGCACCGTTGCGGGTTCGCCCCAGAGTCCGAGCAGGCTCCAGCGTCCATGCGCCAGCTCGCTCGCCGCAAATATCCATACCGAAGCATCGACCGCAACGCGCGGCCACGGGCCGTATTGCCCGACCTTGCGGCCCTCCAGCGTCAGATCGATCAGCGAAGGCATATCAGTTCGTCCCTATCCAAGGAGCTGAGCCACGTGCTGGAACCAAACCACCAGCGGAGCGGGAAGATAAATCCCTGCGCCCAGAACCAGTGCGAGATGCGCAAACATCGGAATGTACGAGGCGTCGGTCGGGGCCGTACTGCCGCGCGGCTCGCCGAAGGCGACGCTGGTCAGGCGCAACGTCAGGGCGCCGAAGGCCAGCAACAGCCCGAACACCAGCACGATCGCAAGCAACGGCTGCCTTGCAAAGGTCGAACTCACGACGAGAAATTCGCTCATGAAGATCCCGAGCGGCGGCAGTCCGGCGATCGCGACGACGCCGACCACCAGCCCCCAGCCGAGCGCCGGATGGGTCACCGTCAGGCCGCGGATCCTCGAAATCCGCTGCGTCCCTTTGATCTGCGAAATGTGCCCGACGGCGTAGAAGATTGCCGACTTGGTCAGGCTGTGCATCACCATGTGCAGAAGCCCGGCGAAATTGGCGAGCGGACCGCCCATGCCGAACGCAAACACGATGATGCCCATGTGTTCGATCGAGGAATAGGCAAACAGGCGTTTGATATCGCGCCGCCGGTACAGCATGAAGGCGGCGAAGATCAGCGAGACCAGGCCCATCGTCACCATCAGGGGTCCGGGGGCAATTGAGGCCGGGTTGGCGGCGAGCAATATCTTGAAGCGCAGCAGCGCATAGAGCGCGACGTTCAGCAAGAGGCCCGACAACACGGCCGATATCGGCGTCGGGCCTTCGGCGTGCGCGTCAGGCAGCCAGGCGTGCAGCGGCGCGAGGCCGACCTTCGTGCCGTAGCCGAGAAACAGGAATACGAAGGCAACATTGAGAAGGGCCGCGTCGAAATTCGCCGCGCGCTCGACCAGCAACGTCCAGATCATGCCGTCCTGGCCTTCGCCCATGACCGGACGCGCCGCCATGTAGACCAGGATAGTGCCGAACAAGGCGAGCGCAATTCCGACGCTGCCCAGGATGAAATATTTCCAGGCCGCTTCCAGCGCGGCGTGGGTGCGATAGATGCCGACCATCAGCACCGTCGTCAGCGTCGCGAGCTCGACGGCCACCCACATCAAACCGATATTGTTCGACACGAAGGCGAGATTCATGCCGAACATCATGGTCTGGTACATGGCATGGTAGAAGCGCAGGTAAACCGGCGTCAGCCGCTCGCTATCGAGCTCATGCGCGATATAGCTCGCGCTGAAAATGCTGGTGGTGAATCCGACGAAGGTATTGAGCACAATGAAGACGATGTTCAGATCGTCGATCAGCACGTACGGCCCGGGGGCAGGCCGCTCGATCACGAACAGGGAGAGTGCGGACAGGAAGGTCGCCAAACTCGCCACGACGTTCAGCCGCGCCGTCACACGGTAGCCGGGCAGGGCGGCCAGCAGCGCCGCCGAGCAGATCGGGATCACCAGGACCGCGGTGACGGGATTGAAGAAGGAAAGGGTCATCGGCGTTCGCCCCGGAAGTCGTCGAGTGCGGAGACGTCAACCGAATCGAAGCGCTCGCGGATTCGGAACAGGAAGATGCCGATCACGATGAACGCGATCAGGATCGAGAAGGCGACGCTGATCTCGACCACCAGCGGCATGCCCTTGGCGCCGGTCGCCGCCAGCACCAGTCCGTTTTCAAGCGACATGAACCCGACAACCTGGCTGACCGCGTTGCGGCGCGTCACCATGACCAGAAGTCCGAGCAGCACCACCGACAGCGCAAAGGCGAGATCTTCGCGCGCGAGCGGGTCGGCGTCGCTCGTCACCCGCAGCATGAGAACCAGCGAGAGGGCGACGAGCCCCATTCCGGCCAGCATGGTCGGACCGATGCCGACCGCGGATTCGATGTCGCGGTGAATTCCGAGCTGCTTGACGATGCGGTGCAACGCTACCGGAATCACGATCGCCTTGAACACCAGGGCGATGACCGCGGTGACGTAGAGATGGGGCGCATCCTGGATGAAGGCCTGCCAGGCAACCGAGAGCGACAGCACCAGGGCGTGGAGCGCGAATACGTTGAGCAGTGAATAGAGCCGGTCCTGATACAGCATCATCAGGCTGATCAGCACCAGTCCGCCGGCCAGCGTGTGGGAAATGTCGAAGGCGAGGCTGTGCATCTGCATCAGAAACTCCTCGAGACGAACAGCAGCAGGGTGCCGAGCAGGCCCAGCATGAGCGCCGCGCCGAGGAACTGCGGAACGCGAAATACCCGCATCTTCGCCGTGGCGGTCTCGAACAGCGCGAGCAGGAATCCGGCAAGCGCGAGTTTGGCGATGTAGGCGCCGGCGCCGATCGCGTACGACAACGTACCGCTGCCGTACAGCGCGATCTGCCAGGGGAAGAATACGCAGGCGATCAGCGAGATGTAGAGCAGCAGCTTGAGGAAGGCGCCGAGTTCGATCATTGCGAGGTGGCGTCCGGAATATTCCAGGATCATCGCCTCATGAACCATGGTGAGTTCGAGGTGCGTGGCCGGATTGTCGACCGGGATACGCGCGTTCTCCGCGATCGCCACCATGAACAGCGCAACCAGCGCCATGCCGAGCGACACCCGCAAGCCCACGTAGGACGACGCCAGGAAGTGCGACACGGTCGAGAGTTGCGTCGAACCGGCGACCAGCGCCAGGCAGAATACGATCAGCAGCATCGCGGGCTCGGCAAGCGCTGCGATCATCACCTCCCGGCTGGAGCCGATGCCGCCGAAACTGGTGCCGACGTCCATCCCCGCGAGCGCGAGGAAGAAGCGTGCGCTTCCGAGCAGCGCGACGATGGCGATCAGATCGGCCGTCCAGTTGAATACCAACCCGGTTGCGAAGGTCGGCACCAGCGCCGCGGCAACCCAGATCGCCGCGAAGGTAATGTAGGGCGTCACGCGGAACAGCCACGACGCGTTGTCGGCGAGCACCACTTCCTTGCGCAGGAGCCGCAGCAGGTCGCGATAGGGCTGAAAGACCGAGGCCCCCTGGCGGCGCACCAGGCGGGCCTTGATCTTGCGCACGTAGCCGGTCAGGAGCGGCGCGAGCAGCAGCACGAGCAGCATCTGCACGCCTTGCACGATGATGTCCGAGATCACGACCATATCGCGAGCACCAGCAGCAGGGTGACGAGGGTGGCGAAGACCAGGCTGAGATATCGCCGGATGGTCAGGAACTGCAGGCGATTGAGTCGGCCGGATGAAAAGCCGACGGCATCCGCAATTGGCGCATAGATTCCGTTCCAGACCAGGTCGTGCAGTTCAATCCGTAGCCGTGCCGGGCGGACGTCGCCCGGTGGCGGCATATCGACGTGATCGCGGGCGTGGAACACGAGCGTGCCGAACACGCGGCGGATCGGTTGCGCAAAGCTGACGCCCGAATACTGTGCGGCGGGCGTTGCGTCGGAGAAACCGCATCCCCAGGCCGGTCCCCGTCGCAGCGCGTGCGAGGCGAAGCGATGGATAAAATAAACCGCCAAGGATGCGGCTAGCGTGATGAACACCATCACCAGCAGTCCATTGTATGAGCTGCGGCTCTCGGCAATCGGCACGATCGAAAGCCAGGCTTGACCCGCCTGGGCCGGCATGCGGCTGCCGAGGATCTGGGTCGCGACCGGCGCTAGCGCGTCGATCGCGAGCCCCGGCAGGATACCGGCCAGCAGGCAGAGCGCGGCGAGGATGAACATGGCCGCGAGCGAGAAGCGATCGACTTCATGCGCTGCTTCCGCCGCCGGGCCGCGCGGCCGGCCGAGAAAGGCCACGCCGTAGGTCTTGACGAAACAGGCCGCAGCCAGCGCGGCGGCGAGAGCCAGCATTGCCCCGACCGCAGGCACCATGATCTTCAGCGCCCATTGCGGCAGTTCCGGGCTCAGCAGCACGGCCTGGAAGATCAGCCACTCCGAAACGAAGCCGTTGAACGGCGGCAGCGCCGAGATCGCGACGCAGCCGACCAGAACGACGAAGCTCGTGATCGGCATGCGGTGAATGAGGCCGCCGAGCTTGTCCATGTCGCGCTCGCCGGTAGCGGTCAGCACCGCGCCGGCGCCGAAGAACAGAAGGCTCTTGAAGAAGGAGTGGTTGAGCGCGTGAAACAGCGCGGCCGTGAAGGCGAGCGCGGCCGCCGCCTTCAGTCCGTTGGCCTGGAACGCCATGGCAAGGCCGAGGCTGACGAAGACGATGCCGATATTTTCGATGGTAGAGTAGGCCAGGAGGCGCTTCAGATCCTTCTCCATCATGGCGTAAAGGATGCCCATGACGGCGGTGATGCTGCCGAGGAACAGCACGATCACGCTCGCCGGCCAGTTCGGCTGTCCCAGCAGATCGAACATGACGCGAATGAAACCGTAGATCGCGACCTTGGTCATGACGCCGCTCATCAGCGCGGACACGTGGCTCGGCGCGGCCGGATGGGCGAGCGGCAGCCAGACATGTAACGGCACGAGGCCGGCCTTGGAGCCGGCGCCGAGCAGCATCAGGATCAGCACCAGCGTCGCCGCATAGGGCGTGTGCTGCGCGGCGCGGATGGCTGCAAATCCGTAGTCTCCCGCCGGCCCCGCCAGCAGGCCGAACGCGAGCAGCAACGCGAGGGTGCCGAAGCTTGCCATCACCAGATAGACATAACCGGCCTTGGCGTTGCCGGGCTCGCGGTGGTGCGCCATGACCAGCGCCCACGACGCCAGCGACATGAACTCCCAGCACAGCAGATAGGAGAAGGCATCGTTCGCCAGCACCACGAGGTTCATGCCGGCCAGGAAGGCGGGGAAAAACGGAAGCACGCGGTGCGGCGCGGGGTCATGATGGCCGTAGCCGAGGCCATAGAGGCTTGCCGACGCCCCACCCAGATTGATGACGACGAGGAAGAACGACGCCAGTGCATCGAGGCGGAAATGCGCGCCAAGCCACGGCAAACCGACCGGCAGGGTGAGGGTGGTGGCATCAGCGGCGCCGCCGATCAGGAAGCGCAACGCGCCGATCAATGCAATCGCCGATACGGCCAGTGTCGCGCCGTAGATGACAGGTGTGGAGATCTTCGACCGGCTCAGAACGATCGCCAGCGCGGCCAACCCGAGCAGTCCGGCGACACAGACCATTTGCAGGGCGACGGCCGACATTATTTGCGCGCCCTCGCTCCGCTCGATGCCTCGTTTTCCGCCCGATCTTCCGGATGGTTTCGTTCAGAAGCTGCCTTGAGCCGCACGCCGCGCCCGCCGCCGTCGCTGTTCGCCCCATCGTCGATCAATTCGATGCCGGCATCCTCAAGCGCGGTGATCAGCTTCACCAGCGAATCGACATTGCCCCGAATCATGGTCTCACTCGCTTCCATCCGCTGGATGGTCGGCACCGAAAGCCCCGATAGTTCCGCGAGCCGACGCTGATCGATGCCGAGGAGCACCCTGGCAGCCCGCAGTTGAGCCGCAGTGATCATCAGTCTGCCTCGCCGGTGAGAACAGGGACCATATTGGACGTCATTTCTGCATCCTAAGTATTGATGTTAATGTGTCAATAAGTGATATCTCAGATATCTATTCTGAGGGAATACCATCTGTGGATGACCCGTGCCGGGCACGGGTGGCGCCAGAGTCCCGCGCCTCGCGGCCGCGCGTCGGTCCTCGGCGGCACTGAGGTGAAAGCGGGCACAAGCCGGATTGATCGATGCCGTGCCGGCGGTGCGTCGTTCGTCAGATCAGCCCGCCGTCATTAATCCCGTGATGCTTCGCCACCCATGGCGTTGGCCACGTACGCGTTAGTGCTGATGGGTTTGCAAACGACGTCGCGTTCGACGTTGGTCTTCACGCCAACGGTTTGCTTGGCTGGAACGAAACCACCGGCTCCGCCGGTTGGCCGCAATACGATCGGCTCTTTCAGGCAGGCGTCGGGGAAGGCGATGCCATGTCCGTCACCCCCTGCGAAATGTCCGATCAGCACTTGCGATGCCTGCATCTTCGCTGCGGGGGAAGAACGCATGGGACGATTCGGGTCGAAAGTGCGATGACAGGGATAGTCTTGGTTTGCTTTGAACGTGTATTTCACCGTGCACGAGGCGCCGCCTGTCACCAGGAATGGCTTGTCCGGCGGGGCCGCAGCATCTCGCTCCAACACCAGGGTCTCCAGACGAACCGTTTCAACATTTGCGTTCGGGTCGACGGATTTGCCCGGCTCGACTGCGATCTTTCCGCGCGAGAACACGAGTTTGGTCTTTGGGTTGGCGTCCCTGGTTTCCAGCACCTGCACGGGCCGGAATGCCCATGACTTGTCCAGACGGATGTTGGTTCCGTTCATGGTCAAGTTGACGTCTTCGACGCCCGGATCATTCTTGGCAAAGTCGATGATGTGAACGCCGACCTTCTCGTCGGAAGTCCGAAGGCTGAGAAACCGCAGATCATCTTTTGTTCGCGAGATCGGCATCATCGGATCGAAAAGGTCCGGGATGTCGAAGGGGACTATTCTGAGTTTTGGTGCCGTCGGTGCGGCGGCGTCCACAATCAGCATGACGCCGCTGGTCGAGTAGGCATTGCCGCCCATCCACTGCCAGAGATACTTCAGCGGGGCCTCCGAAGGCCGCATGTCGCGGGCAAAGAAAATCTGCTGTCCTGGCCGGACCACCGCAAAGTTCTGGAATGCGCCGAGCCCTTTTCCGCTCGAGGTCTCCTCGTCTGGAAAGGCGATGCAATTCGCCTGATCATCGTTTTTGACGCTTCGATTGACGGGTCTGATGGCCGACTTCGCGCAGAAGCTCAGGCTGTGATCCGCTTTCTTTTGCGCGCTCAATTTCTGTGCGCTCAATCCGGTCGCGACAATGCTGTCCTCCGCAGGCGCCCCGGGAATCTCCACCGGAAGCGGCGAGGTCGAAAACATGTCGACTTCCACCATTTTCAGCGGAGAACGCGCGCCTTCGTTACAAAAGTCTCGTTGCGGTAATGTATAGGTCAGCAGCTTTGCCGCATCTGCCAGTACTATGCAGGAGATGGTGTTTTCCGGATTGTTGCGGCTTACCCAGATCAGATGGTTCTTGCCTGTACCATCGATCAGCAAATGCGGTGCCCCGTGGCGGCGGCGCGGCGGTAGCCATACCGGGCCGGTTGCCGACAGTTTGAGGTCTTGATTGGTAAGAAGGGCTTGCGGAAGGCTGGTGATGCCCACCGATTTCATTTCATCGCTCGCCTCTTCGGGAAGTCTGGTCCATTTTTGCAGGATCAGGTCTTGGCAAGTCGCGCAGGTGACGGCGAGGTTGGACCGGTTGTTGATGAACGTCAGAATGACCTGATCGGATTCGCCGGCATATTTTGCCTTCAACCCATCAACGAACTTGAAGGGGTGGTCGACCACCCGCGCTACCGTAAATCCGTTTGAACGCGACGGATCTGACTCGAATTCGAAGAAGGTGGAACGGTCCCATGCCCGGTAGGGCTTATGGCCGCCGAGGCTCACCCCCGCCAGAATCATCTTCGAATCGGTCTGGCACCTTTCGGCGTTGCGTGCATTGCGCTCCGCGTCGCTGACGTCTTTCTGCGGGCCGTCGTTGCGGACATACAGACACAAGCGGAAAGCCTGGTTCTGCAGAACCCGGTCGCAATCGTTCTGATTATAGCCATAGGTCGCCAGGCCGTGCCGGTAGCACAGATCGTGAAACACGCAGGCTTGCCTGAAACGCTGCCGCACCAGATGGCGCTTGCCCGCTGCGTCCTCGCTGCTGTCGAAGAAGATATCCAGGCCGGGTGGCAGGCTGCAATTCATCCCTTCGCCGCTGCCGCCGATCGTGCTGACAATTTCGGGACCGGACTGGAAGGAAACGACCGTGGGGGGCATCTCACCATCCAGGATGTCCTCGACGTTCTTGTAGACCGCATCGATCGCAGCTCGGTGGCCGAAGATCGCTACGACCAAGGCCAGCGCCGCACTGAACAAGACGGCCTTCAGACACCAGAGCAGCACCGCCTTCAACTTGGACATGAAATCCTCACCTATGGCCACATCGGCTCCGTGCTCGTGGGGATCGAAGCGGGAAATCGGGCCACCAATGGCTTGGTTAAAAGGATTAAATCAGGCAATCGCGCAAAGAATGATATCCAGGGCAATACAATTACAGGTGATAAAATTGTCAAGCTGTGAGATGCGGCCGAGCGGAAACAATCGCGCGGCAGGCGTGGATGCCCTGGGCCGCCTGATCCTTATCGCGCCTAATCCTTCGCTGCCGGCTTGGTCGCAAACTGCGGGAACATCGCAGCGACGATCGGGCCGTCGGTGCGCCAGGAATGGCAGCCGCCGATGAAGAACGGACGCTCGCCGGAGTTCTGCTGGTTCTCCAGCGTGTCGCGGCCTTCCGGCTCTTTGCCGTAGGACATGGTCTGGTACAGCGTGGTCACGGCGGGGCCGAGCAATTCCATCAGATGCGTGCAGGTCTCGAGCCGGCCGATCTTGCGCCGCATCGTTTCGCGCCAGCCCGGGCCGATGCGCTCGCCGATCAGGCGCTTAAGGATCGGCTCGACCTCGACGCAGGTCGGATACGGCGTGGCGCGCATCATCGCTTCCGCCTCGCGGATGGTCATGTCCTCGTCGATCGCCAGCCGCAGGCCGATATCGTGCACGGGATCGCCCGGGTTCAGTTCACCGCGGAAGCGGTCGGCACGCTGGGTGAAGGGTTTTGTGTCGCGCAGCCACGCCTCGACTTCCCAGAGCCCGTCGTCGCGCAGAAAGCCTTCGCATTCGACGAAACGCGTATGCATCAGGCGGCGCGATTTATTGCTATTTTCCGGAGGCATCAGTTCGTATCCTGCATCGATGCGTCACTTCAGCCGAATTTGACGATCATCTTGCCGAGCGCCGATCGCGACTGCATGGTCTTGAACGCCTCGCGGAAATTCGCGAACGGCACGACCTTGCCGACCACGGGCTGCAATTGGCCCGATGCCAGCCAGTCGAACAATTGCGCCATCAGGCGCGCATGGGTCTCCGGCTCCCGCTTCTGGATCTGGGCGAGATCGACGCCGAGCAGTGCGCCGCCCTTGAGCAGCGGCAGGTTGAAGGCCAGCGCCGGAATGGTGCCCGAGGCGAACCCGACAACGAGATGCCGTCCGCGCCAGGCAATCGAGCGAAACGCCTGCAGCGCCACTTCGCCGCCGACGGGGTCGAAAATCACGTCCGGGCCATGCCCGCCTGTCAATTCCTTGAGCGTATCCCGCCGATCCGCCCGGGTGTAGTCGATGGTCTGATCGGCGCCGAACCGCACTGCGAAGGCGCGCTTCTCCGCCGTCGAGGCGGCGGCGATCACCCGCGCGCCCATCAGCTTGCCGATCTGAACGGCGGCGATGCCGACGCCGCCGGCCGCGCCCAGCACCAGCAATATCTCGCCTTCGCGCAGCGACGCGCGGGCATCCAGCGCGTAAAGCCCGGTCAGATAGTTGGCCTGAAACGACGCGCCGGCCTCGAAGGGAACCTGCGGCGGCAGGCTCTTGAGCGCCGCTGACGGTACCGAGATGTATTCGGCGAGCGCGCCGGAACGGGTCATGCCGATCACCGGCATATGAGGCTTGAACGCGGTGACGTCGTCGGCAACGGCGTCGACGATGCCGGCAAACTCCGTTCCCGGCACGAACGGCAGGGGGTCCCTGGTCTGATAAAGTCCTTGCACCTTCAACCCATCGACGAAGCCGACCGCCGCGGCGCCGACCTTGACGCGGACGCAGCCTTTGGAAACGCCGGGCGTATCAATCTCCTTGATTGAGATGCCGTCGATCGAATCGTAGTTCTCGACAACCACGGCCTTCATGCAATTTCTTTCATGCGTTTTCTTCTTGGGCTCCAATGCATTACGCCGGCATCTTGAGTGTCTGCAAATTATTCGGGTGAAGTTCTACTCGGCCGCTTCGGCCTGCTGGTCGATCTCCAGCGCACCCGCCTTGATGAGTGGAATGAGATCGCGGCCGATCGCCATCGTGTCGTGCGGATTCTCAAAGCCGCGCAGCAGGAAGGAATGAATGCCGAGCCGGTAATACTCCAGCACCGCCGCCGCAATCTGCTCCGGCGTTCCGACCAGGCATGAGGTATTGCCGGGTGCGCCGGTGGCGCGTGCGATCCCCATCCACAGCCGCTGGTCATGGACGTCGCCGCGGGCGGCGTAGCCGAGCAGGCGTTCGGCGGAATGGTTGGTCGGCTGCGGCGCGGCGCCGGTCTTGCGCTCGACATCCGCCAGCAGGGCGTTGGCCTTGTCCCACGCTGCGCCCTCGGTCGTCGCCATGATCGGCCGCAGCGACATGTTGAAGCCGACGCTGCGCCCGAAGGCCGCCGCACGCCGGCGGAAATCCTGGATCCGCTCCCGCGTCTCCTTGAGCGGCTCGCCGAAGATCGCGAACACGTCGCAGTGCCTCGCGCCCATCTCCAGCGCGCCTTCCGATGAACCGCCGAAGAACAGCGGCGGGCAGGGCTGCTGATACGGCTTGATGTCGGAATAGCCGCCCTCGACGCGGTAGAACTCGCCGTGGTGGTTGATCGGACTGTCGCTGGTCCAGAGCTTCCGCATCACCTCCAGATACTCGCCGGCACGGCGGTAGCGGTCGTTCTTGGGCAGGAAGTCGCCTTCGCTGGCCTGGTCCGCGTCGCTGGTGCCGGCGATGACATGCAGCGCCATCCGGCCCTGCGTGAGCTGGTCGAAGGTCGCGACCTGCCGCGCCGCCAAGGCCGGCGCCACCGAGCCCGGCCGGTGCGCGATCAGGAACTTGATCCGCTCGGTGTGGTCGGCCGCATAGAGCGCGATGGCAAAACCTTCGGCGGCGGACGCGTAATATCCGACCAGGACGGAATCGTAGTTCCACTGCTCGTGCAGGCGGGTGAAATCGATCACCCATTGGCGCGATATCTGCCCCTTGATGAGGTGAACCGCGACGCCTTCCTGCTGGGTGCCGATCATTCCGATGATTCTTGCGGGCATGGGTGTTCCTGAGGTCGCTTGATGTTTGACTGGAATGAAACGCACAACACCAAGGGAAAGCAAGCGTTTAGGGGGTGCTGGCGCCGCATGCCAAGGACGCGTGAAGCGAGTGGATTCGGCTTGCCAAATGCGGGGCGGTTGCCGGAATGGCTCTTGCTTCCATTAATCCCGGCTGCAATGGATACCGCGAACCACTTCGTAAAAATACATCCAGAAGAAGAGATCGATGAGCCAACTGATTGTCCGTGCCGGTGAATTCACCTTCCAGGCCCGCTTCGAGGAGCAACTGGCGCCGAAGACGGTCGCTGCCTTTCGCAAGGCGATGCCGTTCGAGAGCCAGGCGATCCACGTGCGCTGGAGTGGCGAGGGTGTCTGGATGCCGCTCGGCGATCTCGATTTCGGCGTCTCCTACGAGAACCACACCAGCTATCCCGCGCCCGGCCAGATCATTCTCTATCCCGGCGGCATCAGCGAAACCGAAATCCTGCTGGCCTATGGCGGTGTGCACTTTGCGAGCAAGATGGGCCAGCTCGCGGGCAATCACTTCATCACCCTGACCTCGGGGCTGGAGAACCTGACCGCGTTCGGCAAGACCGTGCTGTGGAAGGGCGCGCAGAAAATTCGCTTCGAGGAAATATAAGCCATGGCCGCGCCGGCTTACCCGCGCGACTTCCGCGGCTACGGGCGCAACCCGCCCGATCCCGGGTGGCCCGGCAACGCGCGGGTCGCGGTGCAGTTCGTGGTGAATTTCGAGGAAGGCGGCGAGAACAATGTTCTCGACGGCGATCGCGCGTCGGAAGCTTTTTTGTCAGACGTGCTGGGCGCGCAGCCCTGGCCCGGCCAGCGCCACGCCAATATTGAATCGATGTTCGAATATGGCTCGCGCGCCGGCTTCTGGCGGCTGTGGCGGATGTTCACCGAACGCAATTTGCCGGTGACCGTGTTCGGTGTCGCGATGGCGCTGAAGCGAAACCCGGATGTGGTCGCCGCCATGAAGGAGGCCGGCTGGGACATTGCCAGCCACAGCCTGAAATGGATCGAGCACAAGGACATGTCGGAGTCCGAGGAGCGCGTCGAGATCGCGGCGGCGATCCGCATCCACACCGAGGCCACCGGCGCGCCCCCGCTCGGCTGGTACACGGGACGTTCCTCGATCAATACGCTGCGGCTCTTGATGGAAGCCGGCGGATTGCTTTATCTCTGCGACTCCTATGCTGACGACCTGCCATACTGGATCAGGGCGCGCGGGTCGAAACCGCATCTGGTCATTCCCTACACCCTCGACGCCAACGACATGCGTTTTGTGAACGCGCAGGGCTTTGGCGGCGGTGATGAATTCTTTGCCTATCTCAAGGACAGCTTTGACGTCCTTTACAGGGAAGGCGAAACCGCGCCGAAGATGATGTCGGTCGGCCTGCATTGCCGGGTCGTCGGCCGCCCCGGCCGCGCAGCGGCGCTGATCCGCTTTCTCGACTATATCGGACAGCACGAGCGAGTCTGGGTACCGACGCGGCTGCAGATCGCGCAGCACTGGCACGCCAATCTGGCGCATCTCGCCGACAATGCCTTCGACATCGGGTGAGGTCGAAAGCCATGTTGAAGCTTTCCGATTTAAACGTTTGCAGCAAGGACGATTTCGTCGCAGCGCTGGCAAACGTCTTTGAGCATTCGCCGTGGGTCGCGGGGCAGGCGGCCGCGTTGCGGCCGTTCGCGGGGGTCGGACAGCTATTCGCAGCGATGGTGGCGGCGGTCGATCGCGCGCCCGACGAATTGCGGCTGGCGCTGATCAAGGCGCATCCCGACCTCGCCAGCAGGACCCAGCGCGCGGCGGGTCTTACCGTGGAATCCGGCGCCGAACAGAACAGCGCCGGCCTCGATCGGCTTTCGGATGCCGAATTCAAGGCGTTCGAGCGCGTCAACAACGCCTACCGCGCCAAATTCGGCTTTCCCTACATCGTCTGCGTTCGCCGCCACACCCGCGATTCCATCCTGCGCGATTTCGAACGCCGGCTGCCGAACGATGCCAAGGCTGAGGCGCAGACCTCGATCGGGGAAATCTGCCGGATCGCGGCGCTGCGTCTCGATCAACTCGTCGCGTCCGAGGACAAGCTTCCGGTGCACGGTCGCCTGTCGACCCATGTGCTGGATACCCACAGCGGCAGGCCGGCGGCGGGGATCTCGGTTGAACTCACCGAACTATCCGATCTTGGCCAGTCCCGTGTGGTGGCACGCGCCGTCACCAACAGCGACGGCCGAACCGATCAGCCGCTGATCGGCGGCCGGCCGGTCCCGATCGGTCGTTACGAACTGACATTTCACGTCGGCGCCTATTTTGCCGATCGCGGTGTGCCGCTGTCCGATCCGCCGTTTCTTGATCGCATTCCGTTGCACTTTTCGGTGAGCGAGCCGGAAGGCCATCTCCACGTGCCGTTGTTGGTCACGCCATGGAGTTATGCGACCTATCGAGGAAGCTGATGGCGTTATCCCTCATGGTGAGGAGCCCGCGTAGCGGGCGTCTCGAACCATGAGGCCCCGATGTGGCCCATCCTTCGAGACGCCACGTCATGCGCGGCTCCTCAGGATGAGGAGTGCCACTAATGCGTCGCCGAGGCCGCGGCCGACGCAGCGTCGGCTTCGGCCGTCTTGCCGCTGACACCGTTGAAGAAGGCGTTCAGCGTCACCGCAACCAGCGCGCTGAGCAGAATGCCGGACTCCAGCAACGGGTGCAGGTCGTGCGGCAAGTTCTTGAAGAAGTTGGGTGAAACCAGCGGGATCATGCCGAAGCCAACCGATAGGGCGACCACGAACAAATTGTGGCGGTTGTTCTTGAAGTCGACGGCGGTGAGGATGCGCGCGCCTGTTGCCGCCACCATGCCGAACATCACGAGGCCGGCGCCGCCGAGCACCACCAGCGGCACGGCTTCGACCAGCGCCGCCATCTTCGGCAGCAGCCCGAGCAATAGCAGGATGCCGCCGCCCGCGATGGTGACCCAGCGCGAGCGCACGCCCGTGACGCCGACGAGGCCGACATTCTGCGAGAACGACGTGTAGGGAAAGGTGTTGAACAGCCCGCCCAGAAACGTGCCGACGCCGTCGGCCCGCAAGCCACGGGTCAGCGCGTCGCGGCTGACGTCCTTGCCGGTGATCTCGCCCAGCGCCAGGAACATGCCAAGCGACTCGATCATCACCACGATCATCACGATGCACATGGTGATGATGGGGACGAGCTGAAATTTCGGCATCCCGAAATGCAGCGGCAGCACGATCGCGGCCCATGGCGCCGCGGCGACCTTCTCGAAATGCATGACGCCAAGGACCGCCGCAAGAATGGCGCCCGCGACGATGCCGAGCAGCACCGCGATATTGGCGACGAAGCCGGAGCCCCATTTGATCAAGCCGAGGATCACCAGCAGCACGAACAGCGCAATGCCGAGCCCCTGTAATTGGCCATAGCCTGGATTGGGGAAAGAGTGCGGCACGCCATCGATCATTTTGGTCAGGGTGGGCAGGCCGCCACCGGCCCAGTTAATGCCGACCCGCATCAGGGAAATGCCGATCACCAGGATGATGGTTCCGGTGACGACGGGTGGAAAAAGCGGCAGCAACCGGCTCACAAAAGGCGCGGCGACAATGGCAAATAGCCCTGCGGCTATCACCGAGCCGTAGATGCCGAGCAGGCCGATGTCGGGTGCTGCCGCCATCGACAGCATGGGCCCGACGGAGGCGAACGTCACGCCCATCATCACTGGCAACCGGATACCGACGCCGGGGAAACCGATACATTGCACCAGCGTGGCGATGCCGCAGGCGAACAAGTCGGCGCTGATCAGGAAGGCAACGTCTTCCGGCGGCAATTTCAGCGCCCGGCCGATGATCAAAGGCACGGCAACCGCGCCGGCATACATCACCAATACATGCTGCAGGCCGAGCGCCAGCAGCCGCGGCGTCGGCAGGATCTGGTCGACCGGATGAATTTCGGTGGTTGTGGTCATGGACTTCCCCCCAGGTAGCGGGCCTTCAGGCCCACTCAAGCTAATACAAGGCGCGTGCCAGAAGCCTGTCCCCCAAAGACCTTGTCCCCCAAGATCTTGCCCACTGGCACGAACGTTGCTCAATATTGGATCAGAGCGGGCGACCGGAGTCCCGAAAAATAAACGGTTGAACTGGAGGTCTGACGTGCCGCTGATCAAAAACAGATACGGGAAGGGCCGCGTCCGGGTCGTGCGGATTCACCGGGACGGCGACCGCCACGAAGTCAGCCAGCTCAGCGTGAAGGCGATGATCGAGGGCGACTTTGCCCGTGCCTATACCCATGCCGACAATTCCACCTCGGTGGCGACGGATACGATCAAGAACATCGTCAATGTCGTCGCCCGGGAGAACACAGGGCTGAGCACCGAAGAATTCTGCCACGTGCTGGCGAAGCGATATCTCGACACCTATCCGCAGATCGCCTCGGTTGCGATATCAGCGCACGAGACCAAATGGAGTCGCCTCAGTTTCGGCGGCAAGCCGCATCCCCACAGCTTCGTGCTCGACAGCAACGGCAAGCCGTTCGTCGAAGTCGCCGCCAGCCGCACGGGACCGCCGGTATTGACGTCCGGTATCGACGGCTTTGGCTTCATGAAGTCGACGCAGTCCGGCTGGGAGAATTATCCCAGGGATCGCTACACCACGCTGCCGGAGACCGCCGACCGGATGTGCGCCACCAGCATGGTGGCATCTTGGAAATGGTCGGCGAAGCCGTCGAATTATCCCGCCGCCAATGCACGGATTCTCGACACCGTGCTCGAAGTGTTCAGCACGACCCACAGCATGAGCGTGCAGGACAGCCTGTACCGGATGGGCGAGGCGGCGCTGGCAGCCGCGCCGGAAATCTCTGAAATCAGCATGGCCTGCCCGAACATGCACTTCATTCCGATAAACCTTTCGGCATTCGGGCTGGATAACAATAATGACGTTTTCCTGCCGACCGACGAGCCCCACGGCCAGATTGAGTGCACGGTGGGAAGGGGTTAAAAGGCACGCCCACACATCGAGATGCGCCGATCGAAGCGCGCTTACTGGAACGGCATGAGCAAGACGGAGGCGGCCATTGGCGCGACGGCGCGATCACGGCTTGGCGACGAAATCGTAAGCCGGATCAGTCAGCTTGGGGCGATTTCCGAGACGGGCGAGCATCTGGCGCGGATCTTCCTTTCACCCGAGCACCGCACGGCCGCCGATCTCCTGATGTCCTGGATGAAGGATGCCGGCATGGCCGCGCATCTCGACGCCGTCGGCAATGTCTGCGGCCGCTATGAGGGCGAACGTCCCGGGTTGCCCTGCCTGATGCTGGGTTCGCATTACGACACCGTGCGCGACGCCGGCAAATGGGACGGGCCGCTCGGGATCATCACCGCCATCTCCTGCGTCGCCGATCTGAACCGGCGGGGCGTGCGGTTGCCTTTTGCGATCGAAGTCGTCGGTTTCGCCGACGAGGAGGGCGTCCGGTTTGCCTCCACCTTGCTCGGCAGCCGGGCGGTCGCCGGCACCTTCGACGAAAGCGTGCTCAAGGCGCGCGATGCGAACGGCCTCACCATGCGTGAGGCGATGGTGCAGTTCGGGCTCGATCCCGACCATATTGGTGCGGCGGCGCGGACGCGCCGCGAACTGCATGCCTATGTCGAACTGCATATCGAGCAGGGGCCGGTGCTGGAGCAGCAGAACCTGCCCGTCGGTGTGGTCACGGCGATATCAGGCGCCACGCGGCTGGCGGCGAACCTCTCCGGCATGGCGGGACACGCCGGCACTGTGCCGATGGCGCTGCGGCGCGACGCGCTGGCGGGCGCTGCCGAATGCATCGTCGCGGTCGAGGAGTTCTGCAAGGCGGATAGCGCCGGCCTGGTTGGAACGGTCGGCGCCATCACCGCACTTCCGGGCGCGACCAACGTCATTCCGGGGCGGGTCTCCTTCACGCTGGACATTCGCGCCCCGACCGACGGCCACCGCAAGCTTGCGGTGGCCGAGATCGTGCGGCGGATCGAGGCGATTGCGAAACGGCGCGAATTGTCGCTGCAGATCGACGTCACCCACGAGAACCGCACCGTGCCCTGCGCGCCATGGCTGAAAACGCAGGTGGCAGAAGCGGTTGCGGCCGAAAATTATCCCGTGTTCGAACTGCCGAGCGGGGCCGGCCATGACGGCATGGCGATGATCGACATTGCCGATGTCGCCATGCTGTTCGTCCGCTGCCGCGGTGGCATCAGCCATAACCCGGCCGAGCATGTCGAACTCGCCGACGCCGATGCCGGCGCGCGCGTGCTGCTGCGGCTGATCGAGAATTTCCGGCCGCCGGGGGCAAAGGCCTGATCATCGCCGGCCGACAAGATTTGCGCCCCGGGCAAGCGCGGCTGCCGTCTCCAGCCCGACGTCGCGCACGAGCGGGTCGGCATGGCGGTGAACCAGCCACCACTCCGCGCCTTGCCTGCGATAGACCAGCGTCACCCGCAGCGACCAGTCCTGATCCGGCAAGCCGCCGACTTCGCCGTGCTCACGTTCGATCACGGCAAGGACGGCCAGATCGCCTGACGCGTAGGATTGGACCAGTTCGACTTTCGCGTCGCCGTTTCTGAAGTAGCTGGCGAGCCGCGCCAGCCGCTCAGGACTCATGTCGAAGCCCCGGCTGGCTTCACCCCCAAACGGCTGCATCAGGGTAAAATCGTCCGCGATGCGCGTCAGGCCGGCCCATTTGTCCATGTCGCCGCGCATGAAAGCCGAAGCCCGCGCTTCGGTCTTCCTGACCAGATCAGCAACTTCCTGCTCCGAACCTGTCGGCATCGGTTCCTGTGCGGCGCTGGCCGACAGCGGCATTGCGAGAGCGGCCTTTAACGCCAAACGCGTCCAGCGGTTTGATTTGAACATTTCCGTATCTTTCCATTCGCGTGGGGCCGGCGACAGACCGGCGATGCAGCCCAGATCCCATTTCAATCGTGATGAATCCAGTGATATGATTTCATCATAATGCTGAAGCAAACTGATCTTTCCCGGATCGATCTCAATCTGCTCGTGCTGTTCGAGATCGTCTTTCAGGAGCGTCACGTCGGCCGGTCGGCGGAGCGGCTGCATCTTTCGCCCTCCGCCATCAGCCATGGACTTGGCCGCCTGCGCACGCTGCTGGGCGACCCCTTGTTTCTCAAGACCCCGAAAGGCGTTGTTCCGACGGAGCGTGCTCTGCAACTCGCGCCCTCGGTTGCCGAGATTCTCGCGCATATCCGCGGCGTGGTTTCGTCAGCTGTGCCATTTGATCCACGGCATTCGACGCGCCGTTTCGTCATTGGCGCGCCGGATGGCGTTTCGGCGGTGATCCTGCCTTCGCTGTTGGAGGCGCTGCGGGAGGTGGCGCCGGGTGTCGATGTCGGCATCCGGCAGCTTCTTCCGGTGCAAGGCTTCAGCGCTCCTCATTTGGCATGGAAGGATGCGTTGAAGGAGCTCGAAGACCGAACGACGGATATCGCGATCATTCCCTTCGACGATATTCCGGTCCGTTTCCATAAACAGAAGCTCTATGAGGAGGAGTTCGTCATCGCCGTTAGAAAGGGGCATTCGTTCGAGCATGGCCTGACCCTCAAGCGCTACTGCGAGATGGAGCATCTCGTCGTTTCGCATACCGGTGATGTCTCGGGCTTCGTGGATGTTGAACTTGCGAAAAGAGGCCTGACGCGGCGCGTGGCGCTCACCGCGCCCAATTTCATTTTTGCGCTCTCGGTGCTGGCCGAAACCGAAATGGTCTCCGCGCTGCCAAAACGGTTCGTGGAGATCCATGGCGCCCGATTCAATGTCGTCGCCGTCAAGGCACCGCTGCCACTGCCACGCTTCTCGATCAATGTCGTCCTTCCGAAGGTGGCGATGATGGATGCCGGCCTTGCCTGGCTGGTCCAGTTGCTGGGACAGCTACGAACAGGAAATGACGGATCGTCTGTTTTTCGATCGGGTAAGCGCAATCGCAGCATGCACAGCTAATGGGCAACTGCTCGCTCGCGATGCGTTCGATGAAGGCGGGCCGGGATCAGTATCCGCGAGTAACGGACTGACAATACGATTGATTTTCTCCAGACCGATCACCTGCCGCCATTGTACACAATGGCACGCGCCTTGCTTGACTTCTCCCGAAGAGTTCTCTCGTTCGGGGCGCGTACGTCATGGCGAACTCAGCAAAGCTCAGAGCGGAGCCGGAGCCGATCGAGCTCGACTGGGCGGCGACCGCGCTTCTCATCATCGACATGCAGCGCGATTTCATGGAGCCGGGCGGCTTCGGCGAGACGCTCGGCAATGATGTCAGCCAGCTCGCGCGCGCGGTGAAGCCGATTGCGGCGGTGCTGGATGCGGCGCGTGAGATCGGCATGCTGGTCGTTCACACCCGGGAGGGTCATCTGCCCGATCTGTCGGACGCGCCGCCGGCCAAGGTCGAGCGCGGCGCGCCGTCCTTGCGCATCGGCGATCCCGGCCCGATGGGACGCATTCTCATTCGCGGCGAGGCCGGCCACGACATCATTCCCGAATTGTATCCGCTCGACAGCGAGATCGTGATCGACAAGCCGGGCAAGGGCGCGTTCTACGCCACCGAGCTCGGCGACGTGTTGCAGCGCTACGGCATCGAGAACTTGCTGGTCTGCGGCGTCACCACCGAGGTCTGCGTCAACACCACCGTGCGCGAAGCCAACGACCGCGGCTATCGCTGCGTGGTGCTGGCCGATGGCTGCGCGTCCTATTTTCCCGAGTTTCACGAGATGGGCCTTAAGATGATCAAGGCCCAGGGCGGCATCTTCGGTTGGGTCTCGGACTCGGCCGCGGTGCTGGAGGCACTTTCACCGGAGATTCCAAAAACGGCAGTAGTGGGGACATCACGATGAGCACGAGCATGACGGGGACATCAGCCACATCAGGTTTCAAGCCGGTTTTGTGGACGCCGGGCGACTGGAACGCCTTTTTCGGTTTCGGCACCAACATCCTCGTCAACATGCTGGTGCTGACCGGGCTGTTGCGCTTCGTGCTGAAGATGCCTGATTCACTGGTGTTCGGCCGCATCCTGCCGGCGCTCGGCCTGATGATGTGCCTGTCCACCTTCTATTACGCGTATCTTGCGTACAAGCTCGCGCAGAAGACCGGCCGCAGCGACGTCTGCGCGCTGCCCTCGGGCGTCAGCGTGCCGCACATGTTCATCGTCACCTTCGTGATCATGCTGCCGATCACGCTCAAGACCGGCGATCCGATCAAGGGCTGGTCGGCCGGTCTGGTCTGGGTGTTCTTCCAGAGTTTTATCCTGATGATCGGTGGCTTCATCGCGCCGTATATTCGTAAGATCACGCCGCGCGCGGCACTGCTTGGCACGCTGGCCGGCGTCTCCGTCACCTTCATCTCGATGCGCCCGGCGCTCGAAATGTATATGACGCCGCAGATCGGCCTCGTCTGCTTTGCCATCATCCTGGTGAGCTGGTTCGGCGGCGTGAAATATTGGAGGGGCATGCCGGCAGGACTCGTCGCCATCGCCGTCGGCATGATCATCGCCTGGGGTTCGAACCTGTTCGGTCTCGGGCTCGGCGGGTTGAGCCTGAAGGGCGTCGGCGATGCCTTTGCGAATTTCGGCTTTTCGGTGCCGTTGCCGGCCGTCGGCCATGTGTTCTCCGGCTTCGAATTCCTCGGCATCATTCTCGTTACGGCAATCCCGTTCGGCATCTACGATCTCGTCGAGGCCATGGACAATGTCGAGAGCGCGGAAGCCGCCGGCGACGAATATCCGACCACGCGGGTGCTAACCGCCGACGGCGTCGTCAGCCTGATCGGCTGCCTGATGGGCAATCCCTTCATCAACGCCGTCTATATCGGCCATCCCGGCTGGAAGGCGATGGGCGGCCGGATTGGCTATTCGGCGGCGACCGGCCTGATGGTGGTGCTGTTGTCGTGGTTCGGCATCATCTCGGTCTTGCTGGCGCTGGTGCCTGTGGTCGCGATCTCGCCGATCCTGCTCTATATCGGCATGCTGATCGGCGCGCAGGCGTTCCAGACCACGCCGGTCAAGCATGCGCCGGCGATCGTGCTGGCGCTGACGCCGCATCTCGCCGCATGGGCTAAACTGCAGATCGACACCATGCTCGGCTCGACGATCACGGCGGCTCAGGCGGTCGGCGGTCTCGCCGCCGACAAGGTCGATGCGGTGAAGACCGCCGCCATATCAGCGCTGCCGCAGCAGGGCGTGCTCTATCACGGGCTCGAAGTGATGGGCGGCGGGTCGATCCTCGCCGGCCTCGTGCTCGGCGCGATCGGTGTGTTCGTGATCGAGCGCGATTTTCTTAAAGCCTCGGCCTTTGCGCTGGCCGGCGCCGTCCTGACCTATTTCGGCTTCATGCACGGCGAAGCCGTCGGCATCGGCGGCGGCCTCGGCGTCACGCCGGGTGTGGCGCTGGCTTATGCGGTGATGGCGGCCGGGCTGTTCGCGCTGACGAAGGCCAGTCCGGCCGTGGACTACAGCGCGCAAGTGCCGGCGGCAGCACCGGCGGAATGATCGCTGGCGGCAAGCCCGCGAACGCCTGACTTCGTTTGAAATTGCGCCGCAGAAGCAACTGCGGCGCAATTTGCATTTACGGCTTCACGAGCGCGGGCAGGGTGCCGTTGCGCTGTAGTGAAATCCGTTGCAATCCAATCTAAATAATGTACAATTGGTACAATAATTACGGAATGGCTCCATGACGACCCAGGGCGACTATCAGGTCTTCGACGCGGGAGACGTCCCTCTGCAGTCAGGTGTCGTCTTCCCTTCCATGCATCTCGCCTACAAGACCTACGGCACGCTGAACGCGCGGAAGGACAACGTGATTGTCTACCCGACGTCCTTTGGCGCGCAACACCACGACACCGAATGGCTGATCCAACGTGGCGGCGGGCTGGATCCCGATCGCTATTTCATCGTCATTCCGAATCTGTTCGGCAACGGCCTGTCCTCTTCACCGTCCAATTCGGCCGTGACGCCATTTCCTGATATCAGCTATCACGATGCGGTCGCGGTCCAGCGCCGCCTTCTGCTGGAGCAGTTCGGAATTTCGAGCATCGCACTCGTCTACGGCTGGTCGATGGGCGGCATGCAAGCCTATCACTGGGCGGCTTGCCATTCCGACATGGTGGAACGCGCCGCCATCGTCTGCGGCAGTGCCCGATGCTCTCCCTACAATCACGTGTTCCTCGAGGGCGTGAAGGCCGCCCTGACCGCGGACCCGATGTTCAGGGATGGCCGTTTCGTCGGCAAACCTTCCGCCGGCCTGCGCGCCATGGGGCGCGTCTATGCCGGATGGGCGATGTCGCACGCCTTCTATCGGGATGAGGTGTGGCGCGAGGCCGGCTTCCATTCGCTGGAAGATTACCTCGCACGCGCCTGGGACGAAGCCTTCTCGCGGCGTGACGCCAACAATCTGCTGGCGCAGATCGGGATCTGGCAGCGCGGCGATATCAGCCAATGTCCCGAATTCGGCGGCGACGTCGGCCGTGCGCTCGCCGCGATCAAGGCGCGGGTGCTGCTGATGCCGGGGCAGACCGATCGTTACTTCGACATGCGCGACAATGAGGCGGAGATCGGCCGCCTCGTCAACGCAAAGTCGGCCGAGCTCCATCCGATTCCCTCGGTCCACGGACACCGTGCCGGAAATCCCATCAACAATCCTGCAGACCGCGCCTTCATCAACGCCGAGATCTCGGCGCTGCTGCAGCGTTGAAATCATCCTGGAGGCGATTGCGACCATGAGCACTGCAGTTACCGCAACGGGAGACAAGCCACTGACGTCGGCCGCGCTCCGCGAGCTATCGGCGCGATCGAACTTTCCCGGCATCGTTCGCGCGGTCAGCCACTACGGCGCAATCGGCGTTTTCGGTACGCTGATCTGGCTGGTGTCCTCGACCTACGGCATGGCCTGGGCGCTGCCGCTGATCGCCGTGCAGGGTTACTTCGTAGCCTTCCTGTTCATGGTGGTACACGAGACCGCCCACAAGACCGCGTTTCGGAGCCGAGCGCTCAATCTTGCACTCGGCCATCTGTCTTCATTCGCGATCGGACTGCCTTACGAATATTATTGCCTGTTCCACTGGGACCACCATCGCTACACGCAGGATCCGGACCGGGATCCAGAACTGCTGGTTGGCCCGATCCCCGCCTCGGATACGCAACTCGCAATCGCCTATACCGGTCTTCGGCAGGTCGGCTTCCGGGTAAGACTGATGCTTCGCCATGCCTTTACCGGCGACGCTTCCGCACCCTGGATCCCGGCAGGCAAGCGCCACATTGTCGTGAAGGAGGCACGCCTTTATATCGCTTTCTATATCGCGCTGTTGCTGGCCTCGCTTGCGCTTCAGTCGACGCTTCTGCTCTGGGTCTGGATCCTTCCTCTCATTGTGGGCCAGCTATTCCTGCGACCCTATCTCTACGCCGAACACACCGGCTGTGAACGGACGCGAAGCGCCTTTCAGAACACCCGCACCACTTACACCGGCATGCTCATGAGATGGTTTGCGTGGAACATGCCCTATCACGTCGAGCACCACGCTTATCCTTCGATCCCGTTTCATGCGCTGCCGAAGCTGAACCGGATCGTCGATGATCAGATCGTGTTCCGGGGGCAGGGCTATCGGGCCGTGACGCGGGAGACGTGGGCGTGGTTCCGCCGCGCGCGAACTGACGCGGCCGGCGGCGTCAGCGGCTCTTGATCATCAGCAGGGTGTCGACGAGATTGCGGGCCTGCGCCGGCGAGATCGGCTTGATTCCGAAGATGTAGCGGTAGAACAGGCTGCCATAGATCGCGTCGTACAGGTCCTCCGGCGTTCCGGCGGCGCCAATGCTTCCGTCCTGCTGGCCGGCGGCGATCAGTTCGACCAGGGCGGTTCGTCGATACCTGAGATAGCGCTCGTAGAAAATCTCCGCAGACCCCGTGTTCGAGATGCATTCGGAGATCACCGCGAGCTGTACCCTGCCGAACTCGCCCAGCAGCGCCTTCGCATAAGCCGCGGCGTGGCTTCTCAGGCGTTCCCCCGGCGCGCCGATGGTCGGCAGCGGCAGCATCAGCGAGGCGTGGTTCAGGAACGCGTCGATCAGCAGCGCCTCGCGCGACGGCCACCATTTGTAGATGGTCATCTTCGAGACGTTGGAGTGCCGCGCAACCGCATCGATACTGGTGGCGGCGAGACCCGTCGTCGCCATCAGCGTGTAGGCGCTTTGCAGAATGGCGTTGGTGGTCTCAGCAGAACGGGGGCGACCACGGCGGGTTGCCGCCGTATCGCTGTCCGCTTCGCTTCTGCCCTTCGCCATGTTCCGGCTTCCCCGATCAGCGCGGCTGGCGCTGCCGGCTACGCCTTGACGAAGGCGAGCAGGGTGCCGTTGCCGGCGGCGGGCGGCACGACCACGCCGCTTGCGCTGCGGACGCCGGTGGAGCTCAGCGCCTTCTCTGCCGCCGCGATATCGGCCACGATCACGAGCCCCGCGCCGCCGCGCTCGGGCAGGCCCGCCAGCGATACGCCGGGATAGCGCTTGCCGAGCTGATCCTTGGTCAGGAACACGAAATCAGCGCGGTCTCCACCTGAGGGCACCGCGATCGCGCCATCGGACTCGTTGCGAACGTCACGATCGATCAGCTTGGACATATGCGCGGCCTCCTTGGCCGGCTCCGGCGCGACGATCAGCACCTGCTTCAGGCGCTTCGCACCGTTGGCATGCTTCATCAGTTCGGGAATCCAGACCGTCTCGCGCGTTTTGTGCTGGCAGGCAAAGATGCGCACGCCGCCCGGCGCTTCCACCGTCGGCCATTGAAAGGTCCGGAACCTGGCTTCGGATTCGGTCCCGTCAGGCATCATCACCGGCCGCTCGAAATCGGTGGGGCCAACAGGGATATAACCGCGCGCGAGAATTTCTTCCGCGCCCCGCGCCGAATCCACCGCGGTGAAAGCGATACGCTCGATGCCTTCACCGTTCTTTTCGAGAAACGCCCGCGCCGGCTCGTTATGTTCCGTCGGCCTGAGCACGCCGAGCAATTCCATATAGTCGGGATCGAACATGATGGTGTAGTTGCCCGATCCCATATGCGCGCTATGGGTGCCGCGCGGCGATACGGTGAAGCCGAGCCGCTTGTAGTTCTCGGCGGCCTTGTCGAGATCCTTCACCATGACCACGGCGTGATCGATCCCGATGACGTTTTTGAGTGCCACTCTGTTATTTCCTCAGGGCTTGTTAGGGGGCTAAACTAAGCAGAACGATCAGGCGCCTGCAAGAAAGGATACCGATGAATATGAGTAACATCCGCTGGCCCGAGTCCCTATGGGCCGCGATGACGCCATCGGGGCCTGAATTGGCCGAACTGACCGGCACGCAGCAGGCGGACGTGATCGTGATCGGTGGAGGCTTCACCGGCCTTTCCACCGCGCTGCATCTGCGCGAGGCCGGTGTCGATGTCGCGATCGTCGAGGCCGCGGAGCCGGGGTGGGGCGCTTCCGGGCGCAACAACGGCCAGGTGATCCCGACACTGTCGCGGCCCGATCCGGAGGACATTGTTGCGAAGCACGGCGAGGCCGGAGAACGTTTTGTCGGCATGCTGCGCGACAGCGCTTCTTATCTCTTCGACGTGACGAGGCGCTACGGCATCGATGCCGAGGGGGAACAGGCCGGATGGGTTCAACCCGTGCATTCACCGGGCCGCATCAAGATCGCCGAACGTCGCGTGCGGCAATGGTCGAAGTTCGGTGCGCCCGTTGAGCTGCTTTCGCGCGAGCAGACGCGGGACATGCTCGGCTCCGATGCATGGTTCGGCGGCTTCTGGAACAGGACCGGCGGCCACATCAACCCGCTGGCGCTGGCCCGTGGTCTCGCGCGCACCGTGCTCGGTCTCGGCGCGCGCATCTATGCGCGCTCGCCGGCCGAAAGTTTCGAGCGCCGCAACGATCGCTGGGTGGTGAAGACGGCCAAGGGCGAAATCTCCGGCCGTGCGCTGGTGGTGGCGACCAACGCCTATAGCGGCGAATTTTCCAAATCGCTGGTGCCTGACATCGCGCGCGAGGTGATGCCGGTGCTGTCCTGGCAGATGGCGACGCAGCCGCTGTCGGATAATGTCCGCAAGACCATCATCCCCGGCCGGCAGGCAATGTCGGACACCCATGGCGAACTTTATTTCGCGCGCTATGACGCACGAAATCGTCTCGTCACCGGCGGCGCGGTGATCGGCCCCGGCAACAAGGTCGATCGGATCAAGGCGCGCGTCACCGAGCGGCTGCAGCGGCTGTGGCCGCAGATCGGCGAGATCTCCTTCGACTACGTCTGGAACGGCTATGTCGGCATGACCACGGATTTCCTGCCGCGCATCCATAAGCTCGGTCCCAACGCCTATGGCTGGACCGGCTGCAACGGCCGCGCCGTGGCGCTAGCGATCCCGCTCGGCAATGAACTCGCGAAAGCCGTTCGCGGCGTGCCGGAAAACGAGCTGGCGCTGCCGTTGACCGAGCCGGTACCGATTGTCGCTCACGGCGTCCTGCGCAAGCTGGCCCCGCTGATGCTGCTGGTCTACCGCCGCCGAGATGCGAGGGAGATGGCGTGATGCGAGCGGGCGAGACCCTCTTCTCCCTCGCCCCGCTCTTACGGGGTCGAGGAGAGCGAGTGCAGCTACACCGCTTCCGTCGCATGCTCCCTGGCAAACTCCCCGCCGGGGATCGAGTCGAGCAGCGCGCGCGTATACGGATGCTGCGGATTACCGAACACCTCGCCCGCGAGACCGTACTCCACCACTTCACCGTCCTTCATCACGGCGACGAGGTCGCAGATTTGCGCCGCAACGCGCAGATCATGCGTGATGAACACAATGGATAGGCCCAGCCTCGCGCGCAATTCCGCAAGCAGCTTCAGCACCTGCGCCTGCACCGAGACGTCGAGCGCCGACACCGGCTCGTCCGCCACCAGCACATCCGGCTTAAGCGCCAGTGCGCGGGCGAGGCCGATGCGCTGCCTTTGGCCGCCGGAGAATTCGTGCGGATAGCGGTCGGCGGAGGAAGGATCGAGCCCGACCAGCGAAAACAGTTCCTTCGCGTCCGCGATCGCCTGCGGCCGCGGCGTGCCGTGCACGATCGGGCCCTGCGCCACCAGTTCGGCCGCCTTGCGGCGCGGGTTGAGGGAGCCGAACGGGTCCTGAAACACCATCTGGATATGGCGCGTCTCGCGGCGCACTTTTTCGCGCGTCATCTTCGCCCAGTCGTTGCCATCGAGCACGATGGACCCGCGGTCCGGATCGATCAGCCGCACGATGCAGCGCGCCAGTGTGGATTTGCCCGAGCCGGACTCGCCGACGATGCCGAGCGTGGCGCCGCGCGGCAGGTTGAACGACACGTTCCGAACGGCCGGCGTGACACGGGCGCCGCGCCCGAGAAAGCCGCCGGTGCGATAGGTCTTCGAGACGTCCGTGATCGTCAGGATGTTGTCGCTTGCAAGCGCGCGCGGCGGCGGCGCTTTCAGCGGCGGCACGGCGGCGATGAGCTGCTTTGTGTAGGCGTGCTGCGGGTGGTGCAGGACGGCGCGGGCTGTGCCCTGTTCGACGATGACGCCGTGCTGCATCACCACGACACGGTCGGCGATCTCGGCCACCACCCCGAAATCATGGGTGATGAACATGACGGCGGTCTTGCGGCGCTGCTGCAGGTCGCGGATCAACTTGAGGATCTGCGCCTGCGTGGTGACGTCGAGCGCGGTGGTTGGCTCGTCGGCGATCAGCAGTTTCGGATCGAGCGCCAGCGCCATCGCGATCATGGCGCGCTGGCGCTGGCCGCCCGACAGTTCGTGCGGATAGGCCCTTGCCGCCACCTTGGGATCGGGAATGCGGACGTCCGCGAGCAGAGCGAGCACCTTGTCGCCGATCTCGGCTTTCGACAAGTCAGTATGGATCGAAAACATCTCGGCGATCTGGTCGCCGATGGTGCGGAGCGGATTGAGCGCCGTCATCGGCTCCTGAAAAATCATCGCAATGCCGGCACCGCGCACCTCGCGCATTTCGGCGAGCGTGGCCGCGCAGAGATCGCGGCCCTCGAACATCACCCGCCCGCCGTCGATCTTCACCTCGTTGGGCAAGAGCCGCATGACGGCATTGGCCATCATCGACTTGCCGGAGCCAGATTCGCCGACCACGCAGAGGATCTCGTTGGAAGCGATTTCCAGTGACACGTCCGACAGCGCATGCGTCCGGTCTGCGCCGCGAGGCAGGCGGACGCTCAGGCGATCGAGCGAGAGGATGGCTTCGGTCTCGCTCATCGGCCCTTCAGCCTCGGATTGAGCGCGTCGTTGAGGCCCTGGCCGACCAGCGATACCGCCAGCACAGTGACGAGGATAGCAATCCCGGGAATCGCCGAGACGTACCACTGCACCCGCAGCACGTCGCGGCCGAGGCCGATCAGGTTGCCCCACGACGCCACATTAGGGTCCGACAGCCGCAGGAAGGCGAGCGCGCTTTCCAGCAGGATTGCGACGGCCATCACCACGCTGGCATAGACGATCACCGGCGGCAGCGCATTGGGCAGGATCTCGCCAAAGATGAGCTGGATGTTTTTCATGCCGAGCGTCCGTCCGGCCTGGACGAACTCGCGGTTGCGCAGCGACAGGAACTCGGCGCGGGTCAGCCGCGCCGGCGCCGGCCATGACACCACGCCGACCGCGATGGTGACGGTGGTCAAGGTCGAACCAAACACCGCAACCAGCACCAGCAGCAGCACGAAGTTCGGCAAGGTCTGGAACGCCTCGGTGATCCGCATCAAGACATTGTCGACCCAGCCGCCATAATAGCCGGCGAAGGCGCCGACGAGGATGCCGATCAGGATCGCAATGGCGGTGGCGACGCCGCCGATCAGAAGCGAAATGCGTGCGCCGTAGAAAATCTGGGCGGCGATGTCGCGGCCGGAATTGTCGGTGCCGAGCAGGAAGCGCGGATTGGAGAACGGCCAGATCAGGGGACGCCCCGCCAGCGCCAGCGGATCGCGCGGATAGAGAAAGCCGGCCGAGATCGCCATCGCGATCACGATCACGAGCAGGATCAGGCCGGCGACGGCGGCGGGACTTCTGAAATAGCGCTTGACCGCATCCATCGCGTCAACCCGCCGTGATGCGCGGATCGAGCCGCGCATAGATCAGGTCGACCACGAAGTTGACTGATATCACCAGCAGCGCCGAGACGAACACGATGCCGAGCAGTGTATTGAGGTCGCGCTGCACCACCGATTCATACGCAAGCCGTCCGAGCCCCGGCAGCGAGAACACGCTTTCGACCACCACCGATCCACCGAGCATGGTGCCGGCCTGCAGCCCGATCAGCGTCACCATCGGCAGCAGCGCATTGCGCAGCACATGCCGCGTCACCACGCGGGTCTCGTCGAGGCCTTTGGCGCGCGCGGTGCGGACATAATCGAGGTTGAGCACCTCCAGCATCGAGGCGCGCATGATGCGCAGGTAAATCGCGAGGAAGATCAGCCCGAGCGTCAGCGTCGGCAGCACCAGATGGCTTGCGATATCGAACACGCGCCAGATGCCGGTTCGCACCGTGCCGATGTCCTCGAAGCCGCCGGGCGGCAGCCATTGCAGGTATACCGAGAACACCACGATCGCCATCAGTCCGAACCAGAACGACGGCGTCGCATAAAAGATCAGGCCAAGGGTGGAGATCAGCGTGTCCGGCCAGCGGTTGACGCCGCGGGCGGCAATCACGCCGAACACGAGGCCGAAGAAGAATGCAAAGGACAGCGATGCGGTCATCAAAAGGATCGTCGGCGGCAGCCGCTCCAGAATGACCGACGCCACCGGCTTGCCGTAGATCGAGGAGAAGCCGAGATCGAGCCGCACCAGCCGCCAGAGATAATTGCCGAGCTGCGTCGGGATCGAGAGGTCGAGCCCGTAGAATTTGCGCAGCTCCCTGGCGGTCGCGGCATCGCCGCCACCCATCTGCGCCATCATCGCGTCGACGGTGTCGCCCGGCGCGAACTGCAGCAGCAGGAACACGCCGATCAGGATCAGGATAAGGGTCGGGATCGAGGCAGCGAGCCGCCGCCCCGCAAGGCCAAGGATGCGCATGAACCTATCTTGGCGGATATCGGTTTAAGTCGAAAGCCAAAGATCGTGCCAGCTCGTCGAGCCCCAGCGCGGGGTGTTGGAGTGATTGCGTGCCTTCGCCGTGATCGTGGTGACGAAGATCTGCTCGATCGGCATCCAGACCGGCAGCTCCGTGTTTACTTCCTTGACGAACTGGGCATACAGCGCCTTGCGCTTCACGGGGTCGACTTCGGTCGCGGCGTCATCGATGGTCTTGTCGACATTCTTGTCCTCCCAGCCCCACTGGTTGGTCCAGGGCGCGCCCTTGGGCTGGCCCGAGCGATACCAGACCGTGGTCGAGACGGCGGGATCGTTGCGGTACTGATGCCAGCCGGTGGCGAGGTCGAAGGCGTGCTCGTCATAGACCTGCTTGAGGAAGCCGCCGCCGTCGTTGCGCACGATGTCGACGGGAATGCCGATCTCACCCAGTGACTGCTGGATGAAGGTCGACCACAGCGAGATGTCCTCGCCCCATGGCGCGGGCAACAGTTTGAGCGAGAAGCGCGTGCCGCCGCGGCCCGGCTTGAAGCCGGCTTCGTCAAGCAGCGCGGCTGCCTTGGCCTTGTCGTAGGGATATTGCGGCGTGTTCGGACCCGGATAGAAATCGGTCGAGGTCGAGGGGATCGGCCCGGTGCCGAGCTTGGCGAAATCTCCGAGAAAATTGTCGATGAAGAACGGCACGTTGATCGCATGCGCGATCGCGCGGCGAACCTTGATGTCGGACAACTCCTTGCGGCGGAAGTTGAACTCCAGCGTGTTGGTCCGCGCGTTGCCTTCATTGCCCTTGGTGGAGACGATGAAGCGCTTGTCCTTGGAAAGCCGCGCCAGATCCGAGATCGTCAGGCTGGAGAACGGCGCGTAGTGCAGCTCGCCGGCTTCCATCTGCGCCGCGGCGGCCGAGCGATCGGTGATCACGCGCCAGACGATGCGATCGAGATAGGGCGCGTTGGGGCGCCAGTAGTTTTCGTTGCGGTCGGCGATGATGTACTGCCCCCGCTCATACTTGACGAACTTGAACGGGCCGGTGCCGACCGGCGATAAATTGGTCGGGTTCTGGCGGATGTCGCCGTTCTCATAGAGGTGCTTGGCCGAGATGTAGCCGAGGTCGGGCAGGGCGCGCAGCAAGAGATTGAGCGGCATCGGCCGCTCGTATTTGAAGATCGCGGTCTCTGCGTCGGGCGTTTCGACCGCGGTCAGAAACAGCTGCAGCGTCGAGCCATAGTTGAGGATCTTCTTCCACATGTTCATGGCAGTGAATTCGACGTCGGCCGAGGTGAACGGCTTGCCGTCGTGCCAGGTGATGCCCTTGCGTAGCTTGAAGGTCACGGTCTTGCCGTCGGGCGAGGCCTCCCAGCTTTCGGCGAGCACGCCGACCGGCTGGCCGTTGGCGTCGAGATCGACGAGGTTTTCCTGGATCTTGCCGCCGATGATGTAGACGCCGGTGGAAGCCTGAATGCTCGGATTGAGCTGGCGCTGCTCGGCGGCGTAATGGACGTTGAACACGCCGCCCTTGCGCGGCGTTTCCTGCGCAAAGGCCCGCATTGGATTGATCACGTTGGCCGCGATGGCCGCCGACGTCAGCAGCGCGGTGCGGCGATTGATCTCAAGGCGCGTCAAATCCATGCGAAGTCTCCGGACACAATATTGATGGCGGACCATTCAGACGTCCGCCTTGCGAGCGATGTTACGCTGGAACGGGAACGCGAGTCATTTTCTAATCGCGAGGTGAGGCGGAAAATCCTTTCTGAAAACAACGTGCTCAGCGCGTAATCGGCCTGCCCGTTTTTTCGCTGGCGGGCGAACTCAAGGCCCGTCTGAATAGAGGCACGGGCCGGGTGGCAGTCTGAGATTGTCCGGAAAGAGGCCCGCTGGAGCGGCGGATTCCCCCTAAAAATAGGCTCCGCACAGCTTCGGAGGCCTAAAAACCAGCCAAAATTGGACGAATCAGTTCAACTCGACTAGCGAGATAGCTGTGCAGAATGTCGGAAACCCTGTTTTTTAGGCGGTTTCCGCCATATCGTCGCCTGTGCCAGAATCAATGGAGCAACCATGGCTACCCAAATGTCTAAGTCGCAGCTGATCGAAAAGATCGCGACCACCACCGAAGTTTCGAAGAAGGAAGTCAAGAACGTGATGGACACGCTCGTTGACGTTGGCCACAAGGAGCTCAAGAAGAACGGGGTGTTCCTCGTCCCCGGCTTCGCGAAGTTCGTCGTGGTCAAGAAGCCCGCGACCAAGGCTCGGAAGGGCACCAACCCCTTCACGGGCGAAGAAATGATGTTCAAGGCCAAGCCGGCCCGCAAGATCGTCCGGGCCCGCCCGGTCAAGGCCGCCAAGGACGCGGTTTAAGAAAAGCGAAAAGGCCTTCGGCAACGGGGGCCTTTTTGTCTCGCGGGGGGCACCGTGCCCGCTCATGGTTCGAGACGCGCGGCTTTGCCGCGCTCCTCACCATGAGACCCCTTAGCTAGACCTCATCCTGAGGAGCCTCACAGCGGCGTCTCGAAGGATGAAGCCACGGTGCTGCAAGGCCACTACACCACCGGCGAACGGCCGCCATCGACATTGATGGCGGTGCCGGTGATGAACGATCCCTGCTCGGAGGCGAGGAAACACGCCATGTTGGCGAATTCCTCCGCCGTGCCGATGCGCCCCAGCGGGGTGCCCTTGGCGAGGTTTTTCGCAAACACCTCGAAATCCATGTCCGGCGCCTGCGCCGCGTGCCGCTTCACCCATTGATCGCTCATGATCAGGCCGACCAGCATGGCATTGACCAGAATGTTGTGCTCGCCGCCTTCGTTCGCCATCACCTTGGTCAGCGCCATCCCGGCCGCCCGCGACACCGAGGTGGGCGCCGAGGATGCGGCCGGCGCCTTGGCGTAGGTATTGAGCACGTTGATGATGCGGCCCCATTTGCGCGCCTTCATGCCCGGCCAGACCAGCCTGGAGAAGCGGATCGCGGCAAACAGTTTGAGGTCGAGGTCTTCCTGCCAGGCCTCGTCGGAGATGTTCTCGAACGCCATCGTCCGCGCCGTGCCGGCGTTGTTGACGAGGATGTCGATGCCACCGAGATCGGCCGTGATCTTCTCATGCGCCTTCGCAATGTCCGATGCCTTCGAGACGTCGCAGACGTAGTCGCGGACCTCGAGGCCGTCCCTGGCGAGCAGTTCCCGCGCCGCCTTCAGGTCCTGCGCGCCCCGCGCCAGGATCGCCACCCTGGCGCCGGAGGCTGCAAATCGCCGCGCGACGGCGAGCCCAATGCCCTTGCTGCCGCCGGTGACGGCGGCGACGCGATCCTTCATCGTGACGTTCATGTCGTTCTCCCTGTCGCGGTCTTCAGCGCCGCTTGATACCCATCGATGCCCGTTCCCGGGGCGATGGGTTTCACAAGGGCTCAACCTATCCTACGATCGGGACCGAATTCCATCTTTCCTGGAAGCCCGCATGTACCCGGACCCGAATTCGTCATCGCAAAAAATGTACGACCGCGCGCTGGCGAGCCTGCCCGGCGGCAACACCCGCACCACCGTGTTCATGAAGCCCTATCCGATTTACGCCGCACGCGGCGAGGGCTGCCGGGTCTGGGATATCGACGGCAACGTCTACATCGACTGCATCAACAATTTCACGTCGCAGATTCACGGCCACGCCCATCCCGCCCTGATCAAAGCGGCGACCGCGCAACTGGCGCTGGGATCAGCGTTCGGCCTGCCGACCGCCTCCGAGGTCGATCTCGCCGAATTGCTGGTCTCGCGCCTGCCGTCGGTCGAGCAAGTGAGGTTCGCCAATTCCGGCACCGAGGCTGTGATGATGGCGCTGAAGGCGGCGCGGGCGCATACCGGCCGCCCCAAGATCGCCAAATGCGAGGGCGCCTATCACGGCTCCTATGACTATGCCGAAGTGAGCCTCGATCCGGCACCGGAAACCTGGGGCCGCAACGCGCCGGTCTCGGTGGCCTATGCCAGGGGCACGCCTGACAATGTGCTGGCCGACGTCGTCACTATTCCCTTCAACGACGCGGAAGCCGCCGTCAGCCTGATCCGCGAGCACGGGCCAGAGCTCGCCTGCGTGCTGGTCGATCCCATGCCCAACCGTGCCGGTCTCGCGCCGGCGGACCGGGCCTATCTGGAGGCGCTGCGAAAGGTCACCCGCGAGGTCGGTGCGCTGCTCATCTTCGACGAGGTCATCACGTTCCGCCTCGGCTATCGCGGCGCGCAGGGCATCTGGAATATCGACCCTGATCTGACCACGCTCGGCAAGATCATCGGCGGCGGTTTTCCGGTCGGCGCGATCGGCGGCCGCAGGGAAGTCATGGCGGTGTTCGATCCGCGCCCGGGCAAGCCGGCGCTGCCGCATGGCGGCACGTTCTCCGCCAATCCCGTGACGATGCGCGCAGGGATCGCTGCGATGGAGCTGCTCGACGACGCGGCCTTTGCGCGTCTCGATGCGATGGGCGAGGCGGTTCGCGACGGCATCGACGACGCGTTCAAGCGCCACGGCGTGCCCGGCGGTACCGTCGGCCTTGGTTCGCTCTTGAAGATTCACTTCGCCGATCGCCCGATCCGCGACTATCGCTCGGCCTATCTGACCGAAGAGGAAGCGCGGCGTCAGTCGGTGTTCTCGCGCGCGCTGCTCAATCGCGGCGTGCTGGCCGCAGGCTACGGATTGATGGCATTGTCGACCCCGATGACGGATGCTGATATACATGCGATCATCGATGCGGCGTCGGGCGCGCTCGAGGAAGTCGCAGGCACGCTCTGATTGGCCTCGCAGGATAGGTGGAGCGCAAGCGATACCCATCAGCTGCGACGCGTGATAGTGAAGGGTTTCGCAAGAGCTCAACCCATCCTACGAACTGCACAAGAACGGGTAAGCAAGAACAGAAGAATGTCCGCCAAGATCGATCCCATCACGCGGTCCGTCGTCCAGCACCGACTCAGTTCGATCGTGAAGGAGATGGGCGAGGCCATGCTTCGCACCTCTTATTCACAGATCCTCAATTCCAGCCGCGATTTTTCGCTGGCGATCTGCGACACCGGCGCAAGGCTGATCGCGCAGGCAGATCATCTGCCGGTTCACGTCGGCGCGCTGCCCTGGGCGACGCTCGCGGTCGAGGAGCGGTTCAAGGACGTGCAGCGGGGCGACGTCATCCTGCTCAACGATCCCTATCACGGCGGCAGCCATCTGCCCGATCTGACCGCCTTCGTGCCGGTCTTCGCCGGTGACAAGCGTCTGCTCTGGACCATCGTGCGCGCGCATCAGAGCGACATCGGCGGCGCCACCCATGGCGCCTATAACCCCGCCGCCACCGAGATCTATCAGGAAGGCCTGCGCGTTCCGCCGATCAAACTCTATGAGGCCGGCAAGCTGCGCGACGATCTGCTCGATCTCTTGGCGCTGAACATCCGCAACCCCCGCGAATTCCGCGGCGACCTTGCTGCGATGCTCGGCGCGGCGCATCTCGGCGAGCGGCGGCTGTCGCGGCTGTTTGCCGAATTCGGTGCGCCGGTGGTCGAAGCCGCGGTCGAGGCGATCCTCGACGCAACGGAGCAGCAGACGAGAGCCGTGGTCTCGACCTGGAAGGACGGCGTGTTCCACGGCGAGGCGTTCCTCGACGATGACGGCCACGGCCGCACCGACATCCGCATTGCCGCGAAGGTAACCAAGAAGGGCAGCGACGTCGAGGTCGATCTCTCCGACTCCGATCCGCAATCCACCAGCTTTGTAAATTCCTCGCATGCCAACATGCAGGCGGCGGTCGCGATGGCCTTTGCCTATCTGATCGACGCCGAAATCCCAAAAAACACCGGCGCGCTGCGGCCGCTGAAGGTGGTCGCCAAACAGGGCACGGTGGTGTGGGCCGACCCAGGCCGGCCGGTGACGCTGTGCACCAGCCATCCCTCGAATGAAATCGTCGAAGCGATCGTGAAGGCGTTGTCGGCGTCGTGTCCACAGCGCGCGATGGCCGGCTGGAGCCGCAGATTCCGGATCGCGATCCAGGGCGAAGACCCGCGCACCGGCAGGAATTTCATCTGGCACCTGTTCCAGGCGCGGCCCGGCGGTGGCGCGTCGTCGGGTGGCGACGGCTGGTCGTCGATCGGCGAATGGCACTCCGTCGGCGGGCTGAAGTTCGGCAGTCTCGAAGTGGCCGAAGTGCGCTTTCCCCTGCATTTCCGGATGCATGAATTCCGCCCCGGCTCCGGCGGCGACGGCCAGTTTCGCGGCGGCCTCGGCGTGTCCCTCGATCTGGTGCTGGAGACCGAGAAGATCGCAAAAGGCAACACCGCGGGCGACGGCGCGCGCCACGGTCCCTGCGGCATGCTCGGCGGCGAGGACGGCAAGCCGCATCACTATCGCCTGCTGTCCGAGGGCCGCGCGCCGCGCGTGCTGCGCACCAAGGAAGTCGGCATCGAATTGCGCCCCGGCGACTGCCTCGAGATACGTTCCTCGGGCGGCGGTGGTTGGGGGCCGCCTGCGAAGCGAACGGAAGAAGCCCGCCGACGCGACCGCGAGCAGGGCCTGACGGACGTCGCAGCCGAGCAGGCGTCCTCATGATGTTCAGGATAGGCGTTGACGTCGGCGGGACCTACACCGATCTCGTCGCCACAGACGAGAGCGGGCGGACGGTATTTGCAAAATCGCCATCGACGCCGGCGGATCAATCGCTCGGCGTGATGGCGGGTCTGGAAGAACTGGCGCGGCGGCTGAACGTGACGCGCGCGGAGATGCTCGCCGCGACCGACCGGCTGGTTCACGGCACCACCGTCGCCACCAATGCGCTGCTGGAGCGCAAGGGCGCAAAAGTCGCGCTGCTCACCACCGAAGGCCATCGCGACGTCATCGAAATGCGCGAGGGACTGAAGCCTGATCGCTACGACCTGCGCTCGCCGCCGCCGGAGCCGCTGGTGCCGCGCGAACGGCGCTTCGGCGTCAGAGAGCGGCTGAAGGCCAATGGCGAGGTTTTGATTCCGCTGGATGCGGCCTCACTCGACGATGCGATTGCCGCCATCAAACAATCAGGCGCGACGTCGGTCGCCGTGTGTTTTCTGCATTCCTATCTCAATCCCGTGCATGAACTCGCCGCCGTCGAGCGGCTGCGGCGCGAACTGCCCGGCATCAGCGTCTCGCGCTCCAGCGACGTGCTGCCGCAGATCAAGGAATATGAGCGCGTCTCCACCACGATCGTAAACGCCTATGTCGAACCGATCGTGCGGCGCTACCTCACCAGCCTCGAGGCGCGGCTTGGCGAGGCCGGCTTCAAGGGCAGCCTCTTTGTCGTGCTGTCGCATGGCGGCATGGCTCCTGTCGAGGAGGCCTCGCGGCTGGCCGCAGGCACGGTGCTGTCGGGGCCCGCGGGCGGCATGTCTGGCGGCCGGCGCTGTGCCGATCTGGTCGGCATTCCCGACCTCGTGCCGTTCGACATGGGCGGCACCTCTACCGACATCTCGCTGATCTCAGGCGGGCAGGCCTCGCTATCCGCCGACGGCATGCTGGCCGGCCAGCGCATCGCGCTGCGCAGCCTCGATATCGCGAGCATTGCGGCCGGCGGCGGCTCGATCGCGAGCGTCGATGCCAGCCGCACGCTGCGGGTCGGGCCGGAAAGCGCGGGCTCGGTGCCGGGCCCGGCCTGCTACGGCAATGGCGGCTTGGCTGCGACCGTCACCGACGCCAATGTCGTGCTCGGTTATCTCGACGCTGCCGCCTTCATGGGCGGAAAGCGTCCGCTCGATCGTGCTGCCTCGGAGGCCGCCGTCGACCGCATCGCCAAGTCGATGGATCTGTCGCACGTGGAGGCCGCCGCCGGCATCTACCGCATGATCAATCTGAACATGGCCGACGGCATCCGCTTGATGACGCTGCGCCGCGGCGTCGATCCCCGGAAATTTGCGCTCTTGAGTTTCGGTGGCGCGGCGGGCTTGCATGCGGCGGAAGTCGCGCGCGAACTCGAAATCAAGCGCATCATCGTGCCGACGGTGGCCTCCGTACTGTCGGCCTGGGGCATGCTGACCAGCGACCTCCGCTACGAAGTCAGCCGCACGCATTATGGCGCAGCCCTGCGCATCACCGCCGATGAAGTGCGCGAACTCTTTGCCGGGCTGGAACAGCAGGCCGCCGGCCGGCTTCGTTCGTGGTTCAACGGAAAGATTTCAATCGAGCGTTCCGCGGAGATGCGCTACGGCGAGCAGATCTTTGAGATCGACGTCTCGCTTGATGGCCTCGACTGGAACGCCGCCGATCTCGTCGACCGCATCGAGGATCGCTTTCACGTCAGGCACGAGGAATTGTACACCTACGCCTCGCGCGGCCAGGAGGTCGTGTTCGTCAACGCCCGCGTCGCCGCCGTCGGCGAAGTGGCGCGGCTGGATGAGGGCGCGCGAGAGGCCGCGGCATCCAGCGCCTGTTCGCCACGCGGTAAGCGGCAGGCCTTCTTCGACGGTTGGCGCGAAGTCCCGGTCTATGCGCTCGATGCGCTGCAGCCGGGCCACACCCTGGCCGGTCCCGCCATCATCGAGGCCGAGACCACGACCGTGCTGGTCGATACCGGCGACCGCGTCACGGTCAATGCGTTGGGATGGCTGGATATCGAGCTGCGGTGACGACGAATCGTAGGATGGGTGGAGCGAAGCGATACCCATCAACTTCGTGCGTTGTCAGGATGGGTATCGCTTCGCTCCACCCATCCTACGGCCTGCCCAATATTTGATTTCAACAACCCGATTTGGCGGGCTATTATCGTGGCCGCTGGGTTGGCGTCACAAGCTCCTGGTAGCTTGGCGTTCGAGGCCATGTTGATGCAAATAATAACAAAAGCCAGACTGGCGCTGTATCCCGTCGTCGCAATGTTGGTAGTCGCCTTGGCCGCCCTGCAGCCGGCCCAGGCTGCCGGCGTGACCGACACCGAAATCCGCATCGGCAACATCATGCCCTATACCGGGCCGCTGGCCGCGTTCGCTTCGATCGGAAGGGCGGAAGCCGCCTATTTCGACATGATCAATGAGCGCGGCGGCATCAATGGGCGCAAGATCAGGTTCATCTCGCGCGACGACAGCTCGAATCCGAGAACGGCGGTCGAGCACACAAGCGAACTGGTCGAGCAGGAGCGCGTGCACCTGATGTTCGGATCGTTCGGCACGCCGAGCAATCTGGCGACGCGCACCTATCTCAATGAGAGGGGTATCCCGCAGCTCTTTGTCGCTTCCGGCGACGAGGAGTGGGCGCATCCGAGGCGATTTCCGTGGACGATGGGCTGGCAGCCGACGTTCCGTGCCGAGGGCCGGATCTACGCCAATTACATCCAGGCCGCCTATCCGAGCAGGAAGATCGCCGTGCTCTGGCAGAACGATCAGTTCGGCCGCGATCTGTTCCGGGGATTGCAGGAGGGGCTCGGCCTCACCGCCAACATGATCGTGGCAGACATCGCCATCGATGCGGACATGTCGATCGATACCCAGGTTGACATCCTCAAGAACTCCGGCGCTGAAGTGCTCGTGCTCAATTGCGCGCCACCGATCTCGGCGCGCGCCATCCGCAGAACGGCCGAACTGGGCTGGCACCCAGTGTTGTTGCTGGTCAATGCGGCGGCTTCGATCGCGAACGCGCTGAGGCCGGCGGGGCTTCAGAATTCCGTCGGCGTGATCTCCACCTCGTTCCTGAAGGACGCCAGCGATGCCGCCTGGAAGGAAGACCCCGCCATCAATGAATGGCTGGCGTTCATGGATAAATATTACCCCGATGGCGACAAGGAAGATGGCAACGCCATCTTCGGCTATGCGGCGGCGGCAACGCTGGTTCAGGTCCTGACCCAGTGCGGCGACGACCTGTCGCGCGAGAACATCATGCGGCAGGCGGCGTCGCTCAGGAATTACCAGAGCGGGTTAGCGCTGCCGGGAATTACGATCAACACCGGCCCGGCCGACTTCCACCCGATCGAGCAGATGCGGCTGGTGCAGTTCGACGGCAGTTCCTGGCAGCCGATCGGCGACGTGATCGAGAGCGCGTTCGCGAAAGCGCCGAACGATAATTGAGTGGAGAGCGTAGGGTGGGCAAAGGCGCGTTTGCGCCGTGCCCACCATCTATCCACACGCGTTATGAGGAATGGTGGGCACGCTTCGCTTTGCCCACCCTACGAAGTCTTTCGTGCGAGCGCGCGTCTACTTCTTCTGCCCGTAATTCAACAGCCCGCCCTTGCTCTTCGGCGGATGGGCGCGCAGGCCTTCCTCGTTGGGTTCGGTGCCCCAGCCCGGCCGGTCCGGCACGATGAGATGGCCGTCGACGATGTCAGGCACATGCGTGAACAGTTCATGGTCCCACGCCAGGCGGTCGATATCGGTTTCCATGATGCGCAAATTCGGTACCGCGGCCGAGAAATGCGCGTTCTGCATCGTGCAAAGGTGGCCGTAGAAATTATGCGGGGCGACGTTGACCTCAAAGTGTTCGGCGGCGGCGGCGATCTTCATCGATTGCCACACCCCGTTCCAGGGCGTGTCGATGATGGCGACATCCATCGCCTGTTCGTTGAAGTAGGGCAGGAATTCGCGCAGGCCCAGCAGCGTCTCGCAGGATGAGACCGGGTGCGGGCTCTGGCGGCGGATGTAACCCAGCGCCTGCGGGTTGAAGGTGTCGATCTCCACCCAGAACAGGTCCATGTCCTTGATGGCGCGCAGGATCTTCAGATAGCCTTCGGTCTTGGCATTGAAGTTGAGGTCGAGCAGCAAATCGACATCGGGCCCGGCGCCGTCGCGGATCGCTTCCAGATGCATGCAGAGGTTTCGCAGCACCTTGCGATCGACATTGATCTCCGGCTCGAACGGCGAGCCGAATCCGGGCCGCCAGCCCTGCGGCTTGCCGTCAGTGTAGACGAAGATGTTGGTCTTCATCGCCGTAAAGCCTTTTTCGCGCACCTCACGCCCGATTCCCTTGACGCCGTCGAGATCGGTAATCGCCGGCTTGAACCAGTCGGGATGGTTGATGCGCCAGGTCGCGCAATGCGACCAGTAGACCCGGATGCGGTCGCGGATCTTGCCGCCGAGCAGTTCGTAGCAGGGCACGCCCAGCGCCTTGGCCTTGACGTCGAGCAGGGCGTTCTCGATCGCCCCTAACGCCAGCGCCACCACGCCGCCGGCGGCCGGCCGCGTCGCGGCAAACAATTCCGCGTAAATCCGCTCATGCTGGTAAGCGTTCTTGCCGACCACGCGCGCGCCAAGCCGTTCGATTGCTGCCGTCACGCCCGGCGCGCCAAAACCCTCGTCGTACTCGCTCCAGCCGACGATGCCGTCCTCGGTCATGATCTTGACGAAGTGGTAGTTCCGCCAGCCGGCATCGCAGGCGAGCGTTTCGACGCTTCTTATGGTGGTGGCTTTTTTCATGATTTCCTGCCCCGGGGCTTGTTGTTGTGTTGGCAGAGATAACAACAATGGATTGGCGGGGCCGTCAATTGCAGGGCAGCGCATAAGGCAGAGCACGGCCTGCATGGTTCGAGACGCGCGGCTTTGCCGCGCTCCTCACCATGAGGGTCTCAGACCTCATCCTGAGGAGCGGCGCTTGCGCCGCGTCTCGAAGGATGAAGCCGCCGACGATGCAGGAGGCTAGTCCTGCGGCCGAAACAGCGTTGGCCGGCGCCGCTCGAACACCTGCCGCCCGTTCTTGAATCCCATCAGCATGTCAGGCAGTTCCGCAACCGCGTTCGGGCCGCTGTCGGTATCCAGAATAATCAGATCGGCGGGATTGCCCGGCGCGATGCCGTAGTCCCTCAGGTTCATCAGCCGCGCCGGCAGCTCGGTGACGAGATCGAGGCAGGCATCGAAGTCGCTGATCCCGGCATGTGCGACATTGGCGTAGAAATTCGCCATCCGCAGCAGCGAGGCATCGCCGAACGGCGTGAAGGGATTGAGCACATTGTTGGTCGCGACCGAACACACGACGCCATTTTCGACCAGCTTGTGCGCGACTGTCATCCCGCGCGGCGCATTATGCGTGGCGTCGCGGCCCATCAGGTACAGATCGGTCGCGGGCAGCACAGTCACGGCGACGCCTGATTTGGCCAGCCGCGCTGCGGCTGCCTGCAGCCGGTCCGGCGGCAGCGCCGACAATTTGGTGGCATGGCCGATCGCGACGCGGCCCTGGTAGTTGCGCCGCTCGGTCTGCCGGCAGACCTCTTCGAGATGCCACCACGACGGATCAAGATCGAAGTCGAGGTGCAGATCGATATCGACGTCGAACTCCTGCGCCAGATCAAATATCTTTTCGAGATGCGCATTCGGGGCGGTGTCCATATAGGGACAGCCGCCGATCGCGTCGCCGCCGTCGCGCAAGGCCGCGATCAACAGTTCCTCCGCGCCGGGATCATTGGTCAGGCCCTCCTGCGGAAACACGCAGATCGAGAGATCGAGCGCCCAGGCATAGTCGCGTTTCAGCGCCTTGACCGCCTCGAAGCCGCGCAAACCTATGCGCGGATCGATCTCCACATGGGTGCGCATCCGGGTGGTGCCATGCACGATGGCGCGCTCGATCACCCGCGACCCGCGCGCATAGATATCGTCCACCGTGAAATCGCGCTTCATGGCCGCGACCGCGGCGATGGCCTCCGCCACGCTGCCATGGTCGTGCCCGCAGCGGCCGAGCAGGCAGGCCTTGTCGAGGTGGATGTGGGTGTCGACGAAGCCGGGCAGCGCGAGTTTGCCGCCGACCTCGATCTCGGCCGCCTCGCAGGCAAGCTGCGGTTCGATGGCGGCGATACGCCCGCCGGCAACGCCGATATCGACCGGGATGGCTGAGGACCGGGTTTTGGCGTTGCGGAAGATCAGGTCGAAGGCGGTTTTCGTGTTCATCGGATCGGGTTGGGTGAATGTTGTCCGAACCTAGCGGATCGACAGCTGCGCGGCAGCTCCAGATTGTGTGCAGTTTGCAGGCTGAATTGTTCAAAATATGTGCATGCAGTTTGGCGGGCCGATTGTATATTGTCCCGTCAGGAGAAGCCGCATGACCGTTGCCGCCAAAGCCGAGCCCAAGAACGCTGGTAAGGGAATGTCCGATGCCGAGGTGGTCGAGGCCTATCTCACGGCGTCGATGATCCCGGATCCCGAGGCAGCGGCCACCTACATGAAGCCCGGCACGATCATCACCTTCACCGGCGGACGCGAGTTCGATCATCCGCGCGGGCCGACCGGCTTCAACGCGCGGCGTTATCGCTGGGTCAAGAAGAAGATGGACCGCTTCGACGTCTGCCCGGGTGCGGACGAGACCGTCGTCTACAGCATCGGCACGCTCTATGGCGAATGGCTCGACGGCACGCCGTTCAAAGACAACCGCTACGTTGACCGTTTCGTGGTCAAGGGCGGCCAGATCGTGAAGATGGATGTGTGGAACGACAGCGCCGAGCGCATTCTGGTGCAGATGGGGATCGGGGCGTGATACTTCTCGTCATTGCGAGGAGCGAAGCGACGAAGCAATCCATCTTTCTTTCTGCGGCGCGATGGATTGCTTCGCTGCGCTCGCAATGACGGTGTTGGTTACCTCGCCCTGACCACCTTCGGCAGTTTCACCACCCGCTTGCCTTCGCCTTCCTCGGCATAGGGCGCCAGAATATCCAGCAGATCGCGGCCACGCTGCGGGGCAGGGGCGACCAGCGCGCGATTGGCGACCGAGTCCAGATGGCTGTGCATCAGGCTCATCACCTTGGCCTCGTCGCCCTTGACCAGTGCTGCAATGATCGCGCGATGCTCGTTGATCGCGCATTCCGATGAATGAGGGCGGCTGTACAGCGACAGCGTCAGGCAGCAGCGATAGGCGACCTCGCTGACGTAACGCACCAGGATCGGGCTGTTGGTCATGTTGGCGAGCAGGATGTGAAATTCCGTCGCCAGCCGGATCGACACCGCGTCCGTGCCGTCACGGGCGCGGTCCTCGGCGTCGACATGGGCGTTCAGTTCCGCAACCTGGCTCTTGGTCAGCTTGCCGGCGAGCTGGCGCACCACGAGGCGTTCAAGTTCGATCCGGATGTCAAAGGCATCGCGCGCTTCCTGCCAGCTTGGCGTCGCCACGACAGCAATCCGGTTGCGGCGAAGCTCGACGAGGCCTTCCGCGGCCAATTGGCCCAGCGCATGGCGGGCGATGGTGCGGCTGACGCCGAAGCGTTCGCCGAGCGAATCCTCCGGCAGTTTCGCGCCAGGCTCCAGCGCCTGCTCGATGATGGCGCGGCGAAGCGCGCGGCAGATCACGCCGACCTTGTCGGATGATTCAGCGGTTTTGCTGGCGGCGCGAGGCGCCATCGGCGAATCCTTGAACGTGGGCTTCGATTGGGCTCTCTTATCACAATTGCGCACCGATTGAGCGCCTCAATTGCATGCAGTTTGAGGGCCGGATTGCACAAAAGGAATCCGCACGCTTCGGCGGTCATCCGCGATACCCTTGATTTCAAACGTAAGTTTCGCTGGCATTCGGCTTGCATGCACTTCCAGCCATGATGCGCATGCAACCACATTCGGAATTTCAGGGATCGCCGGTTCCCGCTTCGGCCGCACCCGTCGCCATCGAGCTCTCCGAGGCCTCCGTCACCTTCGGCCGCGGCGCCCGCGCGGTGCCGGCCCTTTCCACGACGACGCTGCGGATCGCCGATGGCGAGTTCGTCGCGCTGGTCGGGCCGTCCGGCTGCGGCAAGTCCACCATCCTGCGGCTGGTCAGCGGGCTGGTGCAGCCATCCACCGGCGTTGTCATCGTTGGCGGCCGGGAAGTGGCGGCGCGCGCCTTGCGCGTCGGCATGGCGTTCCAGAATCCGACCATGCTGCCCTGGATGACGATCGAGCGGAACATCATGCTGCCGCTCAAGATCGTTGAACCCTTTCGGTCGCAATTCCGAAAACTCCGCAAGACCGAATTCCGCGACAAGGCCCATGCGCTATTGGAGCAGGTCGGCCTCAAGGGCTTTGGCAACCGCTACCCCTGGCAACTCTCCGGCGGCATGCTTCAGCGCGCCAATCTGTGCCGCGCGCTGATCCACGAGCCGCGGATGCTGCTGCTCGACGAGCCGTTCGGCGCGCTCGACCAGTTCACGCGGGAAGAACTGTGGTCGATCCTTCAGGACCTCTGGATCGCCCACAAGCCGACCGTGCTGCTGGTGACGCACGATCTGCGCGAGGCGGCGTTTCTCGGCAGCCGCATCTGCGTGATGAGCGCGCGGCCCGGCCGCATCCTCGACGACAGCCACGTCACCTTCGCCCGTCCGCGCACGGTCGCGATGACGTTTGAGCCGGATTTCGTCGCGCTCAATCAAAAACTGCGCGCGTTCATCGAGGATGCCCGAACAGCATCCAAAGACGCCCCGGCAACACAGGGAGCGGCCTGACATGCCCGATCTCGATTATCGCCAGAAAGCATGGTCAGCGACATTAATCGTGCTGTTTTTCGTCGCCTGGGAATTGTTCTGCCTGATGACCGGGATGTCCGATCTGGTGCTGCCGCGCCCGTCGCAGGTGTTCGTCACGCTGTTCGAGAAGTTCCCGATCCTCTTGCCGCATATCCTGCAAACGCTGGCGACCACGATGATCGGCTTCGTGCTCGGCGTCGGCCTCGGCGTCGTGCTCGGCGCGGTGATTGGCGTTTCGAAGACCGCCTACGACACCGCCTATCCACTGCTGGTCGGCTTCTCGTCGATTCCAAAGGTCGCGGTGGTGCCGATCTTCGTGCTGTGGTTCGGCTCCGGCACCGTTCCGGCGGTGCTGACCGCGCTCTCGATCTGCTTCTTCCCGATCGTGGTCAACATCGCGACGGGCCTCGCAACCACCGAGGCCGAACTCGAAGACGTGCTGAAGGCGCTCGGCGCCAGCAAGCTCGACATTCTCTGGAACGTCGGGCTGCCGCGCACCATGCCGTTCTTCTTTGCGTCATTGAAGGTCGCGATCTCTTACGCCTTCGTTGGCGCGGTGCTGTCGGAGACCGTCGCCTCGAACCGCGGCATCGGCAACGTCATGATGACCGCGTCCTCCAATTTCAACGTGCCGCTGGTGTTCGCCGGCCTGTTCGTGCTCGCCGGCCTCGGCGTCGCGCTCTACGTGATCTTCTCGGTGATCGAGGGCCGCGTCACCGGCTGGGCCACCCGCAAGAACGACCTGATCGCCACTTGAACCGGATTTTCGACCGCCATCCAACCCTTGTCGAGGAGACCACGATGTTAGCCAGAGTAAGCGCCGCGCTGTTGGGAGTTGCCTTGTTCGCCGGCACCGCGTGTGCCCAGGAAACGACGATCAAGTTCACCCTCGGGTGGAAGACGCAAGGGTCCGACGCCGTGTTCTTCTATGCCAAGGACAACGGCTATTTCAAAGAGGAAGGCCTCAATGTCGTGATCGACCAGGGCGAGGGCTCGGGTGCTACGGTGACGCGCATCATGTCCGGCGCCTATGATGCCGGCTTCGGCGACGTCAACGCCATCATCCAGAACGCTTCGACCAAGCCGCAGGACGCGCCCGTCATGGTCTACATGGTCTGGAACCAGCCGCCGTTTGCGATCGTCACCAAGAAGACCAGCGGCATCAACACCATCAAGGATTTCGAGGGCCATACGCTCGGCGGCGCGCAGGGCACGCCGACCACGCGGCTGCTGCCGGTGTTCGCGCAAAAGAACAAGCTGGAAGGCGAGAAGATCAAGATCTCCAACATGGCGCCCAACCTGCAGGAGCCGATGCTGATCAAGGGCGATATCGACGCCGCTTTGGTGTTCAACATCACGAGCTACTTTAACCTGGTGCTGAACCGCCAGGATCCCGACAAGGACTACAAATGGTTCCAGTTCGGCGATTACGGGCTCGATCTCTATTCCAACGGCGTGATGGTCTCGCGCAAGCTCTTGGCGTCCAATCCGAAGGCCGTCGCCGGGCTCGTTCGCGCCGTCAACAAGGGCATGATCGCGATCGCCAAGGACCAGAACGCCGGGATGAAGGCCGCTGTCAATTACGACAACCTGATCAATGTCGAGGTCGAAAAGCGCCGCCTGCAATATTCCTTCGACAAGCTGATCGTCTCGCCGGAGATGAAGGAGATCGGCGTCGGCGACGTCAAGGACGACCGCATGGCCCGCGCCATCGGCATCATCGTCGAAGGCTACCAGCTTGCGCGGGCGCCTGCGCCTGCGGAAATCTTCTCGCGCGAATTTTTGCCGCCGCGCGCCGAGCGTGAACTGGTCTATACGGCGAATTGAGTGTTGCCGTCATTGCGAGCGAAGCGAAGCAATCCATGCCTCCGCACGGGAAAAGATGGATTGCTTCGTCGCTTTGCTCCCTTGCGCAAACGCTGCGCGTTTGTCGCAGGCAATGACGAGAAGGCGGGACATGACGATGGAAGTCGCGGCACATAGCCTGTTCTGTGGCCCTGACCGCGGCCTGCTTGAAAACGTCGTGCTGCGGCACGATGGCGGAACCATCACCGATATCTCCTCCCGAGCGCCTCCTGCCACAAGCCCGCGCTCCCTCGTGCTTCCCGCCTTCGTCAACGCCCACGATCACGCCCGCCCGACCGCGTCGTCGTTCGGCGCGCTCGGCATGCCCTTGGAAAGCTGGATTCTCCGCTCGGCGCTCGGTACGCCGGTCGATCCCTATCTGACCGCGGCCTCGGCGCTGGCGCGTTCGGCGCGCGCCGGCTGTGCGGCGATGATGATCCATTACACCCGCCCGCGCGGCACCATGCCGCTGGTGGAAGAGGCCAGCGCGATTGCGCGCGCGGCGTCCGACGTCGGCATCCGCATCGCCTTTGCCTTGGCCGTCCGCGACCAGAATCCGGTCGTGTATGGCGCTGAAGAGCCGGTTCTCTCCGGCCTCTCCAAAGACGATCGCAGCACGATCGAGCAGATGTTCGTTCGCGCGCCGATGTCGCCGAAAGCCTATATCGAGCTGACGGACGCGATTGCCGCGGCCATCGCTGGTCCCAAGGTCGATGTGCAGCTTGGCCCGGCCGGCGTGCAGTGGTGCTCAAAGCCGCTGCTGGAGGCGGTCGCGGAAAACTCCGCGCAGACCGGCCGGCGCATCCACATGCATTTATTGGAGACGATCTACCAGCGCGCCTGGGCGGACCAGCATTTTCCTGATGGCATCGTCCGTTACCTCCATGACATCGGCTTCCTGTCGGAGCGGCTGACGCTGGCGCATTGTATTCACGCGCGGCCCGACGAGATCGAGATGATCGCGGCCTCCGGCGCGCGCATCGTCACCAATTTCTCTTCCAATCTGCATCTGCGCTCCGGCCTCGCGCCGATCGCGGCTGCCCACAAATGCGGTTGCGCCATTGCGGTCGGCGTCGATGGCCTGGCACTCGACGAGGACGACGACGTGCTGCGCGAGATGCGGCTGGTGCAGATGATGCACGGCGGCCTTGGCTTCGAGCGCACATGGACCATTTCCGAATTTCTCGCGCTCGCGATTGCCAACGGCCGGAAGGCGACGGGTGCGCCCGGAACCGGCACGCTCACGCCTGGCGCACCGGCCGATTTCGTCACCATCGATCTCGATCGTCTCGACCGCGACCAGATCATGCCGGTCGACCCCATCGATCTCCTGTTCGCGCGCGGCAATGCGTCGCTGTTGCGCGATGTGGTGGTGGATGGCCGGAAGATCGTCGGCGAAGGCCGCTGCACCGGCGTCGATCTCCCCGCGATCGACGAGGAACTGCGCGGAATTTATCGGGCCAGCGCCAGGAAGCTCTCCGGCTTTCAACGCGCCTGGCCGCCGCTGTCGGCATCGCTGCAGAACTGGTTCGAAGCGCATCTCGATTGCCGGTGACGCGCTAAGCGCCTCATCCTGCTGTGTGAATTCCGTGCTGTGGAACGAAATTCCACTTGCGCAGAATCCCGGCAAAGGTTTCATGTTCAGCAACAAGAAACTGAAACGGCGGCTATATCGCGCTGCCGTTGGTGTATGGGGAAGCATGCGGGGCGAGGTGAGCCGGTTAGCCGTTCATTTCGCTCCGGTGCCTGAACGGAAACGTCAATGTCCTTCCATCAATTGCTGATTGCCAACCGCGGCGAGATCGCCATCCGCATCGCCCGCGCGGCGGGCGACGCGGGCCTCGCCACCGTGGCAATCTATTCCGCTGACGATGCGCAATCGCTGCATGTCCGCGCCGCCGACGCCGCCTGCGAAATCCCGGGGCGCGGCGCGCGGGCCTATCTCGACATCGAGGCCGTGATATCAGCCGCCAAGGCGACCGGGTGCGACGCCGTGCATCCGGGCTATGGTTTCCTCAGCGAGAATGCCACGTTCGCCCGGCGCTGCGCCGAGGAAAGCATCGTCTTTGTCGGGCCATCGCCGGAAGCGCTCGACCTGTTCGGCGACAAGGCGCAGGCCAAGGCGCTGGCAAAACAATGCGGCGTGCCCGTCATCGAGGGCACCAGCGGGCCGACCAGCCTGGAAGAGGCAAGGGCCTTCCTTGCATCCCAGGGCGAGCGCGGCGCCATCATGATCAAGGCGATCGCCGGCGGCGGCGGCCGCGGCATGCGCATCGTCGACGACGCCTCCAGGCTGGAGGAGGCCTATGCGCGCTGCCAGTCCGAGGCGATGGCGGCCTTCGGCAGCGACGGCGTCTATGTCGAGCGCCTGATCCGCAACGCTCGCCACATCGAGGTGCAGATCATCTGCGACCGCCATGGCGCGATCAGCCATTTGTGGGAGCGCGAATGCACCATCCAGCGGCGTAACCAGAAGCTGATCGAGGTCGCGCCGAGCCCGTCGCTGAACGACGCGCTGCGCGGGCGTATCATTGACGCTGCCAAGGACCTCGCGGCGGCCGCCAACTACGACAATCTCGGCACCTTCGAATTCCTCGTCGATAATGACGCCAGAGCGAGCGACCAGGCGTTCGCCTTCATCGAGGCCAATCCGCGGCTGCAGGTCGAGCATACCGTCACCGAGGCGGTGCTCGGCCTCGATCTCGTGCAGTCGCAGCTCGCGGTCGCGGCCGGCGCCACGCTGGGTTCGCTCGGTCTGGCGCAGGCCTATATCCCAAAGCCGCGCGGCTATGCGATGCAGCTCCGCGTCAACATGGAGGTGATGGACGAAACCGGCGGCACCCGGCCGACCGGCGGGACGCTGGCGCTGTTCGACCTGCCGTCCGGCCCCGGCGTTCGCGTCGATACGTTTGGTTACTCCGGTTACCGCACCAGCACCGCCTTCGACTCGTTGCTCGCCAAGGTCATCGTGCATTCGCCGGGTGGTAACTGGACCGACGTCGTGCACAAGGCCACGCGCACGCTGCGCGAGTTCCGGGTTGGCGGCGTCGCGACCAACATCCCCTTCCTGGCGGCGATTTTGGCGCATCCGGATTTTGTCGAGAACCGCCTCAGCACCGGGTTCATCGACAAGCATGTCGCCGCCTTGGTCGGCGAGGCCAACACGACGGCGGAGACGGAGCTGGTCGAATCCGGCAGCGCCGCCGATGATGCGGCGCTCGCGGTTGCGGTCGCGGCATCGGCAACAGGGCCGGTCGGCTCGGTCGCGGTACCGGCGCCGCTGCAAGGCACCATCGTTGCCATCGACGTCGAGGAGGGAGACCTCGTCCGCCCCGGCCAGCAGATCGCCGTGCTGGAATCCATGAAGATGGAGCATCTGGTGACCGCACCGCATGGCGGCAGGGTGACGAGGGTCGCGGCGGAAGCCGGCGTGACGCTGATGCAGGACGAGGCGATCCTCTATCTGGAGCCGGCCGAAATCGACGCCCATGATGTGGCCGAGGAGGAGGACGTCGATCTCGATCACATCCGTCCCGATCTGGCCGAACTGATCGAGCGCCACGCCATCACGCTCGATGAAAACCGTCCGGCGTCGGTCGAGCGCCGCCGCAAGACCAACCAGCGCACGGCGCGGGAAAACATCGCGCAACTCGTCGATGAGGGTTCGTTCGTCGAGTACGGCTCGCTCGCCATCGCAGCCCAGCGCCGCCGCCGCGCGGTCGACGACCTCATCCGCAACACCCCGGCCGACGGCCTGATCTCCGGCGTCGCCACCGTGAACGCGGAAAAATTCGGTGCGGATGCCGCCCGCTGCATGGTGATTGCCTACGACTACACCGTGCTGGCCGGCACCCAGGGCCATATGAATCACAAGAAGATCGACCGCATGCTGGGCCTTGCCGAGCAATGGCGGATGCCGCTGGTGTTTTACGCCGAAGGCGGCGGCGGCCGGCCCGGCGACACCGACCGGCTCGGCATGACCGGCCTCGACGGGCCGTCCTTCGTGCAATTCGCAAAACTCTCAGGGCTGGTGCCGGTCATCGGCGTGGTGTCCGGCTATTGCTTTGCCGGCAACGCCGCGATGCTCGGCTGTTGCGATGTCATCATCGCGACGATGAACGCGTCGATCGGCATGGGCGGCCCCGCGATGATCGAAGGCGGCGGCCTCGGCGTCTATCATCCGGCTGAAGTGGGACCGGTGTCGTTCCAGTCGCCGAACGGCGTCATCGACATCCTGGTCGAGGACGAGGCGGAAGCGACGGCCGCCGCGCAGAAATATCTGTCTTACTTCCAGGGCGCCGTTGCTGACTGGAAGGCGCCGGACCAGCGCTTGCTGCGGCGGGCCATCCCGGAAAACCGCCTGCGGGTCTATGATATTCGAACCGTGATCGATCTATTGGCAGATGAAGGCTCGGTGCTGGAAATCCGCCGCGACTTTGGCGTCGGCATGATCACCGCCTTCATCCGCATTGAAGGAAAACCGTTCGGCCTGATCGCCAACAACCCAAAGCATCTCGGCGGCGCGATCGATGCGCCGGCCGGCGACAAGGCCGCGCGCTTCATGCAGCTCTGCGATGCCTTCGACATTCCGATCCTGTCGCTGTGCGATACGCCGGGCTTCATGGTGGGTCCTGAAGCCGAAAAGACCGCGATCGTGCGCCATGTCGCGCGCATGTTCGTCACCGGCGCGAGCCTCACCGTGCCACTGTTCGGCATCGTCCTGCGCAAGGGCTACGGCCTCGGCGCGCAATCCATGATCGGCGGCGGCTTCCACGCCTCGTTCTTCACGGTGGCCTGGCCGACCGGCGAATTCGGCGGCATGGGACTCGAAGGCTATGTTCGGCTTGGCTTCCGCAAGGAGATGGAAGCGATCGAAGATCCGGCCGAGCGCGAGGAGTACTATCAGGCCAAGGTCGCGGAGCTCTATGCCAACGGCAAGGCGGTCTCGATCGCTTCGGTGCTGGAGATCGACGAAGTGATCGATCCCGCCGACACGCGCCAGTGGATCATGTCCGGCCTGCGCTCGGTGCCAAAGCCGGAAGCCCGCACGACGAAGAAGCGGCCGTGCATCGACGCGTGGTGAGGAAGTTCTCTCCCGTCATTGCGAGCCAACGGGTCGCGCGAATGCGCGCCCGATGACAGGCTCCGCGAAGCAATCCATCTGTCCCCACGTTGAAGCATGGATTGCTTCGCTTCGCTCGCAATGACGATGCAGAGACAGGCGCGCTTGTGTCTACGGACTGCGAGCTGATTTGCTTGGCACGCAAGCGCAATCTTGTGCGGCCGCGTGCGACCAACTGCCACGACGGGCAAATCACTTCTGATTTTCAGAAATCGTGTCAAGCCCGGGATTGAAAAATATTCCGCTTTCGTTCTCACGCAAATCAGTCCCATAACTCCGCTTGTCTCACGGCAGATGAGGGGCGTTGGCCATCGTCACGAACGCGCGGTGAGATGCGATGGACGCTGAGGGCGCGATAGACGTACGCGCCAAAGGCGTACGGCGAAGTCGTGTGGTTCGGGCGCCGCGGTGCTGGCGCTAAGTTCGCGAGAGCAAGCTTTCGCGGGCGACGGAGGCAAAAGAGCCGTTCTCCGGGAAGAGCACGAAGTAAGCCGTAAAGCCATTGCGCAGGGAAGGCCGGAGTGTTCCCGCTGCCCTGTATGCTCGTGTGCATTTTCTTATGCGCAAATCGCACGCGAGACCGCGGGTGCAGCAAGCACCCGGTCTTCCCTGCGCCCTCTGAATTCAACGAGGGCAAACGAAGATGCAAACCTCGGGCGCAGTGTGCCGCGAGATCGCGAAACTGTATCCACGTCATTGCGAGCGCAGCGAAGCAATCCATGCCTCGGCACAAAGAAAGAATGGATTGCTTCGCTGCGCTCGCAATGACGGAGGGGGACGTTTGCCGGTACGGAAAATACTACCCCAGCCGCAACTCCTCATACCCCTTCGCCGCCACCTCATCGCATCGCGCGCGATACGCCGGCGCGCTGCCGCTGTAGCGGGCGACGATGCGGGTCTGCTTGCCCTCGACGTTGGAGTTGATGCCGGTCATCCAGGAATTGACCTCGTTGGACAGCAGGCCTTCGCCGAGCGCCTTGACGTGATCGGTCCAGGATTTCACGCCCGCCGGCGTCGCTTCGAGCCGCGTCAGCCCCTTTTCGAACGCAAACCCAACAAGTCCCGTCACCCAGTCGACGCTGTATTCGATGCTGCGCGGGATGTTGCCGAGCGCGGTGTGCGGCCCCATCAGCATCAGCATGTTCGGGAATTCGTGGACCATGATGCCGAGATAGGTCTCGGGTCCGCTCTTCCATTTATCCTTGAGACGCACCCCGCCGGCGCCGCGGAAATCGATCTTGTCAAAGCTGCCGGTGATGGCGTCGAAGCCGGTCGCATAGATGATGATGTCGAACGCGTATTCCCTGTCGCTGGCTTTGATGCCCTCGGGCGTGATGCGCTCGATCGGCGTTTCGTTGATGTCGACCAGTTCGACATTGTCCTGGTTGTAGACCTCGTAATAGAAGGTCTCGAGCGGCAGCCGCCGCGTGCCGAATCCGTGATTCCTTGGAATCAGCTTTTCCGCCACGGCTTGATTCTTCACCCGCTGCCGGATCTTGCGCGCGACGAAATCGGAGATCGTCGCATTCGCCTTGCGATCGATCAATATGTCGCGGAAATTGCCCTGCCAGATGCCGAAGCCGCGTTCGCCATAGAGCTTTTCATAAAACGCCTCGCGCTCCTCGTCCGACACCTCGAACGCGCCGCGCGGATCCGGCGTATGCAGGAAGCAGGCGAAGGTCTCCTGGCAGCGGGCGAATATTTCGGGATAGCCCGCCTTGATCTTCGCTTGTGTCGCCGCGTCGATCTTGCCGTTGTGCAGCGGCGCGCACCAGTTCGGCGTACGCTGGAATACGGTGAGATGGCCGACCTGTCCGGCAATGGTCTGGATGGTCTGCACGCCGGTCGCGCCGGTGCCGATCACGGCGACGCGTTTGCCGGCGAAATCGACGGGCTCCTTCGGCCATCGCGCGGTGTGGAAGGATTTGCCCTCAAAACTGTCGCGGCCCTCGATCCGTGGCAGCGTGGGCGTCGACAACGGTCCGATCGCGGTGATCAGGAACCGCGCGCTGAACTCGCTTCCGTCCTCGAGCGTAATGCCCCAGCTCCGCGAGCCTTCGTCGTAAACGGCCGCGGTCACGCGGCTGCGAAACTGGATGTCGCGGCGCAGATCGAACTTGTCGGCGACGTAATTGAGGTAGCGCAGCGTCTCTGGCTGGCCGGCGAAATGCTCCGACCATTCCCATTCCTGCAGCAACTCCTTGGAAAACGAGTAGCCGTAGGAATAGCTTTCGGAATCGAAGCGCGCGCCGGGATAGCGGTTCCAGTACCAGGTGCCGCCGACGTCGGTGCCCGCCTCGAACACCCGCACGCGAAAACCCTGTTCACGCAAGCGATAGAGCTGGTACAGGCCCGACATGCCCGCGCCGATGACGATGGCGTCGAAATCCGGAATCGGCGTCGCTCCCGCGTTTGTGGTTTCGTGCAAGGCTACCCGCTCTCGCGCCGGTGGACAAACCCCGCATGGACGCGTGGCAGGGTTGCAGGTTTGCCGTCAGCCGGTCCCGGTCGGCTTTACTCGCGACCGCATCTGATCCTATCGTCAGGGGTCAGATCGCCCGCGAAGCGGCGAAGGCAGGAGGGGAGGGAAGCGATGGCTCAGGCGCTGCAGCGCAAGCTGGCCTCGATCGACGTCAGCGATCCCCGCCTTTATCAGGACGACACCTGGCGGCCGCTATTCGAACAGTTGCGCCGCGACGATCCCGTGCATTATTGCGAGGCCTCGCCGTTCGGGCCGTACTGGTCGGTGACGCGCTACGACGACATTTTTGCGGTCGAACTCGATCACGAGACATATTCGTCAAGCTCGGAGCTCGGCGGTATTCAGGTGGCCGATCAGCCCAGGGGGCACGAAATCTCGAATTTCATCCGGATGGACCCGCCGGGGCATACCGCGCAGCGACGCGTCGTCGCGCCGATCGTGGCGCCGTCGAATCTCGCCAATTTCGAGCCGCTGATCCGCAAGCGAACATGCGATGTGCTGGATGCATTGCCGCGCCACGAGACCTTCGACTGGGTCGAGCGGGTCTCGACCGATCTCACCAACATGATGCTGGCGACGCTGTTCGATTTCCCGTGGGAGGATCGCATGAAGCTGACCTGGTGGTCCGATGTCGCGATCGCCAATGTCAATTCGCCTGACGCCGTCGTGCATTCGGAGGCCGAACGTTTCGATGAACTGGTCAAGATGGGCGAATACTTCCGTAAATTGTGGGAAGCGCGCGCCGACGCCCCGCCGGCCTTCGACCTGATCTCGATGCTGGCGCATTCCGAAGCCACGCGCCATCTCCAACCACGCGAATTCATCGGCACGATGGCGCTGTTGATCGTCGGCGGCAACGACACCACCCGCAACTCGATGAGCGGCGGCTTGACGGCGCTGGTCGAAAACCCAGAACAGTTCGAGCTGGTGCGCGCGCGGCGCGAACTGATCCCGAACCTCGTCTCCGAGATCATCCGCTATCACACGCCGGTGCTGCATATGCGCCGCACCGCGCGTGACGACACCGAACTCGCCGGCCGCCGCATCGCCAAGGGCGACAAGGTCGTGATGTGGTACATCTCTGGCAACCGCGACGAGAGCAAGATCGACCGCGCCGATGAATTTATCATCGACCGCGCCAAGCCGCGCCAGCATCTTGCGTTCGGCGCCGGCATCCACCGCTGCGTCGGCGACCGTCTCGCCGAACAGCAAATCCGCATTCTCTGGGAGGAAATATTGAACCGCGACCTTCGCTTCGAAATCATGGGCCCGCCGCAGCGGCTCTATTCAAATTTCATCCGCGGCATCCGCTCGCTGCCGGTAAGGATTGTGAGCTGATCTATCCACGTCATTGCGAGCGAAGCGAAGCAATCCATTTCGCCGCGAAAGAAAGAATGGATTGCTTCGTCCTTGCGCAATGACGGTAAGAAGGAACAAGAATGAAGCACGACCCCGTTGACGTCCTGATCATCGGCGCCGGCGCGTCCGGCGCGGCGGTGGCATGGAGCTTGGCCGATACCAAGATGCACATCCTCTGCCTTGACCAGGGCGGCTGGATGAACCCTGCGGAATATCCGAGCACCGGCCGCGACTGGGAAGCAAAGTTCTACGGCGATTGGGCGACCAGCCCGAACATCCGCGGCCGGCCCGAGGACTATCCTGTTAACGACGACAACTCGCCGATCAAGGTCGTCAACTTCAACGGCGTCGGCGGCTCGACGGTGATGTACACCGCGCACTGGCCGCGGCTGCATCCCTCCGATTTCAAGGTGAAGACGCTCGACGGCGTCGCTGATGACTGGCCGATCGATTACGATGCACTCACCCCGTTCTTCGAAGAGAACGACCGGATGATGGGCGTATCGGGCCTGTCAGGCGATCCGCTGTCGCCGCTGACGCACCCGCCGATGCCGCCGCAGCCGCTTGGACTCTCCGGCCCGCTGATCGGCAAGGCCATGAACAAGCTCGGCTGGCACTGGTGGCCATCGGACACGACCGTTGCGACGATGGACTACGAGGGCCGGGCGCGCTGCATCAACCTCGGCCATTGCACGCCGGCCTGCGCGCAAGGCGCAAAAGCCTCGACCGACATCACCTATTGGCCGCACGCGATCCGCGCCGGCGTCGAGCTCAAGACCCATTGCCGCGTGCGCGAGATCCTGACCAACGAGCACGGCATGGCCTCGGGCGTCGTCTACTACGACAAGGATGGCGTCGAGCAGTTCCAGCCGGCCGAGGTCGTCATCATCGCCTGTAACGGCGTCGGCACGCCGCGGCTGCTCCTGAACTCGGTGTCGGGCAAATTCCCGAACGGCCTCGCCAATTCATCCGGCCTGGTCGGCAAGAACCTGATGTTCCACCCCTATGCGCAGATCTACGGTTTTGTGAAGGAGCCGACCGACTCTAACCGCGCGCCGCCGACCTGCCTCTGGAGCAAGGAATTTTACGACACCGATCTGTCGCGCGGCTTCGTTCGCGGCTATGGCATCCAGTTCGGCCGCGGTGCAGGGCCCGTGTTCGAAGCGGTGGCGAGCGAGCAGAAGGGCATTTTGCCGTGGGGCGCCGATCACCACCGCGTGTTTCGCAGGCTCAACGGCCATCGCCTCGCGGTCTCCGCGATCTGCGAGGATCTGCCCGAGGAGCACAACCGCGTCACGCTCGATCCCGTGCTGAAGGACGGCCACGGAATCCCGGCGCCGAAGATCGATTACATGCTCAGCGAGAACAGCCGGAAGATGATGGATCATGGACTGGCGCGTGGCCGGGAGATTCTCGAAGCCGCAGGCGCAACCGACATCTGCATCAACAACCCGATTCCATGGGGCGGCTGGCATCTGCTCGGCACGGCGCGGATGGGTACCGACCCGGCGCGCTCCGTGGTCAACGAATGGGGCCGCTCGCACGATGTGAAGAATCTCTTCATCGTCGACGGCAGCGTGTTCGTCACGTCAGGCGGGCTGAACCCGACCTCGACCATCCAGGCGATCGCGCTCTACGTCGCCGACCAGATGAAGCAACGCCTTGCCAACCTCTTCGATTGAGACCGCCATGCCCACAACAAATGAACTGACCGCAGCCCAGCGCGACGATCTCCGCACCGTCGCGGCGATGATCGTTCCCGCCAGCGATGAGTACAAGGTGCCCGGCGCGGACGACCCCGCGATCCAGGCCGACATGCTGGCGACGCTCGGCCGCGACACCGCGCTGGTCGCGCAGGCGCTCGACTATCTCGCGCGTCTCGCCGGCAAGCCGCTGGCCGAACTCGATGCGGCCAAACGCGATGCGGTCGCGACGGAGTTCCGCGCCACGGGCGGCGCTGCGGCGGCGACGCTCGTCCGCGTCGTCCTGCAGTGCTACTACCGCGACGACCGCGTGCTGCGCTCGCTCGGGCTCGAGCTGCGCGCACCGTTCCCGAAAGGCTACACGCTGGAACAGGGCGACTGGTCGCTGCTCGATCCCGTCAAGGCACGCCCGGCGACGCTCAGGCGGGCGCCCTAGCAGGCCAGCCCGGCGCCGACTGCGGACATCTTGCGCATCCGGTTCCCGGCCACCATCTGATGAGGCCGAAGGAATCTCGCCATGTTGGATTTTACCTCAGATATCGCCGATGACGATCTGTCATCGCGAACGGCCGAGCCTGCCGGGGATAACGACCGGGTCTTGCTCGACGCCTATTCCAATGCCGTGATCGACGTGACCGAACGCGTCGGCCCCGCCGTCGTGCGCGTCGAAACCGGACCTAAAGTGCGCTCCGCGCGCGAACGCGGCGGGCTTGGCTCGGGCATCGTCATCTCGCCCGATGGTCTGGTGCTGACCAACAGCCATGTGGTCGGATCATCGAAAGAGATCAGGCTGCGCGACATCGAAGGCTTTGTCACCGATGCTCATGTGCTCGGCGTCGATCCCGACACCGACCTCGCGCTGCTGCGGGCCGACGGCGCGCGCGATTTGCGCTATGCCTCGCTCGGCAATTCCAAGAGCCTGCGTCGCGGCCAGCTCGTGGTCGCGATCGGCAATCCGCTGGGATTTGAATCGACGGTAACCGCCGGCGTGGTGTCGGCGCTCGGCCGCTCGATCCGCTCGGTGAGCGGGCGGACCATCGAGGACGTGATCCAGACCGACGCCGCGCTCAACCCCGGCAATTCCGGCGGGCCGCTGGTGTCGTCGTCATCAGAGGTGATCGGCATCAACACCGCGATCATCAATGGCGCGCAGGGCATCTGTTTTGCGGTCGCCAGCAACACCGCGCAGTTCGTGCTGTCCGAGATCATCCGACACGGCTATGTCCGCCGCGCCTATATCGGTGTCGCTGGCCAGACCGCGCCGATCCCGCGGCGCCATGCGGTGGTCGCCGGCGTCGACAACAAGATGGGCGCGCTGCTGGCGCAGATCGAGCCGGACAGTCCGGCGGCGAAGGCGGGACTATTGCCAGGCGACGTCGTGATCAAACTCGACGGTATCGAGATCAACGGCGTCGACGATCTGATCCGCGTGCTCGACCGAGACCGCGTCGGACGGACGCTGTCGATGGACGTGCTGCGGATGGGAAGGTTGCGAGCGATCGATATCCATCCGGTCGAGCGCAAGCCTGCAGCAAGGCAGTAGCTATCGTTGCAACGCCGCCAGCAGTTCGTCCGGCGCTTCGACCATCATCATGTGGCCGGCGCCCGGCAGCACGACGGTGCGGGCGTTCGGCGTCGCGGCCGCCAGCGTCTTGCCGGCCTTCGCAGGCGTCATCATATCGCGCTCGCCGAGGATGAAGGTGGCGGGCACCTTGACCTGAGCGGCGGCAGCGAGCGCGTTCTGATAGGCGTTGCAGGCGTTGAGATCGTTATAGAGCACGCCGGGCCGCGTCTGCTGCAGCACGCGCTGTGCGCCCTGATGCATCCACAGTCCCGGCGCGAGGCTGCCGCCGAGCTCGGCCTTGAAACCGAGGCCCCAGATCGAGACCATGTCGAAGGCGTCGGGACTGTTGGCCTCCGCGGCCTTGAGCAGATCAGGACCGACGGTCATCGTTGCGGCGGTTCCGATCAGGCTGAGACCGGAGACCTTGTCGGGATGCCGCGCGGACGTCTCAAGCGCGATCAACGAGCCCATGGAATGACCGACGAGTTTTGCCTTGGGCGCGCCGGCGGCGTCGAGCAGGGCGGCAGTCCAGTCGGCCATGTCGGCGATGGTCGGAAGCGGCGCGCCGGAAGAGCGGCCATGGCCCGGCAGATCGGGCGCCAGTACCGAGTAGCCGTGATGCGCAAACCAGCGGCTGTGCAGCGCCCAGGTCGAATGATCGAACCCGGCGCCGTGCAGCATCACCACCGCCGGCAGCGATGGATCGAACGGACGGCCGCCGGTGGCAACGAAGACATCAGCACCATTGACGGAAAGCTGCATGGTTCAAACCTTCTGCGATGCGCGAAGCGCCTGGCCGAGATCGTCGATGATGTCGGAGACGGTTTCGATGCCGACCGACAGCCGCACCAGCTCCTCGCCGATGCCTGCGGCCTTCAACTGTGCGGCATCCATCTGCTGATGCGTGGTGCTGGCGGGGTGAATCACCAGCGTCTTGGCGTCGCCGACATTGGCGAGATGGCTGATCATCCGCAACGATTCGATGAATTTCTTGCCGGCGGCACGGCCGCCCTTGATGCCGAAGCTCACGATCGATCCGGCGCCACGCGGCAGCAGCCGCTTCGCAAGCTGATGGTCGGGATGATTTTCCAGCGCCGGATGCAGCACCCAGTCGACCGCCTTGTTGGCGGTCAGTGCCTCAAGCACCGCGAGCGTATTGCTCATATGGCGCTCCATGCGGACGCCCAGCGTCTCGACGCCCTGCAGCAGTTGGAACGCGTTGGTCGGCGAGAGACACGCGCCGAAGTCGCGCAAACCTTCCGTGCGCGCGCGCATGATGAAGGCGGCCTGGCCGAACTGCTCGTCGAAGACGATGCCGTGATAGCCGGCATAGGGTTCGGTAAGCTGGGGAAATTTGCCGGAAGCGTGCCAGTCGAACCGGCCGCCGTCGACGATGACGCCGCCGATCGCAATGCCGTGGCCGCCGATCCATTTGGTCGCCGAGTTCATCACGATATCGGCGCCGAGTTCGATCGGGCGGCTGAGATACGGCGTCGCAAAGGTGTTGTCGATCAACAGCGGAATTTTCGCGTCATGCGCGATCTGCGCCACCGCCGGAATGTCCAGCACCTCGAGCCCGGGATTGCCGATGGTCTCGCCGATCACGAGCCGCGTGTTCGGCTTGATCGACGCGCGGAATTCATCGAGGGCGCGCGGCTTGACGAAGGTGGTGGTGATGCCGAAGCGCGGCAGCGTATGCGCCAGCAGGTTGATGGTGCCGCCATAGAGCGAGGCGGAGGCCACGATGTGGTCACCGGTGTTAAGGATCGTTGCGATCGCCAGATGCAGCGCGGCCATGCCGCTCGCGGTGCAGATCGCGCCGACGCCGGCTTCCAGCGCGGCGAGGCGCTCTTCGAGCACGGCGGTCGTCGGATTGGAAATGCGGGTGTAGATATGGCCGGCGCGTTCCAGGTTGAACAGCGCCGCGGCGTGGTCGGAATCCTGAAAGACGTAGGACGTGGTCTGGTAGATCGGAACGGCGCGGGCGCCGGTTGCGGGATCCGGGCGCTGGCCGGCGTGCAGGCTCAGGGTTTCGAAAGCAGGCGGCTTGGGTGCGGGCATGCGGGGCTCGTCAAATCGGTTGGTCTGGGATGGGTACTTAGAGGTTCAGACGTGCACGGCAGTGCGGACGCGGCCGGCATTTCCGAAAACGCGCAGATAACGCTCGACCTCGGACGGGCTGCCGGTGGCCTTCTCGGGATTATCAGACAGCTTCACGGCCGGCCGTCCATCGACCGACGTCACCTTGCAGACCAGCGAGATCGGGTCGAGATCGGCGGACCCGTCCGGCGCGCAGCCGACGAAATCGTTGGTGAGGTTGGTGCCCCAGCCGAACGAGATGCGGACACGTCCGGCGAAATGCCGATAGGTCTCCTCGATCGAGCCGACATCCATGCCATCGGAGAACACCAGCAGCTTCTCGCGGGGATCGCGGCCCTTCTGCTTCCACCACTTGATGATGTCCTCGCCGGCCGTGATCGGCGGCGCACTGTCGGGGCGAAAGCCGGTCCAGTCGGCGACCCAGTCCGGCGCGTCGCGCAGGAACGGCTTTGTGCCGAACGCGTCGGGCAGCGCGATCAGGAGGTTGCCGCCATAGGTATGACGCCATTGATCGAGGATGCGATAGGGTGCCCAGCGCAACTCCTCGTCTGAATCGGCGAGCGCGGCTGCGACCATCGGCAATTCATGCGCGTTGGTGCCGATCGCTTCGAGATCGTTGTCCATGGCAAGCAGCACGTTTGACGTGCCGGTGAAGGAGGAACCGAGGCCCTCCTTGACGGCCTCGACACACCAGCGCTGCCACAAATGGCCGTGGCGGCGGCGGGTGCCGAAGTCCGACAGCCGCAAGCCTTCGAGCTTGCGCAGCCGCTCGACCTTGGACCACAGCTTGGCCTTGGCGCGGGCATAGAGCACGTCGAGCACGAAGCGGCCCTGTCCCTTGGTCGCCTGGCGCGAGCGCAACTCGTTCATGATCGCGAGCGCCGGGATCTCCCACATCGTGGTGTGGGTCCACGGCCCGTGGAAGTGCAGTTCATACTGGCCGTCCACCTTGTTCAGTTCATATTCGGGTAGGCGGAAGTTGGCGAGCCAGTTGATGAAGTCCGGCGAGAACATCTGGGTCTTGCCGTAGAACGTGTTACCGGCGAGCCAGATCAGCTCCTTCTTGGCGAAGCGGATGGAGCGCGCATGGTCGAGCTGCGCGCGCAGTTCGCCCTCGTCGATGATCTCGGCGAGGCGGACCTGCTTGGAGCGGTTGATGACCGAAAAGGTGACGCGCTGATCCGGATAGAATTCGCGGATCATCTGCAGCATCAGCAGCTTGTAAAAATCGGTATCGAGCAGGCTGCGCACGATCGGGTCGAGCCGCCAGCCGTGATTATAGGTTCGGGATGCAATATCGGTAACTGCCATGGCGGAACTCTACCGTGCCGGAGGCCGCCCAACCAGTGGGTTTTGGCGGCGGCATGGCAGCTCAGCGCGCTATTCGTGCCGGATTCGGCCGACCGCCGCTTGGATATCGGTCCAGGCAGGCTTGTCCGGGGCGAATTGCAGCCTGAGATAAGCGGCCAGTTCCGCGACCTGGCCGTCGGTCAGGCTGTCCTTGAAGGCCGGCATATAGCCGAGATCGGTTGCGGCCGGCTTGGCGATGCCGTGCAGGATGAGCTGGATCAGATTGTCAGGCGCGGCGCTGTGCAGATTGCTGTTCAGCGCCAGCGACGGCCGGCTGCCGAACAGCGGCGCGCCGCCGACCTCGTGGCACACCGCGCAGGCGCCCTGGTAGAGCCGGGCGCCGATGCTGGAGGTGGCCGACGCGCGTGTGCCGGTCGAGGATTCCAGTCGCGCGGCGAGCGCTTGCTGCGCCCGCTTGTCGGGGGCGGTGTCATTGAACGAGCCGAGATAAACCGCCATGGCGCGGATGTCGGAATCCGGAAGCGTGGCAAGCTCCTTCACCACCGGTGCCATCGGCCCCGCGGCGACGCCGTGAAGACGCGACTCGCCGGTTCGCAAGTAGGCGTACAACTCGTCCTCGCTCCACGGGATTGGCGCCTGCGACAGCGACGTCAGCGCCGGCGCTTCCCAGCCTTCGGCAAATCCGCCGGCGAGATAGGCGTTCGCCTTTTCCGCGCCGAGTGCATTGCGCGGCGAATGGCAGGCGCTGCAATGGCCGAGGCCTTCGACCAGATAGGCGCCGCGATTCCATATTTCGGATTTTGCCGGATCAGGCTGAAAAACGGCGGGCTGGTGGAACAGCGCGTTCCATCCCGCCATCAGCGGACGCAGGTTGAACGGAAACGCTACCGCGTTATTCGGCGTCTCCGCGCGCACCGCCGGTTGCGCCATCAGATAGGCGTAGAGCGCCTGCATGTCGGCGTCAGTGGTCCTGGCGAAATGCGTGTAGGGAAATGCCGGATAGAGGTGCCGGCCGTCGCGATGGATGCCCTCGCGCATCGCGCGCTCGAAGGCGGGATAGGACCATGCGCCGATTCCGGTTTCGACATCGGGGGTGATGTTGGTCGCATAGATCGTTCCGAACGGCGTCGGCAACGGTCGGCCGCCGGCGTTGAGGATGCCGTTCACCGAGGTGTGGCAGACCGCGCAATCGCCGAGCGCGGCGAGTTGCTGGCCTCGCGCGATGGTCGCGGCCGAATAGACCGATGCATCCGGCCGCGCGATCGGCGCGATCGCGCGCCACGGCAGCACGGCGGCGCCGATGCCGATCGCGGCGGCGCAGAGTGCCGCAGCGGTTGCAAATACACTGCGCCGTCCGGCGAATGGATTTCGCCACCGGTTGAGATCGGGTTGCGGCGCCGATGCCGGGGACGGTATTGCTTCCGGTGCAGGCTGCTCCTCGCCGCGCAGCCCCCGCAAAATGCGTTCCGGCGTGAATGGCAATTCGCGAAAGCGCACACCGGTCGCATCAAAGATGGCGTTGGCGATGGCGGCCGCGCTGGGGACGGAGGCGGACTCGCCAACACCGAGCGGCGGCTGGTCCTGCCGCGGCAACATCAACACGTCGATCTCGGGCACCTCGGGGAATTTGATGATGGGGTAGGCGCCCCATTCGCGCGCCGTCACCGAAGTGCGATCGAATGACACTTCCTCCATCAGCGCGCGGCTGGTCGACTGGATGACGTTGCCGTGGATCTGGTGGCGCACGCCGTCCGGATTGATCATCAGGCCGGAGTCCTGGCCTGCGACCACGCGGGTCACGCTGACATCGCCGGTCGCCTTGTTGACGGCGACGTCGGCGATCCATGCTGACCACGCCGCGCCATAGCCGGGAAACTTGCTGTGCACATAGAGCGCGTAAGCAAAGCCGCGCCCGCGCACGATATCGCCTTCGGCCTCCGGTTCCTGCCTTACCGGGCGCGGCTTCCAGCCGGCGCGTTCGGCGACCGCATTGACAAGATCGACCGCGCGCGAGTCCTTCAGATAGCGCAGGCGGTACTCGATCGGATCAACGCCGGCCTGATCAGCGCATTCGTCGATCCAGGACTCATGGGCAAAGGTGTTCGGCAGCGCCGAAACACCGCGCAGCCAGGAGGCGCGCACGATTGGCGGCATGTCGTGCGCCGTCACGCGCAGATTGTCGTAGTCGTAGGGCGGGATCGCGGTGCGGTCGCCCATCTCGAAGATGGCAGGCGCGTGCGGGATGGTGCCGGTCAGCAGCAGCGCCAGCGTTGGTGCGCCGTTCGATGGATAGCGCGTCGCGAAATCATAACCGGCGACGCCGCCGTCGGCGTTCAATCCGCCGTTAACATCCATCAACTGTGCAGTGCCCTTGGGCTCCCACGCATGCTCCTGCTCACGCGTCAACTGCACTCGAACGGGGCGGCCGACGGCGCGCGACAGCAGCATCGCGTCGGCGGAAACGTCATCGGCGCAGTTCCGGCCATAGCAACCGGCGGCCTCCATCCGGATCACCTCGATCTCGGCTTCGCGGCGATGGATCAGCCGCGCCAGCTCAGTGCGCAGATGGTGTGGATTCTGCGTGCCTGACCAGACCCTGGTCTGATCCTCCTGATAATCGGCGACCGCGCAGGACGGGCCGATTGAGGCGTGCATCTGGTAAGGCCAGACATAAGTTCGCGGCATCGGCTTCGCGGCGCCGGCAATTGCCGCTTCGACGTTGCCCTTGTCGATCAGCGTTCGCGGCGTCGACGGATTGGCGCGCAGCGCGGTCTCGATGTCCTTCAGATCGGGCAGCGTCGGCACCGGCTTCCAGCTCACCTTGAGCTGTGCCGCGGCCCTGATTGCATTCTCCTCGCGCTCGGCGACGACGCCGACGAAGTCGCCGATCCTGACGACGGCGACAAGTCCGGGGATGTCGCGTACCGAGGACTCGTCGACCGCAATCAGGCTGTTGCCGATAAAGTCGCCGACATCGACGCCGGCATAGGGCGGGCGAACGACACGTCCATGCAGCATGCCGGGCACGCGCATGTCGTGAACGTACACGAGTTCGCCGGTTGCCTTCGCCGGCAGATCGACGCGCGGCACGGATTGTCCGACGATGGTGTAGGCACTGGCCGCCTTCACGGGAACATCATCGGCCAGTTCAAGCTGGATGGTCTCGCCCGCGATCAGTTCGCCATAGCTGACGCTGCGATTGTCCTTGCCGCGGATCAAACCGTCTTCAATGATGAGGTCTTCGACAGCAAGCTCCAGCCGCTCTGCGGCACGCGCGACCAGGAATTGTCGCGCCTGCGCCGCGGCCTTCCGCAGCGGCACGGCGGTGATCTGGATCGTTTCGCTGGCGATCGTCGCGCCCTGATTGGGGACCAGCGAAGTATCACCAAGCACGACAACGACGCGGGCGAAGGATACGTCCAGCTCCTCCGCGACGATCTGCCCGAGCGCGGTGCGAATGCCGGTGCCGAGATCGACATGGCCGTTATAGGCGGTGATCGATCCGTCGGCGGTGATCCTGATGAAGGTCTCGAACTTGACGGCCTCGATGGGGGAGGCGGAACGAACGACGGACAGCGTGCCTTGCGGCCGGTTGCGATCCTCGGTCGTGTCAGGAGCCGTCATCACACCTGCGCCTCAACGGCACGACCTGCCGCGCGCATCGCCGCACGCATGATTTCGACATGCGCGCCGCAGCGGCAGAGATGATGGCGCAGCGCTTCCAGCACCTCGTCGTCCGACGGGTGAGGGGAACGCAGCAGCAACGCCTTGGTGGCGATGATCATGCCGTTGAGGCAGTAGCCGCATTGCGCCGCCTGTTCGCGGATGAAGGCCTGTTGCACGGGATCGGGATGTTCGCGCGAGCCCAGACCTTCGAGCGTCACGATGTCACGCCCGGTGCAGCCCTCGATCGGGATCACGCAGGAGCGCGCGGCGACACCGTCGATCAGCACGGCACAGGCGCCGCATTCGCCGAGCCCGCAGCCATACTTCGGTCCGTTCAGGGCGAGATCGTTGCGCAGCACATACAGCAATGCGGTGTCGGGCGCGGCGTCGACATCGCTGGTCTTGCCATTGACGGTAAGGCGCATCGTGCTCTGCGTCATGCTCCCCTAAGCCTTCGTTGCGCTGCAAACTATGCGCTGGACGCTTCCGAAAGATACCGTTTGTGTACAAACGTGCAAGCGCGCCATCCCGCGCTGCAGCGCGTTGCTCGCTTTATGAACAGGGATGCCAGGCAAATGAGTTATTATGCGGCAAGCGAGGTTTTTGGCCTCCGGGCCCGCTTGACAGCGTTTCCGTCCGCGCGCAACATCATTCGTATACGAACAAAGTGATCGGGCCGCGAGGAAGCGGCTCCGATCGGCGCCTTCTCGACTGCAGGCTTGTTCATGACCGATGCGACCGTCGCCGGTGGCGACAAGATCCGCTGCGATGCCTGTCCGGTGATGTGCTACATCAAGCCGGGCGCGGCCGGCGCGTGCGATCGCTATGCCAATCACAACGGCGAACTGGTGCGCGTCGATCCGCACATCCTGCTGGAACGAACGGTGTCGCATGGCGGGCGGCTGGTGCCGTTCCAGGCCGGCGGCGGCGACTGGGACGGCAAGATCGTCCACGAGCCGAACGTGTTCGTGACCGCCATCGGCGCCGGTACCACCTATCCCGACTACAAGCCGGCGCCCTTCATCGTGTCCTCGGAAGTCGATGGCGTCGACATGGTCACGGTCGTGACCGAGGGCATTTTCAGCTATTGCGGCGTCAAGGTGAAGATCGACACCGACCGCTATCTCGGCCCGGAGACGGCAACCGTCCGCGCGGAAGGCGAGGCGATCGGGCACGTGACGACCAGCGAATACGGTTCGCAGATGCTGTCGCTCGGCGGCGTGCATCACCTGACCGGCGGCTCCAAGAAGGAAGGCCGCGTCACCTGCGACGCGCTGATGGACCTTTCCAATTGCAAACCGGTAGAGCTGACGATCGACGGCGGCGCCACGGTCATGGTGCAGGCCGGCTATCCGCCGATCGTCAACGGCGTCGCCGAAGAGCGCATGCGCGTGGGGTGCGGCTCGGCGACCATCGGCATGTTCGCCAAGCAATGGCATGGCAAGGTCGATGAGGTCGTGGTCGTGGACGACCACATCACCGGTGTTCTCAGTGAGCACCAGGCCGGCAAGCTGCTCGATATTCCCGATACCGGGATCAAGATGAAGGGGCGGCGCTCGACGCCGGGCCGTTATTTCCAGGTCGCCGATCCCGGCACCGGTTGGGGCGGCACCAATATTTCCGATCCGCTGTCCGTGCTGGGGCCGTTCAATCCCAAGGAGGCTCGGCCCGGCCTGACCATGCTGATGGTCTCGACCACAGGCGAGCATGCGGCCTATTATGAGCTTGATGAAGCGCTGCGGCCGATCGAAAAACAAATGCCACCCGACCTTCGGCTCTCGGTCGAGCGCATCCAGGAGAATTGCGAGCCGGCGCTGTGCACGGTGCTGTTCATGGGCGGTGCCGGCGGCTCGCTGCGCGCCGGCGTTACCGACAATCCGGTGCGGCTGACGCGCTCGGTCAAGGACGCGCTGACGCGGGTCACCAGTGGTGGCGCGCCGGTTTATGTCTGGCCGGGCGGCGGCATCACCTTCATGGTCGACGTCACGCAGATGCCGGCCGGCGCATTCGGCTATGTGCCGACGCCGGCGCTGGTGGCGCCGATCGAATTTACGTTGCGGCTTTCCGATTATGCCGCGCTCGGTGGGCACATGGATCATGTGCGTCCGCTGGCGTCGCTGCGGGACAACACCGAAACCCGCCCGATGCCCGACATGCCGGGACGGCGCACATGAAACGGCTGCCGCAAATCGCGCTTCTTCCTGACGGCAAGCGACTGCATTTGCAGGACGGTCCGATCGATCTGGTCATCGAGGCGAAAGGCCGGGACGCAGAGGTGCGTGCCGCCTATCAGGCTGCGGCACACCGCTTTACCGGCCTGCTCGATGAACTCTGCGAGGAGTTGGTTGAACTCCGAAGGGCCGCCGGTCCGATTCGATGCTCGCTGAGAGGTGTCGTCGCGCGCCGCATGCATGCGGCTGTCGCGCCGTTTGCTATCGCTCACTTCATCACGCCGATGGCGGCCGTGGCGGGTAGCGTCGCGGAAGAAATTCTCGGCTCGATGCTTGCCGCGGCACCGCTCGACCGTGCTTACGTCAATAATGGCGGTGACATCGCGCTGCATCTCGCCGGGGCTGAGCGGTTCACCGTCGGCCTGTTGGATCGGCCGGACCGGCATGGTCTGATGCGAACGACGATGATTGACGCCGACGATCCGGTGCGGGGCATAGCGACCAGCGGGCGGCACGGCCGCAGTTTTTCGCTCGGCATCGCGGATGCCGTGACTGTGCTGGCGCGAACGGCGTCGCAGGCCGATGCCGCGGCCACCATCATCGCCAATGCGGTCGATCTGCCCGGCCATCCCGCCATCGTCCGCTGCCCGGCGAACGAGTTGCAGCCCGACAGCGACCTCGGCACGCGCCTTGTCACCCGTGACGTCGGCGCGCTCCAGGAGAGCGAGATCGATGACGCGCTGCAGGCGGGGGAGAGCCGGGCACAGCAATTGCTTGCGGCGGGATTGATCGAAGGTGCGGCCTTGCGTCTACTAGGCGAGACGGCCTTGGTCGGTGCAACGGGGATCAAGGCAGGCGCGTTGCCACCGTCTCATGAAAGCGCACTGGAAAGAACAGCGCATGTTTGATCGGGAGCGAGGCTGACAATGAGCGCGATTATTCGCAAGATCGTCACGGTGGTCGAGGAGACCCATCTCGAGATGGGACAGAAGGTTTCGCCGCCGACGCGGCGCGCCGCGGCGATCGCCGTGATCGAGAACCCATTTGCAGGCCGGTACGTCGAGGACCTTTCGCCCCTGATCGAAATCGGTGAGGAACTGGGCGATCTGCTTTCGAAAAGAGCAGTCGCCGCACTCGGCATCGACGGCGCCAAGGCGCACAGCTACGGCAAGGCCGCCGCCGTCGGCGAAAACGGCGAACTCGAGCATGCGGCGGCGATCCTGCACCCCAAGATGGGCGCGCCGGTACGCAAGGTCCTGGGCAAGGGCGCAGCATTGATCCCGTCGTCGAAGAAGCGCAGCGGCCCGGGAACCACGCTAGATATTCCGCTCGGCCACAAGGATGCAGCCTTCGTGCGCAGCCATTTCGACGGCATGGAAGTGCAGATCAACGATGCGCCGCGCGCCAACGAGATCATGGTCGCGGTGGCGGTCACCGACAGCGGCAGGCCGTTGCCGCGCGTCGGGGGACTAACGGTTTCGGAAGTCAAAGGCGAAGACGGTTTAAGATAGTTCACAAGGACATTGGAGGTAGGGATGCGACGTAGACACGTACTTGGAGCAGGTTTGGCGATCGCGGTTGCCGGCATGGCGGGTAGCGCCATGGCGCAGAGCGAGATCAAGATCGGCGAGATCAACAGCTATTCGCTGTTGCCCGCCTTCACCGAGCCCTATCGCAAGGGCTGGCAACTCGCGGTCGAGGAAATCAACGCGGCGGGCGGCATCAACGGCAAGAAGCTCGTCGTCATCTCCAAGGATGATGGCGGCAAGCCGGCGGATGCGCAGACTGCGGCCAACGAGCTGGTGTCGAGCGAGAACGTGGCGATGCTGACGGGCACCTTCCTGTCCAATATCGGTCTGGCCGTCTCTGACTTCGCCAACCAGAAGAAAGTGTTTTTCCTGGCGGCGGAGCCTTTGACCGACGCCATCACCTGGTCGAAGGGCAATCGCTATACCTTCCGCCTGCGTCCTTCCAACTACATGCAGGCGGCGATGCTGGTGGAGGAAGCCGCCAAGTTGCCCGCAAAACGCTGGGCGACGATTGCGCCGAACTATGAATACGGCCAGTCCGCGGTCGCGGTATTCAAGAAGCTGATGTCGGAGAAGCGTCCGGACATCCAGTGGGTCGATGAGCAGTGGCCGCCGCAGGGCAAGATCGACGCCGGCCCGGTGGTGCAGGCGGTTGCCGCCGCCAACCCCGAGGCAATTCTCAACGTCACCTTCGGCGCCGATCTCGTAAAGCTCGTGCGCGAGGGCAATACCCGCGGCCTGTTCAAGGGGCGTTCGGTGGTGTCCTTCCTCACCGGCGAGCCGGAATATCTTGATCCGTTGAAGGAAGAAACGCCGGAGGGCTGGATCGTCACCGGTTATCCCTGGTATGACATCAAGACACCGGACCACGACAAGTTCCTGAAGGCCTATCAGGCCAAGTACAGCGACTATCCGCGCCTCGGCTCGATCGTCGGCTACCAGACCATCAAGGCGGCTGCCGCGATTCTTGCCAAGGCCAATTCGACCGATCCGGAGAAGCTGATCGCGGCGACCGAAGGCCTGTCGATGCCGTCGCCGTTCGGCGAGATCACCTTCCGCAAGATCGATCACCAGTCGACGCTCGGCGCCTATGTCGGCAAGACCGCGCTGAAGGACGGCAAGGGCGTGATGGTGGATTCTGTCTATCGCAAGGGCGCGGATTATCTCCCGAGCGACGCGGAAGTCGCCAAGCAGCGACCGCAGTAGGGGCTTCTCCCTCTCCCCGTCCTTACGGGGAGAGGGTCGGGGTGAGGGGCTCTCTCCGCGAATTCCGCTGATAGTGAGCGCGCGGAGAGAGCCACTCACCCGGAATTCAAGCTGACGCTTGAATTCCGGCCTCTCCCCGCGAGCGGGGAGAGGCTAAGTCGAGCTCCGACACGCCGATCTAACTCCACGCGACTACATCTAACCCGGACCGCCCATGGCCTTCTACTTCGTTCAGTTCCTGACCGGTCTTGCCAGCGCGGCTTCGCTGTTTCTGGTCGCGTCGGGGCTGTCGATCATCTTCGGCGTGACGCGGATCGTGAATTTCGCCCATGGCGCGTTCTACATGCTCGGCGCCTATGTCGCGTTCACGCTGACCGAGCGCTTCTCCGGCGCGCTCGGCTTCTGGGGCGGCATCGTCGTCGCGGCGCTGATCGTCGCCGCCGTCGGTGTGCTGGTCGAGATGGTGCTGCTGCGGCGGATCTACCATGCGCCGGAACTGTTCCAGCTGCTCGCTACCTTCGGCCTGACGCTGATGGTCCAGGATATCGTGGTGCTGATCTGGGGGCCGGACGATCTGCTTGGCCGCCGTGCGCCCGGATTCAGGGGCGCGGTCGATTTCTTCGGCCAGAACATTCCAAGCTACGATCTGTTCCTGATCGCGCTCAGTCCGATCGTGCTCGGCGGGCTCTGGCTGTTGTTCCAGCGCACGCGCTGGGGCGTTCTGGTGCGCGCGGCGACGCAGGACCGCGACATGGTGGCGGCGCTCGGCGTCAATCAGAAATGGCTGTTCACCAGCGTGTTTGCGCTCGGTGTGTTTCTCGCGGCACTCGGCGGCGCGCTGCAGATTCCGCGCGATGCCGTGCATCACGCATTGGATCTTCGCATCATCGTCGACGTGTTCGTGGTGGTGGTGATCGGCGGCCTTGGCAGCATCATCGGCGCCTTCGTGGCCGCCGTGCTGGTCTCCGAACTCAACGCGTTCGGTATTCTCATCTTCCCGAAGATCTCCATCATCCTGGTGTTCCTGGTGATGGCGGTGGTGCTGATCGTGCGGCCGTGGGGCCTGTTCGGCAAGCCGGAAGCGGCTGCGCGCCGCACGCCGGGCCTGACCGTCAATCCGTGGCGGCCGCTCACCTCCGGTGAGCGGTCGATGTCGATAGGCGCGCTGGTCCTTGCGGCGATGCTGCCGCTGTTCGCTGGAAACTACGCGCTCACCGTCGGGTCGGAGATTGCGATCTTCGTGATCTTCGCTGCCAGCCTGCATTTCCTGATGTCGGTCGGCGGGCTCGCCTCGTTCGGCCACGCCGCCTATTTCGGGCTTGGCGCCTATGGCGTCGCGTTCCTCGCCAAGGCGGCGGGGCTGCCGATGATCGTTTCGCTGCTGCTCGGCCCGCTGCTGGGCCTGCTGGGCGCCGCCGTATTCGGCTTCTTCGCCGTGCAGCTCTCCGGCGTCTATTTCGCGATGCTGACGCTCGCCTTTGCGCAGATCGTCTGGTCGATCGCGTTCCAGTGGGTGGCGGTGACCGGCGGCGACAACGGTATTTTGGGCGTCTGGCCGGACAAGTGGGCCGCGGGCCCGGCCAGTTTCTACTGGCTGTCGCTCGCGATAGCGGCGCTTGCGGTCACGGTGTTGCGGGTGATCGTGTTCTCGCCGTTCGGCTTTGCGTTGCGCGCGACGCGGGACTCGCCGCTGCGCAGCGAGGCGATCGGCATCGACGGCAAGCGCGTGCAGTGGACGGCCTTCGTCATATCAGGCACGGTCGCAGGGATCGGCGGCGCGCTGTTCGCCTATCTGAAGGGCAGCGTCTTTCCGGACAGCCTCGGCATCTCGCTGTCAGTCGATGCGCTGGTCATGGTGCTGCTCGGCGGCGTCGAGACGGTTTCCGGCGCTGTCATCGGCGCCATCGTGTTCAAGGCGGCCAACATCTGGCTGGTCAGCCAGACCGATCTTTCCAAGCTGGTGCTGGGTGGCTTCATCGTGCTGATGGTGGTGGCCTTCCCGAAGGGCATCGTCGGCACGCTGGAGGCGATCAGGAATCGCCGGCGATCCTCCGAACCGAAATCCGCACTCGCCACCTCCCGGATCGAGGTTGCCGAATGAGCATGGTCCCCACATTGCTGTCGGTCCAAAATCTCAGCAAGTCCTATGGCGGCGTGCATGCTGTGCGCAGCGTATCGTTCGAACTGCGCGCGGGCGAAATCCTGGCGCTGATCGGTCCCAACGGCGCTGGAAAAAGCACCTGTTTCGACATGCTCAACGGCCAGAACACCCCGGACAGCGGCCGGATCAATCTGCTCGGCGAGGACACGGTGGGCCGGAAGCCGCGCGCGATCTGGCGGCTCGGCGTCGGGCGCACATTCCAGATCACCGCGACATTCCCGACCATGACGGTACGCGAGAACGTGCAGGTCGCGCTGGTGTCCTATGGCAGGCAATTGTTCAATCTCTGGGGCTCGACCGCAAGCTACGCCCGCGACGAAGCCGGCCGGCTGCTCGATCTCGTCGGCATGGGCGCCTATGCCGGGCGTCCGTGCGGCGAGCTCGCCTATGGCGATCTCAAGCGGCTGGAGCTCGCGATCGCGCTCGCCAACCAGCCGAAACTGTTGCTGATGGACGAGCCGACCGCCGGCATGGCGCCGCGCGAGCGGATCGAACTGATGCGGCTCACCGCGCGGATCGCCCGCGAGCAGTCGATCGGCGTGCTGTTCACCGAGCACGACATGGATGTGGTGTTCGAACATGCCGACCGCATCCTGGTGCTCAACCGCGGCAGCCTGATCGCCGAAGGCTCGCCCGAAGAAGTCCGCGGCAATCCGCAGGTACGCGCCATCTATCTCGGCGAAGGTCTTGTGTACGACGCACGCCACCGCGAGGGAGCCGGCGCATGAAGCTGCAGGTCGCGGATCTCAACAGTTTTTATGGCCCGGCGCATATCCTGTTCGATATCGCGCTGGAAGTCGGCGAAGGGGAGGTGGTAGCGCTGCTCGGCCGCAACGGCGCCGGCAAGTCGACCACGTTCCGCTCCATCGTCGGCCTCGTCGAGAATCGCTCGGGGCGGATTGTCTTCGAGGGCAAGGACGTCTCGCGCGAGCCGACGCATGCGATCGTGCGCGGCGGGCTTGGCTACGTGCCGGAAGAGCGGCGCATCTTCACGGATCTGACGGTTGAGGAAAATCTCGAAGTCGGCCGCCAGCCGAAGCGGCCGAACGCGCCGCAGTGGACGCGCGAAAAGCTGTTCACGCTGTTTCCCAATCTCGGCGAAATGCGCAACCGTCCCGGTGGGCGGATGAGCGGCGGTGAGCAACAGATGCTGACCATCGCGCGGACGCTGATGGGCAATCCGTCGTTGGTGCTGCTCGATGAACCCTCGGAAGGGCTGTCGCCGAAGATCGTCGAACAGATGGTCGAAGCCATCCTCGCGATGAAGCGAGAAGGCGTCAGCATCGTGGTATCCGAGCAGAACCTGCATTTCGCGCGATTGATTTCGGATCGCGCCTACATCATCGAGCGCGGCAAGATCTGCTTCGGCGGCACGATGGCGGAACTCGATGCGCGGCCGGACATCCGGGACGCGCATCTGTCGCTGTAAGCGGCTGAAGGGAAAAGGGGCGGGGGCGCTGATGGCAAGGAGTGTTTCGCCGAAACGAGCCGTCAAGCCGGCGCGGCCGTCCTACATTCTCGACGAGCAGATCGGCTTCATCCTGCGCCAGGTCTGGCAGCGCCATGCCACCATCTTCGCCCGCGAAATCGGCATCAACCTGACGCCAACGCAATGGGCGGCGCTCGCAAAACTGACCGAGACCGGCCCGTGCTCGCAGAACCTGCTCGGACGGCTGACGGCGATGGATGTCGCGACCATCAAGGGTGTGATCGACCGCCTCACCGCGCGCGGCCTTACCGAGACCAGCCCGGACCCGGAGGACGGCCGCCGCCTGCTGGTGAGTCTGACGCGCGCCGGCCAGCAACTGGCCGAAAAAGCTGCGCCCAACGCGCTCGCGATCAGCCGCGAGACGCTGGCGCCGCTCGATGCGAAGGAGCGCGAGACGCTGATGGCGTTGCTCGACAAGCTGCGGTGAATCGCCGGACGCGGCTTGCGCTAGACCAGGCTGAGTACCAGTGCGATAGCGCCCACCAGAATGAGGCTGACGGCCCAGGTCGTATCCAGATTGAACCAGCTTTGCGATATGAATTTGAGGCCGAGATAGCGGTAGGCGAGCCACGCGCAACATCCGCCGGCGGCGATCATCGCGGCGGCGTGGACGGTGGCAACCAATACAGCCATGCCGAGATTGGCATTGATGAGCGTGCCGGCGGCCTGGTGGCCGCTGTCGAGTTCGGCTTCCCGGCAGAGCCCGAGATAGATCGGCACTAGCATCAGCGCCGCGCCATGCGCGAGCGCCACGGCGAACGACCAAAGCCCCAATTGCGCTGGCGATATCCGCGCCAGCGCTCTTGGATGGCGCCGGTTGGCGAGCCGGAACAGACCGAAGGAGATGACGAGGAGGCTTGCGCTGATCTGTATCGTGCGCTGCCATTCGACGACGGCAACGAGCAGCGCAAAAGGAAGGATCACTAGCAGCATCGCAAGCAGGTGGCCGGCCGTGAGCGGCCCAAGCGCGGCTATCAGGGCGCGCGGGCTTCTTTCCATCAACCCAGCCGAAACGGCGAGCGGCCATCCCATGCCCGGGTTGACGCCATGGTAGAGGCCGCTCGCGATGACAGCCAGCCAGAGCCAGGCAGGTGTCCAGTCGGCTGCGCTCATTCAAACCGACGGATAGCAGAACGAATCCGTCGAACAGTCACCGCCGTCGAGCCGGACTTGGTGCGCGCGGTATCCGTCGGGGAAATTGACCCAGTAATCCCTCGCCAACTCCAGGCCGCCGTCCGGCTTCGCATTGGCCATCACCATGGCGCCGGGGACACCATCGGGATAGAACTGATTATCCCACGTCGAATACAGCGAGTTGGTCCAGTACACCCGCTTGCCGTCGCGACTGATCTCGACCATTTGCGGGCCGCCTCCAAAGGCCTTGCCGTTCGGATGCGGCGTGCGGCGCGCGATGCCGCCGATGTGTACCGACCCGGCAAGCTTCGGCTTTCTCGGCTCTCTGACATCGTATTGACGCATCTCGCCGGTGGCCCAGCAGGCGACGTAGAGGAATTTGTCGTCCATCGACAGGTCGATGTCCGTTACCAGCGGCGGCACCGCGCCAAAGCCCTGCAGCAGCGGCGGCAATTGCTCCTTCGCCGCGGGCTCGGGCGGGATCGTCGCCGTCTTCTCGATGTGAAACTTGCCGCCCTCGCGCCACCAGGTCCAGATCGAGCCTTCGAGATTTGTGGTATCAACTACCACGCCCAGGAAGCCGTATTCGCGAACGGGATCGTGCGCGGGACGCACTTCCAGCGCCATCTGATGGTTGGCGCCGAGGTCGATGGTCTGGACATTGCGCCGGGCGCGCAGGTCCCAGAAGTGGATGCGATGGCCGTATTTGTTGGAGAGCAGGTCTTCCGGCACGATGCCGTTCTCGAACTGCGGCGGCAACGCCCACTCGCTCGTCACCATGTAGTCGCGCGGCAGGTTCCACCAGAAATCATAATGTAGTGTTTGCGGACCGCGATCGAGCTCCCACCGTCCGAGCACCTCGAACGTCTCGCAGTCCATGATGAAGACGCCGGGCGGTCCATCGGTGCCGTTCTTGCCGCCGCCGCCGAGTGTAGAGACGTAGATGCCTTCCGGCCCGCAATGAACGGTATGGGGCCGCGAGTATCCCGTCTTCTTGAAGATTTCCTCCGGCTCGATGATCTTGTGGATAGCCGCCTTGGTGGGGTCCGGCTTGGTATCGACGATATAGATGCGGGATGACCGCATGCCCGGGATGATGAGATAGCGGCGCTCGAGGAAGGCGTGTCCGGTGAGCGGCGACAGCGACGACGAGCAGGCGTTCCAGCCGAAATGGTGAAACTCGTCGCCCTTGTTCGGCATCGTCACGGTGTGAACCACCTGGCCGTAGGTCGAGGAGCCCGGCTTGACGTCGATGACCGCAAGGGCGTCCGGTTTTGAAGCGTCCGGGCTGAGCAGCACGGTGTAGGCGAAGCTCTCCGGCGGAGCTTCCATGGCAAGCTTTGGCGAAGCGTGAAACGTGGGGTCGGGCCGAATGTTCATCGTACTGCCTCCCTGTTTGCCTCGATGTACAGCAACACGGCTCAGCGGCATGCAGCAAGAAATCACCGGGCGCGTTGAGTTCCTCGTTGAGAGTGCTGCCGGCCGGGGTTTGCCTGCCGACCATACACCGCAATATGGCCGGCGAAAATAACGATGGTGCGACCAATCCGCCACGCGTCCGCTCTTGCGGGGTGACGCCTTGCGTCGTCCGAACGGCCACCGTGCCGCAGAACCAGCTCATGATGCAGAAGCTGATGGTCAACCAGGCGCTCTACAACATGGGCCTGATGGGCACGCAGATGATCGCGACCGTGTTCGATGGCATTACCCGGCATTCGCCCGAGGGGCTGAACTTCAAGCGGCGGTCGGAGCAAATGGGTTGGAAACACGCCGTCGACGAACGCGACCAGGGCACCTTCGACTGGACCACCAATCAGCCGATTACGCAAAACAGGTAGCGCAAAGATTCAAGTCGGCGGAGAGAGTTCTGCTCTATCTGACCGTGATGGTAATTTTCTGCGAGACCACGGGAGGATTGAACGGAAAATGGTCGGCATCCCCCAGCACGAGCTGGAGCGTATGCTTGCCGGGTGGAAGCTCGATGCGCGCTTCGGTCTGGCCCGCGCCAAAATGAAGGTGTGATTTGTCCTGCGGAATCGGCTCATTGGGATTGAGCGGCTCATTCACGTCTACCAACAGGTGATGATGTCCGCTGTTCGGGTAATTGTCGCCGGCGTGGGTCACGCCCATGTTGCGCAGACCAAAGCGGCACCAAAATCCACCTTTGATGGTGGTGCCGTTCTGCGGCCACACAAAATAAAGCAGCGCATCCTTCGGCGCGGGCTTTCCCTGAGCGGACGCGGCGAACGGCAGGCAAGTGAGCGCTGCTGACAGAACGATCCGCTGCATGACCTTCATGACTGCCTCTTCAACGGTCCCCTAGGGGGAAAGTGCGATGCGGAACCCGTGGGTCGGATATCGCACGTTGGTGTCATAGCTGCCGCGGTTTGCTGTCCGGGCATAGGCCGAGTCTTTCCGCCAGGAACCGGAACGGATGACGTGCGAGGGACATTCGTTCTCGACCCACGCTGACCCGTCTACGGGAGCGCCTTGATAATTCTTGTGCCAGCAGTCTTCGACCCATTGATCGACGCCGCCGCCCATATCGAATAGCCCAAACGGATTTGGCTTCAGGCTGCCGACCTTGACCGGCTGATCGCTGGCTGGAATGTCGCTGCAGTTCTTGCAATTGACCATGCCGGGCTGAAACTGATCGCCCCACCAGTATCTGGTCTGCGTGCCGCCGCGCGCCGCATATTCCCATTCAGCTTCGCTCGGCAGCCGATACGGCTTGCGGGTAGTTTCCGCGAGCCACGCGACATATTGCCTTGCGTCGCTCCAGCTTACGTTTGCAACAGGCGCATCGTCCTTTCCGCTCGCCGTGAATCCGCATGCCTTTGCGGCAGCGCAATCGTTCCATTCCCGCACGGAGACAGGAAATTTCCCCATCGCAAACGGCTTGACCGTTACCTGATGGACCGGTTTTTCCGAAACGTCTTCGTTGCTGCCCATCGCAAAGCTGCCACCCCGAAGCGAGACCATTTCGGGTTCTCGAATCGACGCAGCAGCTTGCGTGGTTGGTTGACCCGCGGGCGCGGCGGGTGAGGCGGAAGGCGGTAGCGGCGCGGCCTGCTGTGGTGCCGGAGAGGGGGCAGGTTTGGGTGCTGCAGACGGCTCAGGCTGAGGCGCTGCCTGCTGCTGCGTTGGGGCCACCGTCGGCGCAGGCTGGGCAGGCGGCGCCGGTGGGCTTGCGGCCGGCGCCTTCTGCACTTCAGCCGGAGGTGAAACGGGAGCCGAAACCAGATTTGGCAGCTTGCCGTTTGGCAAGAGCGACCAGAGCGCGCCGCCCGCAATGAGCAGCAGCGCAAGGATCAGCAAAGAGACCAGAATGCCTTCGCGCCGCTTCCGGTTCTGCATAAGCGCAGCCGGATCGGAAAGCACGCGATAGACCCGCACCGGGTCGGTGATGTTCTTGACATGGCGATCGCCGAGCGACTCGTATCCGCAAACCAGCTTGTGCTTTATCTGTTCGTAGATGCCGCCGGAGATGTAGACTTCGCCGGGCTGGGCTATGCCTTCAAGCCGTGTGGCAATATTGACGCCGTCGCCGTAAACATCGTCGGTTTCGATGATGACATCGCCAAGATTGACGCCAATTCGATATTCGATCCAATGATGCTTCGGCAGCGCCGCGTTGCGTCCCACCAGATTTTGCTGAATCACGATGCTGCAGCGGACGGCCTCGACAGGACTATCGAAAATCGCAATGAACCCGTCGCCGGTGGTTTTAACAAGCCTGCCGTGATGTTCCACGATGCTTGGTTCGATGAGATCGCGCTCGATGCGCTTGACACGGCTGTGCGTGCCTTCCTCGTCGATCTGCATCAGGCGGCTGTAACCGGAGATATCGCCCGCCACGATGGCCGCAAGGCGGCGCGGCATTGGTTCGCGCGTTGGCGCGCCAAACCGGCCTGACTTGATGTCACGAATCTGGGCCATGGCTCGGATTGTTCCAGAAGCTGTAAATGACAGCGTGCGGCAAACAATCTTTCCAGCGCGCCCTCAGGGTACCATACTGACTGTGGGCGGCAAGCAACCGTGCGTGGGTTCCACTTTGGGGTATCCGCGCAATGGCGCTTACGAGAATAAGTCACCCAGCCTCCATCCAGGTTCAACCGAGGGGACACGAACTTCAGGCTTGAAACCCGGCAGACGAGCCGGGCAGGCATGGGTCAATCCTGTCCCGGCCATTTGGCGCGATAGCGAATTTCGCTGCCGTCGGTATTCGGCTGCCACGGCCCGAGCTCGGAGGCATGCGGCGCCTTGGCTGACAGGCCGATGCCGTAGAGCCGATCTGGCTGGCCCTTGATCTTGATCTCCAACTGCCGATGCGCGGTGCGGAAGGCGAGCTCGACGTTGCCGGCAATGACCGGCCTGTCGCCGTCGCGCTGGAACTGGTTGGGCCGTAACTCGCCCGGCATGGTGTTCAGGTCGGTCTGCAGTTCGATCGCGATGTCACGGAAGGAACTCGGCAACGCCGCTCCGGCGGGGAGGCGAACCTCAAAGACGAGAATCGGATTGGCGGCATTCGGATTGAGCCAGGGCGTGGCGGTCGTGACTGCGTAGATATAGTAGAATGTGGCAGCCGCGATGCCGAGTGCGACGATAACGGCAAATGCCTTCAGGCTGTTACGGAGAAGTCCGCCTGTGTTTTCTCCGCCGCGCAGCCGCGTCGCCAGCGCCGTGCCGAGCAGGAGGCCCGCGATCGCGCCAAGCGGCGCGAGCACCAGCAACGCCACAATGCCCGACATGATGGGGTCGGCCCGGTTTCCGAAGCCGACCAGCTCCAGGATCAGCAGTGTGGCGATAAAGCCCACGACCGCACCAACTACCCCGCCGGCGACTTGCAGCGAATTTTTCACGTATCCCTCGATGACCAGAACAAAACAGGCTGCCAGCAAGGCAGCCCGCGTTTGATGGGGCTGGCCGGCAATTCGTTCAACGCTTTCGAGGCTTAACGCAATTTTTTCAGATGCGTCTGGCGCGATTGCGCCGGGCCTGGCGGTATCAATGCCCGCTGATGATGTCAGGCACTTTCCCCGCCGGCGGCGTGTTGCGGCTGCGCTGGGTGCGGACGATGCCGTCGATGATGGTCATGCCGATGCCGGGCAGGTCGCCGAGCTGCACGCTTTCGAGGATGTTCTTGCCCGGTGAATGTTGCGCCTTGTCCATCAGCACGAAATCGGCGGAGCGGCCGACTTCGATGATGCCGCAGTCGAGCTCGCGCATGCGGGCGGTGTTGCCGGTCGCCAGGCAGAAGGCCAGTTCGGCCGGCAGATCGCCGAGTGAGGACAGCATCGACACCATGCGCAAAATGCCGAGCGGCTGCACGCCGGAGCCGGCCGGCGCGTCGGTGCCGAGGATAACGCGGTTGAGGTCGCCCATCTCGCGGGCGATGCGCAGCGTGAACAGCGCCGAGCGCTCATTGCCGTTGTGAACCAGCTCCAGCCCGCGCTTGCAGCCCTCGCAGATGCATCGGATCTGGTCGTCGGGTAGGGCCGTGTGGCCACCATTGATATGACCGACCACGTCGGTGTCGGCTTCCAGCACCACGTCCTTGTCGATCAGGCCGGAGCCGGGGATCGAGGGGCCGCCAGTGTGGATCGTGCTCTGGATACCGTACTTGCGCGCCCAGCCGACCATTTTCCGCGCGGTCGGTCCGTCCTTGACGCCGCCGAGGCCGACCTCGCCAAGCAGCTTGACGCCGGCCGCGGCCAATTCCTTGAAATCGTCTTCCACCATCTCGCATTCGATGACCGGCGCGCCGGCATGAACTTTCACGCCGCCCGGGCGCAGCGTCCAGAACGCGCGCTGCGCAAAAATCGCCATTGCCTTCAGGCCCACGACGTCGCGGGGACGGCCGGGCATGTGGACTTCGCCGGCGGAAATCATGGTGGTGACGCCGCCGTGAAGGTAGCTGTCGATCCAGTTGGTCTGGTTCTGCCGCGGCGTCCAGTCGCCGGCGACGGGATGGACATGGCTATCGATCAGGCCCGGCGCGACGGTGGTGCCGTTGGCGTCGACAACGGTGGTGGCGCCCTCGGTGTTGACGTCCTTGAAGCGGCCGATCGCAGTGATCTTGCCGTTCTCGGCCACGATCGTATCGCCGTCCAGGATCGGCTTCTCCAAAGCCCCCGACAGCAGCAGCCCGATATTGCGGATCACCAGCTTGCTCGGACCGGTCGCCTGGGGTGCATCGTGGGCCATGGTTTTTCCTTTTGGTTCAATGCCTTCGGAGCGCAGGACAGCATCTTGCCCGTGGCTTGACGGCGGGATCAAGAAGGATTATTCATTCGTATACGAATGATCGTATACAAATGATTTGAGCATCGCAATCGGCTCCAGGCGACGGGATCGGCAAGATGAGCAATTTCAACCAGGAAAGCGTTTTGAGCGTCCATCACTGGACCGACACGCTGTTCAGCTTCACCACCACGCGCGATCCCTCGTTCCGCTTCCGCAACGGCGAGTTCACCATGATCGGGCTGAAGGTCGGCGAGAAGCCGCTGCTCCGCGCCTACTCGGTCGCCAGCGCCAACTACGAGGACCGGCTGGAATTCTTCTCAATCAAGGTGCCGGACGGGCCGCTGACCTCGCGCCTCCAGCATCTGAAGCAGGGCGACGAGATCATCGTCAGCCGCAAGGCGACCGGCACGCTGGTCATCGACAACCTCGAAGACGGCCGTAACCTCTATTTGATCGGCACCGGCACGGGCCTCGCCCCGTTCCTTTCCGTGATCAAGGATCCCGAGACCTATGAGCGTTTCGAGAAGGTGGTGCTGCTGCACGGCTGCCGCCGCGTGAAAGAACTCGCCTATGGCGAGATGATCACCGAAAAGCTGCCGAACGACGAGTTGATCGGTGAGTACATCCGCAACCAGCTGGTCTATTACCCGACCGTGACCCGTGATCCCTTCCGCAACCGTGGCCGTATCACTGACCTGATCACGTCAGGCAAGCTGTTCGCTGATATCGGGCTGGCCTCGCTCGATCCCGCCCATGACCGCGTCATGATCTGCGGCAGCCCCGCGCTGGTGACGGACACGCGTGCGCTGCTCAACGGCAAGGGGTTTATCGAAGGCAATCACGGCGAGCCGGCGCAGTTCGTGGTCGAAAAGGCGTTCGCGGAGCGGTAGCTGCCAGACCCTCATGGTGAGAAGCGCGTCTCGAACCATGAGGCCGCACTGGGGCTTCATCCTTCGAGACGCTTGCTACGCAAGCTCCTCAGGATGAGGGGATAGACCGAGCCATTCCTAAGGCCGCACCGCGGGCGCTTCCATCGGCATGCCGCGTGCCCGCGACATCAGGTATAATTCCAGTTCGACCAGTTCCGGCGCGCCGTAGTCATAGGCCTGCGCGCGGATGCCCGTGATACAGGCGCGCAGGCGCCGCTGCAGCGATCCCAGCGACTGCCATTCCAGCCGGTAGAGCGGGTAGCCGGTCGGATGTGCTTGCGTGATCGCGGAGCCGGCGAGCCGCTTGTCCCAGTTGTCGTCATGGCAATTGGCGCAGCCCAGATTGAGCTGTCCCTGCCGTTGCAGGTAGAGCTCGCGCCCCCTGGCGATGAACGGCGCGAGCTGCGGGTCGGTACCGGTCTCGATCGGTGCGCCTTGCGACTGCCTTGCGACAAAGGCGGTGAGCGCCAGCAGCTCACGGCTCTCGAAGGGCAACGGCGTCGCCTGCTGGTGGCTGGTGCGGCACGAATTGATGCGCTGTTCCAGATCGATAGGGCGGCCGGTTGCCTTGTCGAAGGCGGGGTAGCGGGCGGCCACGCCCTTCATGCTGGTGCGGGCATCGGCGTGGCAATCGGCGCAAGCCTTGTTGACGGCACCTGGCTTGCGCTTCCAAAGCGCCTCGCCGTCGAGCACCCAGAGCATGCCGGGATTGGCGGTATCTTCGTCCTGCATCGCCCTGGTGTCGGGCTTCATGAAGTCGTAGCCGGAGCGGCGTTCGGCCGGCGGAATTTCGGCGGCGAAAACAGAGCCCGCGATCAGCAGCGCAACGGCTATGGCGCCGGAAAATCTCATTCGACCATAATCGAAGCGGACGCGGTTTCGGAAAACCCCTGGTCGCCGATCCATTCGAACTCGAACTTGCCACTCTCGGTCGCGGTGGTGAAGAAGGTGATGAAGGGGTTGGCGGCGATCGCCGGAAACAGGTCGGCGCGGAAAATCTCGTTGCCGTTGAAGCGGCAGGTAAAGCTCGTGATGATGTCGCGTGGAACGACTTCGCCTGACGCCATATGGCGATAGCCGGTTTCCATGATGTGCGACATCAGCGTCTTGATCTCGATAATGTCGCCGCGCTTGGCTTTCGCTGGAACGTTGATCAGTGCCGAGGCCATCAGATCACCTCCTCGGTGCAGGCGGCGAGCGTCACCACGACGTCGACGCTGGCCGACCAGAACGACCCGTCCGAGAGCCTTGCGATCGCGACGATCTTCTGGCTGTCGGCGAGACGGATGCGGGTCGAAACCTGCGCCCGGCCGTTATGAGGGCCGAGATGGAAATTGGCGATGTTGGGTTGCGGATTCTTTTCGTTGAAGACGTGAATGCTGCGGACGTGATCCTCCGGGGCCATCGGGTTGATAACGCTGACCGTCATCGGAACCGTGTTGCCGTTCTCGACCAGCGGCGGGATATCGAGCTTGACCTTGCCGGTGCGGACCGTCGCGCCGCCGGTGACGCTCTGGATGGCGGAGGCAAGCATCGCGGGCGTCGCCTCTGCGGGACGAACGGTAACGATGGGGATGACGCCGAGCACAGCTGCGCCACCGGCGAGGCCGAGGAACTGGCGGCGTGATGAATTGGGTCGTTGCTGCATCGTGCCTTCCTATTCGCGCAAGCTTCCGAGATACGCCACGATATCCTCGATCTGTTCGGCCGACAGGATCGGCTTGCCGCGCCACAGCGTCCCGACGCGGTGCAGGCCGTCCACGCGGTAATAGGACGGCATGATGGTCGCGGCATTGAGACGCGAGGCGTCCACCAGCCGAAGCCTGAGCTGACCCTCCGACCAGCGGCGGCCGGAACCGGCGAGGCTGGGGGCCAGATCGCCCTGGAATTTCTGTTCGGGAAATGGGCCGCTATGGCAGAGGATGCAAGTGCTGGAACGTTCGACGACGAGGGCGCGCCCGCGCGCCGCGTCGCCGCGCGCACTCGTGAGCGGTTCCGGAATGGCGTCGCCGACGACGGCATAGGGGGGCAGCGCCTGCGCGCTGGCCGGGCAGGGCACGGCAAGCAGCGGGCCTGCAAGCAACATCCCGATATGAACCCTCGATCTAGCCAAACGTTTCCACCGTAATCGTCCTGAACCAGGTTTCCGCAGCTTCCGCTTCGCGCTGGCGCATGTCGCGCGAAGCGTTGACCGGACTCGTCGCACCTTCGACCTCGGCGAACTGGCCGTCCTTCGGCTGATAGACGCCTGACAGCGAGAAGGCATAGCCAGGTGCGACCGTGTTGTAGCAGGCGCCGCTCAGCCGCGGCGTCTCGGGCGCCTTGCCCGATAGCATGGCCACGATGCCAGCCGCGCAAGCCTTGCCTTGCGCACTGGCGGCCGACGCCGCTTTCGGAATTTGTCCGGCGATGCAGGCGTCGCCGATGACGTGAATGTTAGGCACCAGTTTCGAGGCAAAGCTCGTGGGATCGATTGGGCACCAGCCGGTGGTGTCCGCGGCTCCAGCGAGCTCGGCGATGCGCCCGGCCTTCTGCGGCGGGATCACGCTGGCGACGTCGGCGACATAATTGCCGAAGTCGGTGATGATGGTGTTGGTCGCGGGATCGACCGAGGTCACTCTTCCGCCTTGTGAGAGCGCGATCCGCTCGATCATGCCGGGATAAAGCTCCTTCCACGCGGCCTCGAACAGCCTTTGCTGCGAAAAACCGTCCTTCGCATCGAGGATCAAGACCTTCGAACGCGGCTTTCGCGTTTTCAGATAATGCGCGATGAGGCTGGCGCGCTCGTAGGGCGCGGGCGGACAGCGCAAGGGAGCCGCGGGCACGGTGATCACGACCGTCCCGCCATCCTGCATGGCTTCGATCTGTCTGCGCAGCAGCATCGTCTGTTCGCCCGCCTTCCACGCATGGGGCATTTTGGCCGAGGTGGCTTCGTCATAGCCGGGCAGGGCATCAAATCGCAGGTCGATGCCGGGCGACAGCACGAGGCGGTCGTAGGCGAGCGAATTGCCATCGGCCAGCGCGATGCTGCGCGTCTGCGGATCGACCTTCGCCGCGGCTTGTGGAATGACGGTCACGCCGCCTGCAGCAATCCTGTCATAGCTGAATTGCTGCGCCGGCAATTCCCGCATGCCCGCGATCACCTCGTTGCTGAACGGGCAGGCGGTAAAGGTTTGATTTGGCTCGATCAAGCTCACTTGAAGTTTTGGATCGAGCTGCCGCAGCGCTTTCGCGCAGTTCGCGCCGCCGAATCCACCGCCTATCACGACGACATGCGCCGCGCCTTGCGCCAATGCCGGGCAGGGTAGAGTGGCGGCCGCCGTAGCCGCGGCGATGCCGCGAGCGACATCCCTGCGCGTCATCGGGCGCGTGGCATGCATGGCTGCAATCCGGAAAAGGGGGCGGCGACCGGAGTGAGGCCGCCGCCCCTATTGTCAGGCAAACGTGATGTTCTGGTCCTTCAGCGGCACCGAACGGATGCGTTTGCCGGTGGCCGCGAAATAGGCGTTGAGCACCGCGGGCGCGGCGACGCCGATGGTCGGCTCGCCAACGCCGCCCCAGAAGCCGCCGCTCGGCACCATGACGCATTCCACCTTCGGCATCTCGGCAATCCGCATCGAATTGTAGGTGTCGAAGTTGGTCTGCTCGATCTTGCCGTCCTTCACCGTGCAGCCGCCGTAGAACAGCGCGGACAGGCCATAGACAAAGGAGCCCGCGATCTGCCGCTCGACCTGCGCCGGATTGACGATGTAGCCGGGATCGGTCGAAGCGATGATGCGATGCACCTTGATCTTGCTGCCGTCGGTGACGGAGATCTCGGCGGCACCCGCGACATAGCTGCCATAGCCCATCACCTGCGCAATCCCGCGATAGACGCCTTGCGGCGCGGGCTTGCCCCAGCCGATCTTCTCGGCCACGGCGTTGAGCACGGCAAGATGCTTCGGATGCTTGCTCATCAGCTTGCGGCGGAATTCCACCGGATCCTGGCCGACCGACTGCGCCAGTTCATCCATGAAGCATTCCATATAGATCGCATTCTGATTGACGTTGACGCCGCGCCAGAAGCCCGGCGGAACGTGGGGATTGCGCATGGAATGCTCGACCAGCAGGTTCGGCACGGAGTAGCCGATCGCCGCGTCGCCGGAAGGACTCAGGCCCTGAAACGCAGCCGTATCCATGCCGTTCACGAGCGCACCCGGACGCACCGTGTACAGGATCGATTGGCCGGACAATCTGACGTGCAGCGCGGTGAGATTGTTGTCGGCATCGAAGGCCCCGGTCATTTTGCATTGCGTCACCGGATGAAACTTGCCTTGCGCCATGTCCTCTTCGCGCGACCACAGCAGCTTGACCGGCGTGCCCGGCATCTGCTTGGCGATGATGACAGCCTGCCGGACATAATCCGTCATGCCGCGCCGGCCGAAGCCGCCGCCGAGAATGAGCTTGTGCACCTCGCATTTTTCGGCCGGCAGTCCCGACGCTTCTATTGCGGCTGCAAATGCCGCTTCGCCGTTCTGTGTACCGCACCAGACCTCGCATTTGTCCGGTGTATAGAGCGCCGTGGCGTTCATCGGCTCCATGGTCGCATGGTTCTGGTAGGGATAGTTGTAGACCGCTTCGACCTTCTTGGCGGCAGAGGCAATCGCGGCCTTGGCATCGCCGTTCTGGTTGCCGATGTAAGCCGGCTGCGCATTGTCGAGGCCTTCGGCCAGCCATTTGGCGATCGACTCGCTGGAGACTTTGGCGTTCTCGCCTTCGTCCCAGACGATCGGCAGCGCATCGAGCGCGGTTTTGGCGTGCCACCAGGTATCGGCGACGACGGCGACAGTGCTGTCATTGACACGCACGACCTTCTTGACGCCCTTCATGCCCATGACTTTGGCTTCGTCGTAGCTCTTCAGCTTGCCGCCGAACACGGGGCAATCCTTGATCGCGGCGTTGAGCATGCCGGGCAGCTTGACGTCGGCGCCGTAGATCATCGCGCCGGTGGTCTTGTCGAGCGTATCGAGCCGCTTGACGCCCTTGCCGGCGATCTTCCAGTCCTTGGGATCCTTCAGCTTGACATCCGCCGGCGGTTCGAGCTTGGCGGCGGCTTCAACCACCTTGCCGTAGGTCGTGGTCTTGCCCGACGGCGTGTGGGTGATGACGCTGTTGGCGGCGGTGCATTCCGAGGCAGGCACCTTCCACTCGTTGGCGGCGGCCTGGATCAGCATCACCCGCGCGGTGGCGCCGCCCTTGCGGACATACTCCTGGCTGGTGCGAATGCCGCGGCTGCCCCCGGTCGAGAAGTCGCCCCAGGGGCGCTTGCGTGCGACACTTTGACCGGGGGTCGGATACTCGGTGACGACCTTCGACCAGTCGCATTCGAGTTCTTCGGCGACAAGCTGGGCGAGGCCGGTGAGGGTGCCTTGGCCCATCTCCGAGCGGGCAATGCGAATCACGGTCGTGTCGTCGGGGCGGATCACCACCCAGACATTGACCTCGGGCGAGCCGTCGGCGGCTCGGACGACCGTCGGTCCGCCGAAGGGAATATCGAGGCCGATGGCGAGGCCGGCGCCGGCAGCAGCGGTGCCGATCACGAAGCCGCGGCGAGTAAGTTTGGGCATGACGTGCTTGTTCATGGCTTCCCCCTCAAGCGTTCGCGGCGGCGTGGATCGCCTCGCGGACCTGCTGGAAGGTCCCGCATCGGCAGATATTGGTGATGGCCTCGTTGATGTCCTGGTCGGTCGGCTTCGGCTTCTCCTTGAGAAGGGCTGCGACCGCCATGATCATGCCGCTCTGGCAATAGCCGCATTGCGGCACGTCGTTGGCCACCCAGGCCTGCTGCACCTTGTGCAGCGCGCCATTGCTGGCGAGTCCCTCGATCGTGGTGATCTGCTTGCCGACGGCTTCGCTGACCGTGACGCCGCAGGCGCGCATTGCGACCCCGTCGACATGCACGGTGCAGGCGCCGCATTGTGCAATGCCGCATCCATATTTGGTGCCGGTCAGTCCGACGTTCTCCCGGATCGCCCAAAGCAGCGGCGTGTCGTCTTCGACGTCCACGCTGATTGTCTTGCCGTTGATTGTGAGGTTTGCCATCGCTTATCCCCTGTTCGCTCAATCCACCGAGTGAGCTGCGCGCGGGAAGATGGCGTGCAACTTGCGATAGTTCAAATCAAGAAAATGCGTGCTTACGAGCCGGATGAAATCTGATCGGCCGGTGTTGCGTGGGCACGCGCCCTTGCATGGCTGTCATGTCCGTTCTGCACTCACAGCCAGGCGCAGGAAGCTCATCAGGCTCCCAAGCGCGGCGAACCCGGCACCGAGCATCAACGCCACCGTCGCACCGTCGTGACCGGCGAGGGCAAAACACAGGGCTGCCAGCGCAGCGCCGAGCGTCTGTCCGGTCAGGCGGGCGGTCGCGACGATGCCGCTCGCGCTTCCACTGCGATGCGGCGGAGCGCTCGACATCAGCGCCCGCAGATTGGGCGTTTGAAAGAAGCCGAATCCGATCCCGCAAATCACGGTGCGCCAGACGATGTTGGCGATGCCGGGGTCCGGTGGCAGCGTCGCCAGCAGCGCCATGCCGATGCCGAGCAGCACCAGACCGATGCCGCCGAGGATGCCGACGGGATAGCGGTCGGACAGCCGGCCTCCGATCGGCGCCATGATCGCCACCACCAGCGGCCAGGGCGTCATGAAGAAGCCGGTCTCCACCTGGGAACGGTGCAGCACGTCCTGGAAGTAGAAGGGCAGCGAGACGAAGGCCAGTCCCTGCACCGCGAATGAACAAACCGACGTGGCCGCCGACAGCGCGAACATCGGCAGCCGGAACAGATCGATCGGCAACATCGGCGCCGGATGGTCCGCATCTCTGCGGGTCATGATCCAGCCGAGCAGCAATGCAGCGCCAAGCGCCAGTCCGACCAGCGCGGGTGGCGCCTGATGTGCCGCGCTGCCGATGCCGACAATGAAGAGCCCGAGGCAGCTTGCAGTTAGCGCTGCACTCGCAAAATCGAACGCGTGCTTCGCGCGCGGCGTTTTCGGCAAGGTCTTCAGGCCGATCCAGATTGCGATCACGCCGAAGGGAATGTTGATCGCGAACAGCCACGGCCATGTTCCGATCGCAAGGATCGCTGAGGCAATGGTCGGCCCGAACGTGAAAGCCGTTCCGACCACCAGCGCGTTGTGGCCGAAGCCGCGGCCCAGCATGTGGGTCGGGTAGACGAAACGGACCAGCGCCGCGTTCACGCTCATGATGCCGCTAGCGCCCAACCCTTGCAGGGCCCGCGCCGCCGTCAGGCTGGGCAGCGACCATGCCAAGGCGCAACCGAGCGAGGCCAGCGTGAACAGCAACAGGCCGCCGAGATAGATCCGCTGGTGGCCGACGATTTCGCCGAGCGCGCCGAGCGGCAGCAGCGTCGCAACCAGCGCGATCTGATAAATGTTGACCACCCAGACCACGTCGGCCGGGCTGACATGGAGGTCGGCGGCAATGGCGGGAAGGGCAACGTTGGCGATCGCCGTATCCAGTGAGGCCAGCGCCAGCGCGGTAAAGATCGCCGCGACCGCCCAGCGCCGGAGTTCCGGGGGCAAGCCGTCGATTGGCGCGGGGGTGGGCGGCTTTGCGGTTGCATCCAGTGACATTAGATCGGGCTCTCCACGCCGGGGGGCGGTCGCGCCCTCCGCGGCGTGTACTACGGACGCGACACAAGCCACAGGCACACCGCTGCATGATGCGTATGCGAAGGGGCGGCCGGTGTCGGAAAAAAGCACCTTCCGCGCCATATCCACGCGCCGACTTTCGGATACCTTCCCGCCCGCCGCGCGATCGACTAGGCTTGCCGCGCACAGCGACCGCAATTCCATAAAAAGACGGTCGGCCTTCGAGGGGAAGCGCGTTGAACGGACAGACGAGCCGGCGCGGCGAGATCATGCGTAGCGCCAGTGAGGGGCAGCGCGCGTGGGCCGGCCTGTGGGTCACGCTCCTGCTGGCGATCCTCGGCTTTCTGGTCATCTATCCGATCCTGATGCTGCTGCTCGGCGCGCTCACCGACACCAATCCGGTGGTCGAGGGCATCTCGCTCCGTCACCTCTCGGTCACCAACTTCCTCACCGTGCTGGCGAACCCGAATGTCGCCGAGGCGCTGGCGAATACGCTGATCGCCTGCGGCGGTGGCACTTTGATCGCGGTTGTGATCGGATTGTTGTTCTCCTGGATCGTCGTCCGCACCAATACGCCGTTCAAGGGATTCATCGCGGCAGCCAGTATCCTGCCGTTGTTTGCGCCGCCTTTGGTTGCCGGAGTTGCATGGGCGATTTTGGGATCGCCGAAGACCGGCCTGATCAACACCATGTTCAAATGGATCGGCCTGGACTGGCGCGTCGATTTCTATTCGATGTGGGGCCTGGTGTTCGTGTTCGGCATTTACTACGCGCCCTATGTTTACATGTTCACCGCTTCAGCGCTGCGCAACATGGATCCGAGTCTGGAGGAGGCCGCGGAGATTTCGGGCGCCAGCGCGTTCGCGACACTGTTCACGGTGACGTTTCCGCTGATCATGCCGGCGATCGTCTCGGGCATGTTGCTGTCGTTCATCGTCATGCTCGGCATCTACGGCATTCCGGCGGTACTGGGCGCGCCGACCAATCTTGCGGTGCTAACCACCTATATTTTCAAGCTCACGAACTGGTCGCCGCCGCTTTACAACACGGCCGCAGCGGTTGCGATCATTCTGATGGTGGTTACCGGCCTTCTCGTGTTCCTGCAGCAGAAAGTGCTGAGCGGCCGCAGCTACACCACCGTCGCCGGCAAGGCGTTCCGTCCGCGCAGCCTGGATCTCGGGCGCTGGCGCTGGTTCACCTTCGGCCTTGGCATTGTCTATCTCTTCGTTGTCGTGCTTCTGCCGACGCTTGCGCTGATCGTCGCGGCATTTCGAAAATTCATGTTCATCCGGGATGCTGCGAGCCTGTTCGATATCAGGCAATATTCGCTGATGCATTTTTACAGCATCTTCGACAATCCGCTGACCATGCGCTCGATCTACAACGCGGTCGAGGTCGGGGTCACCACCGCCGTGGTCGGCGGCGCGCTTGCCTTCGCAATCGGTTACACCATTCACCGTACCCAGGTGACAGGCCGGCGCTGGATCGATCTGATTTCGACCGTACCCGTTGCGATTCCCGGCCTCGTGGTCGGCGTCGCCTATCTCTGGGCATGGATCGGCATTCCAGGCGGTCTCTACGGCACGATCTGGATTCTGGCGCTGGCGTTCATCGCGCGCTTCATGCCGGATACGGTCAAGGCGTTGTCGACCTCGTTCCTGCAGATTCATCGCGAGCTAGAGGAGGCGGCCTGGGTCTGCGGCAAGGGCGTGCTCGGCACCATCAGGACGATCGTACTGCCCTTGGCGCGGCCGGGCGTGATCGCCTCGATGACGCTGTTGTTCGTGCTGGCGATCCGTGAGCTCGGCTCGTCGCTGTTTCTCTACACCAGCAACACCATGGTGATGTCGGTGCTGTTGCTCGACTATTACGAAGGCGGCAACCTCGGAAAGACCGCAGCGTTCAGCCTGGTGCAAACCGTTCTGCTCGGTGTTCTCATCGGTGGCGCCAATTGGCTGTCGCGCGGCGCGGCGCAGAGCAGTGTCGCCCGAACCGGATAACAAGACGAACGGGAGGATTGGCTATGACTGGAAAGATCTTCACCAACATTGTCGCCAGCGCCGGCATCGCAGCGCTGGCGTTTACATGGAGCGGAGCGGCGCGGGCGCAGGAATTCGGTTCGCCCGAACTGATCGCGGCGGCGAAGGCCGAGGGCAAGCTGGTGTATTACACCGCGAATTTCGCCGAGGTCGAACAGCAGGTCATCAAGGCCTTCAACAAGCGTTTCCCCGAGATCAAGATCGAGATGGTGCGCGCGCCGGGCGGCCAGCTCATCACGCGCGTGAAGACGGAAGCTGCCGCGGGCAAGCTGATCGCCGACGTGGTCGATCATTCCGACCGAGCGCTGATGCTGCCGCTGGCCGACATGTTCCAGGACTACGCGCCGCCGAATGCGGCTGATTACAATCCAGAAGCGCAGATTTCACCGAAGTTGTGGCCGCGGGTCACGCTGGTCTGGTCGATCGCCTACAATACCGAACTGGTGAAGGATCCGCCGAAATCCTGGATGGACCTGACCAAGCCGCAGTATGACAAGATGACCGGGCAGGTATTTGCCCAGTCCGGCGGCACCACCTGGACCCGCATCATGTTCGAACGGCAGGTTCTCGGTGAGGAGTACTGGGGCAAGCAGGCTTCGACCCATCCGATCCTCTATCCCTCGGGCGCGCCGATGTCGGACTCGCTGGTGCGCGGGGAGGTGGCGATGGGGCCTTTGCTCTACAACGCGATCTATCCAAAGCAGAAGGACGGCGCGCCGATCCAGATTTTCTTCCCGCCAGAGGGCGCACCGGTCAATCCCTATGCAACCGGCATTCCGAAGACCGCGGCGCATCCCAATGCAGCAAAGCTGTTCCTGAACTGGTGCCTGTCGAAAGAGGGGCAGACCTTCATGATCAAGGAACTCGGCAATCTTACCTCGCTGAAGGAACCGCCGGTCTATCCCGAAGGCTTTGATCCGAAGGTCGTCAAGGTCTGGTATCCAAAGTTTGACGAGTACATAAAACTGCACTCGGCCTGGGTTGCGGAGTGGGACAAGACCTTCGGTTACCGGCAGTGAGCGATCGGCGTATGAAGAAAGTGCGTTCATGACGGCAATCCTCGAAGTTACTGACCTGCGCAAGCAGTTTTCGATCGGCCGACCGGCGATCGACGGTGTCAGTTTTGCCGTGCCGGCCGGCGAGATCGTGGTCCTGCTCGGCCCCTCCGGCTGCGGCAAAACCACGACGCTGCGCTGCGTCGCCGGGCTGGAGCACCCGACATCGGGTGAAATCAGCATTGCCGGCAGGGTCGTGTCGTCGCCCGAACGCGGCATTCTGGTGCCGCCGCGCCTGCGTGAGCTTGGCATGGTGTTTCAATCCTATGCGGTCTGGCCGCATATGACGGTGCGGCAGAACGTGGTTTATCCGCTCAAGCACCGGAAACTTTCGCGCAACGACGCCCGCCGCAAGGTCGACGAGGCGCTCGAACTGGTCGGGCTGTCGGAATATGCCGAACGGCCGGTGGTCGCATTGTCCGGCGGCCAGATGCAGAGGGTGGCGCTGGCGCGCAGCATCGTCTATCGGCCGCAATTGCTGCTGCTCGACGAGCCCTTGTCGAACCTCGATGCCAAGCTGCGCCTGCGGCTGCGCGACGATCTTCGCGTGATCCTCAAGCAGACCGGAATGACCGCGCTGTATGTCACCCATGACCAGGCCGAAGCAGTCGTGCTCGGCGACCGCATCGGCGTGATGCGCGAGGGCAAGCTGTTGCAGATGGATACGCCGGACGCGATCTATAACCGCCCGGCGGATCTGTTCGTCGCCAATTTCACCGGCGCGACCAACGAACTCGCGGGCACGCTGGTGTCGCGCAACGGCGAATTCGGCACGGTCGATTTTGGCGAGGGGCGGCGCGGCGAGGTGGCCTTGCTGCATTCACTCGGCCCGGAGGAAAAGGTACGCATCGCGCTGCGGCCGGAAAACATCACCATCGGCCAGCATAACGGCGCCAACATTTTTCCCGCCCGCGTCCTCGACCGCCGCTATCAGGGCACGCAGACGGCCTATGGCATCGAACTGTTCGGCCGGCGGCTGGAGGTGGTCGAACTCGGCACCGCCGCCCGGCATCAGGTGGGTGTCGAGACCCAGGTTTCACTGCCGAGGGAGAGTTGCTGGGCCTATCGCGATACCGGACCTGTGGCATTTGACTAGTGGGCTCAGGCGCTTGGGCTCAATCCCAGGCTCGCGTAAATTCTTCGCGCATAGGCACCGAACTCGTCCGTGGTCTTGATCGGCAACGCGCGCGGAAACGGCAGCTCGATCGGGAAATATTCGGCCATCCGCGCCGGACCTGCGGTGAGCACGGCGCAGTGCGAGGCGAGAAACACCGCTTCCTGGATCGAGTGCGTCACGAACAGGATGGTCTTGCCGCTTTCGCGCCAGATCCGCAGCATTTCGAGGTTCATCTGTTCGCGGGTCAGCGCGTCGAGCGCGCCGAACGGCTCGTCCATCAGGATCAGTTTTGGATCGTGGATGAAGGCGCGCGCGATCGCCGTGCGCTGCTGCATGCCGCCGGATAATTGCTGCGGATATTTGTCTTCATAACCGGCGAGGCCGACGAGATTGAGCAGATCGCGGGCGCGGGCCCGCGCGGCCTTCATCGGCAGGCCGACGATTTCAGCCGGCAGCAGCACGTTGTCCAAAATGGTTCGCCATTTCAGCAGCAGGGCCTGCTGGAACACCATGCCGATATCGCGCGCGGGGTCGAACGGCGTTTTCGAATTGCCGATTTTGATGGTGCCGCCGTCGGCCTCGTGCAGCCCGGCCAGGATCTTCAGCACGGTGGTCTTGCCGCAGCCGGAGGGGCCGACCAGCGAGACCAGTTCGCCTTCCCTGACGTCCATGGTGACGTCGGAGACGGCGAGGAACTCCGCGCCCTTGGACCGATAGACCTTGCGGACGTTCTGCAGGCTGATGAAGGGTTCGTCGGCGCTCATGCCAGCCATTTCTGCAAGTTCGCCTTTACAAAGGCGTCGTCGGAGAGGTCGGCATGCTCGCGGCAGACGCGGTCGATCTGTTGCATCTGGCCGGGGCTGAGCCCTTCGGCGGGATCGAGGCACCACAGCCCCAGCATCAACCCTTGTCGCCGGAGGATTTCATGGCAGCCGGCGATGCAGCCGTGAAAATTATTGGCGACGTCGAAGAACGCGCTGTTGCAGTCGGTGACGCGGGCATCGAGCGCCAAGAGATCGGCGGGCAGGCTGTCCTTGCCGCGCGCGGCCTTGCACATCTCGAACTGCTTGATGGCGCTCGCGGTCCATACCGACCAGTGCCCCAGCAGGCCGCCCCTGAAATAGGCGCGGGTGGTGACGCCGTTGTCGCGCAGGTCGAACGGCAGCATCAGATCGAGCAGGATGTGGTCGTCATTGCCGGTATAGAGCGCGACGCGGTCGAGCGCGCCGGCGGCCGCCACGCCGCGCAGCACGTCGAGCGTCCGGTAGCGGTTGAACGGTGCGATCTTGATGGCGATGACGTTGTCGATGGAGGCGAAGCGGCGCCAGAAATCGGCGCTGAGGATGACGCCGCCGACCGCCGGCTGCAGGTAGAAGCCGACCAGCGGAATCTGGCGCGCCACCGCTTCGCAATGCGCGATGATCTCGTCCTCGGACGCCGATTTCATCGCGGCAAGGCTGAGCAGGCCGGCGTGATAGCCGATGCCGCACGCGGTCTGCGCTTCCGCAACGGCTTGCCGGGTCGGACCGGCCAGCCCCGCGACCATCGCGACCGGCCGCTTGGTCCATGAAGCCGCGGTCTCCGCCGCCAGCTCCAGCACTGGCCGGTAGAGACCGACGTCGCGGATCGCGAATTGCGTGGTGTGCACGCCGACCGCCAATCCCCCGGCGCCGGCGTCGAGATAATAGCGCGTTAGCGCCCGCTGATGACGGACATCGAGCGCACGGTTGGCGTCGAGCGCCAGCGGATGCGCCGGGAGCACCGTGCCGTCGGCGATCAGCTCGCGGATGTCGGCTTTGATTTCGCTCTGGTGCATGACGGTACTTCCTATCCAAATTCCGGGCCGGCGACGACAAACGGCAGTTGCGCCGGCGATACGGTCGCGGGGCCGAAGCGCATGCGCTGAAACGGCCGCTCGATGTTCCAGCCTGACTGAACAAGCCCGTTCAGAAACACTTCCTGAGAATGGACGGCGTCGATCAGCCAGGGCCCGGTCTCCGAGTGGACGATGGCATCTACCAGCGCCAGCGCCTGATCGGCGCGATCGGCCAGCAGCGGACCGATATGACGCGCGGTGCGTCCATTGCGGATGAGGGCTATGGCTCGATCATCAGACGCGATGCGAGAGCCCGGGCGCGCGGAAAATTCCAACAGCAATGTGCTGCGGTCGAATCCCATGGCGCTGCCATCGCGTGCGGCCAAGCCGTCTGGGTTGCCGGCCGATAGTGGGCGTGTGGCCGTGGTGCCTTGCGGCTTCTGCAGCCGCAGCCGTCTCAGTTGCAGCGTCGGCGTGAAGCCGAGCCGGCCGTAGACAGCGGCGCCGGCGGGTGTCGCGTCCAGCCAGGTCGTGAGGCCGCGCCGTGCAGCCACGCGGAGACAGGCATCAACGAGCTTCGTCGCAATGCCGCGGCGGCGGAAATCCGCGGTCACCAGCACCATGCTGATCCAGGCATTGCCCGCCGAGTAGGGCAGCAGGGCAGCGGTGGCCACCAACCTGTCCCCCTCGCGCATACCGAACACAATTCCCTTGCTCAGGAAAAATCGCCAGTCGGCCTCGTTCTGGTTCCAGCCCGCTTCGGTCGACAGCACCAGTCCGGCCTGCGCATCGCCGACGCCGAGCTCAACGATGTCGATGGGCTCAGTAGCGGCCATCGCGCACCTCATACTTGGTGGGCTTGCCAAGACTCGGCATCGATCGCGACACCCAGTCGGCGGTCCAACTGAAAAGCTGCTCGGTGTCCACGATCGGCAGGCCGAACAATTTGACCGCCTGCGAGGTATTGGTCAGCCATGCCGTCGGCTCTTCCTTGCCGACGATCACGGGCGCGCGGCCGAACCGCTGGCCGAATTTCGCGGCGAGGTCGCGCACGGCCAGAATTTCGTGGCCGCTGACATTGATCGGCGAGGTCGGCGTCTCGCAATGCGCCAGACAGCGTAGCGCCTGCGCGGAAGCATCGCCCTGCCAGATAAAATTGACATGGCCGAGGCTGACGTCGATCGGCTTGCCTTGGAGGACCTTGCTTGCGATGTCGTGGAGCACGCCGTAGCGCATGTCGATCGCGTAGTTGAGCCGGAACAGCCGTCCGGGCGTCGAATACTTCCGCGAGAAATACTCGAACATGCGCTCGCGCCCGACGCAGGATTGCGCATACTCGCCGGGCGGATTGGGCGCCATATCCTCGTCCGAGCCGTTGCCGTTGACGGGCACGAACGGATAGACGCAGCCGGTCGAGAATGCGACGATGCGCGACGTGGCAAAGGCCTGCGCCACCAGGGCAGGGACGTGCGAATTCATCGCCCAGGTCAGCGACAGATCGCCCTCGGCGCCGAACTTGCGCCCGGCCATGAACACGATGTTCGGAATCTTCGGCAGCGCCCTGATTGCGGTCTCATCAAGCAGGTCGCAATTGATGGTCTCGACGCCGCGCCCCTGCAGCCAGTCCTTGACGGCGGGATCGCTGAAGCGGGCGACGCCGATGACGCGGCGCTCCGGCACGGCGGCCTTGGCAAGGCCCGCCAGCGTCGGCCCCATCTTGCCGGCGACGCCCAAGATCATGATGTCGCCGTCGACTTTGCGGAGATCGTCGATCAGCGCCTGGCTCGGGCGGCACAGCAGTTCGTCGAGCGCTGCGATATCCGAAATCGTCTGCGGCAGGCTTTCGCGCGTCAACAGCATGTTTCTTCCCCGTATTCTTATTGCAGCCGGATGTCCCGGACGACGAACATCCGCTCTAAGCCAAGCACGAGGCCGTACAGTGCCACGCCCAGCAGTGTCAGGAGCACGACGGCCATCACCATCGCCGGCGTATCGAGCGAGGACTGCACCTGGATCATGAGATAGCCGAGCCCCCGCTCCGAGGCGATGAACTCGCCTACGATGGCGCCGGCCACCGCCAGGATCGCGCCGACCTTCATTCCGGAAAACACGTAAGGCAGCGCGCCCGGCAACTGGATTTTCCGAAACAGCGTCCAGCGCGAGCCGCGCAGCGATTTCACCAGATCCAGCAAATCAGGTTCCACCTCGCTCAATCCGCGTGCGGTCGTCAGCAGGATCGGAAAGAAGCAGATGGAAAACGCGATCAGGATGTTTGGAAAGATACCGTAGGAAAACCAGACGATGAACAGCGGACCCAGCGCCACTTTCGGAATCATGTTCAGCGTCACGAACAGCGGCAGCAGCAACAGACTGATCAGCGGCGACCAGGTGAACATCACCGCCAGCACGATGCCGACCAGCGCGCCAAGGCAGAACCCGCCCAGAATTTCGACGGCCGTCACCGCGAGATTGGACAGCCACGCATAGTTGGGCGACCCGAGCGTTGCGACAGTGGCGAGCGGCGAGGGCAGGATGAATTTCGGCACCTGGAAGGCGTCGACCAGAACCTGCCACAGCACGATCACGGCCAGATGCACGATCAGGATGATCGCGAAAGACCGTGCTGATCCGCCGTCACCGCTGAACACCGCACACTCCCTTGGTCCGCACCCGGTTCCCGGTCGCGTGGCGGCAATCTATCGCGGCCTCTCCCGGTAATCAACCATTTGGTTGATTAGGGCCGCAGCGAATGCATCACCAGGTCGACCACGTGCTTGCGGCGGGCCTGCCGCGCGGCCCGGCTCGACAGGTCCTTGCCGAAGATCGCCGACAGCGTCGGCGTGTTCGAGAAGTAGAAATAGCTGAGCCCGGCGATCGAGATATAGAGGTGCACCGGGTTGATACCTTTACGGAATATGCCGGCCTTCACGCCCTCGCCGAGAATAGTCGAAACCAGGCTGACCAGCGGCGAATGCATCGCCTCCAGTTTCCGCGAGCCACGCACATGGCGGGCGCCGCCGCGGTTTTCGTCGTTCAGCAGCACGATGAAGTCGGGATGCGCGGCGAGATGGTCGAAGGAACTCTCGATCAGCTTCTTGATCGCCCGTTCAGGCGGCAATCCCTCGAGGTTGAGCTTGCGCTCCTGGGCGCGGATCTCCTCATAGACCCATTCGAGCACCGCCAGATACAGCGCGTCCTTGTCCCCGAAATAGTGATAGACGAGCTGCTTGTTGACGCCCGCGCGCGCGGCGATCTCGTCGACCCGGGCCCCGGCAAGGCCGCTGCTGGCGAATTCGCGCCGCGCCGCCGTCAGCAGTTTCCTGCGGGTGGCGGCCGGATCGCGCCGCTGCGGCCTGGTATTGTCAGAGCGTTTTTTGGGCATTTCCAACCAAATAGTTGACAAGTCGTCTGGTCCCTTGTTGCATTGGTAGCGTCACCGGCGTGCGGCGACAAGATCGGTTGCAAACGAGGAGGGTTGCCATGAAGGGGTTGCGAATTGCGGGACTGGCGCTTGCGCTTGCCATGCCGGCTGTGCCCTGCGGGGCCGCCGAGGCCGTCAACCTGATCCTGAACTGGACGCCGACGGCGGATCATTCGGCGTTCTATTACGCCAAGTCGCAAGGCTGGTACGAGAAGGCCGGCATCGATCTCACGATCGAGGTCGGCAAGGGCTCCGGCGTCTCCTCGCTGAAGGTCGGCTCCGGCGGCTCGCCGTTCGGCATCGCCGACCTCGCGACCATGCTGGTGGCCAAGAGCAAGGGCGCCGACGTGGTGGCGCTGATGAGTATCTACGCCAATACCGGGCAGACCTTCTACTGGCTGAAGAGCTACGGCGTGAACGGTCCGAAGGACTTTCCGAACCACAAGATCGGCAATCCGCCGGGCGATGCGTCGCGGGTGATGTGGCCGGCCTTTGCCAAGGCTGCCGGTATTGCGCCCGACTCTGTGAATTTCGTCAATGTCGGCCCGACCGCCAAGATCGCGGCGCTGAAGAGCCACACCGTCGATATTATCAGCGATTTCTACAATGAGCACGATCTGAAGGTGATCGAGTTCGGCGCCGACCTCGGCTACGTCAACTGGAAGGACATCGGGCTGAACCCCTATGGCAACTCGCTGATCGTCAACGGCGCCTACCTGGCTAAGAACCCGAAACTGGTCGAGGAGTTCGTCAAGATCAGCCAGAAGGCCTACGCCGCCTGCGTCGCCGACGTCGCGCCGTGCCTTAAGGCGCTGCTCGACCAGGCCTCCGGTCTCGACAAGGAAAATCAGCAGCGTCAGTGGGAGCGCATCAAGTTCCTGATGACCGACGAATTTACGACGACCAAGGCCCTGGGCTGGATCGACGCCGAGCGTATGAAGAAGGACTACGAGCTGGTGCAGACCTATCTCGGCATGGAGAAGCCGTTTGACGTGAACACCGCGTTTTCGGTCAAGATGCTGGATACGTCGATCAAGATGGATGCCAGCAAGGTGAAGAAGTAGGGGGGCGTAGCTTCCTCCCGGCGTCATTGCGAGCGAAGCGAAGCAATCCATCTATCCCCGCGTTGAGACGTGGATTGCTTCATCGCTTCGCTCCTCGCAATGACGGTGGAGGCGCTCGGTCGTTGAGCGTCACTGCAGCGCCGTGCCCGAGGTCGCGATCACCTTCGTCAGCTTCTCGTGGTCCGCCTTCATCAGCGTGGCGAGGTCCTCGAGCGGCATCGGCTTGCCCGGGATATTGGCGACCGATAGCTGGCGCTGCACGTCGGGATTCTGCAGCGCCTTGTTGATGCCATCGTTGATTTTCGTGACGATGGCATCGGGCGTGCCCGCCTGAACGTAGATGCCATACCAGGGCACGTAGGTGGCTTCCGGAAATCCGGCTTCCGCAATCGTCGGCACGTCGGGCAGGTCGGCGACACGCTTGTCGGTCATCACGGCTAGCGGCTTCACGCTGCCCGCCTTGATGTGCGGCAATGCCAGTTCGAGCGAGACGATCTCGAGATGCATCAGGTTCGTCATCAGGTCGATCAGGGCCTGCGGCTGGCCCTTGTAGCCGACATTGGTGAGCTTGATGTTGGCGGCCTGAAACAGTTTCTGTGCGCTCAGGTCGATGGAGGAACCGGTTCCGGGGTTGCCGAAATTGAGTTCGCCCGGCTTCTTGCGCGCGATCTCGACGAATTCCTTGATGGTGCTGGCCGGCATCGAGGGGTGAACCAGCGCCACGCTTTGATTCCAGACCGCGAGGCTGACGCATCTGAGGTCTTTCAGCGGGTCCCAGCCGGCGTCCTTGTAGAGAGTCGGGTTGACCAGCGCCGCCGGGCCGGTGACCAGCCAAGTGTAACCGTCGGGTTCGCTGCGCGCCACCGCGGCGGTGCCGATGTTGCTGTTGCCACCCGGCCTTGCTTCGATGACGACAGTCTGTTTCCAGTCGCGACCGACCTGTTCGGTCACGGCGCGCGCGACGATGTCGACGATGCCGCCGGCGGGGTAGGGCACGATGATGCGGATCGGGCGGTTCGGGTAATTGCTCTGCGCCTGTGCGGCATTGGCAAGCAGCATGGCCGCGCCCAAAGCAAAACCCACGGCGAAGCCCGGCACGGTTTTGATCCGGCTCATTCTTCCCATATGTGTGCGCACCGGTCGAGCGATGCGCCTTTGCCCCTCTATCGGGGAATTCAGTCGTTCGCCACCAGCGAGCGGATGCTGCGCGCCAGGCCCAGCATGCGCGGCGCGCACTCGCGCTCGATCTGTTCGGCGTTGAAACGAAACGAGGGAATGCCGCAATTGACCGAAAGGCAGTCGCCCGAGGCTGTGCGGTACAGCGGCGCGGCGACGCCAAAAATCTCGCGCCGCCATTCGCCGAGCGAAATCGCAAAGCCACGCTCCTTGCAAAGCTCGACATCCGGCAGCGTCCGCGCCTGCACATAGTCGGCCTCTTCCGGACGTTCGGCCTTCACGCCAGCCACATAGGCGTCGAGCTCTTCTTTGGTGAACAGCGAGAGCAGCGCGCGGCCGACGGCGGTCGGTGCCAGCGAACTGGCAAAGCCCACATCCGGCAAATGCGTCACGGCGTCGGTGGTGCGCAGCGTCTCGACATAGATGAAGTCGAGGCCGAACGGCATCGCAATCGAAACCGTGCCGCCGGTGTAGGCGGCGAAATCGCGCATCAGCGGGCGCGCGAGTTGCCGCACCTTCAGCGCCGACAGCACCGGATAGGCGGCCGCGAGAATGCCGAGCCCGAGCTGGAAGCGTCCCTTGGCATCGCGCTTGAGATAGCCGAGTTGCGCCAGCGTGTAGGTCAGCCGCGACACCGTCGGCCGCGACAAGCCGGTATGCAGCGCGAGGTCGGCGTTCGACAGCGAGCCGCTGCGGTTGCGGAACGCCGCCAGCACGTCGAGCCCATGCGCCAGCGTGGTCGCGAAGGCAGGATCGGCGTGGTCTTCCGGCGTTCGGGGCCGGGTGGAGGGATCGACGGTGGAGAGGGCTGCCATGGTCAAAGGTTGGTCAAAATCCGGATCTCTGTCAATATATCGAAATGAATTTGCAAATCGTGTCGATATACGCTTAGGTTCCGGTCAAAAGCGGGAGGCGACATGGATTTCGATCTTTCCGGTCGATCGGAAGCATGGCTGGAGAAGCTGCAGACCTTCTTCGACCACGAAGTTCTGCCGCGCCACCGCGCCTGGCTTGCGCACGTCGCCAGGGGCGAGGCCGCCCCCTTCATGGGCGACCTTCAACACAAGGCGCGGGCAGCAGGGCTGTGGAATCTCGGCCTTCCCGAACTGTCCGACGATGAGCCCGGCACCCGGCTTTCCAATCTCGAATATGCGCCGCTGGCGGAAATCATGGGCCGGCTGTTCTGGGCGCCTGAGGTCTTCAACTGCCAGGCGCCTGATGTACCCAACATGATCGCGCTGCAGAATTGCGCCACTTCTGAACAGAAGGCGCGCTGGCTGCAGCCGCTGCTGGAGGCCAAAACCCGCTCGGCGTTCGGCATGACCGAACCCGACGTGGCTTCGTCCGATGCCACCAACATCGCCACCCGCATGGTCCGCGACGGCGATGACTACGTCATCAACGGGCGCAAATGGTTCATCACCGGCGCGGCGCATCCGCGATGCAGTTTCCTGATCGTGATGGGCGTGACCGATTCCGGTGCCGACCGCACCAGCCGCCATTCCTGCATCATCGTGCCGATGGAGACGCCGGGCGTCCGCCTGGTGCGGCGGCTGCGCTGGATGGGATGCGAGGATCACGTCGCCCCGATCGGCGAGCTTACCTTCGATAACGTTCGCGTGCCCCGAGCGAACCTGCTCGGCGCCGAGGGCGAAGGTTTTAAAGTCGCGCAAATCAGGCTCGGGCCGGCGCGCATTCATCATTGCATGCGATCGATCGGGCTCTGCGAGCTTTTGATCGAACTGATGATGGTGCGCTCATCCGAGCGTTCCGCCTTCGGACGCGCCGTGATCCAGTACGACACTGTGCAGCGCTGGATCGCCGAATCCCGCGTCGAGCTCGAACAGGCGCGGCTACTCGCCTATCGCTGCGCGTGGCGGCTCGATCAGGCCGGTCATCAGGACGCCTGGCGCGACGTCTCGCTGATCAAGGTTGCAGTGCCTGCCATGCTGCAGCGGGTCGCCGACCGCGCCATGCAGGTGTTCGGCGCGATGGGCGGCTCCGACGACACGCCGATCCATCAGGCGCTGGCCTGGGGGCGCCTGCTGCGCATCGGCGACGGCCCCGATGAAGTCCATCTGCGGCAGATCTTTCGCATGGAGCCGATGCCGTCATGGTCGATTGCAGACTCGCCATACCTGTCCGCACATTCATCCTGAGCGGTGGCAATGACAGATACTTATTCCGAATTCTTTAAAGGCGCCATTGGATGACGATGACCGACCAACCTCAGGGCTTGCAGAACGCCGCGATCGACAAGGAGCGGCTGCGCCAGAAATATCTCGAGGAGCGCAACAAGCGGCTCCGCCCTGACGGCAACGACCAGTATCTCCGTGTCGCTGGGCAGCTCGCGCATTATCTCGACGATCCCTATACGCCGCGCACGGAGCGCGAGCCAAAGACCGACCACGTCACCTTTGCCTTTATCGGCGGCGGCTTTGCCGGGCTAGCCACCGCCGCGCGCCTGTCGGAGGCCCGCATCGGGGATGTCCGCATCATCGAGAAGGGCGGCGACTTCGGCGGCACCTGGTACTGGAACAGGTATCCGGGCGCGCAATGCGATACGGCGTCGATGGTTTACATGCCGCTGCTCGAAGAAACCGGCCACATGCCGTCGGAAAAATATGCACACGCGCCGGAAATCCTCGCGCACTGCCAGCGCATCGGCAAGCAATACGGCCTCTATGAGAACGCGCTATTCCACACCGAGGTCGTAAGCCTCGATTGGGATGAAACGCAATCGCGCTGGACCATCCGCACCAACCGCGGCGACGCCTTCACCGCGCAGTTCGTCGGCATGGGCACCGGGCCGCTGCACGTGCCAAAACTTCCCGGCATCGAAGGCATCGAATCGTTCAAGGGGCACTCGTTCCACACCAGCCGTTGGGATTACGATTACACCGGCGGTAGCCCGTCGGGCGCGCTGATGGGAAAACTGGCGGACAAGCGCGTCGGCATTATCGGCACCGGCGCCACTTCCGTGCAATGCGTGCCGCATCTCGCGCGCGCCTGCAGGGAGCTCTACGTCTTCCAGCGCACGCCGTCGTCCGTCGACATCAGAGCGAATGCGCCGATCGATCCGGAATGGTTTGCGGGGATCGCCAAGCCCGGCTGGCAGAAGCGCTGGCTGGAGAATTTTACCGCGAACCAGGCCGGCGGCTCCGCGGAAGAAGATCTGGTGCAGGACGGCTGGACCGATCTGTCGCGGCGGATTCGCGCCAGGATCATGGATCTGCCGCGCGAGCAGCGAACGCCGCCAAACATGCTGGCGGCGTTCGAGGATTCCGATTTCGAGAAGATGGAGGAAATCCGCGCCCGGGTCGATGCGATAGTCAACGATCGCGAGACGGCCGCGAAGCTGAAAGCCTGGTATCGCCAGCTCTGCAAGCGGCCATGCTTTCATGACGCGTATCTGCAGGCCTTCAACACGCCGGGCACGCATCTGGTCGATACCGACGGCAAGGGTGTCGAGCGCATCACCGAGAACGGCGTCGTGGTCGCAGGGACTGAATACCCGCTCGACTGCATCATCTACGCCTCGGGATTCGAGGTCGGCACCGAATACAAGCGGCGCGCCGGCTTCGACCTGACCGGCCGTGGCGGCGTCAAGCTGTCGGACCATTGGGCGTCGGGCATGCGCACCAAGCATGGCATCCACGTCCACGGCTTTCCGAACGCATTCTTCGTGCAGCCGACGCAGGGTGCCAATCTCATCTCCAACGTGCCGCATAACCTGACCGAGTCTGCGAAGACCATCGCGTTGATGGTCCGGCATGCGCAGGCCAACGGCTTCAAGGAAATCGAAGTGACAAAAGAGGCCGAGGACCGCTGGGTCGAGCTGCTGCTGACCGGCGCCGGCCGCATGATCGGCTCGCCGGACTGCACGCCGGGCTACTACAACAATGAAGGGCGCGAGCCGGGGCCGGCGGCCAAGCTCAATGTCGGCCATCCGGCGGGACCGATGGCCTACTTCAAATATATCGATGGCTGGCGCAACAGCGGCCAGTTCGAGGGGCTGCAGTTTCGCTGACGCCTTTCCGATTTTTTTGTTTGCGCAAGGGAGTATACAACAATGAGCCAACCAGCCACGACGGAAACCCTTAAGGAATCCCCGAAGGAGGCTTCCGCCTCCGTCATCGCGCAGCATGCGGCAACGCTGAAGGCGCTGCCGTTCTCCGACGTCAGAGACTTCGACGACGCCGTGCGGGGCTTTCTCGGCACCGTGGAGAACGCCAGGATCACGTCGCCGCAGGGCAGAGTGGTCTGGAGTCTCGAGCCCTACGGCTTCCTCTCCGCGGAACAGGCCCCGCCAACGGTTGACCCCAGCCTGTGGCGGCAATCGCGGCTCAACATGCATCACGGCCTGTTCGAGGTGGTGCCCGGCGTCTACCAGGTGCGCGGGCTCGACATCGCCAACATGACCCTGATCGAGGGCGACAGCGGCGTGATCGTGGTGGATACGCTGACCTCGATCGAGGGCGCGCGGGCCGCGATGGAGCTTTACTTCCAGCATCGCGGCAAGCGGCAGGTCAGCGCCGTGATCTTCACCCATACCCATACCGACCATTGGGGCGGCGCGCGCGGCGTGCTCGATGACGAGGCGCTCGCCGGCGGCAAGGTGCCGATCATCGCGCCCAATCTGTTCATGGAGCACGCGGTCTCCGAAAACATCATCGCCGGCCCCGCGATGCTGCGCCGCGCGATGTACCAGTTCGGGCCGCTGCTGGCGAAGGGCGTACGCGGGCAGGTCGATTGCGGGCTTGGCAAGACCATGGCGGCTGGCGCAGTCGCGCTGCTGCGTCCGACCGACCTGATCATCGCAACCGGCGACAAGCGAACCATCGACGGCGTGGAATTCGAATTCCAGATGGCGCCGAAGAGCGAAGCGCCGGCGGAGATGCATTTCTTCATCCCGCGCTACAGGCTTTTGAACCTCGCGGAGAACTGCACGCATAATTTCCACAATCTGCTGCCGTTCCGCGGCGCCGACGTGCGCGACGCGCTGGCGTGGTCAAAATATCTCGGCGAAGCCCTGCAGATGTGGGGCGGCAAGGCGGACACCATGTGCGGCCAGCATCACTGGCCGGTGTGGGGGCAGGAGCGGATCGACACCATGATCCGCCAGCAACGCGACCTCTATAAATTCGCGCATGATCAGACCATCCGCCTGATGAACCACGGGCTCACCGCAACCGAAATCGCGGAAACTATCCGCCTGCCGGCGAGTCTGGAGGGTGCCTGGCACGGCCGCGGCTATTACGGCCATATCAGGCACAATGTGAAGGCGATCTACCAGAAATATCTCGGCTGGTACGACGCCAATCCGGTCAATCTCGATCCGCTGCCGCCGGTGGAATCAGGCAGGAAATACGTCGAGTATATGGGTGGCGCGAATGTGATCTTGGCGCGCGCGGCCAAGGATTTCGCCAAGGGCGAATTTCGCTTCGTCGCGCAAGCCGTGAGCCATCTGGTGTTCGCCGAGCCCGACAATCAGGCGGCGCGCGCGATGCTCGCCGATACGTTCGAGCAGCTTGGCTATGCCTCGGAGAGCTCGACCTGGCGCAACGCCTATCTGTTCGGCGCGCAGGAATTGCGACAGGGCATGCCAAAGGTGCCGGCCCGCGCCGCGATGCCGCGCGAAACGCTGGCCGCGCTGCGCACCGAACAGCTATGGGACGTGCTCGGTGTGCGCCTCAACGGCCCCAAGGCCGAAGGCAAGCGTATCGTACTGAACTGGAATTTCACCGACACCGGCGAGACGTTCGTCCTCAATCTGGAAAATTCCGCGCTGACCTACACGGCTGGCGCGCAGGCCGCCGATGCCGACGCCAGCTTCACGCTGCCGCGCGGCGTACTCGATGAAGTGATCGCCAAGCTGACGACATTCCAGGAAGCGGTCGGCTCCGGCAAGATCAGGGTCAGCGGCAATCCGGTGCGGCTCGGCGAGTTGATGATGCTGATGGACGAGTTTCCGCGAATGTTCGAGATCGTCGAGCCGAAGCGGACGGCGGTCTCTTAACGTCATTGCGAGCGAAGCGAAGCAATCCATCTCTCCGCTCGCCGTGAGATGGATTGCTTCGTCGCTTCGCTCCTCGCAATGACGGTTGCGGCAGTCTACTCCGCGCTGCTGACCAGCTTGATCCGCGGCTCCGCTTCCTCCATCAGGCCGCGATAGGCAGCGAGATAATCGAGCGCCATGCGGCGCGCGGTGAAGCGGAGCTCGAACTGCCTGCGGATGGCGGCGCGGTCCAGCGCGACAAGACGGTCGACCACCGCAACGGCGCTGGTCTCGTCTTCCACGACGAAGCCGGTGAGACCGGGGTCGATGATCTCCGGGACCGATCCGCGGTTATAGGCGATCACGGGCGTGCCGCAGGCCATGGCTTCGATCATCACGAGGCCGAACGGCTCCGGCCAGTCGATCGGGACCAACAGGCCGATCGCGCCGCTGAGAAAGTCGGATTTCTCGCGGTCGCTGATCTCGCCGATATATTCGACCAGCGGATTGGCCTTGATGAGCGGTGAGATCAACTCGTCGTAATAGTCCTGGTCGGCGCGGTCGACCTTGGCCGCGATCTTGAGCGGAATGCCGCATCTTGTGGCAATCCTGATGGCGCGATCCACGCCCTTTTCCGGCGCGATCCGCCCGAGCACCGCCAGATAGGACGGCTGCACCGGCTGCGGCGTCAGCAAATTCTCCGGCAAGCCATGGTGAATAGTGCGCACCCAGTTGGCCTGCGGCACCGGCCGACGCTGCGCGTTGGAGATCGAGATCACCGGAACCTTGGAGAAGGTGTTGAATACCGGCTGATGCTCCGGCAGGTCGAGTCTGCCGTGCAGGGTGGTCAGGAACGGCGTCGGCTGCCGGTAGAACAGCGAGAATGGATAGTAATCGAGATGAAAGTGCAGAAAATCGAACTCTTCATCGTCGCATTTCTGCCGCACGCGCTCCAGCATCACCATATGCAGCGCATTGGGATCCCGCACCGAGCCGTCGAGGCGCAGCGCTTTCGGCCACGTTGCGTCGAGTTTCGCCGAGGTGCGTGAATCGCCGCTGGCAAACAGCGTGACATCGTGCCCCAATGCCACAAGTTCCTCGGTCAGCCAGTGCACCACCCGCTCGGTGCCGCCGTACAATTTGGGGGGGACAGCCTCCGTCAGCGGGGCGACCTGCGCGATGCGCATATTTGCGTCTCCTGTTTGGAATGGTGGTTGAACAAAGCCCTCAGCCCACGATCGACACCGGCGTGTCATTAGCGGGAACGTTCCCGCATCTGCGAAGTTCCCTTAGTCAGCACATCTTGCTTCCTCCACACGGCTGTCTTGCTGATGCCATCTGACACAAACAGATTTACAGCCGTCTCGATGCTGCAGAATTGTTGCGCAGTGATGGCCACGCGCGCGGAAACCCGAAGCGGCATTCTTCACGTCGTCGTGTGCGAAACGCGTTAGGGAATCTCCTTCACTCTCAACAGGTTTGCGGAACTCATGGACAATCTTTCAGGGTATGTGCGACGGCCGTTTCCATTTGTGCTGCGCTATCTGCGCCGGCGTCGCGCGGCCCATGTGGTCATCGTGTCTGCCGTCGCTGCAGCGGTTGCCTGCTCGGTGGGCACGCAATACGGCGTGAAGAATCTGGTCGACAGCCTGACGGCCGGTTCGTCGCACGCGAGCAGCGTATGGCTGGCATTCGGTTTTCTCATGGCGCTGATCGCGGCAGATAATCTCTTGTGGCGGGTTGCAAGCTGGACGGCGAGCTTCACCTTCGTCGGCGTCACCGGCGATCTCCGCCGCGACATGTTCCGCCATCTGACCGGTCACGCCCCCAGCTATTTCTCCGACCGGCTGCCGGGCATGCTGACCAGCCGTATCACCGCGACATCCAATGCGGTGTTCACCGTTGAAAACATGTTTGTCTGGAACGTGTTGCCGCCATGCATCGCGACCGTTTCGGCGATACTCCTGATCGGAACCGTCAGTCTGGCGATGTCCGCGGGGCTGATTGTCATCGCGGGTATCATGTTGATGGCGATGTTCCGCCTCGCCGCGGCCGGCAAGCCGCTGCATGACGATTTCGCCGACAAGGCGGCTGCGGTAGATGGCGAGATGGTCGACGTCATCAGCAACCTGCCGCTGGTCCGCGCCTTCTGCGGCCTCAGCTACGAACATGACCGCTTCGACGCCACCGTCGAGCGGGAACTCGACGCCCGTGGACGCAGCCTGCGCTATCTCGAGAAGCTGCGGCTGCTTCACGCCGTCGTGACAATCCTGCTGACGATCGCGCTGCTGGCGTGGGTCATCACGCTCTGGCAGCAGGGCGCGGCGACCACCGGTGACGTCGTGCTGGTCTGCACGCTCGGGCTTTCGATCCTGAGCGCGACACGCGACCTTGCGGTGGCGCTGGTTGACGTGACCCAGCACGTCGCCCGCCTGACCGAAGCGATCGCGACCCTGTTGCTGCCGCACGAGTTGAAGGATCACCCCGAGGCCGAGCCGCTGATCCGCAGCGGCGCCGCCGTCGCCTTCAACAACGTGGCGTTCCACTATCCCGGCGGCGCTCAGGTGTTCGAGAAATTCTCCTTGCGCATTCAGCCGGGACAACGGGTCGGACTGGTCGGGCATTCCGGCGGCGGAAAATCCAGCCTGTTCGCGTTGTTGCAGCGGTTCTACGACATCCAGCGCGGCAGCGTCACGATCGACGGCCAGGACATTTCGCGGGTGACGCAGCAAAGCCTCCGCGAGGCGATCTCGGTGGTGCCGCAGGATATCTCGCTGTTCCACCGCTCGATCATGGAAAACATCCGCTACGGACGGCCGAACGCGACCGATGACGAGGTACTGCGCGCGGCGATCGCGGCGCGTTGCGATTTCATCGAGAATCTCCCCGATGGCATGTCGACCATGGTCGGCGATCGCGGTATCAAGGTCTCCGGCGGACAGCGGCAGCGCATCGCCGTCGCGCGCGCCTTCCTGAAGGACGCGCCGATCCTGTTGCTGGATGAAGCCACGGCTGCGCTCGACAGCGAATCGGAGGAGGCGATCCGCGAGGCGCTGTCACGGCTGATGCGCGGACGCACCGTGATTGCCATCGCCCACCGTCTCGCCACCTTGCGCAATTTCGACCGCGTAGTGGTGTTGCAGGGCGGGCGGATCATCGAAGACGGACCGCCGGATATTCTCGTGCAGGGAAGGGGCCCTTACCGCGAATTAGTCGCGCGCGAAATTGGCCGCCTCGCCAGCCATGCGGCCTGATCGGCGGCAGTAGCGTTTGCGTCACGATGCGTCCATCGCAACGCAGGAAAATCGCTTGAGGTCCAAATGACGGCCGAAGTCACTCAACTCATCACCATTGAGGCTGCCGAGCAGGTCGCGGAATCGCCGTTCTACATCCCGATGACCGGCCCGGCGACGCGGCCGCGCCGCTCGCTCAAGCACGACGATACCTTTATCGTGCTGGACAGCCACGGTGATATCGGCGCCTCTGCCGGCGGACCCGATGGCCTGTTCAACGCCGATACGCGTTATCTCGCCCGGCTGGAGATGGTGCTCGACGAAGTCCAGCCGTTGTTGCTCGGCTCCAATCTGCGCGACGACAATTCTGCGCTGACCGTCGACCTCACCAATTCCGACGTGTACCGCAACGGCAGGCTGGCGCTGCAAAAGGACACGCTGCACATCGTGCGCTCGATTTTCCTGTGGCGCGGCACGGCCTACCAGCGTATCGCCCTGCAAAATCACGGCGACCGGCCGGCGAGCTTCGACCTGACGCTGCTGTTCGACAATGATTTCGCCGACTTGTTCGAGGTGCGCGGCGAGCGCCGGCCGCGCCGGGGAGTGGGCTCCAGCCGGTTGCTCGGCCCCGCCGATGTCGTGCTGGAATATAGCGGGCTTGACGGTCGGGTCCGCATTACCGCCCTGCATTTCGAGCCGCGGCCGACACGCCTCGCCACCCATTCGGCGACCTATCATTTCGAGCTGGCGCCGAAGGAAGTGATCGCATTGTTCGTCGCGGTATCCTGCAACAAGCCGATCATGCAGAAGCCGGTGCCGTTCTTCCGCGGCCTGTTGGCACACCGTCGCGAGATGCGGCGCTCGACATCAGGCGCGGCCAGCATCGAGACATCGAACGATATCTTCAATGAGGTGCTGTGCCAGGCGATGGCCGACCTCAACATGCTGATGACCGAAACGCCGCAGGGGCGATACCCCTATGCCGGCATTCCCTGGTATTCGACCACGTTCGGCCGCGACGGCTTGATCACCGCGCTGCAAATGCTTTGGATCGATCCGCGCATTGCCCAGGGCGTGCTGCGGCGGCTCGCCTTCTTCCAGGCCAAGACCACAGATCCGCTCGCCGACGCCGAGCCTGGCAAGATCCTGCACGAGATGCGCGGCGGCGAGATGGCGGCGCTGCGCGAGGTGCCGTTCGCGCAGTATTACGGCAGCGTCGATTCGACGTCGCTGTTCGTTCTGCTGGCCGGCCTTTATGTCGAGCGCACCGGCGACGATGCCACGCTGGCCGAGCTGTGGCCGGCGATCGAGGCGGCGTTGCAATGGATCGACGGGCCCGGCGATCCCGACAAGGACGGCTTCGTCGAATACCAGCGCGCGACCGAGCAGGGGCTTGCCAACCAGGGCTGGAAGGATTCCTTCGATGCGATCTTTCACGCCGATGGACAACTCGCCGAAGGCTATATCGCGCTGGCGGAGGTTCAGGGATATGTCTTTGCCGGCAAGCGGCTGGCGGCGCGCTGTGCCCGGCGCCTCGGATTGATCGATAAGGCGGCACAGCTCGAATCCGCGGCCCTGCTCCTTGCCGATCGCTTCGAGGAGGCGTTCTGGTGCGAGGAGCTCGGCACCTACGCGCTGGCGCTCGACGGCGCCAAGCGGCCGTGCAAGGTGCGAACGTCGAATGCCGGCCAGCTTCTCTTCACCGGCATCGTCCGGACCGATCGTGCGCGGCGGGTCGCGGCCGATCTGATGAGCCACAAATTCTTTTCGGGATGGGGCATCCGCACCGTTGCGCGCGGCGAAGCCCGTTACAACCCGATGTCCTATCACGATGGATCGATCTGGCCGCACGACAATGCGCTGATCGCGCTCGGCTTCTCGCGCTACGGCCTGAAGCATTCGGTGGCGCATTTGTTCAAGGGCCTGTTCGATGCCGCGAGCTACATGGACCTGCGGCGGCTGCCGGAATTGTTTTGCGGATTCCGGCGCGAAAGGCGGCGCGGACCGGTGCTCTACCCCGTCGCCTGCGCGCCGCAGGCCTGGGCCAGCGCGACGCCGTTCACCCTGCTGGAAGCGGCGCTCGGTCTCGAGTTCGATGCCGCGCGCGGCGAGATCAGGCTTCGCGATCCACACCTGCCGGACTTTCTCAACGAAGTGCTGTTGCGCGATCTGCGGCTCGGGCCTTCCAGCGTCGACTTGAGGGTTCGCCGTCACGGCGATGAAGTGTCGCTCGAGGTCGTGCGAACGCAAGGCCAGATTCAGGTGTCGATCGTATTGACGCATTAGGAGCCATGCGCGGCTCTTGTATCCAAAAGTCAGGAGGCCACATGCGCATTGGTATTCTCATCCTGTTCCTGATCGCGGGACTAGCCGGCAGTCCGGCGGCGTCCGCGGCGGAGGACACCGGTGCGACGCAGGGCAGCCGCACCGCGCCGCCGGACGCCGCAAAGGAGCCCGCGCCGCCGCCGTCGGTGACCGTGATTGGCGCCAGGGATGCCCACGGCATCCTCGGCCGCGAAGTTCGCAGCGCGGCGAACGAGGATATGGGGCGCGTCGTCGATGTGATCGTGGATCGTGAAGGCAACGTGCGCGCTGCGGTAATCGATTTCGGCGGTTTTCTCGGCGTCGGCAGCCGGAAGATCGTCGTCGACTGGGGTGCGCTGCGTTTCGGCGGCGTTGCCAACAAGCGCGACAGCATCACGCTCGAGCTGACCAAGGCTCAGGTGGCGGCGGCGCCCGAATACAAGGAGGACGCGCCGGTTATCGTTCTCGGTGCGGCCGGCCGTCTGCAGCCGTGGGATTTCGATCACTAGCGCATGATCCGGAAAAGTAGGTACCGGTTTTCCCCGGGACAAACGCGAAGCGCTTGCCCGGAGATCATGCTCAAATAAGGAGGAGCAACAGCCTGGTCGCGCGTCCATCCCAATCGTTCGATCGGATTGACGACGATCGCCACGGGCGATCCGCCGGTGGAGGTCACGTTGTGCCGCTGCCGCCTGCGCCTGGCAGCAAGCCAAAGCCGTCGCGCGAAAGCCAGCGCGGCCTCGACTGGTTCATCTTCTTTCTCGCCGACGTTCAGACCGGCTTCGGGCCGTTCGTGGCGGTCTATCTGACCACGCAGAAATGGACCCAGGTCGAGATCGGCTTCGTGCTGTCGATTGGCGGCATCATCGGCCTGCTCGGGCAGATGCCGGGCGGTGCCATCGTCGATGCCGCGCGTTCCGAGCGGCTGGTGGCGGGCCTGGCGGTCGCCACCATCGGCTGCGCCGCACTGGCCTATGCGTTATGGCCGATCTTTCCGGTGGTGATTGCAGCGGCGACGCTGCATGCGCTGGCGAGCTGCGTGCTGGGTCCGGCGATTGCGGCGATCAGTCTGGGCCTGGTCGGACGGTTCGCGATCGGGGAGCGGCTTGGGCGCAACGCCCGTTTCGCTTCGCTTGGCAACGGTTCGGCGGCGGCGCTGATGGGCGCATGCGGCTATTTGCTGTCGAGCCGATCGGTGTTTCTCGTGACTTTCATTCTCGCGATTCCCACTCTACTGGCGCTTTCCCGGATCCGCGGGCAGGAAATCGACGTGGCGCAAGCCCACGGCGCCCTGGTGCGCGAGGACCGCGATAGCGAAACCACCAGCGTTTTCCATCTGCTGCGCCAGCGTCCGCTGCTGATCTTTGCCGGCGGCGTGCTGCTGTTTCAGCTCGCGAATGCCGCCATGCTGCCGCTGATGGCCGGCGTCGTTACCACGCGGTCGAGCCAATGGGCGCCGGTGCTGATTGCGGCCTGCATCATCGTGCCGCAGGCGATCGTCGCGCTGGCCTCGCCCTCGGTCGGCCGCAAGGCGCAGGCGTGGGGCAGGCGGCCGCTTCTGCTGCTGGCGTTCGGCGCGCTGGCGATCCGCGGCCTGCTGTTTGCGGTGGTGAGCGATCCCTATGTTCTGGTCGCGGTGCAGGTGTTCGACGGCATCACCGCGGCCGTGCTCAGCGTGATGATCCCGCTGATCGTGGCCGACGTCGCCTTCGGTAGCGGCCACTTCAATCTGGCGCAAGGCATCGTCGGAACCGCGACCGGCATCGGCGCGTCATTGAGCACGGTGCTGGCGGGCTACATCAGCGACACCTTCGGCAGCAGCATCGCGTTCACCGGGCTGGCCGGGATCGCAGCGCTTGGCTTGACGGTAATCTGGCTGTTTATGCCGGAGACCCGGCGGACCGAGTGAGCGTGAGGCGCGCGGTGAGTAGCGCCGCGATGGCCAGTGAAGCGCCAACGCCGGCGACGCAGGCGGTCCATCCGAAGCGGTCGAACAGCTGGCCCAGCACGGCGCTGCCAACGAGGCCACCGAGGAAGTAGCAGGCAAGGTAGGTTCCGCTGGCAATGCCGCGGTTGTCGCTGGCGGCCTGCCCGACAAAGCCGGTGGCGCAGGCCTGTGCGAAGAACGTGCCGACGCCGACCAGCACCATGCCGGTCAGAACCTCGCGCAGATGCGAGGACAGCATCAGCGGCAGCCCCAAAGCGGCGGCCGCGAGCGCGCCCCAGATCGCCGGCCGCGTGCCAAAGCGCGCCACCGCCCTGCCGGCGAACAGCGTGGTGACGACGGATGGCGCGAACACGAGATAGACCAAGCCGAGATCCATCCGCCCCAGCGACAGCGGCGCGCGCACCAGCACGAAATTGACGAAGGTGAAGGTGCCGATGAAGGCAAACAGGATGCAGAAGCCGATGGCAAAGGCCGATCGCAGCGCCGGATTGTGCCAATGCTCGATCGTCGCAGCGAACGGCGATTGCGCCGTGGACATCGCGTGCATCGGCTTGACGCGCTGGATGGTGAAGTAGACCAGCACCGCGCCGGCAAGGTTGAGCAGCGCGAAGAAATAGAAATTCGAAGCCAGCCCGAGCGTATCGACGACTGCGGCCGACAGCAGTCGCCCGATCAGATTGCTGGCGACGTTGCCGGTGATATAGGCGGCGAACGCGCCGCCCGCATCCATCGAACTGCATTGCTCTCCGAGATAGGCCAGCGTCAGCGCGAACGCCGAGGCCATGCAGAGGCCCTGTGCAATACGCAGGATCGTGAACACGGTTAGATCGGGGGCGCTCGCCAGCAGCGTGGTGGGGATCGCGAGCAGGACCAGGCTGACGAGAATGCCGAGGCGGCGGTCGATATGCGGGCTCAGGAAACCGACCACGAGCCCCGCGACCGCCATGCCCATGGTGCTCGCATTGACTGCAAATCCCATCGCGGCGGGGGTTACGTTGTAATGCCGGGTCAGCGAGGGAAGGATCGCCTGCGTGGCGAACAGATCGACCACGGTCAGGAACGCCGTGAGGCCGATGACGAGGGACCGCAGCACCACGCCGGGTGAATGACCATGCATTTCCATCGCTTCCGATTTCATTTGCGTGGAAATGCTGGTCATGGCGCTTCTCGATATTGGTCTTGAGAAAGAAGGATGTGACGCCTGGGCGTGTGGGGCGACACGGGGGACCCCAGGCCGTCACATCCGGCAACGAGACGTCGGACGGCGCTCGTTACAGCTCCTTACATGTTGTGGTCGTGCGGATCCTTGCGAACGTCGCCGACATAGAGAATGACGGTCTCCTTGCCGAGGTTCTTCCACCAGTGCGAGGTGCCGGACACTTCGGGGCGAATTTCGCCGGCCTTGTGCACGATCGGATCGGCGCAGTTGCTGGCATATTCGACGATTTCGCCCTGCTGAACGTAGATCAGCGCGGGACGGTCGTCATGGCTATGCCAGGGCACGATGCCACCCGGCTCGATCGTCAGCTTGCGGAAGCGCAGCTCGCGATCCTTGATATTGGCCGGCTGTTTCTCGAGGTTGATCGAGCCAAGCGTGACGTCGGTGACGCCGACGGGCTTGGTGTCGACCATCGGGCGGACGTTGGGCTGCATCTTGCCGGCCGGGCATTCGCCGGCAATGGCGCCGGAGGTCGTTGCAAGCGAGCCTGCGATGATCGCGGCAAGCGCGAGACCTTGCCGGATCGTACGTGGCGTGACGGTGGATTTGGACATATCGTGGTCTCCTCTGTTTCTGTCTTTGCCTTGAGATTCGCCTTGGCCCCGAATGATCTGGCCGGCTACGTCACCACCATCAAGGAAACCGCTCGGAAGAGGAAATGCCGGTTGGCTTTTGACTCCATAGCGCCGTGCTATGCGGCTAGCCGTGGCCCAGCATGTGCTTGATGTCGGAGGAGAACGTCGGATAGGCGTAGACATTCTCCCGGATCTGGCTGGCGGTGATGCCGAAGCGCATCGCCAGTCCGAAGATATTCACCAATTCCTGCCCCGAATGCCCGACGAAATGAGCGCCGAGGATGCGGTCGGTCGATTGATCGACGATCACCTTCGACCACGCCACGGTTTCGGCATAGGTTTTCGCGGAGAACCAGTCGAGCATGTCGTTGGTGTGAACGTCGACGGCAACGCCCTTCTGCCTGGCTGCGGCCTCCGTCAGGCCGACCGAGGCGAGCGGCGGCACGGTGTAGACGGATGTCGCCATGCTGGCGTAGTCCGGGCTGTATTTCGGGCCTTCCACGATGTTGCGGCCGACAATGTCGCCCTCATAGGTCGCGATCGGCGACAGTTGCGGCGAGGTCGGCACCGCGTCGCCGCAGACATAGACGCTGGGATTGGAGGTCGAGCGCAGATGGCCGTCGATCGCGACGCGGCCATTGGCATGCTCGACCTGGCCCAAGGTGAGATCCAGCGTATCGACATTGGCCACGCGTCCTGCGCCATTGACCACACGTTCGGCCTCGGCCGCATGCTCGGCGCCGTTATGGCTGAAGACGACGCGCAGGCGGCCGTTCGCCTTTTCAATTCGCTTGACGCTGACGGCGGTCCTGACCCGGATGCCGATGCGCTCGCTCTCGGCCTGCAGGTGCGCGACCGCACCGGCGTCCATGGCCGGCAATAGCTGCGGCAATGCTTCGAGAATCGTGACATCCGAGCCGGCGCGGGCATAGACGTGACCGAATTCCAGCGCGATCACGCCGCCGCCGACGAAAATCACCGAGCGGGGTAGATCCCGTTCGCTCAGCATCTCATCTGATGTGATCATGAGCTCCGCGCCCGGAATCGGCAGCGGGCGCGGCTTCGATCCCGTCGCAATCACGATGTGTTTCGACTCAAGGTTACGGTCTCCGACGCGGACGGTATTCGGTCCAGTGAATGCGGCATGGCCCCTGATGACCTCGACATTGCGCTTTGCCATCGAGCGGGCGAGGTTGGCGGGGATGTCCTTGATCATGTCCTTCTCGCGATCGATCAGCGCTGCCCAGTCGAGCTTCGGCTTGCTGACAGCGATGTGATGGATGGATGCGCGTTCGATTTCATGCAGCGCGTGACCGGCGGCGACCAATACCTTCTTCGGCGTGCAGCCGCGGTTCGGACAGGTGCCGCCGAGAAGATCGGCCTCGATCATCGCGACTGACATGCCGGCGCGCCGGACCGGGCCGGTCACGCCGATGCCGGCGTTGCCGCCACCCAGAATGACCACGTCGAATTTCTCCGCTGTCATTGAACTAACCCCTCTGTTGGCAACCCCTCAGGCGATCAGGCCACGCCGGCGGCGCAGCCTGAGGACTTTACGCGCGGCAGGTTGATGGCGTTACCTGGTCGTGATGGTCGAAGTGATCGAGCTCACCACCTTGGTCGCCATCTCGAACTGGGCCGTGCGATCCCTGATGTTGTGGCGCCGGGCGATCCAGCTGAAATCGGTCCACACCGCCCAGACGTCGCCATGGTCGTCCTGCGTGAGCAGCAGCCGGACCGGCCAGTCGAGCCCGGCGTTCGGGTTCGAGGTGATGAACTGGGTGCCGAGCGGCGGATTGCCGAACACCAGCAGCGTCGAGGGCCGCAGCTTGATGCCGGCGTCGGCCGCAAGCTTCGACTGGTCGATCTCCATGAAGAACTTGATGCCCTTGCCGGCGATGTCGGCCTTGATGCGGGTGATCGCTTCCGCCATCGGCACCGCGCTCTTGACGCGGACGATACCATCGTCGCTGTCGGCGCGTGCGGCGGAGACGACGGGAAGGATCAGCAAGGCCAGCAGCAGCAAGGCGCAGAAATTTGCAAGGCGGTTCGTCAAATGACCTGTCATCGGAAATCTCCTGTCGATGGGCGCATGCCTCCGCATGCCTTCGAAGACAGGATGAAGGCCCAGCCGGCCCATATGAAATGCGCATTCGCTCTGAAGTCGATAGCGCTGGGCTATTGGTCGTCTCTCAATACCCTGCGGCTATCGAACCGATTGTGCAACGGCATTTCTCATTCAGGTCAGGCGGTCCTCTGATGGGGCAGCGCCCGACTGCCGGGCGTCACCATCCATCCAGAGGAATCCCCATGAAAGCCTTTTCCAAGACCCTGATTGCCGCCGCGGCGTTTGCCGCCATTGCCACCACGGCCTTCTCGCAAGTTCCCTGGGAATTCAATCCGGGCATGGCCTACATGTATGCCGGCCCCGGCAAAATGTCGGCGATGGCCATGGCGGCGACGCCCAGGAATCACGACGCGATGATGAAGAACGCCAAGAAGGTGCCGAGCAATACCGTCTTCTTCATGGACAAGGGCCAGCTCTATTCGGCCTCCGGCATGCTCGACCCGACCGGCAATTTCTATCTGCCCTGAGCCTTTGGGTGCTGAAGCGTCCGGGCGCCCCTTGCGGGGCGGCCCGGACCGGAAAATAATGCCGATATGCCGGAGCAGACCATGACGACAACGCTATCATCAGCCAATGCCGAACGCCTCAAGCAGGCATTTCAGCAATGCCGTGACATGGAAGGCACCTTGCGCGAGCAGCTCGAGGCCTACGCCGCGGCGGGGCGGGAAATCTTTCCGGCCTATGGCGAGGCGGTCGACCGGCTGGTGGTGCGGCTCAATGAGAACGGCGGTGGCGAGAATGCGCCAAGGCCGGGCGAGGTGATGCCGCCGTTCCTGCTGCCGGACGAGACCGGCCGGCTGGTCAGCCTGAAATCATTGATCGACCGCGGCCCGGTTGCTGTGATGTTTTATCGCGGTCATTGGTGCCCCTATTGCCGGCTGAATGTGCGGGCGGTGATCCAGGCCCAGGACCGGATCAAGGCCTTGGGCGCGCAAACGGTTGCGATCATGCCGGAGACGCAAGCCTATGCCGAGAAATTCAAGTCCGAGGCAGAAGCGCCGTTTCCGGTGCTGACCGACCTCGACAATGGCTACGCGCTGTCGCTCAATCTTGCGATCTGGCTCGGCAGCGAAATCCAGCGGCTGCTTTCATACCAGGACATGGCGAGCTTCCAGGGCAATGACGGCTGGGTGTTGCCGATCCCGGCAACCTTCGTGGTCGGCCGCGACGGATTGGTGAAGGCCCGTTTCGTCGATCCGGATTTCCGCAAGCGCATGGAGATCGACGACCTGATCGCCGCGCTGAAGAGCGCGAGCGAGGAGCGGTAACGCGGCGACGTGAGCGAGCGCAATGGATGGCGTTCCCTGGATGCTGTGCAGCACGCCGCATTTGCTGTGTGGTGTGCCGCTGATCCGGGGGCCTACATGTTGGGGGCCTGGCTCTGTGGTGCGCCGTCAAGCGTGGTTTAATCGTAGTTCACCTTTGGAAAGAAGTCGCCCCGGCCTTCAGGTGTCATGTCGAGAAGACCCCCAGAGCGGGTCGACGAGATCACCAGCGCGATGGTGCTGGTTGGGAGCGGGTGGGGCAAAGCTCATCTCCGAGCCCCAGAAGTGCCAGATCGCCCCGTTCTTCTTTCTGAAGACGTTGAAGATTGTTTCGTCCCAGTTGTTGCCGTCCGGGACTCGATGTTGCGTGCGCATTCCCTTGGAAAATTTTGACGTGTCACCAAAGTAGTCCGCATCATAGCTGTTGCCTGCGGTCGAAAGTAGCGAGGTGTTCCCAGCCTCTTTCGTGTGCCCGGGCGGCGAGACGCGCGATTGGTGATTTGGCGTCGATGCGGAGCGCGGTGCGTTCGCCTATGTGTCGCGCGGCGCCGTCTATCCCGTCGAGCAAGCGGGTGCAGCCCGGACACGGCAATTTGCGTTCGGGGCCGTACATGAAGCTGTACAGAACGAGCTTCACTTTCTCCGGCATGCTGGTCTTGCCGATCCACTCGAAGACGTGGTCCTGGAGCACACCGCCGAGCGGCAGCGCGCGACGCTTCGCTGCAACGGCCTCAATCTGCGCCCGAAGCGCAATCTCGTCATCCAGAAGCGCGTCTCGGGCGGCCCGGTATTCAGCGCTTTCATTGGGATAATGGATATTGCGCCATGGCTGCCCTTTCAGACGCTGAGGAACCTGTTCGAGAGTAACCCCCCGAAAACTAGAGTTTGTGCTCCTAAATTCTTCGCGCAATCCGTGGTCTGTGGGGTCTATTTTGGCAGTGTTGCAGCAGACTTGTCAGGACGAAATCCTGCAACTAAAGTACGAGGTGCGGTCGTAAGATGCCGAACTGGTTTCAACAGGGAGGGATTGATCATGGCCTCGCAGACCAACACGCAATCGAATTCCGGCTTCAATCGGCGTTTGTTCCTTGCAGGAGCCGCCGGCAGCGCAATGCTTCCGGTAGCAGCAGCGCGCGCAGCCGGGCCGCCGAATAAGAAAAAACGCGGCATTTTCGCGGACCAGGCAGGCACGCCGAAGGAAGATTTAGAGGATAAGGTAGCTGATTTCTCCTACCAAAATGATGTCCTCGCACAATGGATCGTCGATATATGGACGGGTCCCGCCAACAATCCCCTGATCACGCCTAGTACAGGGTCCATATCCATGACGCAGTACCTAGCGCGCTCGACTGCGGCAAAAGCAGCTCTCGCGGCTCGGGGCATCTATTTGGAGAAACCCATCGTAATCACGGAAGACGAGTACGATGCAGGTTTCAGTTTGCAAGACGCGGGCCTAGACGCAACTATCGGTGTCGTCTTTGTGCTGCCGAGACCCACACGTCCGACTCTTGCTGGGCCGCCCCTGCTTGAGACGGCCAAGATGCTGATGGCCATCACGCCGAACGGAATCTAGCGGTATTGCAGTCCGTCTCGGATGCGGCAGGCTGCCTCTAGCTGGGCGCGAGTTTTGGTCGCACCCAGCGAGAAACGACACGGGCGTTCACTCGGAAGTGGAGGTTTCGAATGGCACGGCTGGTCACAGAGTGGGTCAACGTCACGGGCGATATTTCGATCATCGCTCGCGAGTCGGGAGAGGTTTGGTTTCATGTCCCGAGAGGCACTGAAGAAAACGTAGATGCATTCGCGACACCGATGACAGGTGTGGGCTCGGCGGGCAGCACGATCGGGCTGCTCGACGGAGCGATAAATCTCGGATTTGCCGGAATCGAAAAGCGCCTCGCGCGCCCTGACCCGACGCTCGTCGGCTATATCGTAGCCTTGGTGGGCGCCTATCACACGTCTGTCGACACGCCTCGAAATCTCCGGCGCGCCGCCGGGCGCTTCAACGAGCTGGGGAGGCCCGAGGTCGCGGCCTACTTGGAAGAGCGTGCGCGCGAGGAGACCGGTCACGACCGGCTCGCGCTCAAGGATCTGCGTGCGCTGGGTGTGCCCGGCGAGCGACTCGTCGCTAGCTTTATCCCGGAGGGCATCAAGCCGCTCTGCAAGCGCTTCGATGACCTCTGCGTCCAGGACTATCCAATCGGCTGCATCGGCTATTCGTACTGCCTGGAACGCATCGCCGCGCTCAAGCAGGAGACCGATATCGAGAAGGTACAGGCGGTCTGTCCGGATGACGTTGATGCGACCCGCTTCCTCAGAAGTCACAGCTCCCTCGGAAGCGAGGCCACTCACGTCGCAGAAACGATCAAGTTCGTTGCCTCCCTTCCCGCGAATGACCGTATCAGGGTCGTTCAGGAGACGTACGAATCGGCATTGATCCTGGCGGAGGGATATAATCACGAGCTTCTCAAATCCGAGGCGGAGATGCTTGAGGAGCTTGAGCAGGCGCTCGGAGAGGCGCTCCCTTATCGTCACCGCTCATATCCTTTGCATAGTGAAAAGCGCGGTGCTCGGCGCGCAGCGCGAGCGGAATAGCGCGATAGTCATCGCAGTTTGGCATGGCGTGAGGCACGAGAAAGGAGCCCGGTTCTCCCATAGGGTCGATTTAGAATAATGAGGGCCGCGTGACTGCTCGCGATCGGCCGCCATGCTGGGTAGGACACCGGCCCCGGCCTCGTCGCGCTAAGCTTTGGTTGTGCCTCGACGCCGGGTAAGCAAAACTTTCGGCGGTCAAAAGAACGCTCATATCATTGTGTGCGGGAGATGGTATCGTGCGCGGGAGAAGGTTCGCTGGTTTTAAGCGACAAAGGCTCCACATGGTGGGTCTGGAGCCCAACTCCTTCTTAATGAACTATGGCAGTAGGCAAGGTCCTCTGCAATGACGAGGACAACAACCACCGACTTAGCCGAATGGCTGGATAGACACGGTCTAGGCCAGTACGCCAAAACCTTCGCAGAAAACAATATCGACTACTCCGTCCTTCCGGATTTGACAGAAAATGATCTCGAAAGACTCGGAGTATCTTCTCTAGGTCACCGCAAGAAGTTGCTTAGGGCCATTGAAGCATTGACGCCCGCGCGCCAGACCACCGGCACAATAACGGCGGTTTCAAGCGCCACTGTGCTGCCACCCTCTCTTGTGCAACATCGCGAAGCTGAATTCCGCCAAATCACAGTGATGTTCTGTGACCTGGTGGGATCTACGCAGCTATCGGAGAAGTTAGATCCTGAGGACCTCCAAAAACTCATTGACGCGTATCGGGTAGGGTGCAGCGCAGCGATTGGGCGCTATGGAGGCGAGGTCGCCCGCTATTTCGGCGATGGAGTGATGGCATTTTTCGGTTGGCCCCGTGCACACGAGGATGACGCCGTTCGTGCTATTCACGCCGGCCTGGAGATTGTGTCCGGAGTTACGAAGATTTCAGGGCCAGTTACCCTGAATTGTCGAGTGGGTGTTTGCTCGGGTCCGGTTGTTGTCGGTGAAATTGGAGAGAGCGGTACGTGGTCAATGGACGCGGTGGGAGAGACGCCGAATATCGCCGCACGTCTACAGACCCTTGCCGCTGCCAACACGGTACTCATCTCGGAATCGACGAGGCGTCTCGTATGGGCAGCTTTTGATTTTCAGGACGTCGGGCTCCAGGAACTCAAAGGTGTAACTGAACCCCTTCACGTGTATCGCGTGCTCTCGGCAAAAAATACCGCCAGCCGCTTCGAGGCTGCGCATACGGGCTCCCTTACCCCGCTCATTGGACGCTCGAGCGAGCTAAGCCTGCTGCTCGATAGGTGGCAGAAAGTCAAAGAAGGTGATGGCCAAGTCATATTGCTCTCGGGTATTCCCGGAGTCGGAAAATCAAGGCTCCTTCACGAATTGAAATCGCTTATTCAGCAGGAACCACACGTTTTGCTGCACCATCAGTGCTCGCCCTATCACAGTCAGAGCGCATTCTTTCCGGTGATCGGGCAGATCGAACAAGCGGCCCACCTAACAGCTCGCGAGGCTGAGGCAGATAAGATTGCCAAGCTTACAACTTACCTTCCGCGCTCAACTAGTAATTCCAAAGAGCCGGTCCTGCTCATTGCCAAACTGTTATCAATCCCATTGGAAAATAACCTCGAACTATCTGGTCTTACGCCGCAGCAAATAAAGAACAGGACGATAAGCACACTTGTCGACATGATTTTGGCGTTTTCTGTTCAACGCCCCACGCTCTGCATCTTCGAGGATGCACACTGGATAGATCCATCGACGCTTGAGCTGCTGGAATCGATCATCAGCCGGATCGACCACGCCCGCGTGCTGCTTATTGTGTCGTGCCGGCCCGAGTTCCGTCCCACATGGATGACCCACGCGAACACCACGGTGCACTCGCTCACTCGATTGTCGCTCACCGAAGTGAGGGCGATGATCCGAGATATCTTGAGGGGAGGGAGCATGCCCGAACCGGTGCTCGACCGGATTATCGAAAAGGCCGATGGCGTCCCGCTATTCATAGAGGAACTGACAAGCAGTATATTGAGTGCGCCTTTACGAATCCGGGGCACGTTCGAGCCCGCAGCACAGCCAGCATTACTCAGGGTTCCGGACACGCTGAGTGATGCGTTGATGGAGCGGCTCGATCGCGTTGCGCCGAGTCGCAGACTTGCACAGATTGCGGCTGTGATTGGGCGCGAATTCTCCTATGATCTCTTGTCGGCTGCATCGCGAATTGACGATGACGATATGCTGTCGGCCCTCTCGTTGCTTGAACAGGCTGACATCATCTATCGAGTCGGAATTTCGCCTTTCCTTCGTTTCGCCTTCAAACATGCGTTGTTGCGTGACGCAATCTACGACTCTTTGCTTAGGAGTAAGAGGCAGCAGATACACGCGGACATCGCGGCAATCTTAGAGCATGACTTTTCGGAGCTCGCCGAAAATCAACCCCAAGTCCTGGCCTATCACTATCAAGAAGCAGGCAATTACCAATTGGCCATTCGTCGCTGGTTCGAGTCTGGGCAGGGGGCGCTCGCGCATTCCGCCAACGTCGAAGCGATTGCTAGCTTTCGAAATGCCCTTCAGCTTCTGGACGCTTTGCCGGAAACGCCTGAACGGATCAAACAAGAGATCGACATTCAATTGGCGTTGGGAATACCGCTTATCGCCGTTCAAGGGTATGCCTCCGCGGAAACCCGCGAAGCGTTTTCGCGGGCTCGTACCTTATGCCTGCAACTCGGCGACATCCCTGAGTATTTCCAAGCCCTGTTTGGGTTGTGGGGGCACTCCTGGATGGGTGGAAAGAATGATGATGCGCTCCGCTTAGCTGATGAGTTCCTGTCACGGTCACGAGCGTTGTCCCAACCCGTGCCACTAATGGTGGCTCATAGAGTGATGGGCAGTACGTTATTGACGATTGGGGACTTCCAATCGTCAGCGAACCATTTCGCGGAGTCAATCAAGCTCTCGATTGGCAAAGGAAAACAACCCCTGTCCAATCTTTACATGGTGGAACCCCAAGCGGCCTCACTTCTGCTCCTATCTTGGGACTTGTGGTTTCTGGGCTATGCGGATCAATCCCTTTCCCGCGTTTCGGAAGCGCTTGCCTTGGGTCAAGACCTTGGCCACCCATACACCGTGGCGTTCGCTCATTACATGACTTCCGTTGTGCACCTTCTGCGCGGGGACGCCGCTCGCGCCTTCGAAAGCGCCGACAAGAGCTTCGAAATGTCACAAGAACAGCGTTTTTCGCTGTACGTGATTTTGTCGAGAATTTCGCGAGGCCGAGCAGTCGGCGACCTGGGCCGACTTGAAGAGGCCCGGGCGGAAATAGCACTGGGAATCGACGAAGCGCGGCGCAAAGGCGTCGGCTTCATGCTTCCAATGATGGAAAGTTGGCTGGCGGATATGCATTCCAAGGATGGCGAAAATGAATGCGCGCTATCGATTGTCGATCGGGTCCTGGCCAATATTGGCGACGTGACAGGTAGATCATGGGAAGCAGAATTGCATCGGCAAAGAGCGCAAATTCTTTTAGCACTCAGCCCATCGAAGATAAGCGAAGCTGAGTCTTATCTTAAGAAGTCTATTGAAGTGGCGCGCAGTCAAAGCGCCAAGTCCTTGGAATTACGCGCCGCGACAAGCCTTGCAGAACTCTGGCGGACGCAAGGAAGACCTGATGAGGCGCGCGCACTGCTAGAACCAATCTGCCGTTGGTTCGACGAAGGAGCCGAAACGGCTGACCTCAGACGGGCGCGCGACGTTCAAAGCACCCTGGACTGATCCCTTTACCTTTTAGGATCGGTGTAGTTCAAACGCAGCTTTCTGGAGTTCCCTCCACGTCGAGCCGCCTGTGTGGGCGTGCTATGGCTGACGTCAGCTTTCGGCCGCAAGGCGGACATTTCAGCCTGTGACGAGTCGGCTAACAACCCTCAGGCGCCTGCTGACTTACCGACGACTTGCTTCCAGTCGGCGCCGCGCAGCATCCGCATCACGGCGGACGCCACGGCCGTCCGTTCACGCCCGGCAACGCCATAGAGGTTCACGGTCCGCCGTGCGTCCAGCCCTTCGACGGTGGCGCGCTTCAGCGTCGGCGGAATCGACGCGGTATCGGGCACCACCGCGACGCCGATATCGGCTTCCAGCAGCTCGATCAAATCGCGTTCGGAGGCGATCTCGTGGCTGCGATCGACGTCGAGCCCATGTTCGCGAAGCGAGCTGTTCACCCGCGCGCCATGCTCACAGTAGTTCCGCGACAGCAATTGCTCGGCGCGAAGGTCGCTGAATTCGATTTTGTCACGCGTCGCCAGCGGGTGGTTCTTGTTGACGACGAGCTGAAAGTTTTCCGTGAACAGCGGCCAGGTGTCGAGCCGGTCCCACTCCTCGCTGATTTCGGCGGCAATGCCGAGCTCGGCTTCGCCCTTCTTCAGAAATTCCGCGACTTCGCGGGCGTTGCCACGCAGAAAACGGAACTCCAGGCGGTTGAACAGCCGCTTGATCTGGTCGAGATGCGGAATCAGCAGCGATAGATCGACGGAATGGGTCAACGCAATCCGGAGCGCGCCGACTTCGCCGCTCTTGAAGGATGAGGCAAGTTCGCGCGCGCCGGTCGCCGCCTCGTAGCACTGCTTGAGCAGCGGATGCATGCGCTGGCCGAGTTCGGTCAATTGCGCAGCGGGGCGCTCGCGGCGAAACAGGTCGCCTCCGAGTTCGGCTTCCAGTTGCTTGATGGCCCGCGTCAGCGACGGCTGCGTGACGTTGCACTCGTCGGCGGCGCGCGTGAAGTTGAGTACACGCGCCACCGCAAGGAAGTAGCGAACCTGATGCATCTCCATGGTCGTGTCCTGGTCTGTCTTGATCGCACCGTAACCGATCGCGCCCGGCGATGACACCATAACCACCATAGCGCCGGCCTATGGTTTTGGAAGCCAAACGGCATTTCCTTGAATGAGGACAGCCGGGCAGGGTGGGGCCGAGATGGTCAGCGGAAGGTGCTGAATCCACATACGAAAGGACGGCCATGAATATCCAGCTCAAGACGCAAGGTGTGGCGGCGGCACGGCCGCTGGCCGGCAAGGTCTCGCTGGTCACGGGTTCGACCAGCGGCATCGGGCTCGGGATTGCCCGCGCGCTGGCGGAAGCCGGCTCGGCGGTGGTGCTGAACGGCCTTGGCGTCGCGGCCGAGATCGCCCGGACCAAAGACCAGTTGGCCGCCGATTTCGGCGTCGAGGTCAGTTATTCCGCGGCCGACATGACGAGCCCGGAGGCGATCGCCGAGATGATCGCGGCTACCGTCGCCAGTCACGGGCGGTTGGATATTCTTGTCAACAATGCCGGCATCCAGCATGTCGCGCCGCTCGAGCAGTTTCCGGTCGAGAAGTGGGACGCGATCCTGTCAATCAACCTGTCGTCGGCGTTTCACACCACGCGGCTGGCGCTGCCGGCGATGCGCCAGAACAGGTTCGGACGGATCATCAACATCGCCTCCGCGCACGGATTGGTCGGATCGCCTTTCAAGGCGGCCTATGTTGCGGCCAAGCACGGCATCGTCGGCCTGACGAAAGTGGCTGCGCTGGAGACTGCGGAAGACGGCATCACCTGCAATGCGATCTGCCCGGGTTACGTCTATACGCCGCTGGTCGAGGCGCAGATCGACAGCCAGGCCAAGGCACACGGCATTTCCCGCGAGAAAGTCATCCACGACGTGTTGCTGGCGCAGCAGCCCAACAAACATTTTGCGAGCGTCGAGGAATTGGGCGCGCTGACGGTCTTTCTCGCCAGCGACGCGGCGGCATCGATCACGGGCACGGCCTTGCCGGTCGATGGCGGTTGGACTGCGCACTAGCGCCACGAATATCCAAGGGAGCGTGACATGAAAGATGTTCAGGACATCGGTTTTTCGCCGAACAGGTCGCAGGCCAAATCCGAGCCCGGGCAGGTCGTTCTGGTGCTGCAAGGCGGCGGCGCGCTCGGCTCCTATCAGGCCGGCGTCTATCAGGCGCTGCATGAGGCCGGGATCGAGCCGGACTGGATCATCGGCACCTCGATCGGCGCCATCAACGCCAGCCTGATCGCCGGCAATGCGCCGCAGAACCGGCTGTCGCGGCTGCGTGAATTCTGGAAGAGGATGGAGCAGAATCCGGTCTGGAGTTTTCGCGACATCTTTCCGGGCTTCAATGAAAAGCTTTCTTACTGGTCGACGGTGACCAACGGAATTCCTGGCTTCTTCCGACCCAACCCGCTGGCCCATGCCGGCGACAGCTATCCGTTGGGTGCGGATCAGGCCGGCTATTACTCGACCTCGCCGCTGGAACGGACGCTGACGGAGCTGGTCGATTTCAATCTGGTTAATCAATGCACGCCGCGCCTGACGGTCGGCGCCGCCCATGTCCGCACCGGCCAGATGCGCTATTTCGACAGCCGCGATGGCGAACTCGGCGTCAGGCACATCATGGCGTCGGGCGCGCTGCCGCCGGCCTTCCCGGCGGTGCGCATCGACGGCGAGCTCTATTGGGATGGCGGCATCCTGTCGAACACGCCGACAGAGGCCGTGTTCGACGACAATCCGCGCAAGAACTCGCTGATCTTTGCCGTGCATCTGTGGAATCCCTCCGGCGCCGAGCCGACCACGATGGCGGAGGTGCTGAACCGCCACAAGGACGTGCAGTATTCGAGCCGGATCGCCAGCCACATCGCGCGGCAGCAGCAGGCGCATCGCCTGCGCCATGTCATCAACCAGCTTGCGGCGCGCCTGCCGGAGTCTGAGCGCAACAGCGAAGCGGTGAGGGAGCTCGCCGGTTATGGTTGCCCGACCCGGATGCATGTCGTGCGGCTGCTCGCCCCGCAGCTCAGCCGCGAGGACCACACCAAGGATATCGATTTCAGCCCGTCCGGGATCATGCAGCGGTGGGATGCCGGCTACCGCCACACCAAGGCGGTGCTCGAAAAGAAGCCCTGGGTCGGTGAGTTCGACCCGCTCTCCGGCGTCGTCCTGCACGAGCAGATGGAAGTGATGCCGGAAGCGGCGGCATAATCGGAATCACGCGATGATGGAAGGCGCGATCGTCTTGCGATACAGCGCGCTGTAACAGGCGGCCGACAGATCCCAGCTAAACGATCGTGCCATCGCGCTGCGCCGCATCGCGTCGAGGCGGTCCTTGGCGCGGAACGCATCGAACGCGCGCCTGACGCCGCCGAGGAAAGATTCCGCCGATGGTTGCGAAAACAGGAATCCGGTCTCGCCGTCCTTGATGGTTTCCGCCAGTCCGCCGGTCTGGTGGCCGATTGGCAGCGATCCGAATCGTTGCGCATACATCTGGCTCAGCCCGCACGGTTCGAACCGCGACGGCATCAGCGTGAAATCGCTGCCGGCAAAAATCCGCCGCGCCTGGGCGTCGTTGAAGCCGATGACGACGCCGATCGCATCCGGCCTGCGGCGGTGCGCCTTGACCAGCGCCTGTTCGATCTGGGCCTCGCCGCTGCCGGTCACCACGATCTGTCCACCCGCCTCGATGATTTCGTCGGCGGCAGACAGGACGAGATCGACGCCCTTCTGGTGCACCAGGCGGGCGACAAGCCCGAACAGCGGACCGCGCGACAGCGCCAGGCCAAACTGCTTGCGGACGTAGTCGGCATTCGCCTGCTTGCCTTCCCAGTCGCCGGGGGCGAAGGTCTGCGCCAGATGCGCGCAGGCGCTGGGATCCCAGCTTTCGTCGATGCCGTTCAAGATGCCGGTCAGTTGCGCGGCGTCCGAGCGGCGCTGCAGCAGGCCTTCGAGCCCGCAGCCGAGCTCGCGCGTCGTGATCTCCTTCGCATAGGTGGCGCTGACGGTGGTCAAATGCGAGGCGTAGACGAGGCCGCCCTTGAGGAACGACACATGGTCGTAGAACTCAAGTCCGTCGATATGGAAGGAGCTTTCGGGCGCCCCGATCCGGCGCAGCGAGTCCGGCGGGAACAGCCCCTGATAGGCGAGGTTGTGGATGGTCAGGATCGAGGGGACCTTTGAGCCTCGCCATGCCAGATAGGCCGGCGCCAGCGCGGCCTGCCAGTCGTTGGCATGGATCAGGTCTGCTGCCCAATTCTTGTCCAGGGTGCCCGCGGCAAGTTCGGCGGCGGCGGATGCGAAGCGGCCGAACCTGACGTCGTTGTCCGGCCAGTCGCGCCCCGATTCGTCGCCATAGGGATTGCCCGGCCGGTCGTAAAGCTGCGGGCAGAGCAGGACGTAAACCGGCAGACCATCCTTGGTCGCTGCCCGCCCGAGCGAGCAGGCCGGCATCTCTGCGAGAGCGGGGCATTCCCCAACGATTTCAATGTGGGTGAACTGTTCGACGATATCCCGATAACCGGGCAGCATGATCCGGACGTCACTCCAGCGGCGCAGCGCCCGGGGCAGGGCGGCGGAAACGGCAGCGAGCCCGCCCACCCGGACGAAGTCATCCATTTCAGTGGTGACGAACAAGACCTTCAAGGCAAATGTCCTCGTTCAGCCGCTCTGACAATCGATGCAAGAATGGGTCCAATTTCCTTACCCATTATAACGCACGCTGCGGGCCAGCGTTCCTGGCGAACTACTTCCCTGTCGACGCTGCACAATTTAGGGTCACGGCCGCTAACCGAAACGAATGGCCGCAAAAGGCCGAAGGAGCTTCACGTAATGACCATAGCCGGCAATGATCAGAGGAATTTGACAGGCAGCTTCGCAGGCCTGCGGGTCCTCGATTTCTCGACCACGATTGCCGGACCCCATTGTACACGAATGCTCGCCGATATGGGAGCGGAGGTTATCAAGGTCGAGACCGAGGAGGGCGAGACGATGCGGACCCGCCCGCCGGTGCGGAATAATTGCTCGACCGCCTTCGGCCAGCTCAATGTCGGCAAGAACAGCCTGGTCCTGGATTTGAAGTCGCCTGAGGGATCGGAGGCGGTCCGCCGGCTGGTCGCGACCGCGGACGTGCTGGTGGAGAATTTCCGTCCGGGCGTGATGCGGCGATTGAAGCTTGATTATGCCTCGCTGCATGAGGTCAACCCGAAGCTGATCTATTGCTCGATCTCGGGATACGGCCAGACCGGGCCGTCGGCCGAGCTGCCGGCCTATGCGCCGGTGATTCACGCGGCCTCGGGCTATGAGATGGCGCATCTGGCTTACCAGCCGGGACGAAGCCGGCCGGACTATTGCGGCATCTACCACGCTGACGTGCTGACCGGTGTCTATGCGTTCGGCGCCATCTCGGCGGCGCTGTATCAGCGCAAGACAACCGGGCAGGGCCAGCATATCGATGTCTCGATGCTGGAATCCATGCTGAGCCTGACGCTGAACGAACTGCAATGGTCGCAATTCGAAGTGAAGCCGACGCAGCGGCCGAGACGACGGACGGCTACGTGATGATGGCGATCGCCAGCGAGAAAACCTTCCAGAGCCTGATGCAGGTGATCGGTCACCCGGAGTGGGTGACCGATCCGCGCTTTGCGAAATATTCCGATCGGCGGGAAAACTGGGCGAGCCTGATGGAAGGCGTGGAGGCGTGGTCGCGTGCCGTGACGACCGAACAATGCCTCGCGGCGCTCAACGCGCACGGCGTTCCCTCATCGGCCTACCGCACCGTCGCCGAGGCGCTGCGCGATCCCCAGATTGCCCATCGCGGTGCATTGGCCGAGGTCGAGGACGGCGGCGGCACCTTCAAGGTGCTCAATCTGCCGTTCCGCATGTCGGGCGCCGCAGTTTCGGCAGCGCGGCGCATGTCGACGCTCGGCGAGCATACGCGTGCCTACCTGAAGGAGACCGGGCTGTCGGAGGATGAGATCGCAGCCTTTGCCGAAAAGGCGCAGGTCACCGCGCGCGGCTGACAGCGCGGTCCGCACAGCGAAACATGAACCTGCGGCGTTTTCATCCGCGGGTTGCGAACGGCCTTGCCCGCGACGACGATTCCAGACAATCTTACCGCAGCGATCATGATCCGGAATACCGGACGGATGACACAGCGGAGGGAACATCGATGAAAGCGGCGATCCGTTCGAGCGCGCTCGCGCGAATATTTCTTGTGGCGGGATTTGGCGTTGCGTCGTCGGCAATGCCTGCCAACGCACAGAAAGCGGGCGGCAGCATCACCGTCGGCCTCGAAGTCGATATCCCCGGCTTCGATCCACTAAAGGTCGGTGTGTACGACACGGCGGTGGAAACCGCGGCCGCAGCGATCTTCGACACGCTCGTCGCGCTCGACGACAACGGCAAGCCGGTACCGAAGCTGGCGCTGTCCTGGACGCATTCGGATGACTACAAGACCTGGACATTCAAGCTCAGGCCTGGCGTCAAGTTTCACGACGGCACGCCTTTCAATGCGCAAGCGGTCAAGGAAAATTTCGATCGGCAGAAAGACCCTGCCAACAAATGCCGATGCGCGTTTTACATCGCCTATGTCAACAACGTGCAGGCGCCCGATGAGCTGACAGTGGTCTACAATCTGAATGATCCGCAGGTCAACCAGCCTGCACTGATGACCATTCAGAGTTCAAACAATGTTGTTCACTCGCCGACGGCGTGGAAGACCAAGGGCGACGACTACAACCGCAACCCGGTCGGCACCGGTCCCTTTATTCTGAAGTCCTGGACCGCGGGCGACCGCATGGTTTTGGAAAAGAATCCGGATTACTGGAACAAGGGCCGTCCCTATCTCGACCGCATCGTGTTGAAGCCGTTGCCGGACGCGCAGTCGCGTTTCGCCAGCCTGCAATCCGGTGAGGCCGATATCGTCTGGGACGACGAATACAGCGCCGATAACATCGCGCGCGCTCAAAAAGATCCCAAGATGAAGGTGCACACCTACGCCGGCTCCGGCGCGCAGGTTTACGCCATCAACACCAAGGTCGCACCGTTCGATGATGTCCGCGTGCGCCAGGCATTGGTGATGGCACTCGACCGCAAGAAGATGTCGCAGGCGATCACCAATGGCCTCGCGCGACCCGCCAGCAACCCCTATGGCGACGGTTCCTGGGTCAAGTGCAAGGACGACGGTGCGCTTCCTGAAGACGTTGAGAAAGCAAAGGCGCTGATCAAGGACTATGGCAAGCCGGTCGAGTTCAAGCTGGTGGTCACCGCGACGCCGCGCGGCCGCACCATCGGTCAGGTGCTGCAGCAGTTCTGGAAACGGGCGGGCGCCAATGCGGAGATCGAGCAGATCGATCAGGCCTCGTTCCCGCCACGCGCCTTCATGCGCCAGTTTCAGGTGATAGGGTGGCGGATCGTCGATCTCGCCGATCCCGATCCCCAGATGTACGCCAACTTCCGCACCGGCAGCCCGGTGGCGCTCGCCAATTATTCCAATCCCGAACTCGACAAACTGCTCGACCACGCGCGGGTCACGGCCGATCCGGAAAAGCGGACCGAAGATTATTGCGCGATCAGCCGCATCATCAACAAGGAGGCGATCTGGTTCTGGACCTTCCAGAACACCTATTACGCGATCGCGACGTCCAGGCTGAAGGGCCTGCCAAAAATCTATCATGGGGTCATCGACGTCTCGGACACCTGGCTGGAATGATCTTCCATGCTGTTCTTTGTTGCGCGTAGGCTTTTGTACCTGACACCGGTCCTGATCGCCGTATCGCTGTTGACGTTCTTCATCGCCTCGCTGCTGCCGGGCGATCTCGCCTACGTGATCCTCGGCGATCAGGCGACGCCTGAAAACGTCGCGGCGCTTCGCAAGGACATGGGGCTCGATCAACCGGTCTGGATCCGTTATTTCAGCTGGCTCGGCAACATCCTGCAGGGCGACTTCGGCCGGTCGTTCCGCACCGGGCAAACGGTGCTGCAGGCGGTGACCGAACGGCTGCCGGTATCGATCGAGCTAATGCTCCTGGCCGAAATCATCGGCCTCATCATCGGCGTTCCGCTGGCCATCGTGTGCGCGGCCCGCAGCGGCAGCGCCTTCGATCGCTTCGTGACCGGCAGTGCCTTTGCGATGCTCTCCGTGCCGGCCTTCCTGTCGGCGATCCTGCTGATCTATCTCTTCGCGGTGGAGCTGCGCTGGCTGCCGGCGACGGGCTACATCTCGTTTACCGAAGACCCGGCCGCGAACCTGCGCTTCATGGTGTTGCCGGCGCTGACGCTGGCACTCGCCGAATGGCCGGGGATCATGCGGGTGCTGCGCTCCGACATGATCGCGACCCTGCAGGAAGACTATATCGCACTGGCGAAAGCCAAGGGATTGAAAGCCTCCCGCATCTTGTTCGTGCACGCGCTGAAACCGTCCTCGCTGACGCTGGTCACGATCACCGGCATCAATATCGGGCGATTGATCGGCGGCACCGTCATCGTGGAGACGATCTTCGCGCTTCCGGGGATCGGCCGGCTCCTGATCGGCGCGATTTATACCCGCGACCTCATCATCCTGCAGGGTGTGGTGCTGCTGGTTGGCGCCGGTTTCGTGATCGTGAACTTCATTGTGGATTTGCTCTACGCCGTCCTCGACCCCAGGATTCGTCATGGCCACGCTTGAACTCGCAATCGACGAAGGCGTCGCGGCGCAACCGGCAAAGCGCGGACGCCGATTGGGGCTGCTGTTCTGGATGGCGATCGGCTGGATGATTTTCATGTTTGCGGTCGCGATCCTGGCGCCGGTGCTGCCGCTGCCGAGCCCGACCGATATGGACATGCTGGAGCGGCGGGCTCCGTTCTCCATGGAGCACTGGCTCGGAACCGACGGTCTTGGCCGCGACGAGCTCTCAGGCTCGTCCATGGCGCGCGAATTTCGCTCGTGGTCGGGCTGTGTGCACCCATCATCGGGCTCATCATCGGTGGCGCGCTCGGCATGCTAGCGGGCTATTTCCGCGGCCGGTTCGAATCGATCGTGGTCGGCAGCATGGACGTGCTGCTGGCGTTTCCACCCCTGATTCTGGCGCTGGCCGTGACCGCCTTCCTGGGGCAGTCGATCCTCAACCTCACCTTCATTCTCGGTGTGCTCGGAATTCCCGCCTTCATGCGGGTGGCGCGGGCGGCGACGTTGACGCTCGCGCGGCGTGAATTCGTTATCGCCGCGCAAGCGCTCGGGGCCACGCATGCGCGCATCCTGTTGCGCGAACTATTGCCGAACGTGATCCTGCCCCTGTTTGCCTTCTTCCTGCTCGCCGTTGCCGTCACCATCGTGGTCGAGGGCGCCTTGTCATTCCTGGGCCTCGGCGTGCCGCCGCCGATCTCGAGCTGGGGCACCATGATTGGGGAGGGGCGCGAGAGCCTCGATGTCGCGCCAAGGCTCGCCTTCCTCCCGGCAGCGGCGATGTTCCTCACCGTGCTTTCCTTCAATCTGGTCGGCGATACGCTGCGTGCGCTCACCGACCCACGTCAGGGCGCGCTGTGACTGGGAATACCTTGCTTTCCGTCGAAGACGTTGTCGTCGATCTGCCGACCCCGCGCGGCAATCTGCGCGCGGTGGATCGGGTCAACCTCACCGTCGGCGCCGGCCAGACGCTCGGCGTGGTCGGCGAATCCGGCTGCGGCAAGACCATGCTGTCGCGGGCGATCCTGCAACTGCTGCCGAAGAAGGCAAAGCTCTCGGGCCGGGTGATGTTCGACGGGCAGGACCTGCTGCAGCTCTCGCCGGAGAAATTGCGCAAGCTGCGCGGCCGCTCGCTGGCGGTCGTGTTCCAGGACCCGATGACCTCGCTCAACCCGGTGCTCACGATCGGCACCCAGTTGATCGAGACGCTGCAGGAGCATCTCGAACTCGACGACGCCACCGCCACCAGGCGCAGTATCGAATTGCTCGCGGCGGTCGGAATCCCGGCGCCCGAGCAGCGGCTGGCGCAGTATCCGCACCAGCTCTCCGGCGGGATGCGCCAGCGGGTGGCGATTGCGATTGCGCTATCCTGCGAGCCAAAACTGTTGATCGCCGACGAGCCGACCACCGCGCTCGACGTGACGATCCAGGCGCAGATCCTCGATCTCCTGGCGCGGGAGCAGCGCCGCCGGCACATGGCGATGATCCTGATCACCCATGATCTCGGCGTCGTCGCCGGCCGCACCGATGAAGTCGCCGTGATGTATGCCGGCCGCGTGGTCGAGCGCGCGCCGACGCCCGCGTTGTTCAAGAAGATGCGAATGCCTTATACCGAGGCGCTGCTGGCGGCGCTCCCTAAACTCGATGCCGCGCCCCACACGCCCCTGCCGGCCATCTCGGGGCGTCCGCCCGATCCGACCCGGCCAATGCTGGGGTGCTCGTTCTCGCCGCGCTGCCGCTATGCGGTGGCCCGCTGTCATACCGAGAAGCCCGCGCTCGAGGCGGCAGAGACGAGCGAACATCAATATGCCTGCTTCCACCCGATCGAAGTCCATGCGGAGGCCGTCGCATGATGCAGCAAGCCGTGTCGGCCGCTTCTGGCGAGCCGCTGCTCGCCGTCGACGATCTGGTCGTGGAATATCCCGTCGGCGCGAAGATCGTTCATGCCGTGTCCGGCGTGTCCTTGCAGATCGCCCGCGGCGAGACGCTGGGTCTGGTCGGCGAATCCGGCTGCGGAAAATCGACGCTGGGCCGGGCGGTGCTGCAATTGCGCCGGCCGACCTCGGGGCGGGTTCTGTTCGACGGTCACGATCTCACGACGATGCAGGGCGACGCGCTGCGCCAGATGCGCCGGCGTGTGCAACTGATCTTCCAGGATCCGATCGCCTCGCTGAACCCGCGCCGCAAGATCGGCGACATCGTCGCCGAGCCGCTGGTGATTGCAGGCGTCAAGGATCCGGAGAAGCGCGAGCAGCTCGTCCACGAGGTGCTGAGTGCGGTCGGGCTTGATCCGACCCTGGTCGTGGGACGGCTGCCGCATGAATTCTCCGGCGGCCAGTGCCAGCGCATCTGCATCGCGCGCGCGCTCATCCTCAACCCGGAGTTCATCGTCTGCGACGAGCCGGTTTCCGCGCTCGATGTTTCCATCCGCGCCCAGATACTCAATTTGCTGGAAGAGATGAAGGGCCGGTTCGGCTTGACGCTGTTGTTCATCGCGCACGACCTCGCGGTGGTGAAAGCCGTCAGCGACCGCGTGGCGGTGATGTATCTCGGCCGGTTGTGCGAGGTCGGCCCTTCCGAACAGCTGTTCGCCCGGCCGGCGCATCCCTATACCGCGCTGCTGATCGAGGCGATTCCGGTGCCCGATCCGGACGTCCGCCCGACCGAGACCGTGCCGGTGGGAGAGCCGCCATCGCCGATCGCGCCGCCGTCCGGCTGCCGGTTTCGCACCCGCTGTCCCCGTGCGGATCAGCGATGCAGCGACGAGGTGCCGGAACTGCGCGCCGTGGCGCCGGGGCAGTTCGTGGCTTGCCATCACCCGCTGATCTGAATACCGGGAAAGCGTCGGCGGCGTTTGTCTCGACTGGGCAGACGTGGCAATGTCCGCGCAAGAAATGCCTGTGCCAAGAACAAGAATGATGGGAGAGAAGCGATGAAGAGTTTTCAGGTCGCCGAGTTCAACGCACCCCTGAAAGAGGTGGATCAGGAGACGCCGCAGCCGACGGGCACGCAGGTGCTGATCAAGGTGAAGGCGGCCGGCGTCTGCCACAGCGATCTTCACATCTGGGAAGGCGGCTATGATCTCGGCCATGGCCGCAAGCCGCTGTCTCTGAAGGACCGTGGCGTGTCGCTGCCGCGCACGATGGGGCACGAGACGGTCGGCGAGGTGCTGGCGTTCGGGCCTGACGTCACCGCGGCCGACAAGGGCGATCTCAAGGTCGGTGATGTCGCGCTGGTCTATCCCTGGCTCGGCTGCGGCAAATGCGCGACGTGTTTGGGCGGCGACGAGAACATGTGCGTGGTGAAACCAAATTCACTCGGCGTCTATTGCGACGGCGGCTATGCCGATCACATGACGGTGCCAAATCCGAAGTATCTGTTGAACCTCAGGGGGCTTGATCCCGTCACCGCGGCGCCCTATGCCTGTTCCGGCGTCACCACCTACAGCGCGCTGAAGAAGGTCGAATTCGCCTTCAACTCGCCGATCGTCATCTTCGGCGCCGGCGGGCTCGGCCTGATGGCGCTGTCGCTGTTGAAGGCGATGGGCGGCAAGGGCGCCATCGTCGTCGATATCGATGCACGCAAGCGCGAAGCCGCTGAGGCGGCCGGTGCGCTCGCCACCGTCGACGGCAAGGCGCCGGATGCGCTGGAGCAACTGACGAAGGCGGCCGGCGGTCCGATCCGCGCCGTGATCGATCTCGTCGGCAATGCGCAGACCACGCAGCTCGGTTTCGACTGCCTGACCAAGGGCGGCAAGCTCGTCATCGTCGGCCTGTTCGGCGGCGGTGCAACCTGGGCGCTGCCGCTGATCCCGATCAAGGCGATCACGATCCAGGGCAGCTATGTCGGCAATTTGCGCGAAACCGAGGAATTGCTCGAACTCGTTCGCAACAAGATGATCGCACCGATTCCGGTAACAACGATGCCGCTCGCGAAGGCGAACGAAGCGTTGACCGATTTGCAAAAAGGCAAGCTGGTCGGCCGCGCCGTGCTGACGCCGTAGGCCGGCTTCACGTGCCGTGGCTTCATCCTTCGAGACGCGCACAAGTGTGCGCTCCTCAGGATGAGGTCTTAGACCCTCATGGTGAGGAGCGCGGCAACGCCGCGCGTCTCGAACCACGAGGCCACTGACGCCTGCAATTCCAAGGAAACCCTATGTCCGCAAACAACGCCCTCCACATCGCCGTGCTCGGCGGCGATGGCATCGGCCCCGAGGTGATGGCGCCGGCGCTGGAAGTCCTGCGCAGGATCGAGGCGACGACGGACCTCAAATTCCGCTTCACCGATGCCCCGGCCGGCGCCAACAATTATCTCGCGACCGGCAAGTCGATGCCGGACAGCACCGTGCGGCTGTGCGAGGAAGCGGATGCCATCCTGCTCGGCGCCTGCGGCCTGCCGTCGGTGCGCTACCCTGACAATACCGAGATCGCTCCGCAGATCGAACTGCGCTTCCATTTCGACCTCTATGCCGGCGTGCGCCCGGCGCGGCTGATTCCGGGCGTGCCGAGCCCCATCGTCGGCGCCGACCAGCGCGGCATCGATTTCGTGCTGATCCGGGAATCCACCGAAGGCCTGTTCGCCTCGATGGGCAAGGGCGTGGTGACGGACACCGAGGCGCGCGAGACGCTCGTGATCACGCGCAAGACCTCGGAGCGGCTGTTTGAATTCTCGTTCCGCCTCGCCGAACGCCGCAAGGCGCGCGGGCGGACCAATGGCGGCTTGACCTGCGTCGATAAGGCCAACGTGTTCAGGGCGTTCGCGTTCTTTCGCGAGATGTTCGATGAGGCGGCCAAGCGCCACCCTGGCGTCAAGGCCGACCGGCTCTATGTCGATGCCTGTTCGCTGATGATGGTGAAGCGGCCCTGGGACTTCGACGTCATGGTGACGGAGAACATGTTCGGCGACATTCTCTCCGACCTTGCCGCCGGCCTGATCGGAGGGCTCGGCATGGCCCCCTCCGCCGATATCGGCGACCGTTATGCCGTGTTCCAACCCTGTCACGGCACCGCGCCCGACATCATGGGCCAGGGCAAGGCCAATCCCACCGCGATGATCCTGTCGGCGGCGATGATGCTGGACTGGCTCGCCGACAGGCACGGCCTCGAAAGCGCCGCCGAGGCCGGCGAGCGCATCGAGCGCGCGGTGGACAAGGCCTATGTCGGCGGCGTCAAGCCAATGGAATTCGGCGGCAGCAACGGCACCGCGGATATTACGAAAGCGGTGCTTGCGGCGCTGTAGAGGTCACACAGGTGCGAAATCCTTTGCCGCCTTGTTGAATGCCTCGACCTTGATCAAATCTTTTGTGTGGGTGTCGCCAAGATCTGTCCGTGTCTTGGAATCGACTCCCGCGGGTTGCACGGCACGGATCGCCTCGGCGACGTTGTCAGGGCCGAGCCCGCCAGCCAGGATAACCGGGGTTCGAACTCCTTCGACGATCCTCCGGCTGATGTTCCAGTCGTGGGTGACTCCGAGCGCGCCAATTTGCGGGTCGCCTTCGCGATGGCTATCGAGCAGCAGAAAATCGACCACTCCGTCATAGCTCTTGGCGATCGAAACACTTTCCGGTCCCGTCACAGCCACGCTTCGCATGAACAGGATATTCGGAAGGGCCTTTCGCAAATCGATAACGTGCGCAGGTCGGAGCAGTTCGGCCGACGCCCCGAGATGAACGATCGCCGGTCTGAGCTCTCGGGCCATATGCTCGATGAGCGCGAAATCGGCGGATAGGAAGAGCACCACCGACTTCGAAGGTCCCCTTATCGCTGCCGTGATCGCGGCGGCTTCGCGCGCCGAGCGCTCTCTGGAAAAGGCGCCGTTTCCGACCAGTACTCCAACATGGTCGACACCCAAAGCGGATATCGCATCTGCTTCAGATGTTGTCGATATCTCATAGATCTGCGTCAGCATGGCGCAAATTCACTCTTCGCTTTGCGGACCCCGACGCCAACAATGGCGAAGCCGCGAGGCCCGCCCCTGATCGCTGGCCATCCGAAGTCGGTGACTATCGTCCCTTGAACTGCGGCTTGCGTTTTTCCATGAAAGCCGTTCGGCCTTCACGAAAATCTTCGCTGTCCATGCAGGCCATGCCGATCGCCTTGATCGCGGCCATGTCGCGCCTGCTTTCGTCCTTCAACACCTCGGCAATGGTGATCTTGGCGGCCTTGATCGCCAGCGGCGCGTTGCCGGAGATGGTGCGCGCGATCTCCATGGTGGCGTCCCATAATTCCGCATCCGGCAGCACGCGGTCGACCAATCCAATGCGTACGGCTTCCGCAGCCTCGATCCGCATGCCCGTGTACATGATGAGCCGCGCCCAGGAGGGCCCGACCAGCGAGACCAGATGCTTGAGGCCGTCATAGCCATAGGCAATGCCGAGCTTTGCGGCGGGAATGCCGAACTGGCTGTTGTCGGAAGCAATGCGAATGTCTGTCAGCATCGCGACCTGCATGCCGCCGCCGAGGCAGAAGCCGCGGATGCAGGCAATCGTCGGCTTCGGGTAGCTCGCCAGCAGCGCACGCTGCGCCTCGCTCCGTTTCGAATATTCTTCCGAGGCCGCCGCATTGTGGCGGGTCTTTTCAAACTGGCTGATATCGGCGCCCGAGACGAAGGCCTTGTCGCCGGCGCCGACCAGGATCACGACGCGGACGTCGGGATTGTCGCGCAGTTCGACCAGCGCGAGGCCCAGGCCCTCCCACATTTCGAGCGACATCGCGTTGCGCTTGTCGGGATTGTTGAAGGTGATGACGCCGACGCCATCGCCGACGCTTTGCAGGATCTTGCCGTCGGCATGGGATGTTTCGGCGCTTTTGGGGATGTCGAGCATCGGTTGCGGCTTTCAGTCGGGAAACCTGGTCCACATTGTCGGACAAGCGTCGTGCCGAGGTCAATCGTTGACGAGGTCAATCGTTGCATCGAGACCAGCAACAGGTGCGGGGAGGGAATGCGAGATCGTCGGCGCAGGGCCTTGGCTCACGCGGGGTGGCGGCGTGGCGGGCATGGCCATGACGGTGGGGGAAGCTCTGCGGAAGCTGGCGCCCGCGACTGTTCGCCGGAACGTGCCGCGCAGCCTTGCTGCGATGCGGCCGGATTCCGCCATTTCGCAATGGCAACAAACCGATCTTGTCCCGGCCAGATCAAGATCAGGCCTAGCGCAGCAACAGGCTACCCGGCGATTTCTCGCGTCGATTGATCGGGTCCGCGGTGCTGCGATCCAGGCGCGATAATGCCTAGCCCTCGTTGGCGGCGATCGATTCCATCAAGGATACCAGCTGACGCTGTACGGTCTGGTCCTTGATCTTGCTGTAGGCGCGCAACAGCCTCAGGCTGAACGCGCTGTCCAGGAACAGCAGGCTCTCGACTTCGCGCGCCTTGCCGTCGCCGTCGTAGAAGAACGTCACGGGCACGTCGAGCGCGGTCGCGATTGCCTGAAGACGAGCAGCGCCGACACGGTTGACGCCCTTCTCGTACTTCTGGACCTGCTGGAAGCTGACGCCGAGCTTGTCGCCAAGCTCCGCCTGAGAGATTTTCTGTTCAACACGCCGCAGACGAATCCGCTTGCCCAATTCGATATCGGGTTTGCCGGCGCTGCGCTGTTTCATCTTCTTCGCTGCTGATCTGTTCATTCTGGTTTTACCGTCCTTCAATCGGGAAACCCTGGCAAAAGTAGGTCAGAGGTTCATCCGCATTTGCCGTGTTTAATGTCAGTCCGAACCGTGAGGTTGTAAAGAGAACCACCGGAATCCTGAGATATTACGGATGGTAGCCAAACGCATGCGCGTATTGGAAGCATCCTGATACCGGCGCCGCCAACCACTTAAGGCTGTCGGCACCCGGGGCGAATTTTGGCAAAAAACCCCGCCCTCTACATTTGACAAAATATTCGACAAACCACAACCACCGCGAGTTCAAAGGCCACAGATTTTGGCCAGCATGCTTACTGTGTCGCGCCCAAGCACCGGATTTCTACGGGGTTTTCCCACTGATGATGCGATCACTCGCAGTGCGTGTCGCCTAGATATCGACATGCATCGCGCAAAACTTCCGCGGGCAGTGATGCCTGATGAAATGCAGCAAAGTTCAGTTCCGGTTTTCGGATCAAGCGTGACGGGAAATTGCGGCAAGACGCATGCTCGCACGTCATCCGCGCTTTGATGCAGCGGGCCAGACTCGACATCGCGCAATATTTGCGGCGTGTCGGTTGCCTGCGCCATGAACCTCACCGCCGGCATCAGATGGAATTGCAAGACGTTGCCTCGGCAACTGATGGGCCGGGCAAGCCGTGAAGGGTGCTTGCGGCTATTTGCGGACGGGGACATCGGTTCGGCCCGCGCCTTCGGGGCGGATTTGCCGAAATGATTGCGATCATCGGCCCCGCCCTCCGCGGCCTATTGGTCCAGGGTACTACTTAAATTGGCTTCCACAGCCGCGCCGTTTTGCATACGCTTTGCGATAGTGGCCGCATCGCCGGCCAGGCCAAAGTCCCGCTTACAAGGGACGGGCATTACAGGGGAGGAACGCCATGAAGCGAAGAACCGTACTTGCGGGCCTTGGTGCGACGGCGGCTGCCGGCGCGCTGGGCATGCCAACGATCCTGAGGGCACAAGCGCCCGTCACGCTCAACGGAGCCGTGCAGTTCAACGACGATCATGCCTTCAACAGGGCGTTGATCCGGTTCGAGGAGCTGGTGAAGAAATATTACGGCAAGCCGATCAATTTTACGCTGCACAAGAATTCTTCGCTCGGCCTCGAAAAGCAGTATTTCGAGTACATGTCCCAGGGCAAGGCGGTCGATTACGGCATCGTCTCGCCGGCCCACATGTCGACCTTCGCCAAGGCGGCGCCGTTCATCGACGCGCCCTTTGTGTTCAAGGGCATCGAGCACATGAACAAGGTCGTCGAAAAGAACATTCTGGCGCCGATCGCCGATGAAGTCGCGGCCAAGGCCGAGGTGGTTCTGATTGGCTATGCCGGCGGCGGCATCCGCAACATCTTCGCCAACAAACCGCTCAAGAACATTGCCGACCTCAAGGGCCTCAAGGTGCGCGTGCAGGGCGCGCCGATCTGGTCGAAGACGTTTGCGGCCGTCGGCATGAGCCCGACCGTGATCGCCTACAATGAAGTCTACAACGCCATCCAGAACGGCGTGATCTCCGCCGGCGAGAACGAGGCGGCCGGCGTCGAGGCGATGAAGTTCTACGAAGTAGCACCCCACCTCAACCTGACGCAGCACGCGGTATCGATCCGCCCGATCTGCTTCTCGGTGAAAACGCTGAAGACCTTGCCCAAGGACTTGCAGGACGCGATCATGAAGGCCGGCAAGGAGGCCGGCGATTACGGCCGTCAACTGGAGTCGAGCGAGGAAGTCGTCAAGCTCGACACGCTGGAGAAGGCCGGCAAGCTCAAGCGCGTTCCGTTCGAGGAGCGCGACGCCATGAAGAAGCTCGCCGATCCCGTGATGGCCACCTACGCCAAGGAAATCGGCGCCGAGGGCATCTTCGAGAAGATCAACGTCGCGTAACAATTGTCGCACCGCGCGGCAGGAAAGTCGGGGCAAGCCAGATGGCTTGCCCCATTCCGTGATCGTTATCCCTCCGGAGTCATGATGACTGAAATACCAATGCCGCCGAACCCGTCGCTATGGCGCCGAGCGACGGCGGCCTATGCAAAATTGCTGGAAATCCTGCTCGCCGCCTGCGTCGGCATTCTGGTCATTCCGGTCACATTGCAGATCATCTCGCGCTACACGCCGTTCATTCCGTCCTACATCTGGACCGAGGAGATGGCGCGCTTCCTGTTCATCTGGACGATCATGATCGGCGCCATGGTCGGCATAAGGGAGTCGCAGCATTTCGAGGTTGACGTCTGGCCTGACCTGTCACGCCGAAGCGAGGCCATGGTGCGGATTCTCGCGCGGATCGGGGTGCTGGCGATGGCGGTGGTGTTTGTGTGGGCCGGGCTCGAATTCACGCGGTTCGCCTGGAACCGTACGTCGGAACTGGCGGATCTGCCGCTCTGGATGATCCATGTCGCCTGGCCGGTGGCCGGCGTGACGTGGATCGTGTTTGCGGGGGAGCAGATCCTCGATGAGATGCGGATTCTGCTTGGGGCAAAACGATGAGCGGCAATGTTCTTTCTGCCGGACAGGCCGCCATGGTCCTGTTCGGGGTTTTCATCGGCCTGCTCATCATACGCGTGCCGGTCGCCTTTGCGCTCGGCCTTGCCTGTGTGCCGATCCTCTTGACCGAGCCGCGCCTGTCGATCATGACGCTCGCGCAGGAGACCTTCAACGCCTACAATTCGTTCATCCTGCTGGCGGTGCCGTTCTTCCTCTTGACCGCCAACCTGATGAGCATCGGCGGCATCACCGACCGCCTGGTCGCGTTGTCGCGCTCGATGGTCGGGCATTGGCCGGGATCGCTGGCGCAGATCAATGTCGTGCTGTCGGTGTTCTTTGCCGGCATCTCCGGCTCCTCCACCGCGGACGCGGCGAGCCAATCCAAGATCTTCATCGACGCCCAGACCAAGGAGGGCTACGATCTCTCCTTCTCCATCGCCATCACCGCGGTTTCCGCCGTGCTCGCCGTCATCATCCCGCCCTCGATCCTGATGATCGTATGGGGCGGGCTGATCTCGACCTCGATCGCCGCGATGTACCTCGCCGGTATCGTGCCGGGATTGCTGATCGCAGGCGCGCAGATGGCGACCGTGCATGTCTATGCCGTGCGCCGCGGCTATCCGACCTATCCGAAGGATAGCTGGCGGGACATGTGGTGGGCGATCTTGCGGTCGATACCGGCGCTGACGACGCCGTTCATCATCGTCGGCGGCATTTTGCTGGGATGGTTTACCGCGACCGAATCCGCATGCGTCGCGGTGCTCTATTCCGTGGCGCTATCGACGTTCTTCTACCGTGAAACCGGCGCGCGCCAGCTCTACAAGGCGTTGCTGGACACCGGACGTCTCGCCGGCGTCGCGCTGTTTTGCATCGGTACCGCGAGCGCCTTCGGCTGGCTATTGGCTTATTACAGGATACCGCAGGAACTGCTGGCCAACGTCTCGACCTGGGGCATGGGCCCGATCGCGGCGGGCTTCTTCATCTCCTTTTGCTTTCTGGTGGTGGGCTGCTTCCTCGACGCCATTCCGGCGATCATCATCGTCGGTACCGTTCTCGAGCCGCTGGCGAAATCGGTCGACCTCCACCCGGTGCAGTTTGCGATCATCTCGATCGTCTCGCTGGCATTCGGGCTGGTGACGCCGCCCTATGGCCTGTGCCTGATGATCGCCTGCTCGATCGCGGGCGTGCGGCTGCGCTATGCGCTGAAGGACACGGTCATCATGCTGATCCCGATGCTGCTGGTGCTGGCCGCATTGATCATCTGGCCTGGCGTTTCGCTGTTCCTGCCACGGCTGATCGTGCCGGAGATGCTCAAGTAGCTATTCGTCCCTGTCGAGCGCGCAGCTCACGGTGTAGATGACGCCGCGCGGCAGGAAGTCGACGGTCGCCTCGCCGCCGAGCTGGTCGCGCGCGCTGCGCTCGATCAGCCGCGAGCCGAAGCCGCGCTGCACCGGCGCCGTGACGGGCGGGCCGCCTGCCTCGGTCCAGATCAGCCGCAGCTTGCGCCCGTCGCCTTCGTCGAGGATCTCCCAGTCCACCGCCACGGTGCCGGTGTCGTTCGACAGCGCGCCGTATTTGGCGGCATTTGTTGCGATCTCGTGCACGATCATCGACAGCACCACGGCGAGCCGCGGCGACAGCGGAACCTGCGGTCCGAACATCCGCATCCGCTCCGGATTGTTGAGCAGATAGGGCTGCAGCACCCGCGCAATCACTTCCCGCAACTCCGCGCCCTGCCATTTTTCCTGGCTCAGCAAATTGTGCGCCTGCGCCAGCGCGCCGAGCCTTCCCTCGAATTTCTCGCGCTCCGCCCGGCTCGCGCTGCGGAACGTCTGGGTGGCGATCGACTGCAGCACCGCGAGCGTGTTCTTGACGCGGTGGTTGAGTTCCTCGATCAGGAGATTGTGGAGCATCTCGCCGCGGGCGATCTGGGTCGCCATCCGTACCGCAAAGGCGAGGCCGACCATCAGCAGAACGGCGCCCATCACGCTGGTGATCGCGAGGTTGCGCCAGAGCGGCGCGACCAGCGAGCTTTCGGCGACCCCTGCGGCAACCGTCCAGCCGGTGAGCGAGGAGCGGGCAAAGCTCGTAATCAGCGGCACGCCCTCGAGCGATACCGTCGGCACGGTAGCTTCGGGATTGTGGAACATCTGCACATAAAGCGAGGACGATGCACGCTTGCCGACGGTTTCCTGCGGGTTCGGCACGCGCGCGAAATTGGTGCCTTCGCCGTCGAAGATCGAGATTGTCCAGTCCTTGCTCGGCCGCTGCTGCTCGACCATGGCCTGAAAAATTTCGATCGGCGGACTGAAGGAGATGTCGTAGAGCACCTCGTTGTCGCGAATGACAGGTACTTCGACCGTCACGATCAGGCGCTTCTTGACGGTCCCGAAGAACAGGTTGGAATAGACCGGCTTCTTTTCCGCGAAGACCTTGTCCACCATGGCGAGGTTGTTGCGTGGCGGCAGGCTCGCGGAATCCGGGGTGAGCGATGAGAACACCTGGCGGCCTTCGCGGTCCGCCACCAGTACGACGCCGCCTTCGCCGTACTGGTCGAGGAAGCCCTGGGCGATGCGCCGGAATCCGATGAAATCACCGCTGCGCAGCGTGTCCGTCAGCGACAGCACCTGGAGCGCACCGGTTATGCGCTGCATCTCCGAGTCGAGCACGAGGCGAATGCTGCGCACGGTTTCGAGCACCCGTTGGGTCGCGTTCTGGCGGTCCTGCTTGTAATTGTTGTAGACGAGGCCGGCCGCGAAAATAATCAGCGGCAGCGTGGTTCCCGCGACCAGAAGGGCGAGACGCACTGGCAATGAAAGTTTCGGCAACGCAAGCCCCGGGTCGGCGCCAATCGGGCGAAGCATAGGAGAAGCCGCCGAATTTCGCCAAGGATATTAGAGGGATGTAAATCCACTCTCGGCAATGCGCCGGGTTCCGGGGCGATCGCCTTCGCGCCGCGGAACCCGGATTTTCCGGTCTTTAGAGATTGCTGTCGGTGATGGCGGCATACACCATGGTGCGCAGTTCGCGCCGCAACGGATAGGCGCTCGACGGCAGCACCTGCGTCATGAAGATCGTGATCAGCTCTTCCACTGGGTCGATGAAGAACGAGGTCGTCGCCGCGCCGCCCCAGTTGAACTCGCCGGGGCTGCCGGCGATCAGCGTTTGCGCAGGGTTCATGGTGACGGCGAAGCCGAGCCCGAAGCCGATGCCGTTATAGGCGGCTTCCGAGAACAGCGAGCGCGACATCGCCGGCAGATCGGCGCCGCCGGGCAAATGGTTCGACGTCATCAGCTTCAAGGTCTTCGGGCCCAGCAGGCGGACGCCGCCGAGCTCGCCGCCATTGAGCAGCGCCCGGCAGAAGGTCAGGTAGTCGGCCGCGGTCGAGCACAGGCCGCCGCCGCCGGAGATGAAGGAAGGCGGCTCCAGGAACGAACTCGTCGCCGGATCGTCCTGCAGCGTCAGCGTGCCCTTGCGCTCGGTGGCATGGAACGTCATGCCGCCTTGCGGATCGGCCGAATAACACGCCGCTAAACGATGCGCCTTGTCCTTCGGCACGAAGAAATCGGTATCGTTCATGCCGAGCGGATCGAGGATACGTTCTTTCAGGAACTGCTCGAACGGCTTGCCGCTGATCAGGCCGATGAGATAGCCGATCACGTCGGTGGCGACGGAGTAGTTCCAGGCCTCGCCCGGTGAAAATTCCAGCGGGATCTTTGCGAGGTCGTCGATCATGGTTTGCAGCGTGCCGGCCTTGACGACTTCGCCGATCTTGTTCTCGCGATAGGCGGCATCGACATTGCCGCGCTGCTGGAAGCCATACGTCAGGCCCGAGGTGTGGCGCAGCAGATCCACGATCAGCATTGGCCGCGACGGCGGGCGGGTCAGGAAGGCGGGATGCGTCCCGGCCACGAACACGCCGAGGTTCTTCCATTCCGGGATGTATTTGTGCACGGGCTCGTCCAGCGCGACGCGGCCTTCCTCGACCAGCATCATGAAGGCTACGCTCGTGAGCGGCTTGGTCATCGAATAGATGCGGAAGATCGTGTCGTCCTTGACCGGCACCTTGCGCTCGAGGTCGGCAAAGCCCTGCGCGGTCGAATGCACGACCTTGCCGCGGCGATAGATCAGGAGCTGTGTCCCCGGGAAGCGCCCGCCGTCGACATAGCGCTGCTTCAGGTGATTTTCGAGGCGATCGAGCGCCGCTTTCGACATTCCGGCGGATTCGGGCGAGGCGGGGGTGGGGGCTAACATCGGCACTGATCTCCGGCTGGCTATTGGCAGCCTTGATAGCCGAAAAGTGTACCCCATTCCAACCGGCCGTGCTTACAGCGCGCGGGGCCGTGGTATAGGCTGACGCCAGCCTTCGCCTATCCCGCAGGACAGCAAAAATGCGCCAATTCAGCGAAACCGAACTGACCGCCGCCGTGATCCGCAGTTTCGACGATACGCCGGATCCACGCGCCAAATTCCTGCTGCAGGAACTAGTGAAATCGCTGCACGACTATGTCCGCAGGACCGACCTCACCTTCGAGGAGTGGGAGTACGCGATCGATTTTCTGACCCGGACCGGCCAGAAGTGCACCCCGATCCGGCAGGAGTTCATCCTGCTCTCCGATGTGCTCGGCGTCTCGATGCTGGTCGACGCCGTGAACCACAGGGAGCGCGAGGGCGCCACCGAGACCACGGTGCTCGGCCCGTTCTATGTTGGCGAACACAAGGTGACGCCCCACGGGACCGATATCTCGGCCACGCTGCCGGGCGAGCGGATGTTCGTGCAGAGCCGCGTCACCGACCTTAAGGGCAAGCCGCTGGCGAATGCGCCGGTGGACGTCTGGCACGCCGATGATGACGGCTTCTACGATTCCCAGAAGCCGGCCTATGCGACGGAGGGGCCGTCGTCGCGGGCGCGCTTCATTACCGATGCCGATGGAAGGTTCTTCTTCCGCACCATCCTGCCGTGCAGCTATCCCATTCCCACCGATGGTCCGGTCGGCGAGATGATCGTGCAGACCCGCCGCCATGCGATGCGGCCGGCCCATGTGCATTTCCTGGTCGCCGCGCCCGGCTACCAGCCGCTGATCACGCATGTCTTCATGGACGGCGACAAATATCTCGATTCCGACGTGGTGTTCGGGGTCAAGGACGAGCTGGTTGCCAAAATCGAAAAGCGGACCGATCCGACGATGCCGGACGGCAAGCCTGCGGCCGCGCCGTGGCACCTCATGACCTACGAATTCCGCATGAAGCCGGGCGAGGGAAGCGCGCCGAAACCGATGATGGCGAAGGCCACCGAGGACGCTTGAAACACCGATTACATCGCGCTGCCCAATTCTTGTGCGACGCACAAGAATTGGGCGAATCGCAAATTTCGAAAGCGGGAGCCGGTTCCCGCGGCGTGATGATTTTCTCATCGTCCTTTCGGTAATGCACTGAAATAATTACATTTTTTGCAGCGCGAAGGGCTTGGCACGAAGCTTGAATAGCTAGTGCCGACGCCATTGATGCCGTCCCTTGAGACCATTCATCCGAACTGTGACGCCGCCATTCCGGGGCCTCCCTGGAACGCGCCTTTCTGCGCCTTGCGCGGTGACACCAGACGGACGGCCCCGTTTCACGCACTGACGCAAAGGACAACGACGCCCATGACGAAACCTACCATTCCGACCTCACGCCGTGGTTTCAGCCGCCGCCAGCTTCTGAAGGCGACCGGCGGAACGGCCGCCTTGCTCGCCGCCGCCAAGCTGAACTTCCCCGCCGGCGCCTTCGCGCAAGGGGCAGGTCCGGAGGTGACCAAGGCCACGCTCGGCTTCATCGCGCTGAGCGACGCCGGGCCGTTGTTCGTCGCCAAGGACAAGGGGCTGTTCGCCAAATACGGCATGCCCGACGTCGAAGTCGCCAAGCAGGCCTCATGGGGCACCACCCGCGACAACCTGGTGCTCGGCAGTGAAGGCAACGGCATCGACGGCGCGCACATCCTGACGCCGATGCCGTACCTGATCTCGGCCGGCAAGGTGACGCAGAACAATCAGCCGACGCCGATGTACATCCTGGCGCGGCTCAATCTCGATGCGCAGTGCATCTCGGTGGCCAAGGAATATGCCGACCTCAAGGTCGGCGTCGATGCCGCGCCGCTCAAGGCGGTATTCGAGCAGAAGAAAGCCGCCGGCAAATCCGTCAAGGCCGCGATGACCTTCCCGGGCGGCACCCACGATCTCTGGCTCCGCTATTGGCTCGCCGCCGGCGGCATCGACCCTGACAAGGACATTGAGACCATCACCGTACCGCCGCCCCAGATGGTCGCCAACATGAAGGTTGGCACGATGGATTGCTTCTGTGTCGGCGAGCCATGGCCGGGACAGTTGGTCCATCAGGGCATCGGCTATACCGCGATCAACACCGGCGAAATCTGGAGCAAGCATCCGGAAAAATCGCTCGGCATGCGCGCGGCCTGGGTCGACAAGAACCCGAAGGCCGCCAAGGCGATCCTGATGGCGGTCATGGAGGCGCAGCAATGGGCCGACAAGATGGAGAACAAGGACGAACTCGCCACCATCATGGGCAAGCGGCAGTGGATCAACTGTCCGGTTGAAGATATCGCCGATCGCGCCAAGGGCAAGTTCAACTACGGCATTCCCGGCAAGGTGGTCGAGAATTCGCCCCACATCATGAAGTACTGGCGCGATTTCGCCTCCTATCCGTTCCAGAGCCACGATCTCTGGTTCATGACCGAGGACATCCGCTGGGGCAAATATGAAGCCGGCTTCGACAGCAAGGCGCTGATCGGCAAGGTCAACCGTGAGGATCTGTGGCGCGATGCGGCCAAGACGCTCGGCGTCGCTGCTGCCGACATTCCGGCCTCCACCTCGCGCGGCAAGGAGACCTTCTTCGACGGCAAGGTGTTCGATCCGGAAAATCCGGCTGCGTATCTAAAGTCCCTGTCGATCAAGCGTGTTGATGTCTGATCAAGTCCGGGCCGCGCGTAAAGGAGCGGGCGGCCCGCCTTTCTTGAACACGGAGATATGATTTCAATGTCGATGCCTGCGATCAAAGCCGAAGCCACCGCGGTGGCCATTCCGACCGCCTCAAGCACCTCGCCGAGCACGGCGGCGCCAGTGGTCACGATGACGCCGAAGCAGGCGCCGCGTGCCGAGAAGTACGTCAAGATGGCGAGGGAGACCGCAGTACGCGTCGTCCCGCCGCTGGTCGTGCTCGCGCTGTTGATGCTGTTCTGGGAGCTGGTCTGCCGTCGCACCGGCTCGACCCTGCCGCCGCCGTCGCGCGTCTTCAAGGAAACCAAGGAGCTGATCTTCGATCCGTTCTTCGATCGCGGCGGCATCGACAAGGGCCTGTTCTGGCATTTGTCGGCTTCGCTTCAGCGCGTTGCGTTCGGCTACTCGATTGCCGCCATCGTCGGCATCGGGCTTGGCACGCTGGTCGGGCAGTCGGTATGGGCGATGCGCGGGCTCGATCCGCTGTTCCAGGTGCTGCGCACCATCCCGCCGCTGGCATGGCTGCCGCTGTCGCTGGCCGCGTTCCGTGACGGCCAGCCTTCGGCGATCTTCGTCATCTTCATCACCTCGGTCTGGCCGATCATCATCAACACCGCGGTCGGCATCCGCAACATCCCGCAGGACTATCGCAACGTCGCAGCCGTGGTGCAGCTCAATCCGCTGGAGTTCTTTTCCAAGATCATGATCCCGGCGGCGGCGCCTTATATCTTCACCGGTCTTCGCATCGGCATCGGCTTGTCCTGGCTTGCGATCGTAGCAGCAGAGATGCTGATCGGCGGCGTCGGCATCGGCTTCTTCATCTGGGACGCCTGGAACTCCTCGCACATCAGCGAAATCATCCTGGCGCTGTTCTATGTCGGCATCATCGGCTTCGTGCTCGACCGCCTGATCGCGGGACTGGCGAAGATCGTGACCCGCGGCACCGCACTGAACTGAAGGAAACATGTCATGCAGGCCTATCTGAAGCTCGACCACATCGACAAGACCTTCACCCGTGGCAACGCCACCACCGAGGTGCTGAAGGACATCAACCTGACGATCGAGAAGGGCGAATACGTCTCGATCATCGGCCATTCCGGCTGCGGCAAGTCCACGCTGCTCAACATCGTGGCCGGCCTCACCGACACCACGCAGGGCTGCGTGCTGCTGGAGAACCGCGAGGTCAATTCGCCGGGGCCGGACCGCGCGGTGGTGTTTCAGAACCACAGCCTGCTGCCCTGGCTGACGGTGTATGAGAACGTCCGGCTCGGCGTCGACAAGGTGTTCGCCTCGACCAAGACCCGGGCCGAGCGCGACGCCTGGGTGATGCACAATCTCAACCTGGTGCAGATGGCGCATGCCAAGGACAAGCGGCCATCCGAAATCTCCGGCGGCATGAAGCAGCGCGTCGGCATTGCCCGCGCGCTCGCCATGGAGCCGAAGGTGCTTTTGCTCGACGAGCCCTTTGGCGCGCTCGACGCGCTGACCCGCGCGCATCTGCAGGATTCGGTGATGGCGCTGCACCAGAAGCTCGGCAACACCATCCTGATGATCACCCACGACGTCGACGAGGCCGTGCTGCTGTCGGACCGCATCGTGATGATGACCAACGGTCCCAGCGCACGGATCGGCGAGGTGCTGGAAGTGCCGCTGGCGCGCCCGCGCAAGCGGCTCGAACTCGCGACCAACCCCGGCTACCTCAAGTGCCGGCAGCGCGTGCTCGAGTTCCTCTACGAGCGGCATCGCTTCGTCGAGGCGGCGTAAAGCGCGTCATCACTATCAGGAGACTTGGTGAACCAAAGCTCCTGGCGCGCGACCAACAGGCTCACCTTTAGGAACATTTGAGGAGAGTTTCGGTGAATCCAACACAAATCAATCTGGTTCAGGAGAGTTTCGCCAAAGTTGCACCGATTTCGGAGCAGGCCGCCGCTATATTCTACGATCGCCTGTTCGAAGTCGCGCCAACAGTGAAGGCGATGTTTCCCGCCGATATGAAAGAGCAGCGCAAGAAGTTGATGGCAACGCTGGCCGTAGTGGTGAACGGGTTGAGCAATCTCGAATCGGTGTTGCCGGCGGCCAGCGCGCTTGCCAAACGTCACGTCAGCTATGGCGCCAAGCCGGAGCACTATCCCGTCGTCGGTGGTGCACTGTTGTGGACCTTGGAGAAAGGGCTCGGCGAGGCCTGGACACCTGATGTCGCCGACGCCTGGACCGCGGCGTACGGCACGCTGTCCGGTTACATGATTTCGGAAGCTTACGGCAGCGCTCAAGCCGCCGAGTGAGGATCCATCATGAGCGAACCGTTGGTCATCGTCGGCAACGGCATGGCCGCTGCCCGCCTTGTCGATGAATTGGCCAAGGTGGCATTGGGCCGCTACGCCATTGCCGTGATCGGCGATGAGCCGCGGCTCGCCTATAATCGCGTGCTGCTGTCGTCGGTGCTGGCCGGCGAGACTACCTCGCAGGATATCGAGCTTCGGCCGGCCTCCTGGTGGCGCGACCGCGGCGTCACCCTGAAATATGGCTGCACGGCCACCGAGATCGATGTCGGCCGCCGCGAACTCAAGATCGAAAATGACGAGAGCGTTCCGTTTTCGAAACTGGTGCTGACCACAGGCTCGTCGCCGCTGCGGCTCAACGTGCCGGGGGCCGACCTTGCCGGCGTACATACGTTTCGCGACAGCCGTGACGTCGATTTGTTGCTGTCGCTGGCGGCGCAGAAAAAACGCGTGGTGGTGGTCGGCGGCGGATTGCTGGGCCTCGAAGCGGCCTATGGGCTTGCGAAGGCCGGCGCGCCGGTGACGCTGGTGCATCTGATGGACCGCCTGATGGAGCGCCAGCTGGATGCGCCCGCGGCCGAACTTTTGAAATCCCTCGTCGAGCGCAAGGGGATCGAAATCCTGCTCAACGCCAACACCGCGCGCATCCATGGCGAGACGCGCGTCGAAGGTGTCGAACTGGTGGACGGCCGTCTGATCCCGGCCGACGCCGTGATCTTCGCGGCCGGCATCCGGCCGAATATCGCACTGGCAAGGGAAGCGGGCATTGCCGTCAATCGCGGCGTCGTGGTCGACGACCACCTGCAGACCGGTGCGCCGGATGTGTTCGCGATCGGCGAATGCGCCGAGCATCGCGGCATCTGCTACGGGCTGGTCGAGCCGGCCTATGAGCAGGCGAGGGTGCTGGCGCGGCATCTCGCCGGGCGCGAGGCTTCCTATCCCGGCAGTATCGTTGCGACGAACCTGAAAGTCTCCGGCGTCAGCGTGTTCTCCGCCGGCGATTTCATGGGCGGCGACGGCAGCGAGACTATCGTGCTCTCCGATCTCAATCACGGCACCTACAAGAAGCTTGTGATCGCGGGCGGGCGATTGACCGGTGCGGTCCTGATCGGCGATGTCGCCGACGCGCTTTGGTATCTCGAACTGATCCGCACGCGGCAGCCGACGCAAAGAATTCGTGCCGACATGATGTTCGGCCGCTCGCTCGCGATCCGTTCGGAAGCTGCATGATCCGGTTGCCGCCATGACTGCCATCGATCCCGACCTGCGCGCCATCAGCACCACCTGCGCCTATTGCGGCGTCGGCTGCGGCATTCTGGCGACGCCGGACGGGCGCGGCGGGGCGGCGATATCGGGTGATCCCGAGCATCCCGCCAATTTCGGCCGGCTGTGCTCGAAGGGCTCGGCGCTCGGCGAGACGCTCGGCCTCGCCAACCGGTTGCTCTATCCGATGATCCGCTGCGGCAAGGGCACCATGGAGCGGGTGGCCTGGAGCGACGCGCTCGATCATGTCGCGCACCGCTTCCAGCACATCATCGCGCGCGACGGCCCGGGCGCGGTCGCGTTCTATCTCTCCGGCCAGCTGCTGACGGAAGACTATTACGTCGCCAACAAGCTGATGAAGGGTTTTATCGGCAGCGCCAATGTCGACACCAATTCGCGGCTCTGCATGGCCTCTTCGGTTGCCGGCCACCGCCGCGCGTTCGGCGCCGATACGGTGCCCGGATGTTATGAGGATCTCGACGAGGCTGACCTTCTGGTGCTGGTCGGCTCCAACGCGGCCTGGTGCCATCCGGTGCTGTACCAGCGCATGCTTGCCAACAAGCAGCAGCGCGGCGCGCGGATGATCGTGATCGATCCGCGCCGGACCGATACCGTCGGCGATGACGATCTGTTCCTGGGATTGAAGCCGGGCACCGACACCGCGCTGTTCAGCGGGTTGCTGGTGCATCTTGCCGATAACGGCGCGCTCGACCGCGACTACATCGCCCTCCACACCACCGGGTTCGACGACGCCATCGCCCGCGCGCGCAACATCGCGGGCAGCGTCGGGGCCACCGCGCTGGCGACCGGTCTTGCCGAGCAGGACGTCGCGACGTTCTTCCAGATGTTTGCGAACACCGAGCGCGTCGTCACGCTGTATTCGCAGGGCGTCAACCAGTCAGCGCAGGGCACCGACAAGGTCAACGCCATCGTCAATTGCCATCTCGCGACGGGACGGATCGGCCTGCCGGGCGCGTCGCCGTTCTCGTTGACCGGGCAGCCCAATGCGATGGGCGGGCGCGAGGTCGGCGGGCTCGCCAACCAGCTTGCCGCTCACATGGGCTTTACGCCGCCCGACATCGATCGCGTGCGCCGGTTCTGGAAGGCGCCGCGCATCGCCACCCATGAGGGGCTGAAGGCGGTCCAGATGTTCGAGGCCATTGCGCGCGGCGAGATCAAGGCGCTGTGGGTGATGGGTACCAATCCCGCCGTGTCGCTGCCGAACGCCGACGGCGTTCGCGAGGCGCTGAAGAAGCTCGAGCTGTTCGTCGTTTCCGAGAACGTGATCTCCAATGACACGGTGGATGCGGGCACGCACGTGCTGCTGCCGGCGCAGGCCTGGGGCGAGAAATCCGGCACCGTGACCAATTCGGAACGGTGCATCTCGCGGCAGCGCGCGTTCCTTTCCGCCCCCGGCGAAGCCAGGCCCGATTGGTGGATCATGGGCGAGGTTGCCAGGCGCCTCGGCTTTGGCGCTGCCTTCGGCTTCAGCTCGGCGGCGGATATCTTTCGCGAGCATGCCGCGCTCTCGGCATTCGAGAACGAGGGCGCGCGCGATTTCGACATCGGCGCGCTGCAGTCGTTGTCGGACAGCGATTTCGACGCGATGGCGCCGGTGCAGTGGCCGGTCCGGCAGGGAAGTGAGCCGCAAGCGCGCTTCTTCGCCGAAGGCGGTTTCTTCGCCAATGATTTCAAGGCCCGCTTCATCGCGCCGGAAATACCGGCGCTGCGGACCGAGACCACGGCGGCGCGGCCGCTGCGACTCAACACCGGCCGCATCCGCGACCAGTGGCACACCATGACCCGCACGGGCGAGAGCCCGCGGCTCGGCCAGCATCTGCCGGAGCCCTTCGTCGAAGTTCATCCTGACGATGCCGCCAGGCACGGGCTCGCCGACGGTGACTTCGCGCGTGTTACCACCGATTACGGGCAGTGCACGCTTCGGGTCGTCGTCAGCGAGCGCCAGCAGCGCGGCATGCTGTTCGCGCCGATCCACTGGAGCGAGGCCAACGCGACCGGCGCGCGTGTCGGTTCGCTGGTGGCTCCCATCACCGATCCGTTCTCCGGTCAGCCCGAGAACAAGGCGACGCCTGTATCGATCACGCCTTACGAATACGTATTCCGTGGCTTTGCGCTGTCGCGCAAGCCGCTCGAACTGCCCGATCATGCGTGGGTCGCTCGCGTCGCCGTCAGTGGCGGTTACGGCTATCTGTTTGCCGACAACGCCGATCTGGCCGGCTGGCAATCCTGGCTGAAATCATTCGCGACGGATGATCTCGCCGAATACAAGGATTTCGGTGGCGGCGTCTATCGCGGGGCGTCGTTTCGCGGCGACCGCATCGAAACCTGCCTGTTCATCGGGCCCGCGCGGGACGCCGGCGACTGGAATGTGGTCAAGGACCTGTTCGCCGCGGATGCGCTCGGCAACGACCAGCGCCGCATGCTGCTGTCGGGCAAATCGGCAGATGGCCTTGCCAATGCCGGCCCGATCGTCTGCGCCTGCTTCGGTGTCGGCCGCAACACCATCTGCGATACCATCGCGGGCGGCGCGCGTTCGGCTGCGGATATCGGTGCCAGGCTGAAAGCGGGCACCAATTGCGGCTCCTGCATTCCGGAGCTGAAGCGCCTGATCGCGCAGACCGGCACGAGCGGCCCCGGGCCGCGGACGCTGGCGGCGGCGAATTAGCTCACCATCCACGTCATTGCGAGGAGGCGCTGCGAGGCGCGCGGTCGTCCCCCTCGCCCTGCGCTTGCGGGGTCGAGACGAGCGAAGGTCGCTCGGGGTGAGGGGCTCTCTCCGCGAGTCCACTGCGTGGAAACAGAGATAGTTTTCCTGCGGGCATGATTCTCGGCGGGTCTGACCGCGCCAGGATTTCTCAAACGATGACGCTTGAGCGAATAGACTACTGCTTGCGAATGCAACGCGGCGTTTGAGAGGTTGGTCGAGTAACAATCTTCGTGGTCTCAACCATGGCGGAAGATGCCCGCTAACCGGACATCGACAGGTATGCTGAATTCGACGCGAATGACCCAGATCGGACGTCGGCTGGGTGCGGCCCGCGCCCGAGGAATGTACGGGTCTGACTTCTAACGGTATGATGGGACGGTAGGCGTCCAATCGGTCCGCCATGAGGAGATTGAGAATGATAACCTGCTATCTCCGCTATGAGATATCCCCCTTAAAAGCGAAAGAATTCGAGACCTACGCCAAGATGTGGATGCCACTGGTTGAAAAATTCGGCGGCACGCATCACGGCTATTTCCTGCCGCACGAAGGCGGGGACTACGTCGCGATCGCATTGTTTTCATTTCCTTCGCTTGCCGATTACGAAGTCTACCGCTCCAGGGCGGCCAGCGATCCTGATTGCCAGAGGGCAATAGCATATTACCTGGAGACTAAATGCTTCCTAAGACATGATCGGTCGTTTCTTAGACCGATCCTTGAAAGCGGCGCCGGAGCGCCCCCGAAGCCGGACGCGGGCTCGTGATGAACGAGCTGCCGTGCCCAAGGCGCCGGTCCGGTGAGGTGATAGAATACGATGGCTTGACGTCGCCTTCAGGCACGAAACAGACCTGCCGACCGGCGCTGACGATGTCCGTTGCTGGGGGTAGACCGAAAGTCGCCGTGGTCCGGTCAAACCGACGCGAATGACCCTGGCCGTGTAAAAACTCAAAAATCGAAACGCAGCGAAGAATGATATTTTCCAGTCCGACCTCCAAGTTTAATCCGCTTGCGCCTTGCGAGACTAAAGCGGTCTTGGACGAATGACTTCTTCCATCGCGATTGAGCGTCTTCGCATTTTCACACGGCCAAGACCCATTTCAGACATCAGCGAGCATCTCAATTTTGTAGCGACGTGGATTTCGACTGACGCTGACCGACGTCAAACAAGTCGATTCTCTTGTCGTGCGACGATCTCACAAACGCCCCAGGGCTGCTGCGCTCCTGCCTCCCTTCCGTCAAACCAGGACCGCCTCTTCCCTCAAGAATTTGGAAGAATCGTCGGTGGAGGTACCAATGTTATACTCGCAAAGCCCACCACTGACAGCTGAAGAAACTTCGTTCGGCGGGCTTGCGCGCGATCCGGATGTCCGATCCGATCAGCGCGTTGGTAGACGGCGCATGCAGCCGTCGATCGATGCTCCCTATCCCTACCGCTTCGGGGAAGGGCAGCCGGCGAGCGGCCGGCCGTCGATTGGCAGGCGAATGTTCCGCGCCCTTACCCGGTTCTCCATTGCGGTTCTCATCGGTGTCGGCGCCACGCTTGGCTGGCAGTCCTACGGTGATGCAGCAAAGGAGATGCTGGTAGCCCAGGTTCCGGCGCTGGGTTTGCTGTTATCCGTTTCGACGACGAAGTCGCTAGTCGGGGCTGCGACTTCCACTGATACGACGCGGCAACTTGCGCCCTTGGCATCCACGCTCGATGCCGTGCGGCGCAGCGTAGAACAACTCGCTGCCAAGCAGGAGCAGATGGCCCAGAACATTGCGGCGCTACGGGCTGTCGAGGAGGACGTCAGGCAGAAGGTATCGTCAGCGCCGCCGGCCGCAGCCCCAGCCCCGGCCCAGCAGGCTGCCTCGATCCCGCAGCCCAAACCTCCGCAAGCCAAGATCGAATCTCGCCTGCCGCCTCCCGCCGGACCACAGTTCTCGCGCTGACGGCCCGGATTGCCGGCCGCGAAATTGATCAACGCCTTTACTCTGTGATCCGGTTACCTTATGGCGACCGGCCCTCCCGTCTCAATTCACTTCGAGCTTCATTTTGAGGGGTTATCACCGCGCTCACGCAACATCGGTGGCGCTCTCCTCTGCGACCGTCACTTCCAACTCGGGATACGTGCCATGACTGGTGTTGGGGCACGTTTGAGACATGCCGACCGGTTCTGAAGATGTCCGTTAATCGGGGCAGACCGGAAGTGATCAGTACACCGTCAAAGCGACGCGAATGACCCGGAACAGACATCAGCACGACTACTGGCTCTTGCGAGCTGGAAGTCGGTTGTCTCCCGGAGCGCAATCCGCAGCTTCGAAGCTGACACTTGTCCGGGTCCGTGCGTCCCCATCACGATCGCCATGATCGGAGCCTTGCGGGTGGGCAAGTGCTCGCTCGTTGCTTGAATTACCACTGCAAGATCAGCACGTGCTTCAGGAACAAGCCAGCCCGATGCACCCCGCTGCCGCGCGCGCCTAGATCCAGCTCAAGAAAAACGTCTCCAGTTTGCCTTTGCCCTTCACGTCAATGCTGCCGCGTGGCTCCAGCGGGAAGAGACCGACGAGGTGCCGGGCGGTATCCTGGGACACATGGATTCGATTGGGCAGAGAATAGGCCTCGAGCCGGCTCGCGACATTTACCGTATCGCCCCACACGTCGTAGACGAAGCGGTGCGTGCCGATGATGCCGGCAACCACGGGACCGGAATGTATGCCGATCCGGATTTGCAAGGGCCAACCGAAATGGCTGTTGACGCGGCCCAGCCGATCGATCATGCCGAGCGCCATTTTCGCGATCGCTGCGAACCCATCGGGATTTGGATCGGGCAAGCCGGCGACGGCCATGTAGGCATCGCCGATGGTCTTGATCTTCTCGACACCGAGCTCGCGGGCAAGCGCGTCGAATTCCGAGAATAGCCGGTTCAAATACTCGACCATCGCTGCAGGTGTGACCCGTGCAGCATGCTCGGTGAAGCTCACCAGATCGGCGAACAGAACGCTCACGCCCTCGAAGCGGTCGGCGATCATGGCTTCGCCCTGGTTCAGGCGGCCAATCACCTGTCTTGGCAGGATGGTCAACAGCAGCCGCTCGAACTTGGCGGTCTCGTCCTCGATGCGGCGAAGGTACTTCTGCTCGCGGTCGCGCCAGCGCTTCTTGTGCAAGCAAGCATTGATCCGCGCGCGCAGCAGGACCGGATCGAACGGCTTTGGCAGATAATCCTCGGCCCCGGCCTCGATGCAGCGGACGGCGCTCTCGGTCTCCGCCAAGGCCGTGATCATGATCACCGGAATGCGGCGCAGCCGCTCATCCGCCTTCATACGCACCAGCACGTCAAGCCCGTTGATATCGGGCATCATCAAATCGAGCAGGACGAGGTCGAACTCATCGTCGGCGAGCGCCTGCAGCGCCTGCTGGCCGCCGGCCACCGAAGCGACGCGATGCCCATCGCGGGTCAGCCGGCGCGACAGGAGATCGCGGTTGGCCTCGATATCATCTACGACGAGAATGGAGCCGGTTTCGGTGACAGCATACGGCCGGACTGGCCCGAGGCTGCGCATCAAGTCGCTCACCATAACCGCGCCGGTCTGATCGGGGGCCAAGCTCGTCTCCTCGACATCGACCGAGAATCGGACGATGCGATCGAGACGCAGCAACAGGTCGGTGACCGCCGCCAGCAGGCGATCGAAATCTGCCCGCAGCGAGTCGCCTGAGAAATTGGCTACATCCTCGCGCAGCATCTCGCCGTAGCCCTTGATCGCGTTGAGCGGCGTGCGCAGCTCGTGACGCAGCTCCTGCTCTTGCGTGGCGGCCGCTGCGCCGGGCAGGCTCCTGGCGCGATCGCCGTCCACCAGCCGGTCGACCTTGCCGGCGAGATCCCGGGCTGCGCCGAGGATGCGGTTCATATCGGGGAGGATGTCCGGGCGCCCATTCCGGGACGCGTCTTCGTGCAGGATCTCTGCATAGCCGAGCAAGGCGTTGACCGGCGACAGCAGTTCCTGGCGAAGGTGGGCAAGCCGAATGCGCCAGGCGCGCGCGTTGTCGGTATCAATGATGCTCATGGCCGATCCGGACTCGCGCGCCGGGCGTGCCGGGGTACCAGCTCGTCGAGCGCCGCCAGCACGGCCTTGCCACTGTATTCGCCCTTGTGCACCAAATGCTGTACCTGGCCGTTGAGTCGCGCGCGATCCTCGGCGGTCAGTGTCTTGGCGGTGACGACGATGATCGGGATGCGCCGCCAGCGGGATTCGTCGCGCACCCGCGCGATGAACTCGAACCCGTCCATCTCGGGCATCATCAGATCGAGCAGAATTGCGTCGGGTAAAGCCTCGCTCAAACGCTCAAGACCAACCCGACCATTCTCTGCTTGCGTGACCCTGCAATCGATCTGCCGCAAGGCGCGGCTCATCAGCTCACTGGTCGGAGCGTCATCCTCGACGATCAGCACGTGCCGTGGTGCACCCCTTGGGCAGCACTTTTCCACCGCACGGACCAGTCTGTCCCGATCAATCGGCTTGATCAGGTAATCGGCGGCGCCGAGCGAGAAGCCGATGCTCTGGTTGTCGACGATCGTGATCATGATCACGGGAATTTCGGCGAGTGCCGCATCTTCCTTCATGGCGCTGAGTACGGCCCAGCCGTCCATCTGCGGCATCAGAGCGTCGAGCGTGACGACATCGGGCTGCAGCGTGCGGGCGAGCTGCATCGCCTCCTCGCCGCTGGCAGCCATGCGAACGGCGTAGCCGCCGCGCTGCAGGTGCCGACGCAGCAACTCCCGCGCGTTGGGATCATCGTCGACCACGAGGACGGTCGGTGCATGCTCGGCCTGCGGACCCTCGGAACGCTGCTCTGCCGCCGAATCCGCAGTGTCCGATGCCGCGCTTGTCACCGCCGGCAGACGAACCGTGAAGGTCGTCCCCTTGCCGGCTTCGCTGGTCAGCGTCACATCGCCGCCCATCAGCCGGCAGAAGCTCTTGGTGATGGCAAGGCCCAGCCCGGTGCCGCCATAGGTGCGGGTCGTCGAGGCATCGGCCTGAGTGAAGGCCTCGAACACCTTGGCCTGCTGATCTGACGTCATGCCGATGCCGGTATCGCGCACCTGGAACTCGATCCAGTTGCCGGCCGCGTTCGTATCGCGGAGCGCGGTCAACGTGATGGTCCCGTTCCTTGTAAACTTGCACGCATTGCTGAGAAGGTTGAACAGGGTCTGCCGCACCTTGGTCAGATCGCTGTGCATCGTGCCGGCCTCGTCAGCGCAGTTCACCACCAGAGCGTTGCCAGTCTTCTTGGCCAGCGGGGTGACGGTCGCCGCGACGCTATCGATCATGGGCCGTAGCTCGAAGGTCTCGAGATAGAGCGTCATCTTGCCGGCCTCGATCTTGGAAAGATCGAGGATGTTGTCGATCAGGCCGAGCAGATGCTTGCCGGCATCCTGGATCTTGCGCAGGTCTGCCATCTCCGATTCGCGCCCAGCACTCTGGGCGTCCTCGAACAGGATCTCGCTGTAACCGATGATCGCATTCAAGGGCGTGCGCAGCTCATGGCTCATGTTGGCGACGAAGTCAGACTTCGCGCGGGTCGCCTGCTCGCTCGCCCAGATCGCCTTGTGCAGTTCGCCTTCCATGCGCTTGCGGTCGCTGATGTCGACGAGGCCGTTGATCATCGCCGGGCGCCCTTCGAACTCGACGCGCTGCGACGCTATGAGCGCCCAGAACTCCTCGCCTCCAACCCGCTTGAGCAGCATCTCCATGCCCTCCACATGGCCGCGCTCGGTCAGCGCGCCGATGAAGCGCTCGCGATGCTGCGGGTCTGCGTAGAGGGTTTTCGCTTGCAGGCCCAGGGCGGACGAACCCTCGAGCTCGAACATTTCGCTGAAGCGCCGATTGGCATACCGGATGATCCCGTCATCGAAGGTTACGATCGCCACCGCCATCGGCGCGGCCTCGGCGATGACGCGCAGCCGCTGTTCGCTCTCCTGGATCGCCTGCTCCGCCTTCTTCACGTCGGTGATGTCGGTGTAGGTCGCGACCGTGCCGCCGTCGTCGGTTTTGCGCTCGTTGATCTGGATCCAACGCCCGTCGGAGCGGCGTTGCACATGCGTGCCCTTGGGATCGCAATGCTGGGCGAGACGTTGCTCGACCCAGGCCTCGACGCGCCCTTCCGCGTCGCGAATCTCGCCGCCCGCGGCCGCGTTGCGGAGGATCGTCTCGAACGATACGCCCTGATTCACGACATTGATGCTGGCGGTGCTGTGCATGTCCCGGTACCGCCGGTTGTATATCACCAGCTTGTCGTCAGCATCGTAGAGCGAGAAACCCTCCGAGATGCTCTCGATCGCGTCGACGAGCCGGCGCTGGGCCTGCGTAGCCTTGTCGCGCGCCTCCGACAGCTCCTTCGAACTCAGCTCCTGAGAGCGCTCGACCATCGCCCGATCGCTATCAAAATCCGTGTATGCGGCATCGACGGCTGCCACGAAAGGCTGCAAAGCAACCGGTACTTCGCCCTCGACACCGAGGTGCTTTCTGAGCTGGCGTCGTAGCAGCCTGTGCATCTGTGCCCTGTGATGTTCAGTCCTCGGCGAAAGTTGTTATGGTCATGGTTTGATTATGCAGGCGGCACTCGCCACCGTGCATGAAGGGGGAAAGCTCGCCGTACGAGTAGAACCCGGAAATCTTCGCATCCGTTCCGAAGACATTTCGAATTGCTTCGATTTCTTCCTCGGTGCGCTGCTTCATCACAAGCTTGCGACCGACACAGCTCACCAGAATTGCAAGATCTGGTCGCCTGTCGCCGAGCCCGCTGAGACTGGCCTTGGCGGCGGCGGTCGCGCCGTCGACCAGATCGTCAACATTGGTCTTCATCAACTGCGCCGTTCCGCCCTGTGGGATGTCGCCCGCGAACGTCATTGACTTGTTCTGCTCGTCCACAGACAGGACGGTCCGGACGACACCCTGGCCGCCCTTTGCCTCGGTAACGAGGATTGGAAAAAGCAAGGCAGAGCTTGGCAACTGGTCGGCGTGTGGGCCCAGGTACGATTTATAGAGATCGAGCGCCGACCGCCCGTCGAGCTCATAGAGGATGTTACCCTCGGCCCGAGTGATGGTGCGCAGCGGCCCGAAGGGCTGCCAGCCGCCCATCGATCCGTAGCCAATGCGCAAGTCGTTGCCGTACAGACCGACCGCCGCCACGCGCTGGGGGCCCGCGCCACCGTCGGCAACGACCCAGGTCTCGGCGAAGTTGGTTCCGTCTCCGGAAAGGCCGCCAGTGATCGACACGCCTTCCACGACGCCGCCAGCGAGACCGCGCGCCAAGTCGGAGCCATTGACGTGCAAGCCGTCCGAAAGTACGAACACATGGCGCAATGAGGCGTCGTTCAACTGCCGCGCGAGCTCCTTGCCGACGTCGTAGCTCGCCTTCGCCTCACCAATCGTGGCAGAGGCGAACCGCAGTCGCGTATGTTCGAAGTCGACAAGAGTGGCAATCACCGAGTCGTCGACGACCAAGTCGCCGACAATCTCGCCGGAAGTCGAGCAACCAAGCATGGCGGCCCCTTTGAAGTGGTCGCGCAACTCGCCCACGAGGTTACCCGTCTGCATCAACGATCTAGCACCGAAAACGAACACGACACTTTGTTGTCCGACTACGCCAGTTGGCAAATTCGGCTGCCACCCGTCGCTTTGCGACCATTTGTACTGAGCCGTTTTCATGAGTTGTTTCCTCTCGTCATCTGTCCGGAACTTGTAGGTCGTTTACTGTCCCGCAGCCGCGAGTAGCGTCTCGATCTTGCCCAGCAGTCTCTGCAGCTCGATCGGTTTAGTGTCGTAGTCGTCGCAGCCGGCCTCGAGAGCCTTTTCCCGGTCGGTCGCCATGGCGTGCGCCGTGAGCGCAATGATGGGGATTTTGCGCAGCTCTGGCGTGGCCTTGATCCGGCGCGTCGCCTCCCAGCCGTCGATCACCGGCAGGCTCATGTCCATCAAAATGAGATCGGGCCTGTCGCTCGTGGCCATTGCGACGCCGCGCGCTCCGTCCTCGGCAATGGTGACCTCGTAGCCGCCACGCACAAGGCGCCGCGAGAGCATGTCGCGGTTCATCTCATTGTCTTCGACCAGCAGGATCTTGGGCATTGCACAGCCTCGATCGGACTGTGAGCACTGCTTGCCCGGGACCGCCCGGGTGGCCTCAATGGACGCCTAAAAATCAACTTAGCACTCAAGCCGACCTGTCGCATCACAAAAATGGCGAGTGGCGCCGACGTTGAATTGAAGGGGACGCGTGATCTGGGCTGCGCCTACAGGTAGCCAACAACGTGTGCCACCAGGATAGCCGCAAGCCGGCGTTGCAGATAGTCTTGATGCACAGTCGTCCGCGCGGCAGGCCGACAGACCTCTGTACCGCGAGGAGCATCGTGACCACCGCTAACTTAGCACCTTTGGACATGGCAGGTTAGGGAAGTTTGGCTTCCCGTGTACATTGGCCGCGACTATCGATCTCGCTGCGAAGCAACAAAGTTGAACGCCAGAATAGTTCCGCTGCTTCTGCCTACGCCGCAACGTCGCGTCCGGTACTTCCGATATTGGCAGATATTGTTGCAAAAGTCTTTTTGGAGTGGCGAACGAAAATTCTTGGAGCCGCTGATGCGTTTTGCACGCGGCGACGTGAGGGACCATATCGTTTCGATCACGGACCTGCGTAGTGGCGTTGAAAAGCGACGCGGTAGCAGAGAAGTCCAAGGATCAACTTTCGCGAGATTTTTAGGGTCGTTCGATTTTCGACTTTTGCAACGATATCGGCACCTTTGAGACATGGCGACCGGCCCTGACGATGTCCGTTTCCAGGGGAGGACCGGAAGTAGTCGGCCGACGGCCAAAGTGACGCGATTGGACCCAAAGCGGACATTGGCCCTAGCCCAAGGGCAGCGCCCTATGCTTTGATACGTCCGACGGGTCTACCGATCTCGGGAGGCCGTTTTGACCGACAATCGCGTTGAACGGCGGCTTGCAGCTATCCTTGCGGCTGATGTGGCTGGATATAGTCGCCTGACCGGCTTGGACGAGGAAGGGACACACGTCCGGCTGAGGGAGCGTTTGCGTGGGCTCGCTGATCCCAAGATCAGCGAACATCGTGGCAAGGTCGTCAAGCATACGGGCGATGGCGTGCTCGCTGAGTTCGGCAGTGTCGTAGATGCGGTGCGCTGCGCCATTGAGATCCAGGGCGGTATGGCTGAGCAAAATGCTACGATGCCGCAGGTCAAGCAGATCGAATTTCGCATCGGCATCCACGTCGGTGACATCATCGTCGATGACAACGATATCTTTGGCGACGGCGTCAACATCGCCGCTCGCCTTGAAGGGATTGCAGAGCCGGGTGGCGTTTGCATCTCTGACGACGCACAACGTCAGGTCCGCGGGAAGGTCGATTTCGCCTTTGAGGATATGGGTCTGCAGAACCTGAAGAATATTGTTGAACCGATGCGAGCGTGGCGGTTGAGGATGAATGCGAGCGGTTCTGCGGCAGCGCCGATAGAGCCGCCTGTCGAGAGCACGCAAGCTCTGGCGCTCCCCGACAAGCCGTCTATCGCCGTGCTTCCGTTCGAGAACATGTCCGGCGATCCCGAGCAGGAGTATTTTGCGGACGGGATGGTTGAGGAAATCATCACGGCGCTCTCGCGGTTCAAATGGTTATTCGTGATCGCTCGCAATTCGAGCTTTACGTTCAAAGGCAAAGCCGTCGATATAAAGGAGGTCGGACGCAGGCTCGGCGTGCGCTACGTCCTTGAGGGGTCTGTGCGCAAGGCGGCGGGCAAGGTTCGCATCACGGGGCAGTTGATTGATGCGGTGACGGGCGCGCACATTTGGGCGGACAGGTTCGAACGTGACTTGATGGACGTTTTCGCGCTTCAGGACGAAGTCACGGTCGCCGTTGTCTCAGCCATTCAGCCAAAATTGCTTCAAACAGAAATTGCAACGGCGACGCGGCGGCGACCAGAGAACCCCACCGCCTATGATCTTTATCTCCGAGCTATGCCACAGTACTACCTGACGACCCCCGAAGGGGACGCCGAGGCGATCAGATTGGCGCATCGCGCTTTGGAGCTGGACCCTCGGTTCGGCTTTGTCGCGGCTCTAGCAGGTGTCTGTCACATGCAAAGGGTCCTTTGGGGCTATTCCACTGATCCTCAATTCGACAGGAAGGAAGCAGTTCGACTTCTTCGGTTGGCGTTGAGCGTCGACGATGGTGATCCGGACACGCTAGCATGGGCTGGCCTAATCTCGGCGTTCATGGTCGGCGATAGCGAAAGTGAGATCGAAATGGCGGACCGGGCCGTCGCGCTGAACCCAAATTCATTTCGTGCATGGGCCTGCAGAGGCCAAGTCTATAGAATTGCGGGGCTGCCGGAGGAAGCGGCCCGGAGCTTTGAACGTGCCATTCGGATGAGCCCAATTGACCCGGCGCTAAACCGAGCTCTTGCTGGAATGGGGATGGCCTTTGTCGAGCTTCGTCGCTTTGACGAGGCCATCGTCGCAGGGAGGAAAGCCCAGCGCCACAACCCCTCCTATCCGCCGGCTTACAGCTGTCTCGCGTCCGCTTTCGCCCACCTCGGACGTGATGCGGAGGCACGTGAGGCGGCGGCGCGGGTGCTTGAGTTAGATCCCGCCTTTACGATATCGGTATGGATCGCCCGTGGTGGGCAATCAAACTCGAAGCTGATGATTGAGGGCCTTCGGAAAGCGGGGTTGCCCGAATGAACCCGGGTACGCTGCCGAAGACGGGTTAACCGGAATGACCGCTTCTGGCACTTTTCGGACCTGGCGGGCCGGCCTCACCATGTTCGTTGTTCGGGGAAGACCGGAAGTAGCCGGCAATGGCCAAATCGACGCGATTGACCCACAGCGGTCATCGGGATGCTTCGCGGAACGGGACACTATGGAATATCGGCGGGTCGAAATTACTCCGGCTTGATGTTGGCCGCGCGGATCACCTTCGCCCACCTTTGCGTGTCGTCAACGATGAACTTTCCGAAGTCAGAGGGCGAGAGAACAAGAGGCGTAATGCCAAGATCGGCGTATCGCGCCTTTATACCGGGACTTGCTAGTCCGGCATTGATATGATCGTTGAGCTTCTGGATGATCTCGGACGGTGTGCCCTTCGGCGCACCCATCCCTGCCCACCCGTTCGCCTCGTATCCGGGGACCGTTTCGGCAATGGTCGGCACGTCCGGCAGCGCCGGCGACCGCGTTGCGGTGGTCACCGCAAGGGCTCGCAGTTTACCAGCCCGGATGAACTCAAGCGATGGGCTCGCGCTGACGAACATGAGTTGGAATTGACCGCTGATTGCGTCGGTGAGCGCAGGTCCCTCGCCGCGATAGGGTACGTGAACGAGGTTGACGTCAGTCATGATCTTGAACAGCTCGCCGGCCACATGGCCCGGCGTCCCGATGCCGCCCGACGCCATGTTGATCTTGCCGGGATTGGCCTTGGCGTAGGCGATGAAGTCCGGAACGGTTCTGGTGGAATGAGCAGGATGCATCACCATGACTAGGGGGGCATGCACGATCCCGGCGACCGGCGCAATGTCCCGGATGAAGTTGAAGTTAAGCCTGTCGTAGAGCGTTGCGTTGATTGCGTTCGGTGTTAAGGCCAGCAGGAGCGTATAGCCGTCGGCCGGTGCACGGACGACTGCCTCTGTGCCAATATTGCCGCCGGCACCCGGCCGGTTCTCGACGACGAATTGCTGGCCGAGCCGCTCCGATAACCACTGACCCATTAGACGAGCGTGAAAGTCCCCGAGCCGCCAGCGGGAAAGCCGACGATGATGCGCACCGGCCGCGTCGGATAGGCTTGCGCTCGCGCGATGGTCGAGAGCGCCGGTAGCGCGGCAATGGCCGCAGCCAAATGCAGAAACTGCCTTCGATGGGGAAGTTTCATTCCAGTCCCTCCGCAGCGTGCGATCCGATGGGGACGGGTGCGAGTAGACTAGTCCCTTTCCTATTATCCCGGAAGTGGCAATGTCGCCAATTGGCACCTTTGAGACATGCCCGCCTGTCGTGAGAATGTCCGTTCACCGGGGCAGACCGGAAGTCGCCGTGGTCCGGCCAAACCGACGTGAATGACCCATCTCGGACCTCACCGGTATGCGATCTGGTCCGACCAGTTGCCCTGAGAGGAAGCAAATTCCTTTAGACGATCAACTCCCTCCTTGGTCAGGCCCGCTCTGGTCAGGAGCGAAATTGCCTTCCGACACCATCCGCGGCGGGATATACATTGGCCTAAACCCAATCGAACGCGACGAAGATCGCGCCGACGAAAACAAGGGGAGGAAGCCAATGTCCATCTCGGGCAAAGTCGATCCCGTGGTGCGCCCGGTTGCGGCAACTGACGTCGCCGAGGCGCTTGTCGAGGGCTTGCGGGATTTCCAGGCACTGCCGCTTTATGGCCTTGCCTTCGGCGCGCTCTATGCCGCCGGCGGCATCGCCATTATTCTGTGTCTCACGGCCTTTGGCATGGCCTATCTCGCCTATCCGCTGGCGGCGGGTTTCGCGCTGATCGGGCCATTCGTGGCGATCGGCCTCTATGAAGTCAGCCGTCGGCGCGAGACCGGCCAGCCTGTTTCCTTTGGTGCGATCTGGTCAACGATCAGATCGCGCAGCGAGATCAGCTGGATGGCCTTTGTCACGCTGTTCGTCTTCGTGGCCTGGATGTACCAGGTCTGGCTTCTGATCTCGCTCCTGCTGGGACCGCACGCGTCTTTCTCCACCCTGCAGGAATTCATAACGGTGGTTCTCACGACCAAAGAAGGCCTACTGTTCCTCGCCATCGGCAACGCGGTCGGCGCGCTGTTGTCGCTGAGCCTTTTCTCGCTGACGGTGGTGTCGTTCCCACTTTTGCTCGAGCGTGAGGTTGATTTCGTCACCGCCATGGTGACCAGCGTGCGAGCGGTGGTGACGAGCCCCTTGCCGATGATCGGCTGGGCCGCGGTCATTGCGATGCTGCTGATTGTCTCGGCGCTGCCGTACTTTCTTGGCCTCGTGGTGATACTGCCCGTGCTCGGCCATGCGACCTGGCATTTGTACAGGCGGATCGTGGAGCCATTGCCGGTTTAACTCCCGGTCAATCCGGTCTCCCCCGCCGGGCTTCTCAGATTGGTCGATGAGGTGATGAAGAGCATTCTGTTCGCTTCGACGCATGAGTCCGAAATTGGCACGAAACAGACCTGCCAACCGGCGCTGACGATGTCCGTTGATCGGGGCAGACCGGAAGTGATCAGTACACCGTCAAAGCGACGCGAATGACTCATTTGAGACATTGGTCGAGCCGAGAGAACTGTTCCTCAGGCCGGTGAAATCGGCTAGAATTGGCGTTTCCGGAAGCGGACGTCCGAAGTCTTTGCATGGGACAGCGGGTAGCTGGCGTACCGTCGGCGGGCATCGCACTTCAATTAATCGACGTCTCCTTCTTGCCGGCGTGACTCACCCTGCGCAGAGTTGTGTGCGCGCCAGCGCCCGACACGTATCACAACACCAGGAGAGCCATATGCAACCGAGAACGCTCGTCTTGAAAAACATCGTCCTCGTATCGGTAGCAGCCATGTTCTTCGTCGCGAGTCCGTCATTCGCGCAGCAGAAAGGCGCATCCTCTTCGGAGATGCAAACAAAAGAGGTACGAGTTAATGACCTTACACTCCATTACATTGAACTCGGGCAAGGAACTCCAGTGGTGCTGGTGCACGGCACACTGGAGGATTACCGCACGTGGGATGGACAGCTTGAGGCGTTCTCGAAGGGATATCGACTAATCTCGTACAGTCGTCGGTATCACTATCCAAATGAATGGCCCAAAGATGCAACAGATTTTTCTGTCACCATACATGCGAGAGACCTGGCTGCATTCATCAAGGCACTTAATCTGCCCCCGGTTCATCTCATTGGTCATTCGTATGGGGCGTTTATTGCGTTCCTGGTCGCACGAGATCACCCGGAGGTCATTCGCAGTCTGACGCTGGGCGAACCGCCTATAATGCCGTTACTAAAAACGACACCTGAAGGAGATGCTCTTCTTACCACCGCTATCGCGACATCAATCGCTTCGAGCGAAGCGTTCAAGCAGGGGAATGACGAAGAAGGAGTGCGTCGATTTACGAACGGCATGTTGGGCGAGGGTTCGTACGAGAAACTCCCACCTCCCGTTCTGAAGCGCCTCATGGACAATGTCCAAGAACTAAAAGGCGAGAGATCATCGCGAGACCTCTTCCCGCCCACCACATGCGAGGACGTGCAGAAGGTGAAAGCGCCAACATTGCTCCTCGACGGGGAACTCAGTCCTAAGATGTTCCATGTCATCAACGACATGTTGGAGCACTGCTTACCGAGCGTAGAACGTGCAACGATTCCGGTGGCATCTCATCAGATGGAGGTTGAGAACCCCCAAGCGTTCAATGAGACGGTGCTTGCATTCATTGCAAAGCACTGAACTGTTGTATCTCGTTCAAGATCGTTGATGCCGTTTTCCGGGAGCTCGGCCGGGCGATCGAGCGCCTCCGGGCGGCCGCGGCCCACCCAACTTCCGTTTTTGGCACGAAACAGACCTGCCAACCGGCGCTGACGATGTCCGTTGCCGGGGGTAGACCGGAAGTCGCCGTGGTCCGGTCAAGCCGACGCTGACGACCCGAAGCGGACGCCTCGCATCTCCTACTTTGCTTCGAGGCGGGAGAAGCGGAAATTGCAGTGGCTGGCGCCGCCAGCCAGCGTTTGGGTTCGTTCCAAACGGATGCCACGCGTTGCGTAGGCCTCGAAATCAAGTCCGCAAATGTGTGGGAGAATTTCTTTATCTCCGTGACGAGCGGCGAATTTGCAGAAGCCACAAGCCTTGTAATCGATACCGAATTCAAAGCTGTCGCCGGGCCCTGGCTCGACGAAATCGTAGACAAAATCCTCTGGATATTCGTTCGCCAGACTTTTTGCTGCCTGCTCGCGGAGCAAGGATTGGTTCTCCCGAGACATGAACTGACGTCCCGAAGCGAGCCGTTCGGCCTCCGGCACGGTCAGCAATTGAGCCTTGTAACTTTCTCGCTCGATATCGCCAATGATCGGGAGCGCAACGCCATGCCGCCGGAGCACGCGCCCGATAGCCATAAAGCCCATCAAGCGCATGAAGAAGTCGCTCATGCGGCTGGCCGCACCGCCGACATAAGGCATTTGGCCGAGTACGATTTCGAACTCGTCCATCACATCTTGTCTGACTTTGTCCAAATCCGCGAGATGCGCGCGTTCGCGCAACATCGTCTCGGCAAGATCGAGGCGCTGGCGCATGGCGGCTTCCATTGCGCCGCGATGCGCCTCGTAAAAGGGATGAATTTCGCCCATGCGATGTCCCCCCGCAGGATTAGCCGTACGCGTTTCATTCCGCAGCGATCGCCTCGATCTCCAGCAACCATTTGCCGTCGACGGTTTCAGCGATCATCACCGTGGACGCGGGTTCGTTTCCTTGCAGCATCTTGCGGCGAACCGCGCGGTTGGCCACGACCTGGCTTCGGTCGGTAAGAAACGTAGTGATCTTGACCAGATGCTCGACGCCGAGGCCGGCGGCGGCGAGCACCGCGATGATGTTGCGCCAGGCCTGCTCGCATTGCGCCTCGAAACCTTCGGGCACGCTGCCGTCAGGTTTTTCCGGCACCTGGCCGCTGATGAACAGCAGCCGGCGATGCTGGCCAAGTTCCAGCCCATGCTGTAGCCGCTGGAAGGCGCGTGGACGGCTGCGGGGTTATGGCGGACGATTTGAGCCATTTACATTGTCTCCTGTTCGACGAATTCCAGCGCCAGACCATGCGACGCCGCGGGCGGAACGAGCAGCACGGCGCCGCTAACCTCGAAGTCGACGCCGTTGTTTTTCAACACCCGCTGGGTCGCATCGAGATCGGTGACTGCCACACGCGCGGCGCAAAAGCGCGGCGAAGGGGCGACGGCGAGGCCCGGCAGCTGGCGCGCCATCTCGGCTGGGCCGAGCACGGTGATCCGGTCGCCGCGCGCACCGACCGTCAATCGCCCGGGTGCAAGCTCGGCGGCACTCTCCGTGATGTGCTCGAGGAAGCTGCGGTGCTCTGCCGGCTCCGGCGCCGACATCACAACCTCGATCACGCGCAAGGCGCCGTTGGGATGATGCTGATATTCTGGCTTCCAGAACAGTTCCGGCGGGTGACGCTGCTGGCAGGTGAAGAAGGCGATCCCGGGCATCGCGGGATCGGTGGCGAAGGCCAGTGAAAACTCGACGCGCGCCGTGCCGCCGCCGGGCAGCACCGCGTCACGGCCAAAATCAAACGGCGCATAGGCGCCGATGTGATGGGCCTCAAAGCGCGCCGCATCGGCGTTGGCGTCGGCGCTGTGCATGGCCAGCATCGACATTCCCTCACCGCCGGCCAGAAAATCGCGGTTGTGGGCGGCGAAGCTGAAACGGCCTGATGAAGCCGGCGGCACCGTCGCAGCATCGGTGACCGCCAGCAGCTCGAGAAAATTGTTGGCGAACATCGCCAGGCGGTTGCTGGTTCCGAACGGATGCACGCCGGTCGGCGTGAGGCTGAAACCCAGCGTTTGCCAGTCCAGCGCAGCCTGCGCCAGATCGCGGACACAAATGACGAGATGATCCAGTCGGCGGGGCATGGGATCTCCGGATTGCGGGCCGACCGTAACCGGCGGCAGCACCGCAGGGCAAAGCATTGTTGCTGCGGTTCAGCGCAAGAAAATCTATTGCAAGGCTTGAGCCTATCAGTGACAAACTGGACGGCGATGACCTACATCCTTCCACCGCTCAATGCGCTCCGCGCGTTCGAAGCCGCAGCGCGGCATCTCAGCTTCAAGCTCGCCGCGCATGAGCTGCATGTGACGCCTGCCGCCGTGGGGCAGCAGGTGAAAGCGCTGGAAGCGCGCCTGGGCGTCCGCCTGTTCGAGCGGCTGCACAAGCAGCTCGTCCTGACCGAGGCCGGCCAGGCCTATCTGCCTGAAATTTCCGGCGGCTTTCGTCGCATCGCCAGTGCGACCGAAAAATTGAGACCGGTGGGCGCGGTGCTGCTGCAGCTCGGCGTGCACGGCAGCTTCGATCTGCGCCGTCTGGAGCTGGCGGAGTTTCGCGCAAGCCACGCGGAAATCGGCTTGCGGGTGCTGCAGCCCGCAGGCCTCCACGAATTGATCGAGGGCAAGGTCGATGTGCTGATCGCCCGCGGGCTCGGCCACCATCCGGGCTACCGCTGCGACCGCGTGACGGAAGGATCCGGGCTCGGCGATTGGCTGATTGCGCCTGCCGGCACCGCCGATTGCCCCGAGATATCAGGCTTCCGCGACTGGCTGCGCGGTCTGCCGGCGGAGAATGCGCTCGCGCTGCATCGTCGTCGCCGTCTGGCCGGCATCATCAGAAGTTGAGGTGATCTTGAAACAGAAAAAATTCGGCACGCATGGCCCGGAGGTTTCCGTAATCGGGCAGGGCACCTGGTATCTCGACCGCGGCGACCGCAAGGCGGCTGTCGCGGCGCTGCGCCGGGGCATCGAAACAGGCATGACCCATATCGACACCGCCGAGATGTATGGCGACGCCGAACTCGTGATCGCCGACGCGATCGCGGGCCTGCCGCGTGAAAAACTCTTTCTCGTCTCAAAAGTGCTGCCGAGCAACGCCTCGCGGCGCGGCACCATCGCCGCCTGCGAGCGCTCGCTGAAGCGGCTGAAGACCGATCATCTCGACTGCTATCTCCTGCACTGGCGCGGCTCGTATCCGTTCGAGGAGACGGTGGCGGCGTTCGACGAACTGGTGGCGGCCGGAAAGATCCGTTCCTGGGGCGTCAGCAATTTCGACTCGGACGATCTCGACGAACTGCTCGATGTCGCGGGCGAGGGCAAGATCGCCTGCAACCAGGTGCTCTACCATCTGCAGGAGCGCGCTATCGAGCACGCGGTCATCCCGTGGTGCGAGCAACACGGTGTCGCCGTCGTCGCCTATTCGCCGTTCGGCCACAATGAATTTCCGTCCGCACGCAGCAAGGGCGGTGAGGTGCTGCAGGCCATCGCCGACGCGCACAAGGCGACCGCGCGCCAGGTCGCATTGGCGTTTCTCACGCGGGCGCCATCGGTGCTTGCGATTCCAAAGGCGTCAAGCGCGGAGCACGCCGCCGAAAATGCCGGCGCCGGCGATCTGAAACTGAGCGCCGCCGAGATCGCCGCGCTCGACAAGGCCTTTCCGCGCGGTCCCAAGCCGCGCGGTTTGCCGATGCTCTAAGGGAACACCGTCCTTAACAAAGCGTTGCAATTGCGCCCTCCGCGCATATCCGCATCCTGTTTTCGGACCTAGTCGCACCGGGCGAATTGGTGTTTTTTTCAACCTCGCCCGATTCGAAATTTACTGCCTTCGAGATTGCCGTGACACCGCCCCCCGCCGCAGCCGCGAGGCTGGACAGCGCTCCAATACCTTTGCCCGAGAAGAAGTCCGCCGTCCGCAAGGCGCCCGCGCGCGCCGACCGGCCGTTCAAGGGCATCGCGCTGGTGCTGGCCTCGACGATCTTTCTCGGCACCTCCGACGTGACGGCGAAATATCTCTCGGCGACACTGCCTTCGATCGAGATCGCCTGGATCCGCTTCCTGGTGTTCGCGGTGATCATGACGCCGGCGATGATGCCGGGTTCCCCGCTCTATGCGCTGCACACCAACCGGCTTGGCCTGCATCTGGTGCGCGGCGCCGCGCTGTTGGGATCGTCGCTGTTCTTCATCTCCGGCCTGCGGTTCCTCCCCATCGCGGAAGCTTCCGCCACCGGCTTCGTCGCGCCGCTGTTTGTCACCGCGCTGTCGATCATCTTTCTCGGCGAGAAGGTGGGCTTGCGCCGCTGGATCGCCACTGCAGTGGGCCTGATCGGCGTGCTCATCATCCTGCGCCCGGGCACCGGCGCGTTTCACCCGGCGGCGTTCTTTCCGCTGGTCTCGGCGCTGGCCTGGGCCTGCACGCTGATCATGACGCGGATGATGAGCGGCACCGAGCGCGCCATCACCACCATGACCTATTCGTCGATCGCGGGCCTGCTCATTCTCTCCGCGCTGGTGCCGTTCGTCTGGGTGACGCCGACCTGGCACGACATCGCCTTCGGTATCCTGATCGGCGTCGCCTCGACCGCGGGACAGTGGATCGTGGTGCTGGCGTTCCGCTATGCTGATGCCTCCGTGCTGGCGCCGTTTTCCTACACGCAGTTGCTGTGGGTCAGCGTGCTCGGCTTCCTGATCTTCGGCGAAGTCCCGGATGCCTACACCATCACCGGCGCCGCCTTCATTGTCGCCTCCGGCCTCTACACCGCCCATCGCGAGCGCGTCCGACGCTCGCAGCTGCTGGCCGTCTCGGGGGAGCCGTCGCCGAACGCCTGATCCTGCCAGCTAGGCCGTCATAGTTAGGCCGCCAAAAACGTGGCGCGGGTGCCACAGCGGCGCCGCAAAACGCTTGGTTGTCGTGCAAATCTGACCGATTCACCCCCGCATCCGTAATTCTACGGCGGAACCCATGCTAGTGAGTTCCGATGGTGCCGCAGAGCGCCGGGGAATGGGGTTCGGGCGTTGCATTTTCAGTTGCTACCGTCGGCGCAGGGCCGACGCCGCCGGAATACGGCTGCGCGGGCAGTCGCGATGTCGGGATTTCTCGTTGGCCTGTGCCTGTCGGCGGCGCCCGCGAACGCGGCATGCGCGCCCGATCCGGCATCGAGCGGCCAGACCGTCACCTGCAGCGGCAACACCCCGGGCGGCTTCCAGGCCGGCGGCGGCGTCAACAATCTCACCGTCAACGTGTTGTCCGGGGCGGCCGTCAGCGATGGCGGCGGTGGCGTGATCATCGGCGTCAACGACTTCAACACGGTTACCAATAGCGGCACGCTTGCCGCCGGGCCATCAAGCACCGGCATCTTCGCCGGCGTGAACAACACGATTGTCAACGCCGCCTCCGGCGTCATCACCGTCGGCGACGGCGGCTCGGGAATCTTTGCCGCCGGCAACAGCACCGTGACGAATGCGGGCGCCATGACGATCGGCGACGCGGCCGGGCTAGCGGCCGCCATCGTCGCCATCAATGACGATAACACCGTGAGCAACTTTGCCGGCGCGACCATTACGGCCGGCCAGGCCGATGGCATCCTGATGCAGGGCAATCGCGCCATCGTCAACAATGCCGGCACGATCAACGTGGGCGCTTTCGGCGTCGGGATTGACGTGTTTGGCGATGATGCGCTGATCACGAGCAACGGGGTGATCAATGTTGCCGACAACGCCGCCGGGATCTCGGCGCAGGGCGACCGCGCCCTGATCACCCATCTCGGCACCGTCAATGGCGGCGTCGGAAGCGCCGGCGTCGCCTATAACGGTTCGTCCGGCACGATCAACAACAGCGGCCGCATCCTGCTCGGCGACGATGCCTTCGGCATCGTCGTGCTCGGCGATTCCAACACCATCACCAACAGCGGCACCATCACCGTCGGGGGCGGCTTCGCCGTCGGCATCGACGTCTCCAGTTTCGGCGGCAGCAATAGCGTCATCAACACGGGAACGATCAACGTCGGCGCGGGTGGAACCGGCATTGGCATTCTACTTCAGGGCACCGGCACCGTTTTCAATTCAGGCACAATCAATGCCGCGACCGGTTTTGCAGCGATCGAACTCTGCGGTTGCGGCAACAGCACGCTGACGCTCGGCCCGGGCAGCGTCATCAATGGTCTCGTGCTCGGCAACGGCACCGACACGTTCCAGCTCGGCGGCACCGGCAAGGACACCTTCAACCTCAGCCTGATCGGCGCCGGCCAGCAATATGACGGCTTCTCGACCTTCAACAAGGTCGACAGCTCGAACTGGACCGTCACCGGCACCGGCGCGCAGAACTGGAACGTCGTTGGCGGCACGCTCGCGGTGAATGGCGTCATCAATGGCCTCGTCACCGTCCATGCCGGCGGCACGCTCGGCGGCATCGGCACCGTCGACAATATCATCGTCAATGGCGGTACGTTGGCGCCGGGTAATTCGACCGGCACCTTCAACGTGGCGGGAAGCCTGACGTTCTCGGCGGCCTCGAGCTACATGGTCGAGATTTCGGGTACGAGCAGCGATCTGACCCGGGTCACCGGTGTGGCGACCCTTGGCGGCGCCACCGTCGTGGTCGTTCCGATCGGCACGGTGGCGAAGCACTATACGATCCTGACCGCAACCGGCGGCGTGCCCGACACGTTCAACCCGGTGGTTTCTGGCGTTTCGTCCAACCTGAACCCGAGCCTCAGCTACGACACCAACAACGTCTATCTGAACTTCGCGCTGAACTATGGCGGCGGCCTCAACCTCAACCAGCAGAACGTCGCCAACGCGCTGACCAATTTCTTCAACACCACCGGCGGCATCCCGGTCGGCTTCGCCTCGCTCTCGCCGGCCGGCCTGACGCAGGTCTCTGGCGAGTTGGCGACGGGATCGCAGCAGGGCACCTTCGACGCCATGAATCTGTTCCTCTCGCTGATCTCAGATCCGTTCGTGGCGGGCCGCAATGGCGGCTTCGGTGGCAATGCCGGCGCTGTCCCGTTCGCTGAAGAGAGCGCGCTTGGCTATGCCGCGAAGAAGCCCCGCGCCGCGCGCGACGCCTTTGCCAAATTCCCGACCAAGGCGGATGTCGCGCGCAACGACCTGTTCGATCAGCGCTGGAGCGTCTGGGGCTCCGCTTTCGGCGGCGGCAGCAACACCTCAGGCAACGCCGCGCTCGGATCGAACGACGCGACCGCGCGCGCGTTCGGTTTTGCGGTTGGCGCCGACTATCGCCTCTCGCGCGACACGCTGGCCGGTTTTGCGCTTGCCGGCGGCGGCACCAATTTCAGTGTTTCCGGTTTCGGCTCCGGGCGCTCGGATCTGTTCCAGGCCGGCGCCTTCGTGCGCCACAACATCGGTAAGGCCTACGTCACCGCGGCGGCGGCCTATGGCTGGCAGGACGTGACGACCGAACGCACGGTCACGGTGGCGGGCTTCGAGCGGCTGCGCGCCCAGTTCAACGCCAACGCCTGGTCCGGCCGCATCGAGGGCGGCTACCGCTATGTGACGCCCTGGATGGGCATCACGCCCTATGCCGCCGGCCAGTTCACGACCTACAGCCTGCCGGCCTATGCCGAGCAGGTGCTGGCGGGCGCCGGCACGTTTGCGCTGAACTATGCGGCCAAGGACGTTACGGCCTCGCGCACCGAACTCGGCGTTCGCACCGACAAGTCGTTTGCTGTGCCGAGCGGCATCCTGACCCTGCGCGGCCGCGCCGCCTGGGCGCATGATTTCAACACCGACCGCAACGTCACGGCCTTGTTCCAGACGCTGCCGGGCGCGGCCTTCGTCGTCAACGGCGCGGCGCAGGCGCATGATTCGGCGCTTATCACCGGCGCGGCCGAGATGAAATGGCTGAACGGCTGGTCAGCGGCGGCCATCTTCGAAGGCCAGTTCTCCAGCGTCACCAATTCCTACGCCGGCAAGGGCGTTGCGCGCTATTCGTGGTGAACCTCCGTGCTAAGGTGAACAAAAATCACGGGAGGAACCATGCGCGCAGCCATTTTCCGCAACGGGGAAATTGTCGTCGACGAAATGCCTGAACCCAAGCCGGGCCCAGGCATGGTGCTGGTCAAGTCGCTCGCCTGCGGCATCTGTGGCTCCGACCTGCACGCGCGCAAGCACGCGCACCGCATGGTCGAACTGGCAAAACATTTTCCCGGCCGCAAGCCGATGGATCTTTCGCGCGACGTCGTGTTCGGCCACGAATTCTGCTGCGAGGTGCTGGACTATGGTCCGGGCACGACGCAGAAGTTCAAGCCCGGCACCAAAGTTTGTTCGCTGCCGGCCTTGCTGACCGCGGAGGGCCCGCAGGGTATCGGCTACTCCAACGATAATGTCGGCGCCTATGCCGAGCGCATGTTGCTCAGCGAAGCCTTGCTGCTGGAAGTCCCGAACGGCCTCGCCGCTGAGCACGCCGCGCTGACCGAGCCGCTCGCGGTCGGCGTGCATGCGGTGGCGAAAGCCAACATCAGGGGCGGCGAGGTGCCGCTGGTGATCGGCTGCGGGCCGGTCGGCCTTGCCGTTATCGCGGCGCTGAAGATCAGGGGATTGCACCCGATCGTCGCCGCCGATTATTCGCCGGCACGCCGCGCGCTCGCCGAAAAGCTCGGCGCCGACGTGGTCGTGGACCCTGCACGCACGCAGCCTTATGCGACCTGGGCCGAACATGCCCAGATGTCGCCGGAAGAAAAAGCCGCGCGCCCGCCGCTGCAGGCATTGCTGCCGGCGCTGAAGCCAGCGCTGATCTTCGAATGCGTCGGCGTTCCCGGCCTGATCCAGCAGGTGTTCGAGGGCGCGCCGCGCGATGCGCGCATCGTCGTGGTCGGCGTCTGCATGGAAACCGACCGCTCCGAGCCGATGCTCGGCATCCTCAAGGAACTCAACGTTCAGTATGTGCTGGGCTACACACCGGAGGAATTCGCGTATTCCTTGCGCCTGATCGCGGAAGGGCAGGTCGATGCCGCCTCGATGGTGACCGCCAGCGTCGGCATCGACGGTGTCGCCAAAGCTTTTGCCGATCTCGCCAATCCGGAAGCGCACACCAAGATCATCGTCGAGCCGTGGCGGTGATCACCGTCGGTGCGTAGGGTGGGCAAAGGCGCGTCAGCGCCGTGCCCACCATCCATCCACATTTTCATTTGATGTGGACACGCTTCGCTTTGCCCACCCTACGGACCGTCACTGCGTCGCTCGGTGCCTCGGATACTCGAGCTGCATCGCGACGAAATCGGTGGTGCGCGTCCCATAGCGCGCTGCAATTCCCTGCAGCGCGTTGTCCAGCGCTTCCGCTGGTTTCCGATCCCCGACAGATGGTAGCCGCCGCTCCGCCGGCCAGCTCGTCGCGACCTCATCGGGCAAGATGCGGATGCCGTTGCGGCTTTGTTGGGCGCCTGCTGCGCGCGCAAACGTCACCGCCTGCGACCGATAGGTCCGCGACCACGCGTCAGCGACCAGCGCCAGCGAAACTTCGTCGACGCCTTCCTTGAGTTCGATGCCGAGCCGCTCGTGCGTCCAGAACGCGGCCGTATTGCGGATTGCCGTCAGCGCAAACGGGCGCGTGAACTTGAACGCATCGCTTTCGTGCCGCGCGTCCCAATCGGCGAGTCCGATATCCCGTCCGACCGCTTTGGCCTTCTCCGGTCCGGCAATCGCCTCGATCAGCGTCAGCGACATCGGCATCGACGCTGAGATGCCGGTCGTCGTCGCCACGCCGCCATCGACCACCAGCCGCCGGTCCTCGACGTAGCGCATCGTCGGATGCTTGCCGCGCAATTCCTTGACCGAATACCAGTGTGTGGTCGCGCGCTTGCCATGGAGCAGCCCGGCATCGCCGACCACCTTGGCGCCGGCGCAGACGCCGATGATGATCGCCTTCTTGGCCGACTGGTTCCGGATCCATTGCAGCGCCTCGGGATCGTCGTCGCGGCTCATGGCGGGGACGATGACATAGTCCGCCCCATCGGGATGCCGCGCATCGAACTCCGCGACGGTTGCCTGCGGCTCGACCTTCAGTGTCGGAAACAGTGTGACGGGGCCGGGCGCCGTTGCCAGCGTCACGACGTCGGCGACGTCGGCGCGCGTGAGGATGCCGTAAGGCATCAGGTAGTCGGTGGTTTCGGTAGCGTTGTTGATGCCGATGATGGCGATCAGCGGGCGCTGCCGCTTCGGCGGCTTCAGCGCCGCGACCGTCGCATCGCGCTCGTCCTGCGCGATCGCCGGCGGGGCCGCGACGGCTGGCGCTGGCGGCAGCGAGAAAATCCAGGCCCCGGCGATCACGGCAAAAAGCACGATGGCGCCGAGCGCGCTCCACAATAGACGTCGCGAATTCATGGTTGGCTCGCGCCTCACTCATTTCAATCGAGTCAATCGACTTCCGTTCTACTGCCGCCACGATCCGTCTGAAATGACGTAAATCCGGCGAAAACGGTCATGCGTCGAGAAAGCGCCGCGGCGAGTTCCATCGCGCTGCGCTCATTGGGCATCAACGGCGACCGCTGCAATGGGATCCTCCCCGGTTTTCGGGAATGTCCCTCCGGCGCGGCGACGATTGTCTCATGCCATGCGACGCCGCAGCTTTACGGACAAGTATCGCGGCCTCTGGACAAGGAGGGCTTCATGCCATCGGACCGACGAATGTTTTTGAGTGCAGGCCTCGGCGTCACCGCCGCGCTCGCCAGCGAGCTGACGACATCGGCGCAAGCGGTCGATCGTCCGCCTCTTCCCGGCAATGTCAGCCTCGAGCCAGAAGTTCGCGCCGCAACGGCCCATGATTTCGGCCGCCTCATTCACAGGCAGCCGCGCGGCGTACTCAGGCCCGCGTCGAGTGCGGACATTGTGAGCTTGATGCGTTGGGCCAAAGGTCAGGGCGTCAAGGTGGCGGCGCGCGGGCAGGGCCATTCGATCTATGGTCGTGCCTTGGTCGAAGACGGCATCGTGGTCGATATGAGCGCGATGAACGCGATCCGCGATATCCAACAGGATCGCGTCGCGGTCGACGCCGGAGCGACGTGGCGGGATCTGCTGGATGCGACATTGGCGCTAGCGCTCACGCCGCCGGTGCTGACCAACTATCTCGGCCTCTCGGTCGGCGGAACGATCGCGGTGGGCGGCATCGGCGCGACATCGTCCCGGCATGGCATGCAAACCGATAACGTCATCGCGCTGGATGTGGTGACGGGCGAGGGGAAAGAGGTGAGCTGTTCAGCGACCGAGAATCCGGATCTCTTTGATGGCACCCGCGCCGGCCTCGGGCAATGCAGCATCGTCACGCGCGCGACGCTGCGCCTGGTGCCCGCGCCGGAGCGTGTCCGTCGCTTTCAGCTATTCTACCGCGATTTGCCGTCGCTGGCGGCGGACCAGCGGCGCGTGCTGACGGAAGGGCGCTTCGACCAGTTGCAGGGGGCGGTCCTTCCCGACGGAAGCGGCGGCTGGCGGTATCAACTCGACGGTGCGGTATATCATGCGACCGGTTCGGCTCCCGACGACAAGGCCGTGCTGTCCGGACTGTCGGACGAGCGCAGCGCCGCCGTCATCACCGACCTGACCTATCGCGAGGATGCGCTGGCGTTCGGAAAGTTCGAAACGCTGCTGCGGTCCAAAGGCCAGTGGTCCAATCCGCAGCCCTGGTTCCTGACGTTCCTGCGCGGCAGCAACGCCGAACGGCTCGCCGCCGGCATTCTGGCCGGCCTGAAGGGCGATGCGGTCGGTCCGTTCGGACGCATCACCTTCTATCCCTTGTTTACGAAGGCATTTCGGACCCCGCTGGTCCGGCTGCCGGCGGAAGACATTGTCTTTGTCTTCAATCTCATTCGCATCCCGGCATCGAACGATGCGGCGACAGCGGAACGGATGCTCGCGGAAAATCGCATGCTGTATGATCGCATTCGCGAAGCCGGCGGCATTCAGTATCCGGTTGGTGCCTTTGCCATGTCATCTGACGACTGGACGGCTCATTTCGGATCAGGCTGGCCGCAGCTTCGCGAAGCCAAGCAGCGCTATGATCCCGGACATCTGCTTGCGCCTGGCTATAATTTGTTCTGATGCGCAGGTGTCTTGCGAGGCGCTAAAGCAGATCGGTCTTCAGGCTGCCCGCCAGAAAATCCACGAACCGCCGGGCGCGTTCCAGCGGCGCCCGTGTCGGCGGCCATACGAGCTGGATCGGCATGCCCTCGGTTTCGAATTCCGGAAGTACGATCGTGAGCGCGCCCTGCGCGACGAGATCGCCGACCTGCCATAGCGGCAATCGCGCAAGGCCCGCGCCTTCCCGCGCGGCCGCGCGGATCGATGCGGCGCTGTTCGAACGGAAGCGGCCGTGCACCCTGACCGACTGATGCTGGCCGTCGATGCGAAACGGCCATTTGTCGACCACCTCGGCGCCGGCCCGCAAGATGCAGGCGTGCTGCGCGAGATCGCCGGGATGCTGCGGCCGCCGATGTTCGGCGAAATAGGATGGCGCGCCGACGATGACGACGCGCAGCGCATGCAATCGGCGCGCGATCAGGGATTCGTCGGCGGAGTCGCCAATCCGGACGGCGACATCGAGGCCTTCCGCAGCGAGATCGACCTGTTCGTCGGAGGCCCGGAGCTCGACGTCCACGTTGGGATAGAGCTTTAGAAAACGGCCGACGACCGGCGCCACATAGGACGACGCAAACAGGATGGGCGCACCGACTTTCAACGACCCCGAGATTTCGCCGCGCAGATCGGCTGCCTCGGCCCGCGCCGCGATGATCTCCGCAACCGCCGGCTTGATGCGCTCGTAGAACACGCGTCCGGCTTCGGTCGGTTCCGATCGTCGCGTGGTGCGTTTCACCAACTCGACGCCAAGCGCACGTTCCAGCGCCATCAGCGACCGGTTGAGCGACTGCAGCGGACGCCGAAGATGACGCGAGGCCGCCGCCTGGCTGCCTTTCTCGATGACGGCCAGAAAGGCTTCGAGATCGTCCAACCGTTCCAATTCGATATGTCGCTTCTGATATACCGCCCCTTGGGGTAGGTGGATTGAACTAGCCGCAATTGCAAGGCCGGCGGATCCCTAGGGTGGGCAAAGGAGCGCGAGCGACGTGCCCACCATCTATCATCGAGCGCGCTTCTTGATGGTGGGCATGCTGTCGCTTTGCCCACGCCACGCACTGCGAACTGATTTGCTTGGCGCGCAAGCGCAACTTCATGCAGTGGCCTGCGACCAATTGGCACGACGGGCAAATCAGTCAAAACCTGTCCAGCCCTTCCCGCAAAAATATTCCGCTTTCGTTCCCACGCAAATCAGTCGCATAACTCCGCCCGTCTCACGGCGGATGAGGGGCGTTGGCCATCGTCACGAACGTGCGGTGAGATGCGATGGACGCTGATGGCGCGATAGACGTACGCGCCGGAAGCGTACGGCGAAGTCGTGTGGTTCGGGCGCCGCGGTGCTGGCGCTAAGTCCGGGAGGGGCGACGCTTCTCCCGGGCGACGGAGGCAAAAGAGCCGTTCTCCGGGAAGAGCACGAAGTAAGCCGTAAAGCCATTGCGCAGGGAAGGCCGGAATGCTCCCGCTGCCCTGTATGCTCGTGTGCACTTTTGTTTGCGCAAATCGCACGCGAGACCGCGGGTGCAGCAAGCACCCGGTCTTCCCTGCGCCCTCTGATCGACGAGGGCGGGAAGTTTTCCAGCAAGCCTCGGGCGAATTGCGCCGCGAGAATGCGAAGTCATATCCAGCCGTCATTCCGGGTTCGCGCCAAGGCGCGCGCCCCGGAATGACGAGTGGAGAGAGAACGCCACCCTAATCGTCCACATCCTCCTGCGGACGTCCGAACAGATGCACAATGCCGGGCGTCGTGATCGAGACGAACACGAAGCGCGACAGATGATGGGCGCCGACGAAAATCGGATCGATATGCAGCGTCAGCGCCAGCGCCAGCATGGCGTCCATCGCACCCGGCGCGAAGGCGACCACGACGTCGGCGAAGCGGACGTTTGTGGCCAGCACGATCACCGTGACGAAGAGGGCGGATATGATGATGGCAATGGCGAACGAGCCCAGCGCCGCGTTGATGTGGCTGAGCAGTGTCGACTTCTTCACCCGCGCGAACCGCGTGCCGATCAGGGCGCCGATGCCGACCAGCGCCACGCCGCGCATCCACGGCGGCAGGCCACCCTCGATCATCCCGGTGCCGTGCAGTACGCTGGAAGCGATCATGGCGCCGAACATCCAACTCGCCGGAAAACTCACCAGCCGCAGCATCAGCGCGACGGCGACCGACGCGGCGATCAGCCCGGCCAGTCCGGCTGGCGAGGCGATCGCCGTCGTGAAGGTCGGCGACGCCGAAGGCCCTATTCCGGTCAACGCCAGCAGCAGCGGCAGTGCGGCCGTGAGAATGATCACGCGGACGGTCTGCACCACGGCAATGCCCGCGACGTCTGCGCCCTTCTCGGCGGCAAGGATGACAATCTGCGACAGCGCGCCGGGGCTCCCCGCCAGCAGAGCCGAGGTCTGGTCCCAGCCGTGGAAGCGTTGCAGGTAGAAGCTGGAGCCGAAGGTCGAGCAGAACGTTGCCAGCGCCAGGAGGCCGATGGTCAAGGGATAGGCGCTCATGTGCTGGATCAGTTGCCGCGACACCAGCGAGCCCAGCGTGATGCCGAGCAGCACCAGCACGGTCTGGGTCAGGATCGGCGGCATGGTGACCGGGCGCCCGGCCAGCGCGGCGATGCCGACGGCGGCCATCGCGCCGGAAATCAGCCCGCCCGGCAGGTTAAGCCACAGAAACAGCAGGCCGCCGGCGGCGCCGATGACGAGCGTCTCGAGCGTGCCAAAAATTTTGGCGCGGTCGGCAATGGCGGAGGACATCGAGGCGGGGATCAGGCTCACGCCGCCTTATGGCAAATCCGCATACGCTGCACAAATGCGCCACGCGATTGCAGCAATGCAGGGGGACGCCGGCGATGGTCCGCCGGCGTCACAAAAAAGATGCGGAAGGTCCGGTACGGCCCTCGCGCAGGACGGCTAAGTGGTTACTTCGCCTTTTCGGCGGCGGCCTTCTTGCACTCGGAGCGGAATTTCTTGCGTTCCTTGCCGTGAAGTCCCTTGGCGTCGGCTTCCTTCGAACATTCGAGCGAGGCGGCGGTGCGCGGTTTCTCGGCCTTCTTTTCCGCCGGCGCCTTGGCTTCGGTCTTGGTCGCCTCGGTCTTGGCCGGAGCCGTGGTCTGTGCGGACGCTGCGCCCATCAGCAGAAAGGAAGCCACGGCTGTCGCGGTGGCAAGGGAGGAGATCTTCGTCATGGGGCACCTCGGATTGAAAACAAGGGCGCAACCGTCGCGCTGCGATGCTGAACCACAGGTGAATGAAGCTGAACGGGCCGCCACAATATTTTGATCGGAAGAACGTCCCGCGCGTTGTCGCAAGCGGTGGTTGCGCTAGGATGGCAGCCGCAGATGACTGCCCCAAGGAGACCAGGGATGACTATTCAAGCAAAAATACTGGCCGCGATCGCGGCATCGGGTTTGGCTGCGTTTGCGATGACGTCGCAGGCGCAGGCGCTCACTGCGCAGGAATGCAGCGCCAAGTACAAGGCGGCGAAAGCCGCCGGCACGCTGGGCGAGCAGAAGTGGAACGACTTCCGCAAGGCGCAGTGCGGCGCCGACGCTGCCGCTGCGCCGGCGGCTGCCCCCGCTGCGGCTCCGGCCGCCGCGCCCAAGGAAGCCGCCAAGAAGGAATCCAAGAAGGAAGCCAAGGAAGCTGCGGCGCCTGCTGCACCGTCAGGCCCCGCGGTCTATCCGAGCGCCGTCGATCCGAAATATTCAAAGGAGACCGCCGGCAAGGCTCGCATGCACACTTGCGTGGATCAGTACAACGCCAACAAGGCCACCAACGCCAATGGCGGGCTGAAGTGGATCCAGAAGGGCGGCGGCTATTACAGCGAATGCTCCAAGAAGCTGAAGGGCGCGGCCTAGGAAGCAACCCACAAGGGCGCGGCCGGATGCTTCGGCCGCGCCTACAATTCGCGGAGCAATGTTTCGGCCGACTTCGCCACCAGTTGCGCGCGCTTGCGCGGGCCGCGCTCGAGAAACAGCAGGCTCTGGCCGAACACGAAGCAGTAGAACAGGAACGCCTGCGCGTCGGCTTCCTCCGCCGGAAGCCCCGTCGCGCGGTAGAGATGCCCGACATTCTTCAGCCGCGCGGCGTCGACGCTGGCCACCGCGTTGGCGGCAAGCTCGTCGGACCGGGCCCATTGCCGGATCGCGAGCTCAACCGCCATGCCTTCGGTATTCATCCGTTCGGAATAAAGCGCGATCAGCACCTTCAGCCGCTCGCGCGCGGTCGCGCCGTCGAGGCTGGTGTGTCTTTCGATCGCGGCGATGCGGCCCTCGCTCCAGTGCCGCAGCATGGCCTCGAGCAGAGCCGCGCGGTCGCGGAAGCGGCGGTAGAAGCCGCCCTTGGTGACGCCGAGGTTTTTTGCCAGCACCTCGACCCGCACTCCCTCGACGCCGGACCTGGCGATTTCCTCAAAGCCGGCCTCGATCCAGCTCTCGCTGCGCACATCTGCCTTGGCGTCGCCCATGGTCCGGTCTCACCGATTCTTGATACGGTACCGTATTGCTAACCCGAATGCGGCCTGATACGCTACCGTATCAGAATGAGAAAGGCGGGAGCGAACGATGGAGACGGACGCGACCTATCGCGGCACGGTCTATCCCTGGCAATGCGACCATGTCGGGCACATGAACATCATGTGGTATGTCGGCAAGTTCGACGAGGCGAACTGGAACCTGTTCGCCCGGCTCGGCCTGACGCCGTCCTACTTGCGCGAATCCGGCCGCGGCATGGCCGCCGTGCAGCAGACCATCACCTACAAGCGCGAGCTGCTGGCCGGCGACATCGTCGAGGTCAGGAGCCGGCTGCTGGAAATCCGCGACAAGTCGATCCGCTTCATGCATGAGATGCGCAACGCCGAAACCGGCGAGATCGCCGCAGCTTGCGAATTCGTCGGCGTGCACATGGACCGGCAGGCGCGGAAGTCGACGCCGTTCGCGCCCGCGATCCGTAACGCGGCTGAAAAGCACCTCGAACCGGCGTTGGCGTGAGCCGCATGTCACGCTTCCAGCCGAAGAACCCGGATTACCGCGCAATCGCGATTCACACGTTCGAGCAGCAGCGGGCGATGAAGACGCTCGGCATTTCGATCGCGCGGCTGGAGCCGGGCGAGGTCGACCTGGCGATGGACTATTCCGTCGACCTCACCCAACATCACGGCTTCGTCCATGCCGGGATCATCACCGCAGGTCTCGACACTGCCTGCGGCATCGCGGCCTTCACGCTGATGCCGGTGGCAACGGGAATTCTCACCGTGGAATTCAAGACCAACCTGCTGGCGCCCGCGCGCGGCGAGCGCTTCGCCTTCCGCGCCACCGTCGTCAAGCCCGGCCGCACCCTGACAGTGTGCGAGGCCCGCGCCTACGCAACGCATGACGGGGTCGAGATCTTGATCGCAACCATGAGCGGCACGCTGATGGCGCTGCCGGCCCGCGAGGGTGCCGCCAAGGACGGAGCGCACGCACCGGCCTGACCGTGCTGCAGTGCATACTTATGCTATCAGCATAGCAGGACGTGAAAAATCCTTCTATGGTCCGGCTGTGCAATTGAGTCCTTCATCTTGATCATATCAGCCGCGCAAGGCGTGCTGGGACTGGCGTCGGGGATGCTGGTCGGGTTTTCGCTCGGCCTGGTCGGCGGCGGCGGCTCGATTCTCGCGGTGCCGCTGATGGTCTATGTGGTCGGCGTGGCGGAGCCCCATGTCGCGATCGGCACCAGCGCGATCGCGGTGGCTGCCAATGCCGCGATCAACCTGTCCAACCATGCGCGCGGTGGCACCGTGGTGTGGCCCGTTGCTTTGATATTTGCCGCGGCCGGCATGGCCGGCGCCTTCGGCGGCTCGATCCTCGGCAAGATGATGGACGGTCAACGGCTGCTGGCACTGTTCGCGCTGGTGATGATCGTGATCGCGCTTCTGATGCTGAAGACGCGATCGCGCATCGGCCTGCCTGACGTCAAGGTCTCGATGTCGAACATGCCGGCCATCGCCGGCCTCGGCCTCGCGACCGGGACCATGTCCGGATTTTTCGGCATCGGCGGCGGATTCCTGATCGTGCCGGCCCTGATGCTGGCGACCGGCATGCCGATCATGAACGCGGTCTCCTCCTCGCTGGTCGCGGTGACCGCGTTCGGCCTGACCACGGCCGCCAGCTATGCCTGGTCCGGGCTGGTGTCGTGGGCATTGGCCGGGCTGTTCGTCGCGGGCGGCATCGCCGGCGGATTGGCCGGCACGCGTTCGGCGCGGCACCTCGCCGAGCGCCGCGGCGCGCTCAATATCGTGTTCGCCGTGGTCATTATTGCGGTGGCGCTCTATATGCTGGCGCGTAACATATCCCTATCTCCGGCGTAGACAGGGGATGCAGCCCTTCGCGAGACCCACATGAAGCGATCGAACAATCCGGCCGGGACCAACCCGGGATGCACACGGCGTAAGGCGCTCGGCTTGCTTGGCGGCGGTGCCGCGCTGCTCGGCCCGGCGTCGCGACCGGCGCTCGCGCAAGGCAGCGACGACGTGCTCACGGAAGCGCTGGTGCTGCGCGACCCTGAGGTACCCTCGGCCGGCAATCCCGACGGCGACATCAACATCGTCGAGTGGTTCGACTACAATTGCCCGTACTGCCGCAAGATCGCGCCCGAGATCCAGCAGGTGGTTCAGGACGACGGCAAGGTCCGCCTGGTGCTGAAGGACTGGCCGATCCTTGGCGAGGTTTCGAAATTCGCGGCGCGGATGGCGCTGGCGGCGAAGTATCAGGGCAAGTACATGGCCGCGCATGAGGCGATGATCGGCGTCAGCTCGAAATTGACCGAACCGCGCATCCGCGAATTGCTGGCCGGCGCCGGCATCGACATGGATCGCCTCAACCGTGACCTCACGACCAACGCCAAGTCGATCGACACCATCCTCGCCCGCAACCACGATCAGGCGGTGGCCTTCGGATTCAAGGGCACGCCGTCCTTCATCGTCGGCAAGTTCCGCGTGCCGGGAATCCTGACCATGGCGCAATTCGAGATGGTGATTGCCGACGCGCGCAAGGCGAAGAAGAGCAACTAGCAGTCGTCATAACACACGCCGTCGTTCGGAACGACGGCGTGTGTTATTTCAGCTTGCAAATTACTTCGACGAAATCTTGACCCAATCCTCATGGGCGCGCGTCTTCAGCTTGGCCCAGTCGGCGGCCGCCACGTCCCAGTTGACGATGGTGCGATTGGCCTGGGCGACCTGGCCGTTCGCGACGCTCGACGTCTGCATGGAATCGTAGACATAGACGCCGCAAACCAGCAGCAGCGCACCCAAAATCATTCCGACAAACGTCCGCATGGAATATCCCTCCGTCTCGGACCACAACGCAGGTGTCGCGGTATGGTTCCGTCGCCACCGAACGCGACTTTGCGGGCGTTAATGCGGCGCTGCGGTGGAAGGAAGTTGTCGTATCTGGTCAGGCTTCGCTGCCCAGCCACTGCAGGATCTCCGCGTTCATCTCGCGCGGATAGGTATGGCTGAGATCGTCGAGTTCGCGGTAGGTGACCTTGGCGCCGGCTGCCGACAGCGCCTGGCTGGTCTGCCGCGCCACTTGCACCGGAAACATCCAGTCGAGCCGGCCATGCACGATATGAACGGGCAGGCCGCGCAACCTGTCGGCATCGGCCATTTCCGCCATCAGCGGATGAAATGTCGCCGACACTGGGGCGAGGTGGGTGAAGGGCGATGCGCTGTCGAAACCCGTCACGTAGCAGAAGGTGCCGCCGTCGCTCATTCCGGTCAGCAGCATCCTGCCCGGATCGACATTCCAGCGCGCCCGCACGGATTCCAGGATGCGCATCAGGTTCGGCGTATCGGTGTCGTCGCCCATCAATGCCCAGGTGTTGCCGGTGGCGGTTGGTGCGACCAGGATCGCGCCGCGGCTGCGGGCATCGCGCAGCCAGCTCCAGAGGAAGCCGCGGCCATTGCCGCTGCCGCCGTGCAGCGCCATCACCAACGGAAGAGCGCGGTCGGGCGTGTAATATTCCGGCACGTAGAGCGAGAAGCCGCCGCGGCTGCCGGGCTCGTTCTGATTGTGGAAGACGCCGGTGTTTTCGTTGGCCGGCGCCGCCAGCCGCGCCGCGAGATCGGCGTCTCCGTGCAGCGCGGGATCGATAAAGAACTGGTTCACGGGCGGCAATCTTGCCGACAGCGCATAGAGCGCTTCCTGCGCGCGCGGCACGTAACGCAGCGCGCGAAACAGGCTGACGAAATCGCCGTGGCCGTTTTGCACGACGCGCAAGGCTTCGAACGCAGTGAGCGCCGCATCGCTTGCCGTTTCGAGCGGCGTCCTGATGTGAGCGAAATCCGCGGGCCATTGCGCGAGCCGCGGCCGAACGGCGCGCAAGGCTGCGTCCGGCTCGCCCGCCGCTGCCATCACGCGGTCGAAATCCGGCGGGTTCAGGTAGCGCGCGATGAAGCTGAGCGCTTCGAGCGACTGCAGCAGCGGCGGCAGCACGGCCACGATGTCGTCCACCACGGCCTGGCTCATCGGGCATACTCTGCTTCCAATGGAGGCTTGCTCAATGCAGCCTTAATTCAATGAAGCCTTGGTTCAGTGCAGCCTTGGCGCCTTCAACAGCTTGGCGCGATCGGTCGAACTCAGCACCACGTCGAAAGTGACGCCCTCATGGTAGACGGTGAGCGGCACGTCGACCCCGGCGGCGCCGAGCGACCAGAGTTTCCGGTAGAAGCCGGTCTGGCTGGCGATCTTGTCGCCGTTGACTGCGAGGATGACATCGCCGGTCTTGAGCTCGGCGCGCGCGGCCGGCCCCTTGCTGGCGATGCCGACCACCACGACGCGGTTGTCGATTTCGGTGGTGTACATGCCGAGCCACGGCCGTGCCGGCTTGTTGACGCGGCCGAACTTCCTGATGTCGTCGAGCACCGGCTTCAGCAGATCGATCGGCACGATCATGTTGACATGCTCGGCCTTGCCCTCGCGCTCGCGTTCGAGCTGCAGCGAGCCGATGCCGATCAGTTCGCCGCGGCTCGAGATCAGCCCGGTGCCGCCCCAATTGGGATGCGCGGGATGGGTGAAGATCGCCTCATCCAGCAGGTACTCCCAATAGCCGGCGAATTCCTGCTTGGCCGCGATCTGGCTGGCGACCGAGCGCGTGCGCCCGCCGGCGCCGCCGACCACCACACGATCGCCGATCTGGGCGGCGGCGGAAGAGCCGAGCGGCAGCGGCTCGAGATCGAGGTCGCCGAGCGCCTGCACCAGGCCGAAGCCGGATTCGAAATCGAAGCCGAGCGCGTGGCCTTCCACCACGCGGCCGTCGCCGCGATGCAGCCACACCGCTTCGGCTTCGGTGATCAGATAGCCGATCGTCAGCACCAGCCCGTCATCGATTACGACGCCATTGCCGGCGCGTTCGGTGCCGAGCGTCTCGGCGCTGAAGGCGTCAGGCGGGATGATGGAATGCAGCCCGACCACCGACGACAGGGCTTTGTCGAGGTCGAATGCGTAGTCGCCCGGACGCGGCTGGTTTGCGGGCGGCACTCTCCATTCGGTCAAAGAGGGCATGAAGGGTCTCCCATACGGTTGCGCGTCCACCACCAACGCCGCGCAACCCGAATAGATCGCGGTCCTGTCAGCGACAATTTTGCCGGATTATATCAGCGAAATGGCCACGGATCGAGATCGCAGATTGAGCGCAGTTTGCGCTTTGCGCACCGATGGAAGCGGCGTTAGTTCCGCCATTCCCGATAATCGCGCTTGACCTTATCAACCGCAATCTCTGCGGCGGCATTCAACCAGCCGCGCGGGCGTTTCCCAAGGTCGGCCTGCAGCGCCTTGATCGGCACTGAACCAGCCGCGTGGACCGACGCCACGTCGAAACCCATCGCCCGGAGCAGATTGAGGTGCATTTTCTTGCCGGCGTCAGCGCCCAGTTCGATCTTTTGGGAATCGGCAGCGATGCGCCGAAAGACGAATTGATGGCGCGCGTCGAGAAACGGATCCGGCGCGCGATATCGGCTGCTTGCCAACGCAAGGAAATTCGATTTCCGGGACTTTCCCGGATCGTTGGCCCAATACCACGCCGAGGGCACCAGCGCCTTGGCCTCACGTAACACCTGGCCGCCGCGCCAATAGCCGACCGCAACGTAGCGCGGCCGTCCGAGGCTGCCGCCACCCTTATGGAGCAGGCGGCACAATCGAATGCTCTCTTTGTCTGTGCCGTTGGGCAGGCTTTCGATCAGCGCCCTGGCGATTCTGGGCGGCGGCGCGTATTCCTTATAGCTATCGACGTCGTTCCAGAATTTCTTCGGCTTGCCTTTCGCGGGCTCGGCATAGGGTCGCAACCAAGTTTGGCCCTCGAAAAGCAGGGTCGGCTGTGGGTCTTCGAGGCCCTCGCGATAGCCCTTGAGCACGGCGTTGGCGGCGTGCCTGGGGTCGATCGCCGGATGCGGCGCAAGCTGAATGCTGGTCACAAGCCGGACCAGATCGAGCACATAGGGCATCACGGCGGCTTCATCGAAGTCGTTGACGCCCCAGACCAGACGCCCGTCGGCGTCGCGCCAGGTCCCGAAATTCTCCAGATGCAGATCACCGATCGCAAGCAGCTGCGGTGCGTCCATCAGCTGCGGGCACCAGTCGCCGATTTTTCTGGCCCAGCGGAAATAGGTCGCCCGCAAGAAGATGAAGGGACTCTTTTTCATCCGGCGGTGCTTGTAGGCGATGTCGTTTTTGACGATGTCGCACTGCTTGGCCAGCCAGGCCTCGTAATCCCTGTTGTCCTTGCGGAATGACATTGCAGCCCCTTACGGTTCGGCCGCTCGCCATTCGGCACGCCGATCAAGGCATCCTACCGCTGGATGTGTGGCTGTAAAACCTCGCGGAAGGGAGTCTACCGCCGCCTTCAATCCGGCTTCAATCCGCCTTGGCGCGTGCGCGGGACGGCATGATCCGGAAATCGCGGTTATCCCTGAGCCAGCCTGCGCGTTCGTCGCGCAGCAAGGTGCGGCGGACCTTGCCGGAATCGTCACGCAGGCCGACGGTGACGGCCTCAAAGCTTTCCGGGTGCTTGTAGCGGCTGAGCCGGTCGGCCAGGAACGCGGCCATGCCGTCGGCAACGGCCTGCGCGTCCGTGCTGCCGTCGAGTTCGAGGATCGCGTGCACGCGCTGACCGAATTCCGGATCGGGGAGTCCGACGACGACACAGGAGCGCACCTCGGGATGTTCCGTCACCGCGGCCTCGACTTCCGCCGGATAGATGTTCGCACCGCCGCGCAGGATCATGTCGGCGAGGCGATCGCCGAGATAAAGATAGCCTTCCGCATCCAGCCTTCCGATGTCGCCGAGCGATTCCCAGCCGTCGGCGCGGCGCTTCGGCTCGGCGCCGAGATAGTGATAAGTAGAGCCCGCGCCGTCATTGGGCAGGAAATAGATTTCGCCGGTCTCGCCGGTGGCGACCTCGTTGCCGTCTTCGCCGATAATGCGCAAACGCGCGGTCTCGCCGATCTTGCCGACCGAGCCGCGGTGTTCGAGCCATTCAACGCCCGATATGATCGTGGCGCCCTGTGCTTCGGTACCGCCATAGAGTTCGTAGATGCGCTCGGGCCCCAGCCACTCGATCCATTTTTCCTTCAGCCATGGCGGCATCGGCGCGGCCATGTGAAACACGACCTGCAGGCTCGACAAGTCGTAGCGGTTGCGCACCGCGTCGGGCAGCACCCAGATCCGGTGCATTATGGTGGGCACGAAATTAACCCACTGTACCCGGCTGGCCTCGATCAGGCGCAAGCATTCCTCGGCGTCGAATTTGACGAGGCCGGTGACGCGTCCGCCGTTGAACAGCGCGGTGTGCGAAACGATGAAGGGGGCGTTGTGGTAGAGCGGGCCGGGATTGAGCAGGGAAGCGCCGAGTGGCATGCCGAGCGCCGCCGGTCCGGCGGTATCGACCACGGCGGGCTTGTGATCGAGGATCACTTTCGGCCGGCCGGTCGAGCCGCCGCTGGTCATCGCCTTCCAGTAGCGCGCCACCGGGTTGTCGATTGGTTCGTCGGAGAAGCCGTCCGGCACGAAATCGGCGGGCAGTGAATTGGGCGCGCTCCAGTCCGGCTGGCCGCCGACCACCAGCGACGGCTTGAGAATGTCGAGCACGGCTGCGGCTTCGCCGCGCGGCAGCCGCCAGGTCAGCGACGTCGGCGTCGCGCCGCATTTCCACACCGCAAAGGTGGTCTCGAAAAACACATTGCTGTTGGGTAGCCCGATGGCGACGAAATCGCCGGGCTTCACACCCTTGGCAGCGAAGGCGCGCGCGCGTCGGTTGGCGTTGCGCTCGAGCTGCTCCCAGGTGATGGCATCGGCGCCATGACTGACCGCAATCGTGTCTTTCGGTTTCCGTTCGGCATACCAGCGTGGCACGTCAGCGATGGGAATGAGCATGGGCGTTTCCGTTGGGGCGTTGATGCCGCTCTTGTGTTTCTGCGGGTGTCTCAAAGCTATCGTGACAGAATTGCGAAGGGGAGTGAAGAGACAGCTTGCCTGCGCTACTGATGCCGCCCCGCGGCGCGGACGATAGCCACTCGCGTGAAGATTATTCCAGTCAGCAGGTGGATGAGCTGGAGGTCTTTGAATGCCGCCAGCAGCTATGCGTGGAGGTCGACAAGGATCAACAAGATGCTGGTTGCCAATCCCACCACCGGAACCCACATCGGCACGAGGAACACACCCGACGGGGGCGTCGCCTCCGTGGCCTTGATCCGGATGAGAGCGAGATTTACGAACGCAAAGATTCCGAGCGTAAGCCGCGACGTCCATTCGGCCAGTCCCGTCAGAGGGACACCGAGCGCCAGTATCAGGATGGCCGCAATCCCGAAGCCGGTCGCGATAACCGGCGCGCCGCTCCTGCGATTTACCGTCGCGAGGAATGATGGAAGATTTCCCTGACCAGCGAGGCCATAGAGCACGCGCCCGATCATGATCATATGGACGATGATTCCGTTGACGGTCGCGACGATTGCGATTGCGCTCAGCACGTGCAGCGGAAGTCCGGTCAAGCGCTGAAAGACCAGCGCAAGAGGGGCCGACGATCTCGCCAGCTCCGCCGGCGGCACGGCGGTAACGGCGATCCAGGCCACCGAGGCATACAGAACCGCGGTGACCGCGAGCGTGATGAACAGAGCCCAGGGCAACGTGCGCCGTGGATTCTTCATTTCCTCGGAAATGTTCACCAGATGCTCGAAGCCGATGAACGCAAATACGGCAAGCAGGGTCGTTTGCGCGACGCCGGTCCAGGCCGTCAGATCGTCGACGGCAGGCCATAGTTCCGGCAATCGCGAGATCAGGGGACCGCTGTCGAAGAGACTCGCTGCAACGATGAGCAGCAGCCCGCCAATTTCAACCACCGTCATCAATCCCGCAAAGCTGATCGACTGCACGGCGGAGAGGCACGCAATGGCGCCCATTGTCACCACGACGGCGGCGATGATGTAGGACGCTGGAAGCGGAATGAATACACCGAGGTATCCGGCGCTCCCAACACTTATGGTTGCTCCAGAAATGGCGGCAGCGCCGACGACGAGCAATCCCACCGCACCGCTGAGCCATTTCCTATTGAATGCGGCCTGGACGTAAGCGGCCTCGCTCGCCGCGACCGGCATCCGGGTGCCCAACTCGGCAAACGACGCCGCGGTCAATCCCATGACGAACGCGGCGGCAATAAACGCCAACGGCGCGTGCATGCCGCTCCGTCCGGCGGCCGCTCCCACGAGCACATAGATTCCGGCGCCGATCGTCACGCCGAGCCCGTAGAGAACGGCGTGCGTCAGCGTGAGCGATCTGATCAATTGTGGGCGATTAGGTCGTATATTCTCGGAAAACAGTCTCTGACCGTCTGCATCGGTTCTCGCGTCTTGCATGGTCGCTCGTCAATGCGAGAACAAATGGGAAGCGTTGGTTTCGGGAGAACCCATCGGACGGCGGTTGCTGTCGGGCGATCCGCGATAATCGTCTTACGGATCCAGCTCGGTGTCCCAATAAAGATAATCCAGCCAGCTATCGTGCAGATAGTTCGGCGGAAACAATCGCCCGTTGCGATGCAATTGATGCACCGTTGGCGCGAATGGCGCTTGCCGCGGAAACATCCGCGCCTGCTGCGGCGTCAGATTGCCCTTGCGCAGATTGCACGGCGAGCAGGCGGCGACCACGTTTTCCCAGGTGGTCTGGCCGCCCTTGCTGCGCGGGATGATGTGATCGAAGGTGAGGTCGTCATGCGCGTGGCAGTACTGGCAGACGAAGCGGTCGCGCAGGAAGACGTTGAACCGGGTGAAGGCGGGATGCGTGGTCGGTTTGACGAACGACTTCAGCGACACCACGCTCGGAAGCTGGATCTCGAAGCTCGGGCTGTGCACCGCGCGATCGTAATGCTCAACGATGTTGACGCGATCGAGAAACACCGCCTTGATCGCGTCCTGCCACGACCAGAGAGACAGCGGGTAGTAACTCAGCGGCCGGAAATCCGCGTTCAGCACCAATACCGGCCAACCGCCTTGCGAGACATGTGCGTTCAAGTAACGCTCCTGACCCCCATGTTAGCTGCGAAGCAGCATGCGCCTTGCATACTACAGGCAGCGTGACGGGATTGTGAAGAGCGTTCCGGGGCTTATCCGCCGCTGCCACCGTTCCGCCCGGATTTGCAACATGGCCGTGAAGACCGCTAAACCGGACCGACAGGCATTGTTCAGCGGCTGGCGGACCCCAGGAATGGCCACCCCTTCACGTTATCTTGAGGCGCCGCGCCGGTTGCGGGCGTTCGTTCGCGCCCATGAAACCAGCCTGGTGGTCCTGGCGGCGATGATCGGAACCATTGGCGGGCTAGTGGTGCTGGCGATGAGCGTGGCGGTGGCCGCCCTGCACGCGCTGCTGTTCAATATCAGCATGACGGAGCGGCTTTCCAGCCAGCCGAGCATCGAGACGCTGCGAGCCGTGCTGGTTCCAAGTCTCGGCGGCTTGCTGCTGGGGGTGGCCCTCCTGCTGCTGCTGCGCTGGCGGCCCGCGCGCGAGATCGATCCGATCGAGGCCAACGCCCTCCACGGCGGGCGGATGTCGTTTCGCGGCAGCGTCATCGTGGCATTGCAGACCACCTGGTCCAGCGGGGTCGGGGCGTCGGTCGGCCTTGAAGCGGGATACACCCAGCTTGCGAGCGGCCTTGCCGCTTCGCTCGGCCGTGGATTTCACCTGCGTCGCGCGGACCAGCGCATCATGGTCGGCTGCGGAGCGGCGGCTGCGATCTCGGGCGCGTTCGGCGCTCCGCTCGCCGGCGCCTTCTATGCTTTCGAACTTGTGATCGGGGGCTATACGTCGGCCGGCCTGACGCCGGTCGGCGTCGCCGCGGTGGCGGGCTATTTTGTCACCCATGGATTTGAAGCGCTGTCGCTCGGCATCAGCGTCGGTCCGGTCGGCAACGTGGTCGGGCGCGATCTTGCGGTTGCCGCGCTGCTCGGCGTTCTGGCGGCGTTGTTCGGTATCCTCATAATGCGCGGCGTGGCGTTATGCGAGATGGGGCTTGCGAAAACCCGTCTCTGGCCGCCGCTGCGTCCGGCGCTCGGCGGCCTCGGGGTCGGTCTGCTCGCGCTGCTGACGCCGCAGGTAATGTCGTCGGGGCATGGCGCACTGCATTTTTCCGGCCTCGTCTCGCTGCCGTTGCAGATCATCGCCGGCGTTTTCGTCCTGAAGGCGCTGGCTTCGATTATCTCGCTCGGCTCCGGCTTTCGCGGTGGATTGTTCTTCGCCACGCTGTTGATGGGGGCGCTCGGCGGCCGCCTGTACGCCGCCGGCGTCGATTGGGTCTGGCCGGGTCTTGCGCTGGATCCCAATGTCTATGCCGTGATCGGGATGAGCGCGCTGTCGGCGTCCGTGATCGGCGGCCCGCTGACGATGTCGTTCATCGCACTGGAATCGACCGGCAATCTTTGGCTCACCACGGTCGTGCTGGCCGCGGTCATCATCTCCACCCAGATCACCCGCGAATTGTTCGGCTACTCCTTTGCGACCTGGCGCCTGCATCTGCGCGGCGAGACCATCCGCAGCGCCGCCGATGTCGGCTGGATCCGCGATCTCACGGTGCGGCGCCTGATGCGGCCGGATGTCGCCACGGTCGACGCCGGTATCGGGATCGAGGACTTCCGGGTGAAATTTCCGCTGGGATCGAAAACGCAAGTCGTCGCGGTCGACGCCACCGGGCGCTATGTCGGGTTGGCGCTGGTCGCCGAAGCGCACGCACCGGATATCGATGCCGCGCGCGGCCTTATCGGCATCCTGCATCATCGGGAGGTCGTGCTGCATCCGGTCATGAACATTCAGGAAGCCATCGCCGTCTTTGACGCCGCTGAAGCGGAATCGCTGGCGGTGGTCGAAGCCGACGGCGAACGCCGGCCGGTCGGGATTCTCACCGAGGCCCATGCCATGCGGCGCTACGCGGAAGAATCCGACAAGCGCAGGCGGGAGGCGATCGGCGAGCTTTGAAAGCGGCGGTCTGGATGGCTTCGCCGCTCTCGGTCCTCTGAGGTTCCTATGCTAAATCTTCTCCAGCTTCTGCAGGCAGCGGCTCACCCGAACCTCCGGCGGCATCGGGGTGTCCGGAAAGCTGGTCTTCCAGTCGGTGACGCCGACTTCGCCGATATAGATGTCGCCCTTCGAGTCCATCGCGATGCCGTGCGGCGCGAGGAATTTGCCGGCCTCCAGCCCCGGACCGTTCTCGCCGCCAAGGCGGGCGATCCGTTTGCCTTTTGAATCGACGATCGAAAGCCGCGGGCCGAGATTGGGCACCTTGCGGTTGACCGCCATGCCGGGGCCGAGCTCGCCGACAATGAAGGTCGGCTGCTTGCCGCCGCAGCAACACAGCGCGCAGGGCCGGTGCAGAAAGTTCCACTGCGTCTCGTACTTGCCGTTGCCGTCGAACACCTGCACGCGGTGGTTTTCGCGGTCGGCGACATAGACCCAGCCGTCGGCATCGGTGGCGATGTTGTGGACGATGTTGAACTGGCCGGGATCGGTGCCGGGCTCGCCCCAGGTTTTCAGCAATTTTCCGTCCGGCGAGTATTTGTGGACACAGGCATTGCCGTAGCCGTCGGAAACATAGATCTCGCCCTTCGGCGACAGCGCGGTATGCGTGCAGCGGTGGAACGGCTCGCCGCTCATGAACGGTGCGGGCTTGTTCGGGATGCCGATCGTCAGCAGCACCTTGCCGTCGGTCGTACACTTGCGCACGGTATGGTCGCCGTCATCGGTACAGTACAGATTGTCGTCGGCGTCGATATGCAGGCCGTGGGCGCGGTTGAACAGGCCTTCGCCCCAGCTGGTGATGAAATTGCCCTCGCGATCCAGCACCACCATCGGATGGTCGCCGCGGTTGAAGACATAGATGCGGTCCTTGCTGTCGACCGCGACCGAAGCGGCATCGGTTAAACTCCACCCGTCCGGCAGCTTCGCCCAATTTTCGACGACTCGGTAACGATGCTCGCCCGAGCCGAGAATCGCCGGCATGTGTTTCCCCCTGATGTGACGTCTTTAGCCAAGTGTCGCAGAGGCCGCTTCGGATCGCGAGCGGATTTTGCGCAGGGCCGCCATGACCCATTGCGGATCAGCCGCCGTGACCTAGGTACTTGGTAGACTCGAGCGGGCGGAATGCCCGCCCCGATCGAAGATGAACTCGGACGCTACCGCTCGAGCCCACACCGTCTCGCGGAGGTACGGATCAATGCGCAGCATTACGTTTATCCTCGCTCCGGCCATGCTCCTTGCCAGCAGCGCTGTTGCCGGTGCCGCCGAAGCCGTCCCGCCGTCTCCGGTCAAAATTGCGGTCTTTCCGTTCGAACTGGTGGATTTCAGCGCTGCGGCTCCCTACGTCCCCGCCGACGACATCGACCGCGAGCAATTGCGGCATTCGACGGAAGAAGCTCGACGGCTGATCGCGGAATCCGGACGCTACCAATTGGTCGACACTGGCACCGCAAACGAGCAAATTGCCAAGGCGGGACAATTGCGCGACTGCGAAGGCTGCGAAGCCGGGATCGCCGCCGGGCTTGCCGCAGATCAGTCCATGATCGGGATCGTCACGCGGATCACGCGAACGGAATACGCAGTGACCTATAAAATTCGCGATGCCCGATCCGGCGGGCTGGTCGACGTCCAGCAGACCGACCTGCGCATGGGCGCCAATGTAGCATGGAGCCGTGGGGCGCGCTGGTTGATCCAACGACGTCTGCTGGAACGGCCGCAATAGCCTGCGCCCGCAAGGCCAGGTCGAAGAGGAACCCATCCTGATGAAAGCGCCGATGACGCTGGCGTCAGCGCGGCAGCAAGCGCTCCTCGATCGCCTTGATCTGCAGCGCCAAGTGTTTTGAACCGATGCGGCATTGCGCGAGGCCGCCGGCGATCAGCCAGAGGCCGGGCTGGCCGGTGCGGGTGTACATGTTGCGTAGTTCCTGCTCGTCGCCGAATCCCCATATCGTGCCGACACGTTTCTGCACTGTCTCGCCGAACAGCTTGCGCACCAGTTCTTCCTGGCGCTTGTAGCCGGTGGCCAGCACCACGAGGTCGGCGGCAATGGTCTCGCCGCATTTCATCCTCGCCCCGTCGGCCGTGAACGTGTCGAGATCGGCGAATTGCTTCAGCGCGATATCGCCTTTGACGATCAGATCGGAGCAGCCGACGTTGAAATAATAGCCGCCGCCGCGGGTGAGATATTTGAACTGCCAGCCGGTATTGTCTTCGCCGAAATCGAGCTTGAAGCCGACGCGCTCCAGGCCGTCGAGCAATTCCTGGTCGAGCGCTTTGGATTTTTCCGCCGTCAACGCGTGGCTCTTGCGCGCCAGCTTGAGCGGCATCGAGGTCGCGATCAAATCGTTATCCTCCAACGTGCCCTCATTGTAGGGCGCGTAGACCAGTTGCGCCGATGGCTCGATGCTGACCACCAGCGTCGACGAGCGCTGGAACAGCGTGACCTGAGCGCCGCTCGAATGCAGGTCCTGCGCGATGTCGTGGCCGCTATTGCCGGTGCCGATCACGATGGCGCGCTTGCCCTTCCAGTTCTCGCCGTCGTCATACTGGCTGGAATGCATCACCTTGCCGGCGAAATCCTTCAGCCCCGCAATCTCAGGAACGCTTGGAATGCCGCTGACGCCGGTCGCCAGCACGACATGGCGCGGATGCATGGTGCGCCTGGCGCCGGCGCGGCGCAGCGTCACCGTCCAGCGGCCTTCCTCCTCGTCATAACTGCCGCCTTCGAACTCGGTCTCGGTCCAGAAATTCAGCTCCATGGCCTCGACATAGGCTTCGAACCAGTTGGCGAGCTTGTCCTTTGGAATGTAGGTCGGCCAGTTCGGCGGGAAATGCAGATAGGGCAAATGGTTGACCTGCACCTGATTGTGCAGCGTCAACGCATGGTAGCGCTTGCGCCAGTTGTCGCCGATACGCTGCTCGCGATCGACGATCAGCGTATCGACGTTCAACTGCTTCAGCCGCGCGGCGATGGAGAGGCCGGATTGGCCGCCGCCGATGACGAGGACGGTCGGATCGCGGTCGGCATAGCCGGCCGAGGCGTTGCGCAGGTCGAGCCAGTTCGGCCCGCGAAAATCGCGCGAATAGGCATTGCCGCGTGGCCGGTTGACACCGAGCTGTTCCTCAAAACCCTTCAGCTCGCCAAGCTCGGTCAAGAGCGTCCAGGCCTTCAGGCGATTGCCGTCGTCCGCATCGGGGATCAGGCGGATGATACCGTTGCCGCGCCCGACCTCGGTCTCGAACTTGAAGATGGCCTCGATGGCGTTGGTGCCGGCGCGCATCACCCTGCGCGGCGCGGCGCGATCGGGGGCGATGGCAAAGCCGCTCGGCGCCATGTTGCGGGCCAGCGGCGGCAGCGCCTTCAGGATCGCGTCTCTGCCGTTCACCGTCTGGATGTTCCAGCTCAACGCCAGCACGTCGCGCCAGTAGCTGTCGGGGTGGAACAGTGACTTCAGCAGGGCTTCATCGGCGTTTCCGAGCGCTTCCTCGAACTGCGCAAGCCAAGTGTCGGCGGCTACCGAACTGTCGTCCGTCCTGTCGAGCATGGGCGTTTCCCATCACGTGCCGTCTCCGCGGCGTTTCCCTGTCTAAGGAGCCTATACCTATTCGGGACGGCGCAGAACGGGCGTGAGGAGATATCGGTTATTCCGATAGCGACAGGATCAACCCCTGATCCGGCGGGACGCGGCCGTTGAGGGTGTCGAGATAGCCGCGTTGAACTGCCGCAGGCCCATGGCCTTCGCGCACGTCCATCCATCGGTCCAGATTCGGGACGAAGGTGGACCACGCCGCGCCAAACCGCAAGTCGACGCCGCCCGGTCCCCATTCCTTGGCGCGCTTGCGGATATGGTCCGGCGCGAAGAAAAACTTGGGCTTGGCGCCCGGCAGGAGCTGCTCCGGTTCATCCGGCGATGACTTGCGATGGGTGAGCCCAATGATTCCGCTGTACTTCATTTGCTCGCCGAAGTGCCGGTGCAGCGTCGCACGTAACGGGCTGTTGCCCGCCATATCGACATACGCGACCGCCGACCTCGTCGGCAGCGAGCTAACGTTGTCATAGGTCACGACCTCGTCGTAGCAGCCCAGCGATTTGACGAAGTCGGCATTTCCGGCCGACGTCAGGCCTATCACCTTGATGCGCCGCGCATGCACGAGATGGGCGAGCCCATAGGCCGTCTTGCTCGAGGCAGAGGAGAGCATCACGCTTTTCGCGCCATAGAATTCATTCTCGGCGAGGAAGTCGTCGACCAGGAATGACAGCATGAACAAAGGCCGCAGCAGCGCCTGATAGTCGCCCTGCTTGCCTTCGAACGCCGGGTCGCCGCTGACGCGCACATAGGCGTTGTAGACCGGCGCCACGCCCTGCCGGTGCGCGGCGGCGTCGCGCAGGCCGCGCTTGGAGACATCGGCGGCTTCGATCACGAGATGCGTCGCCATCGGGAAATAGCCGAACAGCGTTTCGCCAGCGGCAATCCCGGGATGCTTGGAGGCAACCACCTCGCCAAATCCCCATACCGGAACGTTGCCGAAACCTTCGGGCGCCGGGAATAGCTGCCAATACTTCAGGTGATCGCCCAGCACCGCGTAAGTAATGTTGTTGGCGGTGAAGGCGAAGCGCGTGACCTTCACCAGCAGCGCCTGGTCAGGCAGCGCGGCCGCTTCGGGCAGTTGCGTTTCGATCACCTTGCATTGCTGCAGATCGTTGCGGGCGACGACGAAATCGGTGGATGGCATTGTTTCGATCCCTGCATCTTCACATGCAGCGATCTTTGCGCCGTCCGATGACCGTTTTGCAACAGCAAAGACGTTTAAAACGCTGTTCGATTGTTCGTCATTGCGAGCGAAGCGAAGCAATCCACCTTTCCGCACGGGGATAGATGGATTGCTTCGTCGCTTCGCTCCTCGCAATGACGTGGAGGGTACGGAGAGCAATCTTTCACGCGATCGCGCGCAGCCTGCCATCGGCATGCAGATCGCGCAGCTTGCGCTTGAAAATCTTGCCGGTGGCTTCGCGCGGCATTGCGTCCATGAACTGGATGTCCTTTGGCACCTTGAAGTTGGCGAGCCGTCCGCGCAAGAATTCCTGCACCGCGGCCGGGGATAGCGCCGCATCCGCCTCCGGCTCGATGCAGGCAAACAGCCGTTCGCCGAATTCGTCGTCGGGGACACCGAACACCGCGCAGTCGCGCACGCCATCCATGCCGATCAGCGCGTTCTCGATCTCGGCCGGATAGATGTTGACGCCGCCCGAGATCACCATGTCGCGCTTGCGGTCGCACAGGAACAGATAGCCGTCCGCGTCGAGGTAGCCGACGTCGCCGACGCTGACGAGGCCGTCGCGGCCGGCCTCGGCGCGCGCCTCGGCCTTGCCGTGGTAGTCGAAATCCGGCACCGACATCTGCCGCATGAAGATCTCGCCGGGCTCGTTGACGCCGCACGGCTCACCGTCGGGACGGAAGATTTTGACAATGCCGCCGTCGATGGCGCGGCCGACGGTGCCGGGTTTTGCGAGTGCCTCCTCGGCCGAATGCCACACCGGAATGCCGGTCTCGGTCGAGCCGAAATATTCGTTGATGACCGGCCCCCACCATTCGATCATGGCGCGCTTGACCTGCGGCGGGCAGGGCGCGGCGCCATGCACGATGAAGCGCAGCGACGACAGATCGTAGCGGCGCTTGATTTCATCCGGCAGCCGCAGCAGGCGGACGAACATCGTCGGCACCATGTGCATGTGGGTGACGCGATGGCGTTCGATCAGCTGCAGCATGTCTTCGGGATCGAAGCGCGGTTCGAGCACGATTGTGCAGCCGCTGCGGAACGCCAGCATGCCGTAGGAATTCGGCGCCGAGTGATACATCGGGCCGTTCATCAGGATCACCTGGTCCTCGTTCGGCTTGACGCCATAGGCAATGCCGCCGACGCGCGCCGAGGCGGCAGCCTGTTCCGGCGTCATCGGCTTGCGGCGCACGCCCTTGGGCAGGCCGGTCGTGCCCGACGTGTAGAACATCGGTGCGCTGCCGATCGGGGCGTCCCGCGACGGCGCATGCGTGTCGCGCCAAATATCCCAGTCGGTCATGCCGTCGGGGACTTGCGTCAGCGAAGGTGCAACATTGAACGCCGCGGCGATTTCCGGCGGCGTCGCCACCACCAGCAGCCGCACATCCGCGGGCAGGCCGTGGCGAATCTGCGGCAGCAGGTCGGCGTGGCAGACCAGCACTTTGGCGCCGCTGTCGGCCAGGATGTAGGCGACTTCCTCGGCCTTCAGATGCCAGTTGATCGGCACCACTGGGCTGCCCAGCGCCGCCGCCGCGCCCGCGACTTCGAAGAACGCAAAATCGTTGCGCAGCATCATGCCGACCGGCACGCCGCCGACGCCGAACGCCCTGAAGCCCGCCGCCGCTCGTGCGATGCGGGCGTGGATCTCGGGATAGCTGATCTGGCGTTCACCGCCGATGATTGCTGTCATTTTTCCTCTTGGTTGCTTTAGCGGTCGTCCAGAATTTCGCCGAAGCCGACCCAGCTCTTGCCGTCGAAGCGGCGCAGCCGCAATTGCTGGAACGGCAAATAATCGTCGGCAGCGGTCGATACGGTGATGCCCGGCAACAGCAGCGGCAGCGGCACCTCGCGCAGCGACGCTGCCTGTTTCATGATGCTCTCGCGGCTGAGATCGTCCTTGCAGGCCACCAGAACTTTCACCATGAGATTCGCATAGTGATAGCCGGCAGCATAGTTCGAATTGGTCAAATCCGCATTCGGCAGATACTGCTTCATGAAGGCGAAATATTCCTTCACGCCGGGGTCATTGGCCCATTGAACGTCCAGCGTGTCCTTCACGTTGCTGGACGAGATCAGGCCGACGGCATTATCGAGGCCAGCCGGTTCCAGGAACGAGATCGATGACGCCGAGGTCGGCACGAAGAACAGGTCCGGCTTCCAGTTGATCTCGGCAACGCCCTTGATCATCTGCGAGGTGAATTTTCCGAGCACGACGCCGAACATCACGTTGGCGCCCGAGGCCTTCAGCGTCGCAAGCTGGGAGCTGATGGTCGGCGCGCTGGTCTCGTAGCTGGCTTCCGATACGATCATGGTCGCGGCCTTGTCGCCGAGCCCGCGCTTGAAGCCCGCGACATAGTCGCGGCCGAAATCGTCGTTCTGCGCAAGGATGGCAATTTTGGCGTCGGGTTTGGTCTGCAGGATATGCTTGGCATAGACGACGCCTTCGGACTGGTAGGCCGCCATTCCCGGCATGGTCCAGCGGAAATTCTTCGGGTCGGCCCATTTGGTCGCCCCGCTCAGCACGAAGAGTTGCGGCACCTTCTTGCCATTGAGGTAGCGATGCACGGCGTTGTTGGTGGCGGTGCCGAGCGAACCGAACATCAACAGCACTTCTTCCTGTTCGACCAGTTTTCGGGTCTGCTCGACCGTCTTGGGCGGCGAGTACGCATCGTCGAGGCTGATGAACTTGATTTTGCGGCCATTGATGCCGCCTTCGGCGTTGATCTTCTCGAAATAGGCCTCCTGCGCCCGGCCGATGATGCCGAAACCGGAGGCCGGTCCGCTATAGGGCAGCGTCTGCCCGATGCGGATTTCGTCCTTGCCGTCGTCGCCGACAGCCGTGGCGCTTCCGAGCAAAGCGAATGCGATCGTCAATACAGGTCGTGACAGCCTCATTGTTCCCATCCCTCTGTTTTGTTTTTTCGTTGATGCAGGTCGCAGCGCCAATCAGGCGCGCGCCCGCTTTAGGAAGTCGCCGCTGGCCTCAGTGAATTCGGCCTTCAACCGCTCCACCAGTTCGGCCACCGGCGGCGCATCCGCGATCTGGCCGATGCCCTGGCCCGAGCCCCAGATGTCGCGCCATGCCTTGGCCTTGGTGTTGCCGCCGGAGCCGAAATTCATCTTCGACTTGTCGCTTTGCGGCAGATTGTCGGGATCGAGGCCCGCGGCCACGATCGAGGGCCCGAGATAATTGCCGTGCACGCCGGTGAACAGGTTCGAATAGACGATGTCGTGCGCCGCGTGCTCGACCAGCGCCGCCTTGTAGGCCGGATCGGCGTTGGCTTCGGCGGTGGCGATAAAGCGCGTGCCCATGTAGGCCATGTCGGCGCCGAGCGCGAGCGCCGACGCGATACCCCAGCCGTCGGAGATCGCGCCCGACAACAACACGGTGCCCTTGAACCACTGCTTGACCTCGCGCAGCAGCGCGAACGGCGACAGCGTGCCGGCATGGCCGCCGGCGCCGGCGCAGACCAGAATCAGGCCGTCGACGCCATGGTCGGCGGCTTTCCGCGCATGCTTGACGTTGATCACGTCATGAAACACCACGCCGCCATAGGAATGCGCGGCCTCGACGATTTCGATCGGTGGCCGCAGCGAGGTGATGATGATCGGCACCTTGTGCTTTACGCAGGTCTCCATGTCCTTCATCAGCCGGTCGTTGGAGGCGTGGCAGATCTGGTTGACCGCGTAAGGCGCGACCTTCTTCTCCGGATGCAGCGCCTTGTACTCGCCAAGCTCGTTCTCGATCCGGGTCAGCCATTCGTCGAGCTTCCCCACGGGGCGGGCGTTCAGCGCGGGGAACGAGCCGACGATGCCGGCCTTGCACTGGGCGATCACGAGTTCCGGTCCGGAGACGATGAACAGCGGCGAGCCGACCACCGGCAGTTCGAGCGAATTGGCAAGCGAAGCGGGCAGCGGCATCCGTTCCTCCTTTGTCGCGCAAGGCCGGCCAGGCTAGGCGCGCATCCATTGATATTGATTTGAGAGCGTCAGGCCGGGCGAAGGCGCTGACCTGCGCTTGTTATCGTCCATTATAGGGCTGGACGGCGCGCTCCAGTCGTTCAATATTGAACAGGAGACCAATCAGGAATGAACAGTGCGTGCCGCGGCGCGGCGGGGGAAGTCGATGGACTGGGACCTGTGCAAGACCTTCGTCGCGGTGGCCGAGACCCGCAGCTTCGCCGCCGCGGCGCGGCGGTTGCGCTCCAGCCATCCGACGGTCGGCCGCAAGATCGCCGAACTGGAAGGCCAGCTCGGCATTCCCCTGTTCGCGCGCTCCAATGAAGGTCTTTCGCTGACCGCGCAGGGCCGCAAGTTTCGCGAGCATGTCGAGGCCATGGCGGCGGCGGCGCTGCGCGCGGAAGCGGCGGTATCGGCGACGGGGGCGCAGGCGCGCGGCGTCGTCAAGCTGTCGATTGGTTCGACGCTCGCTTCGCACTGGCTGATGCCGAAGCTCGGTCCGTTCCTGCGCGCGCATGACCATATTCAGCTTGAGATCATCACCCATCCCTATCCGGCCAGCGTGCGTCGCCGCGAGGCTGATGTCGTATTGCGGCCGGTGGACAGCGGCGAAGAGAATTTGATCGGGCGCAAGATCGGCCGCCTCGGCACCGGCTTCTACGCCTCGCGCGATTACGCCGCGCGGCGGCGGCTCCCGGAACGGCGTGACGAATGGAAGGACCACAGCGTCATCGGCTTTGCCGACCGATTGTCCAACGAGCGGCTGGCGCGCTGGAGCGACGCGATCACGCGGCAGGGGGCGATGGTGATGCGATGCTCGTCGCAGGGCGACATGCTCGCCGCGGCTCGCGCGGGTCTCGGCATTTCAACGCTGTCCTGCTTTGTCGCGGCCGCCTATCCGGATCTCGTCCGCGTCGCGCCGCAGAAGCTCACCAGCGTGGCGGACCTCTGGCTGCTGGCGCATCCCGATCTGGTCGAACTTCCCGCGGTGCGCGCCGTGATCGACTTCGTCACGGCTTCCGCGCGCGAGGACCGGGTGAGGTTGCGGGGCTGAGCTTGTCGGGAAGCACGCCCTCGCGCTTCTTCAGCACGCGATAATAGCTCCACCACAGATGTGCCGCCGCGCCGCGTAGCGGGCGCCACGGTTCCGCCAGTGGCGTCAATTGCTGGGCGGTCGGGCGGGTCTTCAGGCCAAGCCCGATCTTGATCGCCTCCTGCACCGCGAGGTCGCCGGCCGGCCAGGCGTCGCCATGGCCGAGACAGAACAGCAGATAGACGTCGGCGGTCCACGGGCCGATGCCGGGCAGCGCGGTCAGGGTGTGGTGCGCCGCGTCGGCGTCCTCTTCGGCGAGCACCTCGAGGTTCAGCCGCTCGGCGGCGAGTTCGCGCGCGATATATTTCAGCGTCTTGATCTTGGCGGCCGAAAGCCCCAGCCGGCCGAGGCGGTCGGCGCGGGCCTTGCGGATGACGTCGTGATCGAACGGATCGAACGCCGCCGCCAGCCGCGCCCAGATCGCCGCGGCACTGGCTGTGGATAATTGCTGGCCGCAGACGATCGCCGCGAGACCAGCGAATCCCGGCTCGCGCTGCCGCAGCGCCGGCATGCCCGTCAACTCGAAGATCGGCTTCAGCCGCACGTCCTGCCTGACCAGTGCGAGGACGGCGTCTTCGAGGTCGGACTGGCTGTTGAGGTGGATGGTCATTGCCCCTTAAAACCATCATGTCCCGCGAAAGAGATCAATGCCGCCACCCGTTTTCCGATTTGCCCCGAGCCCGAACGGCTACCTCCATCTCGGCCACGCCTATTCGGCGCTGCTGAATTTCGACCTCGCGCGTCGGGCCGGCGGCCGGTTCCTGCTGCGGATCGAGGATATCGACGCAACCAGGTGCCGGCCGGAATTCGAGGCGGCGATCTACGAGGACCTCGCCTGGCTGGGGATCTCCTGGGAATCGCCGGTGCGGCGACAATCGGAGCATTTTGCGCGCTATCGGGAGGCGGTCGAAAGATTGGCAGGCTTGGGCCTGATCTATCCGAGTTTCGAGAGCCGCGCGGAAATCGCCCGTCTGGTGGCGCAACGCGAAGCCGATGCGCCCTGGCCGCGCGATCCCGACGGGGCGCCGCTCTATCCGGGGGCTGCAAAATCGCTGTCGCCGGACCAGCGCCGGCAGTTGATCGCGCAGGGCACGCCTTACGCGCTGCGGCTCGACATGCAGGCGGCGCTCGCGCGCGTGCAGGAACTGGCCTGGCACGAGAAGGGTGCAGGCCCCGGCGGCGAGAGCGGCGTCGTGGCCGCACAGCCGAAGGCTTGGGGCGATGTCATCCTGGCGCGCAAGGAGACGCCAACAAGCTATCATTTGTCCGTCGTGATCGACGACGCCTTGCAGGGGGTTACCGACGTGGTGCGGGGCAGGGACCTGTTCTGGTCGACGAGCGTGCACCTCTTGTTGCAGCAACTGCTCGGTATCCCGCAACCGGTCTATCGGCATCACCGGCTCATCGAAGATGCGTCGGGACACAAGCTCTCGAAATCGACGCAAGCCACGGCCTTGCGCGAATTGCGTGGGCAGGGGGTCACGCCTGCGGATATTCGCAGCCGCGTCGGCTTGCCCGGCGATGCCCGTAATACTACTGGGAGTTGTTGAAAACGTCTCCGTGACATCCGCCGCAATCGCGTGTCATGCTGGTTGCGGCAGAGGAAGGGGGACCATGGCGGCGAAGCGGCGCTCACGGCGCATTACACGGCCAGTAAAGAAGCGGCCAGCGAAAAAGCGCGTATCCAGGGCCGCGGCAAACGTGCGCGGCGCCCGCAAATTTACTGTCGGCGCCTCCGGTATGGTCGAGACCGCGCTGGCGACGTTTGCGCACGAGGTCCGGACGCCGCTCACAGGCATTCTGGCGATCAGCAACCTGCTCGCGACCTCCGATCTCGACGAGCGCGAACGGCGCTGGGTCGACACCATCAAGGCGGGCGCGGAACACCTGGCGAGCCTCGCAACCCTGTTCGTCGACGCGGCACGCAGCGGCGGCCCCGGGCTCGAGGTGCGGCAGGATTTCTTCGACCTGCGCACGCTCGCCCGCAATGCCGGCGATTCGTTGACCGGGCGTGCGGCGGCCAAGGGCCTGCAGTCGTCGGTCGTTATTTCCGAAAAACTCCCGGGATTTGCGATCGGCGATCCCGTCCGCCTGCGCGCCGCGGTAGAGAACCTGATCGACAACGCCGTGAAATTCACCGAACAGGGCAGTGTCGCCCTCCAGGTCACGCCCCTGCGTAGCCCGAAAGGCAAGGTCGCTGTTGCATTCGAGGTCTCCGACAGCGGGATCGGCCTCACGCTGAGCGAAATCAAACGCCTGTTCCGGCCGTTTTCGCAGGCCAATGTCTCCATTGCATCGCGCTTTGGCGGCGCCGGGCTCGGATTGTCGTCGGTCAAGCAGCTGGCGCGCGCCATGGGCGGCGATGTCATCGTGACGCAACGCCGTGGCGGCGGCGCCACCTTTACCTTCAATGTCGTGATGTCACCGGCAAAGCACGTGGTGACGGCGGCGTCCGGCGCCGATGGCGAGGCATCGATCGGTTCGCCGCGGCCGTTGCGCCTGCTCAGCGTCGAGGACAATCCGTTCGGCCGCGTCGTCCTCAACGCGATCCTGACCGAGCTCGGTCACCAGGCCGAGTTCATCGGCCAGGGCGAGGCGGCGCCAGAGCGGCTTGCGCTCGGCGCATTCGATGCGGTGCTGATGGACATGGTCCTGCCGGGGATCAACGGCATCGAAGCGATCACGCGCATTCGCGCGCTGGAGGCGCCGCTCGGGCGCATTCCGATCATCGGCATATCCGGCCGCAGCGAGGACGAGGCGGCATCGCGCGCCGCCGGCGCCGATATCTTTCTGGTCAAGCCCGTGTCTCCGCGCGCGCTCGCGACTGCGCTGCATGAAGCGACATCCCCTTCGGCAGCTGCGACTTCATGATGGCCGCATTCAGTTCGCCGCCGTAGACGAAAATCGCGGCAATGAAATACAGAAACACCAGCGCGATGATGACCGAGGCAAGCCCCGCATACATCGTCACGTAATTGCTGGCGAAGCGTGCCAGATACTGGCCGAAAACGATGCCCGAGACCAGGGACGCCACCATCGTGAAGACGATGCCCGGAAGGATCTGCAGAAAACTTCGCCGGCCGCAGGGCAGCCAGGCATGCAGGACGAACAGCGCCACCGTCATCGCCGTGATCGTGATGCCGTAGCGGGCGAAAAACAGAAAGCTTTCGTTGTTCTCGACGAAAAACGGAATGTGGCGGCGTGCCGTTTCCAGGATCAGGGGACCGAGCACGATCAGGAACGCCATGGCGAGCGAGGTGAAGGCGGCGACCAGGGTATAGCCGATCGATTCCAGCCGCAGCCAGTACCACGCCCGCGGTTCGACCACCGAATAGGCGCGGTTCAGCGCGACCCGCACCGCCTCGACGCCATTGGAGGCGAAATAGACCGCCAGCAGCGCTCCGACGGTCAGGACGCCGCCGCGCGTCGTGGTCAGCACATCGTGGATTTCGCCTGACAGCGCGTCCGCGACCTGTTGCGGCCAGGTCTGCAGCAACAGCCCCACGGCCCCGTCGGCGAGTTCCTTGGAGCCGAAAAAGCCGGCCAGCGACGTCAGCACGATCAGGAACGGGAACAGCGCCATCAACGTCGACAGCGCGATATGGCTCGCGATCGCCCAGCCGTCATCGGCGAGGAACGTATAGAACGCCTCCATCACGACGAGGTAGACGTAGCGAATAAGCCTCACATCCCACCTCGACCAGGGTACGGCGGTTCGAACCGAAACTAAGGCTAGCTTCTGATATTATTGGGTTAAAAGCCAGATCATCGAGCGGTTGTGCGAAGGGTTATGCGAGGGAATGTGACGTGTGGAAGTCGGCGCTTCGCGGTGTTATGTAGCGCCGATGGCATCCTTTCTAAGTTCGATCGTCCTCCCGATCGCGGTCGCGGCCGTGGCCATCGTGCTGCTGCTCGGCCTCGTCAACATGATGCGGGGCGGCTCGCCGAGCCGGTCGCAGAACCTGATGCGGCTTCGGGTGGTGCTGCAGTTCGTCGCCATCGTCATCACCATGGTCGTGGTCTGGGCGATGGGCAGATAAGGGCACAAAAAGGGAAGCGCCAATGGTCGTACTCAACCGCATCTACACCAGGACCGGCGATGACGGCACCACGGCGCTCGGCAGCGGCGAACGCCGCCCGAAATACGATCTGCGCATCTCGGCCTACGGCACCGTGGACGAGACCAATGCCGCCATCGGCGTGGTGCGGCTGCACCTTGCCGACGCCCGCGAACTCGATGCGATGCTGGGACGGATCCAGAACGACCTGTTCGATCTCGGGGCCGATCTGGCCGTGCCCCAGCGCGACGGCAAGGCCGAGCGGTTGCGGATGCTGTCGAGCCAGGTCGAAAGGCTCGAGCGCGACATCGATAGCCTGAACGAGCATCTGGCGCCCTTGACCTCGTTCGTCCTGCCCGGCGGCACCCCCGCCGCGGCATACCTGCACCTCGCCCGCACCGTATGCCGCAGGGCGGAACGGATCATCGTGGAACTCGCCGCCAACCCTGAGGAGCCGGTTAGCGAGGCCGCAATTCAGTATATGAACCGCCTGTCGGATTTTCTGTTCGTCGCCAGCCGCGCCATGAACGATAATGGGGCCGGAGACGTGTTGTGGGTGCCCGGCCAGAACCGTTAAGGTACCTGTCCGGGGCTGATTTTTGGCTTTCGCGCGTTGACCGCCGATAGCGGGACCTTTAGGTTCCGCGCCCAAGCTGATAACAGCCAATCAAACCCCAGAATTCAAGCGAAAGAGGATCGATGAAGGTTCTTGTGCCGGTAAAGCGGGTGGTCGATTACAACGTCAAGGTCCGCGTCAAGAGCGACGGAACGGGCGTGGAACTGGCCAACGTCAAGATGTCGATGAATCCGTTCGACGAAATCGCCGTCGAGGAAGCGCTGCGCCTGAAGGAAGCCGGCAAGGCGACCGAAGTGGTGGTGGTGTCGATCGGCCCGGCGCAGGCCTCGGAGACGATCCGGACCGGTCTGGCCATGGGCGCCGACCGCGGCATCCTCGTCAAGGCCGAGGGCAATGTGGAGCCGCTGGCGGTCGCCAAGATTCTGAAAGCCATTGCCGAGCAGGAGAAGCCCGGGCTCATCATTCTCGGCAAGCAGGCGATCGACGACGATTCGAACCAGACCGGCCAGATGCTGGCGGCCCTGCTCGGATGGTCGCAGGCGACCTTCGCCTCCAAGCTCGAAGTCGAAGGAAGCGATTTCAAGGTCACGCGCGAGGTCGATGGCGGCCTGCAGACCGTGAAGCTGAAGGGACCTGCCATCGTCACCACCGATTTGCGGCTGAACGAGCCGCGCTATGCGTCGCTGCCCAACATCATGAAGGCGAAGAAGAAGCCGATCGACGACAAGAGTGCGGCCGACTACGGCGTCGATCTCGCGCCGCATCTCGAAATCCTCAAGACCACGGAACCGCCCGGCCGCAAGGGCGGCGTCAAGGTCAAGGACGTCGCCGAGCTGATCTCGAAACTCAAGACCGAAGCCGGGGTTCTCTGATGACGACGCTATTAATTGCCGAACACGACAACGCGTCGATCAAGGACGCGACCAACAAGACGCTGACGGCGGCAGCCGCGCTCGGCGCTGACGTGCATGTGCTGGTCGCCGGTGAAAACGCCAAGGCTGCGGCCGATGCTGCGTCCAAGCTCGCCGGCGTCACGAAGGTGCTGCTCGCCGACAACGCCGCCTATGCCCATGATCTCGCCGAGCCGCTGGCCGCGCTGATCGTGGCGCTGGCGCCTTCCTATGACGCCTTCATCGCACCCGCGACCTCGCGCTTCAAGAACGTGATGCCGCGCGTCGCAGCGCTGCTCGACGTGATGCAGGTGTCCGAGATCATCAAGGTGGTCTCGCCGGATACGTTCGAGCGGCCGATCTATGCCGGCAACGCCATCCAGACGGTGAAATCGAAGGACGCCAAGAAGGTCATCACGGTGCGGACCTCGACCTTTGCCGCAGCCGGCGACGGCGGCAGCGCGCCGGTCGAAAACGCCGCCGCGGCGACCGATCCCGGCCTCTCCAGCTTTGTCGGCGAGGAGGTTGCCAAGAGCGACCGTCCGGAACTGACGTCGGCAAAAATCATCGTCTCCGGCGGCCGCGCCATGCAGAGCCGCGAGAATTTTGCCAAATATATCGAGCCGCTCGCCGACAAGCTCGGCGCCGGCGTCGGCGCCTCGCGCGCCGCGGTCGATGCCGGCTATGCGCCCAACGACTGGCAGGTCGGCCAGACCGGCAAAGTGGTCGCGCCGGAACTATATGTCGCCATCGGTATCTCCGGTGCGATCCAGCATCTCGCCGGCATGAAGGATTCCAAGGTGATCGTTGCGATCAACAAGGATGAAGACGCGCCGATTTTCCAGGTTGCCGATTACGGCCTGGTCGCGGACCTCTATCAGGCGGTTCCTGAACTGACCGAAGCGCTCGGCAAGCTCGGAAAGTAATAATTGAACACCTGCCGGACGCGCAACGTGGCCGGTGTTTACGTTAAGGTCATATTCAGGTGTGGATTTCCACTATGCCTGAAGAAAACGTGCCAAAGATGGGACTGAACCTCGATTCTGATATCAGAGCCGAGGTTCAGAGATGAACAGGCGCGATGTTCGCGCCGTTCCGGTGGATGACAAGATGGCGGTGACAATCAAGAAGGTCGGCGTGATCGGCTCGGGCCAGATGGGCAACGGCATCGCGCATGTTGCGGCGCTGGCCGGTCTCGACGTGGTGCTCAACGATTTGTCCGACGAACGGCTGAAGTCGGCGATGGCGACCATCAATGGCCATCTGTCGCGCCAGGTCGCCAAACATGCCATCACCGAGGACGACCGCAAAAAGGCGCTCAGCCGGATTACCTCCACCGAGACGCTGGACGGCTTGGCGGATTGCGACCTCGTGATCGAGACCGCGGTCGAAAAGGAAGAGGTCAAGCGCAAGATCTTTCACGAGCTCTGCGCGGTGTTGAAGCCGGAAGCGATCGTCGCTACCAACTCCTCGTCGATCTCGATCACGCGGCTCGCCGCCTCGACCGACCGCCCCGAGCGCTTCATCGGCATTCATTTCATGAATCCGGTACCGGCGATGGAACTGGTCGAGCTGATCCGCGGCATCGCCACTGACGATTCCACCTTCGAAACGGCAAAGGAATTTGTCGGCAAGCTCGGCAAGCAGATCGCGGTATCGGAGGATTTCCCGGCCTTCATCGTCAACCGCATCCTGCTGCCGATGATCAACGAGGCGATCTACACGCTCTATGAGGGCGTCGGTAACGTCGAGGCGATCGACGCCGCCATGAAGCTCGGCGCGCATCACCCGATGGGGCCTTTGGAACTCGCCGATTTCATCGGCCTCGACACCTGCCTGTCGATCATGCAGGTGCTGCATGAGGGGCTGGCGGATTCGAAATACCGGCCGTGCCCGCTGTTGGTGAAATATGTCGAGGCCGGCTGGCTCGGCCGCAAGACGCAGCGCGGCTTCTACGATTATCGCGGCGACAAGCCGGTTCCGACGCGGTAAAATTCGTTCAACCCTCATGGTGAGGAAGCGCGAAAGCGCCGTCTCGAACCATGAGGCCCCGCAGGTGCCATTCATCCTTCGAGACGGCGCTTACGCGTCTCCTCAGGATGAGATCTGACAGCACGTTAGCCGCCACATCCCAATCTCCAGCATTCGTTAACCTGCGCTGGTTACGGTGCCCTCACGTTTGAGGAGTGCTGCGATGGACATGATGGCTATGGTTTCGAGCATGCTCGCGATGCAAGCGGCGGGCACGCAGCAGCAGATCCAGACTTCCATCATCAAACAGAACGCCGATGCCGAGAAGGCCGCGGTTCAGACCCTGCTGGGCACGCCCTCGACGGCCAATCTCGCCCCCGGCGTTGGTGGCAACCTCAATATTGCGGCCTGAGAAAAAGCCCGTAGAAACTGTCAGACCCTCATGGTGAGGAGGCGCGAAAGCGCCGTCTCGAACCATGTGGCCCGGCTCGTGCCATTCATCCTTCGAGACGCCGCTGCGCGGCTCCTCAGGATGAGGTCTAACACTTGAGATCGGGCACGGGCGCGAACGTGCTCCGCCTACCTGCAGACGGCTAAGACCCCGCCTTCATCGGCTCCATCGCGGCCTTGATCAGCTTGATCGCATCCTCGCTGGCCCATTCGGCGGGACCCGCCAGATTGGCGATCTCGCAGCCCTGGCCGTCCACCAGTATCGAGGTCGGCATCCCCAGCGCCTTGCCTATGCTCTTAAGATCTTGAAAAACCTTGGCTTTTGAGTCGGCGAAATAGCCGAGCCGGGTCAGATGGGCCTCTTTGAGGAAGTTTTTCGGCTTCTCCGGGTCGCGGGTGTCGATGTTGACGGCGACTACCTCGAAATCCTTGCCGCCGAGCTTGGCCTGCAGGCTGTCGAGCGCCGGCATCTCCTTGCGACAAGGCACGCACCAGGTGGCCCAGAGGTTCACCAAGACCGTCTTGCCGCGCCATTCCGACAGCTTTCGGGGCTTGCCCTCGGCGTCCTCGAAGGCGAGGTCGGGCAGCCGCAGGGGCGCCGTCGCCATGGTCAGCGCGGCCACCTCGCCATGCGCCAGCGGCGCGATCTTGCGGGCCAGCTCGACCGCTCCATTACAGGAGGGATCGCCGCCGGCGCCGCGCTTGAAGCCGCCGAGCCCGTAAAACGCGCCCAATCCGATCACGCCCACGGCCACCACCGCGCCGATGGCGATCGGGATCCGGCGCGTCGCGGCCGGGCGGGATGGGGGCATTTCGGGCATATCGTTTGTCATCCTGTATCAGATACGGCTATGCAGGGCCGAAGATTACGGTCGAGTTACGGCCGAACCCGGCACGGCGTTTCGCAGCGGATTCGGCGATATAGATGGCAGGGTTTGAGAAGTCATGAGCAACAAGATGTGGGGCGGCCGGTTCACCGAGCGTCCCGATGCGATCATGGAGGAAATCAACGTCTCGATCGACGTCGATCGGCACATGTATGCCCAGGACATCGCCGCGTCCAAGGCCCACGCTGCGATGCTGGCGGCGCAAGGCATTATCACGGCGAGTGATGCGAAAAATATCGGCAAGGGTCTAGACACGATTTTGTCAGAAATCGGCAAGGGCACCTTCGACTTCAAGCGCGCGCTCGAAGACATCCATATGAATGTCGAGAGCCGGCTTTCCGAACTGATCGGGCCCGCCGCGGGACGGCTGCACACCGCGCGCTCCCGCAACGATCAGGTCGCGACCGACTTCCGGCTCTATGTCCGCGACACGATCGACGAGACCGATGCGGCGCTCGCCGCCTTCCAGCATGCCTTGGCCAGCCGCGCGCTGGAACATGCCGCGACCGTGATGCCGGGCTTCACCCATCTGCAGACCGCGCAGCCGGTGACGTTCGGGCATCATCTGCTCGCCTATGTCGAGATGGCCGCGCGCGACCGCAGCCGTTTGGCCGATGCCCGCAAGCGGCTGAACGAATCACCGCTGGGGGCTGCCGCGCTGGCCGGAACCTCGTTCCCGATCGACCGCTTCGCGACGGCAAAGGCGCTCGGCTTCGACCGGCCGATGGCCAATTCGCTGGATGCGGTATCGGACCGCGACTTCGTGCTCGAAACCCTGTCCGCGGCCTCGATTGCGGCCGTGCACATGTCGCGCTTCGCCGAGGAAATCGTGATCTGGACCTCGCCGCTGGTTGGGCTGGTGCGGCTCTCCGACAAGTTCACCACCGGCTCCTCGATCATGCCGCAGAAGCGCAATCCCGACGCGGCCGAACTGGTGCGCGCCAAGACCGGCGGGGTGATCGGCGCGCTCACCGCGCTGCTCATCGTGATGAAGGGGCTGCCGCTCGCCTATCAAAAGGACATGCAGGAGGACAAGCAGGGCGCGATGGAGGCATTCAGTGCGCTCTCGCTTGCGATTCGGGCGATGACCGGCATGGTCCTCGATCTCGTCCCCGACGAGGCGCGGATGAAGGCCGCCGCCGGCGAGGGCTATGCCACCGCCACCGACCTGGCCGACTGGCTGGTGCGGACGCTGAAAATGCCGTTCCGCGACGCCCACCACGTCACCGGGCGCATCGTCGGCCTGGCGTCGAAGCGGGGCGTGGCGCTGCACGAACTGCCGCTGCAGGCGATGCAGGAGGTCGAGCCGAAGATTACGGCGGACGCCCTGCGCGTGCTGTCGGTGGAAGCCTCCGTCAAGAGCCGGACCAGTTATGGCGGCACCGCGCCGAAGAACGTGCTGTCGCAGGCCAAAGCCTGGCTGAAACGGCTGGAAAAAGAGCGAAAATTGGGCTGAGGAAAAAATTTCGCTGCAATTTCTTAGGTTTTTCTTGGGTTTCCGTTGCCCATCGGCACTCGCCAGACTGGGGCAATCTTTGTATGGTGCGGCGCGCATTGGGGATTTCGTCGTGATCAGCAACTACCGCCCGTCATCGTCGGGATGGGCCATCATCCTGTTGAGCGTGACCGCGCTCGCGCTCGGGGGCTGCGGACGCAAGGCCGGGCTCGACCTGCCGCCGAACGCGGCGGCGCCACAGGCCCAGGCCACGTCGTCGGATACCGAGGCCGAGCGCGCGGCGCAGCCCGGCGTCTTCAATTCGACCTACGGGTCTGAGGCGGCGCCCGCGGCTCCCAAAGGCGGCAAGAAGAAATTCGTTCTCGATCCGCTGCTCGACTGAGACTGAGCGCGCCATGAATCACTTCGACTATCGCAACGGCGTGCTGCACGCCGAAGCCGTCAACCTGTCCGAACTCGCGGATGCCGTGGGCACGCCGTTCTATTGCTATTCGACGGCGACGCTGGAGCGCCACTACCGCGTCTTCACCGAGGCCTTTGCCGGCGAGAAGACGCTGGTCTGCTACGCCATGAAGGCCAATTCCAACCAGTCGGTGCTGCGCACGCTGGCGAAACTCGGGGCCGGGGCCGACGTGGTGTCCGGCGGCGAGTTGAAGCGCGCACTGGCGGCGGGTATTCCGCCGAGCAAGATCCTGTTCTCGGGCGTCGGCAAGACCGAGGCCGAACTGCGCGCGGCGCTGGCGGCGGACATTCTCTGCGTCAACGTCGAATCCGAACCCGAACTGGAATTGCTGTCGAGGCTCGCGGTCGAGACCGGCAAGACCGCGCGGATTTCGTTGCGGGTCAATCCGGACGTCGATGCCGGCACCCACGCCAAGATCGCCACCGGCAAATCCGAGAACAAGTTCGGCATTCCGATCGAACGGGCCCGCGAAGTCTATGCCCGTGCGGCAAAGCTGCCGGGCATCGAGGTGACCGGCACCGACATGCATATCGGCAGCCAGATCACTGATCTCAGCAAGATGGAAACCGCGTTCCGGATCCTTTCCGATTTTGTGCAGACGCTGCGCGCCGACGGCCACAGGATCGAGCATATCGATTTCGGCGGCGGGCTCGGCATCCCCTATCACGCCGACCGCGAAGCGCCGCCCTTGCCGTCGGCCTATGCCGCGATGGTCAAGCGGGTGACGCATAATCTCGGCTGCACGCTGATGTTCGAGCCCGGGCGGATGATCGTCGGCAACGCCGGCATTCTCGTTTCCCGCGTCATCTATGTGAAGCCCGGCGAGGCCAAGAACTTCATCATCATCGACGCCGCGATGAACGATTTGATCCGCCCCACGCTGTATGAAGCCCATCACGACATCCTGCCCGTGCGCGAGCCGGCCAAGGGTGTGCGAACGATCACGGCCGACGTCGTCGGACCGGTCTGCGAAACCGGCGACTATCTCGCCCTCGACCGCGCGCTGCCTGAGCCCAAGGCCGGCGATCTCATCGCGATCATGACCGCCGGCGCCTACGGCGCGGTGCAGTCCGGCTTCTACAATACGAGGCCCCTGGTGCCGGAAGTCCTCGTCAAGGACGACCAGTATGCCGTGGTGCGCCCGCGCATCGAGGTCGAGGAACTGATCGCGATGGATAAGCCCGCGCCCTGGCTGTGATTCCGTAGAGCCCGTAGGATGGGGGAGCGAAGCGATACCCATCACAACAGAGCCGATGGGTATCGCTTCGCTCCACCCATCCTCGCAATGCCGCAAGAGTGGCGCTCAAAGCCCGCCAGCGTGTGAGCTGCGACGATCTTCCCCTTGAAACGGACATCGTCAGGGCCTCAAAGGTGCCATCTGCGGACGGCTCAGGTTGGCAAGAAGCTTCTTGCCAACCAAGCACGGTGACACGCTTCTCAAAGAACGCCAAGACCTGGCGACGCCTGGGGCTCAAGATCGTCCGCCGAACGAGGCTGCCCTGATCGAAGCCTCGGAAACGCGGCACTTCAGTGTTTGATACGCTGCGGTCTCAAAACAGGCGCAGAAGAACCGGCAAGGTACCATTGCTCTGCAGCCGCTCAACTGCGACATCCAGTGGAATAGGTATCAGAAAGAACAGCCCGTCGCCGAACGTCCGGATAACCTTCGACGGCATCACCGTGATAGTAGAAACGTCGCGCCACAGGCGAGGATTTGGCAGAAAGCGCGGAGTGGATTGCACGTAGCTCTCAAACATGGCGCCGTGCAGACTCGCCAGGACGCTCTCCTCCCGCAAGATCACCGCGTGAAACACTAGCCAGGTGAACGTGCAGAAGACTGCGCCCGTGAGCACGCTGCCGTGCTGTACACCCATTCCGGCCGCACCGAGAATGGCGAAAAAATAAAGAGGATTGCGGGAAACGGAGTAGGGGCCGATGGTCACCAGCTGTGCAATCTTGCGGCCGCCGATATAGAGCGTGCACCAGGTCCTCCCAAGAATGCAGATGACGATTGCCGCGATCCCGATCCACCTGATGGCTTCACGCGCCGGACTACCAGCCGGATGAGCGGAAGAGGTCAGCGCCCACACCAACACGAAGGACAACGCGCCGACCGCTAGGACGATCCTTCGAACGATTTGTACGTTGGGCAAGGCTGCCAGCGCTACCATGCATTTCTCCGGTTGGCGGCTTGGTCCGCCTCATCCGCATAACCGTGATTGGCGTTATAGAGTTCGGACTTAAGGCCAATAGCGCCGCCGAGGGCGCCAATGCTCTTGCCAACAAGCCGCGACGTGCGCACCAGAAACAGCGCCCCAGGCCGAGGACTGACGATCGCCAGAATCGCGCTGACAATGAAGAGGGGCGGGCCGGCTAGCAGGGCCAGAATGCCTTGAGGCAGAGCTCGCGCGAGTGCAAAGGCTGGTCCGCGGGCGCGACGGTAATGATTGTACTTGGTAATACTGGACATCATGAGCCGCTTGAACTGATAGCGAAGCGAGATGCGCGCGACCGGGACGGTTTCGACGACGATCGAGTCAGGTACAAAGAGGACCTTCGCGCCGGTGGCGCGCATGCTGCGATCGAAGGCCGTATCTTCGCCGCCAGTGGCACTGTAGCGCTGATCGAAGCGTAACGCCTTGTCCTTAATCCAGTGAAGGTCGGCGCACCAATTGCCGGTGACGATCGTCACCTTGTCGCGGGCCACGCGGTCTCGCTGTCGGCGATATCGCCGATATGAACCGTCCACGAGACCCTGGCAGACGAACTTCTGCCAGGCCGTCATCGGTGCCTTTGGAGCCTCGAAGATGTTCGAACCGCCGACGAGTTTCGCGCTTTCGCTGCGCAGCGCGCTCACGAGCCGGTCCAGCCAATCCGGGTGAGGTTGCGAATCGTCGTCGATAAACGCCAGCCATCGCGCGCCTCGTTCCAGCCCGAGTTGAATCCCGCGATTGCGCGCCTCGGCGAGACCGCGCCTCGGCTCGATGGCGTAGGTCACCGGAAGGGGATTGTTGGCGGCAAACTTTTCGACAGTCGAACGAGCCGTTCCTGCGATATCGTTGTCCACGACGATCAATTCTATCAAGGTTGCCGCAGGTGGCGTGGCCACCGCGCAGGCCTTCATGGCGTCGACCAGCATGCCAAGACGACCGACCGTCGTGATACATACCACGGCACGTTCGATATCGCCGGGCGCAGCTAGCGCCGCAGTCTTCGGCTGTGGCCAAGGCACTGGGATGTCTGGCTCGGCGATTACAACCTCCCGTCAAGTTGGCCGGGTGATCGCGGCCGGTCGCAAGCGAGCAGACGATCAATCGATGCGCCAATGCTACCGTGGGCAAGCAAGAAACCGGTGATAAGGATCAGGCTCTGGGTCACCAGCCTTACCCTGTTGATGCTTTCGGCCATTCCCACCACGGCAAAATAGGCGAAGGAAGCAAGCACGAATGGAAGCAGTGCTGCCAGCGCGTACATATCGAGGCGCTGACTTGACCGAGTTGTCAGAATGTCGCGTGCCATCGCGCTGACAAGGAGTAGGAACAGTCCAATTCCAACAATTCCGATACCTAGAGTGAACTCGAGATAAACGTTGTGAAAGTGGGTCACCTGCTCGGCGCGTATGAAATCCCATCTGCCGTGCGCCGGCAGCAGGGGCGCGACGTCCGGGCCCCAGCCCAGCCAGGGTTTCTGCGCGATCAATTCGGCGGCCAACCGAAACAGCATCAATCGCTTGTCGTAGCTTTCTGTGTCGGTTATCCGCGGTCCGAGCATGCCGAGCTGAGCCAGGGAAAGCACTGCCAGCATGATGGCCGCCGTCCCAAGCATGGCCGCCGCAAGCAAGATCATCGCCTTTTTCCACAGCCGTTGAGGCAACAGAATGCCGGCACAGGCAATAGTCCAAACTGCAAGCCCCACAGTTGTCGCGATCAGGTTGGTCCGGCTGGTCATCGCGAGAAGCGCAAGGCCTGCCAGGCTGCCGACGGCCAGGAAAGGGGTTGCTCGCACCAAGCGACCCGTGAGGTGCGTCGCCGCAAGGATTTGGTAGACAGCCAGGCTGAGCGCAGCCAGAATCATCAAGCCGGCGATGATTGAAAGGGTGTTGCGGTTCGCGCCGCCGCCCCACCAATAGTAGGAGGCGAAGAGTTGAAGCCCGGCCGACCAATCGGCCCTCCACAACAGTCGGAGCACTCCGCCGGCAAGGCCGCTTGCCAGGCTTGCGAGAGCAAGTGTGCGAAATGGCACGGCGCGCGTCGCAATTGCGATCGAGATCGCAATAAATGGGGCTGTGCTGATGAAGAAATAGCTCACCGAGCGCGTGAGGTGGTCTCCCGGCGCGCCCACCAGGTGAGCCCAGACAGCGAAGAGCAACACGGCGGCAACCCAGGCGAGGCTCCATTGGAGGATGCGGTTCTCGCGCACCTCCTGACACACCACAAAAATCGAAACTGCCGGACCCACCAGCGCGAGCGAAGCGAAATAGGGCGGCGTTGTCCCGAGCGGGATAACGAAAGCGTAGAGGCAAATCAGCAATGCCGTAACTGGCGCCAGTCGCAGAAGGTTTGCCGGCAACGCCATCACGATTGGTCGACCGCCGTACGGGTCGCCAGATCGACGGTTGCGCGGTAGACCCTGACCACCTCGCAGCCGTCGGCGACAAGCCTTCGAACCGGCGACGACCCCTCCGGACCTCGGCCGCCGGCACCAATAATCCGCTTTTCACGCAGATCGAAAACGGTCCCTTGCATCGGAGGTCGGCGCTCCTGTTTCAACACTGCAGCGCCCGAATCGGGAGCACGCCACGCGCGCGACACAGCTGTCGCCGCGGCCGCCGTAAGGTTCAGGCCGGTCGGCCCGTCTGGCGACGTTTATCTGGCCCAAACTCTTTAGTACAACGCCGGTTTGCTTTTAGGCGGTTTTGGGGCGACAATTCAGCAAAAAAGACCACGCGTAACCTTACGGCAACATCTCTCATTTTCAGCGTGAGGGCCGCCTCGGTTGACGGCCTCCTTACAGACCTGTGAGCTCATCCAGTTTTCGAAGCACAGCCGTATCGAATACATCCTGCGAAACAATTTGTGCGCGGGAGTTTTTGCGTGCCAGTTGGGTTTCGATTTTGAACATTCTCAATACAGGCTTTGAAGATTTGCAGATAAATGGCCTCTTCAGTCCCCCGAAACAGGAATTGGAGGCAAAGCGATGATGGAAAAAACGGCAGGTTTTCCGCTCCAGCCCAGAAATCGCCGCGCCAGGGTAACTTCCTGAAGCCGGTCCGCTGACGGCAGGATGTGCCTGAGCCAGGCGCATTCCGAAACATTTCCCATGCAAACCGCCACCACACCCTGACGGCGAACGTCTTGGGTCTCCAAGTTCAACGGCGAAAATCGTCGCATCGAATCGCCTGAGGCCGTGTCATGAGGATTCACGACCGGATGATCTCCCGAGTAGAATGCGGTACCGACTGCAGCTGCGCGATCGCCAACTACCCGCCTTATCGGCCGATCAGTTTGATCACGCCATATGCGTTGCACTTCTATTGATAAGAGCCGGTAGTAGGACGATCCGGTTGCATTAGGGTGCAGATACACATTCAATGCCACCAGCGGCGCAACGAGCAACGCCAAAAATGGGAAAACGATTGCTAATGCGACAATCTTGATCGAAGTTTCCGTTTTAAGCGTCAGCAAGGGAGACCCGAGTAACACAACTGGTAAAAGGGTCATGGCCGGAATAGCCCAAGTCGAGATCAAACGGGATTGTGCCGCAATCGCAATCGGAATCGGCAATAACAAGGGTGCCCAGAACATGAGGGCAATAAATCGACGATCAACTGTCGAAGGAAAAATTGAATCCACGACGACAATTTTAGATGGACGTAGCGCAAAAGCCACAATCGCAAGCGGAATACTTACGTAGAGCGCACCAGCCAAGAGAAAAGCTAAAGCCGAAACGGCGACAGCAACAGCAGATCGTCCGGCGTGGATGCCGCTCGCGTAATCTAACGAGACAAAATGGTTTTGAAGCAGCCAAGCACAGTGTGGAGCCAGGACGGCGCCGCCGACCAGCACAGTGATCCACGGTGCAGCAGAACAAAAATATTCGCGCCGCCGCGCATCACTCAATGCCGCCAACACAAGTCCTACAATCAGCATGATGCTCCAGTATTTGCCGAGCATAGCTAGTCCCGCTGCAAGTCCTGCAAGCGCTGCGTAACCGAGCTGGCGGGTCTTAAACGACCTTAGAAAAAAAAGAGCCGTCATCGCCCAGAGCGGCAACAAAAGGGTATTGTGGTTGTAGTCCAGGGCCAGGAAATTGAAGAATGGCACCAGCGTCAGAAGGGCTAAGCCCATCACACGTTTTTCTTCGCTCATGAGCGAAGCCGAGAGCCGCCAGGCCAACCAGAGAGCCAGGGCGGCGTTAATCGTTCCAAGCAGGTAAAAGCTCCAGTCAGCGACAGGGAATATCATGGTCCAGAGCTTGACGACGTAAACGCCAAGCGGCGGATGCTTCCAGTATCCGAGTGCGAGTTCATTCGACCAGGTTAAGAGTTCTCCGGTATCCGGATGAATATCCTGGCTACTTTTCGCTACCACGGCATAGAGCGTCCAGACGAGGACATAGACTGCCAGCACGCCGAGCACGGCGTGATTTTGGCGTCTCGGATCTATAAGTGCTGCAAATATCCTTCCGGCGACGTCAAGGAGCGGCAGAGCTAACGAACGTTCGGTGCCGGTGTCGGGTGGCCCTAAAGCGATATTGTCGGGACGCTCCTCCAGTCCGCCAATCTGCATTTCAGATGATCCAGCCTTGGGCAAAAGACAGCATCAGGGTACGTTTGACGGCGCAGCGAATATTGTGAATTTGCTGGGCTTCGCCTGCGGCCGAAAGGCAACAAAGCGTGGCCGTTTGTAGTCTTCAAATATAACGTAGCACAAATTTCAAATGCAAACCGCGGACAGGCGGCTTGGCGTTCACCGGCACCCGAGTCACCGGCCTTCAACATCCGGCAACGGCTTTCCGAGTTACCCACCGCGTTCTCAGGAGAGAAACTCCCCGCCGTCGCGCCTCTGCTCGTGATCATGGGTCTTATCCTTGCGCGCTCGGAATTTTTAATAACCTTTGAAAGCGTTGTTCGATCCGATCCTGGTGAGAGCAGCCGTGATCGTCCGTGTTGGGGAGCGCGACCCGCAGTCCGCTCCGTCCTCAACTGCAGACATCGCTAGACCGAACGGGCATGTCAGTTAGGTGCCATCAAGAGACTCGGCATCGTAGCAAGTTCGGGTGGATTCGACAGGTTATCCGATGCGCTCGATGAGGTTCGAATTCATTGAGCGGAGTTGCCGCGCAAAGAAGAAGCTCACCAGGTGAAGGGACTTCCGAAAGGCGAGCGCCAGAAAGGCTGGCTGCGTGGGTATGCGTAGCGGAAGTCGCTCCCCGGACTGCGTCGCCGCTTCTTGATGCCGCCTTGCGGTTCGCCGCTCAACAGCACCACGAATTCCGTTCCCTTGCCGGTTTCCGAACTGGGCGCCTCGTCCGTGACGATCAGAGAGGATCGCGGCGCAATGCCGACGATGCGATCCAATACGTCCTGCGGAATGGCGATGCGGTCGAGCACGGCCTTTGCGCTGTCCGGGTCCGTCGGCGCCGGCGCGACGTCGCGACCACCATTTCCGCGCGCCCGGTCTAGCGGCTCAACCGTGCCATTCGGCGAAGGTCCGCCGCGCAATGAGACGACGCTCCATTGCAACTTGGCGTCATCGGTCGCGCGCTCGAAGGCCGTGAAGACATGCGTGCCGATGGGACGATCCGGGTCTGCGATCGCGACCGGACTTTCAAGGATGGGCTTGAATGCTTGACGGACATAAAGCCGTTGGGTCTTGCGGCTGATCAACACTGATACCGGCTCGAGTTCGCGTGCGACCTGGCGGGCCGCCTCGGCTGCCGCGACGCGCGCAGCCTCCGCGGCGGCGGCGGCTTCGCGCGCAGACGTGACGGCATCGAGCCTCAGTTGCAAATCCACGTTGGCGACGTCCCATTGCAGCTGCAACTCCGCGATTTTGGCGATGGCCTGCGCCTTGGCGTCCTCAGCCTGCTCCTTTGCCTCCGCCGAGATGCCAGAGCCAAGTTTGGTCTCGGCGGCTGCCAATTGCGCCTCGGCTCTGCGCTTAAGATTTTCCGCCGCGCGAACCGGCGCCTTGGCCTGCGTGGCCTCCCGCAGGGCCGTCCCGGCGGTTATTCGGGCCTCGGCCGCTTTCCTCGTCGCCTCTTGCGCCTCGGCAGTGCGGGTGGCGGCAATGGCGGCGGCTCCGGGTTTCGGTTGGAACAGAAGCGGGTGGGCGAGCTCAACGGGCTCCACGTCGGTTGGCGCCACGATCACCCGCATGCCCATCGTGGTCGCGTCGAACAGGCGTTCGGCGAAGTCGAAGGGCAGCCGGATACAGCCATGGGACGCCGGGCGCCCCGGCAGGACGCCGCCATGGAGTGCGATGCCGGACCAGGTGATGCGCTGCATGTGCGGCATGAAGGCATCGTCATACAGGTTCGAGTAATGCTCCTCCACTTTCTGGATGACGCTGAAGATGCCTGCGGGTGTCTCGCGTCCCTTCGTGCCGCTCGATACCGGCGCCCGCAGAATCCACCCCTTGGCGTCGTAGACGGTGACCCGCTGGCTGCGGAGCGAAACGATGGCCATGATCGGCTCGCCGGCGCTGCGCGACTGAATGGATTCGATCGGGCGTTCGCTCCGGCCGCTTCTGGCGCCCGCATCGCTTCCCGCCGCGATCAGCACGGCCAGGCCCGCAACGGCAAGATAAGCGGGCCGCAGCCGCTTCTGCCTGCACTCCGGATGTACGCAACGAGACGTCATTCGCGTCCCAACTGATCGATCGGGTCAACGCCAGCTTCTACTCAAGTGCATTCAGAACGTAACGCCATTCGGTTGGACTTGCCAACCTGGAACTACGCCAACGCTCATCGACCCGTGTGGCCGCCCTTCGCGCCGCCGACCACGACGCCTGCCGCCTTTTCGATCGGCTTGATGGCCGCGGTGAAATCCGACTCCGCGCCCTCGTCGCGGATGATGACTTCCCAGAGCCTGCCAACTGCTTCGGCGACTTGCATCGACAGCCCCAGCGATTTCATCTCCTCCAGCGCGAGCCGGACGTCCTTCACCATCAACCCGGTGGCGAAGCCGAAATCGAAGCTGCGCGGCAGTACCGAGCGCGGAAACTTGTCGCGGCTGGCGGTATTGAGGCCGGAACCTGCGTTGATGACGTCGATCATCACGGCAGGATCCAGTCCCGCCTTGACGCCCATCACCACGGCTTCCGACGTCGCCACCATCGCGGTGGCCGACAGGAAGTTGTTCGCAAGCTTCATCGTCTGCGCCGAGCCGGGTTTTTCGCCGATGAAGAACACTTTTCCGATCACGTCGAGCGCGGGCTTTACCGCCTCGTAGTCGGCACGCGGGCCGGAGGCCATCACCGCCAGCGTTCCCTTTTCCGCGCCGCCGACCCCACCGCTGACGGGGCTGTCGATCTGCACGATGTTCTTGGCCGCCAGCAGGCCGTGAATTTTCGCCGCCATCTGCGAGCCGACGGTGGAGAGATCGACGAAGCGTTTTACGCGCTTGCCCTCGATGACGCCGCCGGTGCCGGTCGCGACCTCGAGCGAGGACTGCAGCGACGGCAGGCTCGCCAGCACGGTCTCGCAGCGGTCGGCGATGTCCTTGGGCGATGATGCCGCTTGCGCGCCGAGTGCGACGAGTCGGTCGACGGCTTCCTTCCGCGTATCGAACACGGTGAGTTGATGTTTTGCCTCGATCAGGCGTCGCGCCATCGGAAAACCCATCTTCCCGAGGCCGATGAATCCGATTTCCATGGTGTCTCCTCATTCGTCATTGCGAGGAGCGAAGCGACGAAGCAATCCACCCTCTCTTTGCGCGGAGAGGTGGATTGCTTCGCTTCGCTCGCAATGACGGTTGAAACGGTTTGTTCCTGTTTCGACGCGCTCTCAACCCTTGCTCAACCCTTGTCCAACTCCGCAAACACTTCGCGGGCGATGCGAAAGCTGTCGACGCCGGCGGGAATGCCGGCATAGATCGAAACCTGCATGAAGATCTCGCGGATCTCGTCGCGGCTGACGCCGTTGGTCAGCGCGCCCTTGATGTGCGCCTTCAATTCGTGCGGCCGGTTGAGGATCGAGATCATGGCGAGGTTGAGCATGCTGCGGGTCTTGTGCGGCAGTTCCTCGCGGCCCCACACCGCGCCCCAGCAATATTCGGTGACGAGTTCCTGGAACGGTTTGTTGAAGCTGTCGGCGTTCTTCAGGGCGTTGTTGACATAGGCCTCTCCGAGCACCGCCTTGCGAATTTCCAGTCCCTTGTCGTGTGTCTTCTGGTCCATGACGTCTCCTCGTATTTTTACGGTTCGGCGCGGACGTTACGGGGTGGGCGGCCTGCAGTCACGCCTTCGTGTTATGCGTATTTCCGGGTGTGGGTTACCTCGGGAACAGGTGCCTCATTGCCGCCGCTGTGCTAGGGTGATTTGTCGGTAACCTGGAGAGTTTATTGAGCGGCGCCTCACCCGACCCCTCACAGCCCGCGCGCGAGCCGGATGCTGTCGCACGGCTTCAGCTGACGCAGGCCCTGCAACGGGCCCAATATGCGATCGCGTGGGAACGCGCTTGGCCGGGTCTCGCCCGGTTTTTGAGCGTCGTTGGACTGTTTCTGGTGGTGTCCTGGGCCGGATTGTGGCTGGCGCTGCCGTTCCTCGCGCGCGCGATCGGCATCGGCCTGTTTATCCTGCTGGCGCTGGCCGCGTTGTTCCCGCTTTCGCGGTTTCGCTGGCCGACCCGCGAAGAGGCGTTGAGCCGGCTCGACCGCGGCACCGGCATCCGCCATCGCCCGGCGACCGCGCTGACCGATACGCTCTCGACCAGGGACCCGATCGCGCAGGCGCTGTGGCGCGAGCAGCGCGAGCGCACGCTGGCCTCGATCAAGCGGATCCGCGCCGGGCTGCCGTCGCCGCGGCTTCCGATCCACGATCCCTGGGCGCTGCGCGCGCTGGTCATGGTGATGCTGGCGGCCGCCTATGTCGCCGCCGGCGACGAGCGCACTTTGCGCATTGCCGCCGCGTTCGACTGGAACGGCGTGCTGGCGCCGGCCAACGTCCGGGTCGATGCCTGGGTGACCCCGCCGGTCTATACCGGCAAGCCGCCGGTGATTCTGTCCGCCGCCAGGGATGCGGCTTCGCCCGACAGCGGAGCGCCGTTGCCGGTGCCTTCGGGTAGCACGCTGCTGGTGCGCTCCAGCGGCGGCACCATCGATGTAGTGGTCGGCGGCGGCGTGACCGAAATCGCGCCGAGCGAGGAGGCGCCGAAGGGCACCAACGAACGGCATTTCAAGATCACAGGCGACGGCACCGCACATGTCCGCGCGCCGTCCGGCCAGCCGCTGTGGCGCTTCGCGGCCACGCCCGACCGTGCGCCGACCATTTCACTTGCCAAGGATCCGGAGCGCCAGGCCCGCGGCTCGCTGCAGATGTCCTACAAGCTCGAGGACGATTACGGCGTCACCGAAGCGCGCGCGCAATTCGCCGCCCGCAACCCCGATGCGGCCAAGGAAAGCAAGAGCAAGGAGGCCGACAAGGCCGAGCCGCGGCCGCTGTTCGAGCCGCCGCAGTTTGCGCTGGTGCTGCCGAACGCGCGCACCCGTAACGGCGTCGGCCAGACGGTGAAGGATCTCAGCGAGGATCCCTATGCCGGCGCCGATGTGACGCTGAGGCTCACGGCCAAGGACGAGGCCGGCAATGAAGGCAAGAGCGAGCCCTTCAACATGCGGCTGCCGGAGCGGCTGTTCACCAAGCCGTTGGCGCGCGCCCTGATCGAGCAGCGCCGGATCCTGGCCCTCGACGCCAACCAGAATGCGCAGGTCTATACCGCGCTCGATGCGCTAATGATCGCGCCGGAACTGTTCACGCCGGAGACCGGTCACTATCTTGGCCTCTTCAGCGTGTCGCGGCAGCTGGAGGCGGCGCGGACCGACGCTGCCCTGCGCGAGGTCGTCGCCAGCCTGTGGGCGCTCGCCGTCACCATCGAGGACGGCAACATCAGCGATGTCGACAAGGCGCTGCGTGCGGCCCAGGAGGCGCTCAAGCAGGCGCTGGAACGCGGCGCGACCGACGAGGAGATCAAGAAGCTCACGGACAATCTGCGCGCCGCGCTGGACAATTTCCTGCGCCAGCTCGCCGAGCAGCTGCGCAACAACCCGCAGCAATTGGCGCGCCCGCTCGATCCCAACACCAAGATGCTGAGCCAGCAGGATCTCAAGAGCATGCTCGACCGGCTGGAGCGGCTGTCGCGGTCCGGCGACAAGGATGCCGCCAAGCAACTGTTGGAACAGCTGCAGCAGATGCTGGAAAACCTGCAGATGGCGCAGCCCGGCCAGGGCGACAACGACATGGAGCAGGCGCTGAACGAACTCGGCGACATGATCCGCAAGCAGCAGCAATTGCGCGACAAGACCTACAAGCAGGGCCAGGATTCCAGGCGCGACCGCATGCGCGGCAAGCAGGGCGACCAGAGCATGAGCGACCTGCAGCAGGACCAGCAGGGTCTGCGCGACCGGCTGAAGAAATTGCAGGAAGAACTCGCCAAGCGCGGCATGGGGCCGGGCCAGCGCGGCCAGCAGGGCCAGCGCGGCGAACAGGGACAGGGCCAGCAGGGCCAGGGCGGCGACCAGGGCGACGGCGAGGACGGGCTCGATCAGGCCGATTCGGCGATGGGCGATGCCACCGGCCGGCTCGGCGAAGGCAATGCCGACGGCGCGGTGGACTCGCAAGGGCGGGCGCTGGAAGCGCTGCGCAAGGGCGCCCAGAGCCTGGCGGAAGCCATGCAGCAAGGTGACGGCGATCAGCCGGGCGACGGCCCCGGCAATCCCAGGGGCCGCCAGCAGGGCGCAGCCAACTCGACCGATCCGCTGGGACGGCCGATGCGCAACAACGAATTCACCGACGATTATACGGTGAAGATCCCCGGCGAGATCGATGTGCAGCGGGTGCGCCGGATCCTCGAAGAACTGCGGCGCCGTCTCGCCGATCCGTCCCGGCCGCAGATCGAACTCGATTACATCGAGCGGCTGTTGAAGGATTATTGAGCGGCTCGGCTCTCACCATCGTCATTGCGAGCGTAGCGAAGCAATCCATGGCTCGGCGTGTGCGGTAATGGATTGCTTCGTCGCTCTGCTCCTCGCAATGACGGCCTGAGAGATGGTAGGGCGAAGCTACCCCGCCTTCCTCGCGGCCAGCGCGTCCGCTACAGCCGTGCGGATGTCATGCACCGAGAACGGCTTCGTCACCACGTCGTGCACGATGGCGTTGAGGCCGGAGGCGCGTTCGCGCTGATCGGCGAAACCCGTCATCAACAGGATCTTCAGGTTGGGAAAATCGCGCGCCGCCGTCAGCGCCAGGGCGATGCCGTCCATCACGGGCATCTGGATGTCGGTCAGCAGTAGGTCGAACGTGCCTCGTTCGCGGGTCAGGATATCGAGCGCTTCGGCGCCGTCCTCGGCGGTGACGGTCTCGTGGCCGTCCATGGCGATGGCGCGCGCCACCAGCGAGCGCATGGAATCCTCGTCATCGGCAATCAGCACGCGTGGCATGAAGTCGTCTCTCTCGCCTCAGCGGAACAGGCGGCCTGGTTCAGGCGTGGCCCGCCAGATCCCGCTTGTTGAAAAAGCGTACGTCAATATTGCGGCCTTCGGGCGGCGGCGAAGCCAGCCGCGACTTGAAATAGGCGCGCTCGCCGGGCTTGAGCACCGGCTGTTCGAGCACCGCGTTCCAGGCGTAGATCTCGGTGCCCTGCGCGTCGCGGACGGAAAAACGCAGCCGCGGCAATTCGACCGGCTTTTTGGTCTCGCCGACGATCGTGCCTTCGATGACCAGGACCGGCTTGCCGTCCACGGTCTCGTTGCTGACCTTGATGTCCTTGAACGCGAGCCCGCGCAGGTTCACTTCGAGCCCGACCATCTTGTAGAACGTCGCGGTTTGCGGCAGCAGCCGCACGATTTCGGCGCGCCAGATCATCAGCGCCAGGATCAGCGCGCCCATCGCGGCGCAGGCGGTCGGCAGGCCAAAGGACGCCATCAAGGGGATGCGGGGCAGGGAGGGCAGCCGGAAAAGGCGGGCCAACCGCTCACGGTGCGTGGTGATCGGGACTTCCTCGTGATCCTCCGCATCCTGCCGGGCGGCCGACGGCCAGTCGCTGTTGCCGCCTGGTTGCGAACCTTCGCCCTCGGCCGGCCAGCCGGCCGAAATCGAGGGGCTGTCGACCACCGGGGTGTCCTGGCCCTCTTCCTCGCGCGCCAGCGCCTCCCACTCGGCCGCGGCATCGTTCGCCGCCGGGGGGGCCGATTGCGCCGAACTTGGCATGGCGGCCGGCATGGCGACCGCCATTTCGATCGCGTCCTCGGACCGCGCCAGCCAGGTTTCCTTGCAGCGCGAGCAGCGGACGGTACGTCCGGCGGGCCCCAGGGTGGCCGGATTGATGGCGTAGGATGTTGTACAATGAGGGCAAACGATATGCATGGAGCCCATCTCTATCGTGTCTTTGTCCGGATGCTACATAGCGACCGTTAACGAATCGGAAACCATAACGGCCGCAAAACCGTTTTGTCCGGTTGGTTCCCAAACCAGCGGGCCACGAGCCCAAAGTCCAGGTTCGGGTCCAGGTTCAGGTTCAAGTCCGGGGTTTACGGCCGCGGCCCATGCCGGGCGGAGCCCGGCCACTGTCAAGGCCGAGCAGGGCTCGGCCACGGTTCATGTCGAGCGGAGCTGAGCTTGGTTCGGTTCGAAAATGTCGGTTTGCGGTACGGGCTCGGCCCGGAGATTCTGCGCGACCTTACTTTCCTGATTCCGGCGCACTCCTTCCAGTTTCTCACCGGCCCTTCGGGCGCGGGCAAGACCTCGCTGCTGCGGCTGTTGTTTCTGTCGCTGCGACCGACGCGCGGTCTCGTCAATCTGTTCGGCCAGGACGTTTCGCTGCTCGGCAAGGATCAGGTTGCCAACATGCGCCAGCGGATCGGCATCGTGCTGCAGGATTTTCGCCTGCTCGACCACATGACCACCTATGAGAACGTGGCGCTGCCGTTCCGCGTGATGGGCCGCGAGGAATCCAGCTATCGCCGGGAGGTGATCGACCTCTTGAGGTGGGTCGGCCTCGGCGAGCGCATGGATGCGCTGCCGCCGATCCTGTCGGGCGGTGAGAAGCAGCGCGCCGCGATCGCGCGCGCGGTGATCTCGCGGCCGCAATTGCTTTTGGCGGACGAACCGACCGGCAGCGTCGACCCGACGCTCGGCCGGCGCCTGCTGCGGCTGTTCATCGAATTGAACAGGCTGGGCACCGCGGTCATCATCGCGACCCACGACATCACGTTGATGGACCAGTACGAGGCGCGGCGAATGGTGCTGCACCAGGGACGGTTGCACATCTATGAGTAGGATGGGTGACGAGCACGGGCCGCTTGTGGATCTCGGGACGGAGCGCCCGCAGGTCCCGGCGCGGGCGCGCAACATGTCGCCGATCGTGCCGCGGGCGTCGATCTCCGGCCGCGCGCTGGTCGCCGTCGTCGCCATCATGACGTTCCTCGCTTCCATCACCACCGGCACCGTGCTGCTCGTCAGCGCATCGGCCGCGGAGTGGCAGTCGGAAGTCGCCAGCGAAATCACCATGCAGGTGCGCCCGCAGGCCGGGCGCGACCTCGAGCGTGATGTGACCGCGGCGGCGGAGGCGATGCGGACGCAGCCCGGCATCGTCCAGGTCAAGCCGTTCACCAAGGACGAATCGGCCAGGTTGCTGGAGCCGTGGCTTGGCAGCGGGCTGTCGATCGAGCAGTTGCCGGTGCCGCGCGTCGTCGTCGCGCGCGTGCAGCCCGGCACTACGCTCGATCTCGCGGCGTTGCGCAAGGCAGTGACGCAGGTGGCGCCGTCGGCGAGCGTCGACGATCACCGCGCCTGGATCGAGCGCATGCGCTCGATGACCGGCGCGACCGTATTGGCCGGCATCGGCATCCTCGTGCTGGTGATCGCGGCGACGATCATTTCGGTTTCGTTCGCGACCCGCGGAGCGATGGCGGCGAACCGCCCGATCGTCGAGGTGCTGCACTTCGTCGGCGCCGGCGACCGCTACATCGCCAACCATTTCCTGCGGCATTTTCTCAGGCTCGGGCTGGAGGGCGGGCTGATCGGCGGCGGCGCCGCGATGCTGGGTTTCGGCTTCTCCGAGTCGATCGCCGCCTGGTTCTCGGGCACCCCCGTCGGCGATCAATTCGCCGCGCTGCTGGGGACGTTTTCGCTGCCGCCCTCGGGCTATCTGGCGCTCGCGGTACAGGCCGTGGCGATCGCCGCCATTACCGCCTGGGCCTCGCGGCGAACGCTGTTCGCCACGCTGGACGACATCGATTGACCGGCCAATGACGTTTTCCGGCAAAGCATGTCCTTCGGGACATGATCCGGGGTAGGCCGGGACTCCACTTCGTCTGAAAACCTTCTAGAATTGGGCTAAAGCGTTTTCAAGCGAAGTGGAGACCGGTTCGCGTCAAGAAAACGCGTCAAATCAGGAGTCTGGAGCGGCGTTTCGATTCCATCGAAACGCGGCTCAAGGGGAAGAGGACCGCCGGACCATATGGGTTTGCAGTACGACGACAGCACGCCGAGGGCGCCGGCCACGCGGCCGCGCGGGTGGCTGCGCGCGGTCATCGTCGGCACCATGGCGATCCTGTTCGTCGGCGCGGCCGTGGGCTTCATCGCCTTTCTCTCGCAACTGCGCGGCGTCGAAATCAAGCCGGCGCGCAACGCCGACGGGATCGTGGTGTTGACCGGCGGCTCGTCCCGGGTGTCGGATGCGATGGAATTGCTGGCCGGCGGCTACGGCAAGCGGTTGCTGATTTCGGGGGTGCATCCGACCAACGCGGTGAGCGATATTTCCCGCTCGCTGCCCGACAACCAGTCGCTGCTGTTGCGCTGTTGCGTCGATCTCGACCGTTCGGCAGTCAATACCAGGAGCAACGCCGCCGAGACACGGCGCTGGGTCCGCGAGCGGGGCTTCAAATCGCTGATCGTGGTGACGTCGAACTACCACATGCCGCGGGCGATCGTGGAGCTGTCGCATGCGATCCCGGACGTCACGCTGATTCCGTTCGCGGTGGTCGGCGACCGATGGCGCGACGAGCCATGGTGGACCAGCGGCGCGACGCTGCGTCTCTTGCTGTCGGAATACGCGAAATATGTCGCCGCCGAGGTGCGCGTGCGGTTGGCCGGTGGGGGCATCGACCTGGCGCCCGAACTTTCCGATCAGCCCGCGCCGGCGCCGCGCCGGCCGGCGACGGCGCAAGCCAACTGATCGGCCCCCTCGTCTTTGCCGTCAATGCCCGCGAGATTAATTCTCGCCGAGCGTTCGCGTCAGTCTTCTCCAGGCGGCCGCGAGTTTATCCAACGCCAGGCGGGTTATCGATGTATCGGCCGTGATGATCCGGATGACGCCCGATTCCCTGTCCGAGCACGCCGCCTCGGCGCTTTCGGCGGTCACCGGGATCACCGCCTCGTCTTCTGCCCGATACGATGTGGCGATGCGGCCGATCTTCGGAATTCCATTGGCGCCCAGTTGAACCGCCTTGCATACCTCCTTGGGCGCCGAATGCAGATCGAGGACCCATTCTCCCCCGCTGCGGGTGAGGGCAGCCTCGCCCCATGGCCAGGCCAGCTCGCCATTCCTGACGAACCCATCTGGAACGGCAACGCCTAGCTGGCGCAGCGCCTGCAGGGTCATCCGTCCCTGGTCGCTGGCGGGAGCCTTGTCCAGACCGCCGATGAATTCAGCGAGTTGTGCGAGCAGTCGATCGGTTGGAACAGGCAAGGGGGAGCGGTCGACCGGGGCGCGCGCTTCGGCCGCAATGATCCGGACGATGTCGGATTCCGTATTCGAACACGCGACGTCGGCCTGCTCGGCCGTTACCGGAAGGTTGGTCTCGTCCCGCGCGGAGGCCGATGCCGCGATCCGGACTACGCCGGGGATGGTGTTGGCGCCGAGATAGATGGCCTTACAGACATCCTTCGGGGCGGAGTACAGATCCACCACCCACGTCCGCCCGTCGCGCGTCAGCACGACGTCACCCCACAGCGTTGCCAGCCGGCCGTCCCGCACAAACAACTCGGGCACAGCTACGCCGCGTTCGCGCAATGCGCCGAGTTCCGTCGGCCCTTCACCGTTTTCTCCTGCGCGCTGCAGGCTTCCGATCAACTCGGCCAGACCTGCGAGCATCCGATCGATTGTCGCAACCGTTGTGGATAGCCCGCCCTCGATGGGTATTTCCGCGAGTTGCCCGTCGGAGCCGACAGCGAAGACCCTGATTCCCTTGTTCAGCAGGTCCACGCAATCCTCCGCGACGACGAGCGTAAACGAGTTCGCCAGTCCGCTCACCTCGAGGTCCGTCGTCTGGGTTGCCCCGCAGATTCGGCCCCCCAGCGCAACCAGGATGTTGCGGGTTTCGCCGCTCTGCGCGCCGCCATTGATCTGCGCGTCGATGCGCAATGAAAGGTGCGGACCAGAGCGGTTGAAGCGGGCGCCGAACAGATGCACGGCGGCGTCAGGCAGGCGGGTGAATTGGAACTCGTCGACAAGACGCCCTACATAGCGGCTGAACTTGCCGAGCCCGTGCAGGTCGGCCATCGACGTCCCTGTTCCAAACCACTCCAGGCGGCGTTTCAGGGTCGGGTCGTCGCGATGCGGTGTCGACTTCACCGTCTCGGCCGGCGCTGCATCGCGAATGGTCTTGATGAGCGATCTGCCTTGCAGGCTCTCCGGAATGGCGACGCCGAGATAGTCGAGGATGGTCGGGTAGATGTCGACGGTATGCACCGGGTCGAGCGATATTCCGGCGCGGGTTTGCCCGGGAAGTTTGATGAGCAGAGGAATGGCCTGGACATCGGGCAAGCGAAGCTCGCTGGGATCGCGCGGCTTTTCGCCCGGCCATAGCGAGACCCCGTGATCGGCCACGACGACGACGATTGAATGATCGTATTGCCCATTGGCCCGGATCTGCACCAGCAGGTCGCCCAACAACTTGTCGGCATGCATCGACTGCAGCAAATGGGCCTTGTAGTCGTGCATGACCCTGACGTTGTCGTCGCCCAGTGTCGTGTCCCTGCGGTCCTTGAGCGACAGGTAGTCGCCCCACCGGGATTCCTGATAGGGGCGTCCTGACGGGTAGTGCGACCAGCCATTGTGCGGATAGATGTTGTGATAGACCGCCAGAAACGGCTGTTTCGCCCCGGCCAGCGCGGCGACGAATTTTTCGTGATGACGAAGGCCGTGCGGCGACCTGTGGGCGTCCTCGCCGAAGCGATTGTGCTGCAGGTCGATCCGTGGAAGGTCAGCTGCGAGCTGCGGCGGCGCCACCACATGCCCAAAGATGATCGCGATATCGAGAGCGATCCGGCCCAATCTTTCCTGGCCGTCGGGTGCTTCCGTCTGCCAGCCCAGCGGTCTTGCTGGATTGAGGTCGGTCGCGAATTGCAGGTCGAGAACGTTGTAGCTTGGGCCTAGCCGGTGAAAAATATTCTCCGGATAGCTCCGGTAGGTCGCGGGCACCTCGTGTTTGCGCGTTCGTCCGGCAAGAATCGAGGGCACTGCGGTCTCGGTATGTCCCGACGTCGAACGCGCGTTGGCAAACCATGTCGCACCCTGAGCGAACTGGTAAAAGTCTGGAAATTTGTTGCGATCGATCAGGCCGTTTGCGTCGAGGATCGTGGTGACCGGCAGTTCGTCGTAAATGATCAGGATGACGTTGGGCCGGTCGGCTGTCGTTATCTTTTCGGCCGGCGGCGCCTCGGAAAACCGGATCACGCCCAAATCGTTGGCATGGAGCATGATTGCCGCGGGGAAGACGACCGTCGTCACGGCAAAGAACCTGACGAATCCTTGAATTTTCGGCCTTGCAAGCAGCAATGCAGCAAGACAGGCCGATACGATCAGGAGCAGCGCGCAGATCCCGAGCGTCGCTTGGTTGCCCGGCGCGAGTGTCAAGCTGTGCGCGAAGTGACTCGCCGCCATCAGGCAGATCAGCGACAGGTAGAACCAGAGAACCAGGAACAACAGCCCCCGTCCGAGATGCCTGTGCAAACGGTAGCCGAGCCGGACGAGCAGCCAGGTGACGAGCGGCGGCGCGATATAAATCAGCAATATGCAGAAGATGAATTCGGCGCTGGTCATTCTCCAGGCGACGAAAAAGTTCAGGGTTTGCCCGGTGACCGAATAGAACGGCTGCGCGACGGCAATGGCGGACAGTGCGAGATGCAGCAGGAACGAGTTTTGCGCGCGTGGGCCCGCGCTTTCGGTGATCGTCACGCTCATGCCGCGCTCGGGGATGGAGCCGACGCTGGTTTCGGCTGAAGAAAATAGATGTGCCTGCGGCCTTCCTTGAGCGGCGCCTTGTCGGCGATGTCGAACATCAAAGCGGCGGCGGATTCAAACTGGGCTAGCGTATAGTCGGGATGTTTGTTTCTCTTGTTTCTCAGCAGGCGCAACGTCATCTCGTCCTCAGGCCCCACGAATTCCAGCACGACCGCCGCATCGAAACTGCGAATCCACTGCAGAAAGTCCTGCATCGGAATATTCGCCGTGATCACCATGTGATGAATCAACGCCAGGCACAGAATAAGATCGGGCTTGCCGCGGTCGTCGAATGATTTCCGTTCCCGGCCGCGCCAGCCCTGGTCCGGCGATACGTTGCCCAGCTGCATCACCAGCGGCGTGACGTTGTCAGGTCTTTCCGTCTTCAGCCGGTGGTACAGCGTGTCGACGGCGAGCTCGTCCTCATCGACGGCGATGACGTGATCGGCGTGATCGCTGCACAGCCGCGCGAAAGTGCCCGTATTGCTGCCGAGATCATAGGCCATCCGCCATCGCTTGCCGCGGACATGCCGTTCGACGAAACCCTTCTTTTCGAAAAGCGAGACGTCGTCGTAGGAATGGGTCTTCTCGTAGGCGGACCACGCGGTCTCGCCGCGCCTGCGTTCGAGCTTCGCGACCATCCGCTTGATGGATTGCACCATGCGCAGCGTCATCTCGCGCGTTTGCCGGACCGGCCATTTTGCCGGCGCGGCATCCGCGGCAGTCGTCCGCGCCTCGGCCCGGCTGGCGCGGGCCTGCAGGCGGGCGTGCAAATAGAGGTGCGTAAAGACGCCGCGGCGGAAAATGTCGCGCAGGGAGATGAATTTCAGCGCCTCCTCCGGATCGACGCCTTCCAGATTGCTGCGTAGCAGCGGCGCAATCTGGATGTCGCGATGCGCCTTGAGGAGGAGGGGGATGATGAACATCATGCAGAACTGGCGATATCCGGTCCAGGAATCGCCGTCGCGATAGGGTTCGAATGACGAGACGTCGATGAAGACCGGCCGTTGCCCTCGCCATTGCAAATTGTAGGCGGAGCCGTCCTTCAGCGTCCAGCCGTTCTCCAGCGCCTGCTCGAGAACGTCGAGGTGCAGCAGGGCCGCATCCTTCAGCATCCCGAACGTCCATTCATAGGGATAGGAGATGAAGGGGATCCGCTCGTGCCGCAGGACCGCGGCCCAATGACCGGAGACCCGCGCCGGTACGTCGGAGCGACCCTCCGTCTCGGTGCCGACGACCGCGCCGCTTTCCATGAGCCGCCGGAAGAAAGCCGTTTGCCGGAGCTGATGCCAGTTGGCGGCTGCTTCCGCGCTCAAGCTGCGGAACACCTCGCCATGGTGATAGAAAACTCGATTGCTCGCGTCGCGAAATGAGCCGTGCTCGGGGGTCATGTCCTTCGAATTCTATTCGTCGCGGCGAGGGGCCATTGCGCCAATTCGAGAGCGAGCTCTCCAAGTCTGTTTTCAGGAAGTCTGTTTTCAGGAAGTCTCTCTTCAGGAAGCCTCATCTCACGCAATGTTCATCTCACGCAACGGACGAAGCGCTCAATCTTTCGTCTGCCCGGCGGGGTCGCCGGCTTCGGGACGATTTTTGCGGAACGGGGCGGTTACCTTATGGAAGTAACCCTTCAACGTGTAGGTCGTCGCAGCCAGGATGCCGAGGATGGCGGTCAGAAGCATGCTGCCGGAACCCGGATCCAGATAGGCGAAGCTCGGGCAGGTCGAAATCAAATAGAACGCGCCGCCAAGCAGGGCAGCCGAGCCGATGTTCTTCGGGTTTTCGGTCATTCCGGCAGGCCCTTGGCAAATGGGTTCGAGGACGGAATCGCTGGCGACGGGAGTGTGACGTTTTTCTACCAAGAAGCGAACCGGTTAGCAATTTCGTAAGGCGGCGTGTGGGGGGCCGCCCACCGGGCCGCGCGCGCCGGGTTAGGGCGCATCTTGCGCGCCTTGAACGGGTGGATGGAGCCGATGCTGATCGTGCAGCATCATCGCCAGCCGATGCAATTGGGAATCGCGAAAACCTTCCGCCTCGATCGCCTTCACGGTGGCCAGAACATAGTCGCGGTTGACGCCGGACTGGCCGTGCCCTTGCAGCACATGGCGCAATTGTTCCGCCGGCGACAGCCGCCCGGCATATTGCACATGGCCGCGGTCGACCACGTAGACGAGTGCGCTGACACGCTGGCGCGCCTCGTTCTCCAGCCACACCGATCGTTTCACCTCGCGGTAGACCGAGGTGACCTGCTCGCGCTCACGCAAATAGGCGATGGTGGCTGTGCGATTCTTCTCCGCGACCCGGAACGCGACTCCGCGACAGGCGCCGCCGCGGTCGAGACCGAGCACGAGGCCGGGCTTCTCCGGCGTGCCGCGATGGACGAAGGAATAGACGCAGAGCGCGCGGTGTTCGCCGATCAGCCGCGCCGGAGCCCGTTCGATGAATTCGAAGCCCGGGCGCCACATCAGGGAGCCGTAGCCGAACACCCAGAGGTCGCCTGTCGAGAATTCCGTATCGTTGAGAGCGTTCGCGGACATGCCCGCGCACCGCTACCAGAACGGAACGACAAAGCGAAGTGAAATCAATGCCTTTTGTTGTGGGGAGTGGATGCTTACATTTGACAAAATCGCTAGCCAAAGGACGCCGCATGCCTGACACGACCCCCGCGCCGCGCCGGCGCCCGCTGTGGCGCCTCTTCATCATGCCCGCACTGCTCGTCGTCGCCGCCGCGGCATGGAGCGCGTTCTGGTTCTATGCCGCGTCCGAGGTCGGCGTGCGCGCCGACGCGTGGGCGGCGCAGGAGGCAAAATCCGGGCGCGTCTATGAATGCGGCAAGCGCTCCGTGGCGGGCTATCCGTTCCGCCTCGAAGTCCGCTGCGACGACGCCAGCGTCGCGCTGGTATCGCAGACGGCGGGCGCGCAGGCGCCGTTCACCGCGCGGCTCGGCGAAATCATGGTGATCGCGCAGATCTACCAACCGAAATTGCTGATCGCCGAATTCAAGGCGCCGGCCACGCTGGCCGATCGCGGCCAGCCGCCGTCGCTGAAGGTGAATTGGGCCACCGGCCGCAGCAGCGTCAGCGGACTGCCCGACATTCCGCAGCGCGCCTCCATCGTGTTCGAGAATCCCTCGATCGACCGTATCAACGGACCGGTGCAGACGCCGCTCGCGCGCGCCGGCCATGCCGAACTGCACGGCCGGTTCGCCGAAGGCTCGGCGCAGGATCGTCCCGTCATTGAAACCGTGTTGCAGATAGCGGGCGGCAGCGTGCAGGAAGTGCACCCGGTGCTGGCTGCGCCGTTCGATGTCGACGTTCAAACCAGGTTGAGCGGCTTGAAGGATTTCAAGCCAAAGCCTTGGCCGGAACGGTTCAGGGAAATCCAGGCGGCGGGCGGCCATGTCGAGATCGTGCGCTCGCGGGTTCAGCAGGGCGATCTGATCTCGATGGCCGCGGGCACGTTGACCCTTAACGCCCAGGGGCGGATCGACGGCGAATTGCAGATGACGGTGGCGGGGATTGAGAAGGTGATCCCGGCGCTTGGCATCGAAAAGATGCTGGAAGAGGGCGTGCCGCAGGCAACGCTCGATCGCGTAGCGCCAGGCGTCAAGACGCAGGACCTCAACAAAATGTTCGGCGCGCTCGACAAGGCGATCCCGGGCCTCGGCAAGGTCGTCAAGCAGAACGCCAATGCCGGCGTCGCCGCGGGCATCAACTCGCTCGGCAAGGAGGCGGAGCTCGAAGGCAAAAAGGCCCGCGCCTTCCCGCTGCGCTTCGTCGACGGCGCGGTGTTTCTGGGTCCGCTGAAAGTCGGGCAGGTGCCGCCGCTGTTTTAGGACGTCAACCCAATTCAGAGTGGTCGATGGACGCCCGCTCTGGTTTGCATTCCGGACTCAAGTCGGACAGCGAGCTGTTGGATTACAGCGCTTGGCCGGGAACGTTTTCGAGCCTGGATTCTTGAGTCCGGTTGTATTGCGCGGGGCAGCGGCAAATAGGGAGGCGAGAATGTTCCTGATGGGACTTGGCGCGCTCCTCGTTATCGGCGGAATCCTCTACATGGCACGCACCGCTATTTGGCGGGGACCGCTTAGTGGCCGGGATCCCTCCCGGCCCGCTCGCGATACTTTGGAGCCGCCACGGCGCAGCTTGCGATTCCTGGGGCTCGGAACGAATTGGCCGGGCCTTTTCCTTATGGCACTCGGTGCAGTTCTGTTGATATCGGGGGCCGGTTTCTAGCCTCAACCAGCCAAGCTGCAATTCGCCAAGCGGCGGCCTTCGCCGGGTAGATACGAATCGGCGGTGCGACTCCGGGATCCGTTCAATCATTACGAGCTAGCGCTCGCGGCTCCACGGGAACAGATTGGCCGGGAAATCCGCCGCGTAGCGGTGTCCTTTCCGCAGGTGGGGTTCTTCCTGTGGAGGGTTGGGATTCGGCTCCACCACTTTCCGGTACAGATGCCAGGTGGCATGGCCGAGCACCGGCAGAACGACGGCGAGACCGACGAAGAGCGGTATCGAACCGATCACCAGCAGCGCCGCGACGATCAGCCCCCACCCGGCCATGGCAACCGGATTCATCATCACAGCCCGCATCGACGTCCGGATGGCGTCTATCGCAGTGGCATGCCGGTCGAGCATCAACGGAAACGACACGACACTGACGCACAGCGAAACGACCGCGAACAGAAAACCAATGCCGCAACCGACGATGATGAGCGACCATCCTTCCGGCGTCGTCAGCACGCGCGTTGCGAAATCGGGGATGCTCGCAGCCGGTGCGTGGCCGAAGATTGTGACGTAGATAGCGTTCGCTACGCCGATCCAGGCTCCGAACAGAACGAGCAGGAGTACGCCGAGTTCGATCATGGCGCCGAAAGCCGGGGCGCGCAGCACGTGAAGCGCATCCCATACGCCGACATCCTCGCCGCGCTCGCGGCGGCGGCTGAGCTCGTAGAGACCAATCGCGGCAAAGGGTCCAAGCAAGGCAAACCCGGCCGCCAGCGGAAACAGCAGCGGCAGTATCGAATAGCCAAGGACCATCCTGAACAGCGCAATACCGAGAACGGGATAAATCACGCACACCACAACCGCGTGACTTGGCATGGCCTTGAAGTCTTCCCAGCCGAGGCGCAACGCCTCGCCCAGGTCGGATAGTTCGATCTTGCGAATGGGATATGTGGCGGCGTCGCCGAAAACGTGCCGTCCAAATTTTGCGATGTTGTCGGAATACGTGGTGGCCATGGACGCAACCTCCCGTGCTCGCAGTAGCGGCGTTCAAACGACGCGCCGCAACCCGCGTGTCTCCGCATTGATGTGCGAGAGTCGCGGTCGAGCCGAGTACGGCAAACCCAAGTTCATCGAAAGGAGCTTAGCCGGACGAAACTTGTCGCGACCTGCCAAAGAAGTTTAGCGCGATTGGCGACAAATAGCACTCACGAAAATTGCACTCGCGGCTAGGTGAATTGTGCACGCCAGCGGTCATTTGGTGCATTGCGTCATCATCGAGCGATTGTGCTGGCACCAGTGTGGCGCATTCCAACGTTCTCTATTGATCTATTGACGCGCGGCGCGATGCGGATCATCTTAATTTCCAGACGCCCGGATCCGATGATTAGCGGTCGTAACGTGTGCTCCGTGCCACGTTTTGATGTCGCGACCGGCCAAATGGGCGAGGCAAGACGCACTGCGATGGCGCATGTGAAGTCGGCCATCAAGACGAGTGTGTGCTCCGCCCTCTGATTCGTCTCCGTTGCCTTTAGTGGCAAGAAGGAGCGAGGGATGGTTGTCGCTATCGTACTGCTTCTGGTCGCGGTCGGCTCGGTGCTGTTTCACATCTACAGCCCGTGGTGGTGGACGCCGATCGCCACCAACTGGAGCTACATCGACCACACCATCAGCATCACGTTCTGGATCACCGGCGTGGTGTTCTTCGCGGTGATCGCTTTCATGGCCTATTGCGTCTTCCGCTTTCATCACAAGGAAGGAAGACAGGCACACTATAATCCGGAAAACAAGAAGCTCGAGTGGTGGCTCAGCGTCGGGACTGGGATCGGCGTCGCAGCCATGTTGGCGCCTGGCCTGTTTGTCTGGCACCAGTTCGTCACGGTTCCGGCGGACGCCACCGAGATCGAGGTCATGGGCCAGCAGTGGCAATGGAGCTTCCGCCTCCCCGGTAAGGACGGCCGGATGGGCACAACCGATGTTCGCTTCGTCAGCTCCGACAACCCCATGGGGTTGAACCCCGACGATAAGCATGGGCAGGACGACGTTGTCATCGCAAGTGACGACTTGCACCTCCCCGTCGGGAAGCCGGTCAAGGTTTTGCTCCGCTCCCTCGATGTCCTGCACGATTTCTATGTGCCCGAGTTCCGCGCCAAGATGGACATGGTCCCAGGCATGGTCACCTATTTCTGGATGACCCCGATCCGAACCGGAACGTTTGATGTTCTCTGTGCCGAGTTATGCGGCGCTGCGCATGCGCAGATGCGCGCCAAGGTTATCGTCGACGAAGAGAGTGAGTATCACGCCTGGCTGGAGAAGCAGAAGACGTTTGCGGAATTGTCAGGCCGAAACGCCGTGATGAGGGCGACCTACGAATCCGGCGGCAAGTAAGAAAATGCCGCTGCAAAGATAGATTGGGCGCGTGAGACCAACTCATCGCCCGCCTTATGGAAACGACCGAGGAGGTGTCTTCGATGGTCGATGTCCCGTATGACAGAATCGCAGACGTTCCGCCTGCCGAAGTGCCGGAGGTTGAACTCTATCATCCCAAAAGCTGGTGGACGCAGTATGTCTTTTCGCAGGACGCCAAAGTTATCGCCATCCAGTACTCGCTGACGGCGTCGGCAATCGGGCTGGTCGCGCTGGTGCTGTCGTGGCTGATGCGGCTGCAATTGGGATTTCCCGGCACATTTTCCTTTATCGATGCAAATCAATATCTCCAGTTCATCACCATGCACGGCATGATCATGGTGATCTACCTGCTCACGGCCTTGTTCCTCGGAGGCTTCGGCAACTACCTGATCCCGCTGATGGTCGGCGCCCGGGACATGGTTTTCCCCTATGTGAACATGCTGAGCTACTGGGTCTACCTGCTCGCCGTCGTGGTGTTGGCGTCGACCTTCTTCGTGCCTGGCGGGCCAACCGGCGCCGGCTGGACGCTATACCCGCCGCAGGCGATTCTCTCTGGTACCCCCGGGCAGGATTGGGGCATCGTTCTGATGCTGGCGTCGCTGATCCTGTTCATCATCGGCTTCACCATGGGCGGGCTGAACTACGTCGTGACCGTGCTGCAGGCGCGCACACGCGGCATGACATTGATGCGTTTGCCCCTGACGGTGTGGGGCATTTTTACAGCTACCGTGATGGCGCTGCTGGCTTTCCCGGCGCTGTTCGTCGCCTCTGTCATGATGCTGTTCGACCGCTTGCTGGGAACCAGCTTCTTCATGCCCGCACTCGTCGAGATGGGCCAGCAGATGAAGTATGGCGGCGGCAGCCCGATCCTGTTCCAGCACCTGTTCTGGTTCTTCGGCCATCCTGAGGTCTATATCGTCGCACTTCCGGCCTTCGGCATCGTTTCCGATCTGATCAGCACGCATGCGCGAAAGAACATCTTCGGCTATCGCATGATGGTCTGGGCTATCGTGGGAATCGGCGCGCTCAGTTTCGTGGTATGGGCGCACCACATGTATGTGAGCGGCATGCACCCGCATTTCGGGTTCTTCTTCGCCACGACGACGCTCATCATCGCCATCCCGACCGCCATCAAGGTCTACAACTGGGTGCTGACGCTGTGGCGCGGCGACATTCATCTCACGGTCCCGATGCTGTTCGCCCTTGGCTTCATCATTACGTTCGTGAATGGCGGGCTCACCGGCCTCTTCCTCGGCAACGTCGTCGTGGACGTCCCGCTTTCGGATACCATGTTCGTCGTCGCTCATTTCCATATGGTGATGGGCGTGGCGCCAATCATGGTTGTGCTGGGCGCGATCTATCATTGGTACCCCAAGGTAACGGGACGGATGCTCAACGACGTGCTGGGCAAGTTTCATTTCTGGGTCACGTTCCTCGGTGCCTATCTGATCTTCTTCCCCATGCATTATCTCGGGTTGCTCGGAATTCCGCGCCGGTATCATGACATCGGCGAAGCGGCGTTCATCCCGTCATCGGCCCATACGCTCAATGCCTTTATCACCGTGGTGGCTTTGACCGTGGGTGTCGCCCAGATGGTGTTCCTGTTCAATCTTGTCTGGAGCCTGTTCAAGGGCAGACCCTCTGGTGGCAATCCATGGCGGGCGACAACACTGGAGTGGCAGACGCCGGAGACGCCGCCCGGGCACGGCAACTGGGGCAAGGAACTCCCGGTGGTCTATCGCTGGGCGTATGACTACAGCGTGCCGGGTGCAGCGCAGGACTTCATTCCGCAGAACCAGCCGCCGAAGGCGACACGGGCCGTTCAGGGAGCTGCGCCGTGAGCGCCATTGTCCTGTTCATGGCGGTGATAGCGGTCATCGTCGGATGGTGGCTCTCGCAGCAACGGCTGACAGCCAAACCCTGGCTGGAAGAAGGGTCAATCGATGACTTCCCCGGCACGGGAGCAATGACGCTGCCGGCCGCGAAGATCGGACTGGGAGTGTTTCTCGCTGTCGCCACCTCATTGTTCGCACTCTTCATCAGCGCCTACTCCATGCGCATGAACATGGTGGACTGGCGGACGCTGCCCGTGCCGGGGCTGCTGTGGTTCAACACCGGCGTCCTGGTCCTGAGCAGTGTCGCGCTGCAATGGGCATATGTGGCCGCGCACCGGAACGACATGGACGGTGTAATCGTCGGCCTGTGCGCAGGGGCAGCCTCCGCCGTTACGTTCCTGGTTGGGCAACTGTTGGCGTGGCAACAGCTGAGATCAGCGGGCTATTTCGTGGCGTCCAATCCAGCCAATTCCTTCTTTTACATGATCACCGCGGCGCACGGGCTGCACCTGATGGGCGGTCTGGTGGCCCTGGGCAGAACGACTGCCAAGGTGTGGCGTGGCGCCGAGATGCCCCAGGTGCGCCTGAGCGTGGAGCTCTGCACGATCTACTGGCACTTCCTGCTGTTGGTCTGGCTGGTCTTGCTTGGTCTGCTGACGGGCTGGACGGACGATTTCGTCGACATCTGTCGGCGGTTGCTCACCTAGGAGAGACCAGATGGCAGAGACTGCGCTGACAACCCCTGGAGAATCGCCTGCGCGGGCTGCTGGCTGGCAAGGCATTGCTGCCGACTGGTCCTCGGATCAGCGCGCCTTCAAGAATGTCTCCTGGGGGAAGGCCATGATGTGGATCTTCCTCCTCAGCGACACCTTCATCTTCAGCTGTTTTCTGCTGTCCTACATGACCGCGCGAATGTCCACGACCGTACCGTGGCCGAATCCGAGCGAAGTCTTCGCCCTCAGTATCGGGGGCAAGCATATTCCGCTCATCCTTATCGCCATCATGACCTTCATCCTGATCAGCAGCAGCGGGACGATGGCGATGGCCGTCAATTTCGGTTACCGCCGCGATCGCGTCAAAACTGCAATCCTGATGCTGGTCACAGCGGCATTTGGCGCAACCTTCGTCGGAATGCAGGCCTTCGAATGGACCAAGCTGATCATGGAGGGCGTGCGGCCCTGGGAAAACCCCTGGGGCGCGGCGCAGTTCGGCTCCAGCTTCTTCATGATCACGGGCTTCCACGGCACCCACGTGACGATCGGCGTGATTTTCCTGATCGCCATCGCGCGAAAGGTCTGGCGGGGGGATTTCGACGTCGAAAGGCGCGGCTTTTTCACGAGCCGGAAGGGCTATTACGAGATCGTCGAAATCATGGGCCTGTACTGGCACTTTGTCGATCTCGTGTGGGTGTTCATCTTTGCCTTCTTTTATCTGTGGTGAGGTCAGCACATGACAAACGTGGCGGTAATAGACGGACAACAACCTTCGCTGCAAACCCATGCGCATGACGCAATCGCAGCTGGAACTGCGCACGCAAAGGGGCAGCAGCACCCGATCAAGCTCTATCTCGTGGTATGGGGATGGTTGTTCGTCCTCAGCACCTGCTCCTATCTCGTCGACTACTTCGGCTTACACGGCTATCTCAGATGGTCGCTGATCCTGCTTTTCATGGTGCTGAAGGCCGGCCTGATCGTCGCAGTCTTCATGCACATGGCCTGGGAGCGGTTGGCGCTCGCCTATGCCATCCTGCTGCCTCCGGTGCTGGTTCTGGTGTTCGTGGCCATCATGGTGTTCGAATCCGAGTACACGCACCTCATCCGGGTCCTGTTCTTCGCGTCGCCGACTTAGATACTGCCGCCTCGCATCGGAAGGAGGAGGTCATGACCACATACGTCATGCTTGCAAACTGGACCGACCAGGGCATCATCGCCTCGTCGTCTGGATACGGCAAAGAAAGCGCTCAAGGACATGGGAGGTGAGTTCAAACTTTTTTTCCTCACCATGGGCGACTATGACATGGTCGCGATCTACGAAGCTCCTGATGACGCCGTGGCGGCGCGTTTCAATCTGCAGCTGGGCATGCTGGGAAACATCCGGACACGCACGCTGAAAGCGTTTCCTGAAGCCGACTATCGGGAAGTCATCAATTCACTGGGCTAGTCGGCACAACGCTGTGCTTGCCATTTGAGTGTCGAACAAGATGCCGCCATGTCGCCGGCAAGAGGAGGCATTGATCTCATGCAAATCAATCGTTCAATTCTCATTCGCGGGAGCTATGCCAACATCGGGGACTATGTCGCGCTGACGAAACCGCGCGTTATGTCGCTGGTCGTCTTTACCGCACTGGTCGGTCTCATGGTCGCACCAGGCGGCATCGATCCCTTCGCCGGTGTCGTTGCACTTCTTTGCATAGCGGCCGGAGCTGGTGCCGCAGGTGCGCTCAATATGTGGTACGACGCCGACATCGATGCGTTGATGGCGCGTACCGCCATGCGTCCAATTCCCAGCGGCCGTGTATCGCGCTCGGAAGCATTGGTTTTCGCACTGATGCTTGGCATGTGCGCCGTTCTAGGCCTCGGCGCTTTCCTGAACATGGCTGCGGCTGCGCTGCTTGCTTTCACAATTTTCTTCTATGTCGTCGTCTACACGATGTGGCTCAAGCGCCGAACACCGCAAAATATCGTGATTGGCGGTGCGGCTGGCGCGCTCCCTCCGGTGATCGGCTGGGTCGCGGCCGCCGGAAATGTTGGGCTCGAACCGCTCATCCTGTTCCTGATCATCTTCCTTTGGACGCCACCCCATTTCTGGGCACTGTCGCTCAATCTTGCCGGGGAATATGCTCGCGCCGGGGTGCCGATGTTGCCGGTCGTAGCCGGCCGGGCCGAAACAAAGCGCCAGATTCTTCTCTATAGCGTTCTTCTGACTCCTATCTCACTGCTGCCCTGGGCATTGGGGTTCGCGGGGGCGATCTACGGCGTGGCTTCGGCGATGCTTGGAGCGATCCTGATTTTTCTCTCATGGCAAGTCCGTCGGAGCAATGACAAGGAAAGGCAGCATGCGCGTCGCCTGTTCGTGTTTTCCATGCTCTATCTGGTCCTTCTTTTCGGTGTGCTGTTGATGGATGCTGTGCCCTACGTTCAGCCTCTCTAATCCAGAGCGAAGTCCAACGCTTCGTTTCCCGGGAACGCTTCGGGGCCGCGGGCGGCCATGTCGAGGCTGTGCGCTCGCGCGCGCTTTCGCGCTTCGTCGACGGCATGGTGTTTCTTCGGCCCTGAAAGTGGGGCGGGTGCCGCCGCTGTTTTGAGACCGTAGGATGGGTAGAGCCAACGGGTCCGGCCTTCGGCCGGCCCGATGATAAACTCCGCGAAACCCATCATCGCAGTCGACGGCAGGATGGGTATCGCTTCGCTCGACCCATCCTGCGCGCTCACACGATCAACTGGCCGTGCGTTCGGTCAAATCCAGGTCGCCGAAGCGTGATCGGCGGTTCGGGCCGTGATGGGAATGTTGTCGTGGCGATGCCGGTCTTGTTCTCCGACGGCCCATGTCGATGGGTCGATAATGAGGAGAAGACAAGATGACCAAGATCAGACTTCTCGGCACTGCTGCGGCATTATCCGTGCTGATCGTGTCCCGGGCCTCGGCGCAGCACATGATAGACGAGCCGGGGATGTATGCGTTCTACCATCCCAATGGCGATCTCGGCATCGGATCGGCGCGATCGCCGATCGCCGCGCAAGCGATGGCGCCGCGGCTTGTGATGCGACACCCAATCCTCACGCGGCCTGTGAAGTCGCGGAAATAGCTTCCTGCAGCATCGGCGCGGGCGGTGACGCAAGTCCAGCCGTCATCGTCCGCCACCGGGTCGTGCGAATGCGCGTAGCGAAACCCATCAATCGCCGTTGACGGTTACACCGCTCGAAACAATGACGAAGGATGGTCGTCACAATGCATGCCGAACCCATACGTTGGGTTCGACGTAAACAGCGTAATCCCGTTCAAGTGAAATCATGACCGGCATGAGCGCGCCTGCAATCGAGACCTCGCCCGATCGATCGAACGACATTCCGGTCCAGCGCGACCAGTCGGCGATACTGCCGACAATCGTCATGGAACAAGGCGCAATCTTCACCAGTCTTGCCCCGGCGCGAAGGTGCGTACGCAGCCAGGAGTCGGCCGGGAAGCCGTCGGCACCCACCGTGTCGACGTAATCGCGCATCGGCACGAACGGATGAAGATGTTTCTGGTTCGGCCGCACCGGAGCGAACATTTCCGCAAGCCCATGGGCTTTCGCGCTGGCTTTCATGGCGCCTAGAAACGCCAGCGAATTGCCGCCACCTCGCGCTTCGGGAAGCAAACTGATTTCCAGTGCGCTCAGCGCATTCGGAGCGCGCCCTGTCATCTGATCATCGTGAGCCCAACGGATAACCTCGTCCCAGCCGCCATCGGGGAGTTCGGCGCGGCCGTAGATGTTGAAAGCGAACGGTACGCTGAATGCCCGGGCGACGACCTTGCCCCCGGCGACGCCAACGAACGCATAGTCGAGGTACCGATCGAGCATCGATGGCGCGAAGTAGAGCTGCGCCGCCGCGTCATGGCGCATGAATTCCGGCCAGACCGATTGCAGATCAGAAGAGAAGATCAATGGCCGAAGATCGGGTCGCTCCCGCAACGTAAAGATTTCCAGCGCCATGATGTCTGTTCACCCCTGTCGCTAAATAGCACCTCACTTATCCTACACGCTGTTTTGAGACTCTCCACGTCATTGCGAACGCAGCGAAGCAATCTATGCTTCGGCGTGCTGCATAATGGATTGCTTTGTCGCTTCGCTCTCGTGCGCAAACGCTTTGCGTTTGTCGCAGGCAATGACGGCCCGCGACAGCGGGGGCTCACTCCGCCTTCTTACCCAGTGGCGGATGCGGCCGGCCGAAATCCGGCGCGGCGGAATCCTGGCCGATCTCGACGATGCCGCGGCGGATGGCGCGGGTGCGGGTGAAGTGCTCGAACAGCGCTTCGCCATCGTTGCGGCGAATGGCGCGGGTGAGCTTTGAGAGGTCCTCGTTGAAGGTGCCGAGCATTTCCAGCACGGCTTCCTTGTTGTTCAGGAACACGTCGCGCCACATCGTGGGATCGGACGCTGCGATGCGGGTGAAATCGCGAAAGCCGCCGGCGGAGAATTTTATGACTTCCGACGATGTCACCTGGGCCAGCTCGTCAGCGGTGCCGACGATGGTGTAGGCGATCAGATGCGGCAGGTGGCTGGTGATCGCCAGCACCAGATCATGATGATCGGGCGTCATGATCTCGACCTTGGCGCCCATGCCGGCCCAGAACGCACGCAATGTTTCGACCGCCATGGGATCGGCGCCGTCGGGTGGCGTGAGGATGCACCAGCGGTTGATGAAGAGTTCGGCGAAGCCGGAATCGGGGCCGGAATGCTCCGTGCCTGCGACCGGATGGGCCGGAACGAAGTGAACGCTCGCCGGCAGATGCGGCGCCATCTCGCGGACGATCGCGCCCTTGACCGAGCCCACGTCGGAGACGATCGCGCCAGCCTTGAGGAAAGGCGCGATTTCCTGCGCGACCGGCCCGCAGGCGCCGACCGGGATGCAGAGGATCACGAGGTCGGCGTCCTGAACGGCTTCCGCGTTGGTCTCCAGCACGCGGTCGACGATGCCGAGTTCAGCCACCCGTGCGCGGGTTTTCTCCGAGCGCGCGGTGGTGACGATTTCGCTGGCGAGCCCCTGGGCCCGCGCGGCGCGCGCGATCGAGCCGCCGATCAGGCCGAAGCCGATCAGCGCGACGCGTCGGAAAATCGGCACCGCGTTCATTTAGCTGCCATGAAGTCGCGCAAGGCATCGACGACGAGGCGATTGGCCTCCTCGGTGCCGATGGTCATGCGCAGCGAATGGGGGAGGCCGTAATTGTTCAGCGCCCGCAGCACCAGACCGCGTTTGGTGAGGAACGCATCCGCCTCAGTCGAAGTCTTGCCCTTCTCTTGCGGGAAGTGGATCAGCACAAAATTCGCCACGCTCGGCGTCACCCTCAGCCCGAGTTTTGTCACCTCTTCCGTGATCCAGTTGCGCCACTGCTCGGTGAACGCCTTCGACATCTGGACATGCGCGGTGTCCTCGATCGCGGCCACCGCCGCCAGCATCGCCGGCGTCGAGACGTTGAAGGGCCCGCGGATCCGGTTGACGGCGTCGACGATATTGGCGGGGCCGAACATCCAGCCGATCCGCAAGGCCGCCAGCCCGTGAATCTTGGAGAAGGTATGCGTCATCACGGTGTTTTCGGTGGTCGCCACCAGTTCGAGGCCGAGTTCGTAATCGTTGCGCGACACGTAGTCGGAATAGGCCGCATCCAGCACCAGCAGCACATGCGACGGCAGACCTGAGCGCAGCCGCTTGACCTCGTCGAACGGCACATAGGTGCCGGTTGGGTTGTTCGGGTTGGCCAACCAGACGAGCTTGGTCTTCGGCGTGACGCGCGCGAGGATGGCGTCGACGTCGGCGGTGAAGTTGGTCTCGGGCGCGACGACATTTTTGGCGCCGTTCGCCATCGTGGCGATCGGGTACACCAGAAAACCGTGGGCGGTGGAGATCGCTTCATCCCCATGGCTGAGATAGGTGTGCGCCAGCAGATTGAGGATTTCGTCCGAGCCGGCGCCGCAGATGATGCGGTTGGGATCGAGCCCATAGGCGCGGCCGATCGCCTCGCGCAGCACCCGCGAGGTGCCTTCCGGATAGTCCTCCAGATGCGCCGCCGCCTGCTGGTAGACTTCCCTCGCCTTCGGCGACGGCCCGAACGGGGTCTCGTTGGCCGACAGCTTGAACACCTTGCGGCCCGGCTCCGGCACCGGCGTCTTGCCGGGCGTGTAGGGCGCAATATCGAGAATGCCGGGGTTCGGCACGGGGCAGTTCATCTTCTGGCTCCGGATATTCAGGGCGGCTTTAAGACTTGGCTGCCCCGTTCGGGGGCACCGTATAGCGCGTTGCGTGGCTGCCGACGAGGGCCGACGAGCGCACCGAGGCGCCGGCCTTAATCAGCGCGGTTTTGATCTTCTCGAAGCCGGTGCCGGCATCCGACACCAGCAGCGCCGCGCCGTCGAAGGCGGTATCGGGCACGGCGACGATTTCGGCGAGCGGCGCCACGGCGCGCGCAATATCGGCGTTCCAGCCGGAGACACGCACGCTCCACATCTGGACTTCCGTCACCATGGCGTCGTCGGCGACCCGCGAGATCACGAACACGGGGAGGGCGGCCGGATGATCGGCGCGTTCGAGGAACGGCAGCCGGGCGGTGATCTTCGGCGCGCCGCTCGCTTCCAGCGCGATCCACCACGGCGTGCGGCTCGAGATCGCCGAGACCAGCGCCAGATCGCCCTTCGATTTCGCCGCCGCTTCCACCGCAGCCTGCGCGCTGAAATGCGCGACATAGGGCACGACGAAGCCAAAGTGAAAGCGCGCCGAATCCCGCATCGCGGGTTCGCCGACCGAGACATCCGCATGCACCGAGAACGGCGCCTGGACATAGGTGAAGGTCGAGATGATGACGCGCCAGATGCTCTCGATGGTGTCGAGCGGCAGGATGCCGCGATGGCGCTGCACCAGCCCCCGCATCATGCTGGCCTCGCGGGCGGGCCGGAACGCGGAGCCGACTTCCTGGGTCTGCTTCACCTGGATCAGCCGGTCGATGATGTCGCCGCGCGCCATCAGGAGGCGATGGACCTGCTCGTCGATCGCATCGATCTCCTTGCGCAGTTCCTGCAGTGAAGGCGGGGCCGGGGGTGCCTTGGACATCCTGAAAAACCTTGGTGCCGGAACAGCCCGATGCGGCCGGCAGACAGTCGCATTGATTAGGAAAGACGGGCGCTGAAAGCAAAGAGAAACGTCGCGGGGGAGCCCTGCATGATCAGGTTAACCATGCCGTCCGGCCCCGCCCTGCCTTGACGAAATGCCTAGGCGGGACTAGCTTTGCTCTATTCCGTGGTCATTTGAGCCGGCCGGCTTGCAGCCACGTTAAACAACTCGCTAAACAGGCCGGGGACAGAGTTGATCCCGGCCGAACCTTTCGTTCAGGCCGGGTTTTTTATGGCCTGATTCTGTCTCAAGGACCTCCGCGAGGGGGAAGGTCGCCCGCGATGACACATTTGCAGTCGATATCCAGCCCGTCGATTCACAGCGAGGATCGCGCCCACGAGGCCGATCATCCGACCTCGACGGTGGCGAAGTTCGGCATGGATCAGCCGCTGAAGCTCGATTGCGGCATCGATCTCGCGCCGTTCCAGATCGCCTATCAGACCTATGGCGAACTGAACGCCGATCGCTCCAACGCCATTCTGATCTGCCACGCGCTGACCCTCGACCAGCACGTCGCCAACGTGCATCCGCTGACCGGCAAGGCCGGCTGGTGGGAAATCATGGTCGGTCCCGGCCGTCCGCTCGATACCGACAGATATTTCATCATCTGTTCGAATGTGATCGGCGGCTGCATGGGATCGACCGGTCCGGCCTCGACCAATCCGGCCACCGGCAAGGCCTGGGGGCTGGATTTTCCGCTCATCACCATCCCCGACATGGTCCGCGCGCAGGCCATGCTGCTCGACCGGCTGGAGATCGAAACATTGTTCTGCGTGATCGGCGGATCGATGGGCGGCATGCAGGTGCTGCAATGGACCGCAGCCTATCCGGAGCGCGTGTTTTCGGCGCTGCCGGTCGCCTGCTCGACACGCCATTCGGCGCAAAACATTGCGTTTCACGAACTTGGCCGCCAGGCGGTGATGGCCGATCCGGACTGGCATCACGGGCGCTATTTCGAACGCTCAACCCATCCGCACCGCGGGCTGGCCGTGGCGCGGATGGCCGGGCACATCACCTATCTCTCCGACGCCGCGCTGCATCGCAAGTTCGGACGGCGGATGCAGGACCGCGATCTGCCGACCTTCTCGTTCGATGCGGATTTTCAGGTCGAAAGCTATCTGCGTTATCAAGGCTCGTCCTTTGTCGAGCGCTTCGACGCCAACAGCTATCTCTATCTGACGCGGGCGATGGACTATTTCGATATCGCGGCCGACCACAACGGCGTGCTGGCGCAGGCGTTTCGCGGCATCAAGACCCGCTTCTGCGTGGTGTCGTTCACCTCGGACTGGCTGTTCCCGACCTCGGAATCGCGGGCGCTGGTGCATGCGCTGAACGCGTCGAGCGCGCGGGTGTCGTTTGCCGAAATCGAGACCGATCGCGGCCACGACGCCTTCCTGCTCGACGTTCCCGAGTTCTTCGACATCGCGCGTGCCTTCCTGGAATCCGCGGGCAAGGCGCGCGGCCTCGGCAATAACAAAGCGTTTTCAAGCGAAGTGGACACCGGTTCGCGTGAAGAAAACGCGTCAAAATAAGAAAGGTAGAGCATTTTCCGTTCCGATTGTATCGGAACGGAAAATGCTCTGGAGGTGGGTGAGATGGCGCTTCAGGAACAGGCCTTGCCGCTCGGCATCACGCCCGATCGCACCGGCAAGTATCGCACCGATCATCTGCTGGTCGCCGAAATGATTCCGCAAGGTTCGAAGGTGCTCGACGTCGGCTGCGGCGATGGCGAATTGCTGCAGCTTCTGGAGAGCCGCGGCATCGACGGCCGCGGCATCGAGCTGTCGCGCGAGGGCGTCAACCGCTGCGTCGCGAGGGGGCTCGCGGTGGTGCAGGGCGACGCCGACACCGACCTCGTCAATTATCCGGATGACGCCTTCGACTACGTGATCCTGTCGCAGACGCTGCAGGCGACCCGGCAGCCGAAGGTCGTGCTGGAAAATCTGCTGCGGATCGGCCGGCGCGCCGTTGTCTCGTTCCCGAACTTCGGCTTCTGGAAGATGCGGCTGCAGCTCCTTGTCGGCGGCCACATGCCGCGTACGGAGAATTTGCCGGCGACCTGGTACGACACGGCCAACATCCACTTCTGCACCATCAAGGATTTCGTCGAACTGTGCGACGCGATCAACGTCAAGATGGAGCGCGCGGTGGCGCTCGATCTCTACGGCCGCCCGGTGCCGCTGAACCTGCCCTGGTGGGTCTGGAACATGTTCGGCGAGCAGGGCGTGTTTTTGCTGAGTAGGGGTGGGGCGGGAAAGTAACTTTCGCCGTCATTCCGGGGCGATGCGAAGCATCGAGCCCGGAATCCATCGGGCGGCAGGTTACGTGGATGAATGGATTCCGGGCTCGCGCTGCGCGCGCCCCGGAATGACGATTCACACCAGCGACCTTGCATCCCGCACCGGCCACCGCCCGGCCTCAACCAGCGCGATGAACCGCTCCACCATCTCGTTGAACAGCGCCGGCTCCTCCAGATTCAGCACGTGGCCCGACTTCGGAAAGAACGAGAGCCCGGCCGCCGGCAGATGCTGCTTCAGGAACAGGCTCGGCCCGATGCAATTGTCGTCCTCGTCGCCGCACAGGATCAGCGCCGGCGTCGGCACGCGCCGGATCGCATCCGTCATGGTGTAGATCGAGGGACGCCCGCCCTGAAAGCTGCGCATCGTGTTGGCCGAACCTTTGGCGTCATGCCGCGCCAGCGCGGCGTAGAAATCGGCGTGGCCGCGCGGGTCCTTCAGCAAAAACGGAATCCGGCTCGGCGCCTCGCGCGTCACCTTGGCGACTTCCACCGAACCGATCGCCTCATACTGCTCGGCATTGGCGCGGCACTGCGCGCGGAAGGCGTCGAGATGCTCAAGGCTCGAGCCGGAGCCCACCGCGGCCAGCGTCATCGACAGCGCCCGCTCCGGCGCATGGAGGCCGATCTGCAAGGAGGAGTAGGAGCCCATCGACAGGCCGACGAAATGGGCCTTCGCGATGCCGAGGTGGTCGAGCACGGCGAGCGCGTCGGTATAGAAATGCTTGTAGGTGTAGACAGCGGCGTCAGGCGGCACGTCGGATGGCGCATAGCCGCGCGCCGAATAGGCGATGCAGCGGTGGCCGCGCGAGAAGTAGCGCATCTGCGGCTCCCAGTTGGTGTGGTCGGCCGCGAACTCGTGCAGGAAGATGATCGGCGTCCCGCTTCCCGCCTCTTCATAGTGAAGACGAACGCTATCTTTGGCGACGGCATAGGGCATTTCGGATTCCTCTCGATTTTCTTGTTTTCACGCAACTTCCTTGCGCGGCCAGCCGGCAAAATTGCAGTTAATTCCCGCGGCTGCAATGCGGCAGTTTAGTTTCATTTTCGCCATCGAATGATCGCGGAATCACCCCGAAATCGTTTCCGCGCCGCCACATGAAATCTTCCTCTCGCCACAGCCGGACGCAAAACGCCGCCCGCGTTCGTTCGTAGACGAACGCAAAGGGGAAGTGGGGGTGCTACAGAGGATCAAGTATGCGTCAGTTGTTTGCGTTTCGCCGGTCGCTTCGTTTCATCACACTGGCACTGTGTTCGGCTTCTATCGTCGTATTTGTCTCTCCAGCTTCGGCACGGCCTCACCATGGCGCGGGGCGACACGCCCGGGCCTATCACGCCGGCCATCATGTGAACCATCATTACGCCTATCGCCACCATCGCCATGCTACCAGGATGTCGCGCCGGGATCGTAGCGCGCCGCAAATGCAGGCCCGCGGCTTAGCCGATGCCAACCCGAGCTTCATGGTGAGCAGCCCCCAGATGGTTGCGCCCGGCGGCTTCGGCTCGTCCAACGTCGCCGCGGAGGCGCGCGCCGGTCGTGCCCATCGTGCCAGGCTCCGCCACGCCGCGCAGGCATCGCGCTGGGAGCGGGGCGTTGCGCAAATGCAGGCGCGCGGTCTTGCCAACGCCAATGCGAGCGTCGCAACGGATGCAAGCGTCGCAACGAATTCGAGCGTCGGGCCGAATGCAACCGTGACGCCGGCCGGCGGCGCAATGGCTTCCAGCTTCACCTCATCGAACGTCGTCGCCGAAGCGCGCCGCTATCTCGGCGGCAACCCGACTGGACGCGGCAGCCTGTGGTGCGCGCGGTTCATGAACATGGTTCTGCAGCACTCCGGCTATCGCGGCACCGGCTCCGACATGGCGAATTCGTTCGCGAATTACGGCCAGCGCATTTCCGGTCCGCAGGTCGGCGCCATTGCGGTGATGTCGCGCGGCCGCCGCGGCGGCCATGTCGGCATCATCACCGGCATCGATGCATCCGGAAATCCGATCATGATCTCCGGCAACAACGGCAACCGCGTCCGCGAAGCCCCGGTCTCGCGCGGCCGGATCTACGCCTACGTCATGCCGACGAGCTGAGGCGGATCCCGTTGCGTTCTCTCCCCGTTCCTGACGGGGAGAGGATGCCGTGCGCAGCGGATATCCGACGACGCCTGCTTTGGGCCAAGGTCATTCGCTCACGGGAGCGGTTCGACCTTCGCCGCCATGTCGGGGGCGCGTGTAACCCTGTATGTGGCGTTGCTGCATTTGAGGACCCAGACGGCGCGGTCCGGCCGCGAGCGCTTCTTGTCTCTGGTGGCGCCGAGCGCCTTGTCACAGGTGAACCCCTGCGTGCGAATCTGCGCCGACAGCATCGTCTGCGGCGTTTCGGCCACAACCTGCTGCGCCCGCACCTGCGAGCTGAAAAGAACAGCAGCGATAGCCAGGAGTAATGATCCAGATGTTTTGCGCATGACCTCAACCCTCAAGGCAGGCATCCCGCTCGTCTGAATGCCATACTATACAGCAAAAACACGGGCGTTGTCGGCTTGGGGTGCCAGGACCGGAACTTCGTCGCCGGATGGCCTTATCAATGAAGCTCGCCGAGCAATGCCCTGGCCTTTCGAAGGTCGCTGGTATCAAAACCTTCGGTGAACCAATCGTAGATGGGGGCGAGAAGGTCACGTGCCGTTTGCCGTTTTCCCTGATCGCTCAAGAGCCGCGCCAGGCTCATGGCCGCGCGCAATTCCCACGACCTTGCCTGCTGTGCTCGCGCAACGGTCAGGGAATGCTCGAAATACGCTTGCGCTTTCGCCGCGTCCTGCTGCGGCGACCTGAGCGCGATTTCACCGGCAACGCGATGAGCCTCGGCCTCGCACCACCTTTCCCCGGTTGCGTGCATCGCCGTCATTGCTTTGTCGATGCAGCGCCAGGCATCATCGAATTGGTCCGAATCTGCATGGGCGATTGCCAGCATGAACTCGTGCTCCGGTGTAAATATCGTCGATCCGGCCGACCGCCATAAATCAATACCCGCCGTGACGATCTCGACGGCGTCCGCGGCTCCGGTGAGGGTCAGAATATAGCCCCGCCGCAACACGCCTTCCGCTTTTCGGAACGGGGCCCCTTTCTCCTCGGCCAGGACGACAAGCTCTTTGAGACGCTCGTTGGCCGCCTGGTAATTCCCGCAGTAGGTATTAATGAGAATCGGGAAGTTCAGCGTAAACATCAAGGTCGCAGCATGCTCAATCTGGCGCGCTTCCATTAGCGCGCAATCTGCATCGTTGAGCGCGGCGTCAGGATAACCGAGCAGCCACGAGGCCATTGAACGAAAGGCCAGGCACGTTACCCGGAGGTCCTGGCCAAATCGGGTCATCAATCGCCGGTGCTCGGCCGGGCGGTAAAGGGCGAGGGCTTCATTGTAGTGCGCCTTGGCCTCAACGAGGTCCCCCATAAACGCGAGCGTACTCGCCATGGTGCGGTGTCCAATCATGAGCGGTACCGCTGATCCCTCCTTCTCGCCAAGCGCCAGAAACCGCGCCGCGAGCTCTCGCGCAACGTCGCCATTGAAGTTTATGAAATTGACGATCCACTGACCAAAGAGAGCCGAGAGCAGCAACGAAGGGTCATCGGGAGGTTCTCCGAGCCGTTCCGCTTGTTCGATCAACGCTCTCACCTGAGCTACGGCAGCCTTCGTTTCGGGCGCGCCATATCCTTTGACATGCATGAGCGTGTTCAAGAGCGCGACTTGCAGGATGATCTGCTCGCGCCGCAGGTCGGGCGTAGAGGGCAAGGTTGCGATTTGTGCCAGAGCCTGGCCGAGTTGTTCGGCGGCTTCGACCAGCGCCGAACGCTCCTGTGAGCGCTGTCCCGCCTTGCCCCACAGGCGCGCCGACTTCTCGATCAGGTCGGCCTTTGTGTAGTGACGCGCCAGCAGCTCGGGCTGGCTCTCGGCGATTTCTGCGAACTGGCTTTCGAGGATTTCGGCGATGCGCGCATGCAGCGTGCGCCTCTGCTCCCGCAGCAGCGTACTGTAGGCTACGTCCTGCACCAGCGCATGCTTGAACAGGTAGCTCGCATAAGGCGGGGTGCCGTGTCGAAACAACAAACCCGCCGCAATGAGCCGGTCGAGGTCGGAGTCCAGCGCTTCCTTTGGTTTTCGCACGAGCGCGGCCAGCAACATGTGGGGAAATGCCCGGCCGATCGCTGCGCCAACCTGCGCCACGTTCTTCGCCGGCCCGAGCCGATCGAGCCGCGACATCAGCGAAGCTTGCAGGCTTGCCGGAACCGCCACGACAGGCGTTGGTCCCCCTGCAACGGCCCGCTGCGCATCGCTCTCACCCTCCGCGTCCAGCACCGCCTTGGTCATCTCCTCGGCGAACAGCGGAATGCCGTCGGTGCGCTCGATGATGTCGTGGCGGATGCCCGCCGGCAACGATCGGTTGCCGACGACGCGCTCGATCAGGAAATCGATGTCGCACGGCGCCAGCCGATGGAGGGTCAGCTCAGTCACGTGCGGCCGTCCAATCACGGGCGGGCTGAATTCCGGCCTGAAAGTAACCAGTATCAAGAGCCGGTGGCTCACGGCCAGGTCCACCGCCCGGGCGAACAATTCGAGGCTGGTTGGATCGGCCCAATGCGCATCTTCGAAAATCACCAGCACAGGATTGATCCGCGCCAGCGCCTCGATTTGCGAACCAAGAGCTTTCAGCGTTTTCTGACGACGGAGCTGCGGCTCAACTTCAACCGGAGGGTAGCGTCCATCGTTGGGCAGCGACAGCATTTCGGCAAATAGCGCCGCATCCTGGGGCGGCGTCGAGCTTTGCGCCAGCAGCGCGTCGAGCTTGTCCATTTTCACTTGCTGGCTGTCGTCGTGAGCAAAGCGAGCGGCGCGCAACATCTCGCCGATCACCGGATAGAGCATGCTGTCGGTATGCTGCGGCGAGCAGAAGCAACGCAGGCGTATGTGCGGCTCGCGCGCAAGCTGTTCCAACAGCGCGACGGTGAGCCGTGATTTGCCGATTCCCGCTTCACCGGAAAGCAGTACTACCTGACCTTCGCCGCTCCTGGCCCGCTCCCATCGGCGCAGGAGCAGCTCCATTTCTTCATCACGACCGATCAGCGGCAGCAAATCGCTGCTTTGGAGAGCGTGCGATCGGCTGGTCACTGCCGTCTTGCCTGCGACTTGCCAGGCGGCGACTGGTTTTGCGAATCCGTTGATCTCGACTTTACCGAGATCGAGATACTCGAATTGCGGTCCCGCGATCGTCTTTGTGCGATCCGAGATAATGACGCCGCCAGGTTGTGCGAGCGATTGCAGCCGGGCGGCAAGATTCGGGGGGTCGCCGAGGATGCCGTGCTCCTCGGAAATCGCGCTGTCCGACATGTCGCCGACAAGCGCGACGCCCGTTGCAACACCGACACGCGCGCTCAACTTTTCTTTCGTGGGCAGGGCGGCGACCGCCTGCACCAATGCGAGGCTGGCTTGAACGGCGCGCTCCGCGTCGTCTTCGTGCGCGTGAGGATAGCCAAAATATATCACCGCACCGTCGCCATGATGTCGCGCGACAAAGCCGTCGAAGCAGGCAACGGTTTCAGTAATGCAGCGCCGATAGCCGGCGATGATTGCGCTGAAGTCTTCGGGATCGAGCCTCGCGGAGAGCGCAGTTGATCCGACCAGGTCACAAAACAGTACCGTAAGCTGCCGGCGCTCGATCGGACGCGAGTCCCGTGCCGTCGGTACCGCCGCGGGAGAATCCACCCGCAATTTGCTTCCGCAGTCGCCGCAAAACTTGTTGAGGGCAGGGTTTGCCGCGCCGCAGGCCGCACAGCGCCGCACCACCGCCGCTCCGCATTGCGCACAAAATTTTCTTTGCTCCGGGACTTCGGCTGCGCAATTCGTGCAGTGCATCCGGACCTCAACGGATATCCAAAACGCCATTACACTGCGCCAGAAGTCGAGTGTTCCATGTGAACTTGGTCACAACTCCAGGTTATACGTCTCGATGTTCCGTTGTGGGGCAAAAGCTGGCAGTCGGTTGCTGAGACGGACCGCCCGTCCTGACCACGAAAATGATATCGTGGGCTGCCCGCTCAGGCCCGCTCGGACCAAGTCCTGACTTATGCTCTGGGTGCGGTCCGGACTTGGTGATAACTCCTGGACGGATCATTGCTTCCGTTCGTTGAGCATGGGCGTTGCCGTGCGCAGAGCCTGTTCGTACCGCTTCAGTTGATCTTGCGGAAATTTCTGCATGGCCAGAAGTTCGTCAGCAAGCGTAGCCCGGGTGAGCGCAGCGACACCCGGGACTATGTCGTAAGAAACCCTGCCCACCATCTATCAGCGATCGTGCCTCCAAAGGGTGGGCACGCTTCGCTCTGCCCACGCCACGATCTACGATTGCGTTCTCTGCGAGCTGATTTGCTCCTCGCGCAAGCACAATCTCAGGCAGCGACCTGCGACAAATCAACCTGACGGGCAAATCACCAAAAACCTGTCCAGCCCCTCGCGCAAAAATATTCCGCTTTTCATCCGACCCAAATCAGTGGCTCTTTCCGTGCTGTCCCGACCCGGCAAGAGGGGCGGATCGCGCGTCGTCACGAACGCGGGACGGGATGCGGTGGACGCAGGCAGCGTCAGGCGCGAAA
>NZ_JAFCLU010000059.1 GCF_018130385.1 Bradyrhizobium sp. AUGA SZCCT0283 | reverse complement strand
AACGAAACCCCGCATCACTTCCCCCGCCGATTCAGCAAGAGAATCATAGCATCGACGGGGTTTTCACACAGCCTGGGGCACAAGCAGAAGTCTCAATGCGGAACGATCAGGTTGAAAGACGCTGCGAGTCACTCTTGAGCGCGGCCAATTTCTAAGCGGTCCTTCATTCTGGAAATCCCGCCTTCCGGAGCCCCTCCACAAACCGTTCATTGTAGGTCACCCAACCCGCATTGTTTGCCAACGCCAGTTGCTGGGTCTGGAACTGGGCGATGGTTTTGCTCCTGGCCCGTCCGTCGGCGAGGTAGGCCTTGAGCGCATCGCCTGCCTGGGCTTGTTGTCCGCTCAGCGCGGATGCCGCGATCAATATCAATGTTGTATAGGGGTCGGGGTATGGGGCCAGCACCAGCGACCGGCGGGCCGCTTCGATCGCGTTGTTGTCCTGGCGCTGGATGAAGAAGGCCTCGCTTCTTATCGCAGAGAACCCCGACAGGAACGGGTCGCGCGGGCTCAGTCGGGTTGCCTTCTCCGCCATTTCGAGAGCTCGATCCGGTCGGGCCAGAAAGTTGTTGGCAATACCAAGAGCCATATAGCCCTCGATCGCACTGGGATTGAGGGCGAGGGATTTTTCCGCTTCGACGATCGCCTCCTCATGGCGGACTTGCGCCAACAGGACCCAGGCCTTCGCCACGTGAGCGCCTGAGACGTTGGGATCGGCAGCGAGCGCACGCGAGGCGAGTTCGTCCGCAAGCCTGATGGCCTCTTTCGGATTGTCGCTCTGCGCCGTGATGACCGGGTAAATCGTGGCAATTGCCGTTAGACTGAGGGCAAGCGCATTTCCCCCGTCGAGCTGTAATGCGCGCCGACATGGACCCATAGCCTCGATATCCTGCGATCTGTTCAGGTTCGAAAGACATTGCATGGCGAGATCCTGCGCTTCCAGGTTTCCAGGGCGCGTCCGCATCGCGCGTGCAAGGTCAAAATCGATGAGCTGAATGGATAGCGCGCGCGAGAGGCGGATGACGATGTCATCCTGCATCTCCAACAGATCAGGACGATCCGCATCGAACTGGTCGGCCCAGATGTGAGCACCGGTATCGGTGTCGATGAGCTGGGCATTCACCCGCACCTTGCCAGCGCTGTACTGCGCGCTTCCTTCCAGTGCATAGCGCACGCCAAGCTCACGGCCGACCTGCTTTATATCAATCGCCTTGCCCTTGTAGGTAAACGCCGTGCTGCGCGCGATCACGAAGGCACCCTTGGCGCGTGACAAGACGGTTGTCAGTCCTTCCGTAATGGCGTCGGCAAGATAGTCCTGCGCGGAATTGCCGCTCAGGTTCGCAAACGGCAGAACGACGATCGAGAATCGCGACGTATCGGCAGCGGAATGCGGCGCTCTTGCCGACTTGATGCCAAACCAGAGCCCGCCTGCGACCAGCACGATCCCCGCGACACATGCCGCGAGCAAGGCACGGCTTATTCGATACCGGGACGATCGGCTTGCTTCCGCCGTCGAACCGAGCGACGGCAAGGAGGCCACGACGCCGGCGCTCAGGGCGTAGACGCGGACTGGTCGGGAGATATTTTTGACCGCGTGCTCGCCCCTGTCGACAAACGGATAAGGAACCTTATCGCGAACCTGATCATAGGTAGTGTGGGAGATGCATAATCCGCCCGGATCGGCCAGCCCTTCCAACCGTGCAGCGACGTTGACCCCGTCGCCGTAGATGTCGTTCGGCTCCACGATCACATCGCCCAGGTTGATGCCGATACGGAATTCGATGCGTCGATCGTCCGACACGTTCGCGTTACGCTCGCTCATCCGACGCTGGATTTCCACCGCGCAGTGAACGGCATCAACGACGCTCGCGAACTCGACGAGTGCGCCGTCACCGGTGTTCTTGATGATTTTGCCGTGGTGTTGGCCGATGTGCGCGCGAATGACCTCGCGCTGCAACAAGCTCAACCGCCGGTGGGTCTCTTCCTCATCCAACTCCATCAGGCGTGAATAGCCCGCTACGTCTGCGACCAAAATCGCAGCTAGCTTGCGCTCAACACGCTGCCGGACCATGAAGCCGCCCTCTACGCCGTCATAGCTTGAAGTGTATCAGGCCGAAGCCCATTGGCCAGAGACTCGCGACTTCCGAAATGGGTCAATCGCGTCGGTTTGACGGTCGGGCAACCACTTCCGGCCTAGCCCCGTCAACGGCCATCGCCAGATTGGCCCGGCGCTTCCGCGTCGTGCCAGAACCGGACCTTCGTGCCGGCTTTCTCACAAGCAACGCTAGGCACGCCGAACGCTCCAACGACCGCTGTCCTATCTTGCCCCACAGGCCCCATGGCTTCTCGCTCGATGGCTTCCGCAGGATCGCCGACGATGATCTTGTGGGCCCACCTGGCACAACCATCCGGAATGGCTCGTAGCGTTTTGGCCAATTGCCTTTTCGAACGCATGCCCACGTCTTGGTGTGGTCAATCCAGTACTGGCCGTCGGTGCGGTATTGTGGGATGAATTGCCCCATTGACCGCCGAGTGCCCAGTGAAATGTTTTCGAGGCTCTGACTTGGCTGGGCGGCCAATCCAGAACTCGTCATAGATGCACGTGCCTGAAAACCGGAGAGAGCACCATGAAAGCACTACGGTCAATTCCGATAGCCGCAGCTCTTACATGTGCCGCGTTATCCACGGGGGCCGCAGAGCCGCTCAAACAGCAGCTTGTAGGCACTTGGCGGGTCACTTCATTTGTAAACGTGAATGAAAGGACCGGGAAAACAACCCAAGTATTTGGTTCCGATCCGAAGGGATATTTCATGTTCGATGCGGCAGATCACTTCTCAATCAATCTCATGCGTCCGGGACGACCAAAATATGCCCGCCGCGACTTTCCGCTGCCGCCGGAAACCAGAGCCGCTCTGGAGGGAATAATCGTGATGTTTGGCGACTACAAAGTCAATGAATCTGAACAATCAATATCCTTACATATTATCGGCGGCAGCTTTCCCGCGTGGGATAATACGGATCAGAAGCGTTTCATCGCGATCAACGGCGATGTGCTCACGTATAAGAATCCTACACCGGCAACCGGTGGGGGTACTGCTGTGGTGACTCTGAAACGCGCGACAAGCGCAACCGAGTGATCTTTTGATCAATCCGTCGCCACGGGCATTGGTTTCAGAACTCGGCCGCCCGGCCGGCAAGCCAAGCCTCGGTACCGCGAAGTGATAGAGTGAGTGGGTCCGCACACGATGTCCGAATCGGGTCAAAAGGTGACCTTCGGGCGCGGCTGATTTAGGTCTGTTCACCCCCGAACAGCGGACATCGGAAGACTGCCGCAGCACGTCCGAAAAGTGCCATCACCGGAAGTCGACCGCTCATCTATCGTGCCCGCGGGTAGATCATTCCGGAATGCCGGCTTTGCGGATGCCCTCGATCACCAGTTTGTTGCGCGTATGCCACTGGCTGGCGCCGCGTTTCACCCATTTAGAAAGGCGAAAGTCAGGTTCGAGTTCGAGCAGGCGGGACACCGCTTTTTGTGCTTCCGCCTCGGGTCCGGCATGCCCCAGGGCTGATGCGAGGCAGTAAAAACTCGTCACGTAGTTTGGGTTCTGGCGGATCGCTTTTTTGGCCGCGGCGACCGCCTCGTCGAACCGGCGAAGCTCGATGAGCGCAAACCCCATGCCCGAAAGCGTCATATACAGCAGCGGATCGAGCGGGTTCAGACGAATGCTGCGTTCAAAGCTTCGAACCGCCTCGGGACACTGCCCTCCAAGCAGATATGCCAGTCCTCTCTGGCTCCACGCAACCGCCGAGTTTGGATTGAGCGCAACCGCGCGATCGACCATTTCGGTTGCAGCGTTGGTATCCTCTGCCAGGTAAGACATCCCAAGGCCGACAGTGGCCAGTACGTCCGGGTCGTTCTCGTCGATGGCAAGCGCCAGCGAAAGCAGCCGTCTCGCCTCCTCGGTCGCGCGCGTCGGGTCAGGAGCCCACCCTTGGGTGATGCTTACGAAATGGCAACTGCCCGCTATAAATGCGGCAAAGCCATATCGAGGATCAAGCGCCAGAGCGCGATGACATAGTTCGATCGCCTCGGCATTTCCTTCGCGTGTCATCGAGCTGAAAAGTTGCGACGCTCGCAGGCCGAGGTCGTACGCGCTGAGGTTAACGGGGCGGCGCCGCGCCGCCAGATCAATTTCGGCTTGATACACAGTCGGCGCAATTGCAGAGACCACGGCCTCGGTTATCTTGTCCTGCAATGCGAAGACATCGTCCAGATTGCCATCAAACCGGTCTGCCCAAAGATGCGTGCCGGTCGCGGCATTGATCAATTGACCCGAGATGCGAATGATGCCCGCTGCCTTGCGCACGCTACCTTCGAGCACGTAACGAACGCCAAGCTCGCGCCCGACCCGCTTGATGTCGATAGCTCGGCCCTTATAGGTAAAGCTCGAATTGCGCGCGATCACGAACAGCGATTTGAACCGCGAGAGCGCCGTGATGATGTCCTCGACCATACCATCGGCGAAGTAATCCTGTTCCGGATCACCACTCAGATTCTGGAATGGCAGCACCGCGATCGACGGTTTGTCGGGGAGAGCGAGCGCCGGAGCCTGACCCGGTGGCCCCTTCGCAGCGCTTGGGTCACCAGGCTGAACCCGCCAGGCCCGCATCGGCTCGACGATGTTCTTCAGCTTCTGCGGACCCATGTCTTCGAAGGCGATATCAACCTTGCCCCGAATTTGCCGTTGCGCGTCGTCGGAAATGCAGATCCCGCCGGGAACTGCAATCCCTTCGAGGCGCGCGGCAATATTGACCCCGTCGCCAAAGATATCGTTGTCGTCGATGATGATGTCACCGACATGGATGCCGATGCGGAATTCGATCTTTTGGTCCTGCGGCACGGTGGCATTTTGCCCGTCCACGCTGCGCTGGACTTCAACCGCGCAACGTGCGGCGTCGACGGCACTGGCAAACTCGACCAGCATGCCGTCACCCGTCGTCTTGACGATGCGACCTCGATGGGCGGCTATGACGGGATCAACAAGCGTCTTTCTGACCGACTTTAGCTGGGCCAGCGTGCCTTCTTCGTCCGCTCCCATCAGGCGACTGTACTCGGCGACGTCAGCCGCCAGCACCGCAGCCAGGCGCCGCTCCACGCGTTCTCCCGCCAAAACAGGCTCCTAAAGTCGGATTTTGGCCCGGCCGCATTAAAGCATGCCGGGTAGTAATTGGGCTAGGCCGATGTCAGGGGTGGATCACTCATAAACGGATCCGAGCGTTGGCCAACAGCCGCATTTGTCGTAAAATGCATTCTGGTCGAGATTTGCTTGCAATGGTTCAGAAGCCGTCACTTCGGGTCGGACGCAGGTTGTCGGCGATATTGGCCGCCGACGTGGCGGGCTATTCACGCCTGATGCACGCCGACGAAGAGGCCACACATGCGCGTCTGACCGCGCTTCTGGCTGACGGAATCGAGCCGGCAATCGCAGAGCACGGCGGCCGCATTGTCAAAACCACCGGCGACGGATTCCTGGCGGAGTTTCCGAGCGCCGTCGAGGCGGTTCGATCCGCCATCCATTTCCAAAACAATGTTCGCGAACTTACCATCGATGAGGCCGACGACAAACGGCTCGTTTTTCGTGTGGGCATCAACATCGGCGACATTATCGTCGAAGCGAACGATATTTTCGGCGACGGCGTCAATATTGCCGCACGGCTCGAGGGCATCTGCGAACCCGGCGGCATTTGCCTGTCGTTCTCCGCTTACGATCAGGTTCGCGGCAAAGTCGAGGTCGAGTTTACCGATCTGGGCGAACAGAACCTCAAGAATATCACTCGTCCTGTACGGGCCTACGCCGTGGTCCGGGATGGACTTGTCTTCGGGACGCGAAAAGGCGGCACGCTGGAGAGTTCACCTTCGGCGCCGCCTCTGTCCATCGTTGTTCTGCCGTTTGCGAATATCGGCGGCGATCCCGAGCAGGACTATTTTGTCGATGGCGTGACGGAAAGCCTGACCACGGACCTGTCTCTGATCGTCGGCGCGTTCGTCATCGCGCGCAACACCGCATTTACCTTCAAGGGCAAAGTGGTCGATGTGAAGCGAATCGGCCGGGAATTGAACGTCCGCTATGCTTTGGAGGGCTCGGTACAGCGCAGCGGCAGCCGGATGCGGGTCAACGTCCAGTTGATCGACACCGAAACCGGCAATCATCTGTGGGCTGAGCGCTTCGACAAGCCCCTCGCCGACCTTTTCGACATGCAAGACGAAATCGTATCGCGGCTTTCTAACGCTCTCGATGTCCGGCTGATGGTAGCCGCGGCCCGGCGAGCGGCAAATGCGCCACATCCCAGTTCGATGGATGCTTATTTTCAGGGCAGGGCATACCTGAACAAGGGCGCGACCCCGGAATATCTGGCAAGAGCGCAGGAGGCTTTCGCCCGTTCCCTGGCGCTCGACCCCCGAAATGCCGCGGCGTTAGCCGGCGCGTCGCTGGTTGACGCAGCTATTGGCACCGTCAATTTTACCGACGACCGGGCTACGCGCCTTGCGGCGGCCGAAGCGGCAGCGATCAAAGCCGTTTCGCTCGCCCCGGACCATGCCCCGGCCCACTTGGCTTTGGGCGTTGCCTACATCATTACCGACCGCGCGGCGCAAGGCATCGCCGAATGCGAGCAAGCTTTGGCACTGGATCGGAATTTGACTGATGCTTATGCCTTTATCGGTTGGGGCAAGCTTTTTCTGGGTCGCGCCACGGAAACCGAAGGCCATATTCTTGAGGCGCTTCGTCTCTCTCCGCGCGATATCTCTGCCTTCCGCTGGATGGCATTTGCCGGCGTTGCAAAGTTGTTGCTTGGTGCCGACGCGGAAGCCGTCGCATGGCTGCGCCGCAGCATCGAGGCCAATCGTAATTTCTCCCTGGCGCATTTCCATCTCGCAGCTGGCCTGGCGCTGCTTGGCTCGCTGGTGGAAGCGCGGGCTGCAGTGCAGGCGGGACTTGAGCTCGATCCAAACTTTAATCTGCACCGGTTCCGCGCCAGCGCTGCCAGCAGCAATCCAACCTACCTCGCTGACCGGGAGCGTATCATTGAAGGTATGGGCCTCGCTGGCGTGCCAGAGGGGTAGGCCGTCAACGAACGCCCGCCGAGCGATGCGATGCTACATGACGCAGGTTTGTCCGAGATGGGTCAATCGCGTCGGTTTGGCCCATTGCCGGCTACTTCCGGTCTTCCCCGAACAACGGACACGGTGAGGCCGGCCCGCCAGGTCCGAAAAGTGCAAGAAGCCGCCATTCCCCGCAAGGGCGAGGCAGGCAGGGCCGACCTACCGCCGCGCCCTCTGGGCATTGTCTATCTTTCAATTCTGGCCGGCAACGTTCCAGCCGCGTGCGCCGTCGCCTGCCGCTTCCCAGCCGGTGTCAGTCACGATCAGCGTATCCTCGAGCTTGATGTAGCCGCGGGTCGGATGCGGCAGCGCCGTCTCGATCGAGATGACCATTCCAGGCTGCAATGGACGATCGGCATCATAAGCCGCGTACGGCACCGGGCCGTGATCGGACAGACGAGGCGCTTCGTGACTGATCAGGCCGATGCCATGCGCGGTGAAATCCAGGATGTCGCGATGCGGAGAGGATTTCGCCGCCGCTTCGCCGGCGGTGACGATTTCGCCACCCGCTGTACCCGGCCGGACGACCTTGCGCGCTATCTGCTGGATTTCCTCGACCTCCTGCAACAATTCCTTCAGCTCGGCGTCGGGCTGCCCGAGGATGCCCATGCGGCAGAGGTCACCGATGTAGCCGTGAAAATTGCCCCCGGAGTCGAGCGACATCACGTCGCCCCGCTCCAACCGCTGGTTCGACGGCGCGCGGTTGCGGCTGGTCCCCGCTGTTATCAGGCAGTATTCGAACGTCAGATCGCGCGCCTGCTCTTCCTTCCTCAGCCGGTCGACGACATCGTGCTTGCTCATTCCGGGTTCGCAAGCCTTGAACGTGGCCTGCATGGCGCTGACGACGCGCGCGGAAGCCTGACGGACAAGCTCGATCTCCGCTGCCGTCTTGATCGCGCGCAACCGTTCCAGCACGAACTGCCCATCGAGCAACTCTACATTGCCGAGTTGAGCACCGAGAAGTTGCCTGGCGTCAGCGGGCAGAAAACTTGGTTCAATACCCACCCTCCTCACGCCGTCGCCGAGCTGTTTGATATGCTGGACAGCAGTTTCGGTCGCGTCGAGCGTTCTCCAGCACGACGTCTTGACGATCGGCGCCGGAATGGTTCCCAGCTCGCGCTCGAAACCCTCCATGCGATTACCGACATAAAGCGTGTTTTCGGGCCGGCCCCTTTGATAAACGACGACAGGCAAATAGCGGCTGACGCCGATCGCATCCATCGCGTCGAAAAAGAAGAAGCGGTAGCCACCCAACAGGTACTGGACGTTATGCCGCGAGGTGGCGACGAGGACATCGAGGTCCGCCTCCCCCATCAGCCGGTCGAGCTTCGCCGTATCGAACGGCGGCTCCGCTGCGGCTTCGCTGTGCGTATGGTTCATGACGTTCAATTCCTCTCGAGGGTTACGCCGCGGTTTTTGCCGTCACCGGCTTCGACACTGCACTCCCACTCCTTGTGCCGCCGAACAACGAGACCGGGCGCCCATGCGGCTCGACGCCAAGGAAGGTAAAGGCAAGTCCGACCAGAAGGCCTGCACCGGCCAGAAAGATGAACGCTGGCGTCACAGCAGATGCAGTTGCCTGCGGATGCACGAAATTGTCGGCACCCGCGATCACGGCGAGACACAGCGGCCCCACGATCTTGCCGACGCCATTGGCGAATTGTGCCAATCCAACCGCGCGCCCGCTGAGCTGAACCGGGAATATCTCCGCCGGATAGGGGGCGAGATTGGAGAACCCGCCGTCGAAGAATAACGCACCGACGATCAGGAAAACCAGGAACAGTGGCACCGAGCCGACGAAATCATTATGGAAGAGTGCGGCCAATCCCAGTGAAATGGCGATGCCATATCCCATCAGCTGACCGCACGGCTTGCGGCCGACCCGATGGGCCAGAAACGCAAACCCGGTCCGGCCGAGCACGCCGGCAAGACTGACATAGATGAACATCTTCGCTGCATCCTGGGGCGCGACCCCGAGCAACAGGGCGACGATCGTAGGTCCCCACAGGAAGACGCCATAATTGGCGGTGCTGGCGCCGAACCAGATCAGCACCGTCAGCCAGAAACGCCGTTGTTCGGCAAACAAATCGGCAAACCGAGCGCGGCTTGCGGCTGGTAGCGTCGGCAGCGCAAACGGTTGATGGCCGACCTGGTAGAGCTTGCGGATGCTGGTCTGCGCTTCCCGTACCCGGCCCTTGCTGATCAGCCAGCGCGGCGACTCCGGCATGACAAAAGCGGTCAGGATCGCGAGGATGATCGGCAGGAAGCCGACCGCGGCAAGTCCGCGCCAACCAACCAGCGGCAGCAGATAGCTCGCCGTGATCGATGCCGACAACACGCCAAAGGCGACAGGAACGACCACGAGGCTGGTAACCAGCGTCCTGTGGCGGGTCGGCGCGAATTCGACGATCGCCGGCACGGCTGCCGCCGCGCCCGCCGCAAGGCCAAAGCCGACGAAGAAGCGCAGTATCGCAAAGAAGATCCAGCCGTCCTCCGGTATCAGCGCAATCGCGCCGGAACTGAGGCCGCAGATCAGGACACCGGCGACAGCGAGCGGCTTGCGGCCAAACCGATCGGCGAGGAAGCCCGACGCCAGCGCGCCAAGCATGGCGCCGATGCCGGCGCTCATCAGCATGATCGAGGTCTGCCCGAAGGTCAGGTGCCATTTCGGCGCCAGCACCGACACCAGAAACCCGACCACGAAGAAATCGAAGAAGTCGACCACGCCGGTCACGGCGAAAAGGATGATCGATAGCCAATAGCGCGCCGTTACCGGCGCTTCGTCGAATGGCACTACGTTCGTCTGGTCGGCCATTGGTCTTCTCCCCGTGTTGTCGACCCGCCTCTTACGAATTCAGAAATGCAATCACCGCCTCCGCCACGCGTTCAGGCGCCTGGATCGACGACACATGTCCGACCTGCTCGATCACGCGCGTCTTGGCGCGCTTGAGATCGCACGCAATGGCAAATGTTTCCGCGTTCGGAATCAGGCGATCCTCGCTGCCGGCGAGCAGAAGCGTCGGGCGATCGAAGTTCGAAAGGTCGGCCGCGACCGGCTGCGCCAGGATGCCGCCACGCCGCGCCTTCTGGCCGTCATCACGGCTGTTGCCGCGAAATATCTCGATCAGTTCGGGACGGTCGCGCAGGCAATCCGGCGGAAAGAAGAACTCCGCGATTTTCGGCGCGTTGGTTGCGGTATCGGCGCGGTGGGATGCTAGCGTGCGAAAAGCATCCGCATTCACCTCCAGCGGACTCTTGTTCACTTTCCACGTGCTGCTGAGGATCAACCGGTCGATGCGATCCGGATGCCGTGCCGCCAGCACTTGCGCGATCAGGCCACCCAGCGAGGTCCCCATCACATGGGCGCGGTCATGGCCGAGGCCGCCGATCAGGGCGTCCGCATCGTCGGCGAGGTCAGCCAGCGAATAAGTCGCGGTGGTATTGCGCGTGGCGCCCGAATCGCGCTGGTCATAAGCGATGACGGTAAAATGGTCGTTCAGCGCGCGTACCAGGCCGTCGAACATCGCATGATCGGCTTCGCCGCCGTGCAACAACACGAGCGGGGCTCCGCGGCCGGTTTTTTGATAGGCCGTAGTGACGCCATTGGCTTCGAACGTGTGCATCGAAGCTTCCCCTAATGCAGCAGCGTCGAGAGCGCGCCGGCGAGTTCCTTTGCCGGATCCGATGGTATCCACGGCTTTCGCCACGCCACATGCCCATCAGGACGCACCAGCACGGCGCCGCGCATGCCCAACTGATATCCGTCTGCCGGATCAGCCGCGGGCAACTGCCTGAGCTGCAACGCCATGCCGGTCTTTTCGGAAACTTGGCGCCCCGCTTCGAGCCACTCGTTGCCGAGCGGGCCGGTGACGACAGCGAATTCCTTGTCGAACCAGTCCAGCGTCGAACGCTTCCGCGCGGAGTCCAGCCACATATGCGGAAAGCGCGCGCCGGGGCGATCGGAAGGCGTGTAGTAGCGCGAGTTCAGTGCCTTGGCGACGGTGCCGTCCGGGATCACCGCACCTTCCTCGTAATTGTGTCCGAGATTCTGGCCGATGCTGTGAAGATGATTGTCCATATCGTTGATCCAGAACCGGATCCGGTCCGGGTTCCGGGATCTCACAGCATCGTCGGTGAGGCCGAACCGCAGGCGATTGCCGAAGCTGAAATTGGCATTGGACTGGGCGACAGGCCGACGCTCGCTGGAATAGCTGTCGAGCAGGCGGTCGTCCGCCCACCCCTTGAGAACGAACGCCAGCTTCCAGGCGAGGTTATGCGCGTCCTGCACCCCGGAGTTCAGGCCGAAGCCGCCGGTCGGTGGAAAGCGATGGGCGCAGTCGCCGACCAGGAACACCCGGCCCTTCCGGAATGTCTCCGCGACCTGCATGCTGACGCGCCAGATCGAGCGGTTGAGCAGCGTCACGTCAAGGTCGGCAATTCCGACATGGCCACGCGCGATTTCGATGAACTCTTGATCGGTCCAAGGCCGCTCGCGATCGTCCTTGGTGATACCGATCTGCGTCACCGTCAGCCACCGATCACGGCCGTTGGTGTTGAGGATGCCCGCGCGCGGCAGGCCGGGCTTGTCCGGGATGACGATGAAGCCCGCCGCCTCGCGCGCAATCGGCAGGCTCGACAGATCGGCCCGCCAATACTCGTTCGACATCACCGCCAGCGTGGCCGGCCCGACCATCTCGATGCCGGCGTTGCGGCGGGTTCGGCTGCCGGCACCATCTGCGGCAATCAGGTAGGTCGCGCTCCATTCGGTGATTTCGCCGGTCGCTTCGGAGCGCGTCCTGACACGGACGCCGCTGTTGGTTTCCTCGAATGATTCACATTCGGTGCTGAACAGCACGGTGGCATGTTTCGACCGCTCGACGACGCGCAGGATTTCTTCCTCGACGGCATCCTGAGCGACCAGGCTCTTCCACGCCGGCGTATGCCCGACATTCGGTTCGGGCCGTGTGCGGCCGAACTCATGTCCCGCGATGCTGTCGAGGAACACGAACATGTCGGAGTTCTCTTGCAGGCCGCGGTCGCGGATCGCCGTTTCGATCCCCCACTGCCGGAAGATCTCCATGGTTCGGACCCAGCAGCCGCGCGACTTTGGATGATCTGTTGTCGTCGTACTCTTCTCGACCACGACGCAATCGATGCCGAACCTGTCGAGCAGCAGCGACATTGCGAGCCCGACCGGGCCACCGCCGGCGATGAATACGGTCGTCTGGCGTGCTTCGTCCGCGGCGATGCCCATGCCCGTTCTCTCCCTGTATTTATTTTGGGCAGAGACTGCCCTAATTCTGTTATCTCACAAGAATATGTTTGATATGGTTGCTATCTCAATTTGAGAAGGATGCTGAAATTGGACCTGCGGCAGCTTCGTTATTTCGTCGCGGTCGCCGAACGCGGCGGATTCGCGGCTGCAGCCAGCACGCTCAATATCGCGCAGTCGGCACTCAGCCGGCACGTCAAGGAACTCGAGCGCGAGCTTGGCGGTGCGCTGCTCGAACGCGGCGCGCGCGGCGTAACCGTGACCGAGTCCGGCAAGGTGCTGTTGGCACGCGGCCGCTGGCTATTCGGCACCATTGATGACATCAAGGCCGAAGTACGAACCGAAAACCGCGAGCCCAGCGGCACGGTGCGATTGGGCGCGCCCTCCAGTCTCGCCGATATCTTCTATGCGCCACTCGCCCATCTAATCGTGAAGCGTTTCCCACGGGTGCGGCTCGAATTGAGCGAAGGCCTGACGGAGGGAATGTGCGACCGCCTGTTGCGTGGCGAACTCGATCTCGCCGTCGTCACCACGCCGCAGCCCAATGATCACCTCGATTACGAAACGCTGGTGGTCGAGCAGGTATTCCTGATTGGTCCGCCGCGTGATCCCCTGCTCAAACGCGGCAAGCTGACCCGCAAGGAATTCGAAGGCCTGCCGGCCGCCATCGTGCCGCTCAGCCGCAATCCGTTCCCACCAACGGTGCCATTCTCGCTGCGGGTTGACAGCGCCGTGCCGATGAAGCGAATCGTGGCCTCCGGCCTCGGTTATGGCCTGCTGCCCTTCTCCGGCATTCACGAAGAGATCGAGGCAGGCAAGTTGTCGGCCGCACTCTTGCCGTGGATGCGCGCCGATCGCGTATTGGCGCTGCCACGCGGTCGTCCGGTGAGCCGCGCCACGCGTGAAGTTTTCACGGGATTGATGCAGGTTTGCCAAGACCTAGTTGATGAAGGAAAAATTCTGGTTGCCAAGCCGCGCAAAACTTCCCGCTGATGAATTCAAGCCCTACGAATAAATTGGTGGCTTACTGAACATTTCCCATCCCCTCGTTCCAGACGCTGGTAAGGTCTTGATGGAAATTTTAGCCTCGTGCGTCGGCGAAATCCCGGTCAGCAGGTCAACGGCCGCTTTGCGCCAGAAGCGGTCTTTCAAAGGCGGTCGCATTGTGGGAACGACAGGATCCGAGCCTGCGATCCCTGTGAAGAGTCTGATACCTTACGCTGCGCCGTTTCAATGGCTAGGCCGCAGATCCTGGCGGATTCGATACAAGCTCGCACAGGTGAATGCTTCAAACCTTATTAGCCGCCAAGAGCGCGTTTCGGCGCAAGCTCGGCTGCCTGCCGCAACGCCTCAATCAGACTGCGCTCGTCAGCAATGCCCTTGCCCGCGATATCGAAGGCTGTACCATGATCGACCGAAGTACGGATCACCGGCAAGCCGACCGTGATGTTAACGCCGGCCTCCAGCCCCAGTACCTTGATCGGGCCATGGCCCTGATCATGGTACATCGCAACGACCATGTCGTAATCGCCGCGGCCAGCCAGGAAAAAGAGCGTGTCGGCAGGCAAAGGGCCTTGCACATCCCAACCTCGGCGTTGACAGGCCTCGATGGCGGGCGTGATTTTCGTTGCCTCCTCGCCTCGGCCGAATAGCCCGTTTTCACCGGCATGCGGGTTGATGGCGCAAACGCCGATCTTTGGATTGGTGAGGCCGGCGCGAACCAACACCTCATGCCCACGGACGATGACCCTTTCGACGAGGCCGGGCTCGATCTTCTCGATTGCATCTAGCAGACCGATATGGGTGGTGACATGAATGACACGAAGCCTGTTCGACACGAGCATCATTGAGACCTCCGGCGTGCCCGTGAGATGCGCCAGCAGTTCAGTGTGGCCCGGATATTTATGCCCAGCCGCATGCAACGCCTCCTTGGAAAGCGGCGCGGTACAGATGGCCTGTGCGGATCCTGCCTGCACGATCTGAACGGCTTTTTCGATAAAGCGATAAGCTGCCTCTCCCGCAGTTGCAGACATCTTGCCAAACGGCAAGTCGTCCGGCACGAGGTTCAAATCTACGCATTGCACGCTGCCTGAATCAAAATCTGCATCGTCGGCTTCACGCAACGCGGCGATTTCAAGCCGTCCGCCGACAATTTTATCAGCCTTACGCAAGCGGTTGGCGTCACCGATTACCAGCGCATTGCAGATTGCGCGTGTTTCTGGCTTTGCCAACGCCTTCATAATCACTTCGGGCCCGATACCGGCAGGATCTCCCATGCTGATCGCAATCGTCGGACGGGTCATATAAAGCTTCCTCTGGTTCGAACGGCGCGAAGGCGCTCATTAATGCGGATGAGGCTGTATTCGTCTCCGAATGCACCCGCTTTGGTGCAGACCGGGACCGACAATGAGCCAATCGTCAGCCCGAGCGCCACGCCAGGCTCGATCTCTTCAGCGAGACGGATACCGTTGACACCGAACCTCGACAGGAGTGCTGCCGCGGTTTCGCCGCCTGTCGCGGCAAAAGCACCGATGACGGGTACCGCAATTTCAAGAGTCTCGGCCAGGCTCGTAACGAGCTCGGGACCAAGCGACATGTCGGGAAATTCATTCATCACGATCTCGACGAGGACATCGCCGCCTTCGGCGAGACAGTCCTTGACGTTTGTAGTGATTTTGGCGCGGTCGGCATTGTTATTACGCAATGTTTCCGGCTCGATCGGGAAGTGAACCACAGTTCCGGTTGCGTTCAAACGAAGCGCGGCAGACCTCGAAGCGTCGGCGAGCGAGCCGACGACGGTCAATGTACCGAATTTGCTGGTCGGAATGCGTAAATGCTCAACGCTCTCGGCGACGTCGAGGCGAGCGAGCGCATGCGCCAGACCGGCACTGCCGATGAAGACGCTCGCTGGCGACGCATACAGGCCCGCCTCTGCGATCAGGTGCAGGTCGTGCTCGGTTTCCGCGTCGCAGATAGCGACAACATCGCCCACGTTGACTAAGCTGGCCAGAATGGTTTTCAGTTCGCCATTACGGACGGCGGCAAGTGTGACCTTCTCGCTGCGAACGCCCGCGGTCGCGAGAACGTCAACAACATCTGCATTGGGATAAGTATGGTCGCGTCGCCAGAGGTCTGTTTCCTCAAGCGTGCGACCATTCACCAGAATGCGACCGCCCCTCGTCGTGCGACCGGTCGCCGGAAAGGCGGCTGCAAGCACTCCAAATGCCGGACCCGTTCGTGTTCCCAGACATTCAAGTGTCGCCGCAATCTCCGCTGCAGGCTGTCCCCGCAAGGTAGAGTCAATCTTCTTGAAGAGAAGGCGTCCTGACCCTGGCTGGCTCGCCAGCACATCTCTATGACGGGCAGCGGCGGCATCGGCCGAAAGACCCCGACTTGCGGTGTCGTAGGCTAGAATGGGCTCCTGACGACTTCGGGCGCTTCTTATGTCGCCCCAAATCACGACTGCCGCCAGCCCGCGCCGGCCGAGAGCGATGGCGCAGTCGGCAGCCCCAGTGAGATCGTCCGCGAGAACCAACCAACGACGGGTCATTTGAAGAACAATACTCGAATATCTCAATCTTTGTGCAGATCGCAAGGAAAATGGCCGTGGTGAAACAAGTGTCAATGCCCGCTCTGCGCCAGAAGCTGCCCTTGGCGGGCTCGAAATCCAACTTCCGCTTTATCCCCGAAACCGGACTCAACTCGGCAATCGCGGCATGTCCGAAATGTGCCAACATCGGACATGAGCTCTAGCAGTCTGCTGAAAAACCTTGAAATGGAGAGTTTTCGTATTCTCGCCGGTCGGTGTTGGGGCGGCGCGGTGGAGTTGGATGTAGTTTTCCAGCCTGGGCGCGCTCTGCTTCACATGTCCTCAGGCGTCGCTTTTCAAGAACAAACCTATCAGCCAGACGAGGACATTTTCAAGCTGCATGTCGCGCTGCTGGGGAGTAACCCGGTCGGTGCGATTGCCGCGCTTCGCCAGATCAACACACGTGACGCGCCGCCGAATACACGCTTTGCCTATGCCAGTTCGGAGACAGAGCTGCTCGGCCTCGTCGTCAGCCGTGCGGTGCATATGCCGCTTGCCGAATATCTTGCGACGCGGATTTGGCAAAAGCTCGGTGCCGAGTCCGACGCCGCTTGGGCTATCGATCCAACAGGGCAAGAAGTGGCTTACTGCTGCTTCGTCGCCACGCTACGCGACTGGGCACGCCTCGGATTGATGTTGGCGAATGACGGCGCCTGGAACGGCCAGCAGATTGTTCCGCGGCAGTGGCTTCTCGATGCGACGGCGGTGCCACCGGATAGTTACCTACGCAACACGATTGCCCAGTCCTGGGGTTACGGCTATCAGGTCTGGATATTGCCGGGAGAGCGGCGAATGTTCTTTCTCTTGGGTATTCACGGACAGGGTCTCTTCGTCGATCCCGAGTCGAAGCTGATCATGGTGCAGACAGCTGTGCGCAAGTTGCCGGTCGGGAACCCCAAATCGCCGGAAGCTATGGCCTTGTGGTATGCGGTCGTGGCGCAATACGGGCATCGTTAGCCCCGCAGGCAGTAAGGCCGCTTGGGGTCATTCGCATCGGTTTGGCCGGACCACGGCGACTTCCGGTCTACCCCGGATAGTGTTGAAAAAGTCTTTTTGGGGTGACGACGAAAATTTTTCAGGATCGCTGATGCCTTTCGCACGCGGCGATATGAGGGACCGCATCGTTTCACACAAAAGCGACCACGGAGCTTCGCATGGGCGCTACGCAGTATTGCAGTGGTGGAGCCGGCTAAAAATCAGCTTTTGCGAGATTTTCGGCGTCGTTCAATTTTCGACTTTTGCAACACTATCCCCCGGTGAACGGACATTCTCAGGATAGGCGGGCATATGTCTCAAAGGTGCCACGAACAGACCTTTGCCGTCCCATATTTCATTGCATTGGAGGCCGGTCGTTACCCCCGTCTATTGATCCATCGCAACAAAGCACCCCATGCGTTGCTATTAGATTTCAAGAAATACCCCCATCGCAAAGCGCTGCACGCTAGAAATGAGGAGATGACCCATGGCCAATAAGGAAGTCGTAATCTGCTCGCCCGTGCGCACCGCCATCGGCACATACGGCGGCGCGCTGAAAGATATGGCGGCGGTCGATCTCGGTGCCGTGGCGGTCCGCGCGACGCTTGAGCGCGCGAAACTGTCGCCCGGTGATATCGACACGGTCGTCATGGGCAACGTGATCCAGGCTGGCAACAAAATGAACCCGGCCCGGCAGGCGGCCATCAATGGCGGCATTCCGGTCGATGTTCCGGCACTGACGGTCAACCGCGTCTGCGGCTCGGGTGCGCAGGCGATTGCGAGCGCGGCACAGGAGGTGATGCTTGGCTTGATCGATAGCGCAGTCGCCGGCGGCATGGAGAACATGGACCGAGCGCCCTATCTCATGGGCTCCGGGCGTTGGGGATACCGCATGGGCGACGCTCAAATCTTCGATGCGATGCTGATGGATGGTCTCAATGACGCCTTTTCCGGCAAGCATTCCGGATGGCACACTGAAGACCTCGCGGCCTCGCACCAGATCACACGCGAGGAGCAAGACCGTTGGGCCGAACGCTCGCAGAAGCGCTTTTCTGCAGCTCAAGCTGGCGGCAAGTTCGCCTCGGAAATCGCAGCGGTCGAAATTGCCTCGCGCAAAGGTCCGACAAAATTTGACAAAGACGAGCATAATCGGCCGGAGACTACGCTAGAGAGCCTCTCAAAGCTTAAGCCCGCATTCCGTAAGGACGGCACCATTACCGCTGGCAATGCGCCCGGGCTTAATACGGGGGCTGCAGCAATGATCGTGGCTGACCGCGCGTGGGCCGACAAGAAGGGCCTCGCGCCAATGGCGCGCCTCGTCGCCTACGGTATCGGTGCCGTCGAGCCTGGCATGTTCGGATTAGGTCCAGTTCCGGCGGTGAAGCAGGCGCTGGATCGTGCTGGCTGGAAAGCCGCAGATATCCAGCGCATCGAGATCAACGAGGCTTTCGCAGCAATAGCAATTGCAGTCGCGAAGGACCTCGGTCTGGCTGCCGACATCGTCAACGTCGAAGGTGGTGCAATCGCGCACGGCCACCCGATAGGCGCGTCCGGCGCGGTGCTCACGACCCGGTTGTTGCATTCGATGAAACGCGATGGGATCAAACGCGGTATCGTAACACTGTGCATCGGCGGCGGTCAGGGAATTGCGCTGGCTCTGGAAACCGTAACTTGAACTGCATGAACGCGATGAGGAGTGCGACGTGAGCAAGGACTTCGCAGAGATCGCCCATGATGTGACCGCCGGTGTCGGGCTATTGCAACAGGGGGCACCCAACCCGATGCAGGCATTTGGCGCACTGTCGGTGGCGGCGACAGCATCGAAAACCATCGACACAAAAACGAAGGAACTGATGGCGCTCGCGATCGGCATCGCCGTCCACTGCGACGGCTGCGTCGCCTATCACACAAAAATGGCCCACCAGCATGGGGCCAGCCGGGACGAGGTCGCGGAGACTGCGGCTCTTGCCGTTTATATGGGAGGCGGCCCGGCGGCAGTGTATGGTGCAGACGCGCTGCGTGCCTACGATCAGTTTGCAGGCACAAAGTCGTAGCAAGGATCGACGCCCCACCAGATGAGGACCCGGACCTGTAACGGCTCCAGGAAAGATTTTCAGTGTTTCACTTCCACGCTCTGAACGCACCCACGCCGTTTCTTTTTTTTACGGGCAAGGGCGGCGTCGGCAAGACTTCTCTTGCGTGCGCAACCGCCATCGGTCTGGCCGACCGTGGATTGCGTGTCCTTCTCGTCAGCACCGATCCTGCGTCGAACCTCGACGAGATGCTGGAAGTCGCCCTGACCGATAGCCCGACGCCGGTGCCGAATGTGGCCGGGCTTTCGGCATTGAACATCGATCCGGAGGCAGCAGCCGAGAGCTATCGAGCCCGTGTGCTCGAGCAGCTCGGACCTGGGGCTACCCCTGATGAGAGATCGACCGTGCGCGAGCAGCTCTCCGGCGCTTGCACCACCGAGATCGCCGCCTTCGACGAGTTCGTGGGGCTTCTGGACGGCGACATGGCGGGGTTCGACCACATCATTTTCGATACGGCGCCGACCGGCCACACGCTGCGGCTTCTTAGTCTTCCAAAGGCATGGACCGGCTTTCTGAAGGACAACGACCGGGGAGCGTCCTGTCTGGGGCCACATTCAGGCTTGAAGATGCAGGAGGATCGCTTCCGCAAGGCACTGCAGGCCTTGGGCGACCCCAGGCGGACCACCATTATTCTGGTCACCCGCGCCGACCGAGGCGCGATCCGCGAAGCGGCCAGAACTTCTGCCGAACTGGATGCGCTCAGTCTCTCGAACCAGTTCCTCGCTGTGAATGGACGCTTCCACGCCACGGACCCAACCGATGCCGTTGCGGCTGCGCTTGAGCGGGATCAGGACGAGGCTCTGGCCGCGATGCCGGCATCGCTTACGAAATTGCCGCGAGACGAAATCCCTTTGTTTGGTTTCGACATTGTCGGCCTCACGGCTCTCAGGGCGTTCTTGTCGCCCTCCAGTCCGCCTCCAATTGCAGCCGGCGAACAAAACGCCGAGCCGGTTGAACTACCGGGCCTCGACCGGCTGGTCGATGACATCGCGCAGGGCAAACACGGCCTCATCATGGTCATGGGCAAGGGTGGCGTTGGAAAGACGACGATTGCCGCCGCCATCGCCGTGGGACTGTCGAAGCGGGGCCATGCCGTCCACCTCAGCACGACCGATCCGGCGGCTCACGTCGCTTTCGTCGTTGATGGCGCGATGCCCGGTCTGACGGTTGACCGGATCGACCCTCGGGTCGAGACGGAGCGGTATGTCGCGAAAATACTGGCGAGCCGTGGCCGTGATCTGGACGAGCAGGGCAAGGCGTTGCTGCTCGAGGATCTTGCTTCGCCATGCACCGAGGAAGTCGCCGTGTTCCACGCCTTCTCGCGCATCGTCGTTGAGGCCCGAGCCGCCTTCGTGGTGCTCGACACGGCTCCAACAGGCCACACGCTGCTCCTACTGGACGCGACCGGCGCCTATCATCGGCAGATGACACGCCAACTCGATCCGAGCGGACCGGGGCGTATCGTTACCCCGCTGATGAGGCTGCAAGACCCCTCCCACACACGGGTGATCTTGGTGACCCTGCCGGAGACGACGCCGGTTTCCGAGGCTGCTGCCCTCCAGGAGGACTTGCGGCGCGCCAGCATCGAGCCGTTCGGTTGGGTCATCAACAAGTGCCTTGCCGCTTCGGGAACTCGCGATCCCCTGCTGCGATTGCGGCTCGTTACAGAGCAGGCGCAGATCGCTCGCGTTCAGAAGGGGCTAGCAAAGCGAGCATTCATTATCGGCTGGCGAAGCAAGCCTCCGATTGGTGTTGGCGAGCTTCAGACTCTGTCGTGAACGTTGAGAACCATTGACCGCACGACTACCAATCGAAATCCCTGGTGCCCTGATGATGTCTGCTCTGGGTCCAGGCTGTGTGAATACGTTTTTCCACCCCCAAAAACTGCACGCAACCAGGGACGATCCGCGTCGACACGACGGTCT
>NZ_JAFCLU010000058.1 GCF_018130385.1 Bradyrhizobium sp. AUGA SZCCT0283 | reverse complement strand
CATCGGAACGAAACAGCCACTGCGAGCGCAGCGCGCTCCACGACAACAACCAGGAGCAACACATGCCCTGATCAATCTTTCCCCTTGACAACCACAACCCCATACAAGCCCGGATGAGCGGAGCGATATCCGGGACGGTGTTGGAGTGGCCCCGGATGTCGCTCCGCTCATCCGGGCTACGGATTCTAGGGCACCGTTCCCTCCACGTCATTGCGAGCGAAGCGAAGCAATCCATCGCGCGGCAAGTGGGGACATGGATTGCTTCGCTTCGCTTCGCTCGCAATGACGGTGGATAGAGTTTCGCGTTCTCGCGGCGCTCACCCCGTCCGCGGTTCCCTGCCCTTGAACAGATGGACGATCGCGTTCGCGTAGTACTGCAACAGCACAAGCTCTTTCGGGTTGGCGCGGTAGGTGTCGTCGGCCTCAATCACCAGATGGCGCAGCGTCAGCATCCGCAAGCCGACGGAGATGGCGTAATCGCGGTCGGCGCGCGGGATGTGAACATAGCTTCCGAGCCGTTCGAGGTCGCCGATCAAGGTTGAAACGCAGCCCTTGATTTCGAACAAGGTCAGCGGTTGGTCACCTGCCTCCAGCATGATGGTTGCGACCAGCGAGACCGGCAGCGCCGGCACCACACGGCCAACGGCCTCCATCAACTCGTTGCCGAGCCTTTCAATCTCGATGCGGCGCGGCTCCGGCGCGAGAACGCGGAAGTCGATCTTCCTTGCCTCGACATAGTTTCGCAGCGACACCGGCACGCCAAAACTCACGCAGGTATATCCGAAGCGATACCACTCGCCGCGCATTGCCATCCAGACGTGGCGGAAAAAATGGCGCGCAAGGGTCGCCGCGTTGAAGCCGAACACCGGCTTCTTCCCCGGCTCGGCATTGGCCACAGAGGTCAACATGCGGTCTTCCAGCACGCGGTCGTAGTTGACGGCGACCGGGATGAACACCACGTCGCGCGGGCCGAGCGGATCGAAGCCCGCCACCATGTAACTCAACAGCCCGAATTTCGGCGGACGCAGCTTGCCGTCGCGGCTGAGCCCGCCCTCCGGGAAAATCGCCTGCGTGACACCCGCTGCGGTCGCCATGTGAACATAGCGCGAAAGCACCTTGCGATAGAGCGCCTCGCCGGAATCGCGCGCGATGAAATAGGCTCCCATCGAGCGGATCAAATTGCTGAGGCCCCAGACCTTGGCCCATTCCCCGACGGCGTAGCTCAGCGCCGACGAAGTAGAAGCGACATAGGTCACCAGCACGTAATCCATGTTCGAGCGATGATTGATGACGAAGATCACCGACGAGGCCGGATCGACGGCGGCCAGCGCCTCGTCGTTGCGGACGCCGATCCGCACCCGGTACAACATATGGGAAACCGCCCGTGCGATCCGGGTGCCTACGCGAAAATAGGCATAAGCGCTGAACGCCGGAACAATCTCACGGGCGTAGCGCCTCACCTTTTCCATCGCGACTTCGTTCGGCACGCCGGTTTGGAGCGAATATTCCTCGGCCGCCCGTAGCACTTCGGGGTCGAACACCAGACGATCGATCAGCACCTGACGCTTGGTCAGCTTGAAGGGCTGAATGCGGAGCTTGAGTCTGGTGTTGAGTTCCTCGATGGCACGATTGGCGCGGCGACGCAGCGCCCAGCGCACGCTGGGAATCATGATGCGATCCAGCGCCGCCAGGATCGCGAGAACAGCCATCACGACGACGACCCAGAGCGGCAAGCTTACCTGCGAGCCCATGCAAAACCCCGATCCCGCGACGCCGCGCGCCGCCGCTCCGCGACGTCACGATACGGTCTGGAACTCCACCATGACAAGCGTCCCAGCCTCGAGACCGGCCGATTTCCGGCGGTCAGCCGGTCTGTTCGCAACCGCGATATCCACGATGTTCGCTCGAACTAGGCCGTGGACTCATTCTCGGATGCACGCCTCCACGAAAGGCTCCAGCAGATCGGGGTTCGATATGGGCAGCTGAAGAACGAGCTTGGGTGCATAGGTCCTATTTGTGCGTTCTTTGTTATCGTTCGCATTAGGGACGCAGAAGAACGCAGCTGGTTTCAATCCAAATGGAGTGCATGGAGTGCATGTAGTTCTCTTCGCCGACGACCTCGCCTACGTGTAGCTCCAGAAGTCCGTTATCGATGCCCGCTATTGGAAAGACGCGGTTCACGCAAGCTTCAAACAATGCCTGTGTGCCCATTCCAGACGGAAGCGATCCCGGCACAGCAACTACTTCGACTCGATCCCCGATCTTCATGCTGCACCATTCAGCCCGCGCCAGTTGGAGGATTTTCTATATCAAGCAAGCAGGCGATGTCTCCTGTTGGCGGCACAAAGCCAACATGGCCGCCGGCGCTGCCGCTTCCAGGAGCAAGGCGGACTTGGCGCTGCCGGCATTGCTGGGCTGGCGCGCCGCGAATTTCTGCCAGCGCGGGGATTGATCGTAAGAAATATCCACATCGGAAAGCCCCGTGCCCGTCGAGGCGTTCTTTGGCCGCCCGTCGCGCTTGTCAGCGGTCTGTTCGCAGCCGATGCAACCCGGGCAGCGGCGTTGGTGCTTGATACATCAAACACTCAACTAATCCCTACAACGACCACGCATGTTCACCAGCGTTCCGGCTTCCAGGTCACATCCACAGCGTCTCGAGGCGCGTTGCGCCAGGCAATTATTGCTTGCGCGCCCCGACGAGATACATGCCCTTGGCTGCGGTACAGGGGGCTGGATTGAGCCAACGCGGTTTTCTCGCCGGAGCGCGCACACAAGAGAGCTCCTGTGGTTTGCGATGTTATGAAAACTGAGCCGTTCGGAAAGCCAGCAGTCTGGATGTACCAATTTTGGTAGTACTGGGTTGCTGTCAGAACCGATCCGGTTCAGGTTCGTGGCTAGGGAGCAAGCCCGATCCCGATGCCGATCCCGATAATCGCCAGCGATATGACGATCACCAGCACGTCAATCGTCAGCCATGTGGGTATGCGCTTTGCAGGTTGGGTCATAGCGTGTCCCTCCGCAGCCACGTTATGTACCGGAAGAGCGCAGGTGGCTGTGAACGAGTTCACATGTTTGAACAACCGCGGCCAGCATCACCGCCCTGTTACCGGACATCCTGAGCCTAACCGGCGATGTCCGTTTACACGGGTGAACGGAACGCGTGGTGTTATCTATTGAGAGCACCGTGCTGATCGCCACTAGCTAGCTCTCAGTAGCGAGTCGGAAGCCGCGCTGGTTTCGTGCCGCAGGTTGACGAGCACGCGCGGGCTTCATGCGGCGCAAACCACATCCCGGGCCAAAAAAGCGCAGGCAATGTGGCAGCCACGAGTCTGTTAGTGGCCCATTGCGTCATTCGCTGCTACGCGGCAACTGCGTCGGTTTAGGAGCAGAGCGGACATCAACTTCGGTGCGTCACGCCATCGGCTAATGAGTCCACGCCCTGGCCCGGCATGAAGGCGTCGAACGCAGCCAAGAGCTGCGTGCGATAGCGGTCGTCTTCCTGCAGGATTTCGTGCTTCGCGCCCGCAATCACGCGATGCGATCCCGCCGGCAAAAGCCCGGCAAACGCCGCGATGGCAGGGCCCGATACGATGGTGTCGCCGCCCGCCGCGAGCATCAGGACCGGCTGGCGAATCCGGCCGGCAAACTCGCGCGAACGAAACTCGCTCATCGCCGCAAAGGCCGCGTCGAGCCACGCGACCGTCGGCGACGCAATTCCGAGCGTCGGATCGGCCTCCAGGATCGCCGCGTTGCGGGCATAGCGGCGCGGGTCCGAGGTCAGGGAATTGCCGGGAAAGCCCGTCGACTTGATCAGGTCGATGTTGCCGCCAGGAATAAGCCGCTCGCCCATTCCGGCCACGCGCAGCATGAGCATCAGGCCGCGCATCGGCAGCGACGCGCGCGGAGGCGGCAGGTCTATCATCGGCGCGCAGAGCACGAAGCGCTCGAACAATTCGAAGCCGGCATGTGCGACGCGCAGCATGACCGCGCCGCCCATCGAATGGGCCAGCGCAAAATAGGGCGGCGGACAATCCGGCAGCACGACCTGCTTGACGAAGGCCGCCACGTCGATCTCGTACTCCGAAAAGCCCTGGACATGGCCCTTGAGCGGATTATGCAGCCGGCGCGAGGAATGCCCCTGCCCCCGCCAGTCGATCATTGCCACCGCGTAGCCGCGCTGGCGCAGATCCCGCACCGTTTCGAAATACTTCTCGATGTACTCGCCGCGCCCGGTGAAGACGCAGACGGTGCCCCTGCCGCCCGCCGGCGCGGTCCAGCGCGCAAAGCGCAACGTGGTGCCGTCCGGCGTCTGGATCGTTCCGGCAAGCGCACCCTCTGGAACGGGATTGGCCGGTATCGACAGCAGCGTCATGGCGCGGGCGACCGGGCTGCGGTTTGGCGAAGAGCCACCCGACGGCAGAGAACAAGACGCCAGGTCATCGGCCGCTGCATCTAGATGATCCCATCTCTCCGGAGCGCGGCGATCGCATCTGCATCGTAGCCGATATCGGCCAGCACGCGGTCAGTGTGCTCGCCGAGCGTCGGCGGGCGCGACACGATTTCGCCCGGCGTCTCCGAAAGCCGTACCGCGGCGCGCGCCGTCGGCGCCGGGTTCGGCAGGCCCGGATAATCGACGTCCTGCATGAAGCCGGTGGCGCGGATATGCGGATGCTCCAGCGCCTGTTGCGGACTTAAGACCGGTCCGGCCGGTATCATCGCTCTTCCGAGCGTATCGACTGCTTCCTGCGTGGTGCGCTCGGCGCACCAGCGCGCCATCCGTTCACTGATAACAGGACCGTTGTCGCCACGCTTGAGGTCGTCGGCGAAACGCGGATCCTTCAGCCAGTGATCCTCGCCCATCAATCTGGCCCAGCGGATGAACAGCGGGTGTCCCGTGACCTGGCACAGCACCCAGCCGTCGCTGGTGCGGTAGATATCGGCGGGCGCCGCGGTCTGGCCGAGATTGCCGGTCGGAACGCGATTGGCTGATATCACCGCCTGCTCGATCAGCGTGGCGTTGGTGAAGGAGAGTGCAGTCGCCAGCAGCGCGCCTTCGACAATCTGGCCGCGCCCGGATTTGCCGCGCTCGATCAGGGCGGCGAGCGTGCCGAACGCACAATGCAGCGCGGTGCCGAAATCGACCCAGTTCACCGCCGCCCGGTACGGCGGATCGCCTTTGCCCGTCATGTAGACCGCGCCCGACATCACCTGCCCGACGCCGTCAAAGCCGACGCGGTCGGACCACGGACCCGGCCCGCCGAAAGCGGTCGCGGTCGTCAGGATGATGTCCGGCTTGATCGCCTTCAGCGAGTCATAATCGAGCTTCATCGCCCGCAGCGTCTGCGGCGGCAGATTGGCGACGACGACGTCGGCGGTGGCGACCAGCCGGCGCATCACCTCCTGCCCTTCCGGCTTCATCGGATCAAGCGTGATGCACTTCTTGTTGCGGTTGACCTGCAGGAACAGCGCGCCCTCGCCGCCTTCGCCGACCGGCGCCACGAAACGATCCTCGCTGCCGTCGCGTTTCTCCACGCGAATGACTTCCGCACCGAATTCCGCCAGCAATGTCGCGCAATAAGGCCCCGCGATATAGCGCCCGAAATCGAGGACGCGAACGCCCTCCAGAACTCCCCCCATCGATCTTTCCTTGTTCTTGCTGCTCGATTGCGCCGAGCCTTCTATCATGTTGATGAATGCATTGGACAGCCATACAATCACTGATCCTGTTCGAACGGAACATCCAGAATGACCCTGACTGCACAACGGCCCTATCGCGGTGTTTTCCCTGTTGCGCCGACCATCTTCGACGACCGTGGAGAGCTCGATCTTGCGGGGCAACGCCGCTGTATCGATTTCATGATCGACGCCGGCTCCAACGGCCTCTGCATTCTGGCCAATTTCTCCGAGCAGTTCGTGCTGACCGATGCCGAGCGCGAACAGGTGATGCACGCGGTGCTGGAGCATGTCGCCGGCCGGGTGCCGGTGATCGTGACGACGACGCATTTCGGGTCGCGGATCTGCGCCGAACGCAGCCGCCAGGCCCAGGACGCGGGCGCTGCGATGGTGATGATCATGCCGCCCTATCACGGCGCCACGTTCCGCGTGCCCGAGAAGGGCATTTTCGACTTCTATCGCACCGTGTCTGACGCCATCGACATCCCCATCATGATCCAGGATGCGCCGGTTGCCGGCACACCGCTTTCGGTCGACCTTTTGGCCCGCATGGCGCGGGAAATTCCGAACATCAGCTATTTCAAGATCGAGGTGCCGATGGCGGCGGCGAAGCTGCGCGACCTCATCGCAGCCGGCGGCGACAGCATCGAAGGTCCCTGGGACGGCGAGGAAGCCATCACCCTGATGGCCGACCTCGATGCGGGCGCGACCGGCGCCATGACGGGGGGCGGCTACCCGGACGGCATCAGGCAGATCATCGATCCCTATCTCGCGGGGCGCCGGGCGGAAGCGATGGCGGCCTATGCGCGCTGGCTGCCGCTGATCAATTACGAAAACCGCCAGTGCGGCTTGCAGGCTGCCAAGATATTGATGAAGGAAGGCGGCGTGATCGGCTCGGAAGCGGTTCGTCATCCCCTGCAAAAGGTTCACCCGGCGGCGCGCGCGGGCCTCGTTGAAATCGCCCGCCAGCTCGATCCCGTGGTGTTGCGCTGGGGACGGTGATAACGCCTTCATGACGGCTGGAAGCAAAAGCTCACGGAGACGGAACCTTCGCTTCGATCAAACGTAAAAATCGGGGAGGAGCGACATGACCGAACAACAGACCTTTGCCTTGCTGCTGGGCGAGGCGGCGATGGCCGTTTGGGGCAATATGCCGCGCGACATTCAGGAAGCGCTGTTCGAGACCGCGATGCGCGAGCGCGAGGACCTGCGCCATGGCCTCGCCTGCCTGCTGCACGAGCGGCATCCCAGGACGCAGCATCCGGCCAAGCCCGCCTGACCAAGGCCTCTATTCCGGAAACGCGACATCCGCGATCACGGGAAGATGGTCCGAATACGCACGCGCCTTGCGGTCGGTCCAGGCCGAACGGATCGTCAAATCGCGCGAGGCATAGATCCGGTCCAGCCGCATCATCGGCAATCGGGAGGGAAACGTCCGCAAGCGCGTTCGGACCGGGCAGATCCGCGCCAGCACTCCCCTCACCGACTTCACCCAGAACCAGTCATTGAAATCGCCGAGCACGAGCGTTCGCGTCGGCTGCACCAGATCGACCAGGGCATGCGCCTGCGCGTGCCTTTCATGAATGCTCAAGCCGAGGTGCGTGGCTATGACCCTGACCTCCCCGTGATCAGACAAGATGCGCGCGGCAATGGCGCGGCGCGGCTCGCGTTCCTGATAGGAGACGTCGGAAATTTGCGGCGGTTCGGCGAACGGCCAGCGGCTCAACAGCACCTGTCCATAGTCGCCGTCCTCGGTGACGATCGATCTTGCATCGACGCTGTGGTCGCCGACGGCCTTTGCCAGCAGGGCAAAGGGATCATCGGTTCTTCCACGCGAATCGACCTCCTGCAGCGCCACGACATCAGGCGACCAGTGGCGGATGATGGAACAAACGCCGTCCAGGTCGAAACCCGGATTGAGGTGGAAGATGCCGTGAACGTTCCACGTCATGATGCGAAGCGTAGCCGTCACGGTCGTCGTCCCGCCATCCAGGTCACCAGGAACTGCACGCCCAGGCACAGCGCGATCCAGGCTGCGATCGCCAGCGCCAGCAGCACCGCATTCGTCCACGAAGCATTTCTGGCCAGATCCGCGATCTGCGCGCCGAGGGCGGCCATCACCGCGATCCCCGGCGCCATGCCGAGCACAGTGCCGAGCAGAAAATCGCGCAGGCTCAGCTTGCTCGCGCCCGCCACCACGTTCACGATCGAGAACGGGGCGATCGGTACCATCCGGATCATGGCGACCGCGACGACTCCCTTGCCGATGATGCGGCTCTGAACCCGCGCGGCCCGACGCCCGAACAACTGCTGCAAGCGCGCCTGGCCCAGCACGCGGCCGATCGAAAACAGCGTGAGCGCGCTGAGCAGCACGCCGGCGCCAGCGCTGAAGAAGCCCAGCCACGGCCCCAGCGCCGCTGCCGTGGCGGCGATCAAGACCAGCACCGGAAACACCACGAGCCCGCCGACGACGAAGGCGGCCATCGCCAGCAGCGGCGCGAATTGCCACCGCACGGGTTGCGAAATCAGCGAGGAGACAAAGCCGACGTCGGTGAAATCGTGCAACGATGTGTACTGCCAGGCCAAGGCGAGGCCGGCGAGCGCCGCAGCCAGGCCGGATACCGCCAAAATGGTTCTTGCCGTCCACATGTGATTGGCGGCACGGTCGAGATGAAGGGGCTCTCGAGGGTCGGCGACGGGCTGCACGACGGTTGCCATGCGGCCGGCTGACGCGGCCGGGTCGATCGGCTGCAGTGATTTCGCGCCGCCTGCGTCCGGCAGGCGGTCGAGGAAGCCAAACAAATCGGCTTCGTTGCTTGCGATGTCCCGTTCGTCGACGCCGCAGAAATGCCCGATCAGGCTGCGGCGAAGCCCGGCGATATATTTCCGGTGCGCCTCTGACGTCGCCTCGAAGGCGAGATCGCATTCGGTGTCCGCCCCCATCGAGCGATTGTTGAGGTTGGCCGAACCGACGCGCAGGATGCGATCGTCGACGATCATCACCTTGCTGTGCACCATGACGGCTATGGCCTGCTCCCCATCCCGCGTCGATGGATAGAGAAAGCGAACCCGGTCCATGACATCAGCCACCACGAATTGTTCGATGAATCCGCCGCGCCCGCTCTGCATGGCCTGCGATTCAAACCAGGACGAATGCATCTTCGGCGTGACGATCAGAACACGAAGCTGCGGCACGTCGAGCATCCGCTGCGCCAGCAGGCGCGCGATGTCGGTGGCGCTGGTGAACTGGTTCTCGATGTAGATGAAGCGGTCGGCCGCGTTGATGGAGGCCTCGAACAGCCGTGCGACCTCGTTCACGCCAGGATCGTTTGCGGTGGTTATCTCGGTCCGGGCGATGCCCGCTGTCATTCCGCGGGATTGCACCGGCACCGAGGCCGGCCAGCGCTCGCCCGTGACGTCAGCGCTTGTTTCGACCGTGCAGCCGGCGGCGCGCCACCTGCTCTCCGCTATTTTCGTCAGACTGGCCGCCGCTTCGCCATCCACCATGCACTGCACATCGTGAAATGGCGGATAGGGCTTGCCGTCAGGATCGGTCCGCAGCGGATGATGGGCTTCGTGCTCACTGGTGTCCCAGCGCCTTATCGTGAGGTCGAGGCCGCCGACGAAGGCAAGCGCGCCGTCAATGACCACGATCTTCTGGTGCTGCGCTGACCCTAAGGGAAGGCTGGAGTCGAAACAGAAACGAAACCGGTCCGGCGCTTCCGAGGTGAATTTGGCGGCTGAATTCCACTCTCGCTCCGCCGCGTAGAGAGCCGGGAAATTCCAGCTCAGGATGTTGATCCGCAACCCGGGCTTCGCCTTCAGGAGCGCTTTCAAAAACGCGCCGAGTTCTTCCGGATAACCATCATCGGCATGCCCGGACGGCCCGACAAAGCGGGTCAGGCTGTGGATGTCCCAGCCGATGATGTAGACCTGCCGCGTCGCCAGCAGCAGCGCTTCCCGCAAAGCGGCGAAATACGCAGCCGCGTCATTGAGAATTGCCAGCCGCCCTGCCTTGCACCTTCTCCAGACGGTGTCGCCCGGGATGAGGATGGATGAGCTTTGCAGCAGGCGGCACCTCGGCAAGACATGGCATCTGAGCGCGGGACTACGATCGCAGGCCCGCCTGTTGAGCAAACGTTTGGCAGGCAAGACCGTTCCTGCATCCAGGGCTGTTTGCGCCCCGGAATTTCTCGGAAAATCCAGTCAAACTAGCGGCGGTCCCGGCTGGGGGGCCCTTCCTTCCCGGCCACAGGCTCGATGTAGGTGCTGTGCAACGAGGTTGCCGACCTGAAGCCGTCGAACATGATGCGAACGGTGCTGCGATAGCGTCCCGTGCCAATGACGACCCCTTCCCTGCCGGCGAGATTTGGGCAGCGCACCGCGCCGAGTGCGCTCATCCTGATGCGAGTCTGTGGAGACAGCCGGTCTTCGGACGGCTCTGCAGGCGATCGCGACGAACCGAGAACCATTGCACGGCTCATCTATTCGGCTGGCGCTGAAAAACGTTCGGCGCCGAATGCCGGCTGCGAGCCGCACCTCCAGAAAACGGGCGCCTGTCGCTTCTGTTCATCGTGACCATCATGCCCGCTCCTTCCCCGCCATGTCCTTGCCAGCAAGGCAGTTCCGGCAAACCCGCGCTACGCCGAGACCGAGTGTTCGCCGACGCTCTGCCGGTCCGGCGTGGGCCGCCAATCGCGCCACTTCCGGACCGACGGGGCGCTCGCCGGTTCGATCGCGGCCAGCAGCGCGGCGTTGATTTCCGCCATCCGCCCGAGCTTGGCCATGCACTTGGCAACCGCGACGAAACCGTCCGGCAGATCCGGTTGCAACCGCATGAATTCGAGATGCTGGCGTAACGCCTCTTCGTACTGACCGAGACTTTCGCAGACCTGCCCCAGACACTGCCACGCCTTGGCTGCGTCGGGCCGAACCGTCGTCAGGATCCGGAACAGCCGCTTGGCCGCGGCAAAATCACCCTTCGCCGCCAGCAACTGGCCCAGCCGGTGCAACGCGTCGGCGTGCTTCGGCTCAACCTCCAAAATCCGGCGGTAGCCGATCTCCGCATCGGCCGACTGTCCCTTGCGGTGAAGTTCGGTCGCCTGTTGCAGCAGGTCGGGGATGCACCTGACGTCGATCCGGCCGCCCAGATTCCTGCCACTCCTGGTTTCCAGAACGATGGAGTGGATCTTGCGCTCCTTGCAACCGAACGAATATTTGTACGGCTCGTTGCCGCGCAGGAAGTCGTATTCGACGAACCCGTGCTCGATGGCGTGACGAATGCTGTAGGCATGCAGGACCATGCCCGCCGGCGGCCCCTCGAACGTTTCGTCACGTCCGGTCATGTAGAACGAGAACGTCCGCTTGCGCGGCTCCACCAGGGTCGCCAGCGCCGCGACCGGCCGGTCGCCATGCCAGAAGGTCGGCAGGTACACCAGACCGGACTGGAAACTGCGCGTCAGCATGGTGCCGTTGGTGCGGATCAGGCTATCGATCCGATCCGCCTTTCGCGCGCGCCATTTCTTGTCCCAAAATCCCAGCAGGGTCTTGAGGTCCCGATCGAACGTCTCTGATGTGGCGACGGTTATTCGATATTCACTGGACGCTTCGACCTGCTTCAGGAGACGGCGGATCTTCTGCCGCGTGTTGGTGCTGAGCGCGTCGAGATAATCGTTCCAGTCCTTCGGCAGCGTGGCATAGGGGCAGAGACTGTTGTCGATTCCATCGCTCTTGATGATCTTGTCGACCTTGGTCGAATGGAAACTTGCCTTCGGGAAGCAGGCGGTCAGCAGCCGCCACCGCCGCTCGGATATTCTGACATTGTCGAGATGGAGCCGCGCCCAGTTCATCTGCCTGATGGTGCGGGCAAAGGCCGGAATGGCCTTGTTCTCCGCCTCCAACCTGCAGACGATGCCGGTATAGTCGGCGCCGAAATTGCCTGCCATCCGGATGTCGCCGAAAACGTCGGATTTCTCGATCGTGGTCTGCAGCCGCAACGGAAAGAATCCGACATAAGGCAGATCGGCGGCGTCACGCTCTTTCGCCGCCAGGATGAACCATGGTCCCGGGATGCAGGACAGCCAGCCGCCGAGCCATTTCCATGACAGGTAAATCTGCGCTTCGTCGTCGGCGTCGTAGACGGCGTTCCAGTTGTCCTCGAGCTTGGCCAGCGACGGCAACGTCTCGATGATGTCGATATGCACGGCGGACACCTTTCCAAAGCTGCGTGTTAACTGCTCATTGAACGCCTAGCGCTCCCGGAATGCGCGCATCATGCTGTCGTGAATCGGGCGCACGATGTACTGGAAGAACGTCCGTTCCGACGTCTTGATGTAGACCTCGGCCGGCATGCCGGGCGTCGGGCTGAAGTTCGGCACATTCCTGCTCTCCTCGCTGTTGAGCTTGACGCGCACGATATAGATGTCGGTCGGTCCCACCTGCTGGGACTTCTTTTCATCCGCCAGCGTATCGGCCGACAGATAGATGACGTCGGCGGAGACCATCGGCGTGATGCGCTGGTTCAGCGCCGTCAGCCGCACCATCGCCGTCTGTCCGTGCTTGACGCTGTCGATGTCCTGCGGCCGCAATCGCGCCTCGATGATCAGTTCGTCCTTCAGCGGCAGCAGTTCCATGATGTTCTTGCCGGCCTCGACCACGCCGCCCCGCGTATGATAGCGAAGCTTCACCACCACGCCGCTCACCGGCGCCGTGACGCGGACCCGATCGAGGATACCCTTGGCGCTCAGCATCCGCTCGCGGACGTCGGCCAGTTCGCCGCGGATCTCGTGCATCTGCTCGACCGCGGTCTTGATCGCGGTCTTGCGCACGCCATTGATCTGCTCGAGCGCGCGGGCGATGCGTTCCTTGGCATCGCCGATGTCGCCCATGATGCGGCCGACCTCGCCTTCCAGATTGGCCTTCGACCGCTGCAGCACCATCAGTTCCGGCTTGCGCACCAGCCCGGCCTGCACCAGCTTGTCCTTGGTCACGATTTCCTCGTCGAGCAGAACGATCTGGCGGTGGACGGCATCGAGCTGCACCCGCGATCCCCGGATTCGCTCCTCCAGGGCGCTGATGCTCTCCTGGATACTCTTGACGTCGCTATTGAGATTGTTGCGGCGCGCCGTGAACGCCATCTGCTGGCTGTCCATGATTTCCTTCACCTCGGGCGAGTTGGCCAGCCACTGGACGACCTCGGCCGGCCACGTGACATCGTTTTCCTCCTTCATCTCGGCCTGCAGTCTTGCGTCGATGGCCGTCAGGCGGATGCGCCGCAGGAACAGCCGCTGCAGCTCCGCGCGCGCGGCGGTGTCGTCAAGCTCGAGCAAAATTTGTCCGGCTTCCACCGTGTCGCCTTCGCGCACGTAGATTTCGCGGATCATACCGCCCTCGAGATGCTGGACGATCTTGTTCTGTCCGGTAACGACGAACACGCCCGAGGCGACCACGGCGCCGGCGATCGGCGCCATGTTGCCCCAGACGCCGAAGCCCATCAGCACCACCGCCATGATCAGCGCACCGGCAACGGTTGGCAGCTTGGTCGATCGCGGCAGCGTATCGTACCAGGTGCCCTCTGCTGCCGCGGAGCGATCCGCAATTTTCCTGTTGGCCATCGCATAACCTCGTTGCTGTCAAACCCGGCCGACGCCCTCGATCAATTCAACGAAGGCGGATCGCCCGGCCCGGTCGGGATATTGGTCGGCTTGCGTCCGGTGATCATCGGAATGATCTCGTCACGGCTGCCGAAAGCCTGCACCGCGCCCTGATGCAGGATCATGATCTTGTCGACGCTCATCAGCAGCGCCGCGCGCTGGGTGATCGTCACCACCGTGATCTGCTTTTCCTTGGCGCGCAGCAGCGCCTTGGCGAGCGCCCGCTCGCCATTGGCGTCCAGATTCGAATTCGGTTCGTCGAGCACGATCAGGCGCGGGTTGCCGTAGAATGCGCGCGCCAGCCCGATCCGCTGCCGCTGGCCGCCCGACAGCGGGCTGCCGTCCATGCCGACAATGGTCTCGTACCCCTGGGCAAAGCTCGAAATCATCTCATGCACATCGGCGGTCTCGGCGGCGTCGAACACGTCCTCGTCGCGTGCGTCGTCACGCATGCGGCCGATGTTGGCCTTGATGGACGCCGGGAACAGTTGCACGTCCTGCGGCAGGTAGCCGACGCTCTCGCCGAACTGGCGTGGATCCCAGTTGCGCAGGTCCATCATGTCGAGCCTGACGCTGCCGGCCGTCGGAATGATCGATCCGACCAGCATGCGGGCCAGCATGGTTTTCCCGGTGCCCGAGTCACCCACGATGGCAAGCGATTCTCCGGGCTTCAATTGAAAGCTGATCCCGTTCAGGATCACCTTCTTGTTCGGCGGCGGCACGTAGAGAATGCGCTCGACATTGAGATATCCCGCGGGACGCGGCAGGCGGAGCCGCTCCAGGTTGAGCGGCGAGTTCACGAGCAGCGCCTTGACGCGGGCATAGGCCGAACGCGCCTGCACGAAGCTGCGCCAGCCTTCGATGGTGCCCTCCAGCGGCGCCAGCGCGCGGCTCGCGACGATCGAGGCCGCAATCACCATGCCGCTGGTGAGATGGGCCTCCAGCGCCAGCCATGCGCCCCACCCCAGGATGGCGATCTGGGTGCACAGCCGCAGGAACTTCGACAACCCCGTCATCAGGATGTTGCGATCCTGTCCGATCACCTGAGCCTTCAGCGATTCCACGGTTTCGCGGCCCCATACCTGGACGCCTTCCGGAATCATGCCCATCGCATTGATGACCTGGGCATTGCGGGCCATCGATTCCGCCTGCAGGTTTGCCCGCGTGCCGTAATTGTTGGCCTGGTTGAACGGGACCGCGGTGACCCGCTGGTTCAACAGCGCCACGATGACCAGCGCGACGCCAGACCCCAGCACGATGAACCCGAGATGCGGATGGATCAGGAACACCACGGCGAAATAGACCGGCGCCACCGGCGTATCGAACATCGTCAGCAACACCGGCCCGGTAATGAACGAGCGCAGGTGCTGCAGATCCGCCAATGTCTGAAATTCGCGGCTGGATCCGCTCTGCGCAGCCTTGGCGGCAGCGCTCAGGACGGGTCCGCCCAACCGGGCTTCGGTTTCGACCGCAACCCGCATCAGGATGATACGGCGCATCATGTCCATCAACACATGCGCTCCGATCGCGATGATCACGATGATGGTCAGCATCACCAGCGTGTCCGTGCTGCGGCTGGTCAGCACGCGATCGGACATGTTGAACAGGTAGATCGGAATGGCGAGTACCAGCAGGTTGACCGCCACCGAGAACAACCCCACGGTCACCACGTTGCGGCGGGCATTCGCCAGGCCGCTGCCGAGCACGTCCCTGAATTCATTATCGCTGGAACGCTTGTGCAGCGGCGGCGAGTTGCCACCACCGCCGCCGCCTCCACCGCCGCCGCCTGAAGAGCCGCCACCGTCCTTGTCACCTCCGGTGCGCAGCGGGGGAGCCGGGACCGCCTGCTCGATCACGACGGTGGACCCCGGCGGCGGGGTCTTGGCTTCCGTCTTGGCCTCAATCTTGGCCTTAGTCTTGGCTTCAGGCTTGGTTTCCGTCTTGGCCTGAGTCTTGGCCACCACCCGCAGGGATGGCTCGGCCGACGGCGGCTCGGCGGTCCTGGCTTCGGTCTTGGCTTCGGTCGGGCCACTCTTCTCGTCGGCGAATTTGACGAGCGAATCTTCGGCCCGCGAAGGCGGCGTATCAAACCACGGGCGAAGCGGAATTATCTTGGCCGTGCTCGCCGTTGCTTCGTCATGCTGACTTAGGCGCCCACTGCCGGCGCTGCCTGGACGATCATCCCAGCCCCACATTTCAATACTCTCCTACAACCTGCAATAAACAAAACACCAGCCGTTGCCGCTAATGCAGCACGCTCGCCATCGGGTCTGACTGCACCGAGTTGACGATCGCTGCCGGTGGCGGGCTCGCCGTGTCCTGAGGGTCATCGACGAAAGCAATGAGTTCGGTCACCAGTGCGTTGGTATCGGCGCTGACGGCGTCATCCGTAGCTGTCGGCATCAGGTTGGCCTGCACCAGAATGCAATCGGTGTAGATCTGGCCCTTGACGTATGTGACGTCAGGGTTGACATCGACGATCGCGGCGTCATTGGCCAATTCGTTGCCGCCGGTGATGACCGACTGCGTCACGGTCCCGTCCGGATCAAACGCCATCAGATCGGCCAATGGCTGATTCTGGAGCTGATACATCACGTTGACATCGGAGGTGATGTTGGTCTGCCAGATCGCATTGATGTCGTAATAGTCTCCAGTGATGTAGAGCACCTTCAGAGGGCCGCCATGGCCGATGAGGGCGCCGGCCAGTTCGGGATCGAGCGATGTCATGCCGGCGGCCAGCAGGCTTTCGATCAGCTCGAGGTTCCCGGGCAGCTCGCTGTCGGTATCGCCGCCATAGTTTGCAATCTCAGCTTCGTTCAACAGGCCGTTGTCGCCTGAACTCACCGATTGAGACGGGTCGGCGGCGCCGTCGGCCGACATCACGATGTTGTCGTCGTTCAACAGGATGTTGTTTTGAAAGATCACGTTCAGGCCGTGATAGCTGCCCTTGATGATGATCAGGTCGTATTGAATGCTGCCGTCATAGATCAGAGCCAGATTGCCCTGCTGATTGTGGCCACCGACGAGGTTGTAGTGGGAGCTGCTGCTGACCTGCGTTGCCACATCGTTGTCGGAGAGATAGTTGACCTGAGCCACCGCGTGAACGCTGTAATAGTTGCCGTCGACCACGTCGACGATCCAGTTCGGGCCTGCCGCGCGGGCCGGGAATTCGGTGTAGATGCTGGGATTCTCTGCGAAATCGGCGATGTTGGTCGCGACGTCCTCGGCGTTGGTCGGCGACGGCGCGTGGGCCCCGCCCGATACGCTGATATGGTCATGGTCGACGACGGTGTTGGTCTGGAAGATGGCATCGGTCTTGAAGTAATCTCCCATCACCACCATGGTGCGGGCAGCCTCGCCGATATCGACGATCAGTGCTGCGTTGATGCTGAAGTTGTTGCCCAAAGCGGCCCACTGGCCGATCCCGTCTCCGGTATCCGGCATCTTCTCCGGTTCGACGGGCGGCGCCGGTTCCGATGGCCGTTCCTGCAGCTCGCCGTTGACATAGTAGCCAGGGGTCACCGAGTGCGCATCCGCCGTGCCGCCGCGCTCGGCCCAGGCCGCGTCGTGACCAATCAGGAAATCCGTCGCGCCGCCATCGGTCTGCGGCATCTGCCAGTTGGCGGGAATCTGGGCGCTGGCATCGGCCGCCAATTGCTCGATGGTGGCCATCGCATCGATGTTGAGGCGTGCGATCAAAGGTTCAACCGCGACCAGGGCGTTCGCCGGTAGATTGACATCGTCATCATGCACTAAGTTGTACTGGTGAACCGTCAGTTGGGTCTGCTCGCCGCCATCCTGATATTTCACCCTGACGTGATGCTCGACACCGCCTCCGCCGCCGCCCACCGGTTTCGGCAGCGGCACGTTCGGCGCCGAAGAACGCGGAAAGAAATCGAAATCGTCGTCCTGTGGACCGTGCAACAGCTTGAGCGGGCGGCCCCGGACGAAATGGATCGGATCGTCCGGCATCAGTTCCGGCACCGGGCCTGCCGCGGTCTCCATGTCATCAGGCACAAAGCGATAATCGTAATGCGGCCGCAGCGTCGTGTAGTCGCCGGTCGGACGAGGTGCGAGGCTCTCATCATATGAGATGCGGTCGCGGGCGATGTCGTGGAAGATCTGCAAATATCCTGCGAAGTGAGAAATGATTTCAACGAAGCTCGCTGACGCCATGGGAACCTCCCGGGTCGCCGTAGACTGTATTGCCGGCGACTGCAGCGACTGAAATGGATTTGACTGGAAAAAAGACCCGCGCGGCTGACGCCGCGCGGGTCGAATGCAAAACTAGAACGTATCGCTGGAATCATCCAGGTCGTGACCCGCAACCTGCATGGTGATGCTGTTGAACTGAATGTTCGCACCCAGCGTGATGTTCTGATCGAAGGCGGACTGGTTGAGAACCGCATCGGCGCTGGAAGCAACGTTTGTCCGGTTGCCGATGTCGTCGGCGTCGATCTTGGACTCGCCGCCCCAGGCCTTGGCTTCCATGTCGAAGCCGGCGCCCGGGTATCCGCCGCCGCCGTTGTAGGTGGCATAAGAGCTGTTGGTGTCGTTATCGACCAGGTTGTTGACCTGATCAATATTGAACTGGTTGCCACCGCCGTTCAGCGTCTGGTTCACCACGTCGGGCATGACGACCGAGCCATGCGCGGTGAAGTCTTGGAGATCGATGACCGGGCTGCTCAGACCGTCGGCCCTCAGATCGAGGTCGACCTTCACGTCGACATCGACGTTGACCTTGTTGTCGACGGTATTTTCGATCTTGTTGTCGATGTCGTTGTCGACCTTGTTGTCGAGGGAGTTATCGACCTTGTTGTCGAGCTTGTTGTCGACCTCGTTCTCGTTCGAGTTCTTGTTATCGTTCTCGTTCTTATTGTCGTTGTCGTTCTCGCTCTTGGAATCCAGCGACTGCACGGCGAACTGCAATTGCCCCTGCCCCTGCCCCTGCCCCTGACCCTGCCCCTGGCCTTGACCCTGCAACTGGGCCTGGAGATTGGCCTGCGCCTGCAGCTGGTCCTGCTTCTGGTCCTGGTCCTGATCCTGATTGTTCCTGGGGTCGTGCTTCTTCTGTGGCTTACCCATGACAAGCTCCTTCGGTTGGAGCATCGCGGGCGGAACGAGATCGCTGATCTTCTAAGTCTGCGGTCTTCGAAGCGCGGCGGACGCTCTTTACGTCGGTTCTCCGACTGCCGGAACCTCGCCTTATTGCGGATGCCGGCTCGGTCAGAATGCCGCCATACGTTCGCCAACGACATGCACGCATAAGATGCATCGCCGTATCTTGCGATATCAACCCTCGACGCGATTGGCGCTCAGAACGATACAACTCTTGAATGAACAGTGGCCGGAGGAGAGATGACCGTCCGTCATCGCCGGCCTGTTTCAGGCCGCATCGAGCGGCACACTTTGCCGCTGCGCGCCGCAGACATGCGCTTCGAGGCGCGGCAGCAGATCCCAGATCTCGCGGTTGATTTTCGTCATTTCGTGCGTCGTCCGCAGCATCTCCTGCAGACGGCTTTCGTCCAGCGCCTTTATCTCTCCGAACCTCAGGCTCGACCGTGTTTCCATCAATCGCATCGACTGTGTGTGGGTGATGGCGCCCGAGGAATCAAAAATGAACATGCAGTGATTCAGCTCGTTGCGAACCTTGGTGGAGTCCGAGAAGCGTTCGACGAGCGCCTTCAGATTTTTCGACAGAGCCTTGTCGCTAACTCTGATCTTGGCCAGTCGCTGGATCAGATCGAGTCTCGCGCGGGTCGTATTCAATGTCGCGAACACGACAGCGGCGGAAGCCTCGTCGGTACGCAAAAGGATCATCAGCACGTAGATGAAAAGGCTTTCGTTGTTCGACCAGCTGCAGATCAGGTTTCCCATCAGGGCGAGAACGAATGTGCGGCGATCCGCCGAGGCGGGAGCCGCGGCGGCGAGCACCTCGAAGTCCGGCTTTGGAGGCAGCTTGCTGACAAACATGGCAATGCGTCCGCAGATGCAGGCCATTTGATCGTAGCGGCATCGTCGCCAAGGAAGTACATATCGAAAGATATATTAGCGAAGGTTGGGCGGGGGCTCTTCTGCAATCACTGCAAGAACAAAATGTCGCATTCTTGCTGCTATCTTGCTGCAGTTCCCTTGCTTCCGACGACTTCTTGTCACAGTCGCGCTTCTTGGCATTCTTTTGGAACAAGAGTAAACTTTTAAGCACAATTAAGATGCTAAGTGATCTGTTTCACAGCGGCCCAGAAGGGCTGCAAGCAATCTATCGATAGTCATAGGATGTAATGATCGATAGTCATAGGATGTAATGTAAGGGGCGCGTTATGTCGGTCCCATTCAAGAAGACGGTTTTCCTTGTAGACGCAATGGCCTTCCGACGAGCTCGCGCAGAGAGCTTCTTAAATCCGTGGGCCCGGAACGAAAGCGTCGAACTTATTTCGCTGGATCCTGACGAAGCCCACACAAGACTTGTCGAGCGCGCCGTATGCGACATGCTGATTTACAGCGTCGGCGCTCCCTCTCCCCACGAGGTCTTCGCCGAGATACAGGTATTGCATACGCTTCGCCGTGAGGCGGCGCTCGCCATCGTCTCCGACGATGAAAATCCCACCACCGTTCTCGCCGCGATCCGCTGCGGGGCCCAGGGTTACTTCAGCAATTCCATGGCGCCCGAGCTCGCGTTGCAGGCCCTTTCGTTCGTCCTCCACGGCGGCACTTATTTTCCGCCAACCGCCATCCTGGCCACCCAGACCTTCAACACACCGGCGCCCATCGAATACAGGCAGCCCGACCTTTCCCAGGAGCAATCGCTTCCGGCGCTTGAACAACAGACGCAAGCGCCGCCGCTCGGGCCTGAGGACGGCCTTTACGAGCAGCAAGCCTCCCTCTTCGACGACAAGGCGGTTAGTGTGCAGCGCGACAATGGCGCCAACGGCGCGCGGCAAGCGCCCGAGTTTACCGAGCGGCAATACGCCGTTCTCACTTGTCTCTGCCTAGGCGACCCCAACAAGGTGATCGGTCGCAAGCTCGGCATGACCGAAACGACCGTGAAAGTCCATGTCCGCGAAATCATGCGCAAGCTGGGCGTAAGCAACCGGACCCAGGTCGCAATCGCCGCGGCGCACATCTCCCCGGATGGCACCGTCGAACTGGTTCCCGCGGATTCACCCATGGCGGTCAGGCCGTTCATATCTCACTAGCGGTGAATTTTCTGTACTGCGTGCCGAGCGCCATTGCGCCAGCCGCGTTCGAGCAGGGATCATTGGTGTTAATCCTTTCGATGGCTCGATCCAGGGAAGAACGGCTACCGCGGAGGCTTCCGCACTCCCTCTTGTTCCCATGTCATCGCTCCTGCCGGGATTCACGGCAGGAACACAGATCCGAAAGGGCAGCCGGGCCGGGCGCCCCTAACGCGCGGCCGATGGCGCGCCTTCGGGGTTCTGTCAGGCGGCGCCTCGCTGCGGAAAGCTAGCAGCTTCCCATTGCAATCCCCTTATATATGATTATCGTCATATAATAGCGATCGAACTGGAGAACCCGCGATGCCCGCAAGCCCCGATCCCGTCGTCATCCTTTCCGCCGCCCGCACGCCGCTCGGCCGGTTCATGGGCGACTTGTCCCCCTTCAGCGCACACAGGCTCGGTGCGCACGTGATCGGCGCCGCGCTGGCGCGGGCACAACTCGCGCCGGAGCGCGTTGAGGAGGTCATCATGGGGAACGTGCTGCCGGCCGGACAGGGCCAGGCCCCGGCGCGACAGGCCGCGCGCGGCGCCGGACTGCCCGACGCGACCGGCGCCACCACCGTCAACAAGGTCTGCGGTTCCGGCATGAAGGCGACCATGCTGGCCCACGACATCATCAATGCGGGCTCGGCCGCGATCGTGCTGTCCGGCGGCAT
>NZ_JAFCLU010000057.1 GCF_018130385.1 Bradyrhizobium sp. AUGA SZCCT0283 | reverse complement strand
CAGGCCGACGCTTATGACGGGTACAACGAGCTTTACGAGCCGTCCCGCTTGCCGGGGCCGATCACGTCGGCGCTGTGCCGAGTAGGCGGGGATGTTTCCGTCCCCGCCCCTCACAGACCCGGACGAGCGGATTACCCGCATCCGGTTCTTCACGCGTAAGGTTCGCTCACGACAAGGCATATTGGTGGACGATCTTGGCTGGCGGCAGCGGATGCCGCGCGAGCATGGCCCGGAAGCGCGACCACGGCAGATTGCTGTGGCGGCCACGCCGTGCGAGCCATTTCTTCCATATCCGCGTGAGCTGGTGGTGATACCATCTGATCCGTCGGCCGTTTCCGGAGATGCCGTAGTAGGCGCAGTGCCCCCGGATCACCCGTGACAGATGGGCGTGCTGTTCCCGGAACGGACGATGCAGGTTGAGCCGACACCATTCCGTCACGGAAGCCAGCGCGCGGGCATAACGGTCTTTTGCCCTTATCTGTCGGACGACATTCTTACCCTTCCGCGATTTCCCCCACACATGGGTGAAGCCAAGGAAGTTGAATGTGGTCCCCGCCGTTGCGGGATGACGCCCACCCGGGCGTTTGAACCGGAAGTCTACGAGCGGGTCTTGGTCGGATGGAGTTGAAGCCCATACCGATCGAGCCGCTTGCCCAGCACATTCAGCAATCGCTTGCCGGACAGATGGTCCTCGAAGGCGATCACCGCGTCATCAGCGTATCGGACCAGTTGGCATCGCCCCTTGAGCCGCGGTCGCGCCATCTGCTCGAACCATTCATCCAGCACATAGTGCAGGTAGATGTTTGCAAGCAGTGGCGAGATCACGCCGCCTTGGGGCGTTCCGCCAGTCGTGCGGCGTAGGACGCCCTTTTCGAGCACCCCCGCCTTCAGCCATTTATCAATCATCCTCCGGACGATGCCGTCCGTGACTCGCAGGTCGAGGAATCGGCGCAGGTGCGCGTGGTCGATGGTGTCGAAGTATTTCGAGATATCGACGTCCACCACCCAGCGCAGCCCTTGCTCCATGAACCCATTGCGTAGCGCGTGCAGGGCCTCATGGGCCGACCGTCCCGGCCGGAAGCCGTACGAGCACGGCAAGAAGTCCGTTTCGTAGATCGGCTCCAGCAGCAGGAGAATCGCCCGCTGCGCCACCTTGTCTTCCAATGTCGGGATGCCCAAGGGCCGTTCGGTGCCATCTGCTTTCGGTATGTAGTGCCGTCGCACCGGCGGCGCGATGTATCGGCCGGATTTGATGCGCGCCAGGAGATCATCAAGATTGGCCTCCAGGTTCGCCTCATAATCGGTCGCCATCATGCCGTCGATGCCGGGCGCGCCATCCTTGCGCGTCAGGCGATAGGCTTCGAGCATCCATTCATGGTCGATCAGGTGATGCAGCGAGGTCAGCACCCGCTCGGGATGTTTCCTCGCCAGATCGGCTATCCATTGTCGTTTCGTGGACAGGTTTGCGGGACTCAGCGTTCCCTCCCGTGTTTCTCGTCAATGGGTCTTAACGCGTGGCGATTCCCTTCCCTTCAGCGGGTCCCGGTGAGCCCAGTTCCCCGCCTTCCTCGGTACTACGAAGCCGCTACGACTTCCCGCCGCACATGTCCGTCAGCTTATGTCTTCGCCTCGGGATTCCACATGCCTTGGTGTTTCGTGTTCGCGTGCGCGCTCCCAATGCTCGCCAAGTCGGTCAATGGGCCTGGAGCGTTGTTTAGGCCGGTGCTCCGCGCCGGCTTTCCATGTGGGCACAAACGGGACCTCTCAGGTTTCCTGGTGACCCATCCCGTACCTTTGCCCTGCTCAGAGACCCCGGCCGAACCGGTAAGCCTGGCCATAGCGGCTTTCCCAGTGCTGCCCCCGAACCCAACACGTCGAAGGCTTCAGCACGACCATGATTTCGAGGCTAGCCACAGGGCTTTGGTACCCGCTGTCTACGCTTCACGAGCGATGTTGCCATCGCCCATGCAAGACTCGCTTCCGGCTGGCGGGCTCCGCCTTTGCCGGGAGGGCGTCGAACCCTCTGGGTCACGATGAAAGGTTTCAGATCACATTCTTCCTCCTTTCCAGGACTTATCCTGACGCAAGTTGGGCGCACGCAAGGCGGCAGTTCTTCGAGTTGGCTGATATTGCCGCCAATGCCCGGCGTGGCAAGAAGGCAGCCGCGATCTCGCCTGTCGCGCTGGAGGCCGTCAGGCGCATCGATATGCTGTTCGATATCGAGCGCGGCATCAATGGCCTTGTCGCCGACGAGCGGCTGCTCGTCCGCAAGGAGCAGAGCGCGCCTCTTGTGACGGCCCTGGAAGCCTGGCTGCGGGAGGAGCGTGTCCGCCTGTCGCGCTCGGCCTCCGTTGCCGAGCCAATCGACTACATGCTCAAGCGTTGGGGCCGGTTTGCGCGATTCATCGACGACGGCCGGATCTGCCTCACCAACAACGCGGCCGAACGCGCGCTGCGCGGCTTTGCCCTGGGACGCAAATCCTGGCTGTTCGCCGGTTCCGAACGCGGTGCCGACCGTGCTGCGGCCATGGCCACGTTGATCATGACGGCGAAGTTCAACGACGTCGACCCGCTGGCCTGGCTCGCCGACGTACTCGGCCGCATCGCCGGCATCCCGCAGGGGCGGCTCCATGAGCTGTTGCCTTGGGAATGGAAACGCACGGCGTCAAATCCCGCCGCCGCTCAGGCAGCCTAACTATCACGTCGGGTCAAAACGGCATCGACGGGCTGCGCGATCTTCTGGCGTAGAATTGGAGTGTCGAACCCGAACGAACCGGGATGGCGGCATGATGCGCGTCATCGCAGGCTGGCCGGCTCGACTGCGGTCTCGGCGTCCGCAGTATCGGCGTGGATAGCCTCCCGGATCAGCCGCTCCGTCGTCTGCTCGAAATAGAGCCAGAGGTCCGTGTGCAGGTCAGAAAACTGCCGCCACACCACGGTGTCGAAAAAGCGGCGCGGCGCCCTGACCATGATCGTCGTCGAGCGCTGCCGCGGATATCGGAACGGCCGAATGCCATAACGCCGGCACAAGGCGATGAACAATCGGACCGACCATTGGTCCGGCAAGCTGAACTTCATCTCGACGGCGGGATCGCGGCGGCAGGCCTCCTCGAGCTTGGCCTTCAGCCGCTCTGCTGCGGCTTCGGCGGCACCACGTTCTCCCGCAGTGGTCGCGCCGAAATACAGCGCCTCCACCTTCTTTAGCCGCTCCCGAAGCTGCTCTTCGATCAGCATAACCTCGCTCCTTGATAGAAACGAGGCCATCGCACGAACCGGCCGTCAATCGCGGAAAATACGCCGTCCACACATCATTGCACGGCCGGCCTGGAGTTCGGACCAGAGTCTCGCGCGGCCTTGGGCGGGTGCTTACTTTTTTTGCGCTGCGGCCGTCGATAGGACGTCAACTGCGGGCCGCTATGTAATCCTTCGCCGTGTTGCGGCTGATCCCAAGCTCCCGGGCAATCCGTTTGCTATCCCACCCCAGCTCGTTGAGCCGGAGTATCGCCGATATCTCTTCCGGCTCCCGCATGGCCTCCCTCCGCGGATTCTGGAACCGCAGAGGAGCTGAATTGAGTAACTGAAACTTTCTAACGCCGCGAGGGGGTCAATTCCGCGTGTCATCAGAGGGTCGATCTTCCATGTCGCCCGACAAAGGCTGGAACAAGCTGCCACGGCGCTCTCCGGCGCAACCCGGACGACGCCACGGTCAAAATTCACCGCTTCCCCGGCCAGGATGAAGTGAAGAATATCGCGGAGGAAGACGCAGGCGCGTGAACACGCGCACGTTGCCCGATGAATTTCCGCTAGTTCCGGCCAACCAACAATCCTTGGACGAACTCCTCGCAACGCTATCGAGTAAGCAAGATCAAGAAGCACTTGCGAACCAATTCAATGATGGCAACGAGAAGCGCACCTCTGCGGCCAATGCCATCGGAAGCGCAACACGTGCCGACGCATCAAGAAACTGACGGTTGCACCGCCTGACGAACAATTCGTGCCGGTCGCCTCAATCGGAAAAACAGAGAACCCGTCAACGACATCGCGCCTAAATTCGAGGCTCGCCTGCCGGTGAAGGGCGACGCTGCGGAAGTCACCATGCTCGACGAGCCTTCGTTCTCCGGCCTGCCCACGTCGCAATTATCTGGGAAGCGAGGGTGATCGCGGTGGATAGCCAAACCGAGCCAGAATTGGTAGCGAACTAACGCGCTTGCGCGCCGCCTTCGAGAGCGAGGCGCATCATCGCGACGCGCAGGTGCTGGCATTGACAAAACCGTTGAGGGTCGGTCAAGGAGCCTTTTCCAATCAGACTCGCATGCATCCGCGAAAAACAACGCCACCGCGAGACTGCGTGAGACGCCTCCGGCGTTAACAAGTGAAAATTGCTGTACGGACAATTCGTCCCCAGATTGGCCCAAGGCAAAGCCGGGCGCAGGCGGCGAAAGAAAAGTTTCTCGCGGCCGAGGACATACTCGCGCTTCTTCCGCCGGGAGATTGATTGAATTCGTGGGCTTCTGCGGGATGTCAGAGCCTACCGAATGGTCGCAAAGTCCGAGCTACTGACTGAACTCGGGCTGTTTGAGATGCAAGCTACGATTCCGCGATTCCGCGACTCAGGCGGCGCGGCAAAGAAGCGGTCAAGTGACGTGCGCGGTTCCGCGGCTTCCATCGGAATGCGCCCTGAAACCGTGGGCGCTTTTATGGTGCATTTGATTTTCGGTGGCGCGTCCATATTCAAAGCAGTGGTTGATGTTGGTCTGCCTTGAGCAAACCGAGAAGCACCCCCATCGCTAAAATTATCAATATCGATCCGTAGAAATACGTGTTTCAGCCCAATCGAGCCGGCAGTATTGTGACATTGACAAGGCACGTCGCGATTTCGAATTTTTTGCGTTCAGGAGCGGTAGCCATCCCTGACTTGATCAAAAACCTGATTGTCCACGACGAACCAAAGCCCGCCGGCAATTTGAAGCCTGCGCGCGACTGGAGTTGCCCACATTGCGCCGATGTGAATCAGGACATGCACGCAAGGCAAGGCACGCCCCTCGTCGCCCTCATCGAGAGTGGCACTGAAGAATCCTGGTTAGAAGGAGGCGCCGCTGAATGAGGATAACTCGCACGAGCGAAGGGCGGTTCCTGCTGGAAGCCATCTCAGGCCAGACAATGAGTGTTAACCAGGTAGAGCTGACCCAATTGGTGACGATCGCCAAAAGTTGCGCGAATGACATTCAACGTCTCGCATCTCGTGGCCCAATCGGGCTGTCAACAGTTCAAGCAACCCGTGCTGTGGTGAGCATTGACATTTACCACACGGAGGTAATTCTGCGGTTATTCGATGGTGGCTCCGAGCAGGCATATACATTGACCCACGGCTTGGCGAAGCAGGTGATCGTGGGGCTCACCAACCAGGTCACCCGCATAGAGGAGGAAGCCAACACGAGAAGAAACGTCAAAAAACAATAATCTTTTTAAAATACTTTTCTTCCCGGTTTTTTCACTGCCCCGCTGCCGGGAGCTTCCTCCCACCCCTGGACGATTTTAGCGACGATCAACAAGCTAATTCAAATCATGAAAATGATGGCGAAGAGATCCAACGGACGCGGTTGGCCCCTCTAATACGATCGTCAGTTTAGCGAGCAGGTCTTGTTAGAGTCTGCCGAACCTCCGATGGCAGCCGCTACGCCAATCCGGCGGAAAGAAATAAAACCCGCCGACCAGCTCGCCTCGATGATTGAACGTGATTCTGTCGCAGCATCCAGAATGTCCCAAAAAGGACTTCCGTAGTTACCGTCTATGGAGCAACAAACTGGCGTGCGATGTTGACGATTACGCCTGCGGCGGCCGCGTTCGAGAACCGCAGAGGGCGCGATCTGACGGACGCACTCAAGGAACGATTGCGTCGGCGGTATGATCTGGCGTGGTAAGCGTCGTTTATTGGGAGACAGACCGGCGTGAGGGTTCGCCTCGTTTCCATCGCAGCGTTTGCGATCTTGAGCACCCGGAATTTCAAACGCCCCGGTTGAAGTGGTGGGCCCGGAGGCGGGCCGGGTAAAAAAACAGCGAAGGTCGAAAACGGAGTTTCGGGGATATCAATTATAACACACGGCTGCGAAGCACGGGCGGCAGACCCGTAGTTTCAGGCCCTGTTAACCAAAAGTCCGGATTGGCCCTACGCACTGTGGCCTAAACGCAACGACCAATCCTCAATAACTAATTGAAAATACATAGATTTTCCTGCCTCGCCGTCGACCAACCGAACAGAGAACAAGATTAGAGAGTACGTGTGGCTGAAATGTCATAGGTGAAAGTTGTTCCATTTGTTACGGTTTTTGGTGGAGATTCCGGTAATGAATTTTAGTGGGGCGGGACCTATGAAACCGTTATATTTTGCGATCGCGGGCTTTTTTTTGGCCGCCAACCCGGCGAGCGCGGAGGTATTTTCAATTAATGACGCCCTGCGTCAGGCCATGCAAACGCATCCGGGCGTCGGCGAAGCGTCGGCCAATCGGCGCGCGACGGAAAGCGAACTGCGGCAGACTCAAAGCACATTGCTGCCGCAAGTGCGCATTGATGCCAGCTACGGGCCGGAAAAATTCGACCAGTCTCCCGGTATCGTAAGCCCAACGTTGCAGGTACCGGTTACGGGATCTGGACCGTGGCGGAATGGCAGCCAGGAATCGGTCGTCGTTCGGCAATTGCTTTTTGACGGTTTTGCGTCGATTCACGATGTCTGGCGTCAAACGGCACGGGTTAATGCCGCTGCGTCCCGGGTCAAAGAAAGAACCGAACTACTGGCACTGGACGCGGCTGAAGCGTACGTGGATGTCGTGCGTTACATGCGGCTGGTTGGTCTCGCGCAGCAGAACGTCGCCAACCACGAGAAGATTTTCGCCAACGTAAATTCGCGCTTCTCGGGTGGCCGGGCTGGCGAAGGCGACCTGGAGCAATCGAGAGAGCGCGTTGAAAACGCGCGCGCAGCTCTTGCAGAATTTCAGCGCAGCCTTGAGGACTCGCGGGCGAAGTACCGCAAACTAGTTGGCCTGGAGCCGATCAATCTGCGCTTCCCGGGACCTCTGCGGGGCATGCCGAGCAGCCGTGACGAGGCCTTGGCCGTTACATTGCGTTTCAATTCGACCATTGCGGCGGCTCAATCTGACGCTGATGCGGCCAAACACGCGTTCCGGGTGACGGATGGCGCGTACGTGCCCAAGTTCTATCTTGAGGGACGGGCAACCCACTACGACAACTCCTTCCCGTATGTCACCGCCCCGGGTAGCCGCAGTGCCACCCACGAGGACTACAGCGGCAAAGTGGTGATGTCCTGGGACATCTTCCGCGGCGGCCAGGACGTCTGGAATCGCTCGGAAAAGGCCGAGCGCTACACCGAGGCTACGATGCGCCACGCCCGATTGCAGCGAGACGCAAATGAATCGATCGATAAGGCATGGAATGGCCGGACCATTACGGCTACGCGCATTGCAGCCTTAACACGTCAGCTGGAGGCAGACAGGAAGACCATCGCTGCTTTCCAAAAAGAGTATGAACTGGGCCAACGCTCCCTGATCGACCTGTTGAACGCTCAAAATCAATATTTTAATGCGTCAGTGTCTCTTACCTCGGCCCGAGCATTGATCGTTTTCGCGGATTATCAATTGCTGGCTGCGATGGGAACCTTGATGGAATATTTGAAGGCTCCGCCAGCTGTGGACACCGCCCCGGTCGATCTGCTTTCGTTCGGCCTGCCAGCCTACGGCCTTCCGACCTTGCGAGTTAATCTGCCTCAAACCGGTTCAGAGCCGCTCCGCGTCCCCGTCCCGGCCCCCGTCGCCGGGAGAGCGGCCCGCCCGGTCAGTGCGCTCGCAGCGCTTGAGCCCAGGCCTGAAGAGGGTTTCCAGGATAGATGGCCCAAGCCCTCGGTCGCCTCGAACGTCCCAGGGGCTTCTGAGTGGTTGGCGCAGCAAAAAGGGGACACTGCCGAGCCGAAGGTCATCTACGGTAGCTCGGCGACCACAGAGGCTAATTCTTACGCCGCCACTGCGCCGCGGCAGCCGCACTGGCTGCTGTCAGCCTTCCCTAACACCCAAAAATAAGCCCCATTCGCGACCGTCGGTTTGTCGAAAGGGGCCCCTTAACGGGCCCCTTTCCATTTTTTAATTAACTCTCCAACGAAACAGCCCAATTAGCTGCATGATCTTGTTCGCTATTTGTTGTATTCTGGGCCCGTGGCTTAGTTCCATTTTGATTTTTTAGAACTTCCTTTAGCGATCAGGGAAATATCAATTTGTTATCCCGAAATCCCAGACCGGTCTCCGCATCCGGTCGATCACCCCAGAATGAGCCCGACACGCAGGCAACCGCTCCCAAGCGAGTGAGTGCGCTTGGTGATGACCCCCTCACCGCCTCGCTGACCTATCTGGCAGCCTATCATGGGCGTGCGGTGAGCCGCGAGGCGATCCTGGGCGGCCTCCCAATCCTCGACGGAAGGCTGTCGGTTGCACTTTACGACCGGGCAGCCAAGCGAGCGGGCCTGGAAACAGAGGCCGTTAAGCGGGACATTCTCGACATCCCTGCGCTGGTCCTGCCTGCCGTCCTGATCATGAAAAATGGGACCGCGCTGATCCTCCAAGGGATCGATGAAGCAAACCATAGCGCCAAGGTGCTCGACCCACTGGCCGCACCAGATTCTCCTAAGATTCTGCAAATCAGCGCGATTACGCAGCAATATACCGGGTATGCGTTTCTCGTCAGAGCCGCAGCCGAAGCGGATGCACGTGCCGTCGCTGCTGGCGATCTTCCCCGAACCCATTGGTTTTGGTCAGTCGTCAAGGTGCACTGGCGCAGCTATGGACACATCGCCCTCGCCGCCTTGCTGACCAATCTGCTGGCCTTGGCAACCCCCCTGTTCACGATGAGCGTCTACGACCGCGTCGTGCCAAATGGCGCCATCCCGTCGCTGATTGCCTTGTCGATCGGAATGGGCCTTGCCATCGCGTTCGACTTTTTGTTCCGCATGGTGCGAAGCCGCATGATCGACGTCACCGGAAAAACGGTTGACGTTGTTCTCGCGGCCAATATTTTCGAACATGTGATGGCAGTGAAGATGGCGCAGCGGCCGAGCTCGGTCGGCATCATTGCCAATCAACTCCGCGACTTCGATTCGGCCCGCGAGTTCTTCACTTCCGGTAGTGTGGTTTCGGCGACCGATTTGCTCTTTGCGGTCCTCTTCATCGGAGTTCTCTTCGTTATCGCGGGTCCGCTCGCGTGGATTCCGCTCGTCATGCTACCAGTCATGATCGTGACCGGCTTTATCCTTCAGCGTCCGCTTGATCGCGCGATGAAGCGTCTTCAGGCCGAGTCCGCGGCGCGTCACGGTGTTCTCGTGGAATCCCTGTCCGGGCTGGAGACCGTTCGCGCGACCGGCGCCGAAGCCCGTATGCAGACCGCATGGGAGCGTTCGGTCGCGGCTACCGCGCGATCCGGTGAGGATGTGCATTTCTGGTCCTCGCTATCATTGACGAGCGCCAATATGGCCCAACAGATCACCAGCCTCTCTTTGCTGGTAGTCGGCGTCTTTCTCATCCTTGACGGCAAGCTCACGGTCGGCGCGCTGGTGGCGGCCAATATGCTGGCGGGCCGCATCCTGGCGCCTATTGCAGGTATAGCCTCGGTGATCACCCGGGGTACCCAGACCTTGGCGTCACTCAAATCGATCGACCGCATCATGTCGCTGGAGCGTGAGCGATCGCCGCACCGGGCTTACGTTTCAAGGAAAATCGATGAGGGCCGGATTGCTTTCGAGAAAGTAACCTTTGCCTATCCGGGTGCGCCGGGCAACGCCCTGGAAAACGTCTCGTTCAAGATCGAAGGCGGCGAAAAGGTAGGCATCATCGGTCGGGTCGGATCGGGCAAGACCACCGTCGGGCGTCTGCTTCTCGGCTTTTACGAAGCCAAGGAAGGTCGCATTCTCGTCGATGGAGTTGACTCCCGGCAGTATGATCCTTCGGATCTGCGTACCGGCATCGGTTTCGCAATGCAGGATACCGACCTCTTCTTCGGAAAGCTGCGCGATAATATCGCCCTCGGCAAACCCGAGGCGACGGATGAAGAGATCCTAGAGGCGGCAAGGCTGTCCGGCGTGGAAGGCTTCATCGCCGGTCACCCGATGGGGTACGACATGCCGATTTCCGAGGGCGGTCGCAGCCTGTCAGGCGGCCAGAAGCAGGCGATAGGATTGGCCCGTGTGCTCATCAGGAAGCCCCGGGTGTTGTTCCTTGATGAACCGACAGCCCATTTCGATGTCCGGAGCGAGGCCGAGTTTCTGGAGCGGCTGAAGGCTATTCGCAGCGAGCGGATGACGATCATCATTTCGACACACCGCCTCTCGCTCCTCAATATGGTCGACCGGCTGCTGTTGTTTGATAATGGCCGTTTGGTCGCCGACGGCCCTCGCGACAAGGTGTTGGCGATCCTGCAGGGAAAACCCGTGGCCCCGGCCCCTGCTCCCACGCAGGAGAATACGGTCCAACCCAAGTCTGCATAAACGGCAACCATACCGCGGAACCTCAATGGCCTCTTCTGATTTTGCCTTTGCCAACGACATCCGGGCAGCAGCGGCGCTGCGCACACCGCGCACCTCGCGTATGCTGCTGTTCTCGTTCCTCGCCCTTTTTGTTGCGTTTCTCACATGGGCACACTTTGCAGTCCTGGACGAGGTCAAGCGAGGCAACGGCCGGGTCGTGCCGTCGCAACAAACCCAGGTCGTGCAGAGCCTCGAAGGCGGTATCGTCGGCGCAATTCTCATTCAGGAAGGCGCTATTGTTCAGCGCGGCCAGTCCCTGATGCGAATCGAGGACACCAAATTTGCCTCGGAATTCGGCGAAATCCGTGAACGACGCGCGGCGATGGCCGCGCGGGTAGCTCGACTCGAAGCCGAAGCGCGGGGACGCAGCGAGGTCATGTTTCCCGATCAACTCGATCAGATGGTGCCGGCTGCAGTCGCAACGGAAACCAGCGTATTTAAGATGCGGTCGCAAAAAGTGGCCCAGGATATTGACGTGCTGAACCAGCAGGTCACGCGGCTTACCGGATCACTCAAATTGTTGGATCGCGAGCTTTCGATAACTCGCAAGCTCTACGAGCAAAAGGTCGTGCCTGAAATCGAAATGTTGCGGCTAGATCGGCAGGCGACCGAAATGAGAGGGCAGCTCGCCGAGGCTCAGTCAAAAATCGCCAACATCACCGCATCCTTCCGCTCCCAGGCCGACGAAGATTTGGCCAAATCGCGTGGTGACCTCGCCGTTCTCGATGAAAACATCAAGTCCGCGCAGGATCGGGTACGACGGACTGATCTGAAATCGCCGGTACACGGCATCGTTAACAAATTGAACGTCACTACTATCGGCGCGGTGGTGCAGCCCGGTGCCAATTTGATGGATATCATCCCGCTCGACGACTCGCTGCTGGTCGAGGGGCGGATTCGTCCGCAAGACATCGCCTTCATTCGTCCCAATCAGGACGCCGTCGTGAAGATCTCGGCCTATGACTCATCGGTCTATGGGTCGTTGAAGGGCAAGGTCGAGCGCATCAGCGCCGACACCATCGTTGACGATAAGGAAAAGACGGAGCGCCCGGAAACCTTCTATCGCGTCATGGTGCGGACCGAGAAAAACCATCTCGGCACCGAAGCAAAACCATTGCCGATCATCCCCGGAATGATTGCAACGGTGGAAGTGCTGACCGGCGAGAAGTCGGTCCTCGATTACCTGGTAAAACCTGCGCGTACCCTGCGCGATGACGCCCTTCGCGAGCATTGAGCAACAAGGTTTGCTTAACGTTTTAGTTAATCCGGTCGTTCAATCTTGAGCTACCCTGCAAACCACCAGTAGACCCTCTCTTTCAACATTGCTCTCCTTCCAAGCCCCACTTAACCCCGCTTAAGCGGTAGCGACCGCAATCTACGTCCCGATAACAGCTTTGGGACGCGGATCAACGCACAAGACGTTGACTGACGTTCCTGACAATGGGGACGTCGTGATGACACCGCGTGGGAAGACGCCGAAACTCGGCGCCACGGTATTTGCCGCAGCAATTGCATTTTCAATCGGACTCTGCGCCGGGGCGCCTGGCGCGTATGCCGACGAGACGGTTGCCACAGAACCCAATGACGATTTCATGCCGGGCTCCGACCGCACCTCAACCCGCCCTCCCGCAACGTTCTTCACCATCAACGCGGTTCTCGCGAAGCTCGATCGTCAGCGCGGACGTGGCCCCGGAGCCTTGCGGCTCGCATCGCTGGCGCCGGCCGACGTCGCGACCGACGCTACGCCAGCGCCGAAAGAGACGCCCGCAACCGGCACAGAGCCATTTGGCCTCTTTTCCTTCCGTGCGCCCGAGGGGTCATTGTGGCGCAAATGGCGCGGCATTGAATCCGACATCACCAAAGAACAAGCTGTGCTGGATCGTTGCCGGGAAAATGCGGAGGGATGCCCATCCTATGCCGCACAGTACCTGCGGTTGATCAAAGCGGTCACGGCAAAATCCGGCCGCGATCGACTGGACGAGGCCAATCGCGCGGTCAACATGGCCATCCGCTATGCGAGCGACTATGCCCAGCATGGGGAAGCCGACCGCTGGAGCGCGCCGCTCGCCTCCTTTGCAACGGGGAAAGGCGACTGCGAGGACTATGCGATCGCCAAATATGGCGCCCTCACCGAAGCCGGCTTCCCGCGCGACGATCTGCGGCTTGTCCTGGTTCGCGATCGCGCCGTCCGGCAGGATCATGCCGTTCTGGCCGCACGCCTGGACGGCCATTGGCTTATTCTCGATAGCCGGCGCTCGGATTTGATGATCGACTCGGACGTGACTAGTTTCACGCCGTTATACGCGATCAATCACCGCGGCGTTCAGCTGTTCGCGGCGCCTTACGCCAAGCGTGATTTGCTCGGTAGTGATATCGAGCCAGCTCCTGCCGCCGCAGGTGACGCTGAGCACGGAGAATGGATCGGCCAGGACCGTTCCAACGATAGCGCCATTCATATGAGCGCCCTGCCGTTGTTGATGTGACCTTTTCGTCAGCGAAAATGAAAACCCGCCGGAACGATTCCGACGGGTTTCCCCCTTAGAACCATTCGTCAGAAGGTGTGCACAGAGGCCGCAGTCGGAACTCCGGTACTGACGTGAGCGAGATCAACCTTGTCCGAGCCAGTTCCGTTCGCAGAATACCAAAGTTCTTGAGTCGTATTGTTGAAGAAGAAGCTGTTGGTGACCCCATTCCAGGCTCCGGCAGATGCTTCATTCGGCACACCTCCGCTGGAAGCAACAAATTGCCCCGCCGAGATCGTAGTCGCCGAACCAAGGTTCAGATTTTGACCGGCGACGTCAATGAAGATGCCATCAAGAGAAGACAAATCCGCTATTGTATCGTGACCATTGAGCGCAGCCGTCGATGCAAGCACGAACTTATCGCTGCCGGCACCACCGATCAGAATATCGTCGCCCCCATTGCCCTGAAGCGTGTCATTACCCAGCCCGCCTGACAGGATATTTGCTGCAGCGTTTCCATTCAACACATCGTCGAAACTCGATCCACGGATATTTGCCTGAGGATTGTTCGCATCCCCGACCGTCGCAGTCACCGGATTAGCTGAGTTCGAATAATCGTTGAAGAGTGTACCAGGGGACACCAAGGTGACCCCGAGGTCGCTAATCGTGGTGTCGCCATCGCCGTCCGTCAGAGCAAGGTCAAACGACATGCCGACAGATGGAATGGTCGTTGCGGTCGTCACATAGGAGAATGTTCCGATGTCGAAAGCTTCTCCGTTAAGGGTCGGGTCATTGAATGTAGGCGTCTGAAGCGCATTCTCAATTTCGATCCGATTGTAGCCGGTGCCGGAAGCATGCACCAAGACCGTATCATGAAGATCAAGGCCGGTGATCAAATAACCGCCGTTCCCATCGGTCTGAAGTGCGGCGAACTGGGCCGCGGTCAGTGCTACACCATTGATTGAGATTCCCGTGATGGTGTTGAGTTGCGGATCGTCGGCCAGATTCCCTGAGTCGAGCGCCGTGGTATTACCGGCTGGATCATTATCCGCATTATAAATACGTACCCAGACTTCGATGGAGTCAGCAGGAGGACTTCCGTTCACTTGAACGATGCCGAATTGGAAATCGTTAATGTTGTAGTGCGTCGTATAATTGTACTCGTTGTTGTTCCCGGCCGTGATTGTCGCAGTGTTCACGAAATCAATTCGAAGGTTGTCGCCGTCATTCATCGAGTTGTTGGCGACACCGATTCCGGTCGTACTCGCCGATACAGAGCTGCCCCCTGCCGCGTTTGACGAGCCATTCGCTTGCTGCACGTAACCCGAAAACAACAGATCTTGCGTGGTACCGGCCACATCCAACGCTTTGAACTGCTGTGTATTCTGACCAAGAGACGAGAAATCATTCACGGTTCTTGTTTCGGTTGCACCAATCTGGGCGAAGATCTCTATTTTGTACTGATCATTGCTTGTGGCGAGACTGCCGTCCGGCAACAGCGTAACGGCGAACACCTCTGTTCCTTGCCCAGGAGCGTTTCCGGTCCAACCCTGCAGCTGATCCGGAGTTGCCGGGTTAGAATCCTGGTCGACCAAGAACAAGTGAATGTTCTGCCCACCGGAGGTGAGCGTGGCGGTGTTTCCGTTGACGACCCCGACGGCTAGTTCACCGTTGGTAATATTTGCAAACGAGATTGTAGCCGTCTGATCGACCACGTTATTATCAATGTTGTGATCGGCGTCGAGAAACGCCGTTAGAGTCGCACCAACAGCGTTGTTCAAAATCGCATAATCCGGCGAAATCGCTGTCGGATCGGTGTCGTCGAATGTCAGCGCCAGCGGCGTCGCCGTGGGCGCGGACTTTACGATCGAGTCGTTGTCGCCGTCGGTCGCCGTCACTGTCGCAACCACGTTGATCAGCGTGCTGATGTCCAGCGTGTTGTCCTCGCCCACGCCCTGCGGCGCGTTCGAGTGCTCCAGCGCTACCAGCGACGTCAGCGTCACCTGGTCGCCGACAACCGTGATCGTGAATGCGGTCGCGTCCAGCGTACCGTTGGCGTCGCTGTCGTATTTGCCGGAAATCTGCGTCGTCGAATCAACCACCAACGTGATCGGGTGGTTGCCTGCCGTCGTCAGCAGGTTGGTTACCGTGCCGCCGGCAAGCGCCAGCGTGTAGTCAATCGACGTCGTGAACCCGTCCACCGCGCTCGCCGTGAACGTTGGCGGCGTGATCGTGACAACACTGTGCCCGAGAACCCCACTCGCTTCCACCACCTCCAGCGCGCCTAGCGTTGGGGTCGCCGTCAACGTCAATATAGGACCGTCATCCAGGAACGTCAGATGCGAACCGACATCGACGCTCGCACTCGCAGTGTTGTTATTGACGTCCGTCACGGTCGCCGTGAGTGACACCAGCCCGGTGAGAAGAGTGATGCCCTCGTTGGGATTGCCGGGCGTATTCTCATGAACGGCACGCAGATCGGTCAGCGTCAGTTGGCCCGTTCCATCGACCGTCAAAGTGAAGACCGAGATCTGGGCACCGTTGATGGTGACCACACCGTCGACCTCGCCGCTGCCATTCTGCACCAGGGTGACGACCTGGCCGGTCGCCGTATCGATCAGGTTGGTGGTTGCGTTGTTGATGTTCAGGGCGAAGGTCAGGGATTGCTGACCCGCTGGGGCATCGACCGTGAACGGCACCAGACCGGTTGCAACCGTCACTCCCAGCGGTGCCTGGCCCGAACCGGCAACGCCGTTGGTAGCGGCCGTCAGGAAACTCTCGTCAACGATCAGGTCTGGCGCGACACCCGCTGTAATTGTCGGACCTGGTGCAGCCGGCGTGCTCGGTATCTCGACGGTACCCGTCTGCGGCGGGGTGGCAAATGTGCCCAGGTCTTCCTGGGGGGCCAACTCATTGGTTCCAATGGGGGGCAGCGGATCGATCGAGAACGGGCTGAAGCTCGCGCCCGTCGCCTGGGCGTTGGCGTTTGAATTGCCGCTGTTATCAGCCGCAGGCAATACCGACGTATCCGTCGTAATCGGGAAAAGGCTGGCGAACTCGGTGACGGAGATGTCCCGACCGGGCGCCATCTCAACCGTAATATTGTCCCGCGCTTCGTTACCTAGCCCGTCGGCGCGCGATTTGAAGAACGGCTCGACCGTCACCGTGGACTGGTTGTCGAACAGGATGATCAGCTTTTCGCCGACGTGAACCAGCGTGATCTTCTCGTTCGATATTCCCGAGAAGTCGACTTTGACCTTTTGGTCATAACCGAGGTTGACGACGACGGCCTGGTCGGTCAGCGGCTTCGACAGTTTGTAAATTCGAGGAGTAGTGGTGTTATTTGAAGTGCCGGCGCCAGTAGCCTGCGCAACCTGAAATTGACCGTCCATAATTTAACTCCGCCGACCCTGAGGTCCGTTGAATAGATTTGCAGAAAATTTACCGATAAATTTCTCCTTAAGTTATTGTTAACCCCAACCGCGGTCAAGAAATGTCTTTGGTTAATCAATACTTTCGATGCAGATGTGGTAAAGATGGGACAGACTGACCTGTCAGAACAAAAGGTTAGCCGATGTTAATCTTTCGACGGGTTGCTGCCCTGCCCACTTCTGTTCAGTTTTCGTCAATTTTCAATTTGGAGAGGTCGAGTGCGGGTCATCTATCAGGCTATCGCGATCGCGCTGCTCATGGGTTCGGTTGGTACGGCAGCCGCGCAAGCACCGACGGAGACGACCGTGGAGCGTTCGGTTAAGGCGTTACCCGCCAAGGATACCCAAATAGGTATTTTCCTGAACGTCTTGCCGGACTGCACGTCCGGGCCCCTGCCGACCATTCGATTGGTCAGCCCGCCTGCCGCTGGAAAGGTGGTCGTAAAGAGCGCAAAGGCCAAAGCCACCAACTACAAGGCCTGCCTGGCGCTGGAAGTGCCGGCTTATGTCGCGTTTTACAAGTCGCCGCCCGAGTTTCTCGGCGATGACACCCTCACCATCGAGGTCAAATATGCGGGCGGCCGTACCGAAATTCAGAAGATAACGGTCAAGGTGAGCGGCCCCGGGGCTCAGCAGAGAATATGAAGAGCGCCAAGCGTTCGCCCAGCCCGCTTCCAGCTCCGCTTAGAACGATTGAAATTTCAGAGAATCATCGGCTCTGTTTTGAGAACGTAGGCTTTTCACCGCCGTGATTCGGAGAGTCGAAAGCGAGCTCGCCAAGAGATAAGCGGGGCCACCGAACCTAGCCTTCAACCCGGGCAAAAACCCCGCGGTCGCCCCCCCGATTCGGCGAAGCGGGACCTGCCGCGGCAGCTCAGAGATCTCCCTTGCCAGCGCCGAGGGCTCATCACCTGGGTGGCGACCTCACCTAGACTTGGCACTATGCTTTGCTCGCCCGACCTCTGCACTTCGACGGTCGACCGTCGAGGCCCCCAAAAACGGCCCGCTGGCAGGGAATTCCGGTACGAACGTAGGAGATCCCCGCCGCTCCGGAGGGAAAGGGCCCAGCGGCCTCGCAAATGAGGCCGGCGGTAGGCCAGGCCTGGCCGACGTCCCTTTCCTCTAGTATCGGCAAGCCTGCTTGGATCAGTTGCCAGCCAAACTGGTGGGGTTCCGGTCTGAGGTAGATCTAGGCGCGGAACGCTCCAGCTCGGCCTGGCAAACGCCCGATTGCCTGCGCTGTTGATCGCGCTTTGAGGGTCCGCCCGATTACCGCGCGTTCGATCAGGCGGTGGCCGCCCGAATACGACGCAGAGACTTCGGTGAAGCGCGAATCGGTGTTTCGGCAGGCCGGTCCGAGTGTCATCTTCGCGCGGCTGGGCCGTTATGAGTTATAGGGGCACCCTGCCGTCAGGTCAGGCAGGCGGTTTTCACGTTGCAAACGTTGCAATGACGCGCAACTCGTGGCCGCTCTCAACAAAAAACTGGATCGCCGGCTTTTCGGACCCGCGGCGAGGAATCGGGACGCCCCGCCTTCGTCTTCACTGTTCGCTGGGCAGATCAGCGGGCTTGCCGAGCGCGGCGTGCTCTTCCTGGCAATCACCAATCCGTCGCGCGACCACCTGATCTTTCCGCGGAAGTCCGATCCTGATTTCGTTGATCTCGGTGTAGGCTTCGTCGCTTTGAACCGTGATCACGGTGCTGACGGGGCCCATATAGTCGCATCGGTTGGAGAAGATGTACCTGTTGTTGACCTTTTCCGGCTTGGAGGAATGACAGCTTCCGACCGGGGCCGAAGCGAATGTAGCCTTCATTGCATGGGTTGGATCGACGCAGCGCGTCATCTCGCGCTCAAGCAATTTTTGACTGCCGCTGGACTGCGTAACGATTTCGAGCGTCCGCACAAACTTCCACAACCCCTTCCGGAAAGTCGGGCCGCCAAACCCCTCCTCCGCCAAGCCATGGGACGACAGCAAGGGCGCCGAAACAATCACAGCAAGCGCCACAGAGAGGCATCGGGCGAAGGACCTTGTTTTCGCCAGCTTGCTACCCACGCTCATTGTCCACTTCCCCATCTGACTGCGTCCGGCCGGTCCCATGACCGATCATTGTTTTCTGAACTCGGTACGCGGTCATTCCAGGCGAGCTGCACTAAGGGCGCGTTAACAAATCAGCCCCATCCCGCTTGCCGTGCCGGCCTAGTAAACAAGAACGTAACCAACTCTGATGGATGCGAAACGCCGAGCGCTTCAATCCGACAGTGGCTGGAAGGGTAAGCTTGAGCGCTCGCCAGGTTGCGCGATCGGCTTTTGCGATCCACGCACCAAGGATTTGTTCTAGTGCTGCAAGGAAGAAACAGCAGACCTCGCCAAGCCCTCGGCTTTCTCGTCACCGCAATCACCAATTCGCTTTGCAGTGACAAGATCGGTCTTCGGATTATCGCCGGTGCTGACTTCGTTCACCTCGGTGTAACTCTCGTCACTGTGTACCGTGATGACCGTGCTCACAGCCCCCATGTAATCGCACCTGCGACCGAATGTGTACTTGTTGCCGACTTTTTCCGGCTTGTCCGAAACGCAGCTGCCGACGGAAGACGAGAAGGTCGCCTTCATGGCGTGCGTCGGGTCGACACAGCGCGTCATTTCCCGATCGACAAGCCGGTATTTGATGTTCTTGTTGGCGCTTCTGACAACGTCCAGCGTTCGGATAAAACGCCAAAGTCCCTTGCGAAAGCTAGGGGCTTGCGTTTCCCCGATTTCAGCTTGTTGAGCTTGTGGGACTTGAATATTCGCAACACTATCCGGGCTAGTCTGGGTTCGACGATCTTGGGCTTGAGCGGGGAATGCGAGGAACGGCACCGCAACAATCAAAGCAAATATGCGGAAGTTCATTCCTGCCCCCGTAGCTTTCTGACCTAAAAACGTCTCGGATCGATAGAATCAACTCGACGACCAGTTGCAGGTTAATTATGCCGAATAAAGGTAAGCCCTCGTTAGAAGGCTGACCTCTTTCGTATCTTTTCGGGACAGTGAGGCAAACAAGCAACACTTGCGCTCAATGACGCGCGAGCCCCGTTTTTACGGAACGGAAATGCTCGATGATTTTTCGCCGAAGTCGCACCACCTCACGCAACCAGGTCGTGCGCCAGGTAGGTAATCGACGTTCCCTTTAATTGGTCCGGAGCAAGGCGGAAATTGTCGGCCGAGTAATCTCCAACCAGCGAGAGCAATGCAACGTGCACCCCATCCGAGATCGTCAGCGTCCCGCCTGTGCCTGCGCTATTTTCCTCATAACTGATCGAGGCGGTGCCGGAATCAATGTTAGCAAGATCGATCACGTCCGCGCCATCGAATCCTGTGATCGTACCATTGAAGTGGAAGGCGTCTCCGAGTTTTAGCGTGCCGCCTGTACCCGATCCGAACACAACGCTGGCGGATGAAGCAGTCTCAAAATCCAGAGTGCCGGCACCGTCGATGGTCGCGGAGCCCGTGCCGGTGACCGCGCCTTGAACCGTCAGATTGGCGCCGTTAGCCCACAGGAATCCCGAGTTCTCGACAGCGCCGAGAACCATCAGGCCGCCACCCCCAGACGCTTCAAGAGTGCCTGAGTTCACCACGATATTTGAGCCGGTATCGATGACGAGTGCGTTTGTCCCGGTCGCGTTGATTGTGCCAGCGTTCACCAAGTTCAGTTCGCCGTTACCCAGCAAGCCTGCACCTGCGATCGTATTATCTGCATTATCCAATATAACGTTCGAACTCGTGCCCGAGATAACATTGAGGGCACTGTCCGACAACAAGACCGTGCCGCCGCCGTCAAGCGTCACACCATATTGGATCAGCTCCAGATCGGTCTCGTCACCGGTGGAGTTGAGCGCAATCGTGCCAGTGTTGTGGATTGTACCGCTGACAGGCATGAACGCGCCGTTGGCGATCGCTAACGTACCCGCATTATTCAATATTGGGGTTTGGTCGAAGACAAAATTGGTATCATGCAATGCCAGGGCATGAACGCCCTCAAGCAGAATTGTTTGTCCATCGGACAGCGCGATCATCGCGTTGCCGTTTATGTCTTCAGAGAGGTGAGCTTGAACATCGCCGAACGTTGCGAAGCCGGCATAACCGATCAGATCGATCTGATCATGGGCTACGTCGAAACTGTAGACGACATCGTGACCAATGGGTTGCGCGAATACGATCAGGTCGTTTCCGCTCGATGCGGTCAGGAAGTCGTCGCCGGACCAGGCGAAAATCGGCGAGCCAGGCGAATAGGCTTCGACGTTGTCTCCCAAAGTCAGCGTCTTGATCGAACCGTCTGCCAGGACGACGGCCGCAGTGACGTTGAGCAGATTGGCCCCCGAGTAGGAGACCGGAGTTGTTACGCTGAGCGATGCGAGGTTTGTCGTCTGCACCGTCCAGGAACCATCAAGATTATGGATCCCGCCATTGACGGTCCAATCGGATGGAATGTCACTAATTGTCACGGTTGCGGTATAATCCAGACCCAGGGATGGATCGGCGAGGCCGAGGTTAATCGGCTCGCCTGCTATGCCGGCTGGTGCGCGTGGTCCGGTATTTTTCGTGTCAACGATATATGTGCCGGCGCTAAAAGCACTCGAGCCCCCCAGGATGGAGGGCATTGTAATTATGCTGCCGTGCGTGGACCCATCGCTTCCGTCCCACGCTCTGAAGGTCAAGAACTCAATCGGAAGGTGGGCATCACCATTAAAACGAAGCTTATCAACGGCTGACAGAAGCAGGGCCTCGCCACTCGATAGCGTGATTGTCGTCCAGGTAGAGGTGCCAGCAAGCTGATATTGCCATACACCGTTGGCATTATCGACTGAGGTGATTGCGATCCCAAATTGAGGGCCGTCGGGATCGCTGACCGTGAAGTCCGAGTCACCGAAGAAATACCCGCCGCTGAAAACAAGTTGACCACCATCCGCCGACAAATTTGCGATCTTGCTGTGTACGCCGTCTTGAACGATTGGCGCGTCGTTGCTGCCGTGGATGGTAAAACTGATGTCCTTGGTGGTGCCATCGGCGGCCGTCACCGTGAAGGTGTCAATATGCGTGCTGGCGACGGTCTCTGCCGCGCCGTTGAGAACCGAATAGGTGTAGCTGCCGTCCGCCGCGAGCACCAGGCTGCCAAGAGTGCCAGCGGCGCTGGTGACCGTGGTCTGGAAGTGGTCCTCGCCGGTGTCGAGGTCACTGATCGAGATCTTGCCGGTCGCGGTAAGATAGCCGGCTGACACGTCCACGTCCTCGGTGACGTCGTGAAGTGTCGGCGTGCCGATCATCGGAGCGTCGTTGGTGCCGTAGATGGTGACGGTGACGATCCGGCTGGCAGAACCATCGAAAGAGACCGCGGTGAAGCTGTCGGTGATCGATTGGCCGGCGCCGAGCTGCTGGATGGCGGTCAGGCTATTGTCGGCAGTGTAGGTCCAGTTGCCCAAGGCATCGAGCGTGAAGGTGCCGTAGCCGTGGTTGCCGGTGGTCGCGGTCTGGACGACGAAACTGCCCTGGCCCTGGTCGGCATCGGAAATGGAGAGCGCGCCGCTGGTGGACAGGTGACCGGCAACGACGCCGACCTCTTCGGTGACCGCGCCGGTCGAAACCCCGCCGATCACCGCAGCGTCGTTGGTGCCGTAGATGGTGACGGTGACGATCCGGCTGGCAGAACCATCGAAAG
>NZ_JAFCLU010000056.1 GCF_018130385.1 Bradyrhizobium sp. AUGA SZCCT0283 | reverse complement strand
AAGCTCTATGAGATCGGCGCCGGCACCAGCGAAATCCGCCGCATGCTGATCGGACGGGAACTGTTCGAAAAGACCGCCTGAACTTCACATCGGGGCCAAGATGGTACAGGCTGTCGTATCCAATTCGAATGGGCTGTTCCGGCTCACCTGAAGCTATCCCAACGGCACTCCAGCATCCAGAGAAGACGCCGACCATGCCGCTTCATTCCACCATCGATCCCAAATCCCCTGAGTTTGCCCGCAACGCCGACGTGATGCGCGGCCTGGTGGCGGAGCTTCGCGAGAAGCTCAAGGTCGTGTCCGGCGGGGGCGGAGAGACGTCCCGCAAGCGGCATACCTCGCGCGGCAAGATGCTGGCGCGCGAACGCGTCGACCTGCTGGTCGATCCCGGCACCGCGTTTCTGGAATTGTCGCCGCTCGCCGCCTATGGCCTCTATGGCGGCGATGTCCATTCCGCCAGCGTCATCACCGGCGTGGGGCGCATTTCGGGGCGCGAATGCGTCATCGTCGCCAACGACGCCACCATCAAGGGCGGCACCTATTATCCGATGACGGTGAAGAAGCATCTGCGCGCGCAGGACATTGCGCGGCAGAACAATCTGCCCTGCGTCTATATGGTCGATTCCGGCGGCGCCTTCCTGCCGATGCAGGACGAGATCTTTCCCGACGAGCGGCATTTCGGCCGCATCTTCTATAACCAGGCGCAGATGTCCGCGCAGGGCATTCCGCAGATCGCGATCGTGATGGGCTCCTGCACCGCCGGCGGCGCCTATGTGCCGGCCATGTCGGATGAGAGCATCATCGTGCGGAATCAAGGCACCATCTTCCTCGGCGGCCCGCCGCTGGTGAAGGCCGCGACCGGCGAGGTGGTGACGGCGGAAGAACTCGGCGGCGCCGACGTGCATTCGCGGCATTCCGGCGTCACCGACCATTACGCGCAGAACGATGCACACGCGATCGGGATCGCCCGGCGCATCGTCGCCACGCTGAAGCCGCCGACGCGCGCCGTGCTCAACATGCGCGAGCCGCGGGAGCCGCTGTTTCCGGCGGAGGAAATCTACGGCGTGGTCTCCGCCGACGGCAGAAAACCGTTCGACGTGCACGACATCATCGCGCGCCTCGTCGACGGCTCCGAATTCGACGAGTTCAAGAAACTCTACGGTACGACGCTGATCTGCGGCTTCGCCCATATCTGGGGCTATCCGGTCGGCATCATCGCCAACAACGGCATCCTGTTCAGCGAGAGTTCGCTGAAGGGCGCGCACTTCATCGAATTGTGCTGCCAGCGCAACATTCCGCTGGTGTTTCTGCAGAACATCACCGGCTTCATGGTCGGCAAGAAATACGAGGCCGGCGGTATCGCGCGCGACGGCGCCAAGCTGGTGACGGCGGTGGCCACCGCCGGCGTGCCGAAATTCACCGTCGTGATCGGCGGCTCCTATGGCGCCGGCAATTACGGCATGTCCGGCCGCGCCTATAGCCCGCGGTTTCTGTGGATGTGGCCCAACGCGCGCATCTCCGTGATGGGCGGCGAGCAGGCCTCCATGGTGCTCAGTCAAGTTCGCCGCGACAATATCGAGGCCAAGGGCGAAAGCTGGTCGGTCGAGGAAGAGGACAAGTTCCGCAGCCCCATCCGCGCGCAGTATGAAAGCCAGGGTAATCCCTATTACGCCACCGCGCGGCTCTGGGACGACGGCGTGATCGATCCCGCCGATACAAGGCTGGTGCTGGGCCTTGGGCTGTCAGCCGCGGCCAATGCGCCGATCGAACCGACGAAATTCGGCCTGTTCAGGATGTGATGATGGACCGCGCAAAACTCTACCGGCGTTTTCGCACGCTGCTGATCGCCAACCGGGGCGAGATCGCCTGCCGCGTGATCCGCTCCGCCCGCGCCATGGGCCTGCGCACCGTCGCGGTCTATTCCGAGGCCGACCGCGACGCCCTGCATGTCGCGATGGCCGATGAGGCCGTGTTGCTTGGTCCCGCGCGGGCGCGCGACAGCTACCTCAACATCGAACGCGTCATCGAAGCCGCGCGCCAGAGCGGCGCCGAGGCCATCCATCCCGGCTACGGTTTCCTGTCGGAGAATGCTGAATTCGCGCAGGCCTGTCTCGATGCCGGGCTGGTGTTCGTCGGCCCGACGGCCGCGATGATGACCGCGATGGGCTCGAAATCCGGCTCGAAAGAGCTGATGGAAAAGGCCGGGGTGCCGCTGGTGCCGGGCTATCATGGCGAGGCGCAGGATGAGGCGACGCTGACAAAGGCCGCCGATAGAATCGGCTTCCCGGTGCTGGTGAAGGCGTCCGCCGGCGGCGGCGGGCGCGGTATGCGCGTGGTCAATTCGGCGGGAGAACTTTCGGCGGCGATCGTCAGCGCCAAGCGCGAGGCCAAGGCTGCGTTCGGCGACGACCGCATGCTGATCGAAAAGTTCGTGCAGAACCCGCGTCACATCGAGGTGCAGATCATCGGCGACAGCCACGGCAATCTGCTTTCGCTCTGGGAGCGCGAATGCACGCTGCAGCGGCGGCACCAGAAGGTGATCGAGGAAGCGCCGTCGCCGACCCTCAATGCCACTCAGCGCGAGACGGTCTGCGCCGCCGCGCGCAAGGCGGCTGCCGCCGTCAACTATGTTGGCGCCGGCACCATCGAATTTGTCTCCGACGGCAAGGAGGTGTTCTTCATCGAGATGAATACGCGGCTGCAGGTCGAGCACCCCGTGACCGAGCTGATTACCGGCGTCGATCTGGTCGAATGGCAGTTGCGGGTGGCGTTCGGCGAAAAGCTGCCGCTGGCGCAGGACGAGATCAAGCTGAACGGCCACGCCATCGAGGCGCGGGTCTATGCGGAAAATCCGCAAAAGAATTTCATGCCTTCAGTGGGCCGGATCAAGATCTGGCGCACGCCTGATGCCATCGACGGCTTGCGGATCGACGCCGGCTATCGCGATGGCGATCCGGTGTCGCCGTACTACGACGCCATGCTGGCAAAAGTGATCGCCTGGGCGCCGACGCGGCAGGCGGCGATCGAGCGGCTCAACCGCGGGCTGGAAGAGACTGACGTCCGTGGCATCGTCACCAACATCCCGTTCCTGTCGGCGCTCATCACGCACCCGAAGGTGCGCGCCAACACCATCGATACCGGCTTCATCGAGCGCGAACTGAGGAAGCTGACGGAAGCCTCGAGCGCGCTCGGCAATCTCGAGTTCTGCGCCGCGGTCGCCGCCATCGTCAACGAGGAACAGAAGTCCGCGCGCAAGGATTCGCCATGGCAGACGTTCGGCTGGATGCCGGTCGGAAGGCGGCAACGGGTATTCTCGTTTCGTCCGGGGCAGGGCGCCGAGCATAAGGTGACGCTGCACTACGGCTCCGGGCCGATGACACTCGCGATCGGAAAACACGAATTTGTTTTCGCGACGTCGCCGGCGGATCACGGCAGCTTCGATCTGACGATTGACGGCATGAAATCGCGCGTCACTGCCGTGATCGAGGGCCACGAGCTTTACTTGCGTACCCGCAACGGCCGCTTCGACCTGCATTGGGTCGATCCGTTCGGCGGCGAGACCGAGGAGCAGGTCGGCGAGGACAAGATCGTGGCGCCCTTGCCAGGCACCGTGGTTGCGCTGTTGGCCGAGGAGGGGGCAACGCTGGAAAAGGGTGCTGCGATCCTCACCCTCGAAGTGATGAAGATGGAGCAGACCCTGCGCGCGCCCTTTGCGGGCGTGTTGAAGAAGATCAAGTGCAAGGTCGGCGATATCGTCGGTGAAGGCGTCGAACTTGCCGAAATCGAGCCGGCGGCGTCATGAGCGATCGCGTCCATATCGTCGAAGTCGGTCCGCGCGACGGGCTGCAGAACGAGAAGACGCCGGTCAGCGTCGTCGACCGGATCGCCTTCATCGAGGCATTGATCGCTGCTGGACTTCACACCGTCGAAGTCGGCGCCTTCGTCTCGCCCAAGGCGATCCCGCAAATGGTCGGGTCGGCCGAGGTGCTGCGCGGCGTCAGCCATCACGTCAATTGCGAACTGCCGGTGCTGGTACCCAACGAGAAGGGTTACGAGGCCGCGCAGGCCGCCGGCGCCAGGCTGATCGCGGTATTTGCCGCGGCGTCAGAAAGCTTTTCGCGCGCCAATATCAATTGCTCGATCGCGGAATCGATCGACCGCTTCAAGCCGGTGCTGGCTCGCGCCAAAGCCGACGGCGTCCGGGTGCGCGGCTACATCTCCACCGTGCTCGGCTGCCCCTATGAAGGCGAAATCAAGCCGCAGGCGGTGGTCGACGTCGCCAAAGTGCTGTGGGACCTCGGCTGCTATGAAATCTCGCTCGGCGACACCATTGGTGTCGGCACGCCCTTGAAGGCGCGGCAGCTCCTGCGGGCGGTAGCTAGCCACGTGCCGATGGCCAAGCTCGCCATGCATTTCCACGACACGTATGGCCAGGCGCTCGCCAATCTCTATGCCGGGATGGAAGAGGGCTGCCGCGTGATCGATTCCGCCGCCGGCGGTCTCGGCGGCTGCCCCTACGCTCCGGGCGCGACCGGGAATGTCGCGACCGAGGATGTGGTCTACATGCTCGAGGGCATGGGCATCGCGACCGGCGTCGATATGGCGAAGCTGGTCGCGGCCACCAATGTCGTGAGCGGGCTGATCGGCCGTCCGCCGGTCAGCCGCGTGGCGGCAGCGTTGAACGCGAAGGCGCGGGCCGCGAAATAGGCCGCGCCCCAGCGTCAACGTCCCCCGTCAGGCCCCATCACCAGATCCGGCAGCCCGGTCGAAATCCCCGGGAAGAAGCACAACAGCAGCACGGCCAGCATCATCAGCAGCACGAAGGGCAGGGTGCCCCAGATCACCTCGCTGAGCGGAATGTCCGGCGCGACGTTGCGGATGACGAAGATGTTCAGCCCGACCGGCGGGTGGATCAGCCCCATCTCCATCACGATGGTCATGACCACGCCGAACCAGATGATATCGAAATTGGCGGCGCGCAGCGGCGGCAGGATGATCGGCGCGGTCATCAGGATGATCGACACCGGGGGCAGGAAGAAGCCGAGCACCACCACCATCAGCAGGATGGCGGCCAGCAATTCCCAGCGCGGCAGATGCATGGCGACGATCGATTCGGCCGCCGATTGCGAGATGTGCAGATAGCTCATCACGTAGGAATAGAGCAGCGACATGCCGATGATCATCATCAGCATGGTGGATTCGCGGATGGTGGATTTCAGGATCGGCGACAGGTCGCCCGGCCGCCATACGCTGTAGATCACCGCGATCAGCAGCAGCGCGAGAAGGCCGCCGAGGCCTGCGGTTTCCGACGGCGTGGCGTAGCCGCCATACAGCGCGATCATCACGCCGGTGAGCAGCAGCACGAACGGAAGCACCCGCGGCAGCGCGCTGAAGCGCTCGGCCATGGTAAAATCGTCGCGCTGCAGAATTGCGGATTCCGTTCCGGTCTTCTCGTAGAGCGCCTGCGCCGCCGCAAATTCCTTGCGGAAGCGGAATACCGCGTAGATGCCGAACAGTGTCACCAGCAACAGTCCAGGGCCAATGCCGGCGAGGAACAGCCGGCCCAGCGATTTCTCCGCGGCGACCGCGAACAGGATCATGGTGATCGAGGGCGGCAGCAGGATGCCGAGCGTGCCGCCGGCGGCGATGATGCCAGCGGCAAAGCCGCCGGAATAGCCGCGCTTGCGCATCTCGGGGATGCCGGCCGAACCAATCGCCGAGCAGGTGGCGGGCGAAGAGCCCGCCATTGCCGCGAACAGCGCGCAGGCGAACACGTTGGCGACGCCGAGCCCGCCGGGCACGCGATGCAGCCAGGCATGCAGCGCCGAATAGAGGTCCTGACCGGCGCGGGATTTGCCGATTGCTGCCCCCTTGAGGATGAACAGCGGGATCGACAGCAGCGTGATCGAAGCCATCTCCTCGTAGACGTTCTGCGTTACCGTATCGAGTGAAGCCGCCGGCATGTAGATGGCCATGAAGGCGACGGCGACCGCGCCCAAAGCAAACGCGATGGGCATGCCGGAAAACATCGCAAACAGGGTCGCCAGGCCGTAACTGATACCAATTCCAAGAACGCTCATCGACGTGAAGCACCAGCAAAGGGAATAATGATCTGCAACAGGATCTGCAGGCACAGCAGCGTCATGCCAGACGCCATCAGCACGTAGGGGATCGCAAGCGGGGGCGACCACATCGAGTTCGACACCTGGCCGTCGGCGTAAGCCTCATGCGCCAGCGTCCAGGATTTCCAGGCAAAGAAGGCGCAGAACAGCAGGCTCGCGACATCGACCAGCCACAGCCGGATGCGGTTGGCGCGTGGCGACATCAGGCCGACAAAGGCCTCGATGCCGATATGGCCGCGCTGGCCCTGCACATAGGCCGCGGTCATGAAGGTGGCGCCGACCAGCAGAAACACCGCCGCCTCGTCCTGCCAGTAATTGGCGCTGTGGAACAGGGCGCGGCCGAGCACGCTGTAACTGAGAATCACGCAGGCCGCGATCAGCGCGATGGCGGCGAAGACCACGATGACGTTGTTGCACAGCGCCAGCGCCTGGCCGAGCGCCGCCACGAGCGGATTGCCCGTGGCGGCCTCGGAATGGTCTTGCTGATCCGGAATCGGACCGTGCATCATGCGGCGACGTCGCTTGCAAGCTTCAGCAGAGTGGCTGAGGTCGCCGTCTTGGCGCTGTAGTCCTTCCACGCGGTATCGCGCGCAATATCCCGCCACTTGCTGACGGTCGCCACGTCGAGCTTGCTGACCTTGGCGCCGGCCTTCTCATAGACCTTGGCGACCTCGATATCGTCGTCCTGCGCGCCCTTGCGGCCGAACGCTTCCAGTTCGCTGCCCACCGAAAGGATAATGTCCTGCTGGTTCTTGGGCAGCTTGTCGAATATCGCCTTCGACATCATCAATGGCTCCAGCATGAACCAATAGGAGGCGCCGGCGCCCGAGGTCAGCGACTTCGCGACCTCTTCGAGGCGGAACGAGATCAGGCTGGTGGAGGAGGTGATGCCGGCGTCGCAGGCGCCGGTCTGCATCGCGGCGTAGATTTCGTTAGACGGCACCGACAGCACGGCAGCGCCCGCGGTCTGCAGCACCATGTCCATTTCGCGCGAGCCGCCGCGCACCTTCAGCCCCTTGGCGTCTTCGGGGGCGACGATCGGCTTGGAGCGGCTGGCGACGCCGCCGGCCTGCCAGACCCAAGTCAGCAGGATGATGCCCTTGTCGGCAAGGAAATCCGTCAGTGCCTTGCCGACCGGCTCCTTCCTCCAGCGCAGGCCCTGGTCGTAGGTCGCAACCAGGCCGGGCATCAGGCCGATATTGGTCTCGGGCAATTCACCGCCGGCATAGGGCATCGGGTAGAGGCTGATATCGAGCGCGCCTTTGCGCATCGCCGAGAATTGCGCATTGGTCTTGATCAGCGAGGAGTTCGGATAGATCTCGGCGGCGATCTCGCCACCAGAGCGCTTGGCGACTTCGGCGGCGAACGTGCGGCACAGCCGGTCGCGGAAGTCGCCCTTGTCGATGGTGCCGCCCGGGAATTGGTGCGAGATTTTCAGTGTCGTGGCGGCATGGGCGGTGCCGGTGCCGAAACGAAGGACGGCGGGCGCGGCAAGTGCGGATGCGATGACATGGCGGCGTGTGAGCATGGTTTATCCCCTGCAAATGGTTGTTGGGTCGGCGATCCGGACCGGCTTGAGCCCATGTTGGCCGGTCTTCGTTCGAAGTTGCTCTCGTCTGACAGTTCGAGGCGATGTGATAGGTCGAGGCGGCACGCGACGGCAAGCCCGGATTCCAACCCTCAGACCAAAGCCTGATACCGCTGCGATACACACCCGGGAACAGCCGTTCGCAGAAGACTCCGTCAATAATACGTCCAGCCCGGGCACTCGCGGAGCGTTAGCCGCCATCAATTTGCCCGCTTCAACTATCCGTGACAAAGCAAGAATTTTGGGGTGTGGCCGGTAACAAACCTGGTTGCGGCATCGTCGTTGGGGGAAGCGGCAGACGTCGCTTTCGAGAAACCAGCTTGAACCCAAAGGACGACCATCTCATGACCACCACGACCCGTATCGGCCTCGGCCTGTCTGCCGCACTCGTTTCGCTCGGCCTTGCATTCGCGCCGGCCGTCTTCGCTCAGGACAAGATGGGCAAGGACGACGGCATGAAGAAGGAATCGATGTCCAAGGACGCGATGAAGAAAGACGACGGCATGATGAAGAAGGACAGCATGAAGCACGATGGCATGATGAAAGACGGCATGAAGGACGGCATGAAAAAGAACTGAGCCGCGCCGTCATTCCCTTGCGCAAACGCAAAGCGTTTGCGCAAGGGAGCGGTGCTTAAGCATCGGCCCCGGAGGTTCGGGATTCCCCGATGCGCCTTTATGCATCCGGGGGTCTGGCGCTCACGCACCAGCCCGGAATGACGGGAGGGTTGAATCCGTCATCGGCAAGAGACGGCGGCGTGCGTTTTGCCCGCTTGCTCTTGTCTACTTTCTTCCTGCCTACTTCTTCTTGCCCTTGCTTTTGCGTGCAGCGTAACGCGCGTCGCGCTTGGCCTTCTGCTCGGCTTCCAGCGCCGCCAGTCTGGCGGCCTCTTCTTCCTTCTCGCGCGCGATCCTGACGGCTTCCGCGGCGGCGGCCTCGGCCTCGAGACGTTTCTGTTCGGCCTTTTCGGCTTCCTTTGCCTCTCTCGCCTTGGCGCGGGCGGCGGCCTGGGCTTCACGCTCGGCCTGACGGCGCTTCACCTCGGGATCGTCGAGGCCCGGCTTGGCGCGAAACTTGTTCAAAATGTCCTGCCGCGCCTGCATCGCGGCCTTCTGGCGGTCCGCGAAGTTCGGTTCCTTGAATCCACTCATAAAGAGGCCTTGTCGCTTTCACTCTCGGGGTTGGACGCGCCAAACGCGCGGAATGGGGTCTAGGTAAGTGAACCCGGGGCAAAATGCCAGCGTCGAAATGGGACCGGGAGAGCAGGGGAGACTTGCGTGAACAGCAAATGGCCCAAATTGATGCTGATGAGCGGGATTACGTCAGCCTAGCTGCTCTACGAGATGGCGACGGCGACCGAAGCCCCGAGCCGGGCGCTGGCCATCCTGCAATATGGGCTTCTCGCCTGCGCGCTGATTGGCCTGGTCGGCTCGCTGGTGATGTTCGCTTCGGAAAAGTGACCGCTGGAGCGGAACCGTCATCTCACTCCATCTCTTGATTTGAGCATGATCTCCGCGCAAACGCGTCCCGCGTTTGTCGCGAGGGAAAACCGGTACCCACTTTTCCGGATCATGCTCTAGAAGTTATCGCGACGGCCACCGGGGCCGAGAACGCGCGCGACCGTCATCGCCGTCATCGCGACCCGATCCGCGGTCTGCTGCGCCTCCAGCCTGTCGCGGGCTTTTTCCCTGATCATGATCTCGATCAGCTCGAGCCGCTTGGTGTCGTCGTCCGCTTCCGCCAGCAATTGCTTGTATCTAATGTAGTCGTAGCCCGTTTCCTGCTTGTCCATCGCACGCCCCGCACACGCGCTCACCCCGAACGCGCAGTGTCGACCAAGGGTTGTGAGCACGCAACGGATTTACGCGAGTTATACCCATTCCTGCGCCGATCGGGGCTCCATTAAAAACCTTTATACTGTGAAGCCGTTCACACAAGCGGGGGCGGGGCGATCCTATCTTCCGGGCTTCCCAACAGGAGCGACTGCCATGCCCCAGAATTGTTGGACCCGCAAAAACCTCGTGCTCGCCGCCGCCATCGTCGCGTTGGCCTTCATGGGCTTCGTCGTGATCGGCGTGTCCTATCCCGAGCCAGCCGCCAGCGCCGCTCTCGGTCCGGACTGGCAGTGCAGCCGGCTGGCCTTCGTCTTCACGACCTGCAGCCGGGCCAAGCATACCGAGTCGACGCCGGTTCGCCTCGCCCGAATCCCGGTGTGCGGACGGCTGCGGACGTAATAGGATCGGGCTGGAGACGGAGTTGGCCAGAACCGGAGCTTCCCATGCGAAAACTGTCTCGTGCTATGGTAGCCGTGTCGGCGGCGGTTCTCGTATTGCTGCCGACCGGCGCCGCGCTGGCGCAGGGCGCGCCGAGCGGTGGCACTGCGCCAACGGCAACCTCCACTGCCGCGCCGGAAACCACGGCTCCTGAAAAGGAGAAGGCGGCGCCGAAGAAAAAGAAACCGGCCAAGATGACCCGGCAGCAGGAGATCGACCGTTCGATCGACCGTGGCACGGTGCCCGCGCGTTACCGGAACTCGGTGCCAAAAGAGTATCATCAGTATATTCCGTTCGATAAGCGGTAGAACGCGGCGGATAGCTGCTCTCGTCGTCCGGCGGCGCTTCGCGCTGACCGGGTGGCTCGCAGTGACGGCCCGGACAGAGTTTTGCGGTCGAGAGCGTGCGGGATACACGCAAGGAATATGCACACGTGTATCTCACCGTACTCATACGGATTGGCCGTGCGAGCACGGCGCATCTATAACGACGTCGCTTGCAGCGGGGGGCAGGGCGTTCGTTCATCACGACGAGCGCTACCACTGGAGGCCACGAGGCCCGGACTCCTAGGCACTCCGGGCCTCGTCTACTCGCAGCGGCCGAGCCGCTTGCACCGCCCGGCCCGCTTCATCGGCACAGTCACATCGGAAAAACGCAACGCGGCACGCGGTCATTGGGCCTGCGTGCCGACGATCAAAGCGATCCGAGAAATTGCCAGATGATCAGCAACACCACGATCACGAGCACGACGTAGATGATCTTGCGGACGATCCCGCTCATCGCACTTCCTTTCGGCTTCGCGCCTGAAAGCGATGCTGGCATTTGGTCGCCCGGGCTGCAACGTCGGCCGCCGGTCGGTGGATCGGGGGTTCCAAATTCACCTTAAATTCGGCTTTTGCTCCGATAGCGGGATTTCGGTGTGCTAAGGGGTAGCCCCATGTGGAACGGTTGGAAAAAAGCGGCGATCGGATTGAGCGCGCTGCTCGCCTTCGTCCTTCTGGAGTTGATGGCGGTCATCGGCGGCGTTGCCGTATTCTTGGGCATTGTCTTGGATGTGGATTTGCCGTTTTTCGCGGCTTCCGAGGAATAGCCGTCCGGACGGAACCCCAACCCAGCAGCCTGTAGACCAAGCTTGTCGAGGCGCCTGCCAGTCAGAACGCCAGCGCCATGCACACCAGCGCCTCGTCGCGGTCGAATTCGGGTGTTGGCGGGCTCAACGGATCCCCGCGTTCAGCCGTTTCAATTCATGAGATAGGGAAACGTGTCGAGGGCGCTGTTCTCTATCTCGGGGATTTTCGGCCCCTTTTGCGCCGTGTCGGATCCCTTGATGGCCGGGCCACTGCCAGCCATCGGCTGCTGTCATAAAAATCGTTATGATTCAATGGTCTTTTAAATTCTCTTTAAGTTAAAAATGAGTTCCTGTTCAGGCCGCACCGCCGCGCGGCCCGAGTAGCCGGGCGCCGCCCCTTCACCTACCCCAGGGAGACGAGCGCTCGGCTATTGTGGGCAGCGCGCTAGCCTGGCGACAAAGCCGTCGATGGCCGCTTCCGCCGGCGCATCGCCAGCCCACAGCCGGCCGGAGGCCGATCCGGGCCCGGACTACCGGGCCGCCCAGCGGTAGTTCAGGCCGACGCGCAGAATGTTGTCGGTGATATGCGAGTTGTATCTGCTGGTCAGCAAGCCGCCGCTGAGACCGGTGACCGGCGTGACGAATGCACCGGATACGTCGCCGAGATCGACATAGAGATATTCGAGCTTGGCGGTCCAGTTTCCGCTGACGACGCCCTCGATGCCGGCGCCGATCGTCCATCCGACCCGCGTGGTGGTGCTGCTTGCCGATCCCGAAACGGGCGTCAGCGTGAACACGTTGGTGCCCTGCGCCCCCGTGATATTCGTGCCGGCGACCGTATTGCTCGTCGTGATCTCGCCATACGCCAGACCGCCGGTGACATACAGCAGCACCGTCGGGGTCACCGTGGAGCCGATGCGCCCGCGAACGGTGCCGAACCAATTCAGCTTCTGGCTGATGTCGCTGGGGACCGGCAGGGCCGCGACGTTGAACGGCGCGGTGTCGCCGATGTGCCCGGTGGAGCAGGCGCTGTTCAGCGTCGCCACCGATGTCAGCGCGCCGCCTGCGCAAGCGGCGGTCCCGCGGCCCTTCTGGTCCGAACCCTGGAAGTCGGCCTCGAGGCCGAACACCCACTTGTTGTCGAATTGCCAGTTGTAACCGAACTGACCGCCGCCGATCACACCGTTCATGTCGTTTCGCGTGTCCGCCGAACTGACGGTCGTCCCCGCATCGGTGAACCAGAGCGTGCTGGCAGAGCGGCCCCAGCTGTAGCCGAGATTGCCGCCGAGGTAGAAGCCGGTCCAGTTATAGACGGGATTGGCGAGGGCACCGGTTGCACTAACGGCGAGAACGGAAATCGCGAGTGCCAGCCTCTTCATGGAAATGCCACCAAAAATAGGATTGCGCGAAACCGGCCCAGACTATCGGATTCTTGCGCGAACGATGTCACCCGGCGGCAACAGCGACGCAGTTTGGTAAGCATTCTAAAGTTGAATCAGATTGCGCGTGCTACTCGTAGCCGGCGCGGCGCACGGTGACGCGGCACAAGCCGTCGCAGCCGATCTGGCGTGCAGCGCCGAGCGAGAAGTCGAGAACCCGGCCGCGCGCGAAGGGGCCGCGGTCCTGCACCGGGCAGCGGATCTTCTTGCCGTTCTCGAGATTGGTGACGACGAAGATGGTGCCGAACGCCTCGGTGCGATGCGCGCAGGAAACCTCGTTGGCCTTGAAGCGCTTGCCGCGTGCGTCCCACCTGTCCTCCCAGTAGACGGAGGCTTCCTGATCGTCTGCCGGCGGCCGGGCGATCCGCCCCATCCACTTTTCCTGAAAGGTGTCGGCGCATGCATGCGACGAGGTCAGCGCCAGTGCGAGCGCCGCAAACCCCAGCCTGGAAGCACCGCGGCCGTCGCGGTGGCGATACCCTGCCATGACGCCAACATTCTGTTGCGGACGGGCTCGCGTCCGCCGGAGGTTCCAGGCGCAAGTTCCTGTTCGACTTTGGCACTGGCGTGGCGGAGGCAGGGCGGTATTGCGCCGAATTGGTAACCCGGATGATATCGTCGGTAACCCGGATGATATATCGCACGGCGAGAACAATACGTGCTTGACTCGCGCCGCCTTTGCAGCGGAGCCGCACGCGCAAGGCAAACGTTCGAACAACGGATCGAATGCGGTTGCACGATTAGGGAACCGTCAACAAGAGGCTCTTAGTTTCAGATCTTCGCAGGCCTTGCTCCTGGCCTACCTATCACCAGTTGTGAAAGGAAGATTTGGGTGCGCCTTCAAGAAAATTTCGTTGTGGTTGCGTTATGAGACGAAGCCAACTTGCTGGAACTTTTCGGCCCGAAAGAGGTTCTGAATCGGCCTTATTCTGCTCATGTTTTCTACCAACGATGACAGCTATATCGAATCATGATTGGGGACGGTCGTGAACCGGAATGACTTCAAATCGATGTCCACGGATGAGTTGTGGGCACTGCACGAGGAAATCGCCTCCCGGCTTGCAGCCTCGCTGCTCGCGGAGAAGCGCGTACTCGAAAATCGCCTGAAGCAACTTAAGGGTGGCGTCGAAGCTGAGCGCGAGAGTTCGTCGACAGGGCGGCGCCCGTATCCAACCGTCGTTCCGAAGTTTCGGAATCCGGATCGCCCGTCCGAGACTTGGGCGGGACGAGGGAAGACGCCGCGCTGGCTTGCCGCAAAATTGAAATCCGGCAAGCGGATCGATGACTTCCGAATCAGGCAGGTAGCGTAAGAAGATTTGCAGCCGGTCGGTTGCGGCGTGCTTGCACTTCGGTCAATCCACGAATTGGCCAGGTGAAGCCGCAGGTACCGCGCCGATCTGCTGCGGGTCGCTAAAGCGCGCGTGTTCTTGAATGTGCGCGTTCCCGGCTGTTCGGCTTGGAAAGCCTTCAGGCGCTTCGATACCCTCTCTGGTGACGTCGATCTGGATTCAGATGCTGGCGTCACGCTCGCACTTCAGATCATCTTGGCCTGGACCCCGGCGCTCGGGATTGAGTGTCCTTTCGGCATGCGCTTCCAGGGCCCTGACAATTCCCATGCGCGCGAACAGCATGGGTCCGCGATCTTCGGCGGCATCGATGAGCATCTGGACGGCAAGTCGCCATTCCTGACCATCACGCTCTGGCTGAGGCAGCTTCCTGATGTAGTCGGCGGCGTCTCGCAGGGTCTGCGCAGGTGGTCCCTCCGGGAGCGGGACAGGCTGAGCGAACGGGCGATCCCAGGACATATTGAACTCCAATCGTATAGCCCGAACGGTCAAGCCCGCTTGGGTCGTGCTCCGGAGGAACCGGAAGCGCGGGGATTCGACGCGGAGTCTCGATGTTAGTTCCATTGCCCCAGGGCTGTTTTGTTCACCGCGGCGCCAGCTCCCGGGTTCCGCGTGATCAATTTTGAAACGCAACCCCGACGAAATCGCCTTGCCGCCAGATCACGCGGCAATCGCGAACGGTATGAAAATTGTCGAAGCTCAATTCGAAATTCAGCGGCAACAAATTGAGGGCGTGGAGTTCGATTCCGGCGCCGGAATTCGTGACGTCCTGAACGCGGCAGGTGAGGACACCGCGCTGCGCGTCAAAGAACAGCAGCGCGTCTTTTGAGATCGTCGTCCTCGCCACATATCGGCGTTCGAATTCCATTGGAGCTTACCGATAGTTCGCGCCAGGTCCTGGCAAGCAGAGGCTAGCGCATTGCGCCCAATCGGCAATCAGGTTCGATGTTCTTCGTAAACAATCAATCTTAATGATCGCGGAAAGTCGCATTCCACGCGCGAGAGCACCGTCGTCGGGACCGTGCGTTGCGGCTTAAGCACAGCTCCGCCGGTTCCGTGTGCGGAACTCACAATCAGGCTTGATGCGCCGGTGAAAGCCGGGCCTCTCTTAATAGGCAGAGGGGAATCACATGGACTTACGTTGGTTGTGTGTGCTGGCGCTGTGTCTGGGAACATCGAGCGCCGGCTTTGCGGGTGAACAGTCCGGTGTTTTGCGCCGAATTTCATGTCCTGTCGTGCGCTACTACGTGGCGCAATACAGTGCGTCCGCCGCCGAGCAGTGGGCCCGCGGCAAAGGCGCGAGCGACGCTGAGATCGAAGCGGCCCGGCGCTGCCTGAAGCCCGACACGACGCGGACGGCCAAGGCGGCCCCACCGAGGCCGCTCGCGCTCGGCACGTATGGCTGGTGAATGGCCAACGGGTAGCCCGCATGAGCAGAGCGATATGCGGGGCATAAGAAACCGGATTTCGCTCCGCTCATCCGGGCTACTTTTAGGCCGTCGAAGCGAACCGATTTTCAATACTGCTGGGGGCGCTGCTGACGCTTGCCACGCCTGGCCTTCGGCCCGCCGAAATATGGATTGACCACGCATTGCGCGGGGCGGCCCGAGGCCGACGCGGCACACTGCGCCATCGTTCGATAACTGCACTCGAAGTAGAAGTCCGCGATGCCCTGGTAGATCTGCAGGCAAACGGGGTAGCGCGGATCGTAGGTCTGGGCTCGTGCCGGGGCGGGCAGGGCGATCGTCGCGGCCAAGATTGTCAAAGACATTACGCAGGCCGACGTGTGTGGCAACTTCATCCTGAGGTCCTCCCAATAGTTTGAGCAGCTAGCAAGTAGCCCGCTTGAGCCACCGGGTCGCGCGAATGCGCGCCCGAAGACGAGCGCAATTGCGCTCGCGCAGTGATAACAGGTTTCCGCGACATGCGGGGCCCGAGAAGATGAAAACCCGGATGTCGCTGCGCTCATCCGGGCTACGCTTGCACGCGCCCGATTTTCAGACTTCCCGATCCTCAAATCCATACTCTCGATAGATGACGGCGCGATCGGCGTGGGGGTTTAGCCGGCACTTTGCCTGGGCGAGGTGCAGGTTAAGGGTCCCGGGCTGACAATTGGCTGCCAGCAGTTTCCGGATGTCGTCCATCTGCTGGCGCGACTGCTGGGTCGGTTCGAGTTGCTCAAGCGCGACCAGTGCCGTCGCCAGCGCTTCCGTGATGACCCATTCGTCGTGGCCGGTGATTCCCTTTTTTGGCATTACGACCCGTATCCTTTGTCTGGGCAACGGAGCAATTCCCGGCCGGCATTATAAGCCCAAACCGCAACTCGTCACCGTGCCGCTTCAGTTTTCATTGGCCTTCAATGCACAAATTGCGCCCTGAGCGGAGCGATGCGCGGCGAAACTCCGGGTGATCGCACGACCGGTTCCCTCCGCGGCGGCGCGTCGAGGCGATCAATCTTTGGTTGTGCCATCGGAATGGAGGAATCTAACCTGATACGGCAAGAACGTCTTGAATAGGCCTTGTTATGCTCACGTTATCTGCCAACGATGAGCGCTCAAAACATCGAATCATGATTGGGGACCGTCATGAACCGAAATGACTTCAAGTCGATGTCCACCGACGAGTTGTGGGCGCTCCACGAGGAAATTGCCACCAGGCTTGCCGCGGCACTGACGGCGGAAAAGAGCGTGCTTGAAAACCGCTTGAGGCAACTCCAGCGCGGAATTGAAACTCAACATGCAGTTCGCGATGCCAAGTCGTCTCACGCTGCCAAGCCGTCGCATGCCAAGTCGTCGACGCAGCGCCGCCCCTATCCCGCGGTCGTTCCGAAATATCGGAATCCGGAGCGGCCGTCGGAGACCTGGGCGGGACGCGGCAAGACGCCCCGCTGGCTGACCGCACAACTAAAGTCCGGCAAGCGGATCGACGACTTTCGGATCAGGCACGCCGCTTAGGCGACCAGTTAAAGTCGGGCAGCTTCGGCTTTCCGAACCAGCTTGCGCAGTGCCTGCACCTCGGCCAGCCGTCTGGCGAGCTTTGCGGCCCGGGCCCGGATTGGCTTCCTTGAGGCTGACGGATGTCGTTTGGTTCTGCTCTGCGCTGCTGTCGCCGTCATCGTGGTTGCCCCTTCCCGAAGTCTCCCCCAACGGACAGGATGCTCCCGTGTCGAGTCGCCGGCTAGTGCCGGCGCGACACAGCGCGCGAAGATCGATCGTGGTTCCACTTCTGGGAACTTGCGAGTCCGGACCAGTGTTGTCTGCGCATCCGCGTCTCGAGGCTGCCGATCTGCGACCGGGGTCGAAATAACGCATGGGCGGGCCGCGGGAGGGGGAATCCTGGCTGCTGGTCGTCAGCGGACGTCCGGCGGAAACAGCCAGCGCAGCGTCAGCCGGATAAGCAGGTAGCAAGGGCGGCGCCCACCACGATCCAAAGCGCTGTTTCCATCCGCTGCCTCCCCATGCGTTCTAGCGCGGCGCGTGATCTGGCTTGGCCGGGCCGATCGTCCACGAATATTGCCGGCCATTTGTTCGCGGGTCCGTGTTGTCGCTGGTCGAGAAGTAGATCACCCCTTCCACATGTATATAGTGTCCGAGTCCCAGGCTCTTGATGTCAGCGGTCGTGCTGTGGGCCGGGCCGAGCGGCCGGTCGTTTTCATAGATCATGATCGGCGATCGCGTCGGCTCCTCGGGCGTGTCGGCAAGTTTGCTGTATCGGTCGAAATGGATCACATACATGAACTCGCCTTCCGCGTGCTTCTCGATCCCGACGAATGAATATGCACCAGGCGGCCGCGGCACGGGCTCGTAGCGGCTGCCGACGATGGCGGCCAGCGGGAACCAGATCGCTAGCGCCAAGATGATGGTCGGGGTCAGTCGCATGTTTCCCGGCTAGCACAACGTGTCGGTGCGATCCAATGATCCAAAGAATTGCCGCGCGATTGCGCTGTGCAAAATTGCTCCGGTAATTTTTCCGGTAATTTGGGGTCGACATCGACCGGCTTGGACCGGCATCCGCTCTCCCGTCATCGGAATTCCGATACTGGAAGCACCGCGGGCAAGCGTTGGAATTGCTTACGTTTTTGGATTGCGGGAGTGGCGATCCCAGCAGGATTCGAACCTGCAACCCACGGAGTAGAAATCCGTTACTCTATCCAGTTGAGCTATGGGACCGTCCGGGCGGTAGCCGCCTTCTGGTCTTTCTAGCACTGCCAATATGAAAAATCCGCTTTCCCGCCAAGACGGTCGAACCGATTTCCTCAAGTTCGCGACTAAGGCAGACGGTGGGCCGTCTCGCATGGTCCGCCCTGACACATGCTTGCCCGCCGGCCGTCCGCCGGACGGCGCGGCTTGGACCGTTTGGACTGCCGACACCATGCATGCGGCCTTTTCGCAAGCCAGAATCCCTGCCATCAGTCCGTCACCTTTTCGCGCATTTTTCGACGTTACGCGGCTGATGTCCGCGGCAAGGAGCCCATCATGATCGGTTTGGTTCGCGCCACAGTGATTTGCGCCACGCTGGCGCTTGGCCTGACGGCGGCGGGGGCCGTGGACAAGGCGTTCAAGCGCGACGAACTGGCCGATTCGGCCGTCAAGCTGGAGGCCCAGATCAAGAGCGAGGCGGGGCCGGTCGCCAAATCCTCCGCGACCCTGCGGGGCGACGCCGACGCCGCTTTCAAGCGCGCCGACTTCCGCGTCGGCCTGCAGATCCTCGGGCAGATCGCCGCCACCACGCCCGAGGACAGCGCCAACTGGCTGAGACTCGCCAAAACCATCTTCCAGATCCGCTCCGCCAGTTCCAGCGAGCAGACGTTCCTGTACGAGCGCGCCTCGACCGCGGCCTACATCGCCTATCAGCGCGCCGGCAACCAGGCCGAGGAGGCCGATGCGCTGGCCGTGCTGGGCCGGGCGATGTCCGAGCGCAAGCTGTGGCGTCCGGCGCTGGATGCGTTGCGGCTGTCGCTCGACATGCGCGAGGTCGCCGAGGTCCGCGGCCAGTACGAGAAGATGCGCGACCAGCACGGCTTCCGGCTGTTGGACTACACCGTCGATTCCGACGGGGCCTCGCCGCGGGCCTGTTTCCAGTTTTCCGAGGATCTCGCCAAGCGGATCGACTTCGCGCCCTTCGTGGCGCTGGCCGGCACCGACAAGCCGGCACTGACCAGCGAGGGCAAGCAGCTCTGCGTTGACGGGCTGAAGCATGGCGAGCGCTACAACATCAACCTGCGCGCCGGCCTGCCGTCGACCGTCAAGGAGAGCTTACCGAAATCGGCCGAGTTCAACATCTATGTCCGCGACCGCAAGCCGTTCGTGCGCTTCACGGGGCGCGCCTATGTGCTGCCGCGCACCGGCCAGCGCGGCATTCCGCTGGTCAGCGTCAATACGCCGTCAGTGAACGTCAACGTGTTCCGGATCGGCGACCGCAATCTGATCAACACGGTGGTGGACAGCGATTTCCAGAAGACGCTGTCCAGCTACCAGCTCTCGGATTTGGGCAATGAGCGCGGCGTCAAGGTCTGGACCGGCGAACTTGCGACCGCGACCACGCTGAACCAGGACGTGGTGACGGCGTTCCCGGTCGACCAGGCGCTGGGTGACCTGCAGCCCGGCGTCTATGTGATGACGGCGTCGGCCAAGGGCCCCGGCAGCGGCGACGATGACGGCTCGCTGGCGACGCAATGGTTCATCGTCTCCGACATGGGGCTGACGGCGTTTTCCGGCAATGACGGCATCCATGTCTTCGTCAATTCGCTGGCCTCGACGGAGGCTGTCGCCAAGGCCGAAGTGCGGCTGGTCGCGCGCAACAACGAGATTTTGGCGACCCGCAAGACCGACGATGCCGGCCACGTGCTGTTCGAGGCCGGGCTGGCGCGCGGCGAGGGCGGGCTGTCGCCGGCGCTTTTGACGGTCATGAGCGACAAGGCGGACTATGCCTTCCTCAGCCTGAAGACCAATGCCTTCGATCTCACCGACCGTGGCGTCTCCGGGCGCGTCGTGCCGGCCGGCGCCGACGCCTTCGTCTATGCCGAGCGCGGGGTCTACCGCTCGAACGAGACGGTCTATCTGACCGCGCTCTTACGCGACGGGCAGGGCAACGCGATGGCCGGCGGGCCGCTGACGCTGGTGATCGAGCGGCCGGATGGCGTCGAATTCCGCCGCGCCGTGCTGCCGGATCAGGGCGCAGGCGGCCGTTCCATGGCCGTTCCGCTCAATTCGGCGGTTCCGACCGGGACCTGGCGGGTGCGGGCGTTTACCGACCCCAAGGGCTCGTCGGTCGGCGAGACCACCTTCATGGTCGAGGACTACATCCCAGAACGAATTGAATTCGACGTCTCCGCCAAGGAGAAGATGATCAAAGCCGAGGTTCCGGTCGAACTGAAGGTCGCCGGCAAATTCCTCTACGGTGCGCCCGCCTCAGGGCTCCAGCTCGAAGGCGACATGCTGGTCGCGCCTGCCGCCTCCGGGCGGCCGGGCTATCCCGGCTACCAGTTCGGCGTGGCGGATGAGGAAACCGCCTCCAACGAGCGCACCCCGATCGAGAACCTCCCCGAGGCCGACGCCAATGGCGTCGCGACCTTCCCGGTGTCGCTGGCCAAGGCGCCGACGTCGACCCGTCCGCAGGAGGCGCAGATCTTCATCCGCATGGTGGAGACCGGTGGCCGCGCCGTCGAGCGCAAGCTGGTGCTCCCCGTGGCGCCGCAGGCGGCGCTGATCGGCATCAAGCCGCTATTCGGCGACAAGAGCGTGGCCGAGGGCGACAAGGCCGAGTTCGACGTCGTGTTCGTCGGCGCCGACGGCAAGCAGCTTTCGCGGGATGGCCTGCGCTACGAACTCTTGAAGATGGAGTCGCGCTATCAATGGTATCGCCAAAACTCGTCCTGGGAATATGAGCCGGTCAAGTCGACCAAGCGCGTCGCCGACGGCGACCTGACGCTGACATCAGACAAGGCGGCGCGGGTGTCGGTCTCGCCGGAGCCCGGCCGCTATCGCCTCGACGTCAAGTCGACCGAGGCGGATGGACCGGTCACGTCGGTGCAATTCGACGTCGGCTGGTATTCCGACGGCAGCGCCGATACGCCTGACCTTTTGGAGACGTCGATCGACAAGCCGGAATACGTGTCAGGCGACACCATGGTGGTGTCGGTCAATGCCCGTACCGCCGGCAAGCTCACCATCAACGTGCTCGGCGACCGCCTGCTGACGACGCAGACCGTCGACGTCAAGGAAGGCACCCAGCAGGTCAAGCTGACCGTCGGCAAGGACTGGGGCACCGGCGCCTATGTGCTGGCGACGCTGCGCCGTCCGCTGGATGCGGCGGCGCTGCGGATGCCGGGACGGGCGATTGGGCTAAAATGGTTCGGCATCGACAAGAAGACGCGCACGCTGCAGGTCGCGCTGTCGCCGCCGCCGCTGGTGCGGCCCGGTACGGCACTGAAGATTCCCGTCAAACTCGGCGGGCTCAATCCCGGCGAGGACGCCAAGATCGTGGTTGCCGCGGTCGATGTCGGCATTCTCAACCTGACCAACTACAAGCCCCCGGCGCCGGATGACTACTATCTCGGCCAGCGCCGCCTCACGTCCGAAATCCGCGACCTCTACGGGCAGTTGATCGACGGCATGCAGGGCACGCGCGGCCAGATCCGGACTGGCGGCGATGGCGCCGGGGCCGAACTGCAGGGCTCGCCGCCCACGCAGAAGCCGCTGGCGCTCTATTCGGGGATTGTCACGGTCGGCGCTGACGGCACTACCGAAATCAGTTTCGACATTCCGGAATTCGCCGGCACCGCCCGCGTCATGGCGGTGGCGTGGAATTCGACCAAGCTCGGCCGGGCCACCATCGACGTCACGGTGCGCGATCCCGTGGTGCTGACGGCGACGCTGCCGCGCTTCCTGCTCAACGGTGACAAGGGCACCATGAGTTTCGACCTCGACAATGTCGAGGGCGCGCCTGGCGACTACAGCATCAGCGTCAAGACGTCGGGCCCGGTGAAGGTGACGGGCAATCCGACCACGTCAGTCAAACTCGCCGCCAGGCAGAGGACGTCAATGTCGCTGGCGCTCGACGCCGGCGGCGCGGGCACCGCCAATCTAGACGTCGACATCAAGGGCCCGAACGGGCTGACGCTGGCGCGGCATTATGCGCTCGACGTCAAGGCGGCGACGCAGGTGCTGGCGCGGCGTTCGATCCGGACATTGGCAAAGGGCGAAAGCCTGACGCTGACCTCGGACATGTTCTCCGATCTCGTGTCCGGTACCGGCAGCGTGTCGCTGTCGGTCGGCCTGTCCACCGCGCTCGATGCGGCAACCATTCTGAAGGCGCTGGATCGCTATCCGCACGGCTGCTCCGAGCAGATCACCAGCCGCGCGATGCCGCTGCTCTATGTCAACGACCTCGCGGCGGGTGCGCATCTGGCGATGGATACGGCGGTCGACCAGCGCATCAAGGATGCGATCGAACGGCTGTTGGCCCGCCAAGGCTCCAACGGCTCGTTCGGCCTGTGGTCGGCCGGTGGCGACGACGCCTGGCTCGACGCCTACGTGACCGACTTCCTGACCCGCGCCCGCGAAAAGGGTTTTGCGGTGCCGGATGTGCTGTTCAAGAACGCGCTCGACCGTATCCGTAACTCGGTGGTCAACGCCAACGAGCCGGAAAAGGACGGCGGCCGCGATCTCGCCTACGGCCTCTACGTGCTCGCCCGCAATGGCGCAGCGCCGATCGGCGACCTGCGCTATCTCGCCGATACCAAGCTCTCCAATCTCGCCACGCCGATTGCGAAATCGCAGCTCGCGGCGGCACTGGCCCTGGTCGGCGACAAGACGCGGGCGGAGCGGGTCTATGGCGCGGCACTCGATGCGCTGGCGCCGAAACCGGTGCTCGAGTTCGGTCGCACCGACTACGGCTCGGCGTTGCGCGATGCTGCTGCGCTGGTTTCGCTCGCCAGCGAAGGCAACGCGCCGCGGGCGACGCTGACGCAAGCGGTCCAGCGGGTCGAAGTGGCGCGGGGACTTTCGCCCTACACCTCGACGCAGGAGAACGCCTGGCTGGTGCTGGCCGCGCGTGCGCTGTCGAAGGAAACGCTGGCGCTCGACATCGATGGATCGCCAGCCAAGGCCGCGGTCTATCGCAGCTACAAGGCCGAGGCGGTGGCCGGCAAGCCGGTCAAGATCACCAACACCGGCGATGCGCCTGTGCAGGCGGTGGTCTCGGTCTCGGGCTCGCCGGTTACCCCGGAGCCCGCGGCGTCGAACGGCTTCAAGATCGAGCGCAATTACTTCACGCTCGACGGCAAGCCCGCCGATATCAGCAAGGCCAAGCAGAACGACCGCTTCGCGGTGGTGCTGAAAATTACCGAGGCCAAGCCGGAATACGGACACATCATGGTGGCCGATTATCTGCCGGCCGGTCTCGAGATCGACAACCCGCATCTGGTATCGTCGGGTGACTCCGGCACGCTGGACTGGATCGAGGACGGCGAGGAGCCGGAGCATACCGAGTTCCGCGACGACCGCTTCACGGCGGCGATCGACCGTGCCAGCGACGACAAGTCGGTGTTCACGGTCGCCTATATCGTGCGCGCGGTGTCGCCGGGCAAATACGTGCTGCCACAGGCCTATGTCGAGGACATGTACAACCCCTCGCGCTACGGCCGCTCCGGCACCGGCTCGGTCGAGGTGCGTCCGGCGAAATGAGCGAAACGGCGCCCATAGCGCTGCCTGCGCCTCGCGGAGGGCGCCGGCGGCGGATCAGAAAGGCGGCGGCGATTTCGGCCGTCGCCCTTTTGATTGCGGCTGGCAGCTTCGCCGCCTGGGTTGTTTCGCTCGGGCCGTTGCCGCTGGAGCAGGCGCGAAAAGTTTCCACCACCATCGTCGACCGCAACGGCAAGCTGCTGCGCGCCTATGCGATGGCCGACGGCCGCTGGCGGCTGCCGGTCGATGCGAAGACCGCAGTCGATCCCGGCTATCTGAAATTGCTGCTGGCGTATGAAGACCGTCGGTTCTGGTCGCATGGCGGCGTCGATCCGCTGGCGCTCGGGCGCGCGGCGCTTCAATTCGGCAGCAGCGGCCACATCGTCTCCGGTGGCTCGACCATTACGATGCAACTGGCGCGGCTGATCGAGCCGCGGCGCGAGCGCTCGGTGTACGCAAAGCTGCGCCAGATGGTGCGCGCGATTCAGATCGAGCGGCAGCTCGGTAAGGACGAGATCCTCGATCTCTATCTGGCGCTGGCGCCGTTCGGCGGCAATCTCGAAGGCATCCGCGCCGCATCCATCGCCTATTTCGGCAAGGAGCCGAAGCGGCTTTCGCTGCCGGAAGCCGCATTGCTGGTAGCGCTGCCGCAATCGCCGGAACGCCGCCGGCTCGACCGCTATCCGGAAGCCGCGCACGCCGCGCGCGACCGCGTGCTGGCGCGGATGGTCGAGGATGGCGTGGTGTCGAAAGACGACGCGGCGCAGGCGAGGGCAGTGGCGGTGCCGCGGCTGCGCAAGCCGATGCCGATCCTGGCGCCGCATTCCGCCGATGCCGCGATGGCGGCAGTGAAGGATACGCCGCTGATCAAGCTGACGCTGGATTCGGGCTTGCAGAAAACGCTGGAAGCGCTGGCGCGCGACCGCGCGGTGGCGCAGGGGCCGAACATTTCGGTCGCCATCATCGCGGTCGACAATGAAAGCGGCGACGTGCTGGCGCGCGTCGGCTCATCCGATTATTTCGACGAACGCCGCGCCGGGCAGGTCGACATGACCCGCGCGGTGCGCTCACCGGGCTCGACCCTGAAACCGTTCATCTACGGCCTCGCCTTCGAGGACGGCTTTGTGCATCCCGAAAGCCTGATCGACGACCGTCCCATTCGTTTCGGCTCCTATGCGCCGGAAAATTTCGACATGACGTTCCAGGGCACGGTGCCGGTGCGCAAGGCGCTGCAACTATCCCTGAATGTGCCGGCGATTGCACTGCTCGACCGCGTCGGCTCCAGCCGTCTGTCGTCGCGGCTGAAGCAGGCCGGCGGCAATTTGGTGCTGCCGAAGGATGAAGCGCCGGGCCTTGCGATGGGTCTCGGCGGCGTTGGCATCAGCTTGCAGGATCTGGCGCAGCTCTATGCGGGACTGGCGCGGCTTGGCGCGGCAAAACCGCTGCGCGAGATCATGCTCGCCAACGACGACCGCGAGCCGCTGCGGCTGATGGACCAGGCCGCGGCCTGGCAGGTCGGCAACGTGCTGCTCGGGACGCCGCCGCCGGAAAACGGCGTGCACAACAGGATCGCCTTCAAGACCGGCACCAGCTACGGCTATCGCGATGCGTGGTCGGTGGGTTTCGATGGCCGCATCACCATCGGCGTGTGGGTCGGGCGTCCCGACGGCGCGCCGGTGCCGGGCCTGGTCGGCCGCACCGCCGCAGCCCCCATCCTGTTCGACGCGTTTGCGCGCACCGGCAAGATCCCGGCGGCGCTGCCCAAGGCGCCGAAGGGTGCGCTGATCGCCGGCAATGCCAAGCTGCCGTTGCCGCTGCGGCGCTTCCGCCCCGTCGGCGAACTGATCCGCACCGGCAACGATCAGATGCCGCGCATCCAGTTTCCGCTGAAC
>NZ_JAFCLU010000055.1 GCF_018130385.1 Bradyrhizobium sp. AUGA SZCCT0283 | reverse complement strand
ACAAAAGTGCACACGAGCATACAGGGCAGCGGGAGCATTCCGGCCTTCCCTGCGCAATGGCTTTACGGCTTACTTCGAGCTCTTCCCGGAGAACGGCTCTTTTGCCTCCGTCGTCAACGGGACACTTCCCGCCAACTTAGCGCCAGCACCGCGGCGCCCGAACCACACGACTTCGCCGTACGCTTCCGGCGCGTACGTCTACCGCGCCTTCCGCGTCCATCGCATCTCACCGCACGTTCGTGACGATCGCGAAGCGCCCCTCAATTGGGTGAGACGGGCGGAGTTATGCCGATGATTTGCCCGACAAGTTAAGCGGAATATTTTTGCAAAGGGGGCTGGACAGGTTTTTGCTGATTTGCCCGTCGTGCCAATCGGTCGCAGGCCGCTGCATGAAGTTGTGCTTGCGCGCAAAGCAAATCAGTTCGCAGTCCGCGGATTGGACGGATTGAAGTTTGGAAATGCGCCGGTCTGGCGAGTGGAGGCACGGCCATGCGAGGGCCCTTGCGCGACCTGCATGACGACGGCGCCTACGGACGTACAGTCGGGATTGGTGGTAGAGGCCTGATAGAGCCGCAGCGGCATGCCGGCGGCCACCACCCTGCCGGCCTGTGCCGAGACGATCGACAGCAACAATCCGAGACACGTCAGTACAATTCGCATTTCTTGATTTCGCCGCCCATCACACCGCCTGGCGACGGCGGGAGAATTTACACAAAAAAAATTGCCTTGCGTCGCGAGACGTGCTCCAGCTCTGGACACAATCATAGGATGTTTTCCCAATCATCGTCGTGCGAGGATATGGTCGTGCGTAAAGCGGGTTTTGCCGAATTCTTTGTGCCTTTGATCCTGTTGTTTTCATGTTGGGGCGCAGCCCACGCGTTCGTCGGCGCCGACGTCGCCGACGGTGCACTGCGGCGTTACACGGCGGTCGTCGTAACTGCGAAGGGCCCGTGCAGCGGCGTGACACTGGCGCAGGACATCGTCCTGACAGCCGCGCACTGCGTTCGAGACGATCCTGCCATCAAGGTCTTCGGCCATCCTGTCAGCGCGACTGTGCTGCATCCCCTCCACAGCGCCACGGACGGTGGATCGCCGGACCTTGCGATCCTCAAACTGGCGACTCCGCTGCCCGAACGCTTTACTGCTGCCACTATCCATCGGCGTGAACTCAGCAAGGACACTGTTCTTGTTGCCGCGGGTTATGGACACAGCACCGCCAACGACTACGCAGCGGGAACGGCCGTGCATATGGTGCCGCTGCAGGTTTCACATACACACGGAGGCTGGCTGGTACTCAGAGGCACCGACCATGGTGTCTCGGGAACGGGTCCCGGCGATTCCGGCAGCCCCGTCTACGCCTATCGCGGGATGCACAGCGTCGTGGCGCTCATCGTCGCCGGCACGGAAAGCCAGATCTGGGCCGTCTCGCCTCGCAGCGCATTACCACTGGATTACGGATACCATACAGAGACTGGACGTGCCCTGAACGCCGCTCCTCCTCCACGCCCGCTTCATGCGGCGTGAACTGATAGAACGAAGCGCAGAACGCGCAGGTCACCACCACCTTGCCGTCCCATCTTGGCACGGTGCTTCGGCGCAGGCTTTTGGGCATCGGCGATCTCGTCACGTGCGATTAGTGGCAATTAATGGCCGGCCGCGGGAACCATTGCCCCGCGAGCCTATTGGCTTGCTGACACAATTACTTTTGGAAAGAGACATCATGAAAAATCTCGCGATCTATCTGGCGGCCGGCGCAGGTGCCCTTCTCGTGACGGCCGCTTCCGCCGCACCGCTTTCCCCGAATGCATCAGCTGCTCCGGAGAGCAACATTCAAAACGTCCGCATGGTTTGCAATGAGGCAGGCCAGTGCTGGCGCCAACGTGGTGAGCGCCGTGTCATCATCCGCGAGCATAGTGATTCATACGGATATGTTCCCCGCCGCGAACGTTATATCGAGCGCCGCGGCTATGGGGACGGTGGCGGCATCGGCATCCGCGCGCCCGGCGTCAGCGTCGGAATCGGCACCGATCGCTACTGAGCAAGCCGGCAACAGCCTGAATACGAGCAAAGCCGCGGAGAAATCCGCGGCTTTTTTTCGGATGCAAACTCAAATCGCCCGGAGCGCATAGTCAGCCGGCGCTCCGACATGCGGCGCTCAAGCTGGCCGTTCTTCACACGTGAGGGGCGTTTGCTCCCCGCAGCCGTTCCGCGAACCAGAAGGCCCAGATCGCAACGAACGAGAGAACGAAAAATGCTCCGCACGCCAAGAGAGTCGCTGAGCTCGCATCCATGACATCCTCCAAGAGGTTGATGGCCTGCAGTTTCTGTTCACGGCGAACGGACACTTGCGCCCGCTCTGCCACGTCGCCTCGGCTAATCAGATCAAGAGCGCGCGTTTCAAAAATTTGCGGCGACCAGGTCGTAAGATCCCCGGCTTCCACGGACGTAAACCTTCGCAGCCGCTGCGCATATCACATCACGGTTGCAATCGAACGCGTTCAGGAAACCGGACTCGTCGGGGCGGGCATCTGGTTGAATTCGCCTCAATGCGTCTTCGTTAATGAAAAATGACGCTTCGAGAGCGCTGTCGTACCCCCAAAACCGCACGGCTCGCCGGGTTTGGTCATATGAACGGCTATGATTTGGAAACTCGATCATGGGGTTGGCACCGATCAGATTATCAGCCGACGAACCACGCGTTCCCAACGGCTTTCGCGCGACCTGTGTCGAGACCAGGTTCGATGGCCTCGGGACGCGCACATCGAAGCGATGCGCGGTGGGTCAATGTCACTGACAAGATTTGGCGTGGCTAAGCTTCGCGCTGCCGTAAGGGCGATGCCGAAGCAATACGATGGCGCTGGCATTCACATGGCTACTCAATGCCGCATTACAAGCCTGCCAGGCCCCAGAAAACAAATTGCGATTCTCCTCGCTATTGGGCAGATAGTCGCTATATCTGGGACATCACCGCGCGCCCCCAGGCTGTTATCGGTGACTGAGAGCGTTGCGCTCCCGCCTCAACCAAAAGGGCGGTCACATGCCAAAATTCCCCGCATTCGATCTTCGTGAATGGCTGGTCCCCCCAGTATTGATGCCGATCTTTCTTGTGCTGCTGGTCGCCGCTGCGATGGTCATTCAATGGTGATCGAGCGTAGCGCGGTTTCACTGCAGCACGGACTATCTCCGATCAAACGATCCCAATCGTCGCTGGGGCACGATCTGGACGCCAGAGCAGCGGCCGCGCTGGACGAGGCTCAAGAGATGCCGCCGGGCGATGAGCGAACCGAGGCGATTAACAAGGCAACGGTCTTTCGAAATGCCGCTAAAATTCACCAGCTGCTCTGCGGCAAGCGCGACGCACCGGAATTATGACGGCCGCGGCTCTTTCCGTTGGCGGCGACTTTATTTGATCATTGTTAGGCCAGCGGGATCATATGGGCCGCGAGATGCTTGTCCCAGATGGGCACCTATCCAAGTCGATCGCCGTTCCCCGCGAGTGCCCTTATGATGGTACTTGATCATCCATGCATTCCCGCCGTCGTTCTCATTGTCGAGGACGAGATGGTGCTCCGCATGCGCGCGGTCGACATGGTGGAAGACGCCGGATACACGCCGATCGAGGCGCTGGATGCTGCCGAAGCCGTCGCCATCCTGGAATCCCGATCCGACATCGCGCTGATGTGCACCGATATCCAGATGCCTGGCCAAATGGACGGCGTCGGGCTTGCGCACACCGTGCATGAGCGTTGGCCGAAGATCAGGATCATCGTGGTATCGGGGCAATTGGACCTGCCGCACCTCGATCTTCCGCCCCGCAGCAGGTTTCTCGGCAAGCCGCTCAATGCCGGGGAAGTGATAGCCGAAATGCGCGACATGATCGGCTAGGCCTGAGGCGCCAGTGCTTTTCACGCCGAATACGGCCCAAAGCGCCTGATTACGGCAAAATCCCAGCCCCCGAAGATCAGTGCGGTACCCAGCCTATGATGATACAATCGGTGATGTCTGAAGCCGATCTCCGAACCGACCCACGTCCCGCAAGCAGCGCGGCGCAGCACCACGACGATCTCGCGGAAGAGAACGTCAGCCTGCGGCTTCTGCTCGCGCAGGCCGAGATTGATGCACGGAGTTTGCTTGCCACGGCCGGCATCGACGCCAGGGAGCGCGAGGCGGCCGACAAGCTGCAGAAGCTGATCCTCGAGGAGTTGCACCACCGTATCAAGAATACGCTCGCAACCGTCGGCGCCATCGTCTCGCAGAGCCTGCGCGACGTGCCAGGCGCCGAGCACGCGCAGCAAGCGATCGAGGGCCGGTTGCTCGCGCTCGGGCGGGCGCACGACCTCCTTTTGCAGGCAAGATGGACCAGCGCGAACCTCGGCACGATCGTCCGCAGCGCTACCGAAGCCTTCGATAATCCCGACGAGCCGAAATTCTCGATTTCGGGACCCGATATCCGGATGACGTCGGGCGCCGTCATCGCCATCGCGATGACGCTCAACGAGCTTTGCACCAACACCACGAAGTTCGGCGCCCTGTCGGTCCCGCAAGGGCGCGTCGACATCAAATGGACACTGGATCAACAGACGCAGCGCCTGCATTTCACATGGACCGAGACGAATGGTGCGGCAGTCCGCCCGCCCAAGCAGCGCAGCTTCGGCACGCGGCTGATCGAGACGCTCGGCAGGCAACTCCGCGGCGACGTGCGACTAACCTATGAGCCGACCGGGTTCGTCTACACATTCGACGTGCCGATGGCTTCCCTGACTTCGGCGGCGACATAAGCCGTATTCGGGCATTGCGGAAGCCAAATCGTACTTACATTCGTTGGGACCGCTATGAATTGAGCCGACGACCGGGCTCAGTATTATCGCTACGCCCCAAAAGGACCAATGATGAAAAAACCCGTGCTCTCAATTGAAGAAGCGGAGCCGAAAAAGCCAACGCGAGCCGACCGGCCTCCTACCGAGGGGTTCGTGATGGTTGTCGACGGCCATTTCAAGTCAGAGTTCGACACTGCCGAGGCTGCCGACGCAGCGGGCCGGAAACTGAAGTCGGCTTATCCGATGCTCCAGATCGAAATCTATGATGCCGCCACCCAAGTCCGCACGTTGTTGAGTTAGGGCGTCATACCCAGCAAAATGGCAGGGTGGGCAAAGCGCAGCGTGCCCACCATTCAGGACGAGTTTGTTGAAAGATGGTGGGCACAGCGCAACGCGCCTTTGCCCACCCTACAACTACAACGGATCACTCGCTACTCCTCCACGCCCGCTTCATGCGGGGTGAACTGGTAGACCGAGGAGCAGAACTCGCAGGTCACGACCACCTTGCCGTCCTTGACCATCTCGGCGCGGTCCTTGGGCGCAAAGCTTTTCAGCATCGACGACACCGCGTCGCGCGAGCAGGAGCACTGCGCGCGCAGCGGCAGCGGCGTGAACACGCGCACGCCGCGTTCGTGAAACAGCCGGTACAGCAGGCGCTCACCCGACAGATCGGGATCGATCAGCTCGACATCCTCGACGGTGCCGATCAGCGACTGGCCCTCGACCCAGGCATCATCCTCGGCAACGGAATGCGTCACCGCGCCATCCGGCGCATCGCCGGGATGCAGATCGGCCTGCCGCGCCCGCTCGGGCGCCTTCGGCAGGAACTGCAGCAGCATGCCGCCGGCGCGCCAGCGGTGCTTCCCGCCGTCGCCGCCGCGCCATTCCTCGCCGACCGCGAGCCGCACGCGGGTCGGGATCTGCTCGGAGCGCATGAAATATTCATGGGCTGCGTCTTCGAGGCTGCCGCCGTCGAGCGCCACCAGGCCCTGGTAGCGGCTCATGTCCTGCCCTTGATCGATGGTCATGGCGAGATGGCCCTTGCCGAGCAGAGCGCCTGAATCCTGGCCGTCCTTCAGCCGCCTCGCGTCATAGCGCGCATAGGCGCGCAGGCGGTCGGGCGACTGGAAATCCACGATCAGGAACGACACCGGGCCGTCGGTCTGGGTCTGCAGGATGAAGCGGCCGTCGAATTTCAGCGCCGAGCCGAGCAGCGTCGCCAGCACGATGGCTTCGCCGAGCAGCTTGCCGACCGGCGTCGGATAATCGTGCTTGGTCAGGATGTCGTCGAGCGCGGGGCCGAGCCGGGTCAGCCGTCCGCGCAGATCGAGTTCTGCGACCTCGTACGGCAGCACCGCGTCATCGATGGGAACGGACGACGGCGCGCGAACGGGCGCCTCGGTCGTGATTTTCGGGTCTGATTGTGAATCCATGGCGCTTTATCTGGGGGCTCGAAATGCAAAACGAAAGGGGTTCCGTGTCCCGGACGGCGGTGCAGCGTGCAACGCTGCTCCGCAGAGCCGGGATCTATTGTTGTGGCCGCTGCATGGACCCCGGCTCTGCAGCGCTCGCCACGTGCTGCGCAGCGTCCGGGGAACGCAAGCTGAGAGGGTTACGCTACTTCGTTAAAACACCAGGCCAGAATGCCCTTTTGCGCGTGCAGGCGGTTTTCGGCTTCGTCGAACACCACCGATTGCGGGCCGTCGATCACCTCGTCAGTGACTTCCTCGCCGCGATGCGCGGGCAGGCAGTGCATGAAGATCGCGTCACTCTTGGCCAGCGACATCAGCTTGGCATTGACCTGATAGGGCTTGAGCACGTTGTGGCGATGTTCGCCGTCCTTGTCGCCCATCGAGACCCACGTATCGGTGACGACGCAGTCGACGCCGCGAACTGCGGCTTCGGGATCGTTGCCGAGCACGATGGGCGCCTGGGTCGCCTTGATCCAGTCCTTCATCGCCTTGTTCGGCGCGAGCTGCGGCGGGGTTGCGACATTGAGCTGGAACTTGAAACGCTCCGCCGCATGCGCCCACGACGCCAGCACGTTGTTGTCATCACCGGTCCAGGCCACGGTCTTGCCCTCGATCGGCCCGCGATGCTCCTCGAAGGTCATCAGGTCGGCCATCACCTGGCAGGGATGCGAGCGGCGCGTCAGCCCGTTGATCACGGGCACGGTGGCGTGCGCGGCCAATTCCAGGAGCGCATCGTGATTGAGGATGCGGATCATGATCGCATCGACATAGCGCGACAGCACGCGCGCGGTATCGGCGATGGTCTCGCCGCGGCCGAGTTGCATCTCCGCACCCGTCAGCATGATGGACTCGCCGCCGAGCTGGCGCATGCCGACGTCGAACGACACCCGCGTGCGGGTCGAGGGACGTTCGAAGATCATTGCCAGCGTCTTGCCTTCGAGCGGCCGCCTGCTCTTCTCATGCGCCTTGAGCTTCGCCTTCATGTCGGCGCTCAGCGCCAGCATGTTGCGCAACTCCTTCGGCGGCAATTCGTTGATGTCGAGGAAGTGACGGACGGATTTGCTCATCATCCCGCCGCCTTCTTCAACTGATTACCCGACAGCGCGACGCAGGCGCGTTCCAGCATCTGAACGGACTCGTCGATCTCGGCCTCGGTCACGATCAGCGGCGCCAGAAATCGAACCACATTGTCGCCGGCACCGACGGTGAGTAATTTCTCGGCACGTAGCGCGTTGACGAGATCGCCCGACGGCACCACGGCCTTGACGCCGACCAGGAGCCCCTCGCCGCGCACTTCCGAGAGCACGGCGGGATAACGATCGACCACGGAGGCCAGTTTCTGTTTCAAGAGCAGCGACATCTTCTGCACGTGGTCGAAGAAGCCGGGCTTCAGCATCACGTCGAGCACGGCATTGGCGGAAGCGATCGCCAGCGGATTGCCGCCGAACGTCGAGCCGTGCGAGCCGGGCGTCATGCCGCTTGCGGCTTCCGCAGTGGCCAGCACCGCGCCGATCGGAAAGCCGCCGCCGAGTGCCTTGGCCAGCGACATCACATCCGGCGTCACGCCGACGCGCTTGTAGGCGAACAGATCGCCGGTGCGGCCCATGCCGGTCTGCACCTCGTCGAATGCCAGCAAGAGGCCGTGCTCGTCGCAGAGCTGGCGCAGCGCCTTGAAGAAAGCCTGTGGCGCGGAGCGCACGCCGCCCTCGCCCTGCACCGGCTCGATCAGGATGCCGGCGGTGTGCGGGCCGATCGCCTTCTTGACCGCTTCGAGATCGCCGTGCGGCACCTGGTCAAAGCCGTCCATCGGCGGGCCAAAACCTTCGAGATATTTGGCGGAACCGGTCGCTGCGAGCGTGCCCAGGGTGCGGCCGTGGAAGGCGCCCTCGAAGGTGACGAGCCGATAGCGTTCGGGATGCCCCTTGGAGAATTGATAGCGGCGCACGACCTTGATCACGCCTTCCATCGCCTCGGCGCCGGAATTGCAGAAGAACACGAGGTCGGCAAAGCTCTGCTCGCACAGCCGCGCGGCAAGCTTCTCGCCGTCCGGGCTCTTGAACAGGTTCGACATGTGCCACAGCTTGGTCGCCTGCTCCTGCAGCGCCGCGACCAGATGCGGATGGCAGTGACCCAGCGCGTTCACCGCGACGCCGGAGGTGAAGTCGAGATAGCGCTCGCCGTTGGTTGCGGTCAGCCAACAGCCCTCGCCGCGCTCGAAGCCGAGATCGACCCTGGCAAAGACGGGGAGCAGATGCGACGTGGCGCTATTGGTCATGGCAATCACTGAAGGTTTGAGACCTGCTTTCAAGACCTGCCGCGGAGCACACGCGTGCATAGGCGCGAACGCGGCAACGGCCGGTCTTGCGAAAACGAAACGTGCCGCCTCTTAAGGGCGGCACGTGGGAGGTATTCTATGTGGGCGGGGAGCGCTGTCAACACGCCACGAAGCCGCCTTTCCTGCACTGCAAGATGGGGCAAATCCGTAAGATTGCGGTGTGGTGGAAAACACGCAGTGCAATGCCTAGATGTCGGAACATGTGGACGCGCGGCCGCGGACTCTTGCGCCCGAGTCACGCCATATTGTAGCCTTTGGGCTGTCGGGTACGACATCTCGTGCGGCAGTTCTGATCCCAAGAGTTCATTTTGTGCAGCGTACACGTTCGGGCGCGGTTTTCGCGCCCGGCGAGGGCTAAGGGATTCTGACCGCAGGGATTTTTGAGACGAATGACGTCGCCAGCGCTGCCCCAGATTGGCCGGCGCGACGCGAAGGGAAGAATGCGATGACCGTATTGACCTGGTCCGACGATCGCGTCGAGCAGCTGAAGAAGCTCTGGGAAGCCGGATTATCGGCCAGCCAGATCGCCGCGGAACTCGGAAATGTGACGCGAAACGCCGTGATCGGCAAAGTGCACCGGCTGGGCCTGTCTGGCCGCGCCAAGAGCCCCTCCTCGGCCGCCCCGCGGCAGCGCAAGGCGCGTCCCGCCGCCCAGCAGATGATGCGGGTGTCGCGCCCGGTCTCGCGCGGCAACACCGCGCTGGCGCACGCCTTCGAGGTCGAGATGGAGGCTGATCCGATCGCCTTCGACAACGTGGTGCCGATGAGCCAGCGGCTGTCGCTACTCGAACTGAACGAGGCGACCTGTCACTGGCCGGTCGGCGATCCCTCGAGCCCGGAATTCTTCTTCTGCGGCGGCAAGGCGCTCGCCGGCCTGCCCTACTGCGCGCATCACTCGCGCGTGGCGTATCAGCCCGCCGCCGATCGCCGGAGGCAGCAGCCGAAGCCGACAAGGTAAGGCGAGCGGTATCTCATCGTAGCCCGGCGCACGCGAGGCGAAATCCGGGACGGCCTCGCGATTGGCTGACATTCCCCGGGTTGCGCTTTGCTTCACCGGGCTACGCATTCCACCTGCTTCAACAAACTATCGCCAGCCGTCATTGCCAGCGACAAACGCGAAGCGTTTGCGCAAGGCAGCGCAAGCGACGAAGCAAGCCATACTTGCTTGGTCGCGCGATGGATTGCTTCGCTTCGCTCGCAATGACGATAAGAGAAGTCCCTGCCTTCACGGGGACGACGGTGAGGTGCGAGGCGACACTGGGAGCTATTGCTGCTCCACCTTCGCAAACCGGTCATCCAGCGCGTAACCGGCGCCGCGCACGGTGCGGATCGGGTCCTGCTCGCGGCCGGGATTGAGCAATTTGCGCAGGCGGCCGATATGCACGTCGACGGTGCGTTCGTCGATATAGATGTCGCGGCCCCAGACGCTGTCGAGCAATTGCTCGCGGCTGAAGACGCGGCCGGGATGCTCCAGGAAAAATTCCAGCAAGCGATACTCGGTCGGGCCGAGATCGATCGAGCGGCCCGAACGCGCGACGCGGCGTTTTTCGCGATCGAGTTCGATGTCGCCATAGGTCAGCACCGTGGCGAGACGCTCGGGGCTGGCCCGCCGCAACAGGCCCTTCACCCGCGCGAGAAGTTCCGGCACCGAGAACGGCTTGACGATGTAATCGTCGGCGCCGGTCGCCAGCCCCCGCACCCGCTCGCTCTCCTCACCGCGCGCGGTCAGCATGATGATCGGCAATTGCTTGGTCTCCGGCCGGGCCCGCAGGCGGCGGCAGAGCTCGATGCCGGACAGCCCCGGCAGCATCCAGTCGAGCACGACGAGATCGGGCACGCGCTCCTTCAGCCGCGTATCGGCATCGTCGCCGCGGCCGACGGTTTCGACCTCATAGCCTTCGGCGTCGAGGTTGTAGCGCAACAGCGTGGTCAGCGCTTCCTCGTCCTCGACCACCATAATGCGCGCGCTCATTCTGCTTCAGCCTTCTATCCGTTTATGAGTTGCCGGGGACCGTGGTAGCAAAATTCGTCATGTCGCCCTTCGGGCGCTTGTCGAGCATCTGCTGTCCCTCGATCATGTAGAACACGGTTTCGGCGATGTTGGTGGCGTGATCGCCGATGCGCTCGATGTTCTTGGCACAGAACATCAAATGGATACAGAAGGAGATGTTGCGGGGATCTTCCATCATATAGGTGAGGAGCTCGCGGAACAGCGAGGTGCAGATGGCGTCGACTTCCTCGTCTCCCTTCCAGACCGCCATCGCCGCCGGCAGATCGTGCGCCGCATAGGCGTCCAGCACCGACTTGACCTGCGACAGAACCAGATCGGTCATGTGTTCGAGGCCGCGCATCAATTTCAGCGGCTGGAAATCATTCTCCAGCGCCGCGACCCGCTTGCCCATGTTCTTGGCGAGATCGCCGATCCGTTCCAGATCGGTGGCCACCCGCATGGCGCCGACGATTTCGCGCAGATCGATCGCCATCGGCTGGCGCCGCGCGATGGTCAGCACCGCGCGCTCCTCGATCAGATGCTGCAGCCGGTCGATCTCGACGTCGGAGGCGACGACGCGCTTGCCGAGGGCGATGTCGCGGCGGACCAGCGCATCGACGGATTCGGTGATCATGCGCTCAGCCAGGCCGCCCATCTCGGCGACGAGACGGGTCAATTCCTGGAGATCGCTGTCAAATGCCTTGGCGGTGTGTTCGGAAGCCATGTGTTATCTCCTCAACCGAACCGGCCGGTGATGTAGTCCTGGGTGCGTCGATCGCTCGGCGAGGTGAAAATCTTGTTGGTGTCGTCGAACTCGATCAGCTCGCCGAGATACATGAAGGCGGTCTTGTCGGAGACGCGGGCCGCCTGCTGCATGTTATGGGTGACGATGGCGATGGTGTAGTCCTCCGCCAGCTCCGTGATCAATTCCTCGATCTTGGCGGTCGAAATCGGATCCAGCGCCGAACAGGGCTCGTCGAACAGGATCACCTCGGGCCGCACTGCGACCGTGCGGGCGATGCAGAGCCGCTGCTGCTGGCCACCGGACAGCGACAGGCCGCTTGCGTTGAGCTTGTCCTTGACCTCGTTCCACAGCGCGCCGCCGCGCAGCGCCTTCTCGACCCGGCCGTCCATCTCGGACTTGGAGATCTTCTCATAGAGGCGGATCCCGAAGGCGATGTTTTCGTAGATCGTCATCGGGAACGGCGTCGGCTTCTGGAACACCATGCCGACACGGGCCCGCAGCAGATTGAGGTCGAGCTTGGGGTCGAGAATGTTGGTCTGGTCGAGCATGAGCTGCCCGGTCGCGCGCTGGCCGGGATAGAGATCGTACATCCGGTTGAAGATCCGCAGCAGCGTGGACTTGCCGCAGCCGGACGGGCCGATGAAGGCGGTGACGCGGTTTGTGCCGAGCGTCAGGTTGATGTTCTTCAGCGCCTGATGCTCGCCATAGTAAAAGTTCAGGCCGCGCGCGGTCACCTTGGGCGCGGCCTCGGGCAGCGCCACCTGCGGACCGGGCCCGCTCGCGTTACTCACGGATACGGAGAGTTCGGTCATTTGGATGTCCTCTCGGCGCCGAGAATGCGCGCGCCAATATTCAGGGCAAGTACGGTGAGCGTGATCAGCAGCGCCCCGCTCCAGGCGAGCTGCTTCCAGTAGACATAGGGGCTCTGGACGAAGTTGTTGATGGTGACCGGCAGGTTCGCCATCGTCTTGGTCATATCGAAGCTGAAGAACTGGTTGGAGAGCGCGGTGAACAACAGCGGCGCGGTCTCTCCGGCGACGCGGGCGGTGGCGAGCAGGACGCCGGTGATCAGGCCGCTTCGCGCGGCGCGATAGGCGATCCGCCGGATCACCAGCGAGCGCGGCAGGCCGAGCGCGGACGCCGCCTCGCGTAAGGGATTGGGCACCAGCCCGAGCATGTCCTCGGTGGTGCGGACCACGACGGGGATCACGATCACGGCGAGCGCCAGGCAGCCGGCGAAGGCCGAGAAGCCGCCCATCGGCACCACGATGGCGCCATAGATGAACAGGCCGATGATGATCGACGGCGCACTCAGCAGGATGTCGTTGATGAAGCGGATCACCGAGGTGAGCTTGTCGTGCTTGCCGTATTCGGCGAGATACGTTCCGGCGAACAGGCCGAGGGGCGCGCCGATGCCTACCCCGATCACGGTCATCATGATCGAGCCGATGATGGCGTTGCGCAGGCCGCCATCGGTCGAACCCGGCGGCGGCGTATCCTGGGTGAAGACGGCGAGATTGATGCCGGCGAGACCGTTATAGAACAGCGTGAACAGGATCAGCGCCAGCCAGGTCACGCCGAACATCGCAGCTCCCAGGCACAGGAACTTGACGATGATATTGTTGCGGCGGCGGGATAGGTAGATCGGGTTCATGTCAGTTCCCCGCCTTCTTTTCCAGCCGCATCAGCATCAGCCTTGCCGCGGCAAGAACGAAGAACGTCAGCACGAACAGAAGCAAGCCAAGCAGGATCAGGCCGGATTGGTGCAAGCCGTCGCTCTCGGCGAATTCGGAGGCGATCGCCGCCGAGATCGTGGTGCCCGGCGCGAAGATCGAGGACGATATCTTGAACGAATTGCCGATGATGAAGGTGACCGCCATGGTCTCGCCGAGCGCGCGGCCGAGCGCCAGCATGATGCCGCCGATCACGCCGACGCGGGTGTAGGGGATCACCACGTTGCGCACGACTTCCCAGTTGGTGCAGCCGACGCCGTAGGCGGCTTCTTTCAAAACCGGCGGCACCGTCTTGAAGACATCGACCGAGATCGCGGTGATGAACGGCAGCACCATGATCGCCAGGATCAGTGCGGCGTTGAACAGGCTGAGATAGGAGGGTGGACCGGCAAAGATCGTGCCCAGCACGGGGACGCCGTCGAACACGCTGATCATGAACGGCTGGAACGTATTGGCCAGGAACGGCCCCAGCACGAAGAAGCCCCACATGCCGTAGATGATGGAGGGAATGCCGGCCAGCAGTTCGATGGCGAGGCCTATCGGGCGGCGCAGCCAGATCGGGCAGATCTCGGTGAGGAAAATCGCAATGCCGAGGCCGACGGGAATGGCGATCATCATCGCGATCACGGAGGTGATCAGCGTGCCGTAAATCGGGCCGAGCGCGCCGAGAACAGGCGGATCGGCCGACGGCGCCCAGCGCTGCGTCCACAGGAAGGCGAGGCCATATTCACGGATGGCGGGCCAGGCACCGACGATCAGCGAAAGGATGATGCCGCCGAGGATGAGGAGAACCGAGATCGCGCAGGCGCGCGTGATCCAGTAGAAGGTGACGTCGCCGAGCTTGAACGCGCTGAGGGCCCTCGCGCGATCGTAAGGTCCGGCAGCTTCCATTACGTCGCTTTCAACCGCCATTTCTGCCACGCCAATCCCCCGTACTTATAGCCCAATGACCCGGACTCCGGTGCACGGCTTTTTCGGCTCGCGCATTGTTCTTGCCACTCCCGTCGGGAGAGGAGGTGCTCAACCCGGACATTCCGGGTTGAGCGATCGTGTTGCGAGGCGCTGGCCCGTCAGCTCTTGATCTCAGCCGACCAGGTCTTTTCGATCAGCTTGACCACCGATTCCGGCATCGGGATGTAGTCGAGCTCTTCGGCCATCTTGGCGCCCTTCTCGAACGACCATTTGAAGAACTTGATGGCTTCCTGGGAGGCTGCCTTATCGGTCGCATCCTTGTGCATCAGGATGAAGGTCGCCGCCGTGATCGGCCACGAGGCTTCGCCGGGCTGGTCGGTGAGGATCACGTAATAGCCGGGCGCCTTGGCCCAGTCGGCGTTGGAGGCGGCCGCCTGGAACGCTGCGATGGTCGGCTGCACGGTTTTGCCGGCCTTGTTGATCATCGCCGCATAGGTCAGCTTGTTCTGCTTGGCGTAGGCATATTCGACGTAGCCGATCGCGTTCTTGGTCTGGCCGACATTGCCGGCAACGCCTTCGTTGCCCTTGGCGCCGACGCCGGTCGGCCATTCGACTGCGGTGCCCGAGCCGGCCTTGGCTTTCCATTCGGCGTTCGACTTCGAGAGATAGTCGGTGAAGTTGAAGGTGGTGCCCGAACCGTCGGAGCGGCGGACCACGGTGATGGCGTCGGCCGGCAGCTTCAGCTTCGGATTGAGTTTTGCGATCGCGGCATCGTCCCACTTCTTGATCTTGCCGAGATAGATGTCGCCGAGCACTTCGCCCGACAGCACCAGTTCGCCCGGTTTGATGCCTTCGAGGTTCACGACCGGCACGATCGCGCCCATCACCATCGGCCACTGCACCAGGCCGTCCTTCTCGAGCGTCTCATGCTTGAGCGGCGCGTCGGTGGCGCCGAAAGTCACGGTCTTGGCCTGGATCTGCTTGATGCCCGCGCCGGAGCCGATCGACTGGTAGTTCAGACCGTTGCCGGTCTCCTTCTTGTAGGCGTCGGCCCACTTCGAATAGATCGGGAAGGGGAAGGTGGCGCCCGCGCCGGTGATATCGGCAGCGAAGGCCGACGTCGAAGCGGCAACCAGGCCGGCAGCGACGATTGTCCTGAGGAAATTCATGGGTTGGTCTCCATCTGGTGAGCGAAGCGCCTGTTGCGCCCGATCGCGCTCACTCGCCGCTCATCTAGGAGCGGTCGATAGAGCTTTTACGAAGGTTCGGTGACAGTTGGATGACATACCCAAGCGATTGAAATCGCTTGGATTTAATGGACTGAAGGGGTCTTAGCCTGGGGAAACCAGGCGGTAGAGGCCGCGCGGTTCCCGCGCAAGCTTTCGATCGGCCGCCGGAGGGGGAGGGACAAGGCACATATAACTATAAAACTAGTATTATGGTTGTAATGCTCACGCCGTAGCGGTATGAGGAAGCATGGACAGAGAGCTCGCCGCACGCTGCCTCGCCGAACTGGGCAACCTGACCCGCCTGGACATCTATCGGCTTCTCGTTCGCGCCAGCCCGCCGGGGCTCAACATCAGCGAAATACAGACCCGTCTCGACCTGGCGGCCTCGACCTTGGCCTTTCATCTGCGAGGCCTGGTTGGTGCAGGCCTCGTCGCGCAGGAAAAGATCGGGCGGGAGGTGATTTGCCGCGCCCAGTACCACCGCATCGACTCCATCATCTCCTTCTTGCGGGAGCATTGTTGCGAAGGATTTGAGGACGATTTGCCGGCAGAGGCCGGGCGCCGTGCAGGCTGAGCTACCGCAGCCGGCCCGCCCGAAGTTGCCGACCATTCACTATGGTTGGGTCATATTGGGGGCCGGCACATTTGGCTCCTTCATGACATTGCCCGGCCAGACGGCGGGCGTCTCCGTTTTCTTATCCGATCACCACCGAACTCGGCATCTCGCGCACGTCGGCCTCGATTGCTTATGCGGCCGGCACGCTCGCAGGAATTCTGCCGGCGCCCGCGATCGGCCGCTGGATCGACCGGCTTGGACCACGGCCCACCGCCACCATCATCGCCGGTGGACTTGCTTTGGCCTGCGCGTTCATGGCGAGCGTTCAGTCCGCGCTCATGCTGCTGATCGGCTTTGCGTTCCTGCGTGGCGCTGCGATCGGCGGCCTCAGTCTCGTGAGCCAGCAAGTCGTCAATCTGTGGTTTGTGCGACGGCGCGGCATCGCGGCAGCCGCCGCCAGTCTCGGGCTCGCGGCCGGATCAATGGTTTTTCCGCAATTGATCGATTTCCTCATTTCGCGGCTCGGTTGGAGAGGCGCCTATCTCGCACTTGCCGGATTTGTCGCGCTGACCATACTGCCAGTCGCCGCTCTGCTATTCCGGGATCGCCCGGAGAAATTTGGTCTCAGCCCGGACGCCGGGCTTGCGCTGACAGCGAAAGATCCACGGCCGGAGCCGTCGTTTTCGCGGCAGCCGGCGCTTCGCACGGGCGTGTTCTGGCTGCTGTGTGCCGCCGGCTTTCTGACCAATGCGGTCGGCACGGCGCTCTTGCTCAATCACTTCTCGATCATGCAGACTGCCGGAGTCGCGCATGTGGATGCGCTTACGCTGCTGGCGCTTGCTGGCGGCGTTCAGGCTGTCGCCACCCTCGGCACGGGATTCCTGGTGGACCGCTATGAACCACGACGTCTGGTTCCGCTGGCGATGGGCATGCTTGCGCTCGCGTCCGCCCTTCCGGCGTTCGGCGGCGGCGTTACCGTAAGCTGGCTCTACGCGTTGAGCCTGGGCGGCGCATACGGCTCGCAGCAAGCGATCAATGCCGCCGGCTACGCCCAGTATTTTGGCCGCGATCATCTCGGCGCAATCAGGGGAACGTCGTTCGTATTCGGCGTTGCGGGCGCAGCATTGGGTCCCCTTCCCTTCGCGGCAAGCATCGACTGGACGCAAAGCTACGCGGCCGTACTCACGGTCTGCTGCGGACTTGCCCTCCTTTGCGGGGCGGCGGCTTTCGTCGTCGGTTGCCCGTCAGCGACGGCAAATACGACGGCGATTCCGTCTCCGATGACGGAGCGAACGTGATGACGGGTGGGGAAACAACCGTGGTGGCGGGGATCGAAATTCCCTCGACCGATCCTGTCTTTCTCACAGTGATTTTCGGATTGCATATCCCGCTTGGCCTTGCGTGTGTTGGTATGGGCGCTATCGCAATGTTGAGCGAAAAGCGTCGCGGCCAGCATTCGAAGTTTGGAACGATCTATTTCTGGTGTCTGCTGGCGCTGTTCGCGTCTGCGACGTTCCTGTCCGTTATGCGCTGGGCCGAGAACTATCACTTGTTCATTCTTGGAGCGATGTCATTCGCCTCCGCTTGGGGCGGGCGCGTAGCGCTCAGGCGGCGGTGGCGCGACTGGGTTAGGCTCCACATCACGGGGATGGGCCTGTCGTATACCCTGATGCTTATTGCTTTCTACGTCGATAATGGAAAGCAACTGCCGCTCTGGAAGGAATTGCCACATTTCATGTACTGGGCGATACCTCTCGCATTCGGCATACCGCTCATCGTACGCGCGCTTCTTTGGCACCCGTTGGCGCGAGCGCGCACAGAGGTTTCCAGTTAGTGCGGCAAGATGCGACGCGCTCTGGCCGCTCTGCCAGCAGGACATGCGAACTCTGGTCGCCTCAGCGACAACAAGCGCCCTTGCCGTTCTCCTGGATCGGCGGGCACGGCACGGTCCCGTAGGAACAGAAGACGCAGCAATCGCCCGGCTTGGGCTTGAGCCGGGTACCGCAGCCGCCGCAGTTATAAAAGAACTGGCAAGCGTCGGTCGGCATGGTCTCTGTGGCTTGGTGCCCGCACTCCGGGCAGGTCAGGGTCGATTGAAGCTGCATCGCGTCGCCTGTGCTTTCCGATAAGCATAGCACAACCAGTTAAGACAGCCCGTTCTTGGGCACGCTTTCGATCAAAAGCCGGCCGCGATGCCGGTTGAGAAAACGATCCCGCTAATCCAAATGCGCGCCGGGAACCTATGCTCTTCTCTTGATGACACCTTCGAGCCTGGTGGCTTCCGCCACCGTATTGGAGATCGTTCCGTACTTGCGGACATTGGTATGCAGCAATTCAAGCCGCTGGTCGCTCTCGTCGGTATCGACGATGAGTTCATAATCGACCGATACCGGGGCGGAGCATCCTGGCGAACGCCGTGCAGACGGACCTCGACGCCGCTCAGCTTGAATTTGAGCATCGGCGTTACGCGTTCGATGCCCTTGATCATACAGGCGGCAATGGCCGCGAGGAACAATTCGGCCGGGTTGAAGGCGTCCGACCGTCCTGCCATGGCTGTGTCCAGAACGATCTCGGCTTCCTTGGTTCTGGCGAGACTGCCATGCGCATCGAGACGCCGCGCCGTGACCTTGTATTCGAGATTCGCGGCCATTTCAGGCGCCCAGCCATTTGGCGAGGTCTTCGGGCTTCGGCAATCCGCCCGCATGCACGACCTTGCCGTCGATGACTACGCCCGGTGTCGAGGCGATGCCGTAACCGGCAATCGCCGCGTAGTCGGTCACTTTCTCAATGGTGACGGGAACGCCCAGTCTGTCGGCTTCGGCCTGCACCATCTCGGCAGCAGCGATACACCGTTTGCAGCCCGGGCCGAGCACCTTGACGTCTTTCATGGATATCCCCTGGGTGTCAGTTGAACAGCGCATTGAACAGGAAGCCGACTGCGAGAATGCCGGTCCCGACAACGCCGACGAAGACCGCAATGAGTCTTGGGCTCAGCACCTTGCGCAGGATGATCATCTCCGGAAGCGACAATGCAATCACCGACATCATGAAGGCGAGCACGGTCCCGAGCGCCGCACCCTTGGCAAGCAGGGCTTGAACCACCGGGATAATGCCGGCGGCGTTCGAGTACATCGGAATTCCAATCAGGACCGCGGCCGGTACCGACCACCAGGCGCCCTGTCCCATGACCGAGGCCAGCAGGTCCGACGGCACGTAACCGTGGATCAACGCCCCGATGGCGATCCCCGCGATGATCCAGGGCCAAACCTTGCCGACGATCTCGCGCACGGCTTCGATCCCCGCCTTGATACGATCAATGACGGTGACGTTTTCCGGAGGCAGTTCGGCTGCGCTCGCGCGGATGTTGCGAACCCATTCCTCCAACCAGTTTTCGAGATGCAGGCGGCCGATCACCCAGCCTGCGGCGATCGCGACGAAGAGACCGAAGCCGAGATAGGTGAGCGCTACTTTCCAGCCAACGAGCCCGAACAGAAGCCCGAGCGCCACCTCGTTCACCATGGGGGCCGAGATCAGGAACGAGAAGGTGACGCCTAGCGGAACGCCGGCGCTGACGAAGCCAATGAACATCGGCACTGCGGAGCATGAGCAGAACGGGGTGAGAATCCCGAGACCCGCCGCCAGCACGTTGCCGCCGCCTTCCCGCTTTCCGGCAAGAAGCGCGCGCGTCTTCTCCGGTGAGAAGAAACTGCGCACCACTCCCATGCCGAACACCACGAGTGTCAGCAGCATCAGGACTTTCGGCGTATCGTAGATAAAGAAACTGAGCGCCTCGCCAAGCTGGCTGGTGGGATCGATGTGAGCCAGCGACACCACCCATTCCGAAAACGGAACGAGCTGACTGTAGACGAGGCCCCAGAGCAGTAGGGCTGCCATGGTCCCGGCGACCCATTTGGCGGTCGAGGGGCCGGCGCCCGGCGCACGTTCGGTGACAGATCCCAAGGTCATGCGGCACGCCTTTCCTGGGCCTAAATCGTAAACACCGGCGCGAACCCGCCGCCCGCCGTCCGGAAATTCGTTGTCTGGCCCTGGTAGAGGCGCGCCGCCGTCAGAAGAATCTGGCCGTCATAGACGTAGAGCCGGACATCGGTCTTGCGAGCCTCGGGAGTGCCGTCGAGCTTGACCATACGCTCGCCAGGGGCCGCAAAATCCTGGGCGACGTATCCGCCCTTGACCACCTCGGCCCACACTCCCTTCGTTATCTTGTCGCCGCGATAGACTCCCTTGCTGCCGTACCCGCTGACCGGTTTGAAGAACAGCGTCTTCCTTTTCTCCCAAAGTTGAGCCGCATTATCGGACGTGACGACCACCGTATGCGGCACCCCGGAAAGATGGTCGGCCATCGCCGGCGAGAGCCCCCAGCCGCGCAGCGCTGCTCTATCGGAGAGCAGTCCGAGATTGCGCTTGTCCGCATACAGGGCGTGCACATGCGGATTGGGCGTAACCACGACGGCGTTGTCGAGATAGGCCGCGCGGAGAGCCTCGTGCCCGGGGCGATCAAGGGAAAAATCCACCAGCCGGTTGTACACGAGATCGATCGGTTGACTGTCGATCGTCAGCGTACCCTGCGCGTATCTGAGCTTTCCGGCATCCGCGATGACCGCCTCGATGCCGTGCTTCACAAAGAAACGCTGTGCCAGCAGGAACTCCGGATAGAGATACTGTTCTTCGGGCCGATCATCGACGATGGCAATCCGGCCTATCGTGCCGACCTGGCGCTGCAACTTGAATTCATTCCGGAACATGCGCAGCACCGCCGATTCAAAACTGGCGTTGCTGGTTTTTCCCAGAGCGACTTCGATCTCTGCGCAGCAGGCCCGCTGAGCATCCGCGAGCAGTGCATTGAGGAAAGCGCCGCCCGCATTGGTATTGACCTCGATCAGCCTCGGCCCTGCTGCGGCGACATGGAAGTCGAAGCCCATAAAGACACCGCGCGGGCCGAAATCATGCTGCGCGAGTTCCGGGGCCCAGGACAGCGCGGCTCGCTGATAGCCCGGCAATTTGGTCGCGGCCTCGATCGCTCGCACGATGCGAAGCATCTCAATCGTTTCGGATTCCGAGATGAACACCGGCGCGTTTGAAAATAGATGCGGCCGCGTTCGGATGAACGTCGCGCAGAACTCCGCGTCTCCAACTTCCCGTTCCAGCGCGTCGCACAAGGCGTCGCGATCCAGCGTGATGCAGAAGCATTCCCGATTCAGACGCTCGGAGATCGATCGGTCGTCCACGATCGGAGCATCCATTGGCTCGCCCTTACGTCTTGTCTACAGCATACCTTATAGCCATCTCCCGGGAGCACACCCTTGCGCCAGGTCAATGCGTGCGAAGCTGAGGCATCGCGACGGTCGGCGACCAACTCACGGAGACTTGGCCTGGGGAAAACAGGCGGTAAAGACAGCGCCGTTTTTCGGCACGCTTTCGATCAAAAGCCGGCCGCGATGGCGGTTAAGAATATGTTTCACCAAGGATAACCCGAGCCCGGTTCCGCCCTGCGCGCGGCTGTCGCCGACATCGACCCGGTAGAAACGCTCGGTCAGCCGCGGCAGATGCTCCGGCGCGATGCCGGGACCGAAATCCCGGACCATGACGCGCACTTCCGGGGTCCCCTCGCCCGAACTCGCCTGAGTCAGGCAAACCACGACCCTGCCGCCCGAGGCACCGTATTTGAGCGCATTCTCGATCAGGTTTTCGAACAGCCGCAACAGTTCCTCACGATCGCCCGCGATCATGACCGGCGCCTCCGGCAGATCGATCTCGATCACGACCTGACGCTCCCCGGCCAGCGGCTCCAGCCCGTCCGCGACCTGGCGAATGATCGGAACCAGATCGACCGATGCATCGGGCCGGACATGGGCCGACAATTCGACCCGCGACAATGACAGCAAATCGTCGATCAGCCGCGCCATTCGCGTCGCCTGCGTATGCATGATGCCGAGGAAGCGCTCGCGCGCCTTGGCGTCGTCCTTGGCAGGCCCCTGCAGCGTATCGATGAAGCCCGACAACGCCGCGAGCGGCGTCCGCAACTCGTGACTGGCGTTGGCGACGAAATCGGCGCGCATTTCCTCGACCCGCCGCAGCGGCGTCAGGTCGTGGAAGGTCATCAGCATGCATTTTTCGGTGCCGCCGAACAGCGTCGGCACCGGCACCGGCGTGATGATCAGTTCCATCCAGCGGTCGACCGGCACCTGGTCGAGATAGGTCGCCCGGCGCGGTTCGGTGGTCGCGATCGCCTCGCGCAACGCGGTGATGATCTCGGGCGAGCGCAGCGCGAACTGCGCGAGCTCGTTCTTGCGCAAGGCGGGCGCGAGCTGGGCGGCTGCGGCGTTGAGATGCAGGACGCGGCCGGCGCGGTCGAGCAGCACGGCCGGATCCGGCATGCCGGCAACGACGGCGCTGACGGCTGCAGACTCGACCGGAGTGACGGCGCGGACATCGTCACGGGAGGCTGTCACATGATGCAGCCGCCACGGCACCAGGGCTGCGGCGGCGATACAGATGAAAACCGCCACAGCGCGCGCCAGCGAGAGATCGGCCAACAGCACGAGCGCGCAAAGCGCCAGGCCGGCGGCGAGCAGGATGATGGCCGAATGCCGCAACCGGTCCGGCCACGGTGAAAAGAAGGAGGAAGAGCTGGAATCGTCGATCGCCATGGCGCAGGCTTTTTCCTCTATTGGGCGGGCGCCGTCACGGAATCAGGCGCCCGTGTCTCCACGCTCGCGCACATAGACGGCGGCCTCATGCCTCGTCGGCTCGGCGTCGGTACCGGACGCCAACTGGCGCAGGCGCTTCGAGCGCGCGCCGATGATAATCTCCCGAAGCGTCAGCAAGATTACAGATATGACAAAGGGACCGATATAATAGAGGACGCGGAACAGCAGCATGCCGGCGAGCAGTTCCTCCCGGTCCATCTGCCAGAGGCCAACCAGCATGGCGGCATCGAAAACGCCGAGCCCGCCCGGCGAATGGCTGGCAAACCCCAACAGCGTGGCCGAGACGAAGATCACCGCGACGACAACAAAACCCAGATTGGGCTCGTCCGGCACCAGCACATACATCGCCAGCGCACAGAAGCCGAGATCGACAATGCCGATAGCGATCTGCAGCAGCGTCAGCGGCCCGCCCGGCAGCGTGACCGTCCATGGCCCGCGGCCGACGCCGCGCGGCTGAACCCAGACCCAGACCACATAGCCGACCAGTCCAACGATGATGGCGCACGCCGCAACACGGTTGAACCAGACCGGCAGCTGATCGATCGAAGCGGCGGCTTCCGGGTGATAGGCGATGCCCAGCCCCAGCACCGCGGCATTGCCGAGCCAGAAGGTCAGCCCGGCGAGGAAACAGATCTTGGCGACATCGATCGCGTTCAGCCCCCAGGCCGAATAGATCCGGTAGCGCACTGCGCCGCCGGTGAAGACGCTGGCGCCGACATTGTGTCCGATTGAGTAGGAGGTGAAGGCGGCAAGCGCGTTGACGCGGTAGGGAATGTGGCCCTTGCCGATCGTGCGGACCGCGAACCAGTCATAGAAAGTCAGCGTGAAATAGCCCGCCGCCACGAACAGAGCCGCCAGCGCGACCTGGCGCGGCTCGGTGCCCTTGATGGCGTCGATCACCTCATCGGTGTCGATACCGCGGAGCATGTGATACAGCACGTAGCACGCAACGGCGATGACCGTGATGCTGATCAAGACCCCGAGTTTGTGCAGGACCTGCTTCTGGCGCAGAAACGAGATCGCCCTGCGTATTGCTTCCAGCATCTACACCTCGAATTGCGCTTATGCGACGACGGCAATGGCGTGAACCCCGCCGGCGCTACGCTGCTCCCTTGCCCCTCTGGTAGCGCGTTTTGAGCCGGAGTGGAATTCGCCTGACGACAATAAAACGCGCTTCTTCAACATATTAGCCGTAGTTGATGACGGCGGTAGCACAGTTTTGCTGCATTCCCGCCGCCCGATGGGGGTTCCGGACCATAGAAGGGGCTGGTCAACAACCCGTGACAATGACGGGGGAAAGCTGCCCGGCCCATGCTGCGGTCAGGCCGGCGGCGCACTGCGCGAGACTACCCAGTCGCGCAACCATGATCCGACCGCACAGCCGCAGAGATAAAGCGCGAACATGATCAGCCCAAGGTCGAGCCAATAGCCGAAGCGGCCGGGCACGGCGCGCGCGAGCGCGGCTCCGATCAGCGCCGCGACCAAAGCCGAAAGCGCCCATCGCAGCTTCCGCGAGACGCCTTCGCCGTGCTGGACCACGGATATCCAGCCCATGGCGAAGCCGAGCAGCACCGATGCCAGCAACCAGCCCCAGTAGAATGTGGTCAGATAGGCCATGCTCACTTCACCACGAAATCGATGCGGCGGTTCTGCGCCTTGCCCTGGTCGGTGTCGTTACCCGCAATCGGCTGCGTCGCACCATAGCCGACCGCGCTGAACCGGTTGGCCGGCAACCCCGCCTTGACCAGGTAGTCGGCGACCGCCTGGGCGCGCTTCTCGGACAGCTCCTGGTTGGCCGCCTCGTCGCCGTCGGTATCGGTATGTCCTGATATCTCGATATTGGCGGTCGGACAGCGCAACGCGGTTTCGATCAGGCGGTCGAGCAGACCGGCGGAATCCGCGACGATATCGGCCTGGCCGGATTCGAAGCGAATCCGGGCCTTGCCGAGCAGATCGGTGAATAATTGCTGGCAGACCGTCGCATCCACCGGCGCCGCGGCCGGCCTGACCGAGATTTCCGGCTTGAACTGCCAGCCCTGCGGAAACTCCTTGCCGAGGCCGGCGCGGATCTGGCCGGCGGCGGCTTCATAAAGCGCATCGCCCGACAGCTTGACCTCGCGGTCGGAGACGACCAGCGTGCCGGTCGACAGCCGCGACAGCGCGCCGAGCGCAGGCACCACCGCGTTGGCAAAGCCTGAGGGCGCGCCGATGCTCTCCTTGAGGTTGTCGACGACCTTTTCCCTGAAGAACTTGCGCCCCGCCGCCGCCACCAGCGCCGCATGGACGTTATTGTCGGGCACATAGCCGGTCAGCGTCACCGTCACCGCGACCGGATCCTTGTAGGCCTGGAAGATGTAGGGCGGCGCCTTGACGTCATTGACGGCGACCGAATAGCCCTCGGGCAGATTTTTCAGCGCGGCGGCGATGGCTTCCCTGCCGCCGAGTTCGCGGGCCATGCCGGTCAGGCTGACCCTGGTGTCCGTCAGCGTGACCTTGCCGTCCTTCAGCTTGCCGACCTGATCGAGCAGCAACAGAGCGGCATTGTCGAAACGCGGCGGCGCGCCGCGCGCCAAATTCGTCCGGTCGGCGACCTCGACGCCGCCAACGGCACGCGCCGCCTCCAGCAATCTGCCCTTGCTCGCCGGCAGCGGCGAACTGCCTGACAGCGTCACCCGAAGGACGTCGCGTTCGGCCGACCAGACAAACGGTTTGGCTTCGGGAACGAGCCGGGTTTCATCGTTAACCAAGCGCACGCCCGGCACCGCTTCCACCGACGCCACCGCACCCTGCCGGCCGTCTTCCGAGAAAGCATCCGCCGCAAGCGTCACGTCGCGGCCTGCGACCGAGATTCGCCTCTTGTCGAGGATGGTGTCCTTGAGGGCTGCGGTCGAACGCTGCGCCAGGTCGGCTTCAAGCGGTTCGGTGCTCGTCCAGGCCGCGATAGCCCAAAAGATGACCAAAGGAATGATGCCCGGCCACCATTTGCCACTCCACCTGAAAAGTCCGTGCATTCGAGTTCCTGCGGGGTCCGGAACGGAGAGAAAACAAACCCTTGCGAGGCTGTCAAACCCGAAATGTCGCAGGGGCCGAAACGCTCTGAAATTGGTCCGGCTAACTGTTTCTTCAGCGGTCTTTCGCTAATTTCGCTCCGTAAATAACCGGGCGCCCTGCATCTCGATGAAACTGCTTCGCAACACCGTCATCCGCGCCGGACTGGAAGCGCTGTACTTCTCCGGAGCGCATTACCTGCTGCGACCAATCTTCGCGGGTGTCGGCGTCATTTTCATGCTGCACCACGTCCGCCCCCGCCGCGACGGCGCGTTTCAGCCCAACCATCATCTCGAGGTCGATCCGGAGTTCTTGCGGGCGATGCTGGCGCATCTTCGTAACCTCGACGTCGACATCGTCACCATGGACGAGGTGCATCAGCGGCTCCAGCAGCGCAAATTCGCGCGGCGCTTCGCCTGCTTCACCCTCGATGACGGCTATCGCGACAACCGCGATTTCGCCCTGCCGGTGATGCGTGAATATGACGCGCCCCTCACCGTCTACGTGACGAGCGATTTCGCCGAAGGCACCGGCCGGTTGTGGTGGGTCGCGCTCGAGAAGGCGATCGCAAAGGCGTCGTCGATCGAAGCCCCGATCGGCGGCGTCACGACCCGCCTCGACGCCTCGACGCCGGCGGCCAAGCAGGCGACTTTCGACCGCCTGCACGACTGGCTGCGCGCGCTGCCGGGCGAACACGACATGCAGCGCGAAATCTCCGCGCTCTGCACGCGATATGAGGTGGACGAGACTCCGATCGCCCGCGAGTTCTGCATGTCGTGGGAGGAATTAAAGGCATTCGCCGAGGATCCGCTGGTGACGATCGGCGCGCATACGATCACGCATTGCAATCTGGCGCGGCAGAGCGAGGAGACCGCTTCGTTCGAACTGGCCACCAGCCGCGCGCGGATCGAAACCGCGCTGCAGCGGCCGGTGCTTCATCTCGCCTATCCCTATGGCGACCGGATCGCGGCGGGCCGGCGCGAATTCCGCCTGGCGAAAGCGGCCGGATTCAAGACCGCGGTCACGACGCGGCCGGGCATGATCTTCCCGGAAAGCGCCGAGCATATGACCGCGCTGCAACGGGTTTCGCTCAACGGCAATTACCAGGATGCGCGCATCCTCCCGGTGCTGACCTCCGGCGCCGCCACCGCCATGTGGAACGGCTTTCGCCGCATCGACGCGGCGTAGTGTTTCCGCTGTGCGATCTCACCTTCACCCGTTGCGGGAGAAATTGTAGTCCGCGGCCAACACTCGTTTCTTAATCCACGAATTCAAGTTCAAAGCGATTTGCACCCGTCACCTTGGTCGTGAATTTGGTGGCCCTCCCGGAGAGCGCAGCCAAGCTGCCTGAGCCCAGTTTGAACACCGCTTTGCCGGAGCCTGTCACACCGACAGGCTTACCATCTTTCATGCTGACAGTGGCTGTGCCTTCCGTCATTTGAGTGACCGCAAATCCTCCGGCGACCCTATGAACTCCACCCGCCAACAGGAAGTCGCCTTGAGGACCATCCCACTCGCTGACGTGAACTGCCGAATACACGGCTCCCTTCAAGAGACCATCGATGCCATAGCAGGAGAATTGATAGCTCAGTAACCCGTGTCCGGCGCGGTCGCCCAAAGGCTCCGGATTACCGATGCCGACAATGCTGCATTCATATCGCCCTATCGTGTCGGAATAGGCCAATCCCGTTGCACTCATCAAAGCGAGCGCAGAACACGCCAAAGTAATGAAGCGATTCCTCATTGCGGCCTCCCTTCCTGATTGTATTTGGGAAACGTTACGCGCTACGGAAAAAACCTTCCTTGATCGAGATCAACCGAAGGGTAGACGATGACCACCCTCGCCGACCTCAAGCGGCACTTCCTGAAGCTTTGCGGCCAGCGGCCGACGTTCAGTAGTGTGATAGTTCACCGAAGGCATCGGCACTCAGCGGCGAGTTGGAGTTCATCCGCGCGCCTCACATCACATCAGAGATTGCCTATGCGGTCGGGATGCACGAGCTGGGTCACATCAAGAGCCACAATCGATCCACCGATCAGATCGAGCGTGAATGCGCGGCTCATTCGAGACGGGTCGAGGGGTCCTCTCCGCGGAGACAGCCCCCTCCTCCGGCGCGGATTTCACCCGCGCCACACAAGGGGGAAGCGACCCCTTCCTTGACTTGCCGGCCTCCCCCGCCCAAAACCGGTGGCAAAGCAATGGAGGAACGCATGTTCAAGGATCTGTTTTCGCTTAACGGCCGTGTCGCGCTGGTGACGGGCGGCTCGCGCGGCATCGGCAAGATGATCGCGGCCGGATTTCTCGCGCAGGGCGCGGCGAAGGTCTACATCACCGCGCGCAAGGCAGGCCCCTGCGAGGCGACCGCGAAGGAACTCTCCGCCGCCTATGACGGCGAATGCATCGCGCTGCCGATCGACATCTCCACGGTCGCGGGCTGCGACAAGCTGGCTGGCGAAATCATCAAGCTGGAGCCGAAGCTCGACATCCTCGTCAACAATGCCGGCGCGGCGTGGGGCGCGGAGTTCGACGAATTCCCCGAAAGCGGCTGGGACAAGGTCATGGACCTCAACGTCAAGTCGCTGTTCTTCCTGACCAAGGCGCTGGCGAAACCGTTGCGCGCGGCGGCCTCGCCCGAACGGCCGGCCAAGGTCATCAACATCGCTTCCGTCGACGGCATTTTCGTCAATCCGAGCGAAACCTATTCCTACGCCGCAAGCAAGGCCGCCGTGATTCATCTGACGCGGCGCATGGCAACGAAACTGATCAAGGACAATATCAATGTCACCGCGATCGCGCCGGGCGCGTTCAAGTCGGACATGAACCGGGCGGCGCGCGACCACTCGGACGAAGTCGCCAAGCGCATTCCGGCGAAGCGTATCGGTACCGACGAGGATATGGCGGGGGTAGCAATCTATCTCGCCTCGCGCGCGGGCGATTACGTGGTCGGCAACACCATCGCCGTCGATGGCGGCGTGGTCTACGCAAATGCGGGGCTTGAGATCGCGGGGTAGAGTTTTGCAGGCGACGCCTACCGGTCGTCATACCCCGCGAAGGCGGGGTATGGATTCACGTTTGAAGTGCAACGGTTGATTTGAGTTCGGAGAATGCCTCTGCGGGTGTCTTGAAGTCCAGGCATTTGCGG
>NZ_JAFCLU010000054.1 GCF_018130385.1 Bradyrhizobium sp. AUGA SZCCT0283 | reverse complement strand
GGCGACCAAACCAAGGATGATGCTGATAAAGAACCTCACGAAGAACGGTCCTGTGGGCGTTCTCAAACGTTGTTGTACAATCGAACGCGTCGCCACTCCGCCATCGGCTACATCAGCCCGATCGAGATGGAGCTAAAAGCAGCTTAAACCTGTCCATTTTTTCGGGGGAAGATCAGACTCCTACATGGACGGCAAGCTTGTTCTGCAGATGGAGCTTCGAAGCGCCGTAGGAAGCCTGAAGGCTGAAGAGGCCGCGGTGCTCGCATTTTGCGGACTCGACTGGTGAAAGAAGTAGAGCAACCTGGCAGCTCCAACTCTGCAACCAAGAAGCGGTACCGCGGGAGCGCTACTGCAAGCGCCACAGCAGCTTGAACTGTCCAACCGAAATCGCACACACGTCGGTATCCTACGATTTTGATTTTGGCAGCCCCGAACGGCGGATTGCTGTTGCCAGCGTTCATTGCACAGAAAGTCACCAACAAAGTTACGTGCTGAGAAACGACGCAACCGAACGACCCGTGCCGCCAAGTCTTTAGACTGAAATGCAGCGTACGAGGGGGGCTCGCACTTCTCAACCTTAGTGAAGGTCAAAATCTTGGGAGGCCCGCGGCAGCCCACACCCGGCAGAGGTTAACCCCTCCTAGGCAGAGAGCTTCCTTGCAAATCCCGTAAAACACCAATAATTTTTGCACGGTAAGTAGTGGCTAAGTACTGGCGCGCCCGAAGAGATTCGAACTCCTGACCCCCAGATTCGTAGTCTGATGCTTCCGCCACGTTGTGATCGGCCCTATCGATGCCAGAGCGTGTTGCAACGGGTTTCCCTGATTGCTCTAAGTAGGCGGACTTTACCTGTGTAAGAGGCTTCGCGAGAACAATGGCAAAGATCAAGCTAGCCAAGTCTGGATTCTACCGGATCCCGCTGACCGTTGCCCTTTCAGACAGCACGCACGGCGAAATTAAAGCCTTTGAATTATTAACATGCCGCGTTCGGGACTCAGACGGGGCTGAGGGCGTCGGTTATACTTATACCGTGGGGCGCAATGGCGGTGCGGTTGCCGACGTTCTCCGGCGGGAGATCCCAGAACTAATCGAGGGCCGCGATGCCGATGATACCGAGGCGATTTGGCATCACGTCTGGTGGGCGTTGCATTACGGCGGACGTGGCGGACCAGCTGTACTCGCACTCTCGGCGCTTGATATCGCGCTGTGGGACCTGAAGGCGCGCCGCGCCAATCTGCCGCTGTTTGGTCTACTCGGCGGCTTCGATGCCCGCGTGCCCTGTTACGCCGGCGGTATCGACCTCGATCTCTCCGTCGAGGCGCTTCTAAGGCAGACCGACGAAAATCTCGCCAAGGGCTTTCGCGCAATTAAGATGAAGGTCGGCCGCCCGGATCTCGCATCCGACGTCACGCGCGTGCAGGCGATGCGCAAACATCTGGGTGATGGCTTTCCTCTCATGGCGGATGCCAACATGAAATGGACGGTCGAGGAAGCCATTCGCGCCGCGCGCGCGCTGCAACTATACGACCTCACTTGGCTCGAAGAGCCTATTATTCCCGATGATGTTGCCGGTCACGCCCGCATCATGGCTGCCGGCGGCGTGCCGATCGCAGCCGGCGAAAATCTGCGCTCACTCTGGGAATTCAAGAACTATATCTCGGCGGGCGCTCTCTCCTATCCTGAGCCCGACGTCACCAATTGCGGCGGCGTCACGGCTTTTATGAAGATCGCGCGGCTGGCAGAAGCGTTCAATCTTCCGGTAACCAGCCACGGAGCACATGACGTCACCGTCCATTTGCTGGCGGCCTGCCCCAATCGCTCTTATCTCGAAGCCCACGGCTTTGGGCTCGATCGCTATATCGAGCACCCGCTCGCGCTCGACCAGGGCATGGCTTTGGCACCAGCGCGACCTGGCCACGGCATCACCTTCGACTGGAAAGGCCTGGCCGAGCTCGCGCAATAACTCGAGCAGCTGTGGGCTACTCATTGAGCGCAACTGATCGGCCCAAGGACAGCTGGCACCACCGCCTTTTGCCGCCACTGAGCGCTACGGCTTTTGTTGATACAGTGTTGACACGCCGCTTCTCTCGCACGAGATAGAAAAAAGCAAAGCCGCCAAGTCTCTGACTTGGCGGCTTTTTCTGGTTGCGGGGATAGGATTTGAACCTATGACCTTCAGGTTATGAGCCTGACGGGCTTGCTGCGACGCCGTCAATAGCGATCCCCCTTGCACCATCTAGACACACTGAGCGCGCAGAACCGCATAGCGGTCTGGTTGCAGGTTCGAGTGCTTTCCGAACCAACAACGAAATCGATAGCTGTCCAGAGCCCTGTTTGCGGTCGCGGTGGGCTCTGCCCCAAGTATCGGGAAAGCGCCTTCATTGTCAGAGCGGGCTGCGTGCATCGCACCTTACGCCGAAAAATCCGACAATCAAAAACCGCGGGCAGCTTCTCTCCTTTTTGTTCGCCGTGGCACCCAATCGTACGATGAGTTTATAGCCGCCGTTCCACTCTAGGCGTCACCTGAGCATGATGCTCGGGATGATCAACAAGTCCGACATCTTCTCGATTAGCGAAAACGCAAGTGCATGTACCTCGTCTGGTCGCAGGTGACCTGAGCGCGATCGCTGGGGACAACTCCTCGCCAAGTTTGCGATCTTCTACAGGGATGCAAGAGAGTCCTACGACTCCGCAAGTGTCCCCGTACATCTATCGCTGGACAGGATGGGCCGCAAAGGCCAGCCCTGCGCGGTGCTGGTGCGCGACAAGATGACAACCATGCCAAGGCCGCCGAAAAGGTGGCCAACCCTCCGGTAAGCTCGAATGACAATGCGCAAGAAGGACAACTTGCTTCGGGGCGATCGGACGCCGGCCTATGTCGACCGGGAAACCGGAGCGGCCGAATTGCTAATTTCGACGGACACTTGGGATCAATGGGTGAAGGAGGGTCGCCTGCCCCCACCGTGCGACACGTTCCCTTCGGGCACCCCCCGCTGGCGCTGGGAAGACGTAGACCGTAAGCTGGCCGGTAAGAAGGCGGCGGACACCGATGCGGCCATATTGGGGGCAGCGAACTTTGGCAAGAAAAAGGGAATCCGGCGTGACGCTGCCTGAGGGCGTTGAGAAGACCAGCGTTCGCAAGCCGAACGGCAAGGTCTACACGTACTATTATTGGAATCCCGGACGCGGCACCGATCGCGAGGGAGAGCGCATCAAACTACCGAACGCCGATACTCAGCCGGTGGCATTTTGGGCCGAAGTCGAGCGTCGCCAAACATCGGAACCGACAACATATCCGCCAGGCTCGATCGGCGATCTCATTGCGCGCTACCGCCGCAGCGACGAGTTCACGCGACTATCGGAAGGCACCCGATCGAATTACGAAGTGACCATGCGTCGCTTCGAGTCGCATGATACCTGGGGCATGGTGGCCGTTAAAGACCTGACGCCGCTCGCAGCTCAAACTGCGCGCGATGCCATGAAGGAAACGCCGGTGATGGCAAACCAGATGCTGTCGGTCGGACGCACGATCTGGGATTGGGCCATCCCCCTCGACCTCGCTAAAATCAATCCCTTCGATAAGGTGAAGGACTTCGACATCCCCGATCGCGGGCATGTGCCGTGGCCGTCCTGGGTGATCGATCACGTTCGCGCGCACGCGTGGCCAGACCTGGTCCGCATGACGCGGCTCGGGGTTATGACCTGCCAGCGCGGAAGCGATCTGATCCGCATGGGTCCGGAGCATCGCGATCGCAACGGCCTATGGTGCCGGCCAAAGAAAACCCGCAAGCGCCGGCGCGCCTTCCACATTCCGCTTGCCACTGCCGACGCGCTCGAACTCGACCGCTGGGCCGAAACGCCGGTGACGTTCACGAACTCCCGCTGGCTGAAGCCGATCGATCGTTTCCGCAAGGATCTGTATCTCTACTCTCCCAAGGGCGCGCAATACACGGCCGACGGTCTTCGTGCGCGCTGGGGGCGATGGCTCGCCGATACACCCGAAGGCCGCGTCATCTGCCGCCGCTGGAAGGAATGGGTTGGCGCCCAGGTCAAGAAATACGATTGGGACATCGATCCTGATGACGCCGACCATCCGACCATCCATGGGCTGCGCGGGACCGGAATCCTCGCCCGCTCCGAGGAAGGCTATGAGGTCGACCAGATCGCCAACGATATTGGCATGTCCCGCCAGAACGTCGAGCATTACATGCGGTTCCGCGATCAGATGAAGGTCGGCGCCGACGGCCAAAAGCGGCTTCGTCTTGTGAACAAGGAGGACTAGAGCCCAACAAAGGAAGACTAGACCGCGAACGCAGGCCCGGCTATATGGGCCCTGCAAATCGCCGGGTTTGCAAAACTCCTGGCCCTGATTGCAAAACTTCCCAAAAAAGTTGTGCGAAATCAGCGTCTTAGGTGGGGAATGGTGTAACGGTAGCACAACAGACTCTGACTCTGTTTGTCTAGGTTCGAATCCTAGTTCCCCAGCCAGCAGTATCAATTACTTAGCTAGCATTTTAGAGAAGAATCTTCCCGGAACTTCCGTTTGGGAAGGTCGTGGGAAGGGCTAGAAAATTAATTCGGAACGCATGCAATCGCCCGCAGATTCAACAGGAAACCTGCTGGATAGTCCGCCTTGGCACTGGGGTATGCGAGCCGAAACGGCGCCTGCGAATCCACGGGCTATTTCTGAGTCCGCGCGGAGGCTTCTCGCTGAAGCGGAGGGCGGCCCTTCCACCCAGCGTCGAGCATTGGACTGCCATAGGCGCGCGCCGGCACCTCCCATGCGGGATAGGGCGAGTTCGGATTTTTCATCGGCCAGAAGATGAAGTCCTGCACGTTTTCGTCTGCCCCGCGTCCCACGGGTTTCGATGACCGTGTTCTTACGGGTCATTATTGGCCAACAACTTGCGATGGATGCTTCAACTGTTCGGCAACTAGTCTCTAGGTGTGCCGAACTAATTCATTCGGAGCACCCAGATGAGTATGCAGCCTCGTTTTGAGACAGCGCACGAAAGTGCAGTGATTAGCAAGATACTGGCGGATCTTGTCCGCACCGTTCAACTGATCGAATGCGAGATCGCGGCCCAAGAAGAGCGCGCCAGCATTTCCGACCGGTCTGATGTCAAGTATCCAATGCTGGCAAGGACCCTGATCGAGCGGCGCGATAATCTCAAGATGACCATCGACGCCCTTGAACAGCGTCTCGCCGAGCGAGCGCCGCACGAGCAAGCAACGGCGGCTTAGCGCAACGCAGAAGCCGTCGCTGGGAGGATCCAGGGCCGGCTTCGATTGCGTATCAGTGACCACCAGAAGGTCGTGCCTGCTCTGGTGGTTAATATCTCATTACCGCCCCAGCCTTCTGGCGTGAGATGCAATCCGCTGCCGGTTAGGCTTCCTCATCGATCGGCACCGCCACATGGCTCGAGTCTGTGCCGGCCGGCGACATCCGAATCTGGTACAATCTCCCGAATGCACCTCGATGCTGCCCACCCCCTACTGCCGATTGTTAGCCTGGCCGCGGGAGTGTTTCTGTTGATCGCGCCTCGGATCGTAAGCTTCGCAGTGGCGGTCTATCTGATCATCGTGGGTATTCTCGGACTGAACGGAATCTATCACATCTTCAAATAATGGCTGAGCGCGGGACCGAAGCCCCGTGACCCGGAAACTCTAAAGCGGCAGGGATCCTTGTCGCTCAGCCCAGTCGATGACATCAAAGTGCATGCCCCGCCTAAGCATTTCGGCTTCAAGGTCGGCTGCATGTTTCTTCCACGCTCGCGTATCACGGACCTTGAACTTGGGTTCGCTGCCCTGGCGTTCGGCTGAATCATCTGCGGCCAACGCGCCGCGGACGGCTGCGTACATCATCGTGAGGCTGTCATTCGTGAATGCCTGATAATCCATCGACTCTCCTGCAAAAAAGCCGTCGCAGGTATTCCCAGCGACGGCTCTACTCAGTACGCGTGACCACCAAAAGGTCACGAGGATCGTGGCGGATTGTGGTTAACAAAGCAGCAAGGCTGCTGTCCTAAGATGTATTTACTCGCCGGAGGCCGGAATGACCGAATACGTCATCACGGAAGTTGGCCATCATCAATGGCTCGTGTTCGCGGATCGGCAAAGCATTGCTTTTTGCGCCGACGAGAACGAGGCAGTGAAAGCGATGACCGAGCATAGCGCACGCAACCGTCGGTCACGTGAGTCTGCAGACAATTCGCCAGAACAAAGCCCGCCGGCGGGAACCGGCGGGCTTTGATTCACCCGACTCTTAGATTTTCCGCGGACGTTTTGCCCCGGTTGCTCATTTCTTCATAGCTCACCCTGGCACCCTCATTGAGGCTGCTCAGGCCGGCCTTCTCAACAGCTGAAATGTGCACGAAAACATCCTTGCCGCCGCTGTCCGGCTGGATAAATCCGTACCCCTTGGTTGCATTAAACCACTTCACTGTCCCTATCGCCACTTCAGTATCTCCCGCTAATGAAAAGGTGGGATTCAAACACGCGCGATTCGTCGGCCAAACTGATGGCCGCTTGGTGGCAAAAAGCCGTCGCTCTGACGATTTAGCGACGGCTACTTGCCCTAGGCGTTAAGAGATCATTACCGTCTGAGCCTTCGCGTGTGCGAGGCCCAGCCGCTGCCGGTTACGCTTCCTCATCGATCGGCGCCGGCGCTTCATGATGAGCACCCGCTGCTTTGCGACTTGCCTTGCGACGCGTGCGGTGCGAGGCGAGAAAGGCCAAGTCGTCGGCAATGGCGCGCTCGATCCTCTCGGTTCTCACATCGGTTTACGCATGCTGACCCGACGCCAGCGCTCTCCGCTTCCAGTTGATCGCCGCAACGTCTGGCGCGCCGATCAAGCATCGGCCACAACCGGCAGCTCCGCGATCATCCGAATGCCCGGCCGCCTCCGCCAATGAATGTGTGAAGGCTCCACCGCCAGCCTCAATCCCGGCCAGCGCGTGAACAGCGCCTGCAGCGCGCAAATCCCTTCGATGCGCGCGAGCTGGTGGCCGAGGCAGAAATGAATTCCGGTGCCAAACGACAAATGCCGGTTCGGCCGCCGTTCGAGATCGAGGCGTTCGGGACATTCGTTCGCGTCGGAGTCCAGATTGGCGGCGACGATCATCGCCATGACCCGATCACCCTTCTTCAGTTTCACGCCCTCGAGATCGACGTCCTGGCGCACGTAGCGGGGCTTTGAGAATTGCACCGGGGAGACGAAGCGCAGGAATTCTTCGACGGCGAGTCCGGCGCGGCTCCAGTCCGCCGCGAGCCAGTCGCGGCGATCCGGATCCTTCAGCAATTCGAACACCGATCCACTGATCAGGTGCGTCGTGGTCTCGGAACCGGCGCCCAGCAGCAGAAACACCATCGAGACCATCTCGTCCGGCGAGATGCGTCCGCCCTCCTTCTCGACGCGCACCAGTTCGGCGATCAATCCTTCGCCGCCTTCTTCGCGGGCAAGCTGCAGGCGCCCCTGCAGATATCGCCGCATCTTGAAGAGCCCGCCGATCAGCTGCACAAGGCCGAACGCACTGGTGAGATTCGCGATCGAATTGGCCCATGCGATGAATTTCGGCCGGTCGGCCGGCGGCAGGCCGAGCAGCTCGCAAATTACCGCAAGCGGCAGCATCCGCGCATAGCGCTGCACCAGATCGGCGGGACTGCCCGCCGCAAACAATTCATCGGCAAGGCGGTCGGCGATGGCGCGGATATGCAGCTCCATGTCGAGCACGGCGCGGCGGCGAAACGCCTCATCGACGATCTCGCGCAGGCGCGTGTGGTCCGGCTCGTCCATCGTCAGCATGTTGTTGGCGACTGCTGCGATGAACTTCGGCATCCACCAAGGCAGGCCCGCGAGCGATCCGCCCTCCTTGCGCAGCGTGAAGTGCGCGCTGTCCTTCAGCACATGCGCCGCCGCCTCATAGGTCGTGGTGACCCAGACCCGGCCGATGATCGGGAATTTCGTCGCGACGACCGGCCCGTTTGACCGCAGCAGGGCCACGCCCGCTCGGGGATCACGAAGAAAAGCTTCGCTGGCGAAATCCACGAGCTCTGCCATCGACTACCTCACGATGTCGTTCGCGACATCGCATCAAGATGGTGTCCGGCATTGCGGGCGCAAGGTTGGATTCCGCCGATGTAATCTCCTTCCGGCGAGACCGTGGAGTGTAAGCGAAACCGCGCTCACACCGGCGGCGTGCCGTGGGTGTGAAACGACTCGATCGTCTTCAGCCCCCACGCCTGGCCCTTCTTGCGCTCTTCCTCCGTCCAGATGATCGGCTTCCAGTCGGGTGCGAGGATCAGGCGGGCGCCGGCGTTGGCGACTTCGACGCGGTTGCCGCCGGGCTCCCAGACATACAGGAAGAAGGTCTGCTGGATCGCATGCTTGTGCGGGCCGGTCTCGATGTAGACGCCGTTTTCGAGAAAGATATCGGCGGCGCGCAAAATCTCCTCGCGGCTGTCGAGCGCGTAGGTGACGTGATGGAAGCGGCCCGCCTTGCCGTAGTGATCGCGGGTATAGGCGAAGTCGTAGCTCTTGTTCGACATCGTCATCCACATCGCGGCTTCCGTACCGTCGTTGAGCACGATCTGTTCGGTGGTGCGCAGGCCGAGATAGTTCTCGAAGAAGAGCCGGTTGGCCTTGATGTCGACGGCGAGGCAATTGAGATGATCGAGCCGGCGGACATTGACGCCGCGGGCTGGAAACCGCTGCGCCTGGTTCTTCAGCGCCGGCCTGAGTTCGGGCGGCGCCTCGTACCATTCGGTTTCATAATAGAGCTCGACGATATGGCCATCGGGGTCGCGGCAGCGGAACGTTGGCCCCTGCCCCATGTCGCCGTCAACCCAGCCGATGTCGAAGCCCGATCCCTTCAGCGCGGCGACGCGGCGCTCCAGCGCCTGCGGGCTGCGGGCGCGCAACGCCATGTGCTCCATGCCTGATGTTTTCGAGGCCGTCAGCTTCAGCGAATAGCGCTCGTAATCGTCCCAGCCGCGCAGATAGACCGATTCACCTTTCTGCCCGCTGACCGTCATGCCCATGACGTCGACGAAGAATTTCAGGCTCTCGTCCGGCTTCGGCGTCAGCATTTCCATGTGGCCGAGATGGGCGAGATCGAAAATCGGCTCGGGGGTCATGTTGGTCTCTTTCGTAGGATGGGCAAAGCGCAGCGTGCCCACCAGTTCAAACCAGATGGTGGGCACGGCGCAATGCGCCTTTGCCCACCCTACAATTACAGCACCCGCGTCACGTCGTCGAACAACTCGTCGACCGTAAAGGCGCGGGGAACGAGTCCCTGTTGTGCGGCATAGCGGATTATCGTTTCCAGCGAGCGGCGCATCTCGTCGGCGGTGAAATGCGGCGCGGCTGGTGTTGCCGCGGCCGACGCCGCAAGCAGCCGATGAACCTCGCGCACGGCATCCGGATGCTGGTCTGACAAAGCCTTGCTCACCACCACCATGTGGTTGATCGGCACCGCTTTGTGCTTTTCGAACCAGGCTTTTTCTTCCGCGCCGACATCGGCAAACAGCGGCTTCAAATCCGGATGGTCCGATTTCTCGCCGAGCACCGCATCGAGTTCGCCGTCGATCAGCATCTGGATAATCTGCTTGCCCGCTGGTGCCCGCTTGGTCGTATCAACGAATTCGGCGACATGGGCGTCCTCGAACGTCACCCAGTCGATCGAATCGAGATCGACGCCGTAATCGTTGGCAAGAATGCCACGCAGCCATGCGCCGGTGGTCGTCGTAAAGGAACGAATGCCAACGCGCTTGCCGTTGAGATCGCGCGGCGCCAGCTTTCCCGCCTTCGCATTGTAAAGCGCATGGCCATGCTGGAACCGCGCCAGCACCACATCGGGCAATAGCACCATCGGCTTGCCGAACGACTTCGCCATCAGATAGGTGACGATCGCCATCTCCGAGACGTCGAACGCCGCTTCGCGGACCATCGGCTTGAAGCCCCTGTTGGTCGGCGAATACTGCGCGAAATCGAACGCGACCAGGTCCGATCTGATCGATCCGTTCTTCAGCGCGGCCGTACCTGGATGGTCGCCGAGCAAGGTGCGCAGGCGCATCGCCACCTCAGTCCTCCTCCAGCTCGTCGACATAGACGAGACCGGCCTTCGCCAGCGGCTCGCGCATCTTGTACATGTCGAGCCCGAGCACGCCCGCCGCCAATTGCTTGCGCTTGCCGTCTTCGTCGGCAACGCGTTTCTCGCCCTTGGCAACGACGTCGGCGGCATTCTTGCGCCCGATCACCACCACGCCGTCATCGTCGGCAACGACGGCATCGCCCGGTACGACGTTGATCCCGGCGCAAACCACGGGAACGTTGACCGCGCCGAGCGTCGCCTTCACCGTGCCCTTGGCCGAGATCGCCTTCGACCACACCGGAAAGCCCATTTCACGCAGCGATTTGGCGTCGCGAACGCCGGCGTCGATGACGAGCCCCTTGACGCCGCGCGCCATCAGCGAAGTCGCGAGCAGATCGCCGAACATGCCGTCGGTGTTGTCAGTGGTGCAGCCGACCACCAGGATGTCGCCCGGCTTGCACTGCTCGACCGCGACATGGATCATCCAGTTGTCGCCGGGCTGGGCCAGCACGGTCACGGCGGTGCCGGCGGCCTCAGCTCCGCTCCACACCGGGCGCAGATAGGGCTTCATCAGGCCGAAGCGGCCATAGGCCTCATGCGCGGTGGCGACGCCGAGCGCGCCCAGCCGTTTGACGAGCTCCGCATCGGTTCGCTTGATGTTGCGGACGACGACCGTCTTCATGCCAATTCCTCCATCGCCATCGGGAACAGACGCTGATAGGCCTCGCCATAGGTCATCGGCTTTCCGGTATTGCGGCCGCCCTGCATGCCCCGCTGCAGCGCAACCCGCTCATAGTAAGCCCACAGGTGCTTTTGCGCGGCGAGAATTTCGAACGTCTTGCGCTTGATCTCCCAGACCTCGTCGATATTGAGGATCACCTGCGGCTTGAAATTGCACATCTCCGGCTGGTGCGGCTCAAACAAAAATACCGGCGGCGCGGCATAGGTGTATTTGGCGCCGGGCTTGTGTCCCATCGCCTGCGCGACCACGCGGGTTTCCTGGGCGAAATGCGCCGCATTCGGATGATCGAAATTATAGGGATCCTCCAGCGCATGGGTCAGCACGAAGGACGGGTTGAGCTCGCGGTAGATGTCGACCATGCGGTCGAAATGCGCTTCCGTCAGCCGCAGCGGATAATCGCCGGCGTCGAAGAACTCGATCTCCGCCCCCAGCATCTCCGCCGCGCGCTGCGCCTCATCGCGTCTTCCCGCCTTGACCTTCTCCATCGTCGCGCCCGCCTCCTTCCAGGCGAACTGGCTTTCGCCGCGCTCGCCGAACGAAAGGCAGGCGATCTTGACGCGATAACCTTTCTTCACATGCAGCGCGATCGCGCCGCCGGCGCGCCAGACGAAATCGCCGGGATGCGCCGTGACCACCAGGCCCGTTTTGCCAGCATTGCTCATGATCGGGATTTCCTCCTTCGCTTGTTGCACGTGGCCGGCCGCACCGGCCGCGTGACTACTGTTTGGCAATTCCTGCCCGCTCGATCACATCAGCCCATTTGTCGATATCGGCCTTGAGCCGGTCGAGGATTTCCTCGGGCGAGCTGGCCTTGGCCTCGATGCCGAGATCGAGCGCGCGCTTCTTCAAGTCCGGCATCTCGAGCACCTCACGTAGCGCGGCGTTCAGCGTCTTGATCACCTCCGGCGGCGTGCCCTTCGGCGCAAAGATCGCGTTCCAGGACCGCGCCTCGAAATCGCCGCCCCCCGCTTCCTTCACCGTCGGCACATCAGGCAGGAACGTGGTGCGGATCGTGCCCGAAGACGCCACCGCAATGGCCGCCTTGTCGGCAATATGCGACTGCACCGCGGTGTAGTTCTCGATCGCCATCTGGATATCGCCGCGCAGCAGCGCGATCAACACATCGGGCGAACTGCGGAACGGAACGATCGTAACATCGACGCCGGCAGTCGATTTGAACAATTGCGCCGAGAGGTTCTGGGTCGACCCGACATTGATGGTGCCGACATTGAGCGTGCCGGGTTTTTCCTTGGCCGCCTTGATGAATTCAGCCAGCGTCGGATATCGCGAGCCGGCTTGCGTCACGAAGATGAAGTCGAAATAGCCCATGCTCGAAACCGGAACGAAGTCGGTCACCGGATTGAAGCCAAGGCTCTTGAACAACGATACCGAGATGGCGGTGCCGTTGCTCAGCAGCGCCAGCGTATAGCCGTCCGCGGGCGCGGACAGCACGGTGCGCGCGGCATTGATGCCGCCGGCGCCCGCCATGTTCTCGATGACGAAGCGCTGGCCGAGCTTTTCGCCGAGCTTTTCGGTAACGAGCCGCGCCGTGACGTCGGCGACGCCACCGGCGCCGAACGGCAGGATCAGCCGCACCGGCCGGTTCGGATAGTTCTGCGCCTGGGCGATTTGCGGCAGCAACAATGCCGCCGCCAGCATAGCCATACCGGCGAACGACACGCCGCGCCGGCTCAGGATGTATCGCTCGCGTTTATCCGCCATCGCACGCGCTCCTTCAAAACTCGAACAACTGCGCCGGATTGTCGACCAGGATCTTCTGCTGCAGCTCGGGTTCCGGTGCAAACAAGGGAATAAGGTCGACCAGATCGCCGTCGTTGGGCATCACCTTCACATTGGGGTGCGGCCAGTCGGTCCCCCAGATCACGCGATCGGGCGCGGTCTCGACGATGCGTCGTGCGAACGGCACCGCGTCATGGAACGGCGGTCCGGCGGATGACACCCGCTCGCAGCCACACACCTTGACCCAGCATTTCTCGTCCCGCGTCATCAGGTCAATCAGCGTCCGGAACGGAAGCTGGTCGAGACCGTCGGATGCCTTGACACGTCCCATGTGATCGATGGTGTAACGCACCGGCAATTTTGCCAGCATCTCGGCATATTCGGGCAGGTCGATCGCATCGAAATGCAGGTCGATATGCCAGCCAAGCGGCGCAACCATCGCGACGATGCGATGGAAGGCCGCCATGTCGGGCACCCCGCCGAGATGACGCACGAAGTTGAAGCGGCAGCCGCGGAAACCGCCTTCATGCAGTTCGCGAAGGCCGCGTTCGGTAATGGTATCGTCGATGTTGGCGACGGCGCGAAAAGTTCCGTTGCTCGCGGCGATGGCATCAAGCGCCACCCTGTTGTCGGTGCCGTGCACGCTGGCATTGACGATGACGGCGCGGCCGATCCCGAGCTTCCTGTGCAGCGTCCGGAAATCTTCCAGCGGCGCATCGGGCGGCGTATAGGGCCGTCCCGGCGCGTATGGATATTTGTCACTGGGGCCGAAGATGTGGGTATGCGCATCACACGCCAGCGCCGGCAGCTTGAATTTCGGCGTTCGCGTATCGGGATCGGGTCCGGGAATCGTCGGCTTGTGCATGGTGCCTTCTGCGGATGGGTTCATTTCGCGCCGGCAAACTTGAACAGGCGCTCGGGATTTGTCACCAAAAGCTTGCGCTGGACCGCGGGATCGGGCGCATAGAGCGGAACGAGATCGACGAGATCGCCGTCATTCGGCATGATCTTCACGTTCGGATGCGGCCAATCGGTGCCCCACAACACGCGATCCGGCGCATTGTCGATCAGGCGCTTTGCGAACGGCACGGAATCGTGGAACGGCGGACCGGCGGCCGAGGCGCGTTCGAGGCCGGTGATCTTGACCCAGCATTTTTCGTCGCTGGTTTGCAGATCAAGAAGCGCCTTGAAATCGGGATCGTCGAGACCCTTGGCCGCGCTGATGGTGCCCATGTGGTCGATGACGTAGGTGGTCGGCAAGGCTTTCAGGATCGGCGCGAATTCCCTGATGGTTCCTGGTTCCAGATAGACATCGACATGCCAGCCGATGGCCGCGGCGCGTTCGACAAGGCGCTTGAACGCACCCATGTCGCCGACGCCGCCGAGCCGCTTGAGGAAAGCAAAGCGGCAACCGCAAATGCCGGCCTTGTCGAGGACCGCGAGATCGGCGTCCGACATCGCGCCGCTAATGTTGGCGATGCCGCGATATTTGCCGTCGCTCTTTGCAATGGCGTCCGTGACCACGCGATTGTCCAGTCCATGCAGTGTCGCGTTGACGATCACCGCGCGCTCGACGCCGATCTTTTCATGCAGGGCACGAAACATCGGCAGCGGTGCATCGGGCGGCGTATAGGGCCGCGTCGGCGAGAACGGATATTCGGCAGCGGGCCCGAAGATATGACAATGGGCATCGACCGCGCCCACCGGAGCCTTGAACGCAGGTATCCTCGTGTTCGGATCCGGCCCGGCGATCGAAGGTATTTGTCTTGCCGGCGCGGCCGGTTCTTCCGCTGCCCGTGCGGGCGCAAGAAAATTAGCCGCTCCGAGCCCTGCAACGCCCGCCATGAACTCGCGTCTCTGCATAACCTCCCCCGATATTTTTTATGAAGCCGGATTTTCTTTCCGCTTTGCGGCGACGCCCTTTGCGGATGGCTGGGTCGGCTTCGCCCGGCGTGACCCGGCTCCGCTGTCGATGTGATCGACGTCGGACGCCTGCAGCGAGGCGACCGTCGACGCGACGAGTTGCTCGATCGCTTCCGCCATATCGGCGCCATCGGCTTCGCCGCGCGACAGCCTTGTGACCCGCTCCGGGCTGACAAGGGTATAATACAGCGCGCCGAGCAGGAATTGCGATCGCCACACGATCGTCGTCCGCGGCAGATGCGGCAGGCTTTCCTCGATGGCCTCGATAAAGGCGTTGGTGGTGTCGTCGAAGATCTCCGCGATAATGCGCCCCACCACGGCGTTGCCTTCGGCCGACATCACAGCCCGCAGCCGCGTGAACCGCGCCCCGCCGCCGGCAAGGTCGCTGCTGGATGAAAATGCAGGCTGTACATAGGCCCGCACGATAGCCTCCAGCCGGTCCTGAACGTCGCGCACCCGCCTTGCCGCCACCAGCAATTCGATGCGGCGCTTGTTCATCGGACCGCAATGGCGCTTGTAGATTTCGAGCAGCAAGCCGTCCTTGCTCTTGAAATGATAGGTGATGCTGCCCGGATTGGCGCCGGCTTCCAGCGCGATGTCGCGGATCGACACGGCATTGAAGCCGCGCGTCGAGAACAGCAGTTCGGCCGCGCTCAGGATGGCTTCCCGCATGTTGGGATTTCGCGTCATGGCATTTGCTTTCCGCTCTCGAGTTTTGTACGTTTGTACAAAATATCAGGTCTAGTCAACAAACATCTGGGTCGAATGGCCGTGATGACAGGGAGAGCCGCCGGATGCGCCGGATCATTGTCGCGTTTCTGATCGTTGCCGGAGTACTGGCCTGGCGCGGCGTTGGTGCAGCCGTCGCGGCCGATCCGGACCCGCGCCTGATATTGGCACCGTCGGGCGTATTGCGGGCCGGACTCTATCCGGGCACGCCGACCTCGATCCTGCCGGATGCCGGATCGGGCGAGCCGCGCGGCGTCGGCTACGATCTCGGCAAGGAGCTCGCGCGGCGGCTCGGCGTCCCCTATGAGCCGGTCGTGTTCGCCAAAAACGCCGAAGTCCTCGCCGCCGTCAAAAGCGGAGAGGTCGATGTCGCCTTCACCAATGCGACGGCGGTGCGGGCGCGGGATATGGACTTCGGCCCGCCCTTTCTCGAAATCGAGCTCGGCTATCTCGTCCCGCGCGGGTCCGCGCTGACGACGCCAGCGGAGGTGGATGCACCGGGGCTGCGTGTCGGCGTGACCGCGGGAAGCTCCTCGGACGCCACCCTTTCGCACGACTTCAAGCATGCCCAGATCGTTCGCGCCGCCACCTTCGCTGTCGCGATCGAGATGATGTCGACCGGCGCGATCAATGCCTACGCGACCAACAAGGCCACGCTGTTCGAAATGGCGGAGAAATTGCCGGGGTCGAAAGTTCTCGAAGGCCGCTGGGGGATCGAGCGGCACGCCGTCGCCATTCCCAAAGGACGCGAGCAGGCAATGGCTTTCATCCGCCAGTTCACGAACGAGGTGAAGTCGGAAGGCGTGGTGGGAGCCGCGATCGCACGCGCCGGATTGCGCGGCGCCATGACGTCGGCGGCGGAGTAGCGATGCCCACGCAGCCTCGCAACAGACTTCCACGCGCGAACCAGGAACGACGCATGAATTTCTCAAATGATATGTCCAACAAGGAAGGATTTCGCCTCATGCCCGCACGCAGAACAATCATCCGCAGCATCGTCGCCGCCGGCCTGCTTTCGCTGGCCGGCACGAACGTTTATGCGGAGCCGTTCCCGACCAGGCCTGTGCGCATCCTGGTGCCCTATGCCGCCGGCGGCGCCGTCGACGTGCTGGCGCGCACGCTCGGGCAATCGCTGTCGAAGGCCTGGGGACAGCAGCCGGTGATCGAAAATCGTCCGGGTGCCGGCGGGACTATCGCGTCGCAGGCGCTCACGCAATCGGCGCCGGACGGCTACACGTTGATCCTGGTCGCCAGCGGCCATCCGCTGAACCAGTTCTTCTATCCAAAGCTGCCCTACGACACCTTCAAGGATTTTACCGCGATCAGCGAGATCGCCTATTCGCCGCTCGCGATTGTCGTGTCCAAAAACAGTCCGATGAAGAATTTGCAGGAGCTGCTGGCGACAGCGCGCGCAAAGCCGGAATCATTATCGTACGGCATGTCCGGCAACGGCACCTCGGCCCATCTCGCCGGCGAGCTTCTCAACTACATGGCCAAGGTCAAGATCCAGTCGATCCCCTACAAGGGCGGCGCCCCTGCCCTCACCGCCGTCATCGCCGGCGAGATTCCAATGAGCGTCAATCCGCTGCCCGAGGTGGTCGGCCAGCTCGAAGGCAACGCGGTGCGCGCGCTTGCGGTGACGACGGCGCAGCGCTCGAAGACATTGCCCGACGTTCCCACGGTCGCGGAGGCCGGCCTTCCCGGCTATGACGCCTCGGTCTGGTGGGGTTTTCTCGGCCCCGCCGGCATGGCGCCTGACCTGGTCGCCAAGATCCACGCCGACCTTGCCGCCGCCCTGAAGGATCCGGTGGTTCTGACCGCGCTGGAGAAAATGGGCGCCACGCCGGTCGGCAGCTCGCCCGTGGATTTCGACGCCTTCATGCGCGCCGAAGCCGCGAAGTGGGAGCCGGTGCTGAAAGAGGCGAATATCAAGGTGCAGTGAACTGTAGGTGGCAAGTCCGGCTGCCGGCCATCGCGCCGGTTGCCGTTCGCCTGACCGAGTGCAATGCATCAGCCGGCGTTACTTCCGTTCGACCGACGGTTTGTCCGGAAATCCTGTGACGCCATTCAACTGATAACTGTTGCGACGCAAGCCCCTTTGCGAGACGCAAAATCTTTGCTAGATAAGCAGCAACTACTTTAACGTGCATTCATTTTTTATCACATTTCACGGGGCCGGCGCGACGCCGCCCGTCATTTCCCAGCGGGAGCCATATGCATGGCGAAACAACCGGGACGGAAGACCTCCACCAAAAAAACAAAATCGAAAGCTGCCGCAAACGCGGCAGCAGCTCCCAAATCGCCAGGCAAACATTCGGATCACGTGATTACGATCCGTGCGCAGGACACGCAGAACAAAGAGATATTTGAAGCAAGCCTTCCGCGCACCGCAAAGCTGGAGCAACTCGCGGAAAAATGGACCTACATACTGCGTTCGCGGTCGCGCTGGGCTCACGACCTGGAGCAGCGCAAATATTTCGGCAGCCAGGCGGTCGAGGATCTGAAAGATCTGGGCGTAAAGCTCGAGTTCATCGAGAGGCTATCGACGGTCATTCATATCGAGGTAGAGCTGCATCATTGGGATGCCCAGAACGTGGAAACCGCTCGAATTGGCGAGGCCGCATCGGAAACCCCTTGGGAATATCTGATCAGCGCTGCCACGCGCGCGGAGGGGCGCTTTCAACCGCTGCTCATCACAAGGCTCTTCCGCAATGGCAGGCCGGCGGTAGCGCTACCCCCGCCGGAGCTTGTGCTCTTTGTCGAAAGCGCGCCGGGCCGGCTCAAAGACTTGTACGAGTTTGACGACGAGGAGGATCGCATCCGCGCCGCGGTCAATGCAACCGGCGCGCGGGAAGGTCACATGGAGATCCTGAACACGCCGCAATTATCTGAACTTGCCGGCCATGCGCGGCGCAAAAAATGGGAAGCCATCCACGTCACCGGCGTCGACACGCAGCAGGTCGGGTGGTTCCTCCAGGACTTCTACAAGGACTTGCGGGAGCATCATCCAGATCGGCTGCGGGGCATCGTCGATTCCTCCGACAGACTCTGCGATGGAATGGTGCTGCGTGAGGGCCGCGAGATCCTGAAGCCGGTCTGTTTCGGCGATCTCGCCGATGCGCTGGTGAATCCAGACGCCCCGCCCTGCGTGATCACGCTCAATCTATACTATTCCGGCGCCCGCACCGCCCGCGAACTGGTTAATCGAGGGGCGCATGCCGCTCTTGGTTTCCTCGATGAGATAAAGGACGATCTGGCCGAACGCTTCTTCCAGGCATTCTATTGGGAATGGTGTCGCCCTGGCGATCGGAGGACCATTTCCAATTCTTTCCTCGAAGCCTGGGAAGCGATGAAGGACGAAGGGTTGCATGGCACATCCATCGCGATCTGGATAGGCAACAGCGTGTTCGAGGAAGTCCCTTGGTTGCCTCCAAAGAACAAGCGGCAGGATCGAACGGCAGTGACGCAGGCGGAGAGCCGGGAAAGCAATCTGAAACGATTCGCCGCCATGCCGATCACCAGGCTGCTTCAGGTCGATTTCGACGTTGAAGATGAAGTCAACTATTCGCTCCTGCATAACAACCGGGAACTGCTCACGAAGCTTACCCTCACCAAACTGGTGGAAGGAACGCTAGAGGACATTACGGTGCAGGTTGAACTCTGCGTCGGGGCTCAAAACTATCCCTATCGATACACGCATCTTGTTCTGGATGAAGTCCAACTCGCCTTGGCGCCTCGGGTCAAGATTCCGTTGACCGCAAGTCTTCAACGCTCGCTGCGCGAACGCGTGCAATCGACGGTCTACGTGAAAGTCACCTGTGGCGGGCGCACGGCGTGGGAAGAAACCAAGCGTGTAACTCTCATACCCGTCGACGAATGGGTCGACGACACCAACAATAATCCGTGGCTGCCGTCGTTTGTATTGCCGAGGGATCCGGCGATCCTGGAGATCATAAATGCGTCGCGAAGATATCTCATCGGCATTACCGACGATCCAGCCGCCGGGTTTGACGGATATCAGTCGGAAGCGAATGCAGTCGACCAGCAGGTGCAGGCTATCTGGACGGCTCTCGTCAATGAGTACAGGCTGCAATATATCAACCCTCCCCCCGCATATTCCCAGCAGTCCCAGCGCTTGCGAACGCCAAGCGAGATACTCGCATCCAGATCGGGCACCTGCATCGACTTGGCGCTTCTGATCGCTTCGTGCTTGGAATATATCGGTGTCTACCCGGTGCTGGTCCTGCTGACCGGCCACGCCTTCGTCGGCTATTGGAGGTCCGAGGAGGCCCACGACAGTCTCGTTTCGATCGAGACTATTCCACCAAAAGTCCCGGTCGTCGGAGACAAATCCTCCCGCGAAGGTGGATTGCCGTATGTGGATCCCTATGGGTGGCGTCTGACCCGGCTGAATCTGGACGAGATCAAGGAATACGTGGCGTCGGGCGATCTCGTCATGCTGGAAGCCACCTTCTTGACGGGAGCCAACGGTTTCCACGATGCCATGAAGGAAGGCCGGGCAAATCTGCGCAGCCGCAAGGAGTTCGATAGTCTGCTGGACATACAACTTGCACGCACGGCGGATCCTGCAGTGACTCCCCTTCCGATCATCAACGAGTGACGGAACCGACCATGGCCCAAGATGCAAGCGAAGCCTCCTTGCGGTTCCTGTCACACATCGATGCCGCCGACCGTACCGACGACCTGTTCAGCGGGCTGCATGTCGAGTTCGACCCGGATAGCGAGTCCGTCGCTGGATTGCGGCGGCGACGACGGCGGGTCGCCAACAGCCCCGACAGCCCAATCAAACTTGTTTCGCTCGTCGAGGAAGACGGCGTCCTGTACTGGCGCGATGGCATTCCGGCGCCCGGACCCGCTTCCGCTCGCCGCCGACGCCGGGCGCGGGCCCGCGGCGAACCGCCCGCAAGGGAAGGAGTTGTCGTATTGGCGAAAGAGTTTCCGGTGCTGGCGCCCAACCAGGTCATTGCCGCCCTCGGCAAGATCGATCAACGACTGAATGCAGCGATCGACATTTCGCTGCGCTCGCGGTTGAGGCAATTGCAGGGCCGCAACAGCAACTTCACCCTCGGTAACATCGAAATTGCCGGGCCCTTCGCCGGCCGCACGCTGCTGTTCGTCCATGGCACGTTCTCGACCGCCAGCAATATGCTCGACGAGTTCAAGGCGACGCCGGCCGGCCAGCGGCTTCTCAACGACGCGATGGACGGCGCGAAGAAATATGACCGCGCGATCTTCTTCGAGCACGCCACCCTGTCGGTCAGCCCCGTGATCAACGCCCTCGAACTCGGGAGGGCCTTTGCGGGCTCGACCGGCGCCATCGATGTCATCGCCCATAGCCGGGGCGGTCTGATCGTACGTTGGTGGCTTGAGGCATTCGGAAGTTCGCTGCAGCTTGGCGAAGGCAAACCGGTACGCGTCGTCTTTGCCGGCTCGCCGCTGCACGGAACCTCGCTTGCGGCTCCCGATAAACTTCAGAACGCCATGAGCCTGATTTCCAACATTGGCTCATTCGCGGAGGTAACCCTGAAGCTCGCCGGCACGGCAAACCCGTTTCTGTGGGTCGGGGGCAAGCTCGTCGAAGTCATTGTGTCGGTCACGGGGGCACTCGCCAAGACGCCGCTGGTGGATGCGCTGGTAGCGCTGATCCCGGGACTCGCGGGGCAATCGGCCGTCAGCAACAATCACGAGATCAATCGTCTTCGGCTCGGGCCCTGCGCCGTCGATCCACTGTACTATGTGATCAAATCGAACTTTGAGACTGAAAATCCGGGATGGAAGTTCTGGCGAAATTTCCGGAAGGACCGGATGGGCGATCTCGCCGCCGACATCGTTTTCCCGGGCAAGAATGATCTCGTCGTGGACACCGCGTCGATGACGGATCTGGGGGACGCCGAATTCAAGCTGAAACTTGCCGCAGAGCCGTGCGACTTCGGCACCTCGGATACGGTCTGGCACTGCAACTATTTCCGGCAGGACAAGGCCATCGCCTACATAACCGAGAAATTCAGCTAGCGCGCCGGCACCGACAGCCCCTTCGCATGTTGCCTGAACAGCGCGCGTAGTTTTTTGCGCAACGGCATGAGCGCCCGCGAAGCCGCGCCCAGTTCCCCGGAAGGCGCCACGATATAGGCTTGCACTTCATCGGGAATGACGTGGCGGGCATAGCCCGCCTTGGCCAGTCGCGCTTCGAGCGCAGAGGTGTCGTAGCCGCGCATCGCCTCGCGCACGGCCTGCCGGTAAGCGTCATCGATGAAGAATAGCGCATGCGCGAGTTCGTGGGTAAGGGTGCCCTTCTTGCCGCCGTCGTGGACTCCGATGACGTAGAAGCGTCCCTGCAGATTTCTGAACAAGGCGAGCAGCCGCTTTTCCTTGCGGGTCAGCGGATCGAATTTGCCCTCGTAGAAGGGCTGGAAGGCGGTCGAAGGGACGTTGAAGCCCGACCAGTCCTGAAAGTAGGTGAAGGCGCCGTTCTCGGCGGCGTACCAGTCCATATATTGTTCGAGGGTGAATATCCGGCCATGAAACTGCGGAGACTCGTAATGTTCCTGCACGCGCAGGAACGTCGACGTCAGCTCATACTGGGTCTTGAACCGAAGCAGATAGATGCCGTCGGCGACCTTGTGCTTGGTGATTCCGGTCTTCTGGTGCGGTGTGCGTTTCGCCATGGCCTGTTTCGAGCCTGCCACGGACCAAGTACGCCCGCAATCGGAAGTTCCCCCCTGGTCGACTGGACCGCGTGACCCGAGGCCGCCTGCCTACCGCGCATTCGCCGGCGCGTGCACGTGCCACAGATCGGCGCGCCAGTGCAGCACGACCGCCAGCATCAAGGCGAGGCCGGCCGCCGCATAGAGCGTTCCGGTCGCCGCAAATCCGATCTCGTCGATCAGGCTGCCGGCAGCCAACAGGCCAATCGGCAGGCCATAGATCACCATCATGCGGACCCCCATCACCCGGCCGCGGAAATTCTCACTCGCGGTCCGCATCAGGATGACGGCGATCGAGATCATGGCGAGGCTTTGCGAAAAGCCCGCCACCACCAGGCATATGATCGCGGTCGGCACCGTCTGCATCTGCACGAAGATAAGCAAGGTCGCGTACCAGACGACGGTGGCGCCGATCATCAGCCGAGCCACCCGGATATCGCGGATCAGGCTCAACACGATCGAGCCGGCCAGCGAGCCGATCGCAAAACTCGCCGACAGATAACCAAGCCCGGTCTGGTTGGTGCCGTAGATCGTCTTGGCGATGTAGGGCAGCAGGCCGTTGGACAGCGGATACGCCGTCAAATTGGCCAGGAATGCGACCCACAGCGCGGCCTGCATCCGCGGCGTGGTCCAGACATAGGCCACGCCTTCCTTGAGGTCGCGCAGCGGCGAGCGCTGCAACGCCTCGCTGGCCGCCTCGCCCGCCGCGTGCGGTTTTGCCGAGGCCACGATGCACAGCGTCAGCGCGGTAGCGGTCATATAGAGGCAGACGATCGCCACATAGGCCGGGCCCATGCCGAGCGCGGCAAACAATCCGGCGCCGCTCAGCGCACCGGCGATGCGCGCGGTATCCATCGTCGTGCGCGAGATGCTGATCGCCCCGATCAATTGGCCGTGCGGCATGATGGTCGCGACCAAAGCGCCGCGCACGCCGAGGTCCGATGGGCGGACGATGCCCATCACGGCCGCGACCATGAACACATAGAGCGGCGCCAGATGGCCGGACAGCGCCAGCGTCATCAGCACGGCCGCCAGCACCGCGTAGGTCGCGCGCATCATCGCCAGCAGATCGCGGTGTCCGATCCGGTCGCCGACGACGCCAAACAGCGGCGCTACCAGCGTACCGACATAGCTGAGCGAGGCGAACAGCGTGAGCAGCAGGACCGAACCGGTCTCGACCAGCACGTACCAGCCCAGAATGAGCGTTTCCATCTCGAACGCCCACGAGGTGAGCAGATCGGCCGGCCATTGAAAGCGGTAGTTCCTGACACGGAATGGTGCGAGCGCGGAAGGCGGCGCCGGGTCGCTCAAGATGCGTTGTCGCGATTCATCGCGGTCCACCCTGCCCTGTTTCTTGTTATGCAGAACTGGATAGCAAGCCGCGCCCGGCGTTTCAAGCAGCCGACATCAAGCAGCCGACATGGCCCTGCCGCGGTGCGAGAGCAACAGCCGCCTCACCTCGGCAGCCGATATCGCAGGGCTGAACAGATAGCCCTGCATCTCGGTGCAGCCGAGGATGTACAGCAGATTTCGCTGCTGCTCGGTTTCGACACCTTCCGCCGTCGTCGTCATGTCGCTGGCGGCCGCGATGTTCACCACGGCCTGGACGATGGACGAGGACGCGCCGGGACCGGCGATATCCTTGATGAAGGAGCGGTCGATCTTGATCTTGTCGAACGGGAAACGCTGCAGGTAGCTGAGCGAGGAATAGCCGGTGCCGAAATCGTCCAGCGCGATCCGCACACCCAGCTTGCGCAACTGGTGCAGCATGTCGAGCGCCGCCTCGTCGTCGCGAATCAGCACGGCCTCGGTGATCTCGAGCTCCAGCCTGCTGGCGGCAAGGCCGCAAGCCGCGAGCGCCGCCGCCACGTTCAACGCCAGCGACGGGCTCCTGAACTGCACTGGCGAGACGTTGACCGCGACGCGGACATGATCCGGCCAGCTGGCGGCCTCGGCGCAGGCGGTATTGAGCACCCACAGGCCGAGCTGATTGATCAGCCCGCTGTCTTCCGCGATCGGGATGAATTCCGCCGGCGAGATCATGCCGCGTTCGGGATGCCGCCACCGCAGCAGCGCCTCGCAGGAAGAGATCTTGTCGTCCTCGATATTGACTACCGGCTGATAGTAGGTCTCGAGGCTGCCGTCGCTGATCGCCTGACGCAGCTCGAGCTCCAGGCTTCGCCGCGCCCTGGCGCGGTGATCCATGCCGATCTCGAAGAAGCGGTAGGTCCGTCGTCCGTCGCCCTTGGCGCCGTAGAGCGCGAGGTCCGCATTCTTCAACAACTGGTCGAGGTCTACCCCGTCGACCGGGGCAAGCGCGATGCCGATGCTGGCATCGGTGGTGATCAGATGCCCCATGCAGTCAAAAGGCTGCCTGATCGCCGAGTGGATTTCATCAACCAGCTGAGTGGTTTCCGACCGGTCCTTGATGGCGGTCTGAATGACGGCAAACTCGTCGCCACCGAGCCGGGCCGCCACATCGGTTTCCTTGAGACAACCGCGCAGGCGCTCGGCGACGCCCTTGAGCAGCTCATCGCCGATCGGATGGCCGAGCGCGTCGTTGACGCTCTTGAACTCGTCGATGTCGATATAGAGCACCGCCAGTTGCTCGCCCGGCTGTATCGCCTTGAGCGACTGTTCCAACCGCTCGCGGAACAGGATCCGGTTCGGCAGGTCGGTCAACCCGTCGTAATGCGCCAGATGCGCGATCTTCTCGTCCGCGCGCCTGCGCTCGGTGACGTCCTCGATGGTCGCGACCCATCCGCCGCTCTTCAGCGGCCGGTTGATGATCTCGATCGCCCGGCCACCCGGCGCTTCCGTCAGCTGCCGCGTCGCCTTGCCGAGCGACACCGTTTGAATGATCGCGTTGCAGAACGCGTCGACGTCGCCATCGAACGATCCGGTTTCCTTCCGGTGGGCGATCAGCCGCTGCATCGTGCAGCCGGGCTTGGCCACATCGGGCGACAATCCGAACATGTCGAGATAGGGCTGGTTGCAAATGATGATCCGCGCGGATGCATCATACAGAACAAGACCTTGCGGGATATTGTTCACGGCAATCGAGAGCTGGCGCCGCTCGGCCGCCAGCCGCTGATCGGTCAAGCGATCGCGCCTCACCAGCAGACCGGCCATGACGGACAGGACGGCGACGAGCGCAAGCAGCACGCGTTCGCGAAGACTCCACGCCGCCGGGTCGGCCGCAATCACCACCGCGAGCAGGATCCCGCACGCCACAAGCAGTTTGACCGTTCTGCTTTCTTGCGCAGAACCGACCGATATTTGACGACCGCCCTCGTTGCTCACCCGACCTGCCTCTGGAATGCGACAGGAGTCCGTGCAATGGAACTCAGACCGCTGATCGCGCGCCCCACGGCAGTGTTAAGCAGCACTGATGGAAAGCGCGTTACAACTTGCGGTTAGCGATCGGTTACCTTGCACACGTGCTGACTCCAATCCGCAATCCGGCATCAGAGGTTACCGAGACGCGCCCGGCGGGCGGCTGCTGTCGTGCGAGGTGGTAAACGAATGATTAATCCGAAGCCGGCATCGCGCGCCGCCGAAAATGCGAGAAAGCCCTTATTTTCCAGCGCAACTGATACCCGACGGCGCTGCAAGAGCTCCGCCGCAAAAACGAATCCTGACCGAGATGCCGCAGATTTAGCTGATACGAAACCCCGCCTGTTTAACCGTTTCGCTAGTCGGGGCTGCCCATAATGGGGGCCAGACCCCAATTCATGAGATCCAGGTTCAGCACCGTGACATCCTTCGGACGTGTGATTTCCGTGCGCGGCTCCCTCGCCCGGGTCGGACTGCTGGCGCCGGGCCAGGTGCCCGTCTCCGAAGCGCGCGCCACCGTCGGCCGCTTCATCAGTATTCGCTGTGCGGCGGCCACCACCATCATCGCGATGATCACCGAGGTGTCGTGCGAGAACCAGCCTAGCTCCGATGAATACATGGCGACCGCGTCGGTCGACCTGCTCGGGGAGATTTCCGGCGGCGACCGCCCCAAGTTTCAGCGCGGCGTCACCAATTATCCGACCATCGGCGATGCCGTCGACCTCGTCACCGCCCAGGACCTCCGCACCGTCTATGCGCCGAGCGGGTCGGACCAGATCAATATCGGCACCCTGCAGCAGGACCGCTCCGTCATCGCCTATGTCGATGTCGAGGAGATGCTTTCCAAGCACTTCGCGGTCCTCGGCTCCACCGGCGTCGGCAAATCGACCAGCGTTTCGCTGCTGCTCAACGAGATTCTCAAGGCGCGGCCGAACCTGCGGGTATTCCTGCTCGACGTCCACAACGAGTATGGCCGCTGCTTCGGCGACCGTGCGCTGGTGCTCAACCCGCGCAACCTGAAACTGCCGTTCTGGCTGTTCAATTTCGAAGAGATTGTGGACGTCCTGTTCGGCGGCCGTCCCGGCGTGCCGGAAGAACTTGACGTTCTCGCCGAAGTCATTCCGATGGCGAAGGGCATCTACACGCAATACCAGAACTCCGACCGGCTCGGGCTCAAGCGTGCCGACCCCAAATCGGGCGGCTATACCGTCGATACGCCGGTGCCCTACCGCCTGGTCGATCTGATCTCGCTGATCGACGAACGGATGGGCAAGCTGGAGAACCGCTCCTCGCGCATCATCTATCACAAGCTGATTTCGCGCATCGAAACCGTGCGCAACGATCCGCGCTACACCTTCATGTTCGACAACGCCAATGTTGGCGGCGACACCATGGCGGAAGTGATCAGCCATCTGTTCCGCCTGCCCGCCAATGGCCGGCCGATGACCATCATGCAGCTCGCCGGCTTCCCCGCTGAAGTCGTCGATTCCGTGGTGTCGGTGCTGTGCCGCATGGCGTTCGATTTCGGCCTTTGGAGCGACGGCGTGTCGCCGCTGCTGTTCGTCTGCGAAGAGGCGCACCGCTACGCCTCGGCCGACCGCAACATCGGGTTCGGCCCGACGCGGAAAGCGGTCTCGCGCATCGCCAAGGAGGGCCGCAAATACGGCGTCTTTCTCGGCCTCGTTACCCAGCGTCCGGCAGAACTCGACGCCACCATTATCTCCCAGTGCAACACGCTGTTTGCGATGCGGCTTGCCAACGACCGCGACCAGGCGCTGTTGCGCTCGGCGGTCTCGGACGCCGCCGCCAACCTCCTGTCGTTCGTGCCCTCGCTCGGCACTCGCGAAGTGCTGGCCTTCGGCGAAGGCGTGGCGCTGCCGACCCGCCTGCGCTTCAAGGAGGTTCCGGTCCACCAGCTGCCGCGCAGCGAAGCCACCATCGCGTCCGTGCCGTCGGTCGCCGCCGGCCACGACATGCATTTCGTCTCCGCCGTGCTGGACCGCTGGCGCGGCGCCACCTCGAACCGCGACGTGCCGAACGATCCCTCGATCAACGACCGGCCCGCCGCCCGCATCATGACGCCGGTGGAAGCGCCGATGCTGCAGCCCTCGATGGGGCTGGACCCCGACCGGTTCTCGCTCCTGAAGAAGCCGTTGCGCTGAGGCTGGTATCGTTCGCGCGAATTCTTGACGCGAGCCGGTATCCACGTCGCCGCAATACGATATATGGTCCCGGCAACGCCGCCTCGCGGCCTTAAGCCGGAACCTTTCATGAGCAAGCCCGCCACCAAACGATTTCAGCCGCCCGCCATCGACAGACTGCCGGAGGACATCCGCACCCGGATCCTCGCGGTGCAGGAGAAATCCGGCTTCGTCCCGAACGTCTTCCTGACGCTGGCTTATCGCCCGGACGAATTTCGCGCCTTCTTTTCCTATCATGACGCGCTGATGGAGAAGGACAGCGGGCTGACCAAGGCCGAGCGCGAGATGATCGTGGTGGCGACGTCCGCCGCCAACCAGTGCCATTACTGCGTGATTGCCCACGGGGCGATCCTGCGCATCCGGGCCAAGAACCCTGTCATCGCCGACCAGATCGCGGTCAACTACCGCAAGGCCGACATCACGCCGCGGCAGCGCGCCATGCTCGACTTCGCCATGAAGGTGAGCCAGGAGGCCAACACGGTTTCGGAGGCGGATTTTGCCGAAGTTGCCGGCCACGGCTTTTCCGACGACGACATCTGGGACATCACGGCGATTGCGGCCTTCTTTGCGCTGTCGAACCGGCTGGCCAACGTCACCGCGATGCGCCCGAATGACGAGTTCTACATGATGGGGCGGCTGCCGAAATAGCCCAAGGCGAAATAGGCCAAGCCGAAATAGCCCAAAGCCCGGAGGTTTCCCGCATTGCTGGACTGGACCGAAATCATACTGCGTCTCGGCATCGCCACGCTCGCGGGCGGGCTGATCGGTCTCAATCGCGATCTGCACGGAAAGCCGATCGGATTGAAGACGCTGGGGCTGGTCAGCCTTGCGACGGCCATGCTGCTGGTGCTGGTCCATTCGGACGAGGCCAAAATCGTCTCGGACGCCGGCAGCCGGGTGATGCAGGGAATCCTGACCGGGATCGGCTTTCTCGGCGCCGGGGTTATTGTCCACGCAGGACGTCATTTCAGGGTTCGCGGGCTCACCAGCGCCGCCTGCACCTGGCTGGCGGCCTGCATCGGAATTGTCTGCGGCCTCGGACAATGGCGAGTGGTGATCATCGCATTGGTCATCACCTTCGCGGTGTTGACCGTTGGCGGCCGAATTGAACGCTGGTTGCATACCAGGCTTGGCGGCAAGGACGAGACCGGGCAGGAGCCGCCGCCTGCTCCTTTCCCGGACGCATAACCGGGGTAGCCGCCATCTAATTGGCCATGAGCCCTTCTCGCTTTAACCGGCAAAAATCGCCTGGCGGCAGGCTCCCTTGTAGTTCCGTGAGACGCTGCAGGAATAGATGTCTGTCCCGCGCCCACCAACATTTCATGTTGGAAGCGCGGCCGATGTGCTAAGAAACGCCCAAGATTTTTCGCGGATCGGCGGCAGTGAAAACCCAGCGGCCCATTGTTTCGGACGATGAGCACGTCGTGCTCAAGTTCCGGCCGCGCACCTCCGCCCAGCCGCCGGGCGGACGGGAAGAACCCGGTCCGGCCAAGACGCCCAACACCAACACGTCGCCCGCGGCGAACGATCTGTCCCGCTACGAGCGGGCGCGCGACGAGGGTGACGATTTCCGTCATCGGATGCTCGCCAATGTCGCAGCGCTCGCGTTCACCGTGGCGCTGACCGCCATCGGTATCTGGCTTGCGGTCAGCATCGCCGATCTGCGCAAGACCCAGGACTGCGTGCTGATGGGCCGCCGCGACTGCGCCAGGATATCGGTGACGCCGCAGGGGTAGTCTTCTGGTTCGGTAGCAGCCACAGACCGTCATTTCCCGCGCATGCGGGGTATCTAGTACGCTGCGGCCTATCCACGTCATTGCGAGCCAACGGGCGCGCATTCGCGCGACCCGTTGGCTCGCAATGAGGGGGTGGAGACATTTGCGACATAACCCCGCGTTCTCGCGACGCAAAGCGCCCGAGCTTTCCATCAACCTTATCCCCCCAACGAGAGGGAGCAGGGAATGCCGGGTGCTTGCTGCACCCGCGGTCTCGTGTGCAAATAGCGCTTAAGATG
>NZ_JAFCLU010000053.1 GCF_018130385.1 Bradyrhizobium sp. AUGA SZCCT0283 | reverse complement strand
GTCGAGATCTGCTTGGGCACCAGTCCGAGCCAGGCGCCGAAGTCGCGGCCTTTGGAGAATACGTCTCCAGTGCCGATCGCGGCCACCATGGCGCTCGAAATGATTGGCCCGATGCCAGGCACCGTCATCAGGCGCGAACATGCCTGATCTTGATGGGCCAGTGCTTCGATCTCGCCGGATAGGCCATCGATGCGCTGATCCAGCCGGCGCCAGTCGCCTGCCAACTCCTCGATGACACGCAACATGCGTGGCGACAGGGCATCGGTGCGCGTCGCAAGGATGGTGGGCAGTTCCGTGCGCAGGAAGCCGATACCCTGGCGCACGGCGATCCCGCGTTCCAGCATGAAGGCGCGAATCTGGTTGATGATGCCGGTGCGTTGCGACACCAGCCGCTCGCGCACCCGATGCAGCGCCTGCAGATCCAGTTGCTCCGCGGTCTTGGTCGCCACGAACTTCATCGTCGGGCGCTGCACGGCTTCGGCAATCGCTTCGGCATCATTGAAGTCGTTCTTCTGTCCCTTGCTATAGGGGCGGACATATTTGGCCGGCATCAACCGGGCATCGTGACCAAGCGATGCGAGTTTGCGGCTCAGGTGATGTGCGCCGACGCAGGCTTCCATGCCGATTAGGCAAGGCGGTATATTGGCGAGCCGCGCTTCCACTTGGCCACGTGACCATTTTTGCCGCAGCACGATGGCACCGCGCGCATCGTGGCCCACGACGTGGAACGAGTTCTTGCCGATATCGATGCCGATCACGGCGATTGCGGTATTGGGTGTCTGAGACATGGCGTGCTCCTCGTCTTTGGCGCCCCTTGCCAGCTTCGCTTGCTGGCGGGGCAGGAGCACGGCCGGACCATCCCATTACCGGAAGTCGGCCTCTAGGCAATGGTATGTCGTCCCATTCCGGCCATCGACCCTTTCCAGTATCGGACGTTCATTCAGTGTCGTGGTTGTTCGGCAAGCGTCGTCGAGACCATAGCCAGCCAGTCGCATTTTTCAGGCCGCCATATGGTGTTCCGCTCGTGAAACCAAGGTCGCTGCTGCGACGTTATCCTTGGAAAATGTGGTATTCTTGCAAAGCAGGAAGCGCTTTTGATCTCCGACTGGCAGCGGAAATGTCCTCGTCCGATGGTACAAGTGAAACCAGTGACGCAGCCCGCCGACGGCGGAGAAGGAGCAACACCTTACTGCTGGTCTTGGCGGTTGGATTTCTTATTTTTGGCGCCGCAGCGGGCGCACTGTATTATGCGTTGCAGCCGGTAACTCTCCGGATTGCGGTCGGACCGCCGGGAAGCGACGATCACAAAGTGATTCAGGCGACGGCCGGGGCCTTCGCCAGCGAAAGCAGGACAGTCAGGCTGTCTCTTATCACGACCGACGGCGCGGTCGAAGCCCTCGCCCTGCTTGGTGCTGGGAAGGCCGACCTTGCAGTCGGTCGTGGCGATCTGGAGATGCCGGCCGACGCACAGACCGTCGCCATCGTGCGTAAGAACTTCGTTGTGCTGTGGGCGCCTTCCGGACTTGCGGACAAGAGCTCCAAAAGAAAGCCCGCGCTGAAAATCAAGGAGATCGCCGATCTCGCAGGGCACAGGGTCGGTATGATTGGCCTGACGCCAGCGAACGCCGCGTTGCTGCGGGTCATTCTGAGCGCCTCCGGCGTGGAGGCGGACAAGGTCGGGGAAACGCAATTTGGCACGGACCAAATCGAGGAGCTGGCGCGCGACCCGACTCTCGATGCATTTATGGCGGTCGGTCCGCTCGATAGCAAAATCACCTCCGACGCCATCACCGCGACGGCCCGGTCGCGAGGCGAGCCGCGATCGAGGCATCGGAAGCCATCGCCCTGAAGCACCCGCGTTATGAATCCGAGGAAATTCCACCCAGCATCTTCAATGCGAATCCGGCCTGGCCGGACGACAAAGTCGAGACCGTCAACGTCAGCCACCTGATCATGGCGCGAAAGGCTTTGTCTCAAACGACGGCTGCGGCATTTTTCCGGCAGCTATTCGCCGTCCGTCAGGCGATTGCCAGGCAAGTGCCTGGCGCTGCGCACATCACCAAGCCGGACACCGAGAAAGACGCCGAGCTGCCGGTGCATCGGGGAGCGGCAGCTGTCATCGACGGCACCGAACGCACCTTCCTCGACAGGTACGGCGATTACTTCTGGTTTTCGCTCCTGCTTCTTTCCGGGATCGGTTCGGCCGGCGCCTGGTTGCGTCACTATTTGAATCGGGATGAAAGGGCGAAAACACCAGCCATCGCAACAGAATCCTGGCCATGGTTTCCAGCGTACGCACCGCGGAATCCAACCGGGAACTGCAGGCGATGCAGCGCGAGGTCGACGCCATCATAAGTGAAACGCTCGAATGTTACGATGACGGCGCCATCGAGGAAGAGGAACTGGCGGCCTTTGTTCTGGTGCTCGAACTGTTCAATCACGCCGTCGTCGAGAGGCGCGCGGCATTGCAAGCGGACACGCTCGAATCGGCTCGCGGCGCGGCGAGAGGCCATAGCCTCACGTCTCAACGATGACGTAGCGTGTGCAGACAGCGTGCGCGTAACCCGCGAAGGAATTTCCGCTGTTGAAGGTTTGCGGATGCCGGCCCCATGACGGTGGTGCCGCGCGCACGGGGCCGGCGTACGCAAACCTTCAATGGAGGAAACCGCGGGATGTGTGGCGAGGTGGCGCGTCAGACGCTATGGGGGATTTGACGGCTGTCGTGCCTGAATGTGAGCACAACTTTTACGATATGGCACGAACTTTGCGAATGGGGAAAACACCTTTCGCCGCTCCTGTAATTTCAAAGAGTTACGCGTTGTAAAAAGGGCACATATTGCAACTTGTGCGTTATGTGCCTGATGGCAGCCTTTCTACCGCATCGGCCGAACAAATATTTCCACGTGACAGCGTCCAACAGAATTGTTTCGAGCTCGCCTTATACACCACTCGCGATCATGACTGCATCTCCGATCGCATCGGTTCGGGTATTCGAAACGTCCGCGATGCAGATGTCGTCGCGCTACGTCCGGTGCGCTCCCAACGCCGTCGATGATAGATCGCGCGATCATCATGCTGACCGATCGTCGATTCTGGGGCCGTGCTTCTGGCCCCTCATCGTCAGGTAAGACGCTCCATCGTTCATCCATTATTGGCACGCCCATGCCGCCCGCCGCAGCGCCCTACCGCGCGAGCGGTTTAGTCGTGTGCTGGGCATATTCAGTAGCTTGGAGGTGAAAGTCCTCCACCCAACCTGATGGAGGTGAAGGGTTAGCAAGAACGCAAGGGCTGTCGCCGCGAGGCGAGGTCTGAAGGAAGCGTCGAGCAAACGTGCGAGTCGATGGACAAGAGTCGGACGAGCGGGCGACTTACCGCGAAGTCCATATCCATCAAGGATGCGAAGCGTAGATCCGGCGACGGTGCACGGAAAGCGACTGAACTTACCCCAGGAGATCTGCTCGGTGTCGCTTCGGCGACTGAGAGCGCCGTGAGGCGGTCTGACCGCAGGGCAGAAGTCAGCAGAGGGCGTATTAGGTCATGTCGTCGGCAAGGCTAGTGAGGCACTCCGTGCCGAAAGGCGGAGTCAACAGATAGGTCGAGCCGGGAACGGTGGCTGAAGGCCCGAACGAGAGGAGAGGCAAGTAGGACATGAGTCTCGAAGGCGACAAGCGGCTGAACATCCAGTTGAGACTGGACTTCTCATCGGTGCCGACGGGTGAAGCCCGGCAGGCGGTGGGGAAGACATCGAATCGCTTTCGGTGGTGAATGAGCCCGAACGCCCAGCCAACACGTATCGAATCATGGAGGAAGTATGTGAGCGAGCAAACCTGAAGGAAGCATTGCGGCAAGTGAAGAGCAACAAAGGTAGTGCGGGCGTCGACAGGATGACTGTCGACCAATTCGGCGACTATCTGAAGCAGCACTGGCCGGCTATTCGGGAGAAACTGCTGATCGGGACCTACGAACCGAAACCGGTGAGGCGGGTGGACATCCCGAAGCCGGATGGAGGAGGGGTGCGAAAGCTCGGCATCCCTACCGTGCTGGACCGCTTTGTCCAGCAAGCGGTGATGCAGGTGCTGCAAAAGCGGTGGAACCCGACGTTCTCCCAACACAGCTATGGGTTCCGACCGCGCCGATCGGCACATCACGCCGTGGCTCAAGCGCAGCAATATATCGCTGCAGGCTACAGCTGGGTGATTGATCTCGATTTGGAAAAGTTCTTCGATCGAGTCAATCATGACAAACTGATGGGCCAGATCGCCAAACGCGTCGAGGACAAGCGGTTGCTGAAGCTCATCCGGGCATTCCTCAATGCCGGGGTGATGGAGAGCGGACTGGTCAGCCCGAGCGTGGAAGGGACTCCGCAAGGAGGACCGCTTTCGCCACTGCTCAGTAACCTCGTGCTCGACGAACTCGACCGCGAGCTGGAGTACCGGGGACACCGCTTCGTTCGTTATGCGGACGACTGCAACATCTACGTTCGCAGCGAACGCGCGGGTCAGCGGGTGATGGAGAGCATCACGCGCTTCATCACACAAAAGCTCAAGCTCAAGGTAAACGAGGCAAAGAGTGCGGTGGCACGACCGCAGGAACGGAAGTTCCTCGGGTTCAGCTTTACGGCTGGTCCGGACATCAAGCGCACGATTGCGCCGAAATCTCTGGACCGGTTTAAACAGCGAATCCGGGATATCACGCGAAGGGCCAAGGGCGTCAGCATCAAGACGACAATGGAGGAACTGGCCCAGTATATGCGGGGCTGGCGCGGCTATTTCGGCTTTTGCGAAACGCCCGAGGTGTTGATCGCCCTCACGCGCTGGGTCCGGTTGCGATTGCGGGCCGCTCTTTGGCGCCAATGGAAAACACCAGGACGTCGTCGAGCAGCACTCATCGCGCTGGGAGTCTCGGGGGAATTGCGCAATACGGCCGGTAGCGGCCGTGGACCATGGCATATTGCCCGGAGCAAAGCCCTCTCTGTCGGGCTCTCCAATGCCCACTTCAAATCGCTCGGTCTCCCGACCTTGATCGAAGCGCGTTAGCGTAACTTCTCGAACCGCCGTATACGGAGCCGTACGTACGGTGGTGTGGGAGGGGCGGAGCCGCGAGGCTCCCCCCTATCCCGATCGATGGCACCAAACGGACATAGTGTCGGTGCACGGCGACTTCCGAATCCTCGGGGCAAAGCGGACATCGAGACGACGCGCTGATACATCTGAAATTGGCGCAACACGTTGCCTGAAGGGCCCCGGGTAAAGGCGGCGTGTGGGGTAACGTGGTCGAACCCAAACGTGGGGTCTCTTGCCGGATAGCGTCAGGCGGCAATACCGCGTGAAATTCCCTGTTGTTTCGTGATAATTCCCTGTTGTTTCGTGATAATTCCCTGTTACCCCGAAGTATTTCCCTGTTACTTGGAGGAGGGAACGATCGCAAAAGTGTTGCGGGGCAGCCTTTTCTCGGCTAGGCAGCCCCGTGTCAGAGCCCAAAATCACAAATTTCCCTGTAAAATTCCCTGCTAGCAGGGAATTGCAGCGGAGACCGGTGCGATCATCACTGCGTCGCCAGCCAATTGATATTGTTCGTCTAAATCGCCTTCCATTGCTTCATTTGGAAAGGCGAGTTCCGCTGCCCGTTGAAGAAAAGACGTCGCTATTTTCGTTCGCCGCCATTTATTGTCGGTGCAAGGACGCAGTCATCGGTGCATCGATGGGAGAAGCGGGTCCGGTTTCACTATGGCGGTCTCGCTGCCGGGATTCGGAACCGCATTGCGTTGGAGGTCCGCAACGGCGAGGCGATCTGACCCGTTGGATGCGACGGCATCCAACGGGTCAGCTAATGTTGCAGGTAGCGTAGTAACTCATGCGACTGATTTCACTCCGCCCGAAGCGGAGTTCGTAACCCTCGTCCGGCCTGTTGGCTGCTGTCTTGGCAGGAGCTGCAGAAAGTGAAACCGCGCCTGCTCCGCTTCCGGGGCGAAGCGGGCATCAGGCTTATCCAGTCCGTTTCCTGGCTAGCCCCATCAACGTACGAGCGGTTGTCAAGTATCAACCGCAACGTTCATGCCTCGGCACGGATCTCTTCCACCAACGGTATTTTCAGCCCGCAAAATGCCTGACATGGAAGAAGGGATTGAACGGTTCGACCGTTTGGGAACGACGGAAAAAGGAGGCGGAGCGCGGGCACAGCGGCGCGCGATGTGCCGAGCATCAGTGCAGCATGCGTTCGTCCTCGATGCTGTCTCCGTTGCGCAACAGCCGACGTGCTCCTCGTCTGGAACAGCATTTGCGACTCCACACTCGAAGATATTCGGCTCAGTGTTCGGAGAACCGGGATGGCGGATCGAGTGTTTTTCATACCCATGGATTTGAGCCCGGGGGCCGCAGCGCGAAAATGCCCGCGGTCTTTTCATTCTAGGATTCGTCTGCACTGCTGCAAAAATGAAAAGAGCAAGACATTGGGCGATAGGCGTTACTTGATCATTGAAGGTCGTTGTCAGCTGTCGTGATCGCGTTGCAAGTGTAACGCGTGATGGCGCGGCTCGCGCGAAGGTGACCGCTCGGACGGGTCGCGGCTAAGCTTTGGCTTCAAATCCACGAGGTCGATGAAAGCGTCGGCCTGACGCCGAAGTTCATCGGCGATCATCGGAGGATGGCTGGCAATGGTTGAGACGACGGTGACGTGAACTCCTCGACGTTGCATTGCCTCGACCAGCGGGCGCAAGTCGCCGTCGCCTGAGAAAAGAATCATCTGATCCATATGCTCGGCAAGCTCCATGGCATCAACAGCGAGCTTGATGTCCATGCTGCCCTTCACCTTGCGATGGCCGCTGGCGTCGATGAACTCCTTGGCCGCCTTGGTGACCACAGTATAGCCGTTGTAGTCGAGCCAATCGATCAAGGGACGGATCGACGAATATTCCTGATCCTCGATGATCGCGGTGTAGTAGAAGGCGCGAAGTATTGTGCCGCGACTTTGGAATTCCTTGAGCAGTCGCTTGTAATCCACGTCGAAGCCAAGCGTCTTGCTGGTCGCATGAAGATTGGCGCCATCGATAAGGAGTGCGATCTTGGTACAGCAAGATGACATTTGGGCAATGGTTCCCAAATCGGACAACAAGGCATTAGAGACATCAGTTCACGTTGTTTGTACAAGAGTTAGGAAGCCATCAAGCGTCGCCAGATTCAGGTCGTCAAGGAAGGGCGCGGCAAAAAGAGCGTGTGCTTTGCGCCGCCACGAAAATGCGGGCCGCAGCGGCATGTGAGTGGACTTGCCCACTAAACCATAGAGTGGGGCAGGGTCTTGTTGTGGCGCGGAGCGACGCCCGCCGGGGACGAAGAACATCCGCTTGAGCTTGTTGATGGCGCGAACGACGTAGCCGAGCCCGAACGGAATGGTCTGGCGGAAGAAGGCGATTTTCTTCACATGGTGCTCGACATGCCATTTGACGTGCGCACCGTGGCGGAACAAGATCACGTCACCGACGCCATAGCGCCTCGGCGGCATGCCCTCGCTCTCGAGCACGATCGATCCTTCGAGGATCATGATGGTTTCGTCGACATCGTAGTACCAGTTGAACTTGCCCTCGGTGCAGGACCAGATCAGGGTCCTGGTGGTGCCGCATGCGCTGGTTGACAGCTCGCGCGAGCGGGCTTCCGGATTGCCCTCAAGGATCCAGGATGGCTCGATCGGCGACGGCTTGAGATCCATATTGCAATGGCCGGTTTCAATAAGCGCAAGCGACATCGATGACCTCCACGGATTGAATCAGTATGCATGGCTTCAAAAATACCCGGTAGCGCTAGTGGCGGCTGTTATTCTTCCGGGACCCACACAGTTAGACTATCGCAAAAAAACTGAAGGGGCCACCTTGCCACAAGTAGTAGCTGGGCGGCGCGCTCAACGGTTGCTCAACGCGGGTTACCTCCAAAGAGGCACCTCGGGCTGTGTCCGAACTTGAGATGAAGCGATCATGCGAGCTACCCTTACGCTTGTTGCTCTGCTTGTACCAAGAGCCGAACTCCGGATGAAACTCGGCGAGCGCGCGCCACCAACGCAGCCAAACTAGGCGCGCCAACGCCTTCGTTGCCTCACTCTTGAAAATTCAGGCTGTCAGAGCACTCAGCCAGACGCCGCAACGAGGGATCGATCGATTGTTTGGCGTACATCAGATCGAACTTCGATCACAACGGGGCCGTTCGCCGACATTGCTTCCGCGACGACCTCGGCTGCCCGCGCTGCGTTCGTGATCGTATAGCCCTGCGCGCCGAATGCGCGGGCAAGGGCCGCAAAATCGGGGTTGGACAGGTCCGTACCCCAGGGACGTTTCGGAAATGCTCTCTCCTGATGCGAACGGATGGTGCCGTACGATTGATTGTTGGAGATCACGATCTTTATATTGAGTCGGCGAGCAACGGCAGTTGCCAACTCGTTCCCGGTCATCAGGAAACCGCCGTCGCCGCAAAACGCGATCACCTGACGATTCGGATAGCGAAGGCTCGCGCTCAATGCGGAAGGAACACCACTGCCCATCGCGCCGCAGGCGGAGCCGAGCAGTCGAGCTGACGGCTTGAAGCGGAATATCCGGTGCACCCAGGCGGCGAAGTCGCCGGAGTCGGTCGTCACGATACCATCTGCTCCGAAAAGTTTGGCGACGGCCGCAACCGCATGGCCAAGGACATCAGCGCCGGGGATACGCTGCTCGGGCCATGCGTGCACCGCTTCTCGAGCTTTCGCCGCAGCTTCGATCCACCCACCGCGCTCGCGTACGACGACCGGCAAGTCGAGCCAGGATCTTAAGAAGGGATGCGCCGACGAGACGATCGCAACATTCGTATGTAAGTGAGTTCCGATCGCATTCGGATCGGGGTAGACGTGAACCAGGGGCTGAGGCGTCGGCGATTTTCGCGGAAACCGAAATCCCAGAGAAGACAAATCGCCGAGCCGGGTTCCGATCGCAACGATCAGATCCGCTCGCTCAAAGAGCCTGACATGAGCTGGCGAGGTGAAGAAGCCAAGGTGCCCAATCCAGAGCCGGTGATCGTTCGGATACTGATCCTGCATCTTGGTGGTGACTGCGACTGGGACATTCCAGCGCTCGCTCAGCGCGATCAGATCCTTGCGAAATTCCGCGCTGCGACACTCTCCTCCGACCAGCAGAATCGGCCTCTCCGCGTTGCCAACCAGGGCAGCCGCCCGCTCGACGGCGGCTCGACTGGGCTCGGCTCGCGTGACGCCGTGAACCCTGGCGGTGAGCAGGCCGGCCTCCATCTCGAGAACATCTTGAGGAAGCTCGATCACGACCGGCCCCGGCGTGCCGCTAAGCGCTACGGAAAATGCGCGCGCCATCATCTCAGGCGCCTGGGCCGCCGAATCGATTCTAGTGGACCATTTAATGAGGCCACTGAACGCCCGCCCGGTGTCGATCTCCTGGACTGCGTCACGATTGAGGTCCGGCGTCTCGACCTGACCAACCAGCAATACGAGGGGTATGGCCTCCTGGGAAGCTACATGGAGACCAAGCGCCGCGTTGGATGCGCCCGGTCCGCGGCTCGCCATCACCACTCCCGCGCGGCCGGTGAGCTTGGCGTCGGCAACTGCGGCAAGACTGGCGCTTCCCTCGTGGCGGCACGTCACGAGGTCGATCTCGTCGCGTTCGTACAGGGCGTCAAGGAGCGCAAGAAAGCTTTCGCCGGGTACGCAAAATGCCCGGTCGACGCCATGTGCGATCAGAGTATCCACGATTAGATCGGCAACCCGAAAAGCCATGCCACACCATCTCAGTTAGACGACCATCACCAGCCCTGATCGACTGGATAACGCACCGACCCGTCTCACGCCGCAAGCTTCACCGCGTGCGCAAAATCCCAATACAGCTTCCGCGCACGCACATAGAAGGGGCCGGGCTGAGCTGCCGGTCGTCGATCCGGATCACCGGCGCGACCTTGGCGAAATTGCCGGTCGAAAAGATCTCGTCCGCGGCGAGGAAATCGGCATAGCGCAGCGTGGCCTCTATCACGGTGACGCCTTCGCCGCGCAACAGGTCGATCATCCGCTGCCGGGTGATGCCGTTCAGGAAGGTGCCGTTCGGCGCCGGCGTGTAGACAGCACCATCTTTCGCCATGAACACGTTGGAATTGCCGAACTCAGCCACGTTGCCGAGCATGTCCAGCATCAGGCAGTTCTGGAAGCCGCGCGAGGCGGCCTCGATCAGCGCACGCGAACAGTTCGGATAGAGACAGGCGGCCTTGGCACCGACCGGAGCGCATTCGGCGGTTGGTCTGCGGAACGGCGACAGCGTGATCGCGCTGCCGACAGGCTTCGGGATCGGCGCTTCGTAGATGCAAAGGCACCAGTCCGTCGTTTCCGGATCGAAGAGCATTCCGCCCCCGACGCCGTTCTGTGGCCAATACATCGGCCGGATGTAGAGCTCGGCATTGACCGGGAACCGGGCGATGCCTTCGTGCGCCAGACCCTGCCACGTGTCGAGATCGACGATCGGCTTGAGCCCGAAGTTGACCGCGGATTGATTGACGCGGGCGCAATGGCGGTCCAGGTCAGGCGTAACGCCTTCGAAAGCGCGTGCACCATCGAACACGGTCGAGCCGAGCCAGAGCCCATGGGTGCGTGGCCCCATGATCGGCACATTGCCCTCGTGCCACTGGCCCTTGAAGAACGTCCATGTCCGCGAATGGCTGACGGACTTGCTGATCGGTACAGGCGACTGAGTTACGGTCCATAAATCACCAGCTCGGTATCCGACAGATCGGCAAGCCGGGGGCACTGCGGACCTTTGAAGTATTTGCGGCCGCGCAGCTCGCGATAGAAGCCGACCAGGTCCTTCATGCGGCCATTGGCGTCGAGAGCGACCGCGATCCGGCCGCGCCGGAGCAGGAAGCGGCCGATAGCGCCGGCGCAGGCGACATAGTCGGCCACGTCGTGGCAATAGATCAGCTGCATCGCCGGTAGCGCGATCCGGCGGGTACGCATCGGCTGCAGGACGAACGGAAAGCCGCGGCCGTCGGCCGCGCGGCACGCCAGGCTGAGGCAGCCGTAGGCAGCGTGCCGAGCAAGCAGCGCGACGTCGGCTTTGGGCAAGCCGTCGATGGTCTGCGCGTCCTGCTGCACGATCTCGACGCGCATGCCCTTCGCCGAATGCGACAGCGCGGGAAAGGAAAAGAACAGCCGTCGCAATACGCACGGAATCCCTGGGCTTCGATGGTCGGCCAGGTCCAGTGCGCCGGGCTGATGTTGAGGTAAGTGACGTGCTCGTGGCGCTGCGCGACCTTGGTCAGCATCGGCGCATAGTTGCGGAAGGCGGGTTCCACATACCAGCTGGAAACATTGCAGCGGATGCAGGTCCCGCCGCCGTCGTCCCGCGCGGCGTAGATCAGCAGCAGAACACCAACGGGCGTCCCCTCATGGTCGAGCATGTAGCCAAAGCGCGGGAAACCCTCGGGCACCTCGCGCCCTTCCATCCGGTAGTCGCGCGATCGGACCTCAAAGCCGCGCGTCAAGAGATCGGCGACGGCGGCAAGATCGGCGCTTCCTATCTCGCGGCATCGGATCATGGTCCGAACTCCGTCATACGATCCGATCCCGCTTCTTCGTCAGCAGGTCGGCGAGCGAGAGCCCGGCGAGCGGATCGCGGCCGTCGTCCGGCGCGGGAATCTCCGGATCGGGCGGCCCCCAGCTTGCGTCTGTGGCGACGAGCCGGAATTCCGGTTACAGAGCGAGCCCCTTCTTGCGCCTCCTACCGTTACCCATGGTGCCCGAATGCGCGGTATCCGCCGCGGTCCGAGATCGGCCTCGTTCGGCTTCTTCCGGTAAGGGCCAGCGGCCTTGAACGTGTGGCACGCTGCGACGCTATGTACAGCAGCCAGTTGCGGTAAATGCGCCTGGCCGGCAGATGCCAGACGTTTCTCAGATTCTTTGCCAGGTGATCGGCCGGGAAATCGGCGAAAAACTCAGGGCATCTGTCCGAAAGGGCTGTTCGCCGGAAGGTGGTCAGGATCTCTTCCGCCTTCGTGCCAAAATAACCTCTCGGTATCGTCGGACAGACTTCGTTCTCTCCCCGGAGGAACCGGCCCATGTCCCTTCTGTATTCGCCCAACAGGCTCTGGGTCTCGTATTCCGGATGGCCCTGGAAATGGACGAAAAGGCTCTTCTGTTGCTTGACGAAGCAATCGACGCCAGCCTCCGCCGACTTTGTGAGAACGGAATATCCGCAGCTCGCGATAGCTTCCTCCTGCACCTCGTTCCACCGGGCGTGCGGTATTCTGAAAGTCGCGGGAACGTCGTGCATCAAGGGATGATCTGTCGTCTTCGTTTGAGTGAAGACACCGATGCATTTGGCAGGCAGCGCGTGGCGCTCCACGCCGTCCATATGCAGGACGGCCGCATGGACGGCGAGACAGGAATACAGCGACGAGATCGTATTCTCCCTGGCCCAATCCATGACCTGGACGAGGGCGGTCCAATATGGCTCGTCCGTCAGGCGGGAAGCTCTCGGTTCGGCGCCGGTCACGATTACTCCGTCCAGGCTGCCGATCACCAGATCGTCGGTGCTGCGGTAGTATCGACGCACGTAATCGCGCCCCCATTCCGAACGGGGCGTCGTCTCCATCGTGTAGAAGTGCAGCCTGACGACCAGCGTTCCGGCCGCCGCGTCGAGCAGGTCGAACAGCTGGCGCTCGGTGGACATCAAGGCGGCATCCGGCATGTTGTTGATCAGCCCGATATCGAGGCACTCCGCCCGGTTTCCCAGTGATGCCTTTGCGGCGGCGCTTCCGCTCGGTGCTCTCGAGAGGAGGTGGTGGTCGTAGGAGTCTATGTCGACTAGGACAGGCATCGGAATGCGTTCATGGCTGGGTGCATTTCGATCCGCGGCATGGAGCGCCTGATCAAGGTCGGCGATGATGTCGTCGACGTGCTCGATTCCTACGCTCAGCCTGATCATCTCGGGCCGCACGCCGGCCTTTTTCTGCTCTTCCGGCGACATTTGCCGGTGCGTGGTCCATGCGGGATGGCAGGCGAGCGATTTCGCGTCGCCAATGTTGACCAGCCGCTTGACCAGCTTCAGCGCGTCATAGAACCGCTTGCCGGCCTCGAATCCTCCAGCTACGCCGAAGGTCAGTAGCGAACATGCCCGGCCGCCCAGATATTTCTGTGTCAGCGCGTGATAGGGGCTGTCGGGGAAGCCCGCGTAGTTCACCCATCCGACGCGGCGGTCGTTGCGCAGAAACCGCGCGATTCCTTCGGCATTCTCGACGTGGCGCTCGATCCGCAACGCGACGGTCTCGATGCCCTGGAGCAACAGGAAGGCGTTCAGCGGCGCCAGGATGGAGCCGGTGTTCCTCAAGGAGACGGCGCGGCAGCGCGCGATGTAGGCGGCGGGCCCGTAGCGTTCGGTGAAGACCAATCCGTGGTACGATTTCTCCGGCTCGTTCATCATCGCAAAGCGCCGGCCATGCTCCGCCCACGGGAATTTGCCGCCGTCGACGATGATGCCGCCGAGCGTGGTGCCGTGCCCACCCATGAACTTCGTCAGCGACTCCACCACGACGTCCGCGCCGTATTCGATCGGTCTTAGCAGGATCGGGGTAGCCACCGTGTTGTCGACGATCAGCGGCACGCCGTGCCTGTGGGCGACCCCAGCCATCGCTTCGATGTCGCAGACGTTTCCTGCCGGATTTCCGACGCTCTCGCAGAACACCGCGCGCGTCTCGTCGTCGATCAATCTTTCCATGCTCGCCGGACGGTCGTCTTCCGAGAACCGGACCGTGATGCCCTGCCGCGGCAGGATGTGCGCGAACAGCGTATGCGTGGTGCCGTAGAGTTGCGGGACCGAGACGATGTTGGTGCCCATCTCTGCGATGTTGGTCACCGCATAGTTCACCGCCGCCTGACCGCACGCCACGCTGAGCGCCTCGATGCCTCCTTCCATGGCGGCAACGCGCTTCTCCAGTACAGCGTTGGTCGGATTGCCGATCCGGGTGTAGCGGAAGCCGTCCACTTCGAGATTGAAGAGCGCGGCTCCATGATCGGCGCTGTCGAAGGCGTAGGAGGCCGTCTGGTAGATCGGCACCGCGACGGCCTTGGTGGCCGGATCGTTGTCGAAGCCGCCGTGGACGGCGATGGTCTCTCTCTTCATGGAGGTTGGCCCTTCGGCGCTTCGGGCGCGGGCTACCTCGGGATTTCGTTGGAGCATCGGAGTTCCTCGAATGCCGAATCGTCTAGCGATCGTTCCGCGGGAAGCCGAGCAGGTTCCGCACCGCGGTCGGCCATCTGGCGACGTTGCTGCCGTGGGTGTGGAACATGGCGACGGCGAGACGGTCCATTCCGAAGGCCACGCAGGCGGTATGGGCCGGCTCCCCGGAGGCATCCGCGATGCCCCAGGTGACGCCGAAATGATCGCGGTGGTAATTGAAGCTCATACAGGCGGTTGGTTGCTCTTCGGAGCGTAGAGGCACCAGCAGCTCGAACTTCAGCGCCTGCTGTTGCTGGCTCACCGCCTTCATCCGTCCGACCCGGCCGAAGAACGGATCGCTGGCGTAGTCGATCCTGAAGGTCAGCCTGAGATCGCTGGCGACCTCCTGGGCAAGCATCATCCAGCGCTCCCGGAATTCCGAGACGTGGTCGGGGCTGCCGATGCAGACGTATTCGCGCATCCTGAAGGACTGCAGCCGGTCGAGATGGCGCGAGGGCTCGCGACGGAAGCAATCGGCGGCCACGTCGAAGAGCCAGCCCTCCGCCGGTACCGGACCGCGGCTCGCCGCGATCGGATAGACGGGATAGCAGGCGGCCGGCGACAGCACGAGGTCGGCCGGCGACAGCGCCGCGGTCCAGTCTCCCCCGGCATCGAAGCGGCCGACCGCTACGTCGATCTCGTTTTCCGTGCCGTGCAGGCCGCAGACGCAGCCCAGCAGATTCGGGAAGCTCTGACCAAATACGTGGTGCGCCATATGATGGCCGACGGCGCCGGGCGCATCGTCAACATCTCCTCCATCATCGCCTCGACCGGCTACAACGGCCTGTCCGTTTACGCCGCGTCCAAAGCCGCAGCCGGCGGCTTCACCCGTTCGCTGGCCCGCGAAGTCGGCAAGCTCGGCATCACCGTGAACGCGATCGCGCCCGGCTTCGTCGACACCGAACTGACCAAGTCCCTGGACGACGACGGCCGCCGGCGTATCGCCGGCCGCAGCGCGTTGCGCCGCTTGCCCGAGGCCGACGACGTCGCTTCCATGGTCGAATATCTCCTCGGAGAAGGCGGGCGCAACATCACCGGCACCGTTTTGACTGTGGACGCCGGCAACACCGCCTGATGGTCTGCGACGGCCGGCACACGCCCAGCGGCGCACCGCATCGCCTGATGTGGGAGCTGCTTCCTTGGACGTACCCCTTAAGAGTTTCGCGCAGCAAGCGGCTAACGGAATAATGGGGGACGAGGCGCGAACGCTGGTGCATTGGCCAATCGGGTTCGTGCGATGGCGCCGCGACGTGCAGCCTAACTCGGAATGGTATGCGCGGGTCCTACATGCGAGGAATAGAATTGCCGGGCAACCGAAGTGCATAACATAAAGTGAGTAATAACGCATTGGAATAGGCCATCACACCGTGCGGCGGTTGATTGCAGATGGGTCACCCAATGAAAGAGCGATCACTCTCAAGCAAGGATGACGTAGGTGTCGCCTACGAGATCTCAGGCACATTGGCCGTGCCCAGGCAAACTTCATCCTCGCTGAAACTTACGATCCGCAGATACTTCCCAAGAGGGGCGCTTATGGCACACGAGACGATGCGTTCAAGGCGCGAGATCTTTATGCGAAGGCTGATGCCGCGGGGACCAAGGAGGCGAAGGCTCGCATGGAGGCGCTGCATCCGTAGCACAGAGTTTTCTGCGCCGGGAGGGCGGCAGCGCCTTCAAAGCTCGGAAAGGAATTGGCTGATGAACTGGTTTGATGGTTTAGGTCCGCGACTTCTGCTCGTGACATTAGCGTCTTTGCCCGTGATCATTCAGCCGTTTGCTGCGGACGCACAGACGCAAAATGCCCGGCTGCAAGGCGTTCGTCTGGCGGCTCGCGAGCCGCCGCCAAAGCCGCAGGTGGCGATGAACGCCTGGACGGTCGGTGTTGCGGGAGGCCTTCTCGAAGGTGCGCCAATCCGCCTGGCGGCGGAGATTGCCCGTGTCGTAGATGACGGACACAATCTGCACGTTCTGCCGATCGTGACACGCGGCGCCACGGAAAACGTGAATTCACTGCTCTATTTGCGCGGCATCGACGCCGCGATCATCAATTCCGACGCGCTGGAGGAATATAAAAGCCAGGTGCCGGATATTCAGCAACGGCTTGCCTACGTGCTGAATCTGTTCCCGTCCGAACTTCATATCTTCGTTCGTCCCGAGATTCAGAGTCTGAACGATCTCGCCGGCAAGAAAGTGAACTTCAATACCCAGGGCACCGCAGCGGCCTATTCGGGCCCGCTGATCTTCAGTCGGCTCGGCCTCGAGGTGGAAAAGACGTTCATCCCGCATCAGGTCGCGCTCGAGCAGATGCGTAAGGGCGAGATAGCGGCGGTCGTCTTCATTACCTCGAAGCCGGTAGATGCTTTCCTACGAGGCCGTTGGGAGCCGGGGTTCAGGTTCTTGCCAATGCCCTATGACAGCAAGTTCGAGGACTACTATCTGCCCGCCGTGCTCGATACGGCGGACTATCCCAATCTGATCAAGCCGGGCGAACCTGTAACGACGATTGCCGTTCCGACCGCTCTCGTCGCCTTCAATTTTCCGGCGAAATCGAACCGCTTCCAGCGCATCGCACGTTTCGTCGACCATCTGTTTTCGCGGATAGGCAAGCTGCAGGAGCCCGGCTTCGACCCGAAATGGAAATCGATCAATCTCGCGGCGACGGTTCCTGGCCTCGCGCGCTTCCCCGCGGCGCAAGCGTGGCTCGAACGACGGCCGCACGCAACGCATGCATCGCAATGAGAGGCGCAGCCATCCTGGTTGTTGCTGGAATCGCACTCACAAGCGGGATTGCCTGGACGCAAGGGGCAGAAGATCCGGCGGCGCAGCTTCGCGACTGCAGCCCGATGGAGCGCGCCGAACAGATGGAGTGCCCGGACAAGGCGTCGCCGCCGATCGCGCCTGCGCATCCGGCGGCTTCCAAAGGAGACAACTGGATCGTCAGCCAAACGACCTCGCCAGTCGACTATTCACCAGTCGCCACCGCCACGACCTTGTCGGATGATGGTGCGGTCGAGTCCGTTATGAAGCTTTCCATTCGCTGCCGCAGGGGGCGGACCGAATTGGTGGTCGCAGGACCCGGCATTTCAGGCCGCGGCAACGGATACGCGATTTCCTATCGTGTCAACAACGGTCCGCAGGTGCAGATCGCGGCCGCACCGCCAGCGTCGGGGGCTGGGGTCGCGTTTGGGGGCGACGTTATTTCCTTGCTGCAGTCCCTTCCGGACGCCGGCAGCCTCAGCGTCCACCTTGCGCCCCGCACGGGAACCGCGGTGGATGGAACGTTTTCGCTCGGCGGGTGGGAAGCGGTGCGCGCGAAGATGGTTGTTGCGTGCAAATGGTCGCACCCAGTCGCGAATCCGAACAGGTGATGGTGTTTGATGAAGTTTGTGCATAGGAGAGTTCGATGAACATGTTTCAACATATTGCGAAGATAGCCACGGCAGGAGCCGTCACGGTTTTGTTCGCCGCATCGTTCGCCGCGGCGCAGGAGAGCGGACGGTACCGGGTGTCGCCAATGGCGGGTGACGCCGCGCTCCAGCCGGGCGTTGCGGCAAAGCCCGCCACGCCGATGCAGAAGCGCGCCCCCCTTGCTGCCATGGCCCGGGCTGCACCCGAATCCATAGCGCATCATTTGATCCTGCAAGTGAACACAAACGACCCCGCCGCGATGAACCTCGCGCTCAACAACGCAACGAATGTTGCGCAGTACTACAAGGATCTCGGCGAGAAGGTGAAAGTCGAGGTGGTCACGTTTGGGCCCGGACTGCATATGCTGCGCGACGACACGTCGCCGGTAAAGGCTCGTATCGAGGAGATGATGCTGAGTACGCCGGAGGTGTCGTTCAAGGCCTGCGGCAACACCCAGGAAAGAATGCGCAAGGCCGAGAACAAGGACATCGCGATCGTTCCTCAGGCCGAGGTGGTAAAATCAGGCGTCGTACGCGTGATGGAGCTGCAGGAGAAGGGATGGTCCTATGTGAAACCGTGAGCGAGGTGCTGGATCCGGAGATCAGCCTCCAGCGCCCACAATGCTCATCGATGGTGCTCCGCTGCGCCTAGCGCTAAGGGCTTCCTGCGGATATCTCTACTGTGTTTTTGACGTAGACCTGTGATCGGCCGGGCTCAAGGCTGGCGGCTGCGCGCCACCGCCTCCGGCGGCTGCCGGCCTTGACCCCATCCGCTCACAGGTCTGTTGGGCCTGCAGGCGCTCGGCCGAATGCCGAGCGCGGCTTGGCGCGCTCGTTAAACCACCGCATAGCGACTGGCATCCCATTCCTCGCGGCGCGCGATCATAATGTTGAGAATGACGATCAGCTTGCGCATGCAGGCGACCAGGGTAACCTTTGGCTTTTTGCGCTTGGCGGTCAGGCGGCGAAAGAACGTCTTGAGCACCGGGTTGTGCTGGGTCGCAGCTCCCATGCAAGCCATGTAGAACAGATTGCGAACCCTGCGGCGTCCCCCCTTGATCTGGCGCTCGCCCTTCCGTTTGCCGCTATCGTCATCGTACGGCGCGACGTCGCGACAAGGTTGGTTGCGCGCGCGAGCGCGCTACTCCAGGAGGGCGACATAGGGCGCGGCTTGTACTCGAGCGCGCAGTCGAGATGGGGAGCGCCCAGGCGAACTTCGCGCTCGCAGAAACCTACGATCCTCCTTGCGAAATGGGGAACTTACGGTACCCGGCCAGAGGGCGTCGTTGGTCCCAAGGCCGTCAGCTGGCAAATCTGGCCTGACGGCTTGATGGGGCCGGACTATCGTGGTGGACCGCGTGCGGGGGGAATGAAGTCGCCGTGACGAGTTTCCAGGACGCCATGACAATCTCGCGATAACAGCCGCACATGACGGCTTGGCGACGCGTCGATCAATCGTGCAAATTGGTGCGATGTCTAATGTTGGCGGCCTTCTCGACAGTTCGGGAAGCACGACGCGGGATATCCTCGCAGCGGATTTCAAGGCGTGGGTGGGTGTCTGAGGCGCGCAACAACCAGAAACGTGCTCGATCGAAACGTAGGACAGCGAGGCCAGCGAAAACGCCTGCGGCGCCTCCAGCCATTTTTTGGAGTGCGTCTAAGGTTCTCGCGTGGCGATCCGGAGTAAGAAACTGCAGAAGCTCAAACAATGCGGCGCTACCAAGTACGATGAGTAGGACGGCAAGAGTGCGTCGGGGATAGGCTAAGCAGAAGAGCGTGCCGAGAATGGCAAATGCTGCAAGATGTTCCAGCTTCGCCGAGGTCAGCAAAATCGGCCTATCTCTAAGCGGCGACAGGGTCGAATAAGCAATGACACACAGACCGGCCCATGCAGCGAACTTAAGTAGTTTTTGAAACATGAGGTTTTTCCTCCCGGCGTTGCTCTACTGCCTGCGTAACTAGCCCAAGCGCAGAGCTTGCCATAGCGGCCTGCTCTCAGGACCGGGGTCGCGCCGTAAAGCCGGTACGCGGGGCCAGCCTACGCAAGTGAACCGGGTGGAATAGTTGCTAAAAAGGGGCACTCCTCTTGAGTTCCACCGGCTATGGTCGTCGCAGGCGCCATTGCAACCCGCCATGGATTGAAGAAGACGCCCTCAGGACGCCGCGCCAGCAGTTGTTCGAGGTACATTGCGCATCGAGAGGGGAAGCTTGCGGAGATCCTTGCCACCTACGGCCAGCACGTCGAAGGCGCAGAGCTGAACTTCGAGCGCGTTGAAATCCGCGATGACGTGAACATCGAGCGCGACGGCCTAGCCACCGAGAACGAATTGCCCGAGACCTTGCCACGCCGCCATGCCGCAAGGCCTCATCTACCCTCAGAGCTGGGGCCTTCTGTGTCGTCCACTGCGCTGGTCGGCATGTCGAATGTGAGCGAGGCAAAGACTCAGATAGATGGTCGAGGTTGCGCAACCGATCGTCCGTTGGCGTAGACCGCCATTGCGTTCGTGAACGATGGTTTCCGGAACTTCGTAAGCGAAGGCTTCGATTATTCCATTGGGAGGATGCCGATGGAATCCTGAGCGGTGATTTCGGCGAGCTTGTCGATCTTGTTGTCGTGCGCGTGATAAACGGTGACGGCGTGAACTTCGCCCATGCCGCCGAGGATCACGACCAGGCATTCATCCCATCCGGAGGTGTAGTAGGCGACGCGGGGCCGGTCGCGAGACAGCGAGAAGCTGCTGATCTGGGGCAACGACTATGACACGCCGGATGGCACCGGAATCCGCGATTTCATTCATGTCGTCGACCTTGCATCGGGACATCTGAGTGCCTTGAGCCACCTGAAACAGCCGGGCGGGCTGACCGTCAATCTCGGGACAGGAGCCGGCAGCAGTGTTTTGGAGGTGGTTCGGACATTCGAGGATGTGAGCGGCAGGTCAATTCCGTATGCAATCGGCGAACGCAGCGCGGGCGATGTTGCAATCTGTTATGCCGACCCGACGCTTGCGGAAGAAGTATTGGGTTGGAAATCAACGCGATCCTTGACCCAGATGTGTGCCGACCATTGGCGCTGGCAGATGAGAAATCTGAATGGCTATCGCGGTACGAACTTCATAGTTGCGCGCGTTCCTGATGATGCAAGCTGACCGGTTGTTTCATGCCGTCGAAGGGAAGGCGAATTGCCCGTTTTGCTGGATCTGCTGGTCCCGACGATCACGCCGCTTCTGGTCCTCATCACCTGCTGCCGACCCGCGGCGAATCAGCTGCGGTCACGTCAGTCCGGCCCGTCGCAGATGGGGCGCTTGAACTGCCTACCTTTCGGGAAGGTACGTCAGGAACATCCTGGTATCGCAGGGTGACCTCGACCGCGTCACCCGGCTGCAACTCGGTGTCTTCGCTCGCGACAATCCGTTCCGGCCCTTTCTCGCCCTTTCTAATGATGGCAATGTCTGGATTGCTGCCGGCTCCTCGTACGAGCTGTGATCGAACCATCGCAGTGTACTGAATCTTCTCGCCGACGCTCTGCAGCTTCTCGCGAATTTGGTTGAGCCTTAAGCTCGTGCCTTGCAGCTCACGGAGCAGGTCAAGTCGCCGCTGATCGTCGAGCTTTGTCAGCTTTCTCGAAAACTCGTCCTGCTGCTTCTTGACCTGCAGCAGTTGCGCGGAGGTTTGCAGCTTCCGGGTTGATGACAGCAACACCGCGCGACGCGCATCCGTAACGCGCGGGCTGGTCGCATTCCCCTTGGCGAACAGATCGGTCGCTTTTTGCAGTTCTTCGAGGTCCGATTGAAATCCTTCTTCCTCCTTCTTCTGCTGCTCTGACAGCACCCGGACCTCATCATCTCCCTGTCGCACCCCGCGCTGAAGGTACGCCTTCTCCAGCTGATAGTCATTCTGCTTTGTCTTCAAATATTCCTTTTCTGCATTGAGGATTTCCGAAATCGCCGATCGAGCTATCGGTACGTCCGTCACAGCGCTTGGACTGATCTGGGGCGCCTCTCCGAGTTCCGTCTTGATACGCCACAAGTGCGCCTGCTCTTTGGCGAACTCCGTCCAAAGCGATCCATATTCGGCTCTCAGGTCTGCTGACTCGAGATACGGGTTGTTCATTTTGATGCGCATGACATCGTAGCCGCCGGCCACGGCGACGAGTTGGCGCGCGGTGGTGGCTGGACGATAAGGATACTCACCCGGCTTCGACACGTCCCCATTCACGTAGACTGGCCTGTATTCCGCCACGATCGTCGTGACTTCATCTGCGTCTATCACGATGACGACCTCACGGCCATCCGGAGTCCGCCGTCGAAACACCTTGCTCGCCAGTGCGGCTCCGATTTTGGCCCGGATCTGCGGTACGTGCAGGCCGGCTACTGGAAGCGTTCCGCCAAATGGCAACGAAATGTTTCCGTCCATTTGGACCGCAACACGATTCCGTAGCTCCGGTACGCCTGCCACCGCGACCTCCAGTACATCTCCAATACTTACTCGATATTCGGCCTTTGCTTGAGTGACGGAAATTGTCAAGCCAACAGCCGCCAGGATCCACTTTATGGAACGGCCTAGGTTGCTGCCAAAAATTTCGAAATGAAAACAATTGCGCAGTCTGGAGTTCGGCATGGTGGCAGCTCGCTGTACGGACTTGGTCATCGGGGCGAAATCCTTCTGTGGCACGTCCACATCGCTGCTGCTCCAGCAATCCGTCCAGACAGGCGATCCGCAAAACCAAAGTTCAATTATTCGGTCCTCTATTCGCATCCCCATCGGACCCATTGGGACGGGCAATACTGCTGCCGGAATTCTAGAGCCGCACTGCCGCGGCTCAATGGACCATCGTAGCTACCCATTTTTTGCCAATTCCAATTCATTGACCCGGAATGTACTGATTTAGCTGAGGATACGCAGAGGGTGCCAGTGTATGAGGAATGCGTCCTTTACCAGTTTGCCGGCCTCTACCAATCTTCCCGTACATTCGGTCGATGTCGGCAGGGCATTCCGGGCAACCGCCGGCAGGGGCAGGTTGGCTGCCCTATTGGGTGTGGCAGCAGGCACCGAATTCCTGCTCGTAGCCTTTGCGGCTTATTTCGCAGCCGTCGTCTATTATCGGTTGATCCTGCTGCTCTGGCCCGACCCCGCCCAGTACATCCCGGAATCCATTCTGATTTCCACGTTGCAATTGCTTGTATCAATAGGACTCCGGCAATATTCGCGGATCCAGACGCAACCCCGCCACGTGTTCCTGTGGAGCGGCGCCAGTAGCGTTTTCCTCGTATTCTCCTTCTTCATCTCGACGATATTCATTCTGAAAATCTCAAAAGACTACTCGCGCGCTACCGTCATCGTCCAAGGCGTGAGTGTCATGCTCGCAGTCCTCTGCACACGGACAATATGGTTCTCATTACTGCAGCGTGCCATTGCGTCAGGGCTAATCGACGCCAGGCGCGTTATTCTTGTCGGAGATCCGGATCACTGCCTGCATTTTTCCGCTCGAGCTATGGCCACCGGAATTCGGACCATCCGCTCGTTCGACTTTCCGACGGTTTGCGTCGACTCCTCGGCACCGGCGCGTCCCGGCGCCGTCAAAGTGCTACCTGATGCCCGCCAACTGGTCGCGGAGTGTCGGCCCCTCCGAGCGGATGACATTGTCATTTTGACTTCGGAATCGGATGTTCCGTCTGCTCTCACGCTTGCCAGCGCCCTATCAGACCTACCCGTCGACGTTCACGTGGTTCCTGTAGGCGCTATCGGTCTGATGGCCGTGTCGCGCATGACCCAGTTCGGCAACATGGTGACGATGCGCATCTTCCAGTCCCCCCTTACTCCGTTGAACCGAGCAATTAAGCGAGCATTCGACGTCACCGTGGCAATCGCTGCTCTTTTTGCGGCTAGCCCCCTCTTCGTCATCGTTCCGATTGCAATCAAGCTCGATTCCCGTGGGCCGGTACTGTTTCGCCAAACGCGGCACGGCTACAACAACGAGCCCATTCGCGTGCTGAAATTCCGATCGATGACCGTAATGGAGCAGGGCGACAATTTCACGCAGGTCGCCAGACACGATCCACGTGTGACCCGTCTGGGACGCCTCCTGCGCCACACCAATATCGATGAGCTTCCGCAATTGTTCAATGTCCTGGTCGGCGACATGTCCATCGTCGGGCCCCGTCCACACGCGACCGCGCAAAACGAGGCGTTCGCCGAGCTAATTTCGTCATTTTCCCGTCGCCACAACGTCAAGCCTGGCATTACCGGTTGGGCTCAGGTCAACGGCTTCCGCGGCGAGACCGATACTCTCGAGAAGATGCAGAGTCGTGTTGAGCATGATCTCTACTATATCGATAACTGGTCACTTCTTCTCGATCTCAAAATCATAGTTATGACTCTCCTTTCCAGAAAGGTGTATTGGAATGCGTATTAACGCGCTGCATCTTCCATTGACCGACCTTTTGTTTGTTAACTTATTCAGTAAGCGAGCGGAGCGTGTTGGACTTGGGCATCCGTCGTGTCCCACCTGGCGGTGAGTTTCATCTGATGTGCGGAGCCCTCGGTAGTCATTAGCGCTGGTGCGAGAAAATGCTGCAGACTAATAGAACGGATCGTTCGGTGAATATGCCGCCTGAACTTGCTTCGCCCGCGGAGTCCCTGGCACAAGTGGTGGCGTTCATACGGCGACACTCCTCGATCACGTTGCTGACGTGTTGCGTAACGATTGGCGCTGCCGTACTCTACCTCATTGCTGCAGTACCAACGTTTACCGCCAACGCGGAACTCGTCATAGATACGAAAGCGGCTCCAGGAGACCCGGCCTTCGTGTCAACGAATGTGGAAAGTCAGATCGCAATCATAAAGTCTCAGGGTATCGCACGTGCCGTGATACGGAAACTAGGTCTAGCAGAGGATCCGGAATTTGCCGGGCAAGCTGGCGTCGTGCGCGGCATGGCCAGGTCGATATCCCGTCTGCTCGGTTGGAGGAAACCAGAAACGGAATCTAGTGCGATGCGATATGCCGTGGAATCGTTCGCACGCAAGCTTTCGGTGAAGCGCGTCGGCGTTACGTACATTGTCGAGATTACTTTCAGCTCCCCCGACCCTGATCGAGCGGCGCAGATCTTAAGCACGGTTGCTGACACATATATTATGGCTCCAATCGAAAACTACAAATCGGCTTTTCAAAGTCAGAAATGGGTCAAGGATCGGATGAACGAACTAAGCAGTCAAGCGTCAGCTGCCAAGAAAGCAGTGGCGGATTACTATAAGAACGGGAAGGATTCCGCGGGTCCTGTCGATGCGGACGCACTCCCATCGCAATTGAAGGCGAGTGAGCTCCGCGAACTGGAAGCTGCTGCGGATACCGCTACAAGGACCTATGATAATTTTCTCCGCATGCTGCGCTATATGGAGGAAATGCAACAGCAATCCTCGCCGGTGTTCGAGGCGCGCCTGCTCAGTGAGGTGTCCCGTCCCTTGACCGCCAGTTCGCCGAAAGCGGGACTCGTGCTTGGAATATCGATTGTCGGCGGGGTACTTCTTGGCATCGCTGTCGGAATGCTGCGCGATCTGTCAGATCGAGGCATCCGCCCCAGCGGGGACGGCGCCACGGTGTCGTCTGTGGTGGTTCTTCAACAAGGTGAAGCGGCTCTGGCCAATGAGAACCATACACCCGCTGCCCTGTCACCACTTAGACGCCAGAACCCGAGGGAGGAGGCCGGTGCGTTAGCAGCGCACGCCGGGATTAGGCGCGGCCCAGAAGGATAAGCTAGCCACGACATCACGGCCGCGCTCGATCAGCTGCTTGGCGTTCTCGATCAAGCAAAATGGGAGTGACCTCTGAGAGTCTTGATTGTCTGCGGACCGTTCCTTTATGGAACAGACGCGAGAGCGGTTCAGAATAGAAGGTTGGCCAGAGCTCTGGCCAGCGCGAAGAGTAATGTCGTGTCCGTTCTTTCCTTTGATCTGAACCTGGACGGGCAGATGGGCAGTACGCAATTTCCCGATGAGATGGAGGTGGTGCGGTTTCTCCCCTCGACGACGATACAAACCACCGTCCAAAAGGTGAACCTATTTCATTCGAAGGTGCTGAAAAGGGCGGCTTTGGAGTTCACGCAGAATTTCATATATCCAAAATCTGATTTGATGATCGGGGCTCTACGTCGTCGTGTGGAGGAATTCCATCCCGACATCGCAATCTTCATCGCACAACCTTATTTTATCCCGTTGCTCGGGCTGCAGCTCGAACGTTTCAGTGGGATGAGAAGAGTTGCGTTTTTTTCGGACCCGTGGCCTTATTGGAATCTGCCGAGACCTTACGGTACTTTTGCTTTTCCTTTGGCCGGCAACTACAATAGGTATTTAATCTCAAAAATATATACTGACTTTGATCGAGTCCTATACACAAATCCGTCCGCTGTGGAGTTCATGTTTGGTAACTATCCTGAGCTAAAACGGAATTCCAACAAGCTGGCTATAGCGAGCCATCTTGCGGATGAGATCATCGAGACTCCATCAAAGGAAATAGCCGAACGCGTCCGATCTTCGGTGGTTCATCTCGGCGAGTTATCCAAGCAACGTTTCACACCCCAACTTAAAACGGCGATAATTGAGTGTATCAAGACTCATGGGATATCGTTCACGTTCATCGGCAGCGTTTGCGAGAACCTAAAGCAAAGCCTGGAGCTTGGTGAGTTCGGGAGTGGTGTGTCTCTCTTGGGTCCGCTGTCCGATACGCTCAGCAGATACATTGCAAGTATAGCATCGGTGAACTTGATCGTTGAAGCAAACATGAGGAGCAATAGTCCATTTCTACCGAGCAAGCTCACGGATGTTCTGACAAGCTCTGATCGGTGGGTGTTCGTCTCTGGAACGCGGAGCCAGTCTGACCTTGGCGTCGCACCAGAGGGAGCTGAGAGTGGGATATGCGTTCCTCACGACAGTTCCGCGATTGTCAATGCAATACTCGCCGTGGCTCGGTCAGGTCCTGTCAACGGCGATCCATGCGTTGAATCGTTGCGGGCCTTGGCGATTGAACGAAATCGAGATCTGGCAGCCAAGTTTCTAGAGTAGTAGCCAATTCCACACAAGACGGCCTTGTGCAAGCGACGTCGGGATTAAAGGAAGCGGAGATCACGCTTACCGCTCAGGGTGAAAAGATGAAAATCGCCATTCTCGTTGGAACTCGCCCGGAAATCATCAAAATGGCGCCGGTCATTCGCGAATGCCGGAAGCGAAAGCTCGATTACTTCATCATCCATTCGAAGCAACACTACTCGGAGAAACTTGACGGGATCTTTTTCTCGGAACTCGATCTTCCCGCACCGAAGTACAATTTGAATGTCGGCTCCGGCGGTCACGCGAACCAAACGGGCCGCATATTGATCACGCTTGAGCCGATCCTGATGTCGGAGCAACCCGATGTATTGCTCGTTCAAGGAGATACGAACACCGTGGTGGCTGGCGCACTAGCGGCGAACAAACTTCATATCAAGGTCGGGCACATCGAGGCTGGATTGCGCTCGTTTGACCAAACCATGCCGGAAGAAAGCAACCGCATTATCGCCGATCATATTTCGGATTATCTTTTTGCCGTCACCGACTTGCAGGTCGGTTACCTGAAAAGCGAAGGTCTTCCGGAGTCGAAAATCTTCAAGGTCGGTAACACGATCGTCGACGCTTTGCTTTCTCACCGGGTTCACGCGGAGAAAACGAGTCAGGTTGTTTCCGAACTGAAATTACAAACAAAGGGATATTACCTCCTTACGTCCCACCGGGCCGCGAACGTCGATGATCCGGATGCGCTGAAGGAAATCATCGAACTGATTGGGAAAATCCCAGGCCAGGTGTGCTGGCCGATCCACTATCGCACCCAGAAAGTTCTCAAGGAAAGCAAAATTGATTTGCCTGGGAACCTGGCCTGGACCGATCCAGTCGGCTATTCGGATTTCCTGAGTTTGCTTTCGAATTGCACGGCCGTTATTACTGATTCCGGCGGCGTCCAGGAAGAAGCTTGTATCCTCGGCGTACCTTGCGTGACGATTCGCGATTCCACGGAACGGCCCGAAACCGTCGACGTCGGCGCGAATGTTTTGGTACACCGAAATGCAGAGGCGATGGTTGCGGCTCTCAATCGCCCGATGAGCCCTTGGACGAATCCATTTGGAGACGGCCACACCGCCGAGAGAATTATCGACATCATCATGGGCCAACATGTGCGACCGGTGCCGCAAACGCAGGATACCGTTTGCGTTGTGGGCCTTGGTTACATGGGACTTCCGACTTCCCTGTTACTTGCGAAAGCGGGCGTAAGGGTCACCGGCTTTGACCTCCGCGAGAAGAAAGTGATTGAGATCAACAGCGGCCGCTGCCCGTTCGAAGAACACGGTATTTCGGAATTGTTAACGGCGGCTTTGAAGACTGGAAACTTCAAGGCTCAGACGAAGCCTGCGACGGCAGATGTTTTTGTTGTGGCCGTGCCGACTCCGCACGACAACAAGAAGTGCGATTTGTCCTTCGTTGTTTCGGCCGTGAACAGCCTGCTCCCCGTCATGAAAAACGGAAATCTCCTCATCATCGAATCGACGATCAAACCGAAGACTTGTGAAGACGTCGTACTTCCAATCCTCCAATCGAAGAATTTGAAAGTCGAAGTAGCGCATTGCCCGGAGCGCGCGATTCCTGGCAACACGCTACATGAGATCGTGCACAACGACCGCATCATCGGCGCCACGTCGCCGGAAGCAGCACAAAGAGCAGCGCGCCTCTATTCGACATTCACGAAGGGCGCGAGTCACCAGACCAATCTCGTGACTGCCGAGTGCGTGAAGCTGATGGAAAACACCTTCCGCGACGTCAATATCGCTCTCGCGAACGAATTTTCTTTGATAGCCGACAAGTTCAGATTCAGCGTCTCGGCTGCGATCAAGCTTGCCAACAAACACCCGCGCGTCAACATTTTACAACCGGGAATCGGCGTCGGAGGCCACTGTATCGCCGTCGATCCGTGGTTTTTGACCGAAGACATCGGCGAGCTGAATCTTATCAGAACGGCGCGCACACTGAACGACGAGATGCCGAAGCATACCGTTGGGCGAATTCAGAACAAGATCAGCCCGGCCGTTAAGAAAATCGGAATCTTGGGAGTGAGTTACAAGCCGGACGTCGATGATGCTCGCGAAACTCCGGCTTTGGCAGTCGCAAAGCTTCTCTCCAAAAAATACAAAATCCGTTGCCACGATCCCTTCGTGAAGGATTGGGATCTCCAGCTCTTCCCCATAGAAGAAGTCGACGGTTGGGCGGACGTGTTGGTCATACTTTCAAATCATAAAGCCTACGCATCCAGGAAGTTCGAATCTCCGCTGCTTTCGTTTGACAAGTTGATCAACGCTGACTGGTGCGATTCTACACGGTCATCGACCGCATTGCTTCTGACAAAGGAGAAAATTGAGGCAGAGCCTCGACGCGCTTCGCGACGTAAGATAAACGATCGATAGCCTGACCGGGCCCTTCGACAGATGTTCAGCAAATTTCGCAAGCAGTCGGCGTCGCGGCTCAACGTCGTGGAGGTAACGCGCCTAGGCGAGGGAGGACGAGGCGGTATCGATTGCATGATGGATGCCATTCGACACGAGTTTCGCGAGCGTCCGCGTGTCAATGTTGCTCTTCAATTCGTGGTTAGTCGCGGAGCGAATATATATATATCTGTCGCCCATCGTGTTAGCATGGGCCCTTCTTAAAATAGTTTGCCTGCAAGCGTGGCAGGGGATCGATGTCATTCATATAAGCCTTTCTAAAACCGCAAGCGCGTACGCATAGTTATTATGCCCAATTCGACCAAGGAGCAGCGTGGCAATTTTCACGTCAATGGCCCGGTCAAGATCTTGTTTCTCGGCCGTCTTAGCCCAACCAAGGGAATTAGCGATCTCCTCGATTCGTTCGAGACAATTCGGCATCGCAATGACTGGCAAGCAACGTTCGCTGGTGACGGAGCAGTAGCATAGACACGTATATTGGTCGAACGCCGTGGGCTGGCCAAACGCGTGAAAGTACCCGGATGGTTCGACGACGATTCTGTAACGGCTGAACGACAGGCAGCTGATATTCTTGTCTTACCGTCTTGGGTCGAGAGCTTGCCAATGTGCGTGGTGGAGGCTTTTGCTCACGGATTAGCGGTTGTGTGCACCCCAGTCGGAGCCTTGCCAGAGATTGTGGAGCACGAAATGACAGGTCTTTTGGTGCCCGTGAACAATGCGCCAGTTCTGGCTTCGGCGTTAGAGCGGCTTCTAATTAATCCCGCCCTTCGAGCTAGGGTCTGTTGGGATTCATCGAGAGTTTATCACGGCGGCAGCCAGATGGATCATGGAAGCGAAGCTTTGATCGGTCTTGTCGGCGCGCATGGCGATGCGTTTGAATTCCTTGAGCTTGCCGAAGAAGTTTTCGATGAGATGCCGCCATTTGTACATCTCCTCGTCGATAGCGAGAGGCTTTGCGCGACGCGGATGCTGGGAGATGACGACCTTGGCGCCGCGCGCGTCGAGTTCGGCGATGATGGCGTTGCTGTCGAACGCCTTGTCAGCGATCAGCGCATCGAAGGCCAATCCCTCAATGAGCGGCGGCACGCCGACGGTGTCGAAGCGCTGTCCGGGCAGCAGCACGAAACGCACGAGATTGCCGAGCGCATCGGTGAGCGCCAGGATTTTGGTGGTCATGCCGCCTTTCGAACGGCCGATGGCCTGGCTCTGAGTCCCCCTTTTGCGCCCTGTCCGTGGCGGTGGACCTTGACGATGGTGGCGTCGACCATGGCATATTCCATGTCCGGCTCGTCCGAGACCGCGTCGAACAGGCGCTTCCACACGTCCGCCTTCACCCAATCGCGGAAACGCGTGTACACGCTGTTCCAGTGGCCGAAAGCGCGCGGCAGATCGCGCCATGGATTGCCCGCACGGGCAGTCCATAACACCGCCTCGACAAACAGCCGGTTGTCCTTGCCGCTGCGTCCGGGATCGCTCGGCTTGCCGAGACAAAGCGGTTCCATCTTCGCCCATTGGGCGTCAGTCAAAACGAATCGGTCCATCCGCAGCTTGAATCACAACCAAGCCCGGATGAGAATCTTGAGGGTTCTGTGAGGTCGTGGGCACGGCGGGGCCTGGGACGCGCGCGGGCGCGACCTCGTAGAAGCCGGATTGAACGAAGCCGCGGTTGTTTGGGCACTATGGGGATAGTGGCGATGGTGTGCCGCCGGGGCAACTTTGACAACAGCTGCGCAACCGACGCGACGGGTTATTTTGGCAAGGACGACCTCGCGGATCGGGTGCCGGGCGTGAGAAGGACATCAGTTTGATGCGTCGGCCGGTTCCGCAGTGGGGATTGCGGCACTCGATTGGCATAGCTGTCGGGGTGGCGACAGTTTGCGCAGCAAGCTCGGCGGCAGTGACGACGATAACAGGCAGCGATGAGATCATGACGTATCACAGCGGAATGGCTGATGGGCGGAGGAGCGCGGCACGGCTGCGATCCGCCGCATGGTGCCGCCGCAATCGGGGCAGATGAGAAAGTCACAGGCGCTGCTCTGTCGATCGCGTTTGGCGTGACCGGTCGCCAACTCGGAATCGGCCGTGGCGTGATGGGCATCGAGCAACCGGCGGCAGAGAGCGAG
>NZ_JAFCLU010000052.1 GCF_018130385.1 Bradyrhizobium sp. AUGA SZCCT0283 | reverse complement strand
ACAAAAGTGCACACGAGCATACAGGGCAGCGGGAGCATTCCGGCCTTCCCTGCGCAATGGCTTTACGGCTTACTTCGAGCTCTCCCCGGTGAACGGCTTTCTTGCCACCGTCGTGCGCAAGAAGCTGCACAACTTGACGCCAGCACCGCGGCGTCAGGACCACACGACTTCGCCGTACGCTCGAGCCACACACGTCAGTCGCAGCTCGCGCGTCCATCGCATCTCACCGCACGTTCGTGACGATGGCCAACGCCCCTCATCCGCCGTGAGACAAGCGGAGTTATGCCGATGATTTGGGCTCGAAGTTAAGCGGAATATTTTTGCAAAAGGGGCTGGACAGACTTTTGGTGATTTGCCCGTCGTGCCAATTGGTCGCAGTCGCTCCATGAAGTTGCGCTTGCGCGCAAAGCAAATCAGCCCGCAGCAATTGTAGGGTGGGCAAAGCGACAGCGTGCCCACCATTTCAGGCCGATGATGCGGATAGATGGTGGGCACGGCGCTAACGCGCCTTTGCCCACCCTACGAAGCTACGCCCGTTTCGCCGACACGATGCCCCACACGGCCATCGCCGCCATCAATAGCGAGATCAGCACGTTGTAGCCGGCGAGCGAGAGGCCGAGGAAGCGCCACTGCACCTCGTCGCAGCGGATCACTTTTACGCTGTCGAGGCGCTGCAGCAGCGTGCCGGCGCTGCCGAGATCGACGACCGGGCCGGAGCAATCGGTCGGGCCCTGCCAGAACTTCCATTCGACGCCGGCGTGATAGCCGCCGAGCCAGGCATTGGCGAAGGCTGCGAGCAGAAGCACCGCAAACCCGGCCAGCACGACCTGCCGCGGCGCCCCGCGCGCGGCGGCAAACGCCACCAGGAGGGCGAGCGGCAGGGCCAGATAATAGGCGTAGCGCTGTTCGAGGCAGAGCGGACAGGGCCGGATATCCAGCACCAGCTGGAAGAACCAGGCGCCCGCCAGCGTCGCCGCGGCGACGGCCGCAATCGCCAAGGCCGCAACCAGCGCGGGATCGGCGGCAGGGCGCGCGGGCGAGGAATGGGCGGCGGCTGATGTCACAGACGTTCTCCGGAGCATGGGTCCATGCTCAAACAGGCAACAGCGTCCTATCCCGCCGCGCCTAAAGTGTCGAGACACGCCACAATCACATCCGCGCGGGTTGACCCGGAAGCGCCGCCCGCTATATTCCGCCCGCTTCGCCGCACCGGCCCTCCGGCCCGCGACCGAAGGCCCCTGTGGCGGAACTGGTAGACGCGCTCGACTCAAAATCGAGTTCCGCAAGGAGTGCTGGTTCGATTCCGGCCAGGGGCACCAACAAGCCTTCGCTCGCTTCGCGAGTTACGGTACGCCGGGCTAGCCTTAGCCAGCAAAAGAAGCCGCGGAAGTTGCGGGCAGCACTTCCAGCGAGGCCTGTACCGCAGGGCAGACTATCTCTGGGCTATCCGAACCCCATCCGCAATCTTGTCGCTGGGATGAAGAACCACCTGCCGTCCCGCAGCCAGCCCTTCCAGTACTTCCGCCATGCGGTTGTTGCGATGACCGATCTTGACCGGCGTCAACTGCGCGCGTCCGTCTTCCACGACGAACACGGCCCAGTCCTCGCCCTTCCTGAACAACGCGCTTACCGGCACCGTCAGGACATCGCCCGCGCTCCAGATCGTCGCATGCACGATTACGCGGTAGTCGTGCCCCAACCGGGACCAAAGCTCCGGCGGATCGGTGAAGTCGATGGTAACCCGAACCCGTTGCTCCTCGATGCCGAGCGCGGAGACCTTGAGGAAGCCGGCGGGGTCGACACGGACCACCTTCCCCCGTATCGGCGGACCACCCCAGCCATCGATCCGCACCGGCGCATTGACTTTGATCTGCACCGCATCGGTCGACAACAAGTCAGCAACCACCTCAAGGTCGTTTGGATCGCCGATATCGACCAACGGTGCACCGGGCAAGACCACGACCTCGCTATCCTGGATGATCTTCAGCACGCGCCCGCTCGCCGGCGCCAGCACCCTGACGCAGCACGCCGGATCCTTTGGCGGAGTGACGTTTGTGGGATCAATCAATCGGGCGGCGAGGCTTGAGCGCATGTTACGGCGAAAGTCCAGTTGAGCCCTCGCGCTGGCGAGCGCGGCTTCGTTGCTGGCGACTTCAAATTTGGCCTTGTCGAAGGCCTGGGTGGAGATCGTCTGCGTCCGCGCCAGTGCCTGCGCCCTCTGAAACTCGGTACGCGCGAATTCGAGCGCAGCTTCAAGCCGACGGACCTCGGCCTCCTGTTGCTGAATCGAAGCGTCGGCGGCGATCACTTCAGCTTCGAGCTGATCGTGCGAACGCACGTCGAGAAAGCTCGGCGGTGTCGGCTGCATCAGCGCCACGACAGTCTCGTTGGCTGTCACCTGATCCCCGACATGAAGCGAAGTGCCCTGCGCGCCTATGGGGTGAGAAATTCTCAGCACCTTGCCGCCGATCGGCGCCGACACCGTATAGATATGGCGTACGCGGGTTTTTCCATCGTCGTCAGCCGTCACTTCGAGCGGACCTTTCGCGGCTGTGGCAAGATCGACAGCGACCGGCTGCGGCCAGGCAAACCAGATTAACAGCGCAACAATCGCGCCGCCGACTACAATGGCTATGATCCGCTTCATCCAGTTTGCCGGCATCGGTCAATCCCGCGTTTTGAGGACGGCCACAAGGTCCAGTCGGTTGATGCGCTCTCGAATGATGAACGCCGAGGCAATGGCCGCCAGAAGGACAACCGCGCTTGCCGTCACATAGGTCGAATGCTCGACGACGAGACGCACGCGCATCAATTCACCTGCGAGGTTGGTTTTCATGATCCATGCGAGGCCATAGCCCATCACCCAACCCGGAGGCTGCGCGATCAATGTCAGGAGCGCCAGTTCGAGCAGCAGGATGCGCAGGACTTCGCCACGCCTGAAGCCGAGCACCCGCAGGCTTGCCAGCTCGCGCGCCCGCTCCGAAAGCGAAATTCTGGCGTTGTTGTAGACGACCCCGAACGCGATGACCGCCGCCAGTCCGGTATAGATGCTTGCCATGGTCGTGACGAGCAGCGCGACTGTCTTGCGAAAATTTGCCAGGGAAACGCGTTGCAGCGCCACTCCGCTCACGGTCGGTATCGCCTTGACTGCCGCGTAAAATTGCTCCTTGCGATCGTCGTCCAGGCTGAGGTTGACGCTGTTTACAACGGGCCCCTCGCGCATCAGGCGCGCCAAGGCCTCCATGTCCATCATGCCCCTGATGCCGAAATAGTCCTCCACCAGCGCAACGACCGGCAGGGATACCGTTCGCCGGGTGCCTTCCAACAGATCGATTTCGACGGAATCTCCAACGCCGACGCCGAGAATTTTCCCAAGCATGCTGGAGATCGCGAGGCCGGTTGCGGGAAGCACCACGGGCCGCAGATCAACATCAATGATGCGCCTGAGATCGGACTCGGGCCGGCGGCCGCTGATCGTAATGCGACGCTCGACATTGCCGTGTCGGATCCGGACCGGGACCTCCCGGAACGACTCGGCGGCAAGCACGCCCGGAAGCCGCGCCACCTGCATGACGACATTTTCCGTCCGCTTCTCGGCGAATCCGATCGTCGCATCCTGCCGATCTGCCAGGAAGTAGGTTACATCGATCAATTGCTCCATGGTGTCGCGGGTAAAGAGCGACACGACAAGAACTGCAGTTGCAAGCGCCATCCCGAGCGTCGTGAAGGCGGCCCTCACCGGATGGCGCGAGATGTTGCGCAGCATCATCAGCGTCGGCTGTGAAACTATCCTGTCCAGAGAAAAGCCTGCAGGAACCAGCCGGCGATAACTCGGTGGCGCCGGCGGTTGCATCGCGATGGCCGGCGGCAGGCTGACGACCTCCTTAAGTGCGCGGATGGCGCCGATGACGGCTGCGGTGGCGCTCAGTGCGCCCGCGATGGCATAGAGATCTGGCGACTTCGCGAACAGCAGGAACGGGAAATGGAAGAAGTCACCAAACAGCGCAGTGACGCGCAATCCCAACCAGGTCCCGACGGCGCTGCCGATTACGATCCCGATCACAACGATGAGCGCGACGAATTTCAGGTAGTGCAGTACGATACTGCTGTCGCGATACCCCAAGGCTTTCAAAAGCCCGACCTGCTCGCGCTCCAGCGCCACCAACCGGCTAAGTGTGAGATTGACGAGAAATGCTGACACCAAAAGGAAAATCGGCGGCAGCGTGCGGCTCATATTGTTGAGCATGTCGAGCTCGTGGTCGAGCCAGGCATGCGAGGTCTGTTCCTTGCGGCCGTGGGCCGCTTGCCCGCCGTAGGCGTCCAGCAGGGAATCAAGCCGTGCGACAACCTCGGACTCCGACGCACCGCGTTGCAACTTGACGGAGACGGAAGAGAATGCACCGTCGAGATCATAGACGCTCGCAAGCGCCTTTTCCGACATCCATACGATGCCGTAGCGGCGGTCGTCCGGCATCAGGTCTCCGGGTCCCACCGTGTAGACGAACTCCGGAGACAGGGCCGTCCCCACGATCACGAGCTGGCGCTTCCTGCCGTTCAGGATCGCGGAGAAACCGGCGCCGGGTACAAAGCCGTGCGCCTTTGCAAAACTCTCGTTGACCACGACCTCTTCCGTCCGTCCAGGTTCAGGTAGACGCCCGGCCCGCAGATAGAGCCGGTTGAGCACGGGCTCGCCGTCATCCGGCAGCGAGACGAATTGCGCGCTGGCGGGCTCGGAAAATCCCGGCACATCGAGCAAGGCGAGCTTGGCAATCCTCGCATCGACCGCGGTCACGCCGGGAATTTGCCCAATTTGATCCACCAGCGCTTTGGGCGCGCGTTTGGTCAGCGCAAACACATCCGCGAAGGCGTATCGCTCGTAGTAAGCGATGCGGGTTTCATCGAGCGAGCGGTGTGAGCCGACCGCGAGGATCAGCGTCGCCACCCCGCCGCCGATCACCAGCGCAATCGCCAGCACCTGCGCCCACAAGCGCCTCGCGTCGCGAAACAGCTTGATGTCGAGCGCCGACATGATGTCACCAGACCAACTGCGCCGCCTCGCGGCGCGTTTCGTTGCGCTGGATCCTCGATATCCGGCCATCGGCGAAGAACAGGACCCGGTCCGCAACCTGCTGGATGCTTGCATTGTGGGTGATGATCAGCGTCGTGGTGCCGAGCTGACGATTGACGCCGAGCAGCGCCTCGATGACCTTGATTCCGGTTTTCGAGTCGAGTGCGCCCGTCGGCTCGTCGCACAACAGCACCGCGGGACGCTTGGCGATGGCGCGGGCGATCGCCACGCGTTGCTGCTCGCCGCCGGAAAGCTGGGCCGGAAAATGATGCATGCGAGCTTCGAGCCCGACCAGCGCAAGCGCTTCATCGGGACGCATGGGCCGCTCCGAAATCTCGGTCACCAGGGCCACGTTTTCGTAAGCCGTCAGACTAGGAACGAGATTATAGAACTGGAATACGAACCCGACATGCCGACGCCGGTAATCGGTCAGCTCCCGGTCGCTCAGGCCAGTCAGCTCGAGGTGCTTGAAGAACAGCTTGCCGCTGGTCGGATGATCGAGTCCGCCCATGATGTTGAGCAGCGTGGTCTTGCCACTGCCGGACGGACCGAGCAGAACCACCACCTCCCTCTCCGCGATCTCGAGATCGACATTGTTCAGGGCGTGGACCTGCACTTCGCCGGAGACGTAGGTCTTGGTCAGGGCCGTGGCTGTAAAGATCGCTTCGGTCATCGCGTAAGCTTGAACTACGCTTCACCGGGGCATCTTGACTTATATCATGTGTGGGCTCGAGGATAGCGGGGGTGGCCCGGGGTCCGTCACCCTATGATCCAATGCAGCTCCCTCCTTTGGACTTGCGCAGATAGATGAACCAGTAGGTGATACCGACCACCACACCGCCGATCATGTTTCCTATGGTCACCCACAGCAGATTCATGAGTGCGCCGAACACGGTCAGGTGCGAGAATACGGATGGGCTTTTCCCAATCGCGCCCCAGAACGTGGTTGCCGCACAGAGCTTTGTCAGCAGCGCGAACGTGAGCAAGTACATGTTGGCAATTGAATGCTCAAATCCTGAGGCCGAGAACGCCGCGATCGGGAAGATGATCGCCAGGATCTTATCTGTCGTCGTGCGCGCGCTGTAGCAGAGCCAGGTCGCCAGACAAACGAGGACATTGGCGAGAACCCCATGAATAAGCGCCTGCAGGCCCGACAAGGACGCCTTGCCGTTGGCGCTCGCCAGCGCGGTCAGGCCGACCGCGCCGTTCCCGTGGTCATATCCCGCCGACAGGAAGACGAGAAACGCAATTGCAATGGCGCCCACAAAATTGCCGGCGTAGACGAACGCCCATGCCCGAAACAGCTCGCTGACGCGAATGCGACCGCTTGCGCACGCCATCACCATGAGATTGTTGCCGGTAAAAAGCTCCGCGCCTCCGACGATGACGAGGATAAGACCAAGCGAAAAGACCGTTCCGCCCAAAAGACGTGTGACACCGTAAGACAGATTGCCCTCAGCGCCGGCCATAACGACAACCGAAAACATTGAACCGAAAGCGACGAAAGCGCCGGCGAGCACGGCGAGGGCGATCAAGCTCAGCGTATCCAGGCGGGTCTTCTGTACGCCGATCTGCTCCGCCCGCTCCGCCATCTCGGGCGGCAACAGCGCATCGATCGAATTATGATTTCCCACATCCAACATCAGCGCCTCGGCAGTTGTGAGCGATCCGTCGCAAAGTCACGAACGCACGCGGTCGGGCTTCTCCACCCAGAACAGCACAAGGCTGACAGCCCATAGCAACGCCATTGCCAGCAGAACCCATTTGAAGTCCGAGTCGATCAGGAAGTTGACTACGGCCATCCAGCCGATCGAGGCAACGCCTCCGATCAGCGCGCCGATCGCTGCGGGCGTCGAATGCTGGCGAAATGACATCACGGCCAATGTGACCATCAATACGCCGGTCGCCAGGACGTAGCCCCCCATGACCCGGAAGACATGGGTGAGCCACACTTCCAGCCGGGGTCTCAGGATATCGAATTGCGCCGGCGGCAATGCCATATAACGGATGTCTTCAGGCAACAGCGGCGGACGCAGGAGAAGGAAATAAACTCCGGTGCCAATCAGAGTTACGCCTGCCGTCACCAGGACGATCGATGAGGGTGTCCACGACCTGCGGTCAGGTTCCATGGCAGCCTCGATAGAACCAGCGGCAGCTCCGCTCACGCGCGCCGCGAAAATTTTTGAAGCAACCAGTCGAAGAAGGTCGCATGCCAAGTTCTCGCGGCTATTGCCTATGGTCGTATTTGAATTCCAGATCAACCGGCTTCGGCTGGCCAGGGCGCTCGATTGTCAACCTGATGGTATAGAGGTCGCGCCCGGGCAAATCGAAAAACCCGCCATAGCTGGTGGTGTTGGCGATTTCCATCCGATCGAGATTCTTCTTGACGCCAGAAAGACCGATCCCTGAAACCTGAGCCTTGACTGCCGCATCCGCCACCCGCGCTCCGCTCGCGGAGTCGAACACGGCGGCGACAACGTGATACGCATGCGCGCCTTTTGGAACGCGGCCGTGCACCGGTCCTTGCTCGTGGCCGGCTGCTCCTAACCCTTTCACAATCTCCGCCGGCACAACACCGAGATAGACCGTCATCCCGCCTGCCGTCCTGGATTGCCGAGTGTCCTGCGCGGCAGCGACATCGCCCCAAACGAGCGGCAGCGCGCCAACACAGAAAGCGCCAAGAACCGCCGCAATAGCTTGCCGCCTCGAATAGCTAACCATGGCGATACTCGTCCGTGGGAGGCGGGCCCAGGAGCCGTCCAGGCTTCGGAATGAATCCGGGCACCTCGGCGGCATATTTGGCGTACGCATCGCCGAACTCCGAACTTGCGTCCCGCTCCTCGCTTCGCGCCAGCTTGACATACATCACCGTCAATACCGGAAACATCACGAGCGTCAGGATGGTCGGCCATTGCAGCAGGAAGCCGAACATCACCAGGATGAAACCGACATATTGCGGATGCCGCACATAGCTGTAAGGCCCGGTGGTGGCGAGCGTTCGCCTTTGCTGCGCGTCGTATAGAACTTTCCAGGCCGCGGCGATCAGGACGAAGCCTCCGCCGATGAATACAAAGCTCAGGATATGGAACGGACCCGCGTGCGGATTGGTTTTCCAGCCGAACACCATTTCCAGCAGGTGACCCGCATCATGTGAAAACCAGTCGATGTTGGGATAGCGCGTTTGCAACCAGCCGGACAGAAAATAGATCGTCAGCGGAAAGCCATACATCTCCGCAAACAACGCCACCAGGAAGGCGCTGAAAGCGCTGAACGAGCGCCAATCGCGCGGCGTCTGTGGCTTGAAGAAGCTGTAGGCAAACAGGATGAAGACTACGGAATTGATGAGGACAAGGCCCCACAGCCCATAGGCTGGCGATTCTCCGTTCATGGCTGCCTCCTGTCGACCTCTTGCTGGTGACCGCCGTGATTGCCGTGTCCGCTATGCATGAAGACGTGCATCAACGGACAGGCGAGCAGCGGCAGCCAAACCAGCGAGCCCAATACATGGGCTTGATGCTCGGTGAACAGCAACGCGCCGGCGATGACCAGGAAACCGATCAGAACGAGCCCGACACGGGACCTCAAGGAGATGCCTTCATGCGCCGAAGGACCACGGCCGGAATGCTCATGCATCGACATCATGCAGCCTCCCGCTTGAGAAGTTTCACTCTAATTATCGCTGCAGCAGGCGATGTTGACGCAAGTCAATGCTCGGGGAACTGCGCTCCCTAACGTGAAAATCTCAGTAACTTTGGCCACGTCTTGGAAAGCCGCGGAAGGTTGATCTACCGCAAAGTGGCAACCCGCAGCCATGATCCGATGCAGTCTGTCCTCTTGCCGGAGAAGGAGAAGCAGACATGATCACCCGCATTCTTCTGATCGCCGCCACGGCGCTCTCGCTCGCCGCCATGCCGGCGATGGCACAGACCAAGAAGACCGATACCGAAACAACTGGCCACCATTACAGTGGCGGCCCGAGGAGCGATCCCCACCACATGGGCAAGAAGGATACCGGCGTAACCACCGGCAAAGCTGGCCCCCGAGGCAGCCATCATTACAGCGGCGGCCCGAGGAGCGATCCTCACCACATGGGACCGAAGTAAGGCCCCTCAAAGACGTCGAGAAAAGCCGCGGCTCACCAAGCGAGTTCCGGGATCTGTTCGTCGCGCGGGTTGCCGCCGCAATCACATGCCAAGCTGCGCCGCGTTTGCAAAACGAAAACGCCCGCATGCCGGGCCTCAGACTGATGACAAAGTTCTCGCCGTTGGCGAGGAATAGGGTTGTTGAGGAAGTTCGCGGTGGTGCCGCAAGGAGCAGCGACGCGAAGGCGACGACCTTACCGACGAAGAGTGGCGAATTATCGAAGAACGCGCCGCGCGGCGAGACCTCGCGAGCGACGAAGAAGTTGAGGCTCTACTCAGCCGCTACCCCAACGCATGAAGCTCCGGTTGGCGCGTGGTTGCGGCCAGCCTTTGTTCGTAACAAACAGGAACTAGACGCCCCGTCGAGCGGAGCGGCAAAGTGGTCCTTTGCCGCTCCAGGAACAAGAGTAGCCGTGCTGCATGCGCGCAGCATGCTCTACGCGGCGAGTGCTTCCTTGATCAAGGTACCAGCTTCCCTGAGCTTGGCAGATCGCCGGTCACGGTCGGCACGCAACTCAACAAGCCGTTCCTTGATCCGGGCCTTGGTTGCGGCGTTGGCCTTGGCAATTTGATCATTCAGTGCGTCGATTTTGGCGTTGGTATCCTTGTCCAACTTTTGCAACTTCGTCTGCGCCCGGCCGGACAATTCATCGAGCTTCGCTTTAACCTCGTTGATGCGCGTCTGGAGCTTGGCTTTGGCATCGGCGCGAGACTGAGCCATTTCGGCTCTCAACTGCGCGAATTCTGCCTTGCGCGCCGCGGTTTCCTTCGCGATTTCAGCTTCCTCGAAGTCGGAACGCCACTCACGCGCGACGGAGCCGCCAATCGCTTCCATGCGCGTGTCGAGTGGGGTAATCCAATCCTCATCGACCTCGGCTATCACCGCCGTCTTGCCCGGGGCCAACTGGCCAGAGACCTTGTCAACAAAATCCGTGCCCACGCCGATGTTGAGAAGGTCGCCAATACTCCCCAGCATCATGCCGGTTGTCATTCCGACAATAACGCCGGCCGGCCCGCCAAGCACGCCTACCAGCGCGCCAACCAGACTGCCTACCGCCGTGCCAGTCAGATCATCAGGCGCCTCCCTGACCGACAGCTTCCCATTCGTATCCTTGGTGATAACGGCCAATCCATAGAGCGTGAGTTCGCCCTCCGCATGAAGCTCCCTTAGAGCTCGCATACCTTCATACGCATTCGTCTCAGTGTTAAATGTGGTTACGACAAATTTGCTCATGACTGCTTACCTTTCTGTTGAGGGAATTTTACTGAAGGCCTCCCATAGCTGCTTCCGGGGCCTTGCTCTGTTCGACTTCGAACAGTCTCCGCGCGATCGATTCGATCTGTTCGAGTTCCAAGGCAGATTCTCAGCCACCGGCGCCTGCGCCGACGGTCAACACTCCGTCAGCGCGTCGCGCTTGCACTCCTTTGACCAAGCTGCGACCGGCGAGAGCAGCCATTGTGATCGCCAGACCAGAAGTCATGAGGTTGACGCCGCCGATCAATCCCAACGCCCCGATCGCGGTGCCCGGCCATCCGCTGATCATCAGCCAAGCCAGGACCAGGTCGGTGACTCCGCTCATCACCATCCAGCCCTACGAATCCGGGAACGCGTCGCGATACCTGACCGCAGCCGCGACCTGGGTGCCAGAGAAGCAGGACCCCAACGACCAACGCGAGCGCCGCCGTGAGCAGCGACCATAGAAAAGCAGAGACGCTCGGCGCGAGGAACAGCGGCGCGCGATTCATCCAGCGCATTGGCCAAGGCTGAAGCAGAGATCCCGAACGGCCTGTTCGTGCTGATAAAGGTGAAGCTCACTGATAAAGATGAAGCTAACGGCGCTTGGCGATTTCGTTCTGTGTGAATTCGAACAGTTGTGCCGTTTTTTTCGATGGCAGGAATTCGTTTAGTTCGTTTCGCATCTCGCCGTAGCACTCGCAGCATGCAGCTTCGAGCCCCGGCCGGTTGCTTACGATCACTTTGCCTCGCTTGTGCTCAATGAGACCGACTCTCACGAGCGAAGCCATGGCGACCGAAACCCCTGCGCGCTGGTAACCCAGCATCATCGCAAGATCCTCGTGCGTCAGCGGAAATTCATCCGACAGCGCGTGATCATGCGCAATCAAAAGCCAGCGGCAGCACCGTTGATCAAGATGATGCAGTCGATTACAGGCAATATGCCGGGCAACTTCGTTGAGCCCGAAGCGCACGTAATCCTGCATCAATTGGCGAAGCGGCTTGTCGTTCTCCATCTCGTGCATGAAGGCTTCGCGCCTGATGCGAATTGCCGTTCCCGGAATACGCACGACCATATCCACAAGTGACCTGTCCATACCGAGCAGAGCGACGAACTCGGCGACGCCCTCTGTACCGATGGCTGCGATCTCGACAACCCGCCCATCTTCCATGGCTTTGGCGGCGCAGACCAATCCTCGGTTGACGAAATGGATGTACTTGATCAGCTGTCCAGCGGTTTCGATTTGCTGCCCTCTGGCCAGGCTCACTGGTTCGGAAATCCGCAGCATCCGATCCAACGTCGCTGGAGACAGCGCAAGCAGTAGCCGATTATTGATACCGCGGCGCAAGTGAAGTGGTGTGATTGAGGCCATGGGCATGACGGAAACGCCTTCTCACAGCGGACCACACCGGCGCGCACGCTTTTAGCACCTGAACTAAGTCGCCGTTTGCTCTGGTCCCGGGATTCGCTCTGCTCGTTCAAAGAGCTCGCCGAGCGCGAAAAGCGAAGCACAGCGAGCCCGGCTCGCATTTGATTTGGATCAAAAGAGCGATCGTCCGCCTTCGCCTGCGACTGTTTGAAACCGAACAGAACGTGTTTCGTCCGGTCTGCCAGAATGACCGGCAGAAACCTTCACCTTGGAGACGGCCATGCCCACGCAAACCAGCAGCGCTCATTTTTTTCTCAGTTGGGCCAAGGAGCGGATTGATGAGATGGATGCCACACTCGCATCGCTCGAGGGTAAAGCGGTGCAAATGCAGGCGCAGACCCGGGTGAAGGCCGATCAATTCATCTCAGAGATGAAGAAAAAGCGAGATGAATTCGAAAGTACCGTCGAGAAGCAGGCCGAGGCGGGCGAGCCCGCTTGGGACAGCGCCAAGCTGCGGTTGGCAGCAGAGTTGAAGGGCTTCGAGGCCGAGACCCAGAGGTATCTTGAGACTTTCGGCAACAACATAGAGCAACAACAGGCTGTCTTTCAAAGCCAGGTCACAGCTCAACTAGGCGCCTGGCGCGAAGCAGCGGATAAACTCAATGCTGCAGGGAAGGAATTCGCGATCGAGCGGCGGCGCGAAATCGATGCCACGATCTCGCGGATGAAGGCCGATGCAGCCGCCGCCGAGAAAAAGCTCCAAGAACTCGCCCGGGCGGGAACAGAATCCTGGTCGACACTCAACGCCGCCCTGGCAGAAGCGCGCGCCACTTTCGATCGCGCCAATCAGGCGACGCGGGAAGCCTTCAAGCGGGCCACCCGTTCGGCTCAATAGCCGTACGGCAGGTGGCACGCCGAACGATGATGTCGCTGGCGGTTCGCACCGTCAAAGCGAGACAACATCGTGCCTGCAGAGGGGGCCCCGACATTTCTCACTCGGAAAGACGATGGCCTGGATCTTCTGCCCGCGGGCGCATTGATCGAGGTCCGGCACGCGAACTTCAGCGGCGTGCCGTCCTTGGCGCGAATGCCGTCGCCGCCCTTTTTCCAGCCGGCAACCTCGAGGATCTGGTTGGCCTCTCGATGTTGAATTCGAATTTCGTGTTCTTCGACCGAAAGCGTTCCGGGTTGTTGAGGAAGTTCGCGGTGGCTCCGCAAGGGGCGCTGGTTCGATTCCGGGCTAGAGGCACCACGGGCATTTTCCTGAAACAATTCCGCGCTATTCAAGAAGGAGCGGCCTTAAGGCGGGTGTCAGCTTTTCGGCCGAGTCTGACAGCGGCGAACGCCTTCTCCGGAAGCAACACATGCCCGACGTTCACAGGCTTTGCGCGATGGCGACGTTCATGCGTTGATTTGATCTACATCAACAGCCACGTCCGACGTTTCGTCATACGTTATCGCAACGCGGCGAGAACAAGCTGCATTTTTCGCTCACTTTCGGTGGTGTCGCCAAGCGACAGCCGCTTAATGGACCTTTGGCGTGCTGTGCGTCGTCTTGCGCGAGCACGCTGTCGATACGTCTGTCTGCGAATTCTTCGGGAGAAACAGCATGGATGCGAGAAGCCTCGAAGCGATCCAGCGGGATCCGGACTACAAGGAGCTGGTGCGGCGGCGCTCGTCGTTCGGGTGGACGCTGTCGCTGATCATGCTCGTGATCTACTTCGGTTTCATCCTGCTGGTCGCGTATGCGCCCAAATTCCTCGGCATGCGGCTGGGGACGGGCGTAACGACCATCGGCATCCCGATCGGTCTGTTCGTCATCGTCTCGGCGTTCGTGCTCACCGCCATCTATGTCAGCAAGGCCAATTCCAAATATGACACCCTGATCCGTCGAATTGTCGAGGGGGCGTAGCCATGAGAAAGCTCTCCTGCATATTCGTGACCGCAATATTTGCCAGCCTGCCCTCGCTCGCGTTTGCGGCCGGCGCCATCGACGGCGGCACCAAGCAGGCGGTCAACTGGGTCGCCATCGGCATGTTCGTCGCCTTTGTCGCCCTGACCCTCGGCATCACATATTGGGCGGCAAAACAGACCGCATCGGCCGCGGATTTCTATTCTGCCGGCGGCGGCATCACCGGTTTTCAGAACGGCCTCGCGATCGCCGGCGACTACATGTCGGCGGCCTCTTTCCTGGGCATCTCGGGCCTGGTCTATACCTCCGGCTATGACGGCCTGATCTACTCGGTGGGGTGGCTGGTCGGCTGGCCCATTGTTACGTTCCTGATCGCCGAGCAGTTGCGCAATCTCGGCAAGTTTACGTTTGCCGACGTCACCTCGTTCCGACTAGGGCAGACCGAGATCCGCATTCTCGCGGCTTGCGGTTCATTGGTCACCGTCGCCTTCTACCTGATCGCGCAGATGGTCGGCGCCGGAAAGCTCATTCAGCTGCTGTTCGGCCTCGACTACTGGATGGCAGTCGTCCTGGTCGGCGGCCTGATGATGATCTACGTGACCTTCGGCGGCATGAAGGCAACGACCTGGGTGCAGATCATCAAGGCCGTGCTGCTGTTGATGGGCGCGACATTCATGGCTGGCGCGGTACTGTACAAATTCGGCTTCAGCCCGGAGGCCCTTTTTGCCAAGGCAACCGAGGTACATCCCAAGCACACCGCGATCATGGAACCCGGCAGCCTGATCTCCAATCCGCTGTCGGCGATCTCGCTGGGATTGGCCCTGATGTTCGGCACCGCCGGGCTGCCGCACATCCTGATGCGCTTCTTCACGGTGAAGGACGCCCAGGCCGCACGCAAGTCGGTCCTGTATGCGACCGGCTTCATCGGCTATTTCTATATCCTGACCTTCATCATCGGCTTTGGCGCCATCGTGCTGGTCTCGACCGATGCGGCGTTCCTTGACGGGAGCATTCTGGAGAAGACCAAGAGCGGGATCGCAGCGATCCAGGGCGGCTCCAACATGGCAGCGATCCATCTGGCGAACGCGGTCGGCGGCAACATATTCCTCGGCTTCATCTCGGCGGTGGCCTTCGCCACCATCCTCGCGGTGGTATCCGGCCTGGCGCTCGCCGGCGCATCATCGATCAGCCATGACATCTACGCCATGGTGATCAAGAACGGGAAGGCCAACGAGCAGGACGAAATCCGCGTCTCGAAGATCGCGACGCTGTTCCTCGGCGTGCTGGCGATCATTCTGGGCATCATATTCGAGAACCAGAACGTCGCCTTCATGGTTGGGCTTGCCTTTGCCATTGCAGCGTCGTGCAACTTCCCCGTGCTGGTCACATCGATCTTCTGGAAGGGGCTGACCACGCGGGGCGCGTTGATCGGCGGGTTCCTCGGTCTGATCAGCGCCGTCGTCGGCGTCATCCTGTCGCCTGCGGTATGGGAAGCAACGCTCGGCAACCCCAAGGGGTCAGCGCCGGTCCCGCTCGACAACCCGGCGCTGTTCTCGATCGCGATCGCATTCGCCGGCATTTGGCTATTCTCGGTTCTGGACCGCAGCGCGCGGGCCAGGGCCGACCGTGACGGCTTCGACGCGCAATATGTGCGCTGCCAGACCGGCATCGGCGCGTCCGGCGCCACCACGCACTGAAACCGGGCTTCGAAGAGGAGGTCATGCTCGATTCCAAGGCGAACGTCAGGTCCGGTAGGCGGAGGCCAGCCTGACTCAGCAGGCAACGTATCTGCCCGGTTGAATCATTTGGCTGGCGCTGTCTAATTCCTGGCGCGCCAGCCTCCGGTCAGGGAATGCAGATGCCCAGCGCCTTCGATGCCACCAACCCGCCTTTCGACCGCTTGACATCGCAAGAGGTCGAAACACTGCGCGCCGCGCTGGATATCGCCTACTTCCGCCCGGGCGAAACCGTCATCGCCCAGAATGCGGCCGCCAACGCCCTGTTCGTGATCATCAAGGGCACGATCGAGGAGCGCGACGGCAACGACCTGCTGGCGCTGCTGGGTCCCAAGGACAGTTTCGACAGCCGCGCCCTCGTCCACGGCAAGAGCGGTCACGCATTCGTAGCTCGTGAAGAGACGCTCTGCTACATCGCTCCCAAGAACCTGACGCTCGGCTTGATCCAGAGCAATCCCCGGTTTGCCTCGTTCTTCTACCGCGAGATATCGCAAAAGCTGGATGAGCTCGTCCGCGACGAGGAGGAGCGGCGCTACGGCTCGCTGATGCGTGCGCGGGTCGCCGAGCTGTTCCTGCATCCCCCCACATTCATCGATGCGAGCGATACCATCGAGGCCGCCGGCCACCTGATGCGCGAGATCGACAGCAACGCGCTGTTCGTTCGCGACGGCGAGCGCATCGGCATCATCACCGGCATGAACCTGTCCAAGGCAGTCGTGCTGCGGCGCCTGGCGATCGAAACCCCCGTGCGTGCGCTCGCGCATTTTGATGTCGTTACGTTGCGGCCGGATGATTTTGTATCGTCGGCTCTCGTGCTGATGACCAAACGAAACAAACGACGCGTGGCGGTACATGACGGCGAGCGCTATGTCGGTATCCTCGAAGATATCGACCTGCTGGGTTTCCTCGCCGGCAGCGCCCAGGTCGTCGCCGGCCGCATTGATCGCGCCTCGAGCAAGGACGACCTCATGATTGCCGCGCGCGAGACCGCGGCGCAGGTGCGCACCCTGCGCCGCCAGGGCGTCAAGGTCGAGGTGATCGGCGAAGTCGTCTCCGACCTTAATGGACACCTGTTCTCGCGGCTGTTCGAGATGGTCGCACCCGCCGAGATCCGGACCAGCGGCTGCCTCATCGTCATGGGGAGCGAAGGCCGCGGTGAACAGACCGTACGCACCGATCAGGACAACGGACTGATCCTGGCCGGCCCCGTCGATCAGGCGGCGCTGGATGCGTTCCGGAGCGATTTTTCCGGTGCGCTGGCGGAGTTCGGCTTTCCACCGTGCCCCGGCAACGTGATGGTACGCAATCCGGTTTGGTCAAAGCCGCTCTCCGACTATCTTTCGGATTTCCGCCGTTGGGTGACATTGCCTGACGATATGGCCCATATAAACGTGGCAATCTTCTACGATGCGCGTGCTGTCGCCGGCGATGCGCAACTGCTGGCAACGGCGAAGGCAAATTTGATCGATCTGATCCGCGGCGAGCAGGCTTACCTGGCTCACTTCGCACGTGCTGTGGACGCCTTCGCGACGCCGATCGGGCTGTTCAACAAACTGGTCACGTCCGAGGGTAAGGGCGATGCGCTGGACCTCAAGAAGGGCGGGATCTTTCCGATCGTTCACGGCACCCGTAGTCTCGCGATCGAGCACAGCCTGATGGAAACCGCGACCGACAAGCGCATCGCGCGACTGCGCGAGATCGGCGTCCTGCAACCCGACTTTGCCCGAGAGTTGAGCGAGACGCTTCGTTTCCTGCTGACGCTCAGGCTCGACGGACAACTGGCTGCATCGGGCGGCATTTCAGGAACGCTGGTGCGACCATCATTACTTTCGAGCATGGAACGCGATCTGTTGCGCGACGCCTTTCAGGTGGTCAAACAGTTTCGCGGGATCATTCGCCACCACTTTAATCTTGGCATGTTCTGACGTGATCCCCCGCGCGATCAAACGCCTCTTCCATCAAGCCTCGATCGGCGATCAGTCGTACCGGTTCCTGTTCGAGCCGGGACCCGCGGACGAGGTTGTCGCGATCGATTGCGAGACGACGGGTCTCAACGTGCGTACCGACGACATCATCGCCGTTGCCGCGATCAAAATCCGAGGCAACCGAATCCTGACCAGCGAGCATTTCGAGGCGGTCGTTCGCCCCGATGCTGACATGCGGGCCGAAGGGATCAAGGTGCATCGCCTGCTTCGGGCCGATGTTGCACAAAGCCCGTTCATCAGGAAGGTGCTGCCAAGTTTGCTGCATTTCATCGGCGGGCGTCCGCTGGTCGGATACTATGTCGACTTCGATATCGCGATGGTCGACAAATACGTCCTCCCCTTCATCGAGATCGAGCTGCCCAACCGGCGCATCGAGGTTTCCAAGCTCTACTACGAGCGCAAGTATGGTGACGCGCCGGCAAATACGGTCGTCGATCTCTCATTCGCGGCAATGCTTAAGGATCTCGGCATCCCGCTGCTCGCCCAGCACGACGCCTTCAACGACGCTCTGATGACGGCAATGATGTATGTCGCCTTGCGTGACTTGAAGGAACGGGGTGTACGCATCGCGCGCGCCCGCTCGCATGCTGCTGTTTTCAATCCGACCGGTGCATAAAGCACTCTCGTCCGCGGTATTCGTCCCGCCATTGCCCCTCGCGCGCGCCATCCGACAACGCGACCGCGAATCCGCCTGCAAGCTTCGCGAGGCGTCGCGCTCACTGTGCCCGCAAACGCCAGGCTGCTACATCAGGCACATCTGAAAGCCCGCTGTCACGCCTCCCGGTACCAGCTCGCGAGCTGCCACAGATCGTTGTCCCAGCCCGAAATATGCGCGGTCAGCTTGCCGCCGAGGGCTGCGACCCGGGTGCGGGAGATGATGGGCTGGATGTAGTTGTCTTTCACGACGAGGTCGTTGAGCTTGATGAAGAGCGCCGCGCGCTTCACCGCGTCGAGCTCTTGTTCGCACTGCTTGTAGGTCTCGTCGTATTCCTTGCTTTGCCAGCGCGAGACGTTGCGCCCCTGCCACTTGTTGTCCTTGTTCGCCACCTGCCAGGACACATACTGGTTCATGAAGAGCTGCGGATCGGCCTGCGGCATGGTGGTGTTGTACATCTGCGCGTCGCAATAGAAATGCGTGTAGGTATCGGGATTGGCGGTATCGGAGGAGAAGAACACCGAGCCCACCACCGACTTCAGTTCGACGTCGATGCCCGCTTTCTGGCACGCCTGCTTGACGATGGCCTGGGTCTTCTGCCTGGGCGCATTGATCGAGGTCTGGAACACGAACTTCAGCGGCTTGCCGTCCTTGGCGCGAATGCCGTCGCCGCCTTTTTTCCAGCCGGCGGCCTCGAGGATCTGGTTGGCCTTCTCGATGTTGAATTCGAATTTGGTGTTTTTCGACCGGAAGCGTGGTGGGTTGTTGAGGAAGTTCGCGGTGGCCAGCGCCGTGCGGCCATAGATGAATTTCTCGATCGAGACGCGATCGATCAGGAGATTGATGGCCTGGCGCACGGCCGGATCGCTGAACAGCGGATGCCTGGTCTTGATGCTGGCGCGCTCGCCGTCGACCTCGACCGCGGGATCGGTCGAGTTGAGCTGCATGAATTCGACATTGCCTGACGTCGTAATGCTGATCTTGCCCTTTCCGAGGGCTTCCATCTTCAAGAGGAGCTCGTCTTCGACCTGCATGTTCCAGGCATAGTCATATTCGCCGGTCTGCAGCACCGCGCGCGCCGCCGACACCGCGTCGCCGCCGCCCTTGACCTCCACCTCGTCGAAATGCGGCCGGTTGGCGACGTGGTAGTTGGGATTGATTTTGGCGCGGAGCATGTCGCCCGGCTTGAAATCCACGAACATATAAGGGCCGGTGCCGACCGGCTTCAGGTTGTTCGGCGCCTCGCGCGACTTGCCGCCGACGTAATCCTTGAACAAATGTTTCGGGATGATCATGCCGTAGTTGCTGACAAAGGCATCGGCCCAGAATGGCGTCGGCTTGGCAAAAACGAGGCGGACGGTGAAGTCGTCGATCTTCTCGACCGTGATGTCCTTGTAGCTGGCGATCGAGACCGCCGCGGTCTCCGGCGTCCTGGCATATTCCCAGTTGAACACGACGTCGTCGGCCGTGAAAGGCATGCCGTCATGCCATTTGACGCCGCGCTTCAGCTTCCAGATCACCGAGCGGCCGTCCTCGGCCAATCCGTCATTCTCCTTGCTCGGAATCTCGGCAGCGAGGATCGGCACCAGATTGCCGTCATTATCCCATCCCGCCAGCGGCTCGTAAAAGATCCGGGAGCCTTCCTGGTCCTTGGTGCCGACGGCGAAATGGGGATTGAGCAGGGTCACCGCCTGCCAATACATCAGTTTCAGCATGCCGCCGCCGCCGGCCCTGATCGGCTTGTAGGGAATCGCGGTCGCAGCCATCGCGACCCCGGACTGGCTCAGCATCATCCCGGCCATCGGCGCCGAAAGGCCGACGGCGATCATCTGCTGGACAAAGGCCCGCCGCGACAACCGGCCGGTCTTGACGTCTGCAATCAGGTCTCGAAGTTCCCGTTCCTTCATGGGGCCTACTCCTTAACTGTGCTGAATGTCTCGTCACGCTCGATAAGGGAAATGGATCAGGTCAGCGCGCACCTGTCAAAGCAGGATCCGGGCCATCCCCTCATGCCAGGGCAGAATGAGGCAAGGTGACGCGGCGTCAGCCGGCCTTGGGAATCACGGGGCAGTACGTAGCGCGGATTGGAGCCGAAGGCGTAGTCCGCCGCGCCGCCTCCCCGCCGATGGGGCCGGTGTTGCCGTCGAATTGCTTAAGCGTGTGCGATGGGTCGCTACCATGCAATAGGGCTCTGGAAGTGAAAGCGGCGACAGCGAAACGGGCGGAGATTCGGCTGATGACGATGAACGCACAAGAATAGCCTGGAATGGCGGATTAGCCCTTCGGCTCCAATCCGCCCCTACGCGCTGAAGGTTACGCCGGGCCGCCGCCGCAGCGCATAGGGCTCAGGCCCTTAGCGCCATGACTCCCTCTCCGCTGATGGCGCGGTCCAGGGCGTCGATCAGCATCTGAATCTCGATGAACTTGTTGCGGGCCCGTTCGGCCTTGTCGCGGTCAAAGGGAGCGGCCAGCACCTTCGCATGGGCGTCCCTGTCCTCGAGCATGCGCGCACGGGCCTTGTTCAGCGTTTCAAGTCGCTCGCTCATTTTGGCTTCCTTCATCAGAGGGATTGGCGCCGCGCTGCCGGCGCGAATCTCAGGGTATACCGATCCAGCCACTGGCGCCATCGATCAATGGTGCGTCGTCAGCACCAGAGCAAACAAAAAGCCCGCATCGCTGCGGGCTTCTCGTCTTCCTCCAGCCTGTCTTACCAGCCGCGATAGCCGCCGCTGCCGAAGCTGAAGGTTACACCGGGGCCGCCGCCGTAGTAGCGGGGACCGTAATAGCCGTAGGGGCGCGGGGCATAGTAATTGTAGCTCCCGTAGTACGGCCGGTAGTGACGGTGATGCCAGTGGTGATGGCCATGCCAGTGGCGATGGCGGTGACGCGCGCTGATGTCGGTCGGGGATTGCGTGGCATCCATCGAAGATTTCGACTTCACCGCGTTGTCGGCGGCGTAGGCGGCGGAACCTCCCATCAGCGCGGCGGCGCCAACGGCAAACACGATAGCTAGCTGCTTCATCATCGAACTCCAGTGGAACGTGTGAAGGCTAACCGGCCGGCGCGCGTGACGTTCCGGCGTGCGACATAAAGACCGAGACGGCTGCTTGAACGAATGTTCATGAAACTGAACGGCAAGTTTCTCCTGCAGATTTTTCGTCGTGGATCACAACCTGCAACGCGGCACAATTGACCAGCCGCGAAGTTCGCGTTGCTTTCGGCGGCACATCCACCCACGAAACTTCCAGCTTTCAGGTTGCAACCACACTCGTTTTGGTTCAGACTTGTGCACTATTTTACAAGCAACCATTGATTGCGTGCGACTCCCGCGGTGCCGCTCACCAGCCGACCGGAGGATATTATGGGTAGCTGTTTTGTCATTATGGGCTTCGGCGAGAAGACCGACTTCCAGTCGAACCCGCAGCGTGTTCTGAACCTGAACAGAACCTACGAAGACATTATCAAACCGGTGGTGAAAGAGGCCGGCCATACCTGCGTTCGCGCGGACGAGATCATCCATTCCACCGTCATCGACAAGCCGATGTACGACAATCTGCTTTCGGCGGATCTGGTCATTGCGGACCTGTCCACCGCGAACGTCAACGCGGTCTATGAGCTCGGCGTTCGTCACGCGCTCCGGCCACAACGAACCATCGTGCTCGCGGAGAACAATTTCAGCTTCCCGTTCGATCTCAATCATCTCAGCATCCTCAAATACGAGCACCTCGGCAAGGAGATCGGATTTACCGAGGTGATGCGCGTCAGGGAGAAACTGAAAGAAAAGATCACGACGCTGATGGACAGTCCCGAGCCCGACAGCCCGGTCTTTCTGTTCATTCCCTCGCTTCAGGCCGCCAGCCTTCCCAAGACGCCGGCGATGGTGGCCGCCGCGGGCCCGCCCGCGCCCTCCTCTGAGCCCACGGACCGGGAACAGAAGAGCTTCGCCGAACTCCTCGTAAGCTTTCGCGCCGCGAAGGACGAGGTCAAGGAGGCCGACGATTGGGCTCTGCCTCTAGCCCTTCTGAAGCGTCTGAAGACGATGCAGCCTGACGACCCCTACATCCTCCAGCAATTGGCGCTGGCAACCTACAAGTTCCAACAGCCGGACGCCACGACATCACTGGTCAATGCCAAGAACATTTTGAGCGCGCTCACGCCGCGAACGTCGAGCGATGCCGAAACGGTGGGATTATGGGGCGCTATCCACAAACGGTTATGGGATGCAACGCAAAACCGCGAGGATCTGGATGAATCGGTGAAGGCTTATGCGAGAGGCTACTACATCCGAACCGACTATTATAACGGCATCAACTACGCATTCGTGCTCGATGTTCGCGCGTCCCGCAGCGAGGGCGATGAGGCTTTGGTGGATCGGCTTCTCGCGCGGCGGGTCCGGAAAGATGTCCTGAAAATTTGCGATCATCTGCTGCCAGGCGCCTCCGGCGCTGGCGAACCGAAACATGACGGTCCCGGGGTCAGCGGCGACGAGCTGTTCTGGATCGGGGCGACCAAGGTTGAGGCCTTGTTCGGGTTAGGCCGCAGAGATGAGGCGGGAAGCCTCAAAGCCGAGATTGTCGAGAAAGAACGCCAGCGCCTGATAAAGGCCGGCCGCGATAGCAACGCCGTGAAATGGATGGAAGATACCCTGAACAAGCAACTGAGCGCACTTGGCGAGCTATTGCCGCCCTGACGGGATCAAAACACGACAGCAAATCGGAACGACAAATGACCCATCTCAAAAACTGGCAAACAAAGTTCGCTGCTGAAAGACCCCGCCGGCTGCTGGCGCTCGACGGCGGCGGAATCCGCGGCGTGATGTCTCTCGAAATCCTGCGCAAGATTGAGCAGGATCTGGCGACGGCAACTGGCAAAGGCGCGTCATTCCGTCTCGGGGATTTCTTCGACTATATCGGCGGCACCAGCACCGGCGCCATCATTGCGGCTGGCCTCGCGATGGGAAAGTCAGTTCAGGAACTGAGCGTTTTCTACTCCGAGGCGGGACCGCTGATGTTCGAAAAATCATCCCTGATCGGCCGGCTGCGCAGCTTCTATCAGGCCGATCCGCTGCGCAAGAAGCTGAACAGCGTGTTCGGGGAGCGCACGCTTGGGGCCGACGACCTGCGTTCGCTGCTGCTGGTCGTCACACGAAATGCAACGACGGATTCGCCGTGGCCAGTTTCCAACAATCCTTTTGCCCGGTACAACGATCGCACCCGCAAGGACTGCAATCTGCAGATTCCGCTGTGGCAGCTGGTGCGTGCGAGCACGGCTGCGCCCGTCTATTTCCCGCCCGAAATAGTCGAGTGGGATAAAGACGACCCGGCAAAAACCTTCTTCTTCGTCGACGGTGGCGTCACTCCCTACAATAACCCGGCCTTCCAGCTGTTCCGGATGGCGACACTTCCGCAGTACCGCTTGAACTGGCCCGTCGGAGAGACGAAGATGATGCTGATTTCGGTCGGCACGGGATCGGCGGCGGCGGTCAGCCGCGACCTCAACGCGCGCGGACAATTGGCGCCGGCCAACGTCGCGCACCTTCCCGGCGTGCTCATGGGCGGCGCCGCAATCGACCAGGACATCAATTGCCGCGCTGTCGGCCGCTGCGTGTTCGGCGAGCCGATCGACCGGGAGCTCGGCGACATGGTTCCGCGGCGACCGGATCCGCTCAAGGGGGATGTCATTCCGCTCGAACAAGATTGCGGCCGCCAATTCCTGTATGCCCGCTACAATCCCGATGTGAGTCGAGACGGCCTCGACGCCTTGGGGCTGACCCAGATCGATCCGGATCACGTCCAGGCGCTGGATCAGATCGAGTACATCAATGAGATGCAATCGGTAGGACGGGCGTATGCCGCGAAGTTCGTGGACATGACGCCATTCCAGAGATTTGCAGGCTGACGCGGCCAAGGCCGCATCGGCTTCACGTCCACAGCCGCCCCGTATCCAGCCAATGGGTCCGGCCACCCTTTTTTTGCACCTCCTGCATCAGGTGCTGGGTGCCGCCCGGGCCGTCGCCGCCGGCTCCGTTCCACAGGCAGATGAAATCGACCTTTTCGGCGCCGTACCCTGTCGCCACCTGCAGCATCCACAAATTGTTGCGTTCGAAAGGATCTTCGTCAGGCTTGAGCGGGCCAAGTTCCTCGGACGCGATGTGCAATGCCGCCTGTGACTTCGCTGCAAAATAGCGCGAACGCCAGTCCGCATCGGCAAAATCGACGGATTCCGCAAGAAACCTGTCCTCCTCAAATGGAAGATAGATCGCAAGGGTCAATTGCCGGGCCAGCGCGGCCTCGGCGAACAGCAAATCCCCGCCACAGGCGCCGCCACAAATTGCCAGATCGCCGCGCCCCACGGCGATCTGATCGAGCAGATCTCCGATCGCCTTGGCTGCGATCGGCTCCTTGTCTGCCGGGAACCGGGGCTCCCTCCGGGTCGGGCTATCAATCATGTGGCCGCTGAAAAGCAGCACCTTGCGCGGGTTCATCTCGCCCGAAGTTTGAGACGCCATCACTGAGCCCTCACCTTGCGCTGACAACATCTTTAACAGAGAAGCCGATCCCAGGCAGCGCAATAAGTGCGGGCGCGGATGCTATGGCCTCCCAATTTGCTGGAGTTGCGGAACCTATTCCACCGCACCGATCGTAATGGCGATCGTATCCGGCGATACGCCGCTCAATTGCAGCACGACCGGGCTGGCGTTGAGATCGAGCCGCACGCTCTTGCGCACGCCCGGACAATCGCTGCGGCCGGTGCTGCCGACGGAGCGGGCGTAGCGGCCGTTCTGAATGACGTCGATCCAGGCGTCGTCGGAGAGCGTGATCTGGTAGATGCCGGGCTTGGCCAGCACGGGCAATCGCACCATGCCGCCATGCCACTGCTCCGTTCGCGGCTTGCGCTCGGGCGGCATTTCGAAGGAGGCTTGCGCCGCCGCCTGCAGACGAATGACCAGCGCGCCCGCCGGCAGCGCTGCCAACGCCTCGCCCGCCGCAACCGTCGTCTTGTCCGCCGCCGCAAACGCCGCGCGTTCGCGCGCCAGCGACCATGCGAATTTTTCGCAACCGTCGTCGGCGGCCCTGGCCGGTCCGAGCAAAGCGAGCAGCGTGACGGCGACGAGACCTGAGCGGAACATCGGAATCCCCTATTGCGGCAGGGCGCGTGCAGCGAAGCCGTGCTTTGCCAGCGTGCGGTAGCCTTCCGCCGAGAGAATGAAGAGCGCGAACCGATGCGCGGGGACGGAAGCGCCGTTCATCACGGTCAGGCCGTAGTCGGCGCCGACCGCGAGCACCGCCGGCAGCCTGCGCGCGGTGCTCGCCATGGCCGGCGCCGTCATGATCGCGAAAACCGCAAGCGCTGCCGAAAGCCGCGCGCGCATCACGCGCCGGAATCGCTGGCGTTGGGATAGAACAACTGCTCGCCGTTGATCTTGTACTCGGCGATGGCCTTCTGGCCCTCCGCCGACACCAGCCAGTCGATCAACTGCTGGCCAAGATCCTTCTTGACGCTCGGGTGCTTCTCCGGGTTCACCAGCATGACGCCGTACTGGTTGAACAAGCGCTTGTCGCCTTCCACCGAAATCAGAAGGTCGCCGCGGTTCTTGAACGAAAGCCAGGTGCCGCGATCGGCGAGCACATAGGCGTTGGAGGCCGACGCTGTGTTGAGCGCCGCGCCCATGCCCTGCCCGATCTCCTTGTACCAGGGGCCTTTGTCCTTCGCGATATCGATGCCGGCGACCTTCCAGAGGTTGAGCTCGGCCTGGTGCGTGCCGGATTTGTCGCCGCGCGAGATGAAGTCGGCGCCCCTGGCCTTGATCGTACCAAGCGCTGCGACAATGTCCTTCGATCCCTTGATGCCGGCGGGATCGCTCTTCGGGCCGATCAGGATGAAGTCGTTGTACATCACGGGGTAGCGCTTGACGCCAAAGCCTTCGGCGACAAACTTCTCTTCTGCCGGCTTTGCGTGGACGAACACGACGTCGGCATCGCCCCGGCGCGCGGTATCGAGCGCCTGTCCGGTGCCCTGCGCCACCACCTTCACATCGATGCCGGTCCTGGCCTTGAACATCGGGAGGATGTGGCCGAACAGGCCGGAATCCTGCGTCGAGGTTGTCGATGCCATCACGATCGATTTGTCCTGTGCGACGGCGTGGCCGGCGAATACGAGACTGGCGGTCACCGCGATCAGCAAACGGCGCGTGAACATCTTCATCGTTGTTTTCCTTCCATTAAACCAATAGTTCACCCGCGAGGAATGTCCTGGCCTCGGCGGTTTGCGGCATCTCGAAGAACGACGCAGCCGCGGCGGTTTCCACGATGCGGCCGCGGTGGAGCATGACGATATCGCCGGCGAGCCTGCGCGCCTCGCCGAGATCGTGGGTCGCCATCACGACCTTGATGTTGCGTTCGCTGACGGCGCGGATGATGTCCTCGACCGCCTTGGTGGCGGTGGGATCGAGGCTCGCCGTCGGCTCGTCCAGAAATAGCGCGGCCGGATCGCGCGCGATCGCGCGCGCCAGCGCCAGCCGCTGCTGCTCGCCGCCGGATAACCTTCGCGCGGCGCGGTCGGCCAGGTGTCCGAGACCGACCAGTTCGAGAAGTTCGCCGGTGCGGCGCGCATGCTCCGCGCGCGGGATGCCAGCGGCGCGCAACGCGAAGCGGACATTGGCGGCGGCGCTGCGCCGGAGCATCGCCGGGCGCTGAAACACGATCGCGCGCCTGAGCGGCGGGACATTTTCCAGGCCGCCCCAGGTGATGCGCCCGCGCGAAGGCGCGAGCAGCCCCATCGCCACGCGCAGCAGTGTGGATTTTCCCGAGCCATTGGGGCCGATCAGCACCGTCGGCGCGCCCGACGCCAGCGTGAGCGCGATACGATCGAGGATCGTGACGGGACCTGCCGTCACCGTGACGCCATCGAATACAATGGGCAGTTCGCTCGACGGCGCGCGCATGATCATCCCGCCAGTCGTTCGCCGGCGCGGCGCGCGGTCCAGGCCAGCGCATTGACGGCGATCACGATCGCGATCAGTACGAGGCCGAGGCCGACCGCGAGCGGCAGGTCGCCCTTGGAAGTTTCCAGCGCAATCGCCGTCGTCATCGTGCGGGTAAAGCCTTCGATATTGCCGCCAACGATGATGATGGCGCCGACCTCCGCCGCCGCGCGGCCGAAGCCGGCGAGCAGCGCGGTGACAAGGCTGAAGCGCGCATCCCAGATCAGCGCAGTGACCCGGCCGAGCGGGCCGAGATTCATCGCGGTGAGTTCATCGCGATATTCGATCCAGAGATCCTCGATGGTCTGGCGCGTCAGCGCAGCGATGATCGGCGTGACCAGCACGGTCTGCGCGATAATCATGGCGCCCGGCGTGAACAACAGGCCGAACGCGCCAAGCGGCCCGGAGCGCGACAGCGCCAGATAGACGGCGAGGCCGACGACGACCGGCGGCAGCCCCATCAGGGCGTTGAGCAGGACGATGACGCCCTGGCGTCCCGGGAATTTCGTCAGCGCGACGAGAGCGCCCAAGGGAATGCCGATCAGCGCGGCCAGCACCACCGCGGACAGGCTCACATAGAGCGACAGCCGCACGATGGCGAACAGCGCGGGATCGCCGCTGAGCACGAGTTGAAGGGCTGTTGCGTCGTTGGGCATGGAAATTCCGTTTGGCAGACATCTTGCGCAGATGGAACCAATGTGGTCAATTTCCGTAACACTTGCACTTGAATGCATATTGGTGCCTATGCCGGAACTCCTCACCACCGACGAAGCGGCCGAGTATCTGCGGCTCTCGGAACGCAAGCTCTACGAACTGGTGGCTGAGCGCGCCGTGCCCTGCAGCAAGGTGACGGGGCGCTGGCTGTTTCCCCGCGCAGCCCTCGACCGCTGGGTTTCCGCCGGCCTGATCGCGCCCGTAGCGCTGGCGCAAGTGGCGGCGCCGCCGATCGTCGGCGGCAGCCACGACCCGCTCTTGGAATGGGCGTTGCGCGAAAGCAATTCCGGCCTCGCCAGCCTGCCCGAAGGCAGCGAGGAAGGCCTGCGGCGGCTGACGCGTGGCGAGGTGATGGTCGCAGCCATCCATCTGCATCGGCTGGACGGCGACGACGAAACCGCCAATCTCGATGCGGTCGCGGATGCACCGGGCTTGCACGATGCCGTCGTGCTCGGCTTCGCACGGCGCGAGCAGGGCATTCTGGTCGCGCCTGGCAATCCGCTCGGCTTGAGCGACATGGCCTCGATCGCAAGTTCGCGCGCGCGCATGGCGCAACGCCCCACGGGGGCCGGCGCGCAATTGCTGCTGCTCGCACTCTTGGCGCGCGCCGGCATCGCGCTCGACGACCTGAAACTGGCAAAGCCCGCCTTTCCGACCGGACCCGATATCGCCCAGGCGATCCGGGTCGGCCGTATCGATTGCGGGATCGCTACGCGAAGCGTGGCGAAATCGGCGGGGCTCGATTTCCTGCCGAGCGCCTGGGAACGTTTTGATCTGGTGCTGCGGCAGCGCGACTACTTCATGAAGGGACCGCAGGCGCTGTTCGACTTCATGCGCGCGACCATACTGCGCGACCGCGCCGCCGAGCTTGGCGGTTATGACGTCAGCGACACGGGCGCGGTGCGGCGCGTGAATTAGGGGATACCGATCGCCAGCGATGTCCGTTGTCGTGCTGGTCCAGCCCGAAAAAACGGATATGCGGCGACGGTCGAAGTTTAACCGGGCTAACTAAACCGGAAACTCGGGGCCTGGCCCCGGATCGCCACCGCCACGCCACCAAATCGCCTAACGACTCAACGACGCCTATTGCAGCGGGCCGCGGGCGCCAAGGGAGGAACTGATGGATACCCCAACGTCTGCCGCACACGACGAGAAAACGTCTCCGCCGGAGCAGGCTCTGGCGGCACAACCCAACAAAGAGAAATCGAATCCCTCCGGCCCGCTGGAGATCAGCGCCGAACGATTCAACTCTTCCGTCGCCCGGTTGACCACAAACTCGATAGACGAACTTCACAAGTTGGCTTTCGAACTCCAAAAAATGCAAGAATTCCTGAAGTCCGAGGTCGAAAGCGTGCAGCGCCAAATCGACAGCGCGGTCGCCGGAATAAATATCATCGTCGAAACTATTGGTCCGTGGAAAAGCATGGCGGGCTCACAAACACCTCCATCAGGCACTCGCAACGCCCGCGCGGGGGGACCGGCGGCCAACATTGAGCAACGCATTCGCGTCGGGTCGTAACGAACGAAACGCAGCTCGGCGATATTTGCTGGCTGCGGTGGACCCTGGATGCATTCACAATGCAGGCGCTGATGGCGCCGCTTGCGAAGCATCGGCAGGTTAATGGAACTCGTCGTTGATCGTTTGTTCAAGCACCTGCGCCGCGGTTGATGGCACCAAGCGGCCGGGCTGGACAGCGGGGAATATGTCCGCTGTCGATTTGAACGCGGACATCGTTCAAAGCCGCACCGATATCCGCTGATGGCTCCTTAGCTGACGTGGCGCGAGCCATAGGCGCGAGCCATAGGCAAGAGTCGGTTTATGACCCGAAGCGGTCATTCCGCCGCACTTTCAAAGAGCCATTTCGCCCCAAATAGCCGTAGAATTTGCTCGTTGCGTGTTGGATGATGCGATAGGAGCTCGGAAAGCTCCTGTGCTGGGCTCCCTGGTTGCCAAAGATAGGTGCCGCATGGAGTGCCCGAGCTGCGGCAGCGAGAATCCGGAGAGGAAGCGGTTTTGCGGCGACTGCGGCGCCCCGCTGGCTCTTCGCTGCTCTGCTTGCGGAGCCGAGAACCCGCCGGCCAAAAGGTACTGCGGCGATTGTGGCGCTGCGCTGATCATATGTTTGCCAGCCAGCCCGCAAGTACCAGCAGCGCAGGGCACGTCGAGGCCCGCGAACAGGCGCGGAGAACCTTTGGCGCTGCCCGCTCGAAGCCGTTCGGCCGAGCGCCGGCAGGTCACGGTGATGTTCTGTGACCTGGCCGGTTCGACTGCGCTGGCATCCCGCCTTGATCCCGAGGAGATGCGCGAGGTTCTCACGGCGTTTCAGAACGCGGTCGCGGGGGAGATCGCGCGGCTCGAAGGCCACGTCGCGAAGCTGATGGGCGACGGCGTCTTGGCTTATTTCGGCTGGCCGAGAGCCCATGAAGATGAGCCCGAGCGGGCCGTCCGCTCGGGGCTCGCCATTGTCGAAGCAGTGGCCCGGCTCCGCACGCCGATGGGTGTGCCGCTGGCCTGTCGGGTCGGGATTGCTACGGGTTTAGTTGTGATCGGGGACCTCGTTGGCGAAGGCTCAGCGCAAGAGGAGGCGGTGGTGGGCGACACCCCGAACCTCGCTGCCCGCCTTCAGGGGCTTGCCGAACCGAGCAAGGTGATCGTGGCTGAGACTACGCGCCGCCTTCTTGGTGAAGTGTTCGAGCTGACCGAACTCGATCCGCAGTCGGTCAAAGGCTTCGCCGCCCCCATCCGCGCGTATCTCGTCGAGGGCGAGACGGCCGTCGAGGGCCGTTTCGATGCCCACCATGCCGTGTCGGTGCCGTTGTTCGGCCGTGCGCAGGAACTAGCATTGCTTCTCGGCCGTTGGCAACTGGCGCGGGCCGGTGAAGGTCAAGTCGTGCTGCTCTCGGGCGAGCCCGGTATCGGCAAGTCGCGGCTCGTGCAGGCGCTGCGTGAGGCGACGCGGGGTGAGCGCCGCGTGAGCTTGCGCTACCATGGCTCCTCCTATCACGCCAATGACGCGCTCTGGCCGGTGATGCAGCAGTTCGTACGGGCGGCTGGGCTCGGCCCGGAGGACTCGACCGAGGCCAGGCTCGATAAGGTCGAAGCTCTGCTCGCGAGAGCGGTCGCCGACCCACGAGTGCCCGCGCCGTATCTGGCCAGACTCCTCGGCCTCGAAGCCGGTGGTCGCTATCCTGTGCAGGACTTCACCCCGCAGCAGCAGAAGATGCGGACGTTCCAGGCCTTGATTGCCCAGCTCGAGGGTCTAGCCCGGCAAGAGCCCGTGCTCGTTGTGGCCGAGGACTTGCACTGGTTCGACCCGACGACGATGGAGCTGTTTGAAGCCGTCGTGGAGCAGCTGCAGCGCTGGCCGGTCCTTTTCCTGGGGACCTTCCGCCCGGAGCTTCCGCCGCCCTGGACTCGTTTTCCGCATGTCACACTGCTGACGCTCAACCGTTTGGGGCGCGGCGACACAACGAGGCTAATCGACGGCATCGCGCGCGGACGCAGCCTGCCCACGCCCGTCGTCGACGCCATCCTGACCCGGACCGAAGGCATTCCGCTGTTCACGGAGGAGCTGACGAAGACGATTCTCGGGTCGGACCTGTTGCGTGCAACGGATCACGGCTTCGAGCTGGCCGGCCCGTGGCTGCAGCCCGCCATCCCGAACACTCTGCAGGACTCGCTCATGGCCCGCCTCGATCGGCTGGGAGCTGTCAGAGAGCTGGCGCAAGTTGCCGCATGCATCGGACGGGAATTTAACCACCAGCTTCTCGCTGCCGTGACCTCGCGGCCGGAACCCGATCTGCTCGGCGCCCTCGACCAGCTGGTGGCCTCGGAACTGGTGTTCCGCCGCGATTTTGCGCCTGCAGCGACGTACAGCTTCAAACATGCGCTGGTGCGCGATGCGGCCTACGGCAGTCTGCTCAAGGAGCGCCGCCGTCAGATCCACGGCCGCATCGCCGAGGTCATCGGAGAGCAGTTTCCGGACATTGCGGCCGGCCATCCCGGCATTCTGGCGCAGCACCTGACCGAGGCAGGTCTGATTGAGCAAGCGTCCGAAGCCTGGACACGAGCCGGACTCGCGGCGCTCGGCCGCTCGGCCATGAACGAGGCGACGAACGCGCTTCAGAACGCGTCAAAACTACTCGGCGAGCTTCCGGATACGAACGAGCGCAAGCGGCGCGACCTCGACCTGCTGGGCCCGCTCAGCGTCGCCCTCATGAACACCCGCGGCCCTGCCGCGGCGGAGACCTCCGCGACCTACGAGCGTGCCGCGGTGCTCGCGCAGCAGCTCGGCGACAATGAGAATTGGCGGCGTGCCCGATGGGGGATTTGGCGTGTGGCCAATGTCCGGGCGCATCTGCACGAGGCAGCGGTAATCGCGGACGGGCTGCTGGAGGACGCGGCACGCGAGGGGAGCGCGGCTTGGGCCCTGCATGCGCATCACGCCGCCTGGTCGACGCGGCTGTTCATGGGCGATCTCGCGACCGTTTGCCGGCACGTCGACATAGGGCTTGCGCTCTACGACATCGATCGTGATCCTGCCGATTGCGTCGCTCTCGGCGGCCACGATGCGCGCGAATGTGGGCTGATCCAAGCTAGCAATTCGCAACTGCTCATGGGCTTTCCAGATCGCGCCCGCGCCATGAACCGGGCCGCAATCGAGCACAGCTTCCGCTTGGGCATCCCTCAGTCGATTGGCCACGCGCACAACTGGAGCCTGATCCTGCTGCAGCTCGTCGATGACACTCAGGAGCTCGAGGCGCGCACCAATTTCCTGGCCGATCTCGCCGAGCAACACGGAATGAACATCTACTATTCCGAGGCGCGGATCTTGAATGCCTGGCTCGGTGTGAAGCACGACCGAGATCCGAAGGCGCTGACGGCCATGCGCGAATTCTTCGAGCGCCGGCTCGCCATGGGGACGTACTTCTTCCAAACCTATTTCTATTGGCTGATCGGGGAGGCTGCCCTGCAGCTCGGTCGCGCAGAGGAGGCGCTCGCCGCAGCCAAAGAGGGCTTGGCGCGGGCCTCTGCAACAGCCGAGGGTTTTTGCGTCGCCGAGCTGCACCGCCTTGTGGCGCGCTGCCAGCTCGCGCTGGACGCCAGCGATTCCGAGAGCGCTGAGCACGCGCTCCAGGCTGCATTGGCGGATGCACGTGCTCGCTCAGCCCTCCTCTGGGAGGTGCGTGCGGCGAAGGATCTGGCGCGGCTTTGGAGCGAGCGTGTGCGTCGCGAGGAAGCGCGTGATCTCCTCTCGTCCGCCTACGCCCGATTCACTGAAGGGTTCGACACGCCAGATCTGAAGGACGTGAAAAGGCTGCTTGAGCAGCTGAGGGACTAGACTGTACCGCTTTGTCTGTCCGTCACAGGTTCGTACCACGAACTGTTCGGCCTGAGGACCTTGCAAGAACCTGCACTGGGCGTCGTGTTAGGGAACGATGCCCCTGCAAGCCCACGCAACCTTCGCAAAGGACCTCAGGCCGTCAGACCGGCCGGCCTCGTAGGCATCGCGCACGGCGGCGTCGGTACCGCCACGAACTAGAACAACCGTCGCACGAACGTCCACTCAAGGAGCGGCGACTTCCGCCTTTGGCACCTTTCCGACATGCCCGCCGATCATGGGAATGTCCGTTCACCGAGGCAGACCGGAATTCGCCGTGGTCCAGTCAAACCGACGCGAATGACCCAGGCTGTGTGAAAACCCCGTCGATGCTATGATTCTCTTGCTGAATCGGCGGGGGAAGTGATGCGGGGTTTC
>NZ_JAFCLU010000051.1 GCF_018130385.1 Bradyrhizobium sp. AUGA SZCCT0283 | reverse complement strand
CAATCATCCTCTCGCCGCGACCGCCGAAATGGCCATCCTGATTGTCGCTGTGTTCCCATCCAGATTGTCGCGCTACACAAGCCTCGCCCTCCGCAATGAGACGGTCGTGTAGCGCCTTGTCTATAGCGAGATGGCGCTCACGCGTGAACGACAGAAACATGTCAACGTGGAAGCCGGGCTGCTCCTTGGCGCCATCCAGGAAAATAGAGATCATTTCCGAATACGATCTGCGGGCATCGTCGACCGACCGTGCTGCAGGGCTTCATGCACTTGCGCAAGTAAGGCATCGAAGCGGTCGTTCGACGACCGGAGCGCGTGGACTCTAACGGTGGCATTATAAGCCTGCACAAGCCCGTCCACTTCCGCAGCAAGGACAGATCCGACGTTTTCGGGACGGTTCTTGATGCGCGAGAGTTCTTGCCGAATAGCGCGGCCTTTTTCAACGATAGAGCAGCGAGTGTCAGCCTCGAATGAGGTCTTAAGGTTTGCGCGTTGCTCCTCGACCCGGCGATTTAGTTCAATCACGTCGGCACTGTTCTTCGTACCGATGGCGCGTTGCATCTCCTCAAGTTCCGTGGCTGTGGTGTGTCGAGGACCGAATTGGCAAGATCCTCTCCCTCCTGCCCTTCGAAGCTCTTCTTGGCACTTTGATCCGTGAACATCTTGCCGGTATCGAACCTGCGTCCATGGAAGGGATCTCGAGCGCGCAGTTCAGCAGTCCGTTCTCGTCCAAATTCCAGTAAACCGCGGGGGTGAACTGGAACTTGGCTCCCCAAGATGCGTTATTGCTCAGCGAGCTGGGACCGACACGGCCAACGGCCAACCATATTGACGAGTGGCTGCAGTCGCCAGGCTTGCAGCCGCCAAGGTAAAGGTCCATGGAGGACATGAAGGCCAGCGCAGAAAAGCTGCGCGCAGAAGCCGACTATGCGGAGCAGATCGCCAGAAGCGCGACGGCTGCGCAGAAGCGCGAGCTTTATGAGCGTCTCGCCGTCCATTTCAGGCGGCTCGCTGGCGATATCGAGAAGGTGATGGCGGACAGGGCGGGGTAAGGCAGCCCGACGCACGACACTTCCGGACGACGCGCGCCGGGCCCACCCCGACCGGGCTTACGCCGAAATGGTCTATTCGCGCTGGGTGCGATTCTTGGCAGAATGGGCGCGATGAATGGCGGCGGCATTTGCCTCCAAGCTGTTTTCTTTATCTTATTTCAGGTGACGACGATGATCGAAGAGAAGGTCGCCCGCCTGCGCGCGCATAATAGCAACATCATCCGATATCGACGACTGCTTGAGACCGATCTTTCGGACCTTGAGCGTGGGTTTGTCGAAAAGCGCTTGAATGAGGAAAGGTCGGCTGTGAAAAGTTTGGCTAATCACCCATCTCCCGGCGGCTGGGACTGAATGCAACGCCAACAAAAGATCACTCTCGGGGAAATGCGGCAGTCCGGCCCCGCCGGCTGCTGATCTATTGCGGCGACTATCGATGCGCTCACTCTGTCGTCGTAAATGCCGATGGCTGGGGCGATGATGTGCGCCTGTCCGACCTGGAGCCAAAGTTCACCTGTCAGGTCTGCGGGTCGCCGGGGCGAAGATGTCAGGCCGCTGTTTGAGAAGGCGAGGTTGGGAACGGGAGGTCGCTGGGCGCGTTGATGCTGGCGCCAGTCACGGTCGCCCCCCTGGCTAGGCGCATTGGAATGACGGCCCCAGTCTCCTTTCCGGCAGCTGGGGCCGTTTCTTATTCAGATACCGGCAAGCCGAACCCAGATGTCACGCCACGAGCAAGGGCCAAAGCGTGTAGGGTCTTACGATGACCGTTTTTGTCTACGTCAACACAAGCAAGCAGGTCGGCGATGCCGAGCAAATCAAGGTATTCGCCACCACGGACGCCGCGGAAAAGTGGTTCGAGGAAAATGACCCCGGAAGGCGTAGCCTTTGAGTACAGGTCCTCGCATAAAAGAGGCCGCCAAAATGGCCTCTTTGCTGGCGATCTTTGGTTTCCTGTCTCGATGGCTAGGAGACCCCCTTGCCTGCGCACCGCACTGACGCGGCTCCGGTATAGATAATTAGCGGCCTCAAAATCAAAAGGGGGAAAATTCTTCGGAGGCGTGGATGCCGCCCTCCCCTAAAGGAAGTACTCCCTTAGTCCCCTTGCCGTCGCCGCCAGCTTCGCGAAACACTTCATGATTGTTCAGCGACGAGAACTGGCGAGGTTTTCGTGAGTAAATGGCTCAGCGACCGTATTGTCGAGGAAGCTGGACGTCGCATTTACGAGTCGCAGCAATCAAGGCTTTCGGATCAAACGACCTTCGCCGCAAAACGGGCATGGCGAAGCGACGACCTGCCGGAAAAGTTCTGGGACAGTTATGTCGAGGACGCACGGGCAGCGCTTTCGCTGACCAGCATCGCAGGCGTCTATAGCGTCGTCCGTGAAGAACGGTAAGCGACTAGGAAAACAATTCAGTTGCAGCCGCGAGGTTCTAGAGTGAATCGCATCGGCCGCGAGACTACTATGGGATGCTTGTGATTCTGGTGCTGGGCGATCGTCTGGCAGGTGTTGGGTCGCTGTAGACTGTAAGACGCCGCCAACTAAAATACGGCCCCAGCAGGCTTGGGAGGCTGGGGCCGTAAGTAAGGATAATGCGTCAGTGCCGAGAAATAAACTGGGTTCGGCACGTCCACTTGATAGCAAATGGCAGATTACCTCGTACCCATTCTATTGGGTCTCCAATCGGATCTTTTGGGGTGCCCCATCAGGAAGGCACCGTGTCAGTCATTCGCACCGATTTATTGAACTGGCAAGTTGCCGATCCGATTAGAGTGTACCCAAATTGGACCAGCCAGACAGACTCTTCGCTGAACAAGCGGCGCGCGTAGCGCTGATCGTTTGCGGCGGCGGATCGAGCCAGCCTGCCCTCTCCCATCCGCAACACTTCAACGGAGGCTGCCCCTTTCAGATTTTGGCGCGCAGCTGCGAAATCCGTTTCGGCACTTAATGAACGGACATCGACAGGCCGTTTCGGCAGGCCTGAAAAGTGCCGATTTTGCTGCAAAAGTCGGTTGAGGTAGGCCGCGAAGCCGTTGTGTTGACGCGAAACGCGGCGAGGTCGACACCGAAGACTTTGAGAAGTCACGACGTGAGCGCAAGAACATCGAGGTGCGGTCCGCACCTGAAGCGCATCCTGAAGCTCGGTCGGCTTCGACTGCGTGGACTGCGAGGCGCCCAGGACAAGCTGCCATCGCCCAGAACCCTGCTGCGGATCGCGTCATTGGCCGCTCGCCACCACCAACTCAGGCTTTGTGCTTCGCGTAGCGTCGGAGTTGTGTAGAGGGCGTCGGGGCCGGCGGATCAACGCCGGCTGCTCTTAACGAATGGCCGACTCGGCAGCAGCCGACTTTTGCAACAAAATCTGCCAATTCCGGACCTCGACGATGAGAGCTGGTGCCGGTGGCCCAACTAACTACTGTGCCTTACGCCAGCTCATCAAGAATTGCCCTGCCCTCGATGAGATCGCGCGTGTCGAAGCCTTCGGTGAAGCTGCCGAGCACCGGCGCCAGTAGGGCACGGGCCTCGCCGACCTTCCCTGCTTCGCGCCAGAGCCGGGCAAGTCCCTTCGCCGCGCGTAGCTCCCAGATCCGCGCCGACTGCGCCGTCGCAAGTGTGAGCGCTTGCCCGAATTGCAACTCGGCATTCACCTTATCCCTCCGCAAGCGCGAGGTCGGCAGCAAGTCGATGCAACTCCGCCTCATACCAGCGCTCGTCCGTGGCCCGCACTAGGCGTAGTGCCTCGTCGAGTTGTTCCGCCGCCTCCGACCACCAGCTCCCCTGCAGGCAAATCTCAGCCAGGATCGATCTCTTGTAGGGATGCTCGACCTTCCGGCGCGCCGCGACCGGCCCGCGTCCAGCCTTCGAAAAGACGCGCGACCGCGTGGAACACGACAATCCCTTTCTTCGCCGCAGGATCGAGCAGCATAGCAACGTTCGCCTCGACCGCCGCACAATCCCCGCACATGTGATAGCAACCGTTGCTGAGTGCCATCGCGTAGTAGAACTCTGAGCCGCCCCTTGAGACCGCAATGGCTTCTGCGGTTAAGGCGTGCCCCTGGTTCGGGAATCCAAGCGCGAACATGGTCCATGCCAAGTATGTCAGTGGATAGGTGGGAAACGATTGACGCGCCCGCGGTCTACGCTGTTGACGCGAAGCGACCCTTCCAGATGCTGGCGACCGCGAACAAGATTGCATCATACGCGGCGCCGTTATCACGAAGGCCTCGGTTTCTTCGACCGCCTTGTCGCAGTTTTCCTGAGTGTCCGCCTCTTCGACGACTTCTTCAATTTCTTTGAGGCCACTTTCCTCTTTGACGCACCGGCCTTACTAGCTTTGGCTGATTTTGCCGTCTTGGCTGCTGCTTTCTTCACAGGGGCGGGCAACCGTTTTGCTACAGCCTTCTTCGTGCGCTTGGCTACTGCTTTGACTGCCGTCTCAGCCAGCGCACCCGCGGCTTGAGCTGCCAAGTCCGTCATTTGGTCTACGATCGGCTTCCGCGGTTCCTTAGTTTCGGTTGTCTCGACCTTCGAAGCCTCGGCATCGTGATTATTTGTATCCATAGCTGCCTCCCGTGGGGACACGCATGGGCTTCAGGGGCGCCGATGTCAGGTTCTTAGAGCGTGCTCCGTTGTCGACCTGCGAACAGTCCGTACACAAAGAGCACAATGATTGCGCCAACCACCGCGCCAATCAATCCAGCACCTTCGCCGGGCAAGTACCATCCCAGAGCTTGGCCTAAGTAGCTAGCCACGAAGGCGCCCACGATCCCGAGAATCGTCGTGAGGATGAAACCCGACGGTTCGTTGTCACCCGGCATAACAAATTTGGCTATTACACCGGCAATGAAGCCAATGATGATCGTCCAAAGTATACTCATCTCAATAGTCCTTTCGTTAGCAACGGCTGCTACAAATCAAGCAGCAGGTAGATGTCCTTCCGGTGTGTATTTATCAACGGCAGTGGGCAACTCGCGGGACAGTCTCGCAAGGAGCTCGTCTTGCGAAAGCCCGGTCTGCTGTTCGAGCTGTTCAAGAACGTCCGCTCCGATTGCTTGCTTCAGTTGCGGAGGCGAAATCTCTTTGTTCGGGCCAGAATTGATCCAAGACTGAACCGTTTCACCTTGGCCATTTTGGTTAAAGCGTTCGAGCAACTCGCCGATGCCTCCGCTTAGCAGTCCGCCAACTCCTGCGCCGCCAAGCATCCCGCCCAGATTGCCAAGCAAACCACCCGACGGCTGCGAACCCGCCGAGCTACCACCGGCTCCCTTGAGCAATTCTGCCAATTTGTCGCGGTTCTGGTATCCCGCTATCGCGAGGAGCCCGAGAAGTGCAGTCATCGAAGGCATACCGCGGCTCATTTGCAGCTCCTGTCTGGTTATAAGTCCATGCAACTCCCGCAAGTCGGTTGGGTTCCAAGTACGGCTGCCAGACGCGATGGGTGTCCAGAAGGCAGGTGATGCTTAGGCCGCCACTTGATCTCCACGGATCACAATCTTCAGGGCGTCGTCCCACAATGGCCGATGTAACGCCTTCGCCTCAACGCAAGGCCACGCCGGTGATCTTGCTGAGCGTCAAGGAGCGCGACGTCCGGAAGCATGCTTGATGGGTAGAGCAAAGGAACTGCAGGACCGCTGCCGGACGAATCGCTCGAAGATCGTCGTGGGTGCATCCGAATAGGAAGACAGGGTCGCAGCCACCCTAGTCGTTATTGTGCATGTGCACCCGCCGCGATCAGCAGGCGACCAACATATTGCAATGCAAATGTTCTTCTCTTGAAAGAATACGACTTAGGACCGATACTGGTTCGAGGTCCTTGGCTACCGCTACCACAGCAATCCGAGGAGGCGATCATGGCAATCCAGATCGTGATGGACCGCACCGGCGACAGCCGTCATCCCTTCAACTCCCAGGACGCACGAGAACTGGCGAAGGCGGAGCAACGGTTCTATGAGCTGACGAAGGTCGGCTTCACCGCCGCGGTTCGGACCGGTCCAGGTCAGGTCTCCCAGATCCGATCGTTCGACCCGAACGCGGAAGAGACCGTCTTCTTCCCCAGGCTGGTCGGCGGGTAGTCGGCCTTTCTGCCATGTTCGGCTTTCGACCGCTGCGGCCAGGTGGCCCCTCCGGCAAGAGAGCGACGCGAGCCCTATTTTTCAGACACGGCGGAGCCGTGCCACCATGCGATCCCCGCGGCCAGCATCGGGCCGTACAGCGGCTCGGCGAATTGCTGCCAGCGCGCGAACAGCGATTTCGCGTTGACGATGACAGGCAGCGTCTGAATCAGCGCAGCCTTCGGATGTGTCTCCATGGCGGCACGAGGCGAATGATGCTGTCGCCCGTCATCAGACTGTCGGCGTCCAGAATCAGCATGCGCTCCGGTATTTCTAATCGCAGCTTCAGGCCAAGCTGTTGCGCTTTTGCACCCCTTTCAACACAAGCTGTGCCTATAACGAACATGGGAGCAATCCGCATGTTCGACGTATACGTTCGAGGAAAAGGCCAGCTTCTCGTGATCCGACGAGGAGCGCCACTTCCTGCGGGATTAGCGGGCGGCTGGAGAAAAAAGCGAGCGGCGCGCACTGTTAGTGACGAGATAAGCGGCGCGGTTATGCGGGAGGGTTTCTATAGACGCTCACCGACGCCGGTGATCGATACTCCCGTGGAGGTTTCCCATCCGTCTGAAGGTCAGCTAAAGTTCTAAGATGATGATGTGTAGTAGACTTGCGGCAAGCGGATCAGTCACTTCCCGATCTAAAACCCGATAGCGCGCGATCAGGACTTCTTGCTCTCTGAACCTCATCATGTTGTGCCCACCGGTTAATCGACCCGGCGGGATCCCCTGGCCGGAATCGCCGCTTGGCGAATGAAATTCCTTGAGCATCAGCCGCCTTGCGCAGCAGGCGAGCCCTTTTCAATGCTTCGGCTTTCTCAGGCCCGCTCGGCATTGATCGAGCTATCTCCAAAGCGTCGTCGGCAAGTCGCGGTTGGACGGGTCACCGGTCAATTGGCTCTCTTGAGCTTGTGGAAGGGCCGTGCACCCGAACGACGGCCCGCCGAAGCGGGCCGTCTTGAGGATTAACGAAGTCCGCCGCCGTACAGGGCCCGTTCCTTTCGGACCTCTTCGGCACCGTAGGGCTTGCTGCCGGCATCGAACGACTTCCACCCCGCCTTTTGCCAGGCCGCGCTTCGGTCACGCAGATTGATAGCAGACTCATCTAACATCGCTTCGAGACGGGAACGTTCGGCGTCGGCGACCCGCGCTGAAACCAGCGTGCCGCCCCGGCGGACGCCCTCAGCGTAGGAGTGGGCATCTTCCTCAGACACGCCCGCCTCTGTGAGCGCGCCGACAATACCGCCGGTGGCTGCGCCCGCTGCCGCGCCAACCGCTGTGGCAGCCAGCCACCCAGCCGCAACAACGGGTCCAAGCCCGGGTATTGCCAACAAGCCAAGTCCGGCAAGAAGGCCAGCTGCTCCACCCACGCCCGCGCCAATGCCAGCGCCCTTCCCAGCGCCTTCGGCGCGATCGTCGACGCCATCGCGGTCGCGATCTACCTTCTTGTCGGTGTTAAACCAGCCATCCGAGTTATTGGCGACGAGGCTGATGTCCGAGTGCGGCACGCCCGCGGCTTCCAAGCGCCTTACAGCTTGCTGCGCATCGTTGTGATTATCGTAAAGACGAGAAATGGTAACAGTCATGTTTGGTCTTCCTTACTTGGCAGTATTGACGTTGCCTTGAAAATCGACGCTTACCGCTGTGGCCGTGCCGCTCTTGCTGGCCTTGCCGCGCCAAACACCATTGTCGTCTTTTTTTAGTTCCGTGACGTTGGTGTAGCCGGCATCCTCGATTCTCGACTTAGCTTGCCCTTCGGTGAAGCTGTTGCGACCCACGACCGGAGCGTTGGAGTTGTTTTGACCGGCACTATTGACCGCGTTGTTGTTCGGTCCTGACTGCGCGGGCGGATTTTGCGCCGAGGCGGTCGTAGCTGCGAATAATCCAATACAAATGTAGAGAAACGAGCGTTTCATAGTTTCCTCCAGAGTTTCAGGAGCGCTCGTAACCTTTGGCTACCGCTATAGTTCCTAAACTAGTGACCTAGGCACGAACGCTTTGCCAAAACCCTCCACCGTTCGAGCAACCCGCCGTACCGCGTTCGGGCGGTGCGCAACTCAGAGACAATCGCCACGGCAGGCTTTTGGTTAGCCGGAGACGTCGCGCTCTGGCTCGAACCGTTCTATGAGGCGGCCGGCTTTCCAAAGCTCGATGGCGTTAACATCAACGGCGCACTTCGCAGTTGACGCGCCTCATCTCCATTGGAACAGGGAATGCTCAACGCGATCGATAATGTAGCCGGGGCGTCCAAGGACGTAGGCCCGATGTTCATCCATTAAGCCGCAGGAACCAGCCCTTCGTGCCACGGTTGCCGCAGCTGCTTTCCACCTAGCAGCCGACATCGATCGGGAACAAGTGGCAATACGCAACGTTGGAACACCGTGGGCAATTTATGAGGAGGCGTAAATGCCGGTACCGTTGCTGTGGGCGGTCCTACTGTAATCGTTATCGGTGGCGTCGGTTACTACGCGTCGTGCACTAACGAGTAAACAAATCAGCCGGGAAAACTAAGCAATCCGGCCCAATCGTCATTTGGAGGAGACACTATGAAAACGCTGCTGCTTTCAAGCGCCGTCATCGCGTTTACGGTCACTTCGGCCTTTGCGCAAACCGCCGTCACCTCGGAATATTATGTCGTGAGGGATGCAACCACCAAGAAATGTACCATCGTCGATAAAAAGCCGACCACAACGACGACGATAGTCGACAACGGCGTGTTCAAGACCAAGACCGAAGCCGAAACTGGCATGAAGACAATGAAGGTCTGTACGGAAAACTGATCCTCGATCAGTAAGAGCTCGCAGTCCTCGATGGACCACCAAGAGCCCCACTTTGCGCGCCCATCGACCTGCGTGACCCTGCCGGGCGGTCCTCGGCAGGGTTTTTCTTTTCAGTTCGACAATTTGCGGAACGCAACATGATTCCTCTCGTTGGGATGACAGCTCAAAAGAGGCGCAAAATGAAACACGTCCTATCTGCTATCGTCATTTCTTTCCTACTAACAAATGTCACTATTGCTGAGGAAGCAGCAGTCCAGCCCGTCAAAGCAGACAGCGTAACCGAAGACTGTTCAAAACAAGTATGGCCCAATTTCTCGCCCGCGTGCCTCCGCAACACGGATCGAGCAGTCAATGTCCGTTTAGTAACAACCAACCGTCGTTAAAGCGGAACGCTTGGTCCGTGCTTCCGTTTGCCTTCGTCGATCAATTCATGGAGAGAATCATCATGAAGAAAGTCGTCTTAGGAACGTTGCTGATCGCGCTGGCTGGCTCGACTGCCGCCTTTGCTCAGGGCGGAGCCGCAACGGGCGCAGCTACCGGCGCCGTTGGTGGCGCTATCGTTGGCGGCCCGGCCGGAGCAGCTGTTGGTGCAACCGTCGGCGCAGTGGCCGGCGGAATTGCTGACGATTCGCGTCCGCGACTTCGTACATATGTGACCGGGCAGCGACATCACTCGTATCGGTATGAAAACGATCTCCGCGTCGGCGCCGATTTGCCTTCGAGCGGCGTGACCTACTATGAGGTCCCCAGGGAGTACGGCGTCACCAAGTACCGCTACACCGTCGTGAATGATCGCACCGTATTGGTCGATCCGGGCACTCATCGGATCGTTGAAATCATCGATTGATGAAACCAAAACGGCCCGCTTCGGCGGGCCGTTACATTTGTGGCAGCTCGCGCTTCAATCCGGGTCACGCGCGCATTTTGTAGATCTATCGGTTGAGTAGACGAATTTCCTCCTCGAGTTCGTCCGCCAGGTCCTTGAGATTCTTAGCTGTGACGCCCTCGGGGAACTCGCTGAGCAATATCCGGCATCTGACGAGCTGTTCGTGTAAGGCCTGCTTTTCTCGCTCCGCGTCCATTCGCGTTGGTCCTCGGACGAAGCCGAAAGGTTCAGCCCAGTATGCGAACACCGCTATTGCTCAGGGCACCGCCGACTTTCCAGCGCCTTGTCGATGGTAAATTCGGCATCCAGCACGGCGTCAGCACGGGTGAGCCGAACGCCGGTCCGGGTTCTGATTGAATCGAGAAAGACGATCCATTTCCAGCCTTGAGAAGGGTTTGTCATCGGAATGACTTCAAATTGGATAGGCTTGTATTCCATGACTCTCACTCAAGCGTCTTCAGTTATCCGAACGCGTATCGGATTGAGGCCGTGATACCCGCGGCAATGAGACTTGCGACTGCGGCCAGCGTCCAATCCGGTCGGGCGCTTCGAGAGACCAGCTGAATCAAAGTCTCTGCAAACTTTGCCATCCTGCCCTCACCAACTCTCTGACCCAAGCCGGGCCAGGTACGAGAGGCCACGGCACGTCAGCTCCTCAGGATCGCTTTCACCAGCCTCCCACCGTTCGTTAAGGTATCTCTCAAGCGAACAACGACGCGGGTCAGCCGCATGAATACCGCTGTGCGTGGCTAGGTGCACGGTCCAAGCTTGATCTACGGCGACCCTCAGCGGGAACTTGTCATCCATTCCTGGCCTCCAGAAACGCGGCGCTGCTAGATAATTCGATTGGGATGAGAAAGTTGCCACTTTTTCCCGACTTAAAATATGCCAGCCGGAGCCGGACGGTATGCGCTCTGCCAGAAGCCGCCGCCCGCGGAGCTTCGCCGAGCGTGATAGGATTCGCGCGGCGGCGGAGCGCAACGGCCGCTGTTCGCGTAGTCGCCGTATATCGCGAAGAACAGGACCCAGATCGCGCTGCCCGTTAAGGCTACCCTGAGGCGCGCCCGGGCTAAGTGTGAGACGGCGCCGAACATCGCCGCGAACTAATCGGGCCGACACTCTGGGCAAGCGTTGCCAATCGAGTCCAGTACGTCCCAAAACCTCGGCGACGGCCTGCTCTGGAGAGATATCGTTTGGCGGATACTGACGAGCGATGGAGACGGCGCGCTCTCGCGCATGCGGATCAGCTCGATCCTGCATCCAGCCGTGTTCTTCGTACTTCCGGATGGCGCCAGCTTCGTGCAAAACGGCAAACGCCCATCCGTAGAGCGTGCGAGCTCGCGACTCATCGAACCTCTCCCGCCAAAAGACGAATCCTTCGGCCAAAGAGTTGTTCCACCGCGCCGGGCAGTTCTAGAGCTTGGTGAGGTCGGTCACCTTCACCAGGCCGTTTTGAGGTGTGAAAGAAAGCGCCCGTTCGCTGCTTTGAGCCTGGGCCACCCCGAAGATCTGATGATCGCCGGTATCATAGGTGGAAATCGAGCCGCGATCATCGATGACCAAGCGACGGGTTGCGGGGAAAATTGCGTATCGGCGGTCGTTCTGGCCACCCACCGCTGCCGGGTGGCCCAAGCCGTTCGGCCACCAGGCCGGCGACGTCGCCGCCGACCGGTAGCTCACCTCCTCCGGCCTTGAGCCTACGTCACTGCCAACCACTCCAGATGCGGTGAGATGAGCGACGATATCCGTGCAAAGCGCGTCGAGCGTGGATTTGAGCTGGGTATTGAACATGTCCCCAACCATCGACATGCCCGGCGACCATTGCGACATCCCGCCAAAATCAGCGTGACTGAATTGCGCCATCCGTGCGCCTCCTCGACGAAGCGCAACAAGCACAACCCGTACTGCTGCTGGTGACAAAGAATGTCGCTTTGCCAAACGCTCGACAAACTTGTCCTCAGATTCCATCCGATGCTCTCCTGGCAAATGTCGCGAGACGCTCGTGATTCAATCCCTATCGCAGCGCGGTCTTTGATTTTTCTGCGTCAGGCGGGCGGCGCGTTTTCCCAAGCTCTGATAACGCTTGCCCTCTTTCGGGAGCAATCGACTTTTCCAGTCGGCGCGCCGCTCGGAAGTCTTCAAGGTAATCGATGCTCGGAGCGACGGCCGCTTCCTTGGTCAAAAGCAAATAGATTCGTCCAACCGCTCTTTGAAGACGCTTCAACTTGCCAACGGGCATTCGTCGCGCCCTGCAGATAGCTCTTGTGGCGTAAGCGTGCAGATAGTCGACAGCATCAGACATTTGGGATCTCCGAGCTTTCAACCGCGCCAGTTCCGTTCCGTTCCTGGGTTCGGCCGAAGTTCTCGTCATGCAAGGTGGGCCGACTTCGGAAGAGCCGACACGAAGCATCGTCCTGTCGTTCCACTTCGGGATCTCGGCAAATTCAACGGGTCCTGAACGCCCGGTTCACAACGCGTTCATTCGACTTGCCGCAAGTAGCCTGCTTGGGAGGACCACGTATGGCGAATGCAAAAGACCGCTTCGATGCTATCGGAATCGTTGTTGATTGGATAGACGCGTGCAAGCAGCGCCGCCTGGAAGCGCTGCTCGACCTGTACGATGACGGCGCTACCGTCGAATGTTGTGAAGGCGGCAACTTCACCGGTCGATCGGAAATGGAGCGATACTGGCGGCCACGGCTAGCCAGAGCTGGGCGCCGCGCGTTCACAATCGACGCCTTGATGCCGGAAGAGGATGGCGTTTCGCTCGACTATCGTGATTACGACGGACGCCCCATGAGGACGCACTTTCGGTTCAATCATGCAGGCAAGATTCGGCTAACGGCATGTGAACCTATCCAACTTGCTGCATGAACTCAGCGCTGGTAACGCGAGCGGCGGGTCCAACAACTCGCCGCCACAGCCCCTCACCGGGCTACATCACCGCTTTCTCCAGCGCGGCTGCCAGGTCTTTTGACGTATAGGGTTTGGCCAAATGCCCAAACTCAATCGACCGGTCGGCTGGCAACTCCGCGTATCCGGTTGCCAGGATGATGGGAATTTTTGGATTTCGCTCCTTGACCCGCTGGGCGAGTTCAAAACCGTTCATCCCCGGCATGGCGTAATCAGTCACGACGATGTCGAACGGAGCATCGCTTTCCAGCAGTTTGAGCGCGTGTGGCCCTGATTGAGCCTCGGTCACGCTATGACCGAGATCGAGCAACATATCAGCCGCCCCCATGCTCACCAAAATATCATCATCCACCAGCAACACCCGGAGGCTTCGCGCTTCCTTCGGTTGCGCAAGGGGCATATCCACATCCGCCGCCTTGCTGCCTTCCTTTGCTCGCGGCAGCCAGATCGTGACCGACGTTCCCTTCCCCGGTTGACTTCTGATACGCATCGTTCCGCCGGATTGCGCCGTAAATCCGTGGACCATCGACAGCCCAAGGCCGGTGCCTTTGCCTATGCCTTTGGTGGTGAAGAACGGCTCCTGCGCGCGTTCCAGCGTGGCTTCGCTCATGCCCTCACCGGTGTCGGTAACGGTGATACAGACGAAGGGATCTCGTGATAGCCCAATACTCTTCCCGCTCGCCTCGTTGTGACAAGCAATCGTCAGCGAGCCGCCCTGCGGCATTGCATCTCGGGCGTTGACGGCGAGATTGATCAGAGCCAGTTCGAGTTGGTTCGCATCAACCTCGATTGCTTCGACCTCCGGCGAAATCTCCGCGCGAATCTCGATGTTCGGACCGACGGAATGCCGCAAGAAATCCAGCATTTCGGGAATCAGTTTTTGCAGAGCGACAAATTCGACTTTCAATTCCTGCCGGCGCGCAAAGGCGAGCAGCCGTGTCGTGAGGGTAGCACCACGCTCGGCGCCCTGGATGGCCCGGTCCAACAAACGGGAAATCCGAGGCTCTTGCGGCACCGTCTTCTTCAGCAGGCTCAGGCTTCCCAATATGACAGCCAACAGGTTGTTGAAGTCGTGCGCGACTCCGCCAGTCAGCTGCCCGATGCTCTCCATCTTCTGGGATTCATGAAGCTGCCTCAGTGCGATCTCGCGCTCGCGGGTCCGCTGCTCGACCCGGCTTTCCAGTTCATCGTGACTTCTTTGCAAGGCGTCCCGTGCATCGCGCAGGGCGGCATCGGCCGCCGCCCGTTCCGTGACGTCGCGCCAGATTGTGGTGACGAAATCGCGTTGATCGGCACGCCAATGCCCAAGGGAAATCTCGAAGTTTCCGGATTTTCCATTCTTGTACCGGCCGACGACCGATATCGCAGCATCGCTTTTTTGATCGGCCGAACTTTTTGCCAGGGCGGAAACCAACTGGTTGTCCGGCTGCAACAGAATGTCGATCGGCTGCCCGAGCAACTCGGCGTGCCCGTAACCCAGTACATGATCCACTGCGCCGTTGACCCATTGAACAACGCGGTTGTCGTCGATTGTGATGATTGCGTCAGGCGCCGAATCGACGATCGCGTGGTACCGGGCGTTCTGACGCTCCCGCAATACCCGCTCTCGCGCAACGGCTACGGTGACGTCGGTGATCTGCAAAAGACAATAACTTGCATGCTCTGACGACACAGGACGTACAACGATATTGTGAAGGATCGGCTCTCCGCTTTCGCCTTGCAGGGGCAACAACGTATTCAGCGTGTGGGTCAGGATGCTGGAGCTGCCAACCTGAAACGCATCCTCGATGATACCGGGTAAGCGGGTGTTACGCACGTCAGGAAAGATTTCATATAAGGATTTTCCGATCACCTGCTGCGTCGGGCGTCGGGTGACGCGGGCCATCCAGGCATTCCAGCCGAAAACAAGCCCGTCGACATCGACCACAATGAGACCAATGTCGACAGTGTCAAAAACGAGACTGAATACAGGATCAGACAGGTTATCCAACATGACCGGATGGTTGCTTTTCGATGGCGTCGATAAAGTCGTTCACGATCGTCTTTAACGCGGCGATGGATGGCAAATCCATGAGGAGAGCGATGAACCCGTGCACATCCCGCGTCTTGATGTTGAAATCGATATAGAGGAACAGAACAAATTGTTCTCCCGACGCGGGTCCTTGCACCTCGAACAAGGTGGCTCCGTCTCCTCGAACGATGGATGGCAGTGACATCCGCATCGTTCGGTTCAAGACATTCGCGATCGTTGCGAGGCATCCGTTCAGAATGATATTACCGGTTTCAGCAAGGGCCTCTTGCTCTAGATCAATCACATCTTCCAGCGTGTGCTGGTCGCCGACAATCGAGCGAACCAGCTCCAGACTTTGCGCTTCCGGAAAGATCAAAAGCGCCTTGCCGGCGAACGGCCCTTCGAAAGTCTGCTGCACGGCCACGAGCTTCTTCGCGTTCTCGCGCTCGACCAGTCTCGACGCCGCCTCACGTGTTACGATCTTGACGGAGGGTACAGACAGCAGGACTTCTTCGCCCACCAGCAGCCGGAGACTGCTCGCGGCGCGGCTGACGCCCATATTGGCGATTTCGGCTAGTGCATCCTGTTCGATCTCGGTGAGTTTGCCCGCGTCCCCGGTCATGTCGTTGATTTCTTAAGCCGAAGCGCGGCGCCCGAAAGAAACGCGGCGAGACCTTCATCGGTCAAGGGCTTTGGAATGAAGCCGGCATTTAATTCCCGCGCACGTCCGATAATTTCATTTTGGACGTTCGCCGAGACGACGGCAACCGGCATATTCGGATGTGTCTTGCGGATGCTTGCAACAAGCTCCAAACCATCGATCCCAGGCATGTTGAAATCGATCAGCGCAATTTCAACGCCACCCCCGGAAACTGCGGCAAGCGCCTCGTCGGCGTTGGTGGTCTCCACCAACGTCCAGTTCGGCCGGATGCGCCGGAATGCGCTCGCCATCACCATGCGGGCGAGCTTGCTGTCGTCAACGATCAAGACTTTATGCATTTTTTAGGCTTCTCGTGGCTGAACGTCTGACCTATTCCGGTCATAGGCTGAAAGGCGGGAGGCCTATAGCTCTAAACTCTTGCCGTAAGGGGGTAAATGACCGGGTTACCCAGTTGGTTCCAATTTTGCGGCGACGCAGGGATGGCTATCCCGACGTCCCCTTTTGGGGCAGTTTTGGCGCCAGCCATTGCTGCACCCAGACGTCCCCGCAGGGTCCGATCGGGCTGTTGTCCGAAGCCATGATGACCTGGAGTACGGCCGTATGGAGTTGGCGACATTGTGTCCAGTCGATTATCGCACCCGGTGTTGCCTGGAGCATCTGCAAGAGGGACTCGGCATCTTCCACGGCGCACACGCCGTCAAGGACTATGATACCCTCATCGCCACGACGAATGGTCAAGGCAGTATCTCCTTCATGTCCAGGACCAGCAGGACCTGTCCATTGCCCAGCAATGTCGTCCCGGCATAGCCGCGTGCCCCGGACAGCAGCCCCTGCATCGGCTTGAGCACCACATCCAGGCGGTCGCGGACCGCGTCGATCTCGAAGGCGGCTATCTTGCCGGCCGCTTCCGTAACGACCAAAAGTCTCGGCTCGGCGGCATCCCTCTTTCGCCCGGGCAGCTTCATCAGCTCGGCCAACGAAATGATCGGCACCACGCGATCACGCAAAACGAAACCATCATTGTTCTTGATCGTGCTCACCCGGTCAGGCGGGACACGCACCGTCTCGGACACCGCTTCCATGGCAATTCCGAATGACTGTCCTCCTGCCTCTACCACCATGATCCGGGACATCGCGATAGTCATCGGCAGATCGAGCCGAACCGTGGTGCCGGCTCCCACTTTGCTCTCCAGCGAAACCCTGCCGCCGATCTGCTCAATTGCGGTGCGGACCACATCCATCCCGAATCCGCGGCCGGAAATATCCGATACGATTGATGCGGTCGAAAATCCGGCCGAGAAAACCAGATCGACAGCCGCCTCGTCCGTCAGGCCGGCCAGTTCATCGGGCGGCAATATCTGCCTTTCGAAGGCCTTGCGCCGCACGACCGCGGGATCGATGCCGCGGCCGTCATCCGCAACTTCAACCAGCAGGCGGTCTCCGCTCCGGGATGCCGCGATCGAGATTTTCGCAGCCTCTGATTTCCCTGCCGCGCGCCGTTGCCCGGGGTTTTCGACACCGTGGTCCAGGGCATTGCGCACCAGATGCACCATGGGTTCGAATAGACGGTCCATGATGGTCTTGTCGACTTCCGTAGCCTCTCCGCTCGTAGCAAGCGCAACCTTCTTGTCGAGCTGCCTGGCGACGTCGCGCACCAGCCGAGGAAAAGATCCAAACAGCTGAGCGACCGGCACCATCCGTAACTGCAGGACCGAGCCATGTAATTCAGTCACCAGACGATCGATGGCATCACGGTCGCGCTGGATTGACCTGGCGACCTCGCTGCCGTCAAGCTTCCGCTCGACTTGCCTGAGCGAATAAGACAGAGCGTTTCTTGCGACCACGAGTTCACCCGCCAAATTGACCAGGGCCTCGATTTTCGCCTCGCCGACGCGGAGCACGCGATCGGCCGGTCTTTCGGATGCTGCTTGGGATACGCCGTTGACGGCTGTTGAAGGGGGGCTGGCGAAGGCCGCAAGTGCCCTTTCAAGCGCAGACAACAATGGTCCGGCGTCCTGCTGCGCCAGCGCCAGAGCGCCGGCGCGCCCGACAGTATCGGCCAAGTCCAGACGCTCGCCGTGGCGCAAGGCATTTTCTGCCACGCGTGCCACTGCGCCAATGCAGCCCGCCAATTCGTCCGCTCGATCCGGTACACGCAACAGTTCGCATTGCGCCTCGATGACCTTGCAGATCAGGGATTTGTTGCCGGATCCAACGTGCACCTCCGCGGCAGGAAACGCTTCTGGCGGCACGCTGATGATCTGTGTCTGATCGGGCACCAGCCGAAACAGCGCAGCAATTTCGTCTCGATTGCCGATCGAAATGGCCCGCAAGCGCAGATTGCAGGCGTAGGGATCGATATCCGCAAGCGGCACAAAAGGTTCACGCGGCTCGATTTGAAATGCCAGCAGGCCCGGCACCTGCTGCATCAGATGAACCGGATCGTCGCCATTGTAGAAGCAGCCCGCGAAAGGCTCATATGAAATTGCCGTCGCCGTCATTGGCCCCTCCGGCATCCGCGATGTGATCGCATCGCGCTCCGCCGCGATCAGCTGCGAGACCCATTCGGGCAACAGCCCCTGACCTGCGTCGTTCGGAAGATCTGGTACGGACGCCGCTGGCTGCTCATCACCTCGACGCGGCAGAAACGATCGCAACCGTTGCGCCATTACGCGGCTGTCTTCCCCGGCTCGGGACGGCAACGCCCCGGCGGCCTCGAACGTGTCGACCCAGTGCGATACCTGATCGAGGCAGGTCAACGCTGCATCGACGATCTCGGCGCCGGCCCCAAGCGTTCCATGCCGTACGCTGTCCAGCAGATCCTCGGCGGCGTGGAGCACAATGCTCATGGCCGGCAGCTCGACCACGCCCGCAGACCCCTTCAGCGTGTGAAACGCACGAAACACGCTATCGATCCGCTCAGGCGACATGCCGTCGCGCTCCAGCGCGATAAGATTGTCCGTAGCCTGTCGGATAAGCTCGCGCGCTTCGGCAACAAATTGGTCCTCAAGGGCGCTCACAGCGCGACTCCCGCAAGAACACAGACATGCCGAACCAGTTCGGCCTCCGCCACCGGCTTCACGAGGTAGAAATTGGCACCGGCCACTCTGGCTTCCGCCATGTCCTGCTCACCGGACTCAGTCGAAATCATCAACGCCGGAAGCGTCGATACATCAGCAGCCGCGCCGGATCGTAGCAACCGCAAAAAGGTGAAGCCGTCCATTCGTGGCATATTGACGTCGACGATCACCAGATCGAATGATTCCGACAATACCTTCTCCATTGCCTCGATGCCATTGATCGCCTGCTTGACCTCGAAGCCTGCGATCTCTAGCGCAGACCGGTAGTAAAGCCGCACCAGCGAGGAATCATCGACCACCAGAACCTTTGCTTTGGCCGGCGTTGCCGTGTCAGCCATGATCTGCCTCCGGCCTTTGATAGACGATCGCGTCGGGAAACCGGGATACACGAAACAGCGGGGAGATCCGGCTCATGCTCTCCGAATGACCGAGACAAATGTAGCCGCCCGGCCGCAGGCAATCATAGAGATTTTCCGCGGCGAGCCGGCGCGATGCGTCGTCGAAATATATCAGGACGTTGCGGCAGAAGATGAGATCGAAATCGCGATACTGCGTCATATCCTTGGTATCGATCAGATTGGCCCGCGTAAATTCGATGGAATTCCTGAGGCCCTCGTCGATCTGATGGTTGCCGCCGGTGACCGGCCCGAAATAACGCCCGATAATATCGTGGGATAACCGCATCAGCGCGCGATCGCCATAGATGCCTTCGGCGGCGGCCTTGAGCGCGCGGGTGTCGATATCCGAACCGACGATCTCGATATTGTAGCTGTCCACCTGCGGCCAGTTCTCCATCAGCCAGAGTGCGATGGAATAAGGCTCCTCCCCTGTCGAACACGGGATCGACCAGATCCGTAATGTAGAGCCCGGCTTCTTTTGGCAGACAATGGCCTCCAGCAGGCTCGTAGTCATGCAGCGAAGCTGATGTTCCTCGCGGTAAAAATAGGTTTCGTTGACGGTGAAGGAGTTGATCAGATGCTCGATCTCTTGATCGGCATCAGCCCTCAGCAACGAGAAATATTCCTGAAACGACGATGAGCCGGTTGCAGTGATGCGGTCCTCGAGGCGCCGATCGATGAAATATCGCTTGCTCTCCGCAAACGACATACCGGTGCGACGGTAAAGAAATTCGCAGAAGCGCTGGACCTGCTCCGGAGAAATATGCACGGCAAACGACGATCCTTCCTTTGAATCGTCCATCGGGTCTAGCTTTCTTCGCCCGATATGCGGCTCATCGCTATGGAAACCGCGAACGGCAGGAACGGCGTCGCAGCAAAGCGCGCCGAACACCTCTCCAATGTCGGAAGCGCTTCCGGCGTTCCAACCTCGGTCAGGACATCGATCGCCGCGGCGCAGACGTTCGGGTGGTGCTCATGCTCGATCAACTCGCAAAGCAGGCGAGTGGCCTCGGAAGCCTCCATGTTGCGCGCCAGTTCGGTCGCAAGCAGGCGTACATCGGAATCGCCGTCGTTCAACAGCGGCGACATGAACGGCGCGATAGCCTCAGGCAGCGCCTGCAACGCTTCGATCGCCGCAGCCCGTACACTGGCCTCCTGCGACCGCAGGTATGGCAATAACACCTCGATGCTGGCCGCATTGCCGATGCGGATCAGCGCCGTCATCATGGCTTCGCGCACGCGGGGGATCGGCTCGCGGGCGAGAGCCACGGCAAGCGCCGGCACTGCGTCCGCCTGCCCCGCAAGCGCGCGAGCCGCCGTCCAGCGGCTGTCCGCATCAGGACTGTCCAAAGCGGCCTGCCGGAGGTCTGACGTCTCGCAGCTTGCTCCGCCCTTTTTGCCTCTAATTAGCGGCACAGGAATTCACCATTTCAATGATCGTTTCGGCAATATCTTCCAGCGGCCGTACCGCCTCGGCACCACCATTCTTCACCAGTTCACCCGGCATGCCCCAGACGATTGCGCTGGACTCGGCTTCGGCGATGGTACGCCCACCGGTGAGCCGCAGACGTTTCATCGCCTCGGCGCCATCATTGCCCATTCCCGTCATCATGACGCCGACCAGGTGAGAGGCTTCGAGGTGATCAAGCGCGCTGGCCACCATGCGTTCCACGCTTGGATGCCATAAATAGCTACCCTTGGCCGGCACCGGCATCGCGATGACGCCGGCCGCCCGAGGTGCGACCATTACGTCGGCATCGCCCTTCCCGATGTAGATGGTGCCGGGCTTCAGGGGCATCGGTCGATTGACCTCGACGACATCGAGGTCGCATTCCCGGTTAAGTCGTTTGGCAAAGGGCCCGGTGAAACTCGCCGGCAAATGTTGGGCGACAAGAATAGGCCAGGGAAAATCCGCCGGTAGTTGCGGCAGCACGATATCGAGCGCCGCCGGGCCGCCGGTGGAGGTGCCAATCAGCACGAGTCCCGGAAGCGTGGCACTCCCGGGCTTCATACCGACTTTCCCGATCTTTGCGACCGGTGACGGTGAGACGCGGCTTGGGCGGGGTCGCGACGCCAGCCCTGCGCCGCGAATCTGATGGCGAACGCGTTCAGTCAGCCGCAGGGTCCGCCGGATCCGGGCGCCGGATGCGGCTCGAACCTTTTCCACCAGCAGCGGTCGCAAGCGATCGATCTCCAGTGAAACCGCGCCACCTGGCTTGGCGATAAAATCGACCGCGCCGAGTTCAATCGCTTCCAGCGTCGCTTCGGCGCCTTCCGCTGTCAGCGAGGAAATCATCACGACTGGCCGCGGCGCCTCGATCATGATCCGGCTAAGGCAAGTCAAGCCGTCCATGCCGGGCATCTGGACATCGAGCGTTACGACCTGCGGATCGAAAGCACGAACCAGTTCGAGGGCTTCATTGCCGTTGCGAGCCGTGCGGATGTCGAAGTCACCCTCTGCGGTGAAGATGCCTTCGAGCAACTTCCGCATCAGGGCCGAGTCGTCAGCGATCAAGAGCCGGATCACGAAACGGTCACGGGTGCATCTAGTCTGGAACCGGCGAACTTTGCGAGAAGATCAGCCTCGACCTGATCGAGTAGCTGTGCGGGATCGACGAGCAGGATCAGTTGACCGCTGGCCTCAAGATTGACCAGGCGCGAGATCAGCCGCATCTGTTCGGGCGAAAGTTCGGGCGCCGGACAAATGGCATCGATCGGTACTTTCATGATCCTGGAGACGCTGTCGACAAGGAATCCCGCGGTCACCCCGCCGATCGCCAGCATGAGAATGCGACGGGAACCGAGCTGTTCCGTCCCGTTCAGATCAAAACGACGCCGCAGGTCCACGATCGGCACGACGCTGCCGCGCAAGTTCATCACCCCGTCGATGAAGGCGGGTGATTTCGGCAACCGGGTGATGTGCTCGGGTGGGCGGGCGATCTCGCTTACCGCGGCAATCGGAATGCCGTAGTCCTGATTGCCCAGCCGGAAAATAATGAATTGCTCGTCTGCCATGGCGTTCGTTTCAGGTTGCAACCCGGGTTCGCTGGCCCCCTGCTCGTCTAGGATACGCTGAACAAGCTCCGACCGAAACAACCGGTCAGGCGACAGCAACGCGACCAATCGCCGTCCGCCGTCGAGCCGGCAAATCGACGTAATCTCTGCGTCCCCCTCCCCGCGCGTCAGCAAAGTCGGCGCGGGGTCGACCATGTCCAGATCGAGACGGAGAATCTCCCGGGTCGCATCGATCACAATTCCCACGGTGCCTTCGCCGATCGACATGACAACGACCTTGCCGCGCGGTCCGTGTTGATCGCCGATCGGCAGACCCAGTAATGTCCGCAGCGACACCAGCGGCAGGAGACGGTCCCGCAGCGTCACCACACCCAACACGGCGGTTTCCGGACGGGGCAATTCCGAGACGTGGGCCGGCAGCGGAATGATCTCTCGCACCCGATCAATCGGCAAAGCATATTCCTGCTGGCCGAGATAGAAACTCAACAGCGAGATCAGCGCTTTCGCTGGCGTCCCGGCAGGCCCGCTTTTGGCGAACGATGTCCGGGTTTCTGTCGGCGCCGAAGAAGTACCGAGCCGAACGAATTGCCCGTGCAGAAGACGCCAAGGACTCAACAGCTTGATCGGGCTTTCGCCTTCGGCGCCTTTGATGACCCCGTCCAGCAGTGCGGGACCAACGGCGTCGGTGCCGCTGTCGTCCGTTTCAAGTCGGTCGGTGGCTACTGCCAACAGACCGCGGATGCCGTCGACGACGAACCCGACCGGATTGTCGCCGCGTACGACGATCACGCGTGTCGACTTGTCCATTGCTATGTCCGGCAGATGCAGCAGAGCCCGCAGGCTCACGACCGGCATCACGATGCCGCGAAGATTGGCCAATCCAAGCAGGCTCGGCGGTACGAGTGGCATATGAGCCAGAACCGGCGGCCGGATGATTTCCGCGACAACGTTAAGACGCAGACCGAAGGGCTCCTCCGCAAGCTGGAATACCAGGAGATCTTCGAGTACCTCATCGGTATCTGGCGCGACAAGCGCAGCTCTGTCTGTCGAAAGCTGGGCCTTCTTCCGAGTCTGTTCCCGTCTGCTAGCCATCGCGGCTCTGAATGGTTTCGGCCAGGGAGGCAATCTCCTCGATAGCCGCTGCGAGATCTTCTGTTCCTCTCGCCTGCTGCTTGGCAGCCGCTGCCGCCTGGGCCGACGCGCTGGCGGCTTCCTCGGCGACCGAGGCGACCTGGCGCGCACTTTGACTGACGTCCTTCATCGAAGCGAGGATCGCTTTGGCGCTGGTCGCGATCTGGTCGTTGCCGGCGGCGATCTGGGCGACGTCCTTTTGCACGATCTCGAAGCCGGCCAGCACAGCATCGGTCTTCTGGTTTTCCATCTCAGCGCTGCCAATCACGCGCTCCAGTTCGCGGCGCACGGCCGCAATCTGCCCCTGGATCGCGCGAACGGTCTCCTTGATGCGCGCGGCATTCTCGCTGGAATCGCGGGCGAGGCTGCGGATGTCCTTCGATACGACGGCGAACCCCTTGCCGAATTCACCTGCGCGCGCGGCTTCGACCGAGCCGTTTACGGCCAACATGTTGGTCTGAATCGACACCATGCTGATTCCATCGACAATCTTGTCGATACTGGCGCTGATGTTCTCAAGTCCGGCAATCATATCGAGGCTTTGACGCGTCGTTTCAATCGATCGCATCACGCCCTGCGACAGGTCGGTGATCTGCGAGCGGCATTCGCCGAGCATGGCGTCCATCCGCTGCGTGCGCTCCATCGATGCGACGGCGCTCTCGCGGAAAGATAGCGCGGTCTTTTCTACCTGGTTCATCGCCGCGCTGGCTTGCTGGGTCGCGGCAGCCTGCTGTTGCGCACCGCGGCTGATCTGATCGACCGCAGTCATGATCTGCGCAGCCGATCCCGACATTTCCTGAACCGCGGTGGAGAGCTGCTCGGCCGCGGAGGCGAGCTGATCGGCGCTGGTCGAAGCCATTTTGAGGTCGGTGGCAAGGACGGACAGGGACCGGGATGCGACTTGGCTCTCGTCGAGCACGCCGGCCTGCTGTTCAACGCTGCGAAGCGCCTCCGCCGCAGCAGCAGCCTGCTCTTCAGCAGCAGCGGAAATGATCTCAGCGCCCTTTTGCGCCTCGCGCGCTGCTGATTCAGCCTCCAGTGTCGCCACCGCGATGGATTGGCTGCCTTCGGCCAAAGCGCCGACTTCCCTGCGAAGTTCGCCCAGCGCCAGGATGACGGTCTGGCTCTTTTGGGCCTCATCCATCGCGGTGGTCGCCGCCGTTTTGATGATCGACGCCATCGAGCCCACCTGGGTTTCGATTTGGGCGGCGAGGCTTTGCACGTCTTGCGCGCTTTTTTCCGAGGTTTCTGCCAGTGCCCGAACTTCGTCGGCCACGACTGCGAAGCCGCGGCCGTGGTCGCCCGCACGCGCCGCTTCGATCGCCGCATTCAGCGCCAGTAAATTAGTCTGGTCGGAAACCTGGCTGACGGTCTTGGTGACATCGCCTATGCTCGCCGCCTGTTCGCTTAGTTGCGCCATGATATCGACGGTGCCGGCCTGGCGGTCGCCATTGTGCTTGATATTGCCGGCCCAGGTTCCGATTTGACTCGACGTCTCGAGCAGAAGCGATTCAACAGCCTCGGTTCGCCGTCGCGCGCCTTCGGCGCGATCCCGCGCTTGAACCAGCGTCGCCGCCGTGTTGGTAGCCACCGCCAGGGTTTCCTGAGCGGCGCTGGCAGCTTCCTCCGCTCCGCTGGCGATTTGCTCCATCGAGCGGCGTAGTTCCTCGGCGGCGGAGGCCGCCTCGGTCAGTCCCGCCGCGAGTTCCTCCGTTGCTGCCGCGATCCGCTCTTCGATCTTCTCTTGCCGGTTGCTCACTATCCTGGTTGGCCCCGGCTTGCGACGCGTCGAAGGCGATGTCGGTTTCGAAGCTGACTGCGGCACAAGGCGACGCGAGTCCACTTTGCCCGCCCCTAGTTCGGAAGTCTTCATCAGGGATCTTGGACCACTGGCCGCTAGAGTTTTGGAGGCAGTTGCGCCGTCCCCGTCTTGCGCTCCGGTTTTCGAGGGCGGTACGCTCCCGCTCCCTTGCCGGGAACGTGCCTTCGTGCGTCCAGTCGTGGCAGGCCTTTTCCGCATCGGAACCTGTATTCTTAAGTTTGCCAGTGGATTCGGCATGAAAATGGGAATATTTGACCGCTAAACTACGCACTCTTCACACGCCGATACAAGGTAAAACGACGAAGCGTCGCGCGAGTCCCAAACTGGGAAACCGGCCAAAGTCACCCCTGTGGTGTTAGGAAGTCAATCTCAAGCGATCGCTCCGTTCGAGCAGAAGTTGGAGCAGATTACATGCCGTCCGATCCGTTTGTACCCCTCAGCGACCTTGAGCGGGATGCTCTGGCCGAACTGTCGAATATTGCGATGGCAAAAGCGGCCAACAGCTTGCGCCAGATGGTTCAAAACGAGGTTCTACTGTCAGTTCCGTCAGTCGAAATCCTTACCAGCGCCGCGGCAGCACTACTGGTAGCCAAGCCAGACAATCCCAAGTTGGTTGCCGTCCGGCAAGACTTCGCCGGGGCGTTCTCTGGCCGGGCGATGCTTATCTTTCCGGAGCGGAATAGCCTCGAACTGGTGCGCGCCGTAGTTGGCCGAGAGCTCCCACTCGATGACATCGTGGATCTCGAAGATGAGGCCCTGGCTGAAACCGGCAATATCATTCTGAACAGCTGGGTCGCGACCATCGCCAACTTGCTGAAGAGCGGGCTCAAAATGTCTCTTCCGATCGTGATCCGCGGCGACAGCAATCAGATGTTCGAGAGCCCTCACTCCACCCTCGTCCTGTTCCTGCATATCAAGTTCGAGATCCGTCAGAAGGAAATCGGCGGTTATGTCGCCCTGCTCATGGACATCCCATCGCTGGATGAGCTCAGGACACTAATTGCCGGCTTCGTGAAATCTGTCAGCTAGTTGGAAACACCACACGAATCCGGCATGCAACATTTGTTAGAGGCTCCGCCATTACCATTCCCAGCCGCGAAGCACGCGTCCTGTTGTAGAACCGTCCTCATCCTTCTCGAGCCGCTCCCCGTTACACAGCCCGCTCGATCCTCGCCAGCACTCTCGTCGACAATAGCTCGGGGATACAATGTCGGCAGCCACATTTCAAAACTAAGAATGCTTTTCAGAAAGTTTTTCCCTCCCCAGGGGTGCCGAAAAGCACGATCGCGGGACTAATCGCACGAGCCACTCCGTCTCAGATTGCACGCTGCCAGAAAGGCGATACGAGCCGCGAGCCACGTTGAACCCTACAAAAGTAATTGTCAGTTTTCAGCTACGACATTGCGGTCGTAAACATCAACGGTTTACATGTGAACGTTCGACCAGTTGTAATTTTTAGGAGAATAAAAATTCTATGCGCTCCGCTGTTGCCTACATCCGCGTTTCAAAACCCAAACAAGGCCGAAGTGGATTGGGCTTAGAGGCGCAACAGACTGCCATCAGATTGTTCTGCGCACAGCACGGCTACGTGATTGAAGCCGAGTACCGTGAGGTAGAAACCGGCAAGGGTGCGGACGCACTGGAGCGCCGGCCAGAACTGGCGGCAGCTATGAAGTTCGCCAGGAAGCTCGGCAAAGGCAGCAAGGCACGTGCCGCGCCAGTCATCATCGCCAAGCTGGACCGACTAAGCCGCGACGTTCATTTCATCAGCGGTCTGCAACGCGTTCCCTTCATCGTCGCCGAACTTGGCCCCGATGTAGATCCGTTCATGCTGCACATTCACGCGGCCGTCGCCGAGAAGGAACGCAACCGGATCGCACAGCGGACCAAGGAAGCCATTGCCGCTGCTAAGGCTCGCGGCCAACGGCTGGGCAATCCTGACATCGGCAACATCCGGAAGGCCGAAGCTGAAGAACGTGCGACACATCTTCGATCCATCATCGAACCACTTCGTCGCCTTCCGGCGAAGCAGATTTCAGCAGTCCTAAACGAGCGAAAGATCTCCGCGCCGCGCGGAGGCCAGTGGCAGGCCACGCAGGTGATCCGACTGCTGCATCGCCTTGACCTCTCTCCAGCTTGATGCGCGGCTACCTCGCCGTCGCAATCAGCCCTTGACCTTTCGAGCGGGCGGAATCAGCAACACCTGAGGTTTTGGCGGCAACCCGCCCGAAGCAATGAGGTAAAGCTCGGCATCACTCAACTCTTCAGCAACAGCATCACGGCGATCGACGACCTGAGCGGGCTTTCCGTCGAGGCGGTCAGCAAGTTCCCGGATGGCTGCGAGATCGCCCTCCTCCGCCCTTTCGGTGAGTTTTTCCGCAATCCTGCGAAGTCGAAGCGGGTGGCTCAAGAGCGCTACCCTCAGCGCCTCGTTGAACGGCTTTTCGCGATTCACACTGCCGATCGGCCTTCCCATAGAGGCTCTCCCGATAACCGCGTCTTAAGCGCCTGATCCGACTCCCAATTCCGCGCTTGAACTACCTCTCCCGTGGCAAGTTGGAACAGGAAGAAATTTTCGATCCCGGACCGCGATGGCAATCACTGCACTGATCGATGACGTTCGGTACTGGCACCAAAACGGCGGATCATGATCAACCTTAATCGCCAAGCTTCAGCTTCCATTACGGAAAACGTGTGCAGACGCTCGGGTTGAACTACCTCGACGCCGTCGCCCCAATCTTCTGCCGTTGACAGCACATTGAAGGCCGCCCGTTTCACCGCCCTTAGGATAACCTCTTCTGGAATCGCCATCCAGTAGCTCTGGCCCTTGACGACGAAAAGCCCGAGCTGCGCCAGCAGCCCAAACTCACGGGCGAGAAGGCCGTTTTCGTCCGAGTAAAGACTAAGCGCCGCAACGTGGCAGCGGTGCTCCAATTCTCCAAAGATCTCCAACGCGGCGGCTGTGAGGTCAGGGATACCGTCCGCGTGAAGAAGCTGCACGTGGTCAGCAAATCGATGCTCGTTCAACGCCTGTGACCACAGACTCTGGGCTTCCGCCACCTTGGTGAGCCAAGCTGCAACAAAGCGGCAGTCCGGTTCATCGGGCATTTCGAGCAAAACATGCGGATTGGCAATCACCATCCTGTCGCCTCCACCTAACAATCATCCTGTTAGACTCGCCGTCGCGCCAACACACCCGTCGCCGGCACACGGCGCAAAGGTCTTGACGGCGCCGGCGCGCAAATACGGGATCAGCGGCGCTGCCGCCCGCGGCCTCGGATGGAAATCAGCCTCCCGGCGCTCGAAGTTGGATCGCTTGCCCATCAGCCGGCCCCCAGGGTCGGTGATGTCATTGACCGAGAAATAGACCACGCAGTCTCGTGGGTGAGACTAACAGTGCGTGTGGTGAGACTATGTAGTCTCATGGGTGAGGCTGGAGGTCTCCTACAGTCTCGTGGGTGAGACCATGCATAGTCTCGTGGGCGAGACAGTCTATAGCTATCCATCTGTACCCCACTTTGCTCTCTCTCGACTGGAATCGAGCGGAAGAATGTCGGCGCTGCACCACGCCTCGAAGTCACGAGAAGCCGGCTGGCCAGTGATGTCGCAATCGAACTCGGTGAGCCGCCAGCGTGTCGCCTGGCGCTTGAGGGCGAAGTGTCCCTTGGTCACGGCGACGATGAAACCGCGGTCTTGCAACTGGATCAGTGCCCGGGCGGCAGTAGCCGTTGAAACCTGTATGGCCTGGGCCGCTTGCCGTGCCGAGAATCCGATCTGGCCATTGTTGGTGCCGCAGTAGAGCATGGCAAGTTCGACGTAGATGGCGTGCGCGTTACGGTCGAGACTCCGCCAAGCCCGGCTCTGCATCATGCAGTAGGTGAGCCGGACATAACGGTTCGCCGCGGTGCGCCTTTTTTTCATGCGGATCGCCTCCCCCGGGCATAGGCGATCATCCGCGACTTCACCCAGCGCCTGACCTCGATCGATGGCTCGCGCGGCACCGGCTCCGCCCCATAGGGCGGCCAATTACCGAACCGGGTGCGGTACTGGTGCGCAACCCATCCCGGCTTGTAGCCGCACTCGGCCGCGATCGCGCCCAGCATGCCGTGCCATTCGCCACGGATGCCGGGATCATCGGGATTGGGTCGGGCCCTGCGCGAGGAACCGACGAGACCGAGATCGCCGTCGATCACTTCGACTGAGTATGGCGAGAGCGCCGGCAGATAGCCGCAGCTGAGACAGGCCAAGCCGCCAACGCGAGCGGCTCCACATTCCCGGCATTCGACGATCTTCGGTCCACCTGGCTGGTCGCCATCGCGGGCGGCATGGCTCGGATTCTCGGCGTGAAGATCCGGATCGAGCGTCCATCCGATGAAGTCCTCGGCGAAGCCCAGACGATAGGTGGCACCGGAATGATCAATGACGATGCAGTTCGTCTTGCCCGCTGCCGGCCGCAGCCCGCGGCCGACCATCTGGCGGTAGAGACCCAGCTGCTTGGTCGGCCGCGCCAGAATGAGGCAGCCGAGCGCCGGCATATCCCAGCCTTCGGTCAGCACCATGCAGTTCGTGACAACCTCGATCTTGCCAGAAGCCAACCGCAACAGTGTTGCGTCACGCTCGTCCATCGGCGTCGAGCCATCGATGTGTTCGGCGCGGACGCCGGACGCGATGAACTCATCGCGGATATGGATCGAGTGACGGACGCTGGTGGCAAAGCAGACGGTTTTGCGCCGATCGCCGAATTTGATCCAGTTGGTGACGATGTCGCCGACCAGTTGCGGCCGGTCCATGCGGTCGGCGAGTTCGCTTTCGACGTAGTCGCCGCGCCGGACGTGAACGCCATGCAGGTCAGGATCAACGGGCGCGTAGACGCGGGTCGGAACCAGGAAATTCTGCGCGACCAACTCGCCGACCTGCGGACATTGGATCATGGTGTGGAAGATGCTGCCGAGACCGCGGCCGTCGCCACGGCATGGCGTGGCGGTGAGGCCGACTAAGATCGATGTCGGATAGCGCTCGATGATCGACTGGTAGCTCTGCGCCACAACGTGGTGGCATTCATCGACGATGACGAGGCCGGCCTCGGGCAATTCCATCGTGCCTGCCTTAATGGCGCGGCGATGCAGCGTCTGCACGCTCGCGACCTGCACGAGTTCCAGCGGTCGCGGTCGGTCTCCGGGCCGAATGACGCCGTGCGGAATTCCGCGCAGTTTGTTGCTGGTCTGAGTGAGGATCTCGCGACGGTGCGCCAGAAACATCGATCCAGAACAGTTGCCACGGGCCTGTTCGATAATCGCCCGCGCGATCACCGTTTTGCCCGACGCGGTCGGCGCAACGATGATGATCCGGCGCTGCCCCGCCTCGACCGCGCGCCAAAATTTGGCGATCACCTCGACCTGGTACGGGCGCAGCACGTCGGTCATGGCGCGCCTCCCGATCTCGGGTGCTGCAAACCGGAGCCGCGGCCGCTGCGAATGGTGGCGTGCACGCTCTGCCATCCGTCGTCCTTGGCGAGGCCGTTCGTGAGGCAGGCTTGCTGGAGCGCGGCAATTACCTCAGTTTCAACAAGCTCGCCGCCGGCAACCAGCTGAAACAAACTGAAGGCGGCGCGGTTGAGCGTGTCATTGCGGCGGCCGGGCGGCGTGGCGGCGAGCGCAGCGACCTCAGCCAGTAAGGCTGCGCGGCCGTAGGCACCGGCAAGACGCGGCCTCCGGATGCTGGCCACGGCCCGCTCGGTGATCAACTTGACCGGCTTGGTGCGGGCCGCAGTGATCAACCACGCCGGTGCCGGTTCAATCGGTGCCCATGGATCGCCGAGGAAAGCGTAGCCGTGGCCTGTTTGATGGATAGAGGGCGGCACGACGACGTAGCCGTCGTCGCCCCGAGTGTCGACACCGGGACCGATCCTGCCAACGGTCGTGGGAATGGAACCGGGATACGCAAACCACATATGCTTACCCCTTGAGGTCACCACCGTGCGCGTCGTCGGAAGGGTTCCGTGTTTCACCTCGAGCACTCGCAAGGTTGCCGCGCCCTCGGCGCCATCAAGATCGAGCGCCCAGAAACCCGAGCTCACGCCGGTCGGAATCCCGATGTTGCGCTCGGGATCGGTCCAGTAGCGGCGGATAGTTGCAGGGTTGGTGGTCGCGGCGTGGAAGCCTCGCGCGACCGCCGGCGTCTTGCCGCGCGGCAAGCAAGGGAACACCGGCAGCCCGCGGGAGGCGTAATGGATGGCCGCGGCGAGAAGGTCGTGGCTCATGCCGGCCCCGGCCGGATCGCCGTCGGCGTCCACGGTCGGTCGCGGGATTGGTGCGATGTTGGATTTGAGCATGCATCGGCTCCTCGAATTGAGGACCGGCGCTTGCGGAAACCAAGGCTAGGATTATATTCCGGGATGTTGGTTCGCTTGCCGGAAAATGCTCCCTGGCCGCGCCGTCCCGCAGACGTCCCGGCCAGGGCTTTAGTCAGTGAATTTCAGATGCGAGTTGCGGTTGGCCACCGCGGGAAAAAGCCTTTGCGGCTCTACGGTGCCGTTACGACAGGTTGGCCACTGCAAGCTATTGAAACCACAGGAAAGTGTGACTTCCTCCGCGCTCACCAAGTAAAATCAATCACTTAAGGCAGAAAGTCGGTCCGGTTTACTTCCCAGATTGTCGGCTTTGGGAAGCGACTGGGAAGCCGTCTTGCAGTTACATCCGCCGGCAACGCCGGGATTGACAGCTTCGTTCTCGGCTTGGCGGTCGGCGCACTTCTGATGCTGTGCCTGGTTTGGGCGTACTATGCTGGCGAGTAAGCAATGAAGCATGAGAAGCTAAGCCTACCTCGATTCATTCAGTTCACGGGCTAGCGTGCTTTTTTGGCCGACCAAGCTTTGGTCGCGGCAGTTTTGGCTTCTTTATTCTGCGAGGCACAATTGTGACCTGAACATCAAAGCCTTCAAGTAACTTAAGAATACGGCTGAAGTCCGGGTCGATATCCCCTCCGAACGTCTTGTACAGCCGATCTCGACGCAGGCCTGTTGCGCGAGCAAGCGCCGACACATTCTGAGCTCGCATTACCTCGTTAAAGGCCTTGAGGATGGCCGCAAGATCGTCTGTCGCAAATGCCTTGTTCAGGTGCGCGGCAATGTTCAGGGGATTATCCCTCAAGCCCTCAGGATTAAATTCCGCCATTATCTTATCTACCGTCTGCTTTTCGATTATCCCTGTGTCTTTCCAGTTACAGCAATTTACGAGAATCCGTTTAGTGTTTGGAACTAAGATTTGGGTCCACAATGCCTTGGGGTGCACATATGAAGAAAGTAATTGCAGCGCTTGCCGTGACGGCGGCTCTCACTGGATCGGCTGCTGCGGCTGATCTCGGGGCTCGTCCCTACGCCAAGGCCCCGGCCCCCATGGCCCCAGTTTACAACTGGACCGGCTTTTACATCTTCGGCGGTGGTGGTGGCGGGCTTTGGAACGCCGATAGCAACGCGCAGACCTTCCCCGGTGGTGTTGCCATTACCCGCGATCAGCGGTTTGGTGGCAGCGGCTGGTTCGGAACGGTCGGTGGCGGCTATGACATGCAGTTCGCAGGCCGGTGGGTGGCCGGTATTTTCGGTGATGCGCAATTCGGAGATATCCGTGGCTCCCTCGGTGATCCTCTCTTCGGCACCGAAGGGCGCATGAAGCTTGAGACGAGCTGGGCGGCGGGCGTGCGCCTGGGCTATCTGGTGGCTCCCAATGTGCTGTCTTACGTGAATGGTGGCTACAGTGGTTCAGAATGGTCGGGTACCACTCAGACCAGCGTCTTCCTGCCTGTTGGCGTTGGGATCACCACAACGCCTTCCTTTGATCGTAATGGATGGTTTATTGGCGGCGGCGTCGAGAACAATCTGGACTTGTTCGGTATCTCAGCCCCCGGCTGGTTCATGAAGACAGAGTATCGCTCTGCCTTCTATGATCGCATCTCCTTGCCGACGACGTTCACCCCTACCTTCGGTGGTGGTCCGACCGGTGCTGCGGTGACTTTCAAGCCTTGGACGCAGACCATCAGCACCTCGCTGGTCTACCGCTTCAATTGGGGTGGAGCTCCGGTCAGCGCCCGATACTGATCCCTGTTCGCTTCAGCAGCTCAAAAGCCCCGGCATTGTCCGGGGCTTTTTTGTTTGCTCGCAGCGACGCACCTGGGGCGGCCTATGGTGGGCAGACCCGCGGCAGGCTGTCATGTGCCGGTCGATCGACGCCAGCGCATGGGCGAGTCTGTGCCGCTGGGGGATGGGGTACTGGCCTGTTTCGACCCCTAGTGGCCTAGTTTGAAAATGACGTTGGCCTAATTTGAGTTGTTAACGATTTCGCGAGGTGAGCTGTATTGACCACTATGTCGGCGACCGGACGTGCCAGATTGTTCCATCACCGCCCGGCCAGTGGCTTCCATCGGTGATGAGAACGCCGGTTGCGCTCCCCCCTACTCCAGGAATGGAGCAGCGCCATGCAGCGACGCAGTTTCAAAGAAAACACCCCACTCAATCAGCGTTTGACGGAGCAGGCAGAACGCCTGCGCAAAGAGGCCCAAGGCACGCCACCTGGGGTTATGCGCGACCAGCTCATTCGCCAAGCCCGGCAGGCGGAGACAGCTTCGCATATGCAGGAATGGCTTTCCTCTCCCGGCCTCCAGCCGCCCCGCTGAAAAAATGCTTACGCTGGTGGCTATATTGGCCGGACCTATCGTGGTGACGACCATCGTGACGATTGTCGTCTTCGAAATTAAGGACGCATGGGACCGTAACCGCCTGAGGTAGTATGGCCGCCTCAGCTGGCGGCCTCTTCGTGCCCTCAGGCCGCGTCGCCGGGATCGTGTCCCGCTCCGACCAATGCAGACACGGAAAGCGGAACGGCCCTCAATGACTCTGGGAAGGCCGCCGGTGCGGGTTCGGTTTGCGGGGTGCGGTGCCGGTCGATCGGCGCCAGGGCATGGGCGCCCACGCTGTTTACCCTTGGGTGCTGTGCTGCCCGCATGGTGTGATCAGATTCCAACACCGGCGGAAAATCAGCTTTATCTGTAGCGCGACAATCTGGATGGGAACACAGCGACAATCAGGATGGCCATTTCGGCGGTCGCGGCGAGAGGATGATTG
>NZ_JAFCLU010000050.1 GCF_018130385.1 Bradyrhizobium sp. AUGA SZCCT0283 | reverse complement strand
CATCGTTGATCCTCCGGGTGGTTGGGTGGTCGCAAACTCAGCTTACCCCTGACCACCTGCCACCCCATAGGATCTACAAGCTGATTACGTCGCCGTGGCGCTGACGTAGGGAATGCTGGCGACGATCGCGAAAAGCACGATCGCGTTGCACAGCATGCCGCCCCAATGCAGCCGCCGCACCGCCGCGGCGTCGCCGGCATCCCTGGCGCTGAGCTGGGCATCCCACTGCCGCAGAAACCAGCCACGCGCCCGGACCGCGAAAGCCGCGATCAGCGCAACGCCGATCGCGAAAACCGGCCGACCGGTCAGAGCAAAGGTCACCGTCCCGATGACGCCGGCAATGCCCGTCATCAGAAAATGGGCATTGAACATGCCGCGTAACAGCTGGGTGACTTGTGGAATGTCGAGCTTCACCAGCAGAAAGGCGGGCGCCGCCAGAAAAAAGTAACCCATCGGAAAAAGCAGGATGACAATGGCGGCCAAGGCGATGCCATCTGACGTCATGCGATCACCCTTTTCTTTTTCCTTTTTTGAGCGGGCAGGGCCGGCTTCCGGCGGTACCCCGATAATAATATCGGCAGATATCATCGACACTATTGGGCTTTGGTCGGATTGCGATTGAGCCTGCGGACGTCGGATCGCTGCCTGGTCGATTTTCGCAAGACTGCCGATCGAAGCCGGCGGCGGCTAACCGAGATGAAGGCCATCGGACAGGGCTCGGTCATGTAGAGCGCGTAGAAAGTCAGTCCCGAATTGGAATCGATCTCCCCCACCTTCGGCGTGACGTCAAAGGACTTGAACACCGACTTGCCGGCTTCATCGCGGCCGGTCAGCGCCCGCTTGGGGGCTGGCAGCTCGCTCGAATCTTTCGCGTCAGCCGGTTGTGACATCGCGGCGAGGGCGCCGCCGCCGACCATGCTTGCACCGTTTTGCAGCAGTCTCAATCTCTGGTAGCCGAGGCTGGGCGTCATTCGGCAGCTCCAGGAACCGGCAGCCGGGGCAATCGCGGCGAAAAAGCCGGTGCGCGTAAAATCTAATTTGCTGAACGGATTCAATCTGATTTGGGCCGTCCAGTTGTCCTCGCAAATATATACTTCTTCCCAATCACCCCAAATCAGTGGCTATTTCCGCGCTGTCCCGTCTCGGCAAGAGGGGCGTATCGCGATCGTCACGAACGCGAGGCGGGATGCGGTGGACGCGAGGGCGTCGGCGCGAAGCGTGGCCGCAGGGTGAGCTGAGCTCATGAGCGGTTCACAGCGCGCAGGATGAACGACGTTGCTCCGTACGGCAAAACCGTGTGGTCCTGACACCCGTGGCTGGTGCCAAGCTGCCGGTGGCGCATGCGATCCAACCGGATCGCGTGAGCCATCAAGCCGGCAGCGATGGAGGCAAAAGGAATTCGTCTCCAGGGAGAGCACGGCATAAGCCGTCAAACCATTGCGCAGGGAATGCCGGAGTGCTCCGGCTGTACCTGTATGCTCGTGTGCGCCTCTATCTCTATCTTGCACACGAGACCGCGGGTGCAGCGTGCACCCGGCATTCCCTGCTCCCTCCGATTTCAGTGGAGGGGACAAGTTCATGCAAACCTCGGGCGCAGTGCGTCGCGAGAATGCAAGATTGTATCCACCGTCATTGCGAGCGCAGCGAAGCAATCCATTCTTTCTTTGTGCCGCGAGGTGGATTGTTTCGCTCCGCTCGCAATGACGCGGATAGGCCGCCACGTGCTGGATACCCCGCATCTGTGGCGTATGACGCGCCCTTGGAGCCGCGCAAAATTCTCCAGCCGGCGCGATCGAGATTTCGGTCACGCCCATGTGAAAGGCCGCTTTCCGCCCGACATTGACAATGACTGACTAGTCAGTCATATAGTGAGCATGACAAAACAGGCCACCAAAAACACCCGGAAATCAGCCCCGAAACCCGCCAATCGCCGGGCCGGGGCGACGTCATCGGCAGTTCCGGCGTCGCCCAAGCCCGCTTCGAGCCGCGCCGAACGCGCGGCCGAGCGGCGCGGGGCCATCGTCGAGGCGGCGATGGACGAGTTCATCGCCCGCGGGTTTGCGGCGACGCGGCTTGATGACGTCGCCAAGCGCGCCGGCGTCGCCAAGGGCACGATCTATCTGCACTTCAAGGACAAGGAATCGATGTTCGAGGAACTGATCCGGACCGCCATCGTGCCAATGATTACCCGCCTGTGGGGCACACCACCTCAGCCCGGGACGTCGGTCCGCGACATGGTGGAGGGCTTTGCAAAAACCTTCATCGAGGAGGTGGCGACCACGCGGCGCGGCGACCTCGTGCGCCTGATCGTCGCCGAGGGGCCGCGATTTCCGGCCGTGGCCGACTTCTATTACCGCGAAGTGGTATCGCGCGGCCTCGCCGGCATGCGCGCGCTGATCGAACTCGGCATCGCGCGCGGCGAGATCAAGCAGAAAAACCTGGCGCGGTTTCCGCAAATCATGGTGGCGCCCGCGCTGATCGCCGTGATCTGGCAGAGCCTTTTCAGCAGACATGCGCCACTGGACGCCCTCGAAATGTTTCGGGTGCATCTCGATCTGATTTTTGGCGAACGGAGGACGACATGACTTCGTCGCGAATGACGACAATTCTGGCCGCGCTGGCGCTCGCCGCCGTGCTCACCGGCTGCAAGGAGCGCAAGGATCCGGGCTTCCAGGGTTGGGTCGAGGCCGACATGATCTTCGTCAGCCCGGATGAAAGCGGGCGCGTGACCAAGCTCAACGTGCGCGAGGGCGACGAGGTCAAGCCCGGCATGCCGCTCTATTCGGTCGACGACGATCTGCAGCAGGCGGATCTCAATCAGAACAAGGCGACGCTCGCCAATGCGCAGCAGACTTTTGACCGCGCGGCCTCGCTGAGCAAGACCGGTTCCGGCACGCAGGCCAACCTCGATTCAGCGACCTCGGCGCTGCGGGTGGCGGAAGCCCGCGTCAACACCTCGCAGACCCGGCTGGCGCGGCGCAGCGGCTTTGCGCCGGTCGGCGGCACCATCCAGCAGATCTACTTCCGCGAAGGCGAGATGGTTCCGGCGCAGCGGCCGGTGTTGTCGATCATGCCGCCCGGCAACATGAAGCTGCGCTTCTTCGTGCCGGAGACGGAATTGCCGAAGCTTGCGATCGGCGATGAGGTGAAGGTGACCTGCGACAATTGCGCGGCCGACCTCACGGCAAAGATCTATTTCATCGCGACCACGGCCGAATACACCCCGCCGGTCATCTACAGCCTCGATGAGCGCAACAAGCTGGTCTACCTGATCCAGGCGCGGCCGAGCCGGCCCGATAGCTTGCGCGTCGGCCAGCCGATCAGCGTGTTTCTCAATCCTCGAACGCCAATGGCGGACAAGCGATGAATTTGGCTCCGGCATCAAGCCCCGACATCGCCATCAACGTCGAGGGCCTGTCAAAATCGTTCGGCGGCCGCGAGGTCGTGCATGACCTTTCGATGCAGGTGAAGCGCGGCTCGATCTATGGCTTCCTTGGGCCCAACGGCTCCGGCAAGACCACCACCATCCGCATGCTGTGCGGTTTGCTGACGCCGGATTCCGGTGAGGGCACCTGCCTCGGCTACGACATCCGCCGCGACGCCGACAAGATCAAGCGCCAGGTCGGCTACATGACGCAGCGCTTCAGCCTGTACCAGGATCTCTCGGTGCGGGAGAACCTGGAATTCGTCGCGCGGCTTTACGGCATGCCTGACGCGCGGGGCGCCGCACGCGACATGATCCAGCGCATTGGCTTGAACGGCCGCGAGGAGCAACTCGCCGGCGAGCTCTCGGGTGGCTGGAAGCAGCGGCTCGCGCTCGGCGCCTGCACGCTGCCCAACCCGCAATTGCTGCTGCTGGACGAGCCGACCGCCGGCGTCGATCCCAAGGCGCGGCGCGATTTCTGGAACGAGATCCATGCGCTCGCCGCCGAGGGGCTGACTGTGCTGGTCTCGACGCATTACATGGACGAGGCCGAGCGCTGTCACGAGATCGCCTATATCGCCTATGGCCATCTGCTGGCGCATGGCACGGTGGACGAGGTGATCGCGAAGTCGGCATTGTCGACCTGGACGGTCTCCGGCGACGACCTCAACGGGCTTGCGGCGGAGCTTGCCGGAAAGCCCGGCGTCGACATGGTGGCACCGTTCGGCACCAGCCTGCACGTCTCGGGGCGCGACAAAGCTGCGCTTGAGGCGACCATCGCGCCCTATCGCGACACGAGGGGATGGCACTGGCAGGACAGCGAGCCGTCGCTGGAAGATGTGTTCATTGATCTCATGAACCGCTCAAAGGACAATTTCCAATGAGTGTAACCGAAGCAACCAACCGTGATCGCGGCGTCGGCGAGCCGGCCTTCGGCTTCTGGCGGCGCAGCTATGCGATGCTGGTCAAGGAATTCATCCAGCTTCGCCGCGACCGCGTCTCGTTCGCGATGATCGTGATGATCCCGGTCATGCAATTGCTGCTGTTCGGCTACGCCATCAACACCACGCCGCGCCATCTGCCGACGGCGGTATTGATACAGGAGGACAGCGATCTGGCGCGCTCGGTGCTGAAGGCGCTGGAGAATACCAGCTACTTTCGCTTCACCCGCGAAGTGCATAGCGTCGCCGAGTTCGACGATCTGCTGCAGTCCGGCAAGGTGCTGTTCGGGGTCGAGATTCCGCGCGGCTTCGAACGCGCGGTGCGGCGCGGCGACCGCCCGGCGCTGCTGGTCGCAGCCGATGCGACCGATCCGGTCGCGGCCGGCTCGGCGCTCGGCTCGCTCGGCGTGGTGGTGCAGACCGCGCTCGCACACGACCTCCATATCGGCGATCCGCCCGCGATGCCTTTCGAGATCAGGGCGCATGCCCGCTACAACCCGGCCGCGGAATCGCGGCTCAACATCGTGCCGGGCCTCGTCGGCACCATCCTGACCATGACCATGCTGATCTTCACCGCGCTGTCGGTGACGCGAGAAATCGAACGCGGCACCATGGAGAGCCTGCTGTCGATGCCGATCAAGCCGGTGGAGGTGATGTTCGGCAAGATCATTCCCTACGTCATCGTTGGCTTCATCCAGGCCTCGCTGATCGTCGGCATCGGGGTTCTGCTGTTTGGGGTGCCGATCCTCGGCAGCGTGGTGCTGCTGGCAGCGCTGACGACGCTGTTCATCACCACCAACCTGTCGATCGGCTACACCTTCTCCACCATCGTGCAGAACCAGTTGCAGGCGATGCAGATGTCGATGATGTTCTTCCTGCCCAGCATTCTGTTGTCCGGATTCATGTTTCCGTTCTCGGGCATGCCGGTATGGGCGCAATATCTCGGCGAGGGGCTTCCGCTGACCCACTACATCCGCATCGTCCGTGCCATCATGCTGAAGGGCGCCGGTCCCGCCAACCTGCAATACGACACGATTGCACTCATTGCACTGATGCTGGTGGCGATGACGATCGCCGTGACGCGCTTCCGTCGCACGCTCGATTGAGGCTATAAGTGTTGGCAGCGGGGAGGTAGCGCGGTGGGTCCATTCGTCATTGCCTGCGACAAACGCGAAGCGTTTGCGCAAGGGAGCGAAGCGACGAAGCAATCCATGCTTCCTCAACGCGATGATGGATTGCTTCGCTCCGCTCGCAATGACGGCAGAAACGGAAACGCTGTGAGCGCGACAGACGGAATGCTGGTTAGGTGAGGCGATGGCTGGGCTCAGGGGCAAGAAGACAAAGGATCAAGACACGGGGGTGTCGGCCGACTTCCAGCGCGCGCTGATGCAGGAAGTGATGACGACCGAGCTGTTGCGGATCAAGGCGCTGGTCGCAACCACCGCGCTGCTCGGCATCATTCTCTGGATCGTCTACTTCTTCGCTTCCGAAGCGGTGAGCCGCGTCTGGCACGGCAACCTGAAGCCGGAATACCTTTATTCGATCATCGTGCCGTTCATCTTGTTCGAGCTGTGGGTTCATAGCCAGATCACCCGCCACATGCGGCAGGCCGGTGATCCGGCGCTATATCGGCGCGCTGATCGAGACCTCGATGCCGACGGTCGCGCTGGCGCTGCACATCAACAGCATGGGATCGGTGGCCGCACTCGGCTTCGTGACGCCGATGACCTATTTCATCTTCATCATCCTCTCGACCCTGCGGCTGGATTTCTGGCTCTCGACCTTCACCGGCGCGGTCGCCGCGGTGCAGCTGTTTTGCATGGCGATGTTCTATCATCCGGCTATCGGCGACCAGGCCGAACCCCTCTATTATCACGCCGCGCGCAGCCTGATCCTCCTGATCTGCGGCATGTTGGCGGGCGCGGTCGGAATGCAGTTGCGGCGGCAGTTCGAGGCAAGCATCAAGGCCGCGACCGCGCGCGACCGCATCACCAATCTGTTCGGCCAGCACGTCTCGCCGCAGGTGGTCGAGCGCCTGATGGCCGAGGGCACGAAAACCGACAGCGACATCCGCCGCGTCGCCGTCATGTTCGTCGATTTCCGCAGTTTCACTGCTGGCGCGCGCACGCGCACGCCGCAGGAAGTGGTGGACCGGCTCGACGGCGCCTTTGCCGTGCTGGTCGACATTCTCGATCGCCACGGCGGCATCGTGAACAAATTTTTGGGCGACGGATTCCTGGCATTGTTCGGCGCGCCGCTGGAGGCGCCGGACCCGGCGCACCGGGCGGTTGCCGCGGCGCGCGAGATGCTGGAAGCCAATGCGCGGATCAATGAAGCGACGACCTGGCCGCTGCGCATCGGCATCGGCATTCATCTCGGTGAGGTGGTCGCCGGCAATATCGGCTCGCCGCGGCGCAAGGAATACACGGTGATCGGCGATACCGTGAATTTCGCCTCGCGGTTGGAGGCGCTCAACAAGGACTTCAATTCGCAGTTCCTGATTTCGGAAGCGGTTCGCGATGCGCTCGGCGAAGCATGCGGCGATGCCGTCTCGCTCGGTGAGATCGAGGTCAGGGGCTATGAGCGGCCGATGGCCGTGTGGCGGTTAGGATAACGGAGTATCGAAATGCAGCGGCGTTATATTACTGTGGACGTTTTCACCGATCGCGCCTTCGGCGGCAATCCGCTCGCCGTGGTGCTTGATGCCGGCGGGCTGTCGACCGAACAGATGCAGGCGATCGCCACCGAGTTCAATTATTCCGAGACGACCTTCGTGCTGCCGCCGGCCGATCGCGCCCACGACGCGCAGGTGCGGATCTTCACGGTGAACCGGGAGCTTCCGTTTGCAGGCCATCCCAATGTCGGCACTGCCTTCGTGCTGGCGACGCTGGCGGCAAAGCCGCCGGCGCGGCTGCTGTTCGAGGAAGGAGCAGGGCTCGTGCCGGTCGAGATCGTGACCGAGCAGGGCAAGGTCGTCAGCACCGAATTCACGGCGCCGCAGCCGCTGAAGCGGATGTCGCATGTCAGCACCGAGCAGGCTGCGGCCTGCCTCTCGCTGTCGGCTAGCGACGTCAAGACCGACCGGCATCCACCGCAGATCATCTCGGTTGGGTTGTCGTTCCTGGCCGTCGAAGTCGCCACGCGCGAGGCGCTGCGGCGGGCCAGGCCCGATGCGGCGGCGTTCGCAAAAACCTTCCCGTGCGACGGCAGCGACGCCGTCTACTTCTATACCCGCGACGTGCCGGCGACCGAAAAGCCGTGCGAACTGCAGGCGCGGATGTTTCACCCCGCCGCCAGCGGGCTGTCCGAAGACCCTGCCACCGGCAGCGCGACGGCGGCCTGCGCGGCGCTGCTGGCCGATCTCGACGATCTCAAGGACGGCGAACTCAGATTGAAGATTGGGCAGGGCGTCGACATGGGCCGGCCCAGCCTGTTGCTGACGCGCGTCCGCAAGCAGAATGGCGCGGTCGCTTCGATTCATGTCGGCGGCGGTAGCGTGCAGATGATGGAGGGAACGTTCCGGCTTGATGGCAAGGGGTGAGGCGCGATGCTATCACATCGTCATTGCGAGCGAAGCGAAGCAATCCATCGCGCGGCATATAGAAAGAATGGATTGCTTCGTCGCTTGCGCTCCCTTGCGCAAACGCTTCGCGTTTGTCGCAGGCAATGACGGCCGGCTACACCTGCGGTGCCACCAGATTCTCCACCTTCACGCCGTCGCGCGCTTCGATGATCTCGGCGATCCATTGCCGGTGGCACTGGGCATGATCGCGCTCATAGCAGAGGATGCACACCGGACCGGACTTGTTCACCAGCGCCGACAGCTCATCGAGTTGCTCCTTCGCCTGCGCCGTCTTCAGATGTGCCGAATAGATCTTGTGCAGCAGACCGAGCTTCCCGCTGCGCGCGGCCTCACGGCCACTCTTCGGCGTCCCGAGTCCCTTCAGGTGCAGATAGGAAATGCCGCGTTCGTCGAGGCCGGCCGCGAGTTGATTTTTGGAGAAGCCCGGCCGCCGCGAGGACGCGACCGCGCGCACGTCAACCAGCAGCTTGACGCCGGCGTTCTGCAATTCGTCGAGCACCGCCCTGGACGGCGTCTGCTCATAGCCGATGGTGAAGAGGCGCTTTGTCCTGCGGGCCATATCGATCCAGACATTATGTCGCTGGCGCAAGGCTACGGTAATGGTCGGTCGATTGCTACATCCGCGTTGCGGCCGGAAGTGGCGTGTCGCATAGTCCTGCGAAAGAGCCTGTCGATGGCCATTTCTCGCTGGGGGGACAAGATGAACCGAATTAGCCGCTCGTTGACTTGGATACTCGCGCTGGTGCTTTGCGGCATTGCCGCAGCGCACGCCCAGACCGGCTATCCCGACCGCCCGGTGAAAATCATCGTCCCGATCGGTCCCGGCGGCAGCTACGATCTGATCGGGCGGCAGCTTGCGGACGCGCTGTCGAAGCGGATGGGGCAGGCCTTCGTCGTCGAGAACAAGCCGGGCGCCGGAACCGTGGTCGGCACGCAGGCGGCAAGCCAGAGCGAGCCGGATGGCTACACGCTGGTGGTCGGCGGGCTCTCCAACATGGCGTTCAATTCGGCGCTGTATTCGAAGCTCGGCTACGATCCGCGCAAGGATTTCGTGCCGGTCGCGCTGATCTACAAGTTCGGTTACGTGATGGTCGGCCGCAAGGATTTGCCGCATGGCAAGCTGCAGGACATCGTCGCCGCCGCCAAGGCGAACCCGGGCTCGATTTCCGTCGCGACGGCCGGCGTCGGCACCGGCCAGCATCTGGTGGCCGCCGCCTTCATGAAAGCCGCGGGCGTAAAATTTCAGGAGATACCCTACAAGGGTTCGCCGCCCGCCTTCACCGATCTGCTCGCCGGCCGCATCGACCTGTTTTTCGATTCGATCGCCGCCGGGCTCCCTTACGTGCAGTCCGGGCAGGCGAAGGGCATTGCACTGCTGTCGTCCAAGCGCAGCCCGCTGGCGCCGGACGTGCCGACGATGTCGGAAGCCGGCGTATCCGGCCTCGACGTCGATTCCTGGCTCGGGATATTCGCACCGGCAAAGACGCCGCCGGATGTCATTGCAAAGCTGCGCCGCGATATCCGCGCGTCGCTGCCCGACCTCAAGGAGCGTTTTGAGAAGAGCGGTGGAGAGGTGTGGGATCTGCCGGACGACAAGCTCGACGCCTTCGTCGCCTCCGAATACGAGAGCTGGACCAAGCTGATCCGCGAGGCCGGCATCAAGCTGGATTGAACGCCGAATTATTTGACGCGTTCGATCAATTCCATCGCGCCCGCCGGCGCGCGAACCTTGCCCTCGTGGATCACATAGGCGAACACGTCGCGCGGCATCTTCGCGGGCTTTGCGGCATCGACGCGCGGCAGGTCGTCGGGCTCGCCGCCAGCGGCCCAGGCCTGGAAGCGCTTGGCCCAGGCGTCGAGCTGCTTCGGCGGATAGCAGGTCTTGAGCTCGTCATTGCCCTTCTGCAGCCGCGCATAGACGAAGTCGCTGACCACGTCGGCAATCGCCGGATATTTGCCGTGCTCGGCGAACACGACAGGCGTCTCGAACTCGCGCAGCAACGCGATGAAGTCAGGCACGCAGAAACTGTCATGCCGCACCTCGACCACGTGACGGAGCGAGCGGCCCTCAAGTTTGCGCGGCAACAGTTCGAGGAACTTGCCGAAATCGGCCTCGTCGAATTTTTTGGTCGGCGCGAACTGCCACAGCACCGGGCCGAGCCGGTCGCCGAGTTCCAGCACGCCGGAATCATAGAAGCGTTTTACGGAATCGCCGGCTTCCGCCAGCACTCGACGGTTGGTCGCGAAGCGCGGGCCCTTCAACGAGAACACGAATCCGTCCGGCACCTCGCGCGCCCATTTGCGAAAACTCTCCGGCTTCTGCGAGCCGTAATAGGTGCCGTTGATTTCGATCGAGGTCAGCTTCGACGCGGCGTAGGACAGTTCCTTCGCCTGCGTGAGCTTTTCGGGATAAAACACGCCGCGCCACGGCTCGAAGGTCCAGCCGCCGATGCCGATATAGATGTTGCCGCGGTTTTTTGCGGTCGATTTCGAAGGCTTGCTCACGGGAGGGCTCGTCGGAAATGAGGGGAGGGCTCCGAGCGATGTTAACCAAACCGGACCTGATTGGCCAGATTGTCGCAGCACGCGACGAACTCTCGGAAACGCGGGATAGCGGCGAAGTGCGACAGCCCGGGATATGGACACGGAAGTTCCTTCGACGGAGAATGAACATGGTACTTGGCGCGCCGATTGCAAAGCATGAAGTATCGCAGGCCGGTGCCGGCGAGGGATCCGGCAGTCGAGCCTCATGTTCTCCGTCTGGTGCTCTCCGTCTGTATCGACGCAGGTGAGGATTTAGGTTTGGCTTCGAGCGGCCCCATGATCGGCAAGCATCACCCACCGCAACCGGCGCAGGCGCCGGGCAAGGCCGGCGCGCCGGCGCAGTTCGGCGCGCTGCTGATGACCGATGGCGGGGCACAGCGCAGCGGGCCGCCGTATTTGTTCAGCGGGCTGACGGAAACTGAGATCGCGCACGTGCTGGGCTCCGGAAAGCGCAGGGTGCTCTACCGCGGCGCGCAGCTCTTCAGCCAGGGCAGTCCGCAAGACGGCATCTTCCTGATCGAGAGCGGGCGCATCAAGGTGTTCTACACCGCACCCTCGGGCCGCGAGATCACGCTGGCTTACTGGCACTCCGGCAATTTCGTCGGCGGCCCGGAAGTCTTCAAGCAAGGCCTGCACGTCTGGTCGGGGGTTGCCGCCGTCAACAGCACGGTGCTGCATTTGCCGGGCGATGTGCTGCGACGGATGGTGCTGACGATTCCGGCGCTCGCCATCGGAATCATCGAGGGCCTCAGCTTCAAGGGCCAATGCTATTCCGCGCTGGCGCAGATGCTCGGGACGCGCTCGCCGACCGAGCGGCTTGCGCAACTCCTGCTGCATCTGATGAATTTGTACGGCGTCGACGAGCATCATGGCACCTTGATCGCCGCGTCGTTCACCCACGCCGATCTCGCGCATATGACGGGCGTGACGCGTCAGTCCGTCACCATCAGCCTCAAGCGTTTTACCGAGCTTGGAATCCTGAGTGCACACGGCTCCAACCTCGTCATCAAGAACGCCGACATGCTGAGCGAAATCCGCGATGGAAAACTCGCCAAGGCCTCGGCTTCCGACGAGGCCTGATGATCGGCAGCGCCGGACAAGGCCGCATTGCACAAGCGCCGTAACCGTCGATCTCGGGCCGATTCCATGCCGTGGAGCGGTCTTCGGCCGGGATTGGGGTGACTAATTTGTAGCCACCGCGCTCATCCGTTAGCCAAGTCAGACGGCATTTCTGTCCATTAATTGAGCATCCGGATATTTCTTCGCAATACGTTGCTGGCTCGACGCGTTCGTCGTTTCGGATTCAAGGGGTGCCGTTCAGAGTTCGCTTACCGGACGTTTTGGCGTCCGCAATGGAAGCAAGCGAGTTCACGGCAAATGACGTCAACTTCCTTCTTTAACCACGCCGTTCGCGATCCGGGCCTTCGCGAACAAAACCCGCTGCGGGTCGTCAGCACGGGCCCCGTGGCATGTCGCTTGCACCATCATCCCCGTCAAGCCAGTCAGCCTGCTCAGCGCCGAGTAAGCCCGTCACAGTCCGTTGTGGCCGGGGCGCTTCGCGTGGGCATTGCACAAAATCCCGCACAGTCAGTTCGAAAGGATTTGTCTAATGAGCGTCGGCCCTGCGTCTAAATTCTCTGGCTTCCTTCCTTTGCTCGTCGCCGCAGCCATCGGGTTTGTGCCTGCGACCGCAAGCGCAGAGACTCTCGAAATCGGCATCGGCACACAGAACACGACGACCAATACGGTAACGGGTGGCGTCGTTCTGAAGGAGCTTGGCCTTCTCGAGAAGCACCTGCCGAAAACCGGCAAGTACAAGGATTTCCAGTACAAGCTGAGCTGGCAGAACGCGACATCAGGCCCGCCGATCACCAACGGCATGATGGCCAACAACATCCAGATCGGCATGATGGGCGACTATCCGCTGATGGTGAACGGCGCCACCGGCCAGGCCACCAAGAACGAAACCCAGCTCGTTGCCATCATCGCCTACAATGCGGTGGGGGGCGGCAACGGCATCGTCGTCCACAAGGACTCGCCGTTCTATGAACTCGGCGACCTCAAGGGCAAGAACGTGTCGGTGCCGTTCGGCTCGGCCGCGCACGGCATGATGCTGACCTCGCTGCAGAAGCGCGGACTGCCGCCCGATTTCTGGAATCTGGTGTCGCAATCGCCGGAAGTCGGCAGCACCAATCTGCAGGAAAAGCGCATTGACGCGCATGGCGACTTCGTGCCGTTCGCAGAGCTGCTGCCGTTCAAGGGTTTTGCGCGCAAGATCTATGACGGCGCCGAGACCAAGACTCCGACATTCCACGGCGTGGTCGTGCGCAAGGACTTCGGCGAGAAATATCCGGAGATCGTGGTGGCCTACATCAATGCGTTGATGGAGGCGAACAACTGGATGCGAAAGAATCCCAAGCTCGCCGCCGAAAAGATCGAGGAGTGGACCAAGATCAATAAGGAAGTGGTCTACATCTTCCTGGGACCGGGCGGTGTGCACACGCTCGATGCGACCATCAAGCCGCAATGGATCGAATCTGTTGGAAACAACTACGCCATTCTGCAGAAGCTGAACATGATCAAGGAGCTCAACATCGGCGCCTGGGTCAACGACAAGTATGTTCGGCAGGCCTACAAGGAGCAGGGGCTCGACTACGACAAGCAGCTAGCCTCGTTCGATACCTACAACGTTACCGGCACCGATCCGATCTGCAACGCGCCGGTCAAAGATCCCAAGAAGACTGGCGAGATCTGGATCCAGGGCGGCGACATCGTGTCGTTCAGCTCACCGGTCTGCACGCTGCTCGGCGTGAAGAAGTACGGCGCCGAAGGCAAGAAATTCAACGCCGTCTACCTGGTCGATCATCAGCTCGGCATCAAGGTCTTCGCCGACGCCGCGTTCTATTCGATCGGCGGCCAGGATCCGAAGAAGCCGGACGTGGTGCCGTTCCTGCTCAAGAAGGACGCGGAAGCCTACGCGGCCAAGAACAGCGGCAAGCTGGCGACCTATGCCGAGGTGCTCGGCGCGATCAATGTAGGACAATAGGGTGGACTGAATGGGCAGCCTGGCAAGTGCGAAAATCGTAGCGCTCCCGATGGTCGAGAAGCATTCCGTTCCCGAGCCGGCGGTTGCCGCCGTGAAGCCTCCCGCAGCCGAAATTTCCGCTACGGGAGCGACGGCAAACGCATCTGCGCCGGTCGCGGTCGCGGAAATTCCCGTGCCGGAGCCTGAGCCTGTTCCGACGGTTTCGCTGACCAAGGTGTTGCGGAGCCTGCTCGCCAAGATCACGCGCGAGCGGATCATCACCGCCGCACTTGCCTGCATCTCGATCGGAGCCCTGTTCCTGTTCTGGTATCTCGGGACCAAGTACCGGCTCGAGTTCTACATTCGCTTCAAGAACGTTCCGACGCCCTACGAAGTGTATCAGCAGCTGACGCAGGTCGGGCTGTCCAACAAGTATCTCGTCAACATCGCCATCAGCGTCCGGCGCATCCTGCTCGGCTTCTTCATCGCCTTGAGCATCGGCGTGCCGCTTGGGCTCGCAATCGGAAAGTATCAGCGCGTCCGCGACCTGTTCATGCCGGTGGTCGAAATCATGCGGCCGATCCCGGCGATCGCCTGGGTGCCGATGTCGATCATGCTGTGGCCGAACAATGAGGCCAGCATCGTCTTCATCACCTTCATCGGCGCCTTCTTTCCGATCCTGCTCAACACCATCCACGGGGTGCATTCGCTCGATGGCGTGTTGATACGGGCGGCACGCTGCCTGGGCGCGAGTGAGTTCCGGCTGTTCCTGAACGTGATCCTGCCGGGCTCGCTGCCGCACATCTTCACCGGCCTTGCCGTCGGCATGGGCGTGGCATGGGTATCGCTGATCGCCGCAGAGATGATCTCGGGTCAGTTCGGCGTCGGCTACTTCACCTGGGAAGCCTATTCGCTGGTGGACTATCCCGCGATCGTGCTCGGCATGATTACCATCGGTTTCCTTGGACTGGCCTGCAGCGGCATCATCCGGATGGTTGGCAGCCTCCTGATGCCATGGTTGGCATTCGCACCAGGAGGCAAGCGATGACAATGGCAGTGGCAGGTACTGAAACCAACAAGGGTTTCATCGACGTACGTGATATGGGAGTCACATTTGGCGCCAACGACGACAAGGTCGTCGCCGTCGAGAATGTGTCGCTTAACGTGCAGCCCGGCGAGTTCGTTTCGCTGATCGGCCCCTCCGGCTGTGGCAAGTCGACCTTGCTCAGCATCGTCGCCGGTTTCGTCAAGCCGACGCTTGGCGAGGCCAGGCTCGACGGCAAGGCGATCACAAAGCCGGGCTCGGACCGCGGCGTCGTGTTCCAGCAATACTCGCTGTTTCCCTGGCTGTCGGTTCGCAAGAACGTCGAGTTCGGCCTCAAGATGGCGGGCGTCGACCAAAGTAAACGCAACACCACGGCGCGCGCGCTGCTCGACCTCGCCGGGCTGCTGTCGTTCGAGAACCACTATCCCGACCAGCTCTCCGGCGGCATGAAGCAGCGCATCGGCATTGTCCGCGCGCTGGCAACCAGTCCGCAGGTCCTGCTGATGGATGAGCCGTTCGGCGCGCTCGACACGCAAACCCGCGTCGTGATGCAGGAAATTCTCACCAACATCTGGCAGCAGTTCAAGATCTCGGTGCTGTTCATCACGCACGATATCGAAGAGTCGATTTTCCTCTCCGACCGCATCTACGTCATGACCGCGCGGCCGGGCCGCATCAAGGCGGAGATCAAAGTGCCGCTGCCGCGTCCGCGCAGGGCCGAGATGACCGACACGCCGGAATTCATGAACCTGGTGCAGGAGCTTAAGGGCCTGATCCGGGAAGAGTCGCTCGCGGCAATGGCGCCGGAAATCAAGGATCGAGGCCTTTCAGGCTTTGGAATGAAAGTGGGACCGAAAGGAGTAGGCGAAATCTTCTGAGAGAATCTTGAACGTCGCGGCCGAACAGGCGCGAAACATCTATCAACGACATCAACCAAGGAGAGACGCGAAGAAGCGCGCGCGTCAACGACGACGTGCGCCTGCGTCACAGATCGGAGAATTCAATGGCAAGTAAACCAAACATACTGTTTTTCCACGTCGACAACCTCGGCATGGGCGAACTCGGCTGCTACGGCGGCGGCATCCTGCGCGGCGCCGATACCAAGCGCATGGACAATTTCGCCAAGCAAGGCGTCAAGTTGACGCACTATGTCGTCGAACCGCAGTGCACGCCGACCCGCTCGGCGCTGATGACCGGACGCTTCCCGATCCGCTCGGGCAACCACACCATCGCGCTCGGCGGCAATGGCGGCGGCATCGTCAAGTGGGAGCGCACCATCGGTTCGATTCTGTCGGAAGCCGGTTACGCAACCTCGATCTACGGCAAGTGGCACATCGGAGCCGAGGACGGCCGTTTCCCGACCGATCACGGTTTTGACGAATGGTATGGCCCCTTGCGCACCTATGACGAATGCATGTGGTTGACCGACCCGCATTACGTGGCGGAGCGCGACGGCTTCTCGCACATGCATGAAGGCGTCAAGGGCAAGGGTGCATGGCCGCTCAAGGACGAGCAGCTCACCATGGAGACCAAGAAGACCTGCGATCTCGAGTACCAGAAGCGCGCCATCAAGTTCATGGAAAAGTCCGTCAAGGCGGACAAGCCGTTCTACTGCTACTTCAACCACTCGCTGATGCACTTCCCGATGAGCCCGCGCGACGAATTCGTCGGCAAGAGCACCAATGGCGATTGGGGCGACTGCCTGCTGATGCTGGATCACGATTTCGGCGTGCTGCTTGACAAGCTGGACGAACTCGGCGTTGCCGACAACACCATCGTGGTGATGTGCGGCGACAACGGCGCCGAGGACCATCTCGCCGGCCGCGGCACCGGCGGCTTCTTCGATGGATCCTACTTCAGCTCGGCGGAAGGCGGCATCCGCACCCCGCTCCTGATCCGCTGGCCGAACCGCATTCCGGCAGGCGTCGAAAGCAACGAGATGGTGCATGTCACCGACATGTTCACTACGCTGTTGTCGATGACCGGCTGCAAGGCGCCCGCCGACCGGCTGATCGACGGTGTCGACCAGAGCCCGTTCTTCCTCGGCAAGCAGCCGACCTCGAACCGCGAGTCCTGCATCGTCTGGCTGAAGGACGAACTGCACGCCGTGAAGTGGAAGGACTTCAAGATCAACTTCAAGCGGCAGCAGCATTTCCACGATCCGGAATTGCCGCTCGGCTTCGCCCGCATCACGCATCTGCAGGAAGACCCCAAGGAGCGTGAGGCCGTCAACCAGCGCTATGTCCGCTGGTGGGTGATGCAGCACGCGCAACGCATCATCAGGGATTTCGAGGAGAGCGCCAAGAAGGAGGAACTTATTCCACCGGGAGCTCCGCTCGATTTCGTGCCCAAGCAGCACGCCAAGGCCTGAACGCGATGACTGCACCGACGAGAGCGGAAACGATCGCGCATGGTGCAGCCGGCCATCGCCGGGGAGAGGGCTGCTGCGCTCTCTCCGGCAAGGTCAAATCGGCCAATGTACCTGATGCGGTCAAGCCGGACTCCATGAACTGGATTCCAGGCGGCGGCTTCCTGATGGGCTCCAACAGCTTCTATCGGGAAGAGCGCCCGGTCCGTCCGGCCTTCGTCGAGGGTTTTTGGATGGACATCTATCCCGTCACCAACGGCGAATTCCGGAAATTCGTCGAGGCGACCGGTTACGTCACCTATTCCGAACGCCCCCCCAATCCGGCGATGTATCCGGACGCAGACCCCGCGCTGCTGGTGCCGGGCTCGCTGGTGTTCGTCAAACCGGATCGTCCGGTCAGCCTGCGCAACAATCTCGCCTGGTGGGAATACAGACCCGGCGCGGACTGGCGGCAGCCGGAAGGGCCGGGGAGTTCAATCGCTGGCCGCGACGATCATCCCGTCGTGCATGTCGCCTATGAGGACGCGCTCGCCTATGCGGCGTGGTGCGGCAAGGAGTTGCCGACCGAAGCTGAGTGGGAGTTCGCCGCCCGTGGTGGTCTCGAAGGCAAGGCCTATCCGTGGGGCGATGCCGCCAACCCAGAGGGGCGGTTTCTCGCCAATACCTGGCAGGGCCGTTTCCCTCACGAAAATCTCAATGAGGACGGATACGAGGGTACGTCGCCGGTCGACGCGTTTCCGGCCAATGGCTACGGCCTGTTCGACATGGTCGGCAATGTCTGGGAATGGACGTCGAGCCCGTATGACGCGGCGCCCGATCAACAGGAGCAGTCCTGCTGTCATCCGAATGCGGGCGATGACCAGTCGACGCGCCGTGTCGTGAAGGGCGGTTCGCATCTCTGCGCGCCCAATTACTGCCTGCGCTACCGGCCGTCGGCCCGCCAGGGCGAAACGGTCGATTCTTCCACCTGTCACATCGGCTTCCGCTGTGTCGTCCGCAAACCGCCGGGCGGCTGACGCGCCACCGGCTTCGAACACGCCGTCAACATTTTCCGGAAATTCCCATGCAAGTCGCCAGCCCCGCCGTTACCCAATCACAATTCGAAGATTCGCCGTCGATCTCTGCGGTGCTTCGCGCCCCGAACCTCTTCGTTCGTGAATCGCTGGCCGGCATCATTACGGCGCTGGCGCTGATCCCCGAGGTGATTTCGTTCTCGTTCGTTTCGGGCGTCGATCCCAAGGTGGCGCTGGTCGCCTCGATCGTGCTGTGCCTCGTGATGTCGGTTCTCGGGGGCAGGCCGGCGATGGTAACCGCAGCGGCCGGCTCGATCGCGCTGGTGATAGGCCCGATGGTAAAGATGCATGGGGTCGGCTACATCCTGCCGACCATCATCCTTGCCGGTGTTATTCAAATCGTGTTCGGCCTTGCCGGTCTGGCGCGGCTGACGCGCTTCATCCCGCGTTCGGTGATGATCGGCTTCGTCAACGCGCTCGGCATTCTCATCTTCGCCGCGCAGGTGCCTCATATCCTCAACGTTCCATGGCTGGTCTATCCCCTGTTCGCGCTGACGATTGCGATCGTCCTCGTCATGCCGCGGATTACGACCGCCGTGCCGGCGCCGCTGGTCGCCATCATCGTCGTGACGGCGATTGTGATCGTGGGGCAGCTGCCGGTCCCCAATGTCGGTGGCGAAGGCGCGATGGCGCCGGGGTTGCCGAGCATCACTGCGTTCGCGGTCCCGCTCGATCTCAATACGCTCCGCATCATCTGGCCGATCGCCATCAGCGTTGCCTTTGTCGGCCTGCTCGAGACGTTGCTGACCGCCAAGCTGGTCGACGACCTGACCGACACGCGGTCGCACAAGGGCAGGGAATCCTGGGCGCTGGGCGTTGCCAACATCGCCGCCGGCTTCTATGGCGGCATTGGCGGATGCGCGATGATCGCCCAGACCGTCGTCAACGTGAAGATCGGACAGGGCCGCACCCGGATTTCGACGGCGGTCGCAGCCATCGTGCTTCTGGTGCTGGTGACCGGCCTTAGCGAGTTGATGGCGCAGATCCCGATGGTCGCGCTGGCGGCCGTCATGATGATCGCCGCGCTCAAGACGATCGATTGGCACAGCGTCAGGCTGACGACGTTCAAGCGGATGCCGATCCCCGAAACCTTGGTCATGGTAACGACCGTTGCGGTGACCGTCGTCACCAGCAACCTCGCGGTCGGCATTGCCGTCGGCGTGATGCTGGCGATGATCCTGTTCGCGCGACGGGTCGCGCATGTCATTCGCGCCGAACGTACCGTGAGCCAGGACGGCCAGTCGGTCCGTTACAGCGTCCACGGGCCGCTGTTCTTCGGCTCCAGCAACGATCTCGTCGAGCGTTTCTCCTACGGTGCCGACCCCAAGCGCGTTCTGATCGATCTAACCCATTCCCAGATCTGGGATGCGTCGAGTGTCGCGGCGCTGGATTCGATCGAAACCAAATACCGCGATCATGGCGCGACCGTCACCTTCACTGGGCTCGACCAGCGCAGCTCCTCATTCCGCGAGCGGCTGACTGGCCAGCTCGGCGTGTGAATTTCGGATTGCAGGACGAAAGGACCATTCGATGGCCATCATCCAGTGGATATCAACCCTCACCAGCAAGATCGTGCGCGCCTGGGCCGGCCGCTACCGGCCGGAGCGGCACTACATGCGCGGGGCGGGACCGGCGTCGAAACGCGGCCAGAGCCAGGGCGCCGGCTCATAGGCGGAATCCTTCGACAAAAAGGCTCCGGAAAACCGGAGCCTCTTGCTTCCACTCATTTGCGTCGAACCGGTCTCGCGTGAACCTCAGGGCTTGCCGTGCGTCGCCGGCGTCTTGCCCGTCAACCCCTTGAACGGGTCGAGGGTTTGCTTGGCAAGGCGGTTGTGCAGTTCGCAGATCTTCTGCGACTCGGCGACCGAGGTTTCATAGGCCCGCTTCACAAATTCGCTCTGAACCGTCATCGCCTTGTCGAGCGAGCGAACGCCGCTGAGCTGTTCGACGAACGATCCGAACTCCTCGATCGACTTCCTTGTGTAGTCGCGATAGGCATTCGCGATGGTCTGCAGGCTCACCGGCGCAGGCTCGGCTGGTGACGGCTCGGCTGACGCGGTCTCGGCTGAAACGGACTCGGCTGGGACGGACTCAGCTGGGACGGACTCGGCTGAGACGGACTCGGCTGAGACGGGCTCGACGGGCGAGGGCTCGGAAGGCGGGGGCGCGGCGGCCGGCTGCGGCTCGGGTGACGCGGCGACGGTAACGACGGGCTCCTCGACGGCCGGCTGCTGATCCAGCTTCGGGCTCTCCGCGTGAACCGGCTCTGGCTGCTGGAGTTCCTGATCCTGATCCGGGCTCTGCAGTTGAGCCGGCGCCGGGCTCTCAGGCAAACTCTGTTGGGGAACTGCTTTTTTGCGCCGGTCCCCCTTGCCCTTACGCCGTCCGGATTTCCCGGCCGGTTTGGTGTCATCTGTCGTCGACATTTTTTTCCCCTATTCCCTGTCAACCCGAAGGCCGAGACTCCGCCATGTTTACGATGGAATCGCGGTTCTTGCTTGTCCGTTACGCGGCGCTCGCGTGGTGAGATTTTGGAGGCCGGCGTCGGCGCTGGTTTTGTCGATGGCGGACGCCGAGACTATTCCTTCAAAAGCTTTTTCCATGATATCAGTTCCCGGTCAGGCGTAGGGGTAGTTGAGTATGAATTCGCAATCAGTCGCCGGTCTTTTGGGAGCCATCGTCGCATCGATCGTGATGGTGGTTGCAATTGCCTACGGGCCGATCGGCCAGTTCGGAAAGCCCGCCAAGCCGGCGAACTTTCAGCAGCCCGCGCCGGCGCTTCAGCCGGTTCCTGCGGCGCCAGCCCCGCGCGGACCGGTGATTCGGGAAGTGCCGAACCAGTAGGGGCGGGATCGCTTCTTGCGGAATGCCCCGGGCGTTCCTATCTGCTATCCAACGGCGACGTTGACGCTTCAAGGCTCCGGCGCTGGGACGACCATGAATAGTTTGGCTGCGCCGGATGTACGCGCGCCCTCTGTTCGTGGTCGTTGGCATTTCAGAGCATTTTCAAGCGAAGTAGGCCCCGGACCCGGTCCGGCGGCGGCTACTGATTCGACCTCGCGGGCCGACACCGGGTCGATTTCGCCCCCGTTTTCACCGTCCAGTCACCTCGTTCCTGAAGCTCGCCTTGGCATGTCGGGCGGCTGCGGATATACGCTGGCGATCATGAATGACGCCATCAAACCGGGCCCCGAAACCCCGTCGCAGGCCGGTTTGCCTGAGCTTTCGGTCGTTGTCCCGACCTTCAACGAGCGCGACAATGTCACCGTGCTGTACCGGCGGCTGGAGGCCACGCTGACCGGCATCGGCTGGGAAGTGATCTTTGTCGATGACAATTCCCCCGACGGGACCTGGGAAGTGGTGCGGGGGCTGGCGCGGAAGGATTCCCGCGTCCGCTGTATCCGCCGGATCGGGCGGCGCGGCCTGTCGGGTGCGTGCATCGAGGGTATTTTAGCCTCGAGCGGCCCCTACGCGGCTGTCATCGACGCCGATCTGCAGCACGATGAAACGCAACTGCCGAAAATGGTCGCGCTGCTGCGGAGCGGCAAGGCGGAACTCGTGGTGGGCAGCCGCTATATCGAGGGCGGCAGCGCCGACAGTTTCAACAAGCAGCGGGCAGGGGCCAGCCAGCTTGCAACCGAGGTCGCCAGGCGCGTCCTGAAGGTCGAGGTCGCCGATCCCATGAGCGGCTTCTTCATGATCCGCCGCGACCGCTTCGAGCAATTGGCGCCGCAACTCTCGACCCAGGGCTTCAAGATCTTGCTCGACCTCATTGTGACCGGGCAGGGCAAGCTGCGCGCGGTCGAGATTCCCTATACTTTCGGTTCGCGCCAGCACGGCGAGAGCAAGCTCGATTCCATGGTGGCGCTGGATTTCCTTGGCCTGGTGCTGGCCAAGCTGACGCACGATGTTGTTTCGCTGCGTTTCCTGTTGTTCGCAATGGTCGGGGGCACCGGCCTTGTGGTGCACCTCGCGACGCTGTTCATCGCGCTCGAAATCTTCAAGGAACCGTTTGCGGAGGCGCAGGCCGCCGGCGCGCTGGTTGCGATGACCAGCAACTTCGTCCTGAACAATTTTCTCACCTATCGCGACCAGCGGCTGAAGGGATTTGCGATCCTGCGCGGCCTGCTGCTGTTCTATCTCGTCTGCGGCGTCGGATTGCTCGCCAATGTCGGCGTCGCGTTCGCGGTCTTCGACCAGGAACCGATCTGGTGGCTCGCGGGGCTTGCCGGCGCGCTGATGGGCGTTGTCTGGAACTATGCCATGTCCGGACTGTTCGTCTGGCGCAGGCGATGACCAACAGCGTTTTCGAGCGAAGCATGCCCTCGGACTTGATCCGGGGGTGGATGCCGGTTCGCGTCAAGAAAACGCGTCAAAACGATAAAGTAGAGCCTGGTTCTGATTCAATCAGAACCAAAAGGGCTCCAAAATGAATCCGAACGAGGCGCGGGTTGCTCTCAACACGGGTCTGGCGATCCTGGCGCTGGTTGGCGTACGCCTGATTGCCGCGGCGTTCACGCCGATCACCTTCGACGAAGCCTATTACTGGATGTGGTCGAAGCATCTCGCCGGCGGCTATTACGATCATCCGCCGATGGTCGCGGTGGTGATCCGGCTCGGCACCCTGATCGCGGGCGATACCGAGTTCGGCGTGCGGCTGGTCTCGATCCTGCTGGCGCTGCCGATGAGCTGGGCGATCTACCAGGCCGCAGCGATCCTGTTCGGCAGCCGGCGCGTGGCCGCCTCATCGGCGATCCTTCTGAACATCACGCTGATGGCCGCGGTCGGCACCATGATCGTCACGCCGGACGCGCCGTTGCTGGTGGCGTCTAGTTTCCTGCTGTTTGCGCTCGCCAAGGTGCTGCAGACCGGCCGTGGCGTGTGGTGGCTGGCGGTCGGCGCCGCCGCCGGTTGCGCGCTGCTGTCGAAATACACCGCGCTGTTCTTCGGGCCGGCGATTCTGATCTGGCTGGTCGCTGTTCCCAAGCTCCGGCACTGGCTGATCTCGCCGTGGCTTTATCTCGGCGGGCTGGTCGCACTGCTGCTGTTTGCTCCCGTCATTCTCTGGAACGCTGAGCACCGCTGGGTTTCCTTTATCAAGCAGATGGGGCGGGCGAGGATCGAGGATTTCCACCCGGTCTTCATCGCCGAGCTGATCCCGACGCAGATCGCGTTCGCGACGCCGCTGGTATGGATCCTCGGCGCGATGGGGCTTTACGCGCTGTTCCGCCGTCGCGCCGGCGCGCTGCCGGCGCGCGCGCTCGTCAATACAATGTTCTGGGTCATCGTCGCCTATTTCGTCTGGCACTCGCTCCATGCCCGTGTCGAGGCCAACTGGTTTGGACCAATTTATCCGGCGTTTGCGATCGCCGCCGCCGTCGCCGCGCATCTGGTCGAATGGGAGCCACGCTGGCAGCGCCTGGTCGATTTCTGCCGGCGCTGGGCGGCGCCGGGCGGCGTGCTGATGTTCGTACTGCTGGTCGTGCAGGCCGACACCGGCGTGCTGTCGGGCTATCGCCGCGATGCCACCGTGCGCAGCGTCGGCGTCGGCTGGCGCGAAACGGCCGATGGAATTGAGGCGGTGAGGGCGCGCGTCGGCGCAACATGCGTGCTCGCGCCGGATTACGGCACCACCGCCTGGCTCGCCTTCTATCTGCCGAAGGGCACCTGCGTCGCGCAGCATAGCCAGCGCATCCGTTGGATAAACATGCCCGAACCTGATACGGCACAGCTCGCCGGCAAATTGTTGTATGTATATGAGGCATGGCTCGGCGATACGCCCTATCTGAAAGACAGGTTTGCCCGTGTCGAACGGGCAGGCGAGGTCTCGCGCAAGCGCGGCCCGCTGGTGATCGAGACCTATGCGCTCGATGCATTGGAAGGTCCGAAGGGCGAGGTGCTCGACCGCACGCCGCCGCCGGAAGCGCGATAGAGCGCGCGGCCGGTTACTCCGCGGCGTCAGGATGCGTGCGTTGATCCATGGTGGGATGTTCGCCCCGCCACAGCCAGACCGTGAGCGAGCCTGACCGGCCGCGAATCTGCGTCTCGACCGGGCCGGCAAGGTTGCCGGTCTTCAGCCGGGCGCCGGCGCGCTCCGCCGCGACGCGCAACGTATCGCTCAGTGCCAGCCTGACATCGTGGCGGGCCGCCACTTCCATCAGACGGCTCGCCACGTTCACGGTGTCGCCGGTTGCGGTGATGTGCTGATGGTTGCGGCCGCCAAGCCGGGAGGCGACGATCGGTCCGAAATGCGCGCCGATCTTGAAGCCGATCCGCACGGCGATCGTCGGCGGCAACGCCTCGATCCAGCGCTCGGTCCTGACGCAGAGCGCGATCGAACACTGCGCCGCGCGCACAGCGTCATCCGGCCTAGCCTCGGGCAGGCCGAACAGGATCATGGCGCCATCGCCGAGAAAACTCGTGATCATGCCGCCGCACCGCGTCACTTCCTTGTCGACCAGGGCGTGAAACTCCTTCAAGAGCCCCCTGGTGGCATCCGGACCGAGTGTTTCGCTGAGTGAGGTAAATCCGGACAGGTCGACGAACACCACGGCGGCATTCTGCCTGACCGGCGCCAGCAGGAAGTCAGGATCGCGCGTCAGCCATTCCTGCAGGCCCGGCGTCTGGAATTGTTCGAGCAGCTTGTTCTGTGCGGCGAGATGCTGGGCGCTGCGCCGGCCCGACCATAGTTGCAACGTACCGAACAGGACGACCGGCGGCACCGTCGCGGCCATTGTTGTCGCGGTGTCGAGCCATATGCCGTACGCGAAAGCAACCGTATTCGCAGCCGCCCATGCCAGCATCACCGCGCTGACCGTGAGCAGACCGACTGCGTTTCGCCGCCACGCCAGCAAGCCGACCAGCAGTATCGGGAGCAGGATCGTCATAATGGCCTCGACGATGCGAACCGGCCGGTTGCGCACGACGCCGTCCCCTGCGACCAGATGCGTAATCGCGGTGGAAATGATTTCCACGCCCGGCATCATTGAATCGAACGGCGTCGGAAAGAAGTCGCCGGCGCCGGTTGCGGTCGCGCCGAGGACGACGATCCGGCCCTCGATGGCCTCCTTGTCGACCTGGCCGTCGACCAGATTTGCGGCGCTGACGGTGCGAATGGTGCGGCGCGGGCCGTAATAGGAAATCGGCAGCGCATAATTGGAAGCGGTCGCGATCGGCCGGTCGCCGAACAGCAGGCGATCGGGCTCGATCGTCAGCTTCTGGCCGATCGCGACGGACGCGACACGAAGCGGAAACGACAATTCGATTTTGTCGCGTGTCCGGAACAGCATCGGGATCGACAGCGGCGTGCCGGTCTGGCCCGTCGCCACATTGGCGATGCCGACTTCCGCGCGGTCGGCAAAGGCGGGCAGCGGCAGCAGGAAGCGGTCGGCCTTCGGCAGGCGGGCCAGCGGCCCGCCGTCTTCCGCGGAAGGCTGAACGATGTTCGAAAATACCGCCGCCGCGGCAAGCACGCTCGGACTCGCCGCGAGCGATTTTGCGAGCGCCGCATCGCCGCCGGCGGGGCCCTTGTCGACCAAAAGAAGATCGATCGCGATGATCTTCGGCTCCAGCCGGGCGATCGCCTCGACGATTTTCGCTATCTCCGCGCGCGGCAGCGGATAGGTGCCGCCGAGTTTGACGACAGTGTCGTCGATCGCAACGATCGTGACGAGGTCCGGCGGCGCCCTTACGCCGCGCGCCAGCGTTCGCACATCTGATAATGCCGACTCGAGCCGGTCGAGAAACCGCAAATGGCCGCTGGTATGGCCGAGCCATATCGCGCCTGCCCACCATCCCGTGCAGAGCAACGCAACCAGAATATGAAGACGTCGACGGCTCATTTGCGTGTCATCTATTGTCCCAATCTTGCCATCAGGGCCGTCACGCGCGCGGGCGGCCAGCGTTTCACGATCAACTCGCCTGGTCCCTCGACATCGACCCCGTCGCCGGGGCCGAGTACGACGCTGCCGCGGCCGGCGGATCGCGCCACGCTGACGCGGCCATCGACGACGAAGACCGATGTCTTTGCACCTTCGGCGTCCACCGCCCATTTGGTGCCGCGCACCGCGGCAATGGCCTGCGGCGTCACCACGTTGAACTTGGCGCGGCCCGGCTTCTTCGGCACGTCGAGCAGCATGGCCTTGTTGCTGAGTTCGACGGAATCGACGTGGCCGTCGCGGTTGCGATCCCTGAGCTCGAACTTCGCACCACTTTCGGCCACGATCGTGATCGCCGTCGGGCAATGGAGCGTTTGCGTTCCCTGAGCCGTCGGCGCGGAAATACAACCCAGTTTCGCTGGCTGGGCCAACGCATCTCCAGCGAGGAGGCCGAGGCTTGCAACAGCGATAGTTCCGGTGCGTGCCAATATTATCATGGCAGCTTCCCCTTCGGGGTATGGGCGAAACAGGTGTTGATGATACGGTACCGTATCATGGGACCGGCCTCCAGTACAAAGCCCTCGGCAGGCGATAGTATGTCTGCCTCCGGCGGTTAAGGTTCGGCGATAGCTCCCATGCAGAAAATCCGCGCAAACCGGCTCGAAAACGGGCGGAATGGGGCGGTTGTGGGCCGAGTTTTTTTCCCGCGGGTGTCGGATCCGTGAGGCGCGGCGCGTCTTGTAACCGAGCAACCAACGCCGAGGTCCTCTCATGTCCGGTTCCACCCTGAAACCCGCCGCCGAACTCGCACGCGGCAACAGCGTGCGCTTTCCCAACGAGAGCGCCGAGTATCGCCGCGCCCGCGTGCAATTGCTGGCGGAGGAGATCGAGCTGCGCCGCCACATCGAACGCGTCGCCGCATTGCGCCGCGCGCTGCCGCCGGGAGGGGCGGTGACGGAGAACTATGCGTTCGAGGGCGAGGGCGGCAAGGCGACCTTGTCGGACCTGTTCGGCAACAAGCAGACGCTCGTGATCTACAGCTACATGTTCGGTCCTGCACGCGAGCAGCCGTGCCCGATGTGCACCTCCTTCATGAGCACCTGGGAAGGCAAGCTGCCCGACGTCGAGCAGCGCATCGCGTTCGTGTTCGTGGCGCGCTCGCCGATCGCGCGGCTGATCGAGGCGAAGAGGGCGCGCGGCTGGACACAGCACCGGATCTACTCGGACGGGTCGGGCGATTTTACGCGCGACTACGTCAGCGCAGCCGATGCCGATGCGCCCGGCTACAACGTGTTCACGCGCCGCGACGGCAGCATTCGCCATTTCTGGTCCGGCGAAATGGGACCATCGACCGCCGATCCCGAACAGGACCCGCGCGGCGCGCCCGACATCGATCCGCTGTGGACCATTCTGGACACGACGCCGGAAGGCCGCGGCAAGGACTGGTACCCGCGGTTGAAGTATTAGCGCCGCGCTCGGGAGGTGCTGGCCGAGCACGCTCGCTCGATCAAGGTGCAGCATACGCTGCGTCCGCGGCCGTTATGGCCGGCGAGAACGAGTTCGACCCGTTCAAGGACTAGAGAGCAATTCCGTTCCGATGGAATCGGAACAGGGCTGTAGATTTTTGATTTGACGCGTTTTCTTGACGCGACGGTATCCATCCCCGGATCAAGTCCGAGGGCATGCTTCGCTGGAAAACGCTCTAATGCCTCAACTTGGCCCGATATGGGACATCCGGTGGGCAGAAACACCGGATGTCCCTGATTGCGGCGGAATTCCCGCATCGTTACGGATACAATTTCCCCAATAGTTCCATGCATTTGGGCCATGCCTTACATCCGCCCGCGTTTAATCCGGATTTAACTAGAAGTCGCCTTAATGACGCTCTGCGCCTCTGCGAGATGCTGCCGGGGACCTATCCGGACGCAGCATCAAATGGGGGACTTGGTGGAATTGTTGTTCTGGGCGTTGTGTGAATGAGTAAGCGTATGCGTGCGTTCGGCCCTGCGGTGCACAACCGCAGGAAACCTTCCCGTAAGGGCATTCCCCAACATTTCCTCGGCGGTGTCGCGGTCGCAGGCCTCGTGCTGGGCTGCGCCTGGACCGTTTACACCAACGTGCTCGGCGCCAGCGTTTATCCAACAGTGAGCAGCGCCGCCTTCGAGGCGCCCGTCGTCAAGAACCCGGCCACCGTCGCTGCCCGTCCGGTGCAGCCGGCTTTCAACGAAATATTCGCATCGCTGGAGCAACGGCCGCTGGTGATGCCCGCGCCAGAGAACGTCGCGTCTTCGCTGATGTTTACCGAACGGTTCGCCGCAGCGGCGGCGCAAGGCGAGCCGTCCAGATCTGTCGGGTCCCAACCCGTCGAAGCGACCAAGCTGGCGGAAGCTTCGCCGCCGGCCGAAGCGCCGAAGGCCGTTCAGGCGTCGAAGCCTGTTGAGACGCCGAAGCCAAAAGTTTCCGCACCGGCCACCAAGCTCGCCTTGAACGTTCCGGCCACGGCGCCGAAGGAGGCCGACGCCAAGACTGCGGAGGACAAGGCCGCGAAGCCATCCGGTACTTCCATTCGCGACATGGCGCAGCGCGCCAAGGCCGCCGTGATGTCAATTGCCTCCAACGAGAAGCAGACCATGGTCGAAAAGCTGTGGGGCAAGCAGCCGGCTGGTGGGTTCCTGGCTTATGCATCCGCCGACGCCAGCGTCACCGGCAGCATCATCGATACGCGGAGCCAGAACCCGATGATGGGCGGATCGCCGCCCTATGACCGCCAGACCGCGGTGTACGATATCGCCGCCAAGACGGTGTATCTGCCCGACGGCACCAGGCTCGAGGCGCATTCGGGGCTCGGCTCCAAGATGGACGACGTGCGTTATTCGCATGTGCGGATGCAGGGCGTGACGCCGCCGCACATCTACGAACTGAAGCCGCGCGAGGCGCTGTTTCACGGCGTGCCGGCGCTGCGGCTGACGCCGCTCGGCGGCGAGGAAAAAATCCACGGCCGCGACGGGCTGCTCGCGCACACCTACATGCTCGGGCCGAGCGGCCAGTCCAACGGCTGCGTCTCGTTCAAGGACTATTACGCGTTCCTCGACGCCTACAAGAACAAGGGCATCCGCCGCCTCGCGGTGCTGGCGAAGATCCAGTAGCGGGATCGGGTCGCTGCTCTCGTGCGCCCGGTGGCGCAAACCTGTCATGGCGCAAACCAGGCGCCTCGCAGAAATTCGTCGTCCCTGCGAACGCGGGGGCAAGCCCCGGGACGACGGGGTATTTCCGAGTACGACCCCAGACGTGTCTGGAACGAGACTCGATTGTGGTTATATTTGCTGATCGAGCGTGAGTCTCCGCTCGACAACCGTCTGGCGCGAAGCGACATGTGATCCGCAATGCTCGTCGAAACTCCACCGCCTTTCGCGACCGAAGCATTCGTCGATGCCGGTGCGGCCGTTGCCCGTCTCGAAGAGATCTACGAGCGCAACACCCGGTTCCTTCGCGATCGCTTTGAAGCCTCTGTCAATGGCGGGGCGTTCACGACGCGCGTGCGAGCCTGTTATCCGTTTGTGCGGATGACGACCTCTACGCATGCGCGGCTCGATTCGCGTCTCGCTTACGGCTTTGTCGCGGGGCCAGGCGTGCATGAGACCAGCGTGACGCGCCCGGATATTTTCCGCACCTATCTCACCGAACAAATCGAGCTGTTGGTCAAGAACCACGGCGTGCCGGTTGAAATCGGCGAGTCGAACGAGCCTATTCCAATTCATTTCGCCTATCGGCGGGACATCAACATCGAGGCAGCGCTGACGATTGCCGACAGCTCGGCCTTTACGCGAACGCTGCGCGACGTGTTCGATACGCCCGATCTTGCCGCCATGGACGATGCGATCGCCGACGGCACGTTTGAGCTGCCCCCCGGAGCACCCGAACCCCTGTCCCTGTTCCGTGCAGCGCGGGTCGATTACTCGCTGCGCCGACTCTATCACTACACCGGCACCGATCCCGAGCATTTCCAGAATTTCGTGATCTTCACGAACTACCAGTTCTATGTCGATGCCTTCGTGCAACTGTGCCAGCAGCGTCTCGCATCGGGCGAGATCGGTCCCGATGCCTTTGTTGCGCCCGGGAATGCGATCACGCGCAATGCGCGGCTTGGCGGCGGTACGACCGGGACTACCTCCGAGCGGGCGCCACAGATGCCTGCCTTTCATCTCGTCGAGCCCGGTTATCGAGGCATTACCCTGATCAACATCGGCACCGGTCCGTCCAATGCGCGCAACGTCACCGACCACGTCGCGGTGTTGCGGCCGCACGCCTGGCTGATGGTGGGGCATTGCGCGGGCCTCAGGAATACGCAGCGGCTCGGCGACTACGTGCTCGCGCATGGTTACGTCCGCGAGGATCACGTGCTCGACCACGAGCTGCCGCTCTGGGTTCCGATCCCGGCGCTTGCCGAGATGCAGGTCGCGCTCGAGGAAGCGGTCGGCGAGGTTACCGGGCTGACCGGCTTTGAGCTCAAGCGGTTGATGCGTACCGGAACGGTCGCAAGCGTCGACAATCGCAATTGGGAAATCAGCGGCCCGTCGGTCATTCGACGGCTGTCGCAATCCCGCGCTATCGCACTCGACATGGAGTCCGCGGCGATTGCCGCCAACGGCTATCGCTTCCGCGTCCCCTACGGCACTTTGCTGTGCGTCTCCGACAAGCCGCTGCACGGCGAAATCAAGCTCGCCGGCATGGCCAGCGAATTCTACCGCCGACGCGTCGGTCAACATCTCGAGATCAGCCTGAAGGCGCTCGAACGGCTCAAGCACCAGGAATCCGAGCGCCTGCATTCGCGCAAGCTCAGAAGCTTTGCCGAAGTCGCATTTCAGTAGGCCGCAGGGTAGGCAAAGCGATAGCGTGCCCACCATCAAGACAGACGGTTGGCGATGGATGGCCGTGGGATACATTCCGGTTGAGAATGTCATTGGTCGCGTCGGCATGATCTTCTTCTCCCTCGACGCCGGCGGCAACGGCGCGCCGCCTGCCATTCGTTACGGACGGATCGGCACTGTGGTGCAATAGCGCGACACTAGTGGCTGCGTTACAACGCTGGCGCCGCGACGCTCGACGGGGATCTCGTGGTTGCGCGGCTCATTGAGAAGCAAAAGCTGCCGCTTCAAGCGCTAGTCGGCTTGCCGTACGTCGGAATTGGAACCGCACGGTCCCGTAAGCTTACGGTGTTACCCATGCGTATTTTATGGTTGCGTCCGGAGGCCCATTTGCATCTAACTCCTTGAGGCCCCGCGAGCAGTCTGCCTCGCGCCCGAGCGTTTCGAGTTTGTTGTTAATTGAGAGCTTGTTTGAGTGAGTGTGCGTAGAGAAAGCAGATTTAAATTCATGTTCAGGCCGCCGTTCCGGGACGCTCCAAATGGCGATGGTCGCAGACGCCTCACCGCGGGTTCCACGCAGTGACGCGTCCTGCGGTAATAGGTAATCGCCTTCTTGCTGCATTGCCGGCATTGGACCTTGACCTGCTGAGGCCCGAGCTTGAGATGGTCGCGCTCGATCAGGACGCGGTCATTTCGCGGGCGGGTGACGCGATCGAGTACGTCTTCTTCCCTTATAGCGGCGCCATCTCGCTGATGATCGAGATGGCGGACGGGCATACAGTTGCCATCGCCGCAGTCGGGCGCGAAGGGGCGGTAGGTATTCTTTCGGTGCTCGGGCCGTCGTCTGCAGATAATACCGCGGTCGTTCGTGCGGCCGGCACCGCCGCCCGGATACCCGCACCGCGATTTCACGCCGCTTTCAACCGGAGCCCTGCGATACGGCACGCGGTCCAGATTCACGTCAGGGCGATGCTGAAGCAGCTTCAGCTCGGTTCGGCCTGCAACGCGCTTCACCCGGTCGAAGCGCGCATGGCTCGCTGGTTGCTTCAGCTTCGCGACCGCGTCGACCATGATGTGCTCCCGCTCACCCAGCAGGCGCTCTCGCAAATACTCGGTGTGCGACGTACGACCGTGACGCTCCTGATGCGCAATCTGCGCGCGCGTGGAGCGATCAGGTCCGATCGACGAGGCCTGATCGAGATCGACCCGGCGCGGCTCGCGGCGGCAGCGTGCGAATGCCACAACGTCATGCATCTCGAAGTCGAGGAGATGTTCGCGACGAATTTGGCCCGATCTCGCGCGGCGGCTCTGCCCGAAGACCGGCGCATTCCAGGAAGTAAATCGGGCGGTGCCATGTAAGCGCGTTTCCGCGCAACCGCTCGACCTTCCGCATCGCGACCTGCCGCTGCGGTATTCCCGGAAAGCCGCATCAAACAGTGGATTCTCCGCCCGATCCGGTTCTCTGCCGCCAATCTCGGCCGGGTGCTTGCTCGGATGCCGCCTCGAGTCTCGCAATCTCTCGCAGCACCTTCGCCGTCTGGCGCAGATCATTGCGCTCAGGACCCGGCTTCAGCCGTCGTGCTTCGTAAAGAAATTCCTTGGCCTGCAGCAGCCAGGTGGATGTTTCAGTTGGGATTTGCACTCGCGCCATGGTGTCCCCCCATCGCGATGACAACCTGATCTGTGTGGACGCTTACGCCAGCGAGTCCGCGCTGCAGTGCCGCATCCGGATGCCTGGCTCGTCGACCCAGGCTTCCCGCGCGAACCAGGCATGATCGGCGCGGCAAATCGGGCAACGGGTGCGCGAGAAAAACACCGCGCTACGCCCAAAGCTCTCACGATCAGTCTGGATGCCGGTGGGAATCGCGTGTCCGGTTTGCGGACACTTGACCATGACCATACCCATGTCGCCCTCCCTGGAGATTGTTTTCTTGTTATCCCTTGCAGAAAGCACCGGCCGGTTGGAATGCGCCTGTTGGCGGTGCGGGTGATTTGGGGGGCATCGCGCACCTGGTCTGATCGAGCATCGGGCAGTGGGGCTCTTGCTCGTTACTGGCTTATTTCCTACCGGCCGGATCCCTCCTCAAACAAACCTTGGACGTTGAGCGCGGCTTTCCTGGCCGGCTCGATGAAAAACCCTGGTGAAGTGTTTCCTGATCGGCTCACCTGTTTCCGTCGCGTTCAGCGTGACTTTCACTTCGCTTTCACTCACGGCACGATTATCCCTCTCAGGCGAAAGCATTCCCCGCGACGCTCGCCAGCGCCACGAAAGCTCGCGCTCCGTGTTCGATCAGATTTTGGGTGAACCTTGATCCAGCCCCGACATTACTCTGGACTACGGAACGTCGGACTGTCGGTTCGGTTTGCGACTCTCGCGAAAATATTTTTTGAAATTGTCAACATACACCATCGTATATTTTTAGAGCGGTGTGCATAACAAGGATATCCTAGCGAGCGTGAAGTGTTTTCTTCAGCGTGACGTTGCGAATTTTTCAGCGTGACGTTGCGGCGGGCGTCGGCGTTCACTGCGCGGCAGCGGTCCTCCGCACCCGTCTGCTCAAACAAAAACCCCGGCATCGCTGCCGGGGTGGGGGTGCATTCCGTGGATCGCAGGCCATTCTCGTCATTCCGGGGCGGCGCGAAGCGCCGAGCCCGGAATCCATCCGTCCAAGTATCAGGTAGATATTTGCGGATATAGATCGATCCACTGTGGATTGCGCTCTTCAATCAGCCGAATCTTCCAGGCTCGCCGCCACTTCTTTAGTTCCTTCTCGCGGGCAATGGCCGTTGTGGGGTCGTCGTAAATTTCGAACCAGACCAGCCTGTCGACGCCGTATCGCTTCGTGAAGCCGGCGACCGCTTTGCTCTTGTGCTCGTACACGCGGCGAACGATGTCGTTCGTCACGCCAAGATAAAGCGTTCCGCATTTGTCGCTTGCGAGGAGGTAGACATAATAGGACATGAGCAAGCGTAGCAATGGATTCCGGGCTCGGCGCTCCGCGCCGCCCCGGAATGACGCCTGATGTTATTGCGGGCTTGCGAGAAAAATCAACGCTCAAACAGAAACCCCGGCATCGCTGCCGGGGTTCTGCATTCCTTGAATAACCGCCTTGAGAGGTTGGACCTTAGAAGTCCATGCCACCCATGCCGCCGCCCGGGGGCATGCCGCCTGCGGCGCCCTGGTTCTTCTTCGGCAGCTCGGCGATCATGGCTTCGGTGGTGATCAGCAGAGCCGCGACCGAGGCCGCGTTCTGGATCGCCGCACGAACGACCTTGGTCGGGTCGATGATGCCCTTGGTGACGAGGTTGCCGTATTCGCCGGTCTGCGAGTCGAAGCCGTAATTGTACTGCTCCTTCTCGAGGATCTTGCCGACGATGACGGAGCCGTCTTCACCAGCGTTGATCGCGATCTGGCGGGCCGGCGCGGAGAGCGCCTTGCGCACGATCTCGACACCGGTCTTCTGATCGTCGTTCGCGGTCTTGATGCGCTTGAGCTGCTCGGAGGCGCGCAGCAGGGCGACGCCGCCGCCCGGCACGATGCCTTCTTCAACCGCCGCACGGGTCGCATGCATCGCGT
>NZ_JAFCLU010000005.1 GCF_018130385.1 Bradyrhizobium sp. AUGA SZCCT0283 | reverse complement strand
TCGACCTGGGTCCAGGAGATCTTCGAATTGTTGCCGCGGCAGTCGCCACGCTTGGTGACGAAATTGTAGATGCCGCCGACGCCCTCGGAATTGCCGGGGTACCAGTTCTGCACCGTCGAATACTTGATCTCGGCATCGTCGAGCGTCACGAGTTCGACGACGGCGGCATGCAACTGGTTCTCGTCGCGCTGCGGCGCGGTGCAGCCTTCGAGATAACTGACATAGGCGCCCTTGTCGGCGATGATCAGCGTGCGCTCGAATTGTCCGGTGTTGCGCTCGTTGATGCGAAAATAGGTCGACAGCTCCATCGGGCAGCGCACGCCCGGCGGCACGTAGACGAACGAGCCGTCGGAGAACACCGCCGAGTTCAGCGTCGCGAAATAATTGTCCGAGGTCGGCACGACCGAACCGAGATACTTCTTCACCAGTTCGGGATGCTCGCGGATCGCTTCCGAGATCGGCATGAAGATCACGCCGGCGGCCTTCAATTCCTTCTGGAACGTGGTGGCGACGGAGACCGAATCGAACACGGCATCGACCGCGATCTTGCGCTCGCCTTCCGGCCGCACGACGCCTTCCAGCACCTCGACTTCGCGCAGGGGGATGCCGAGCTTCTCGTAGGTCTTGAGGATTTCCGGATCGATCTCGTCGAGCGAGCCGATCTGCTTCTTTGGCTTCGGCGCCGAGTAATAATAGAGATCCTGGTAGTCGATCCTGGGGTAGTTGACGCGGGCCCAGGTCGGCTCGGTCATGGTCAGCCAGCGGCGATAGGCCTCCAGCCGCCATTCCAGCATCCAGGCCGGCTCGTTCTTTTTCGCGGAGATGAAGCGGACGGTGTCTTCCGACAGCCCCTTGGGTGCCTTGTCGGACTCGATCAGGGTCTCAAACCCATATCGATACTGGTCGACGTCGATGCGCTTCACGCGCTCGACCGTCTCTTGTACGGCTGGCATTCCATCCTCCGCTCGCGGTTTCAAGGACCGCGGTGGAACAATTCAGTGACGAAGCTTTTCCGGCGAAACTTGCTTAGAACGGTTCAAGCCGTGTTTCGTCGCCCTCTAAGTAAGGCATCGGCAAGCTTTCGCCAAGCCTGAAGGGCCAAATCAATGTCTGCCTCAGTGGTAGACCAGCCCAGACTGAGCCGCACCGCTCCCTGCGCCAGTTCCCCGCCAACCCCCATAGCGGCCAGGACGTGAGACGCCTGGACCTTGCCGGACGAGCAGGCGGACCCCGAGGATACCGCAATACCACCGAGATCGAAGCCAATTACGGCCGTTTCGGCCTTGAGCCCGGGAACGGTGAACAGGGTGGTATTGGGCAGGCGCGGCACGCCCTCGGAGAACACGATCATGTCGGGAGTTTGCTTCAGGCCGGCCTCAAGGTGCTCCCTCAGGCCCCGCAGCCGGGCCGCATCGCCTTCCAGGGCGGCCATGGCGGCCCGCACGGCAGCGCCAAATGCCGCGATCCCTGCGACGTTCTCGGTGCCGGCCCGGCGGCCCAGCTCTTGACCACCGCCACGCAGCAGCGGCTGCAGCCCCTGCACGTCCTCGGTCAGAACCAGCGCGCCGACACCCTTGGGGCCGCCGATCTTGTGCGCAGAAAGCGTGACCAGATCGGCCTTCATCAATTTGATATCAAACGGTATTTTTCCCAACGCCTGGATTGCGTCGACGTGCAGCAGCCCGCCCGCTTCATGCACGATGTCAGCGACTTCGCCGGCCGGTTGAAGCGCGCCGGTCTCGTTATTGGCCAGCATGACCGAGACAAGCGCTGGCTGCCCAACGGCAAGAAGCCTGCGCAGATGGTCGACGTTGACCAGTCCCGATCCGGTGACCTGGATGGCCCCGATCGCCTCCGGCGAGAAGCGTCCGCCCGACAGCACCGACGCATGTTCGATGGCCGAGACCAACAGCCGGCGGACCGGTTCGCCCGCGCCCCGGCGTAGTCCCGGCGTCAGCGCCAGCACATTCGCCTCCGTACCACCCGACGTAAACACCACATCCTGCGGCCGGGCGCCGACGGCGGCCGCGACGGCGGCACGGGCGTCCTCGACCAGCCGGCGCGCCTGACGCCCTTCGGCATGGACCGAGGACGGATTGCCGGCCACCTCCCAGGCAGTCGCCATCGCCTGCCTGGCCTCGGGCCGAAGCGGCGTCGTCGCATTCCAGTCGAGATAGACCCGGTTGGGCATTTCCGTACAATACTACCTATATCGGCCGGCAACTCCCGCGAGCCTCGGCCTCACGCCGGCGCAAGAAGCCTTATGGCAATTGGGGATCGCGCCGTCTCTTACAATCATAGCCTAACGCCTTGAACTGCCTTCCAGATGTTCAAGATGCTTGCTTTTTGCCCCTCGCCTCATGCTAGAAGGCCGCAACCAGTTCACGGGAGCGCCCGTCCGCGCATCGCTCAACGACGCATGATCACATTTTCTCTGTCCGATCACGTCCGTTGCCTAGGGATCATCAATGCCTGAAGTCATTTTCACCGGCCCCGCGGGCCGCCTCGAAGGCCGTTATCACCCGGCCAAGCAGAAGAACGCGCCGATCGCGATGATCCTGCATCCGCACCCGCAATTCCACGGCACGATGAACCACCAGATCGTCTACCAGTGCTACTACGCGTTTGCGCATCGCGGCTTCTCGGTGCTGCGATTCAATTTTCGCGGCGTCGGCCGCAGCCAGGGCTCGTTCGATCACGGCACCGGCGAGTTGTCGGATGCGGCTTCCGCGCTCGATTGGGCGCAGACCATCAACCCCGAAGCGCGCGCCTGCTGGGTCGCCGGCTTCTCGTTCGGCGCCTGGATCGGCATGCAGCTGTTGATGCGCCGGCCCGAGGTCGAGGGTTTTATCTCGATCGCGCCGCCCGCCAATCTCTACGACTTCTCCTTCCTCGCGCCCTGCCCGTCCTCGGGCCTGATCGTGCATGGCGAGAAGGACGCGGTGGTGCCGCCCAAGGACGTCAACACGCTGGTCGAGAAGCTGAAGACGCAAAAAGGCATCGTGATCGACCAGCAGATCATCCCCGGCGCCAACCACTTCTTCGACGGCAAGCTCGAGCCGCTGATGGAAACGGTGACTGGCTATCTCGACATGCGGCTCGCCAACGTCCGCTGAGACGGCAGGCCTTCTTGTAGCCCGGATGGAGCGCAGCGAAATCCGGGCTACGGCGACGTCTGCATGTGTCAGGCCGCCAGCTTCAGCATATGCGCGTCATGGCGCACCAGAAACGCGTGCAGCAATTGCGGATAGTCGGGCCCCACCGCCGTACGCACGCTCGGCCGCTGCGCCAGCGCCTCTCGCCATGCGCGCACCTTCGGCGTATCGGCAAACACCGAAAGATCGATCAACTGATCGAACACATCAAAATAGCGGTAGATCGGCGCGAACACCGCATCCACCAGGCTGAAATCCTTGCCGGTAAAGAACGGTCCCGCACGGAGCGTTTTCTCGACCTGTGCGAACTTCGCGGCTACCGCCTTCCGCTTGGTTTCAAAGACCGCGGGATCATCAGTCGTCTCGAGGCCCCAGAGCTCGCTCAGAATCGTGGAGCCGAACTCCATCCAGGCGCGATGCCGCGCCCGTTGCAGCGGATCCTGCGGATGCAGTTTTGCGCCGCCTTGCGTATCTTCGATGTACTCGCAAATTACGTTGCTCTCGAACAGCGCCGCTTCGCCAGCCTCGGTCTGGACCAGAAGCACCGGCACCTTGCCGAGCGGCGAAATCTTCAGAAACCAGTCCGGCTTGTCGGCGAGATCGATATCGATCCGCTCGAACGGAACGCCCTTCTCGGTGAGCGCGATCACCGCGCGCTGCACATAGGGGCAAAGCTTGTGGCTGATCAGTTTCAGGGCAGCGGCCATGGCGATTCCTCCGATTTAATGCATCCGCATCTATTTAGATGCAAATGCATCAATCTGTCAACCGGTGACCTGCCGTGGCCGAACAACAAGGCCTGTGGAGATCGGGCTGGGCTGTGACGACGGACCATCCCGTGCCCCGGACGCCAGCGGCGTGAGTGGTGCGAGCCACGGCCCGTTCTACTTTGCATGGGGTTGTTTTCGCGATTTTGTGCCTGGGCCTGCGGTGTGCCGCCGAAGCGCGGCGGCCGGGGCACCAGATCGTTGGTGCTACGTGCTGCTCCACCCAATCCGCCCTAGGGCCGCGCGATCATCCCGCCGGTCATCGGAAACGGCACCCCGGTGGTGGCGGGGTAGCTCAGCGGCAGGCCTTTCAGGCCCCGCGCGGCCAGGAATCCGAAAGCCTGCGCCTCGATGGCGTCGGACGCCCAGCCCAGCGTGTCTGCGGCCCGGACGGTCGCCGGCGCCAGGCACTCGCGCAGCATCCGCAGCATGGTCAGGTTGCGGGCGCCGCCGCCGGCCACGATCCAGTTCTTGGGCTCCTTCGGCAGCAGCGGCACCACGCGGGCGATCGCGGCTGCGGTAAAGGCGGTCAGCGTCGCCGCGCCATCCTCGGGCGGTACATCGCCGAGCTTCAGCGTCGCAAAATCGTTGCGATCGAGCGATTTCGGCGGGGGCAGCGAAAAGAACGGCATCTGCAGCGCGCGGTTGATCCAGGCCGCATCGACCTTGCCCAACGCGGCGGTGCGGCCCTCGTTATCGAAGCGCTGATTCAGCCAGCGGAACATGTAGTCGTCGAGCAGCGCGTTGCCCGGACCGGTGTCGCAGGCGATCAGCGTGTCGCCGTCGATATAGGTGATGTTGGCGACCCCGCCGATATTGACCACGACGGTCGGCCCTTCCCAATCCAGCGATTGGGCCAGCGCGCGGTGATAGACCGGCACAAAGGGCGCGCCCTGCCCGCCGGCATCGACGTCGGCGGCGCGGAAATCGTACATGACCGGAATGTGGATCGTCCTGGCGAGCGCCGGCGCGTCGCCAAGCTGGACCGTCAGCTTTTTCTCGGGCCGGTGCAGCACGGTCTGGCCGTGAAAGCCGACAATGTCGATATCGTCGAAGCGCATCCGGTGTTGCGCGGTAAAGGCGGCCACCGCTTCGGCATGGGCAGATGTGACGACCCGCTCGGCCTCGCGCAGGCAGCCCGGCCGGGCCTCCCGATCCGGCAGGTCGGCGGCCTCGTACAGCGCCTGCCGCAGCAGGCCGCGCTCCATTTCGGTATAGGGACGGTATCCAGACGGCCCCAGGGCGCTCACCCGGCGACCGTCGGTCTCGATCAAAGCGACATCGACCCCGTCGAGCGAGGTGCCGCTCATCAGACCTAGTGCCGTCAACATCATGTTAAATCGTGCCTTTGCAACGCCCTGCTCGATCCGTCCCGCCGACGACGATCAGCTTGTGCCAAACACAGACATCTTATAATGCCACAGCGCCCGGCTCTTCGGCAGCCTGTTCCGCCACGGTTTCCGCAACTCGTTACAATTACAGTGAAAATAGAATGATCAGAGCAGCCCGCCCATGACCGCATTTAAATCAGATTTCCTGAACATTTTACAGGAACGCGGCTTCATCCACCAATGTTCCGATTTCGAGGGCCTCGACGCGCTGGCCGCGAAGGGTCAGGCGACTGCCTATGTCGGCTACGACTGCACGGCGCCGTCGCTGCATATCGGCAACTACCTGACCATGATGATGCTGCACTGGCTGCAGCAGAGCGGCAACAAGCCGATCACCCTGATGGGCGGCGGCACCACCATGGTCGGCGACCCCTCGGGCAAGGATGAATCGCGCGCCATCCGTTCGATCGAGGAAATCGAGGCCAACAAGGCCTCGATCCGCGGCGTGTTCGCGAAGGTACTACGCTACGGTTCCGGCCCAAGCGACGCCATCATGCTCGACAATGCCGAGTGGCTGACGAAACTGAATTGGATCGAGATGCTGCGCGATATCGGCCGGCATTTCTCCGTCAACCGCATGCTGACGATGGACTCGGTGCGGCTGCGTCTCGAACGCGAGCAGGAGATGAGCTTCATCGAGTTCAACTACATGGTCTGCCAGGCCTACGACTTCGTCGAACTGGCGCGGCGCACCGGGTGCCGGCTGCAGATGGGCGGCTCCGATCAATGGGGCAACATCGTCAACGGCGTCGATCTCGGCCGCCGCATGGGCACGCCGCAATTGTTCGCACTGACGACGCCGCTCTTGACGACCGCGTCAGGCGCCAAGATGGGCAAGACCGCGCAAGGCGCGGTGTGGCTGAATGCCGACCAGTTCAGCCCTTACGACTTCTGGCAGTATTGGCGCAACGTCGAGGACGCCGATGTCGTCAAGTTTCTAAAGCTGTTCACGATCCTGCCGATGAGCGAAATCGCAAAGCTCGCGGCATTGCAGGGCGGCGAGATCAACGAGGCCAAGAAGGTGCTGGCGACGGAAGCCACCGCGCTGCTGCACGGTCGCGACGCCGCCAACACGGCCGCCGAAACCGCGCGACAGACCTTCGAGCAAGGCGCGATCGCGGAGAGCCTGCCCACCGTGGAAGTTTCGCATGGCGAGCTCGAAGCCGGCGCTGGCGTGCTGGGGCTGTTCGTGAAAGCGGGCCTGGTGGCCTCGAACGGCGAAGCACGGCGCCAGATCAAGGGCGGCGGCTTGCGCGTCAACGATGCCGCCGTGACCGACGAGAAGATGATCCTGACGCCGTCCAACCTCACGCCGGAAGGCGTCATCAAGCTTTCCATGGGAAAGAAAAAGCACGTCCTGCTCAAGCCAGCTTGAGCCAGCCTGCATAGGCGCATTCGCTTTTTGATGCTTGCGGGGACCAGCGGAAACGCGCTCCCTGCTCGCATGGATAACAAGACCCGCAGGGAGGATATCGCGACGCAGCCGCTCAAGCCGGGGCGCGTGGCGCTCAACGTGCTGGCGCTGTGCTTTACGCTGGCGCTGATCGGCCGCGGCCTCGGCGAGAGCTTTACGGTTTTCCTGAAACCAGTCTCGGAGAATTTCGGCTGGGACCGCGCCCAGGTGGTCTCGGTCTATTCGCTGACCTGGCTGGCGGGCGGGCTGATGGCACCGGTGGTCGGCCGGCTGTTCGACCGCTACGGCCCCCGCACCGTCTATTCGCTGGGACTGCTGCTGCTCGGCGGGGCGTTCCTGGTGGCCTCGCAGGCGCAGGCGCTGTGGCAATTCCAGTTGAGCGTCGGGCTCGCCGTCGGGATCGGCATCGCCTTCATCGGCAACGTGCCAAATTCGATCATGCTCGGCCGCTGGTTCGGCCCGCGCCTGCCGACGGCGATGGCAATCGTCTATTCCGCGACCGGCGCAGGCGTGCTGGTGCTGTTGCCGGCGTCGCAGCTTCTGATCGATCATGTCGGCTGGCGCGGCGCCTATCAGATATTCGGCATCGTTGCGCTCTGCCTGCTGGCGCCGTTGCTGCTGCTGCCGTGGCGGCTGTTTTCCACGGGCTCGCCGCATATCGCCAAAAAAGCCGATCCGGATTTCGTCGACGGAAGCTGGACGCTTGTCAGCGCGATGCGCCACCACGCATTCTGGGCGCTGTTTGCCACCTTCTTCTTCACGGCGGTAGGGATGTATGCGCTTGCCGCACAGATCGTCGCTTATCTGATCGACGCCGGGTTTCCGCCGCTGCAGGCGGCGACCGCGTGGGGCTTTTCCGGCGTCGTGCTGCTGTTCGGCATGCTGGGCGTGACGCAACTCGATGCAATGATCGGACGAAGGCCATCGGTGCTGCTCAGCTACGCCATCTCGATCGTCGGCATCATCCTGCTGTGGCTGCTGCAGTTCTATCCGAACTTCTGGCTGCTCGGCGCCTTCGTCGTGACCTTCGGCAGCATGATCGGTTCGCGCGGCCCGCTGATCACGGCGACGGCCATGAAGATCTTTCGCGGTGAACGCGTCGGCACGATCTACGGCACGATTTCGATCGGCAGCGGTCTTGGCTCGGGGCTCGGTGCCTGGGCCGGCGGCCTGATCCACGACTGGACCCACAGCTACGATCCCGTGATCGCCTTCGCGCTGGTCGCCGTGGTGCTCGGGATGATTCCGTTCCTGGTCGTGCCGGCGCTGCGGCGCTGACTTCCTTCGCCGCTAGTTATTCGGCGGGAGTTCGATCGGGGCATTCGGCTTGCCGGTGTTGAACTCCATGATCTTTCGCGTCACGCCGGGAAAGATCGCCGAAATCGGATTAACACGCAGCACCGGCGCACCGGGCGTGCCGACGACCTCATAGGTCACGCCGATCAAGCCTTCATTGTTGCCGTTGCCGAGGAACAGGCCGAGCACCGGAATCTGGCCGAACATGTTGTTCAGCCCGTACATCGGAACGAAGGTGCCACTCATGCGAACCTGGTTGGCGACGGTATCGATATTGCCTTCGATGGTCGCACCGATCATCGGCCCCTTCACGACACCGTCCCTGATCGTGAGTTGACCGCTCTGCCGGGTGAACTCGGCTCGCAGTGCCGAAAAGGAAACGCCGCTCTGAGTGCCGGTAGACCCCCCTGCGGCCACACGGTCGAGCGAAGCCTCACCCTTGATGGAGAAGTCGCGGACGTTGATCAGGCCTTCCTTGGCGCTCGGTTCGACGGTCGGCGGCTCCAACGCGAGCGCGAGCTGGCCGCCAATAATCTTGGAGTACATGTCGGTGAAGCGGAAGAAGGCGCCCGCATCGTTGGTCTGCAGGATGATGACGTCCCGGCCCTGCCCCTGAGCGCGGCCGCGCAGATCGGCCGTCACGGGCGTATCGCGCCCGACCTTGCCGGAGAGCGTGAAGTTTTTCACGATGCCATTGCGGCGGGAGAACTTGCTATCGACGCTGCGCAACGCCTCGCCGTTGAACCCCGCTACCGCGCCGAGCTTGAGGTCGATGTCGAGGTCGATGTTCCTGGACTTGCTCTTGGGATCGGCGTCCTTGCCCGAGATCGCTGACTTGAGGAAGCCGCGGCCGTCGAACACGTCGCCGCGCATCATGACCTTCACGACGCCGTCGGCGCCGCGTTCGGCTTTCAGCGAGGTCTTATCGCCGTCCGACGGCGCGTAGGTCGGGAAGTTCGCGTTCAACAGCTCGCCGTTCTGGTCGACTTCCAGCGATCCCTTGATCGAGACGCCGCCGCCTTCGACCACGATGTCCTGGAATAGCGTCGATTGTTCCTTCTTCACCACGATGAACGTCGCCTTGCCCGACTTGCCGGGCACCTTGACCCAGCCCGGCAGGATGTTGTCGAGACGCAACGAGGTCAGGTCGGCCTCGATGCCGACGCGGCTGTCGTTCTCGCCGATCTTGCCGATCACCTTGATCGGAATGGAGCCGCTGACGGCGGGTCCGAGATCGATCCCGAGGCGTTGGCGGCTGGCGTCATCGAGCGTCGCCTGCAGCCTGATGTCGGCGTCGCCCTCGTTCGCCTTGCGATAGTCCAGCGAGGCGGGCTGACCGTTGATCTTGACGTCGCCCTTGACCTGGTAGCCGGCGTTGTTGGCGACCAGCTTCAGCGTATTGGATTCCAGTTTCTGGTTCATCACGAGCTTGTCGGCGGCAAATCCGGCCAGATCAGCCGTGACGCTGTAGGTGGTGTCGGCCTTGGTCAGCGAGCCCTTGACCGGCATGGCGAGCGTGATGATGGCGGCGACCGTTCCCTTGCTGGCGTTCGGATCGATCAGGGTGCCGGAGAGATCGCTGATTCTGTCGGAAGCCAGAATCTCGGCCGCCGCCGGCACCGGACAATCCACCCTGAACTTCACCCGCGAGGGCGACGGCTTCGGCGACATGTCCGGCACCTCGAACGAGAAATCGGAAATGTTGATCTTGCGTCCGGCGGGCGTGTCGGCGACGCCCTGCCCGATCGTCACCGTCGCGGTGCGGCCGGTGACCCGCGCCTTCAGGTCGGCATCGCGAACCGAGGGCATTTCGTCCACCGGGTGAACCGTGACGCCGGACGCAACGATGGTGACGGCGAGACCATCATCCGGAATCGGCGGCCCCTTGCGCGACAAATTACGCACCGGCGAATTGACGCCGACCTCGATGCGCTGAAGCGTACCGCGCTCGATGCGCTCGATTACCCATTCGCGCACTTCGGGCACGATCAGGATCGGCCACATCCGCTTCAGTGCGGATGCCGACATCGGCGTGCCCGCGAAACCAAGCTGGAGACGCGCCTCGCCCGCATAATCGATGCTGCCGGTGCCGGCAATGCCGATCTCGCCATTGCTGATATCGGCCTGGGTGAGCAGCACGCGCTTCCGCTCGGTGTCGAACTTCATCCCGATCGCGATGCGGTTGAAGATCAGCGGCGGTTCATTGTCGGTGCCGGCGAGCAGGATCGTGCCGCCGCTGAAGCCCGCCTGCCATTCGGTGGTGGCGCCGTTCGGCGGTTCGAGATGGGCGAGCAGCGTAACCCGGTTCGCGCCGGACACGATCTTGAAGGGGGCGACCAAAACCCGCCTTCCCGAATCCCATTCGACGCTCATTTCCGCCGAATCGATCGCCATCGGATAGTCGGGAGTATCGGTGTCGATGAGGTTCCCGGCACCGGCCATGACCTTGCCGCGGAAATAGGTCGGCAGGCCGTCGCGGCCGAGTTCACCCTTCAGTTCGCCTGACAGCGGCAGGTCGGCGCTGTAGGTGAGATCCTTGACCCGCATCGCCAGCAGGATGTTGGCGGCCGGCACCTTGTCGGCGCGAAGATCGACCGACCGCACGCCGTTCTGCTGCGGCCCGACCACGACCTTAAGCGACCACGGGCGCGCGCCCTCCTCGCCAAGGCTCACCGCGACACCGCCGCCGCGCGGCCGGCGCATGCTGAGGCTGATATTCTCGAACGTCCATTTGTTGCCGCGCTGCTGGTCGTCGACGATGAGATTGCCGTTCTTGAGGCCGATCTCGTTCAGATTCTGTCCGTCGAGGCCGGTCAGGCTGAGGCTGTCGAGCCAGTCGAGGCCGGCCAGCAATCCGTTCTGCGTTGTGTCGGGAGCCGTGGCAACAGCGCCTTGGGCTGGCGCAGGCGCCTGGCGGGGGAACGTCGGCGCCATGCCGGCATCGCGTTTGGAGGCGACGCCGGTCGCCAGCGGCTTTGCGGTGTCGCCGGCGGACACCGTCACCTGGCCGTCCGGCGTGATTCGCACCGCGAGTTCGGCGTCGACCAGATTGAGGCTTTCAGCGCGCAGCCGCCCCATCAGAAGCGCCGTGCCTGACAGTTTCACCTCCGCCTTCGGCGCAGTGGCGACGATGACCTGGTCACGGTCGCGCACCACAATGTCGCGGATGCGCACCGCGATTCGAATCCGCCCGGCCCGCTCGATCTGCGTACCGCCGACCGCAACCGTATTGCCGTGGCCGATATTTTCCTCGATCGCGGCGGCCAGCCAGGGCGTCGCCACGTCGAGATTGATGGGCCCGGCGCCGAGCCGCCACCACAGCCCGCCGAAGCAGCCGGTGAAAATCACCGCCAGTACGCCGATCACAATCGCCAGGCGCTTAACCCAGCGTTCGCCGCTCAGCCATAGCTGCAGCGCTGCAAACTTGTCGCCCAGACGGTGAATGCCGGAACTGGAGCGGGAGAGCAGCCGCTTTGTCCGATGGCGCGCCGCCTCGTCGGGTTCCTGATCCCAGCCAGCCGCATCATCCCACTGCGAGATGTGGGCCTCGGCACGCGGATTCGACCCCTTGGGCGAAGTATTCCTAGCCATTGCCTCTCGGTGCCGGCGCTGAGGTTGATCGCCGCCAAGGGCGCGCTCTTCGATCGTTATCGAGCGCTCCTGTGCCGGCATCGCTGCCAATCCTCGATTAATACTGTTAGTCGTGGTCGGGCCCAAGGGTTGATTGGGCGGTCCCATCGACGAGCGGACGGGGGTAGCGTCGAATTCCTTGTAACCATACTCCCGGGTCATAAAACTTGCCCCGCAGCCGGAGCGAATCCGACGATCAAAGGCGAGACCCGCAATACCCTAATGGTTGATCTGCGGAAAGCGACGAAAGGAAGGCGTATGTCCAAGAAAACGCGCAAGAAATCCTCCAAGCCAGCCCCCAAAAGCCGCAAGACGCCCGCCCGAAAACCAGCCGTGGCCAAGACCCCCAGCAAGGCCGCTCCCCGCAGCGGGATGACATCGGCCAAAAAGCCGGCCTCCAAGGTTGCCAGCAAGGCAGCCAAAACCGCCACCAAGACGACCGTCGCGAAACCGGAGAAGACGGCCAAAACCACGTCAGCCAAAGCGTCGCACAAGCCGACATCGAAACAGTTAATAAAATCCAATCTATCGGCTCCGCCCAAACCGGATGCGGGAACCGGACTGGTCGAGGGCGCGAAGGCTCCCCCCTTCAGCCTGCCCCGCGATGGCGGCGACAGCGTCTCGCTGGCCGACTATGCGGGCAAGAAACTGGTGCTGTTTTTCTATCCGAGAGCTGACACGCCGGGCTGCACCCGGGAGGCAATCGACTTTACGCGGCTCAACGATACGTTTGCCGACGAGGGAGCCGTGGTACTCGGCATCTCGGCAGACACCGCAAAAGCCCAGGAATCCTTCCGCAACAAGCACCAGCTTTCGGTTCCTCTGATCTCGGATGAGCAACATGAGATGCTGGAGGCCTATGGCGCCTGGGGCGAAAAATCGATGTATGGCAGGAGCTTCATGGGGATCATCCGAACGACGGTTCTGATCGGCACCAATGGGCGGATCGCCAAAATCTGGCGCAACGTGCGGGTCGACGGCCATGCCGACGAGGTGCTGGCCGCCGTCCGCGCCATATGACCTGGCAGGCGATTTGGCAGGTTCCATTTCCCAAAAATTAACCATGAAAGGGTCAAATCGGGACGCAAATTGAGCCGTACGGAACTCATCTCCGACCGGCGCGGGAGTGCCGATGTCGTACCGTTCCGGTCAACATTATTCCGACCACCACCACCATCCTCACGACCACGGCCGGACGCCGCCCCGCCGTCCCGCCAACTATGCGGCAAAGGCCGCTGCGATAGACGGTGACGGCTACACCATCGTGCATGCCGGCAAGCAGGTCCGGCTCGGCCCTGTCGTTTTCTGGATCGTCGTCGGCACGATCGTGTTGCTCGGCATGTGGTCGGCGGCGACAGCCACCTATTTCGCGTTTCGCGACGATGTCCTGACCCGGCTGATCGCCCGTCAGGCCGAGATGCAATACGCCTACGAAGACCGCATCGCGGAGCTGCGCTCCAAGGTCGACCGCACCACCAGCCGTCAGCTGCTCGATCAGGAACAGTTCGACCAGAAGCTCGACCAGATCATGCGCCGCCAGACCGCGCTCGAATCGCGCGCCACCGCCCTCGGCGCGATCCCGGATACCGCAGCCACCGGTTCGATCAGGCCCCCGGCACGCGGTGCAGCCGTGGAGACGCCGGCTTCCGGCCCCCTAAAACCCTCCCCGATCAGCGACACCGTGATCTTCGTGGCGCCGCCGGATCACGAAGCGCGGTTGGAATCGCGCGCGCCGATCGTGGTCAAGCCGCAGCCAAATCAGTTCGCCAAGGTTCAGGGCGTCGACAACGTGCTGGTCCGCCTGCAGACCTCGCTCGATTCCGTCGAGCGACGCCAGATGGCGGCGTTGAGTTCAGTCGAGGACGGCATGGAATCGCGTCTCCGCCGGATGCGCGGCGTGTTCACCGATCTCGGCCTCGACATGGCGCAGCTCGAAGCGGCGACGCCGCGCTCGGCCATCGGCGGCCCATTCGTGCCGGTGAAGCTTTCAGCCGATGCTGGCGCGTTCGAGCGCCAGCTCTACCGGATCAACATCAGCCGCGCCCAGATGCAGCGCCTCAACGCGACGCTGGCGCTGGTGCCCTACCGCAAGCCGGTTGTCGGCGAGGTCGAATTCACCTCGGGTTTCGGTGTCCGCAGCGATCCCTTCCTCGGCCGCCCCGCCATGCACACCGGCCTGGATTTCCGGGCCGCCACCGGCGATCCCGTTCGAGCCACCGCGAATGGCAAGGTGCTGTCGTCGGGATGGATGGGCGGCTATGGCCGCATGGTGGAGATCGACCACGGCAATGGGTTGTCGACTCGTTATGGCCACCTGTCGGAAATTCACGTCAAGGTCGGCGACATCATCCGGATCGGACAGGTGATCGGCGCCGTCGGCTCCACCGGTCGCTCCACTGGTCCGCATTTGCACTACGAAACACGGATCGACGGCGATGCCGTCGATCCGCAGAAGTTTTTGCGCGCGGGCGTCAGGCTCAGCTCAGGCTAGCCTCCAAAACCTAAAGAAGGAAACGCGGCGCGCCCCCGTTCGGCTGCGCCAATGCGATGCGGAGGCCGGCCGTCAGCGACGCCCGCCTCTACCGAAGCCGCCGCCACCCGGCCCACCGCCGAATCCGGCGGGGCCACCCGGGGGGCCAAAGCCACCGCCGGGTCCGCCAGGACCGCCGCCGGGGGGCTCGCCAGAACCTGGACCACGCCCGCCGGGCGCATCAGGGCGGCTGCCGCCGGGTACATCGGGTCCGCTGCCGCCGGGCACATTGGGTCCGCCACCGCCAGGTCCCGGCGTTCTGCCGGGGGCACGATCCGGCGCACGGGGGCCCTGCATCGACGATCCCGGGAAGTGGTTCACCGACTGGACCGATTCAACGCGCAGGCCCTGCAAGCCGTCGCGGACGGCATTCACCACCACGCGCGCATCCTGGCCCGGCTCGAAGCGCGATGTGTCGCGCGCCATGTAGCCCGAACCGAGCTGCAGATTGGTGCCGACGCGCCGCACATAGGCTTCGATTGACAGGCGCGTGGCGCCGGACAAATCCGACAGGTCGTCGGCTCTTGCGCGCGAGATCTGCAGCTTGCCGCCCGGTACGACGCGTCCCTCGGCCTGAACGCGTTGACCGACGAGCGCGGCATCGACGCCGTCGAGCCGCAGCCCGCCGATCCGCAGGCCGTCACGATCCCGTTCGAGCGGTCCTGTCACCCGCGACGTCGCATTGCGACGCTGCTCGACCAGGCTTGCGACGATCACGCCGTCGGTGCGCCGCAATCCCGAGACCGCCACTTGCGTGCCGACGCGCCAGTTTTCACGGCCGGTCCACGCGACCTTCTGGCCGAGGACGGTCATCTCGCCGCCCTTGACGCTTTCGATCGGTCCCACGACCTCGCTGACCGCGTCGATGCGGTTGGTGGTCAGCATGCCGTTGGCCTGGCGCTGCGCCACCACGCGCGCGACATGCCCGATCCGCAACGCCTTCACCGACGCAGCCTCGCCGTCGATTCGCACCGGTACATCAGGCGCGTAGCCGATGCGCTCGCCGTTGACGAAGATACTGCCGAAGCGCTGGATCACGCCGACAATGCCGGTGCCGCCGATGCCGTGATCATTGCCGCGCGAAATCCCGGTGCCGCCGATGCCCTGGTCGTTGCCGCGCTTGACCTGTGCCCATAGCGAGGACGTTCCGGCGAGCCAAAATCCCACCAGCAGCAGGCGACGCGTGATGATTGGGGGCTCCGTCATGACTGACCGCCTTCACCTGCATCATCAGCCGCACCGTCCGGACCTTCGGAATAGATGTAGACGCCGAAATTCCACCGGCTGTTGCCGCCCTTGTCCTTTGCCAGCGCGCGGTTGGCTTCGCGGTTCGCGACCTTCAATGCCTCCATCGCAAGTTCGCGCGAGCGCGCCTCCAGCCGCTTCGCCAGCTTCGGCGACAGGCCGTCATAGTGCACGGCGCGCTCGAGGAAGCGCGGCGCCGGGCCGGAAACGTTCTCCGCGGCCGCCGCGACGTGATCATGCAGGTTGCGGCCGAGATAGTGCCATTTGCGATCATCGTCGCCACGTGGCACGAAGCCAGTGTCGGTCAGCACGATCTCGTCGTTGCCATTGATGGTGACGAGCTTGCGATCCTGCCATTCGTCAAGCACCGCGCGCGGGCGCACGTCCTTTGTGATGGACTCGACGAGCTGCTCGAACGACGGCGCGTCGCCTTCCGCGGTGCGCGGCAGCGGCAGCGGCTCGCCTTTCGCGTCGGTGAACTCGGGCGCGGCGAGCCAGCGCGCGATGATCGCGCTGGTGCGTGACAGCGTGGCCGGCACCTCATGGACCGGGGCTCCGGCGCCGCGCAGCCGTGCCACCTCCTTGCGATGAATCCCGGTGAGCAGGCTGACGCGGCTGTCGGTCTGCTCCTTGCCCTCCAGCGCGAAGTCGTGCTCGGCGACGTTGACGAAGAGCTCGCGCAATAACTGCGCCAGTGCCGGAAACGTCATGCCGCTGCGGATGCAAAGCCGGACCAGCGGACGCAGCAGCCGCGCCAGCGGCGCATGCAGCTTCGCCGCGGCGTTCGGCTGGTGCGAGGCCGGCTTCAAACCCCGGGACTTGGCGTTCATGGTGAAATCGTACCGGCTCTCGGCGTGGGATACAATCCCACATTTCCGCCGATCAAGATTGACGTGTGAATTTTTCCCACATATTAGGGAAACGTCAACCACGGGGAAATCGACGCATGTCTCGCCTCTCGGTTCGAGTTTCCACTTCCGCCACCAGAAATGTCCTGACCGAGCGCGACAAGCGCATGGCCATCACGCCGATGATGCCGGCACTGCTGCGCAGCGTGATCTTCCTCGCCGGACTGGCGGCGCCATTCATCGTCGCGCTGCTCGCCCGCTGACAGGCTCCCGACACTTGCGCGACAGCGGATCAACCAACGGCGATCGGTATAATTCCATGCGCTTCGACTTGTGGCTGGCAGATGCGTGCAGGACAGCGGACGTCTGCTATGACGACTTCATCTTGACGATCGCTACCGGCGGTTATCCCTGCCTGCCGGGCGCTGTCCCCGGCTCTCCCCGCACCTTCGACGAAACCGATCTGCTCACGCTCTACATCTACGGTCGGCTGCTTGCCTTCGGTTTCGACATCATGCGCGCCGGCGAATATGCCGGCCGGGTGCATTGCGCGCTGAGAACCAACGCGGACGCAAAATCCGTCGCTATCGTCCTGACGCCACACGGAGGCAAGCGTGTGGTGGTCGCGCCCGAACCACAAGAGCCGGCGCGATCCGAGAAGATCGAGTTCGACGTCACCGCGATTCGGAAATTCCTGAACGGGCGGATCGAACGCCCCTGCGAAGAGCAAACCCAAGATCAATGAGCTGTCCATGATCCCGGTACACCACGCCGCCCGGCGCCCGTCGGTGCTTCGTACCTTCAAGGTCTACTATCCCGACCTGTTTGGCAGGACGCTCTCGGTGCAATGGGAGTGACCGGCGTCGCGCTTCTCTACGCGACATGGCTCAGCTACCTCCTGCTGTTCACCGGACTAACGCTCGCGGCCTGGCTCCGGCTTGTCGTGCAGAACCTCGTCAGCTCCCTCCTGAATTCCTGTATCTATTCGACTTCCATGAAGGCCACTTAAAACGGAACCGGCGCGCCCGCCTCGCTCAAATTTTTTTGGCCCCGTGTCGGCTCACAGGCACGCCAGGCGTCCTTGTGGCAGAGACTGAGCCAACCCAAGCAAATCCCGCGATATACTCCGCTCAGTCACGGAGAAAATAACGTCATGACCCAAGGCAATACCGTTCGTTTGCATCGTGTCCTCGCCACCAAGCCGGAGAAGGTCTTTCGTGCCTTCCTCGATGCGGAAGCCATGGCCAAGTGGTTGCCACCCTACGGCTTCACCTGCAAGGTTCACCATCTGGAGGCGAAGGTCGGCGGCACATTCAGGATGTCATTTTCGAATTTCACCACGAATGCGGGCCATTCGTTCGGCGGAGAATATCTGGAGATCGTGCCCCACGAGCGTATCCGCTACACCGATCGTTTCGACGACCCCAATTTGCCGGGCGTCATTGAGGTTACCGTGACCCTGAAAGCGGTTTCGGTCGGAACCGAAATCAACATCGAACAGACAAACCTGCCGACGGTGATTCCGGTCGAAGCCTGCTATCTCGGCTGGCAACAGTCGCTCGCCCAGCTCGCGTCACTCGTGGAGCCGGATATTCCGGGATAGTGACGGTCGAGGTAGGGCACCACGCTGTGGTGCCCTGCTCTCTAATGCCCCACCTCGCCGGTGATGATGTCGCCGAACACTTCCCAGGCCTCGCCGTTGAACTTCATCAACTGCATCTGTTCGATCGGGAAGAAGTCGTTGGCGGCCGTGTTGATCTTGATGCCGGGCAGCAGCACCTCGCTGGTGAAATCCTTCAGGCTGGCGGCCTGCTTCATCACGTTCTCGCGCGTGAGGTTGTCGCCGCATTGCTTCAACACCTGCACCATGGTCTGCGCGCTCGCATAGCCATAGATATTGTTGATGTTGGTCTTGTCGCCGTCGGGAAAATATTTGTCCATGAAGGCGAACCAGGTCTTGATGCCGGGATCGTTCTTCCACAACGGGTCGGTCGGATCCTTCAGATAGGCCGTTGAAATGATGCCTTTCGAATTCTCAAGGCCGGCCGGCTTGAGCACCGCCGCCACCGAGGTCGAGACATTGCCGAGGAAATACACCGGCTTCCAGCCGAGCTCGGCGACTTTGCGGATCGCCTGCGCCGCGCCCTTCGGCGCCGCCCAGGTCATCATGATGTCGGCGCCGGAATCCTTCAGCGCAACGATCTGCGAATCGATGGTGGGATCGGAAATCTCGTAGGATTTGTCGGCGATGATCATGCCGGCCTTGTCGCCAAGGCCATCGCGCAAGCCCTTCATCTGGTCCTTGCCGGCGTCGTCGTTCTGCCAGAGCGCCGCGATCTTGCCGTTCGGAAAGTTCTTCAGGATATAGGCAGCGTAGATCCGGCCCTCGCTCTGGTAATTCGGCTGCCAGCCCATGGTCCACGGAAAGTTCTGCGGATCGCCCCATTTGGTCGCACCGGTTGCAACGAAAAGCTGCGGGACCTTCCTGGCGTTCATGTATTTCTGGATGGCGGAGTTCGACTGCGTGCCGAGCGGCTGGAAGATCAGCAGCACCTCGTCGCTCTCGACCAGCTTGCGCGCCTGCTCGACCGCCTTCGGCGGACTGAAGGCGTCGTCATAGCTGACGAAATTGATCTTGCGGCCATTAATGCCGCCTTCGGCGTTGATCTTGTTGAAATAGGCGGCCTGCGCCTTACCTATCGTGCCATAGGCCGACGCCGGGCCGCTATAGGGCATAATATTGCCGATCTTGATTTCGGCATCGCTGGCGCCGGGATCGTATTTCTTCTGTGCTTGGGCCGCGGTCGCGACCGTTGCGGCGACGGCGAACATTGTCAGGGCCACTAGGTTCTGCATGCGAACCGGCATCGTTTTCTCCCCTTACTTTTTCAGTCTTGTTGCGGCCAAGTCTCGCAAGTCGCATCAGCGCTTGCAAGCATGTGCTTATTCCGTATGACGAAACAGCATTGTTGCCCGGCGGCAATTGTGATTGATGCGGGTTCGCGTCATTACCATGCGTGCATGGCCCCAGAGGTTGAACAGGTTGAAACCAGACATACGAATTGGTCCGCGGCACCCCAGGCTCGCTGGCATCGGCTTCCGCTTCGCGCGCTGGCTGGCGGCGAAAACCATGGCAGCTGCGGGATTTCACCAGCTCGGCTCGGAATTCGCCGATGCGCGGATCGCGCATGTGCGCGACAAGCTCGCGCGGGGCGAAACGGTCTATCTCGCTGGCCTCGGCGCACCCGGCACGCATAATTCAGGTCTGGCGCTGGTCGAGGTGACGCAGTCGGATGGGCCACGGCTGATCGCCAACAACGAGGAAGAGCGCTTTTCCGGCAACAAGCACACGACGGAATATCCAAAACTGTCGGTCGACGCGGCGGTGGCGACGCTGCGCGAGATGGGCCGCGATATCGGCGATATCGATGCCTGGCTGACGAGCTGGGATTATCCGACCCTGGCCGGCACGCTGGCGCGCTCGATGATCGAGGAACTGCCGCAGAGTTTCAAGCTGGTACGCACCACCGAGGCCGCCGGCTTCGACGGCCGCCGCCTCGACCAGATGACGCGGACGCCAAAAATCCTCGCCCGCCAGCTCGGGCTTGCCGAGCGCGTGCCGCTGATCTGCCTGCCGCATCACGACAACCACGCCTGGTTTTCCTACGCCGCCTCGCCGTTCGCCGACGACGGCGAGCCGACGGCGATCGCGGTGCTCGACGGCACCGGCGATCAGGGCTCGATCTCGCTTTACGTCGTCGATAATGGCGCGATGCGCCGGCTCTACTGCAACGACAGCATGTTCGATTCACTCGGCGCGTTCTACAGCGTGATCTCGTCGACGCAGGGAGGCTGGACCTGGCTGTCCAGCGAGGGCCGCTATATGGGCGCGGGCGCATGGGGCGACATGGACCGCGCCAGCAATCCCTATTATCCGCGGCTCAAAGACGTTCTGCATTTCGGCAGCAACGGCGAAGTTCGGCTCAACCGCACGATGGCCAACTGGTACTGCGATCCCTTCGATCATCCCTACAAGCAGCCGCTCACGGAGATACTCGGCGAGCCGCTCAAGCCGGACCAGCTCTGGAATCCGGATGCGGTGCTGCGTGTCGAGGACATCCATCACCGCCCCGACACCAAAGACCGCCTCGACAAGGCCGCCGCAACCCAACTGGTGTTCGAGGACGCGATGATCCATGTCGTCGATCATCTGTTGCGCACCACGGGCGCCAGCCGGCTGGTGCTGACCGGCGGCGTGGCGCTGAACGCGGTCGGCAATATGCGGCTGCTCGAACATTTCGATGAGGCCTGGTTCGCCAAGGCCCAGCAGCGCAACGCGCGCCTGCATCTGTGGGTGCCGCCGGTCCCCGGCGATCCCGGCGTCACCATCGGCGCCGCCTGGCTGTTCGCGCACCTGGCCGGCGCCCCGCGCGGCGCACCGATGGCGCACGCCTTCTATTGCGGCACACCGCCGGCGCGGGAAGACATCATCAGCGCACTCGAGGCCGATGACATCGCCTCACAATGCATCGGCGATGTCTCGACGCCCGAAGGCCGCGACGCGATCGCCGACCTGATGGCATTCATGGTCGCGCAAAGCGGCGTCATCGCACTCTATCAAGGCGCGGCCGAAACCGGCCCCCGTGCGCTCGGCCACCGCTCCATCTTGGCCAACTCCTGCGACGCGCAAGCGCGCGAGCGGCTCAACGAGCGCGTCAAGTATCGCGAGGCCATTCGTCCGCTGGCGCCGATGGCGACGCTGGAGGCCGCACAACAGTATTTCGAACTGCTGCCGGGCGCCTCGGATGCCGATTACAACGCCTATAATTACATGGTGCTGACAGCGCATTCGAAGCCGCACGCGCGCGAAAAAATTCCAGCCGTCATTCACGCCGATGGCACCGGCCGCATCCAGATCGTGCGCGCCGGCGATGATCCCCTCACCTATGCCTACCTGAAGGCGCTCGGCCGCCATATCGGGGTGGAGCTATCCGTCAACACGTCCTTCAATGTCGCGGGTCCGATCGCCCAGACCCCGCAACAGGCGATCGATACGCTGCGCCGTTCCAAGGGGCTCGACGTCGTGGTGCTGGTGGCAAGCGACGGCGAAGTCCATGCGGCCTGGCATGGCGGCGAGCGCGACAGCGGCCGGTTCTCCGGCTGGTATTCAGAATGGAAACGCCGGGTGCAGGTCACTCAGCGCTGAAAGATTTTCAGCACCCGCCCGTCGATCAACAACAATGCGCTGCCGATCACCAGCGCGCCCGCAATTTCGCGCAACGAGATTTTCTCGCCGAGCACCAGAACTCCGAGCAGGATCGCGGTCACCGGGATCAGCAACGTCACCAGCATGACATTGGTGGCGCCGGAACGCCGCAGGATCTGAAAGAACACGATATAGGCGAGCGCGGTCGACAGCGCGGCAAGGCCGATCACGGCGAGCCACGTCGTGGCTCCCGGCATCGGCAATAGCCAGGGACGCTCGACGAGCCCGGCGACCACAGTCATCATCGCGGCCGAGGCCAGCATCTGGAACGTCGCGGTGCCGAGCGGTGGGGAATTCGACAACAGCCGTCGCGCCAGCAGCGCCGACAATCCGTAAGAGAAGGCGGCTGCCAGGCAGAGGAGGATGCCGAGGCCCTGCCCGCTCTGCAATCCAAACCGGCCGCCCTGAAGAATGATCACGCCGACCAGCCCTGCGACGACGCCCGCGATCCGCCGTGCGGACAGCTTCTCCTCACCCGCCACCGCCATCACAACCACCGTGAACAGCGGCGTCGTGGCGTTCAGGATCGAGGCCAGCCCGCCCGGGATATAGGTCTGCCCGACCACGATCAGCGAGAACGGCAGCACGTTGTTGAGAAGCCCGATGGCGATAAACGGCCGCCAGCCTGACAAGCCGGCCGGGAAGCGGATGCGGTAGAGCCAGAGCAGCGGCAACAACATGAGCGCAGCAAGCGCCACGCGCAGGAACACCACCGTGAACGGCGGCAATTCCCTCAGCACCACGCCGTTGAAGAAGAACGACCCGCCCCACAGGACCGAGAGCAGGCCGAGCAGCGACCAGTCGCGGGCTTCGATCGAAGTGTCTTTTGCGGTCATGGCGGCTCAGATCGGAGGACACAGCTCTATTCAGCCGCGCCGGGTTTTGCCACCCGATTCCCGAATGCAGGCTCGCGACGGCTATTTCGGCCGCGAGACGATCTCAATCATCCTGCCTTCGTCGTCGTCGGGCATCTCGGCCTTTGCGCGGGTGTAGGCCTCGATCGCGGCATGTCCGAGCAGCGGTGCGTTGGCGAGCAGGCTGTCGGCCAGTTTCACCGCATACGCCGCATCCTTGTGGCGGAGCGCTGCGGTAAACGACGCGCCGGAGAAATCGCGCGCCACCATGCGCTTTGAATGCCGGATCACCTGAGGGCTCGCCACGGCACCCGTCGCCAACGCTTCCGCCACCAGGTTCATGTCGAGCCCGGCCTGCTCGGCCATGGCGACGCCTTCGGCCAGGCTTGCGATCTGCACCGCGCCCATCAAATTGTTGATCAGCTTGAAGACCGTGCCGGTGCCGACCGCGCCGAAGTGCCTGATCACGTCGCCAATCGGTGCGAGATAAGGCTTTGCCCGGTCGAGATCGACGGCTTCCGCGCCGACGAGCAAAGTCAGTTTCCCGGTGGCCGCCGCCTGCGGCAGGCCGGTGACCGGGCAATCGATATAGATCAGGCCGCGGCCACGCAGCTCGCGCGCCATGTCGAGCGTGTGCTGATGCGAGACGGTCGAGCATTCGATCGCGAGGCTGCCCGCTTTCATCGTTGCCGCGGCGCCATCCTTGCCGAGCCAGACGACACGCGCTGCCACGTCGTCGGCGACCATGGTCACGACGGCATCAGCGCCATCGGCAGCGTCCGCAGGCGACGAAGCCCAGCGCGCGCCGCGCGCGATCAGGCCTTCCGCCTTGGCCTTGCTGCGATTCCACACCGCGACCGAGAAGCCAGCATCGAGATAGCGGCCGGCCATGCCATGGCCCATGCGCCCGAGCCCGATGAAGGCTACTTTGGTCATGGATTAATCCACATCCTCGACCGCGCCGGGCGTGGTGCCGAAGGCGCGCTGCGCCAGGGTTGCCGCCATGAACTCGTCGAGGTCACCGTCGAGCACGCCCGACGTATCGGAAGTCTGCACGCCCGTGCGCAGGTCCTTCACCATCTGGTAGGGCTGCAGCACGTAGGAGCGGATCTGGTGGCCCCAGCCGATGTCGGTCTTGGCGGCCTGATCGGCGGCGGCCTGTTCCTCGCGCCGCTTCAGTTCGATTTCATAGAGCCGCGCGCGCAGCATGTCCCAGGCTTGCGCACGGTTCTTGTGCTGCGAGCGGCCGGCCTGACAGACCACCGCCACACCGGTCGGAATATGCGTCAGGCGCACCGCGGATTCGGTCTTGTTGACGTGCTGGCCGCCGGCGCCGCCGGAGCGCATGGTGTCGGTGCGCACGTCGGATTCCTTGATGTCGATCTTGATACTGTCATCGACGACGGGAAAGATCGCCACGGAAGAGAATGAGGTGTGCCGGCGCGCGTTGGAATCGAATGGCGAGATCCGCACCAGGCGGTGCACGCCCGCCTCCGTCTTCAGCCAGCCATACGCATTGTGCCCGCTGATCTGGATGGTCGCGGATTTGATGCCGGCTTCTTCGCCGGGAGTCTCTTCGAGATACTCGATCTTGAAGCCGTGCTCCTCGGCCCAGCGCGTATACATGCGCAGCAGCATCGCGGCCCAATCCTGGCTTTCGGTGCCGCCGGCGCCGGCATGCACTTCGAGATAGGAATCGAACTTGTCGGCCTCGCCCGACAGCAGCGCTTCCAGCTCGCGGCGCGCGACTTCCTTCTTGAGGGCCTTCAGCGCGTTCTCGGCCTCGACCACCACGCCGTCATCGTTCTCGGCCTCGCCGAGCGCGATCATCTCGACATTGTCGTCGAGCTCGCGCTCGACCTTGCCGATGCCCTCGAGCGCATCCACCAGCGAGGTGCGCTCCTGCATCAGCTTCTGGGCCTTCTGGGGATCGTTCCAGAGATTGGGATCTTCGGCGAGCTTGTTCAGCTCGGCGAGGCGAGCCGTGGATTTCTCGACGTCAAAGATGCCTCCTCAGCAGCCCGACTGACTGCTTGATCTCTTCTACGAGGCGTTCGACTTCGGCGCGCATGATCTCTTCTGTCTGCGGTCGGAACCGCTACTGGATTATATCGGAGGGATGTAGCGGCCTACGCCGCAAAGCGCAATCCGCAAACCGGCCGCTAATAAAGCCGGCCGGTTCCGGGACGCATGATATTGCCGGCGTCGGGCGAAATTTCCTGCGGCACGCGTCCATCCTGCTCGGTAACGCCGACGGCGGCGTAATTATCCGGCGGCGCGGTGCCCGGCTTGAAGGCTTCCAGGATGGTGCGGCCGCCCTCGCCCGGGCTGGGGCGCATGCCGCTCTTGGCGTCGACGCGAACCAGCCTGATGCCGGCAGGAATCTTGAACGGGGTCGCCGGTTTGTCGGCGAGCGCGAGCTTCATGAAATCCCTGACGATGGGCGCGGCGGTATGGCCTCCTTGCGCGGCCCTGCCCAGACTGCGCGGCTTGTCATAGCCAAGATAGAGACCGACGACGAGATCCGGCGAAAAGCCGATGAACCAGACGTCTTTTCCGTCACTCGTGGTGCCGGTCTTGCCGGCGATCGGCTTGCCGACCTCGCGCATGACCGACGCCGTGCCGCCCTGCACCACCCCCTCCAGCATCGAGGTGATCTGATAGGCGGTCATCGAATCGAGCACCTGCTCCCTGCGGTCGACAAGCTGGGGCTCGGGCTGATTCCTCCAGCCACCCGGCGCGTCACAGCCGCGACACTCGCGCGCATCATGCTTGAAAATCGTGCGTCCGTAGCGGTCCTGGATACGGTCGATCAGGGTCGGCTTCACCCGCCGGCCGCCGTTGGCGAACATCGAATACGCCGTAACCATCCGCATGACCGTGGTTTCGCCGGCGCCGAGCGCATAGGAAAGATAGTTCGGCAAATCATCATAGACGCCGAAGCGCTTGGCATATTCACCGATCAAGGGCATGCCGACATCCTGCGCCAACCGCACCGTCACGGTGTTGACCGACCATTTGAGGGCTTCACGGAGCGTAATGGGGCCACGGTAACTGCCCACCGAAAAATTCTCCGGGCGCCAGACGCCGGCGCCCTGGCCCTGATCGATCTCGATCGGCCCGTCGATCATGATCGTCGACGGGGTGTAGCCATTGTCCATCGCCGCCGAATAGACCAGCGGCTTGAACGTCGATCCCGGCTGTCGATAGGCCTGGGTCGCGCGATTGAACTGGCTCTGGTCGAACGAGAAGCCACCGACCATCGCGAGCACGCGGCCGGTCCACGGATCCATCGCGACCATGGCGCCGGACACTTCAGGCAATTGCCGCAGGCGATACTGGCCTTCGACCGCGTTGCCGTCCTTGCCGAACAGCGGATCGGCGTAGATCACATCGCCCGGCGAAAGAATTTGCGAGACCGCGCCCGGCGCCTTGCCGCGAGCTGAGGCGGAAGCCGCCCTCGCCCATCGGACACCTTCCAGCGTGATGAGGCCGGTTTGCCGGTCCTTGGAGATCGCGCCCCCCAGTTCGCGGCCGGGCTGGAAACCGATGCGGGCCGACTGGTCCGACGTCTCCAGCACCACGGCCATCCGCCAGGGCGAGATGTCGCCGAGCGATTTGACGTCGGCGAGTTTCACGCCCCAGTCGCCGGAAATGTCGAGCTTGCTCATGGCTCCGCGCCAGCCCTGGGCCTCGTCAAAATTCACCAGGCCGGCGGCCATGGTTTTGCGCGCCATTACCTGCAGCTTCGGATCGAGCGTGGTGCGGACCGACAGGCCGCCTTCATAGAGTTTCTTTTCGCCGTAGCGCTCGAAGATGTCGCGCCGGACTTCCTCGGCAAAATACTCGCCGGCAAAGGTATGCGCGGCGTTGGACCGGTTGGTCACGGCCAGCGGCTCCTTGCGGGCCTTGTCGGCATCGGCCTGCTTGATCCAGCCGTTTTCCACCAGGCGATCGATCACGTAGTTGCGCCGCTCGACCGCGCGGTCGCGGTTGCGCACCGGATGCAACTGGGCCGGTGCTTTCGGCAGCGCTGCCAGATACGAGGCTTCCGCAACCGTTAGTTCGTTCACCGATTTGTCGAAATAGACCAGCGACGCCGCCGCGATGCCGTAGGCGCCGAGGCCGAGGTAGATTTCATTGAGATAGAGTTCGAGGATGCGGTCCTTGGAATAGGCGCGCTCGATGCGCATCGCCAGCAGGGCTTCCTTGATCTTGCGGGTGAAGGAGACCTCGTTGGTCAGAAGGAAGTTCTTCGCGACCTGCTGGGTGATCGTGGAGGCGCCCTGCGGCCGCTTGTTGGAGCCGAAATTTTGCGCATACACCACGGCGGCGCGCGCCATGCCCGTGAAGTCGATGCCGCCGTGCTCGTAGAAGTTCTTGTCCTCGGCCGCGAGGAACGCGTTGGTGACGAGCTTTGGCATCGCCTGGATCGGCAAATAGAGCCGTCGCTCCTTGGAATATTCACCGAGCAGCGCACCATCGGACGCATGGACGCGCGTCATCACCGGCGGCTCATAATCCTGAAGCTGCGAATAGTCAGGCAAGTCCCTGGAGAAATGCCAGATCCCGCCCGCGACGCCGGCCACCCCCACCAGGAACACCACGGTTCCGGCGGTAAACAGGAAACCAAAAAACCGGACCAGAAAGCGCATTATCGAAGTTCCATTCCAACCCTGGCACCGCAACAGCCGGCGCTTGTCCTCGTGTCCATCGGACATTTCCTCTCCCGCGACACGGATCGCTCAGATCCGCCGGGTCGAAACATTTATAACGCAATGTCCGAAGATGCGCCTTGAGGTTGTGAACACTTCGTGCGGATCAGTAAAGCCCGCCGGTTCCCGGACGCATGATATTGCCGGCGGCGTCGGGCTGATACCCTTGCTGGTATCCCTGTTGATATCCTTGCGGCATCCGGCCGTCCGCATCGGCCACGCCGATGACCGAGTAGTTATCCGGCGGCGCGGTGCCCGGCTTGAAGGCTTCCAGAAGGCCGCCACTGCCCGGACCGGCACGCATGCCGCTCTTGGGGTCGACGCGGACCAGCTTGATGCCGGCGGGCACCTTGAAGGGAATCGCAGGCTTGTCGGCGAGCGCGAGCTTCAGGAAGTCCTTGGCGATCGGCGCCGCCAGATGACCGCCGGTCATGCCGCGGCCGAGATTGCGCGGCTTGTCGAAGCCGACATAGATGCCGACCACGAGGTCCGGCGAGAAACCGATGAACCACGCGTCCTTTTCATCGTTGGTGGTGCCGGTCTTGCCGGCGATCGGCTTGCCGACTTCCTTGACCACGGTCGCGGTGCCGGCCTGCACCACATATTCCATCATCGAGGTGATCTGGTAGGCCGTCATCGGATCGAGCACCTGCTCGCGACGATCCACGAGCTGCGGTTCAGGCTGATTCTTCCAGCCGCCGGGCGCATCGCAGCCGCGGCACTCGCGCGCGTCATGCTTGAAGATGGTGTGGCCGTAGCGGTCCTGAATACGGTCGATCAGCGTCGGCTTCACGCGGCGGCCGCCATTGGCGAACATCGAATAGGCCGTGACCATGCGCATGACCGTGGTTTCGCCGGCGCCGAGCGCATAGGAAAGATAGTTCGGCAGTTCGTCGTAGACGCCGAAACGCTTGGAATACTCGCCGATCAAGGGCATGCCGATGTCCTGGGCCAGCCGCACTGTCACCGTATTCAGCGAATTCCGCAGCGCGTTGCGCAGCGTGACCGGTCCCTGGTATTTTCCCGACGAATAGTTTTCCGGGCGCCAGACGCCGACGCCCTGTCCCTGATCGATTTCAATGGGCGCGTCGACGACGACCGTCGACGGGGTGTAGCCGTTGTCCATTGCCGCTGAGTACACCAGCGGCTTGAACGACGAGCCCGGCTGCCGATAGGCCTGGGTGGCGCGATTGAACTGGCTCTGGTCGAACGAGAAGCCGCCGACCATCGCCAGCACGCGGCCGGTCCAGGGGTCCATGGCAACCATCGCGCCCGAAACTTCCGGCAACTGGCGCAACCGATACTGGCCTTCGACTGGTTTGCCCTCTTTGTCGAACAGCGGATCAGCATAAATCACGTCGCCGGCCGCCAGGACTTGCGCCACCGAGGTCGGCGTCTTGCCCCTTGCAGGACCCGAGGCGGCCTTGGCCCAGCGCACACCCTCGAGCGTGATGATGCCGGTCTGCCTGACCTTACTGACGGCGCCGCCGAGTTCGCGGCCCGGCTGGAAACCGATCCGCGCCGATTGGTCCGATGTCTCCAGCACCACGGCCATCCGCCACGGCGCGATATCGCCGAGCGACTTGACGTCGGCGAGCTTGACGCCCCAGTCGCCGGAAATGTCGAGCTTCGAGGGCGCGCCGCGCCAGCCGCTCGCCTCGTCATATCTCACGAGCCCGGCGACCATGGTCTTGCGCGCCATCACCTGCATCTTCGGGTCGAGCGTGGCGCGGACCGACAATCCGCCTTCGTACAGCTTCTTTTCGCCGTAGCGCTCGAAAATGTCGCGCCTGACTTCCTCGGCGAAATATTCGCCGGCGAAGATATGCGCGCCGTTGCCGCGGCTGGTGACGTTGAGTGGCTCCTTGCGGGCCTTGTCGGCGTCGGCCTGCTTGATCCAGCCGTTTTCCAACAGACGGTCGACCACGTAATTGCGCCGCTCAACCGCACGATCGCGGTTACGAACCGGATGCAGCGCCGCGGGCGCCTTCGGCAGCGCCGCCAGATAGGAGGCTTCCGCGATCGTGAGTTCGTTCACCGATTTGTCGAAATAGACCAGCGATGCCGCCGCGATGCCGTAGGCGCCGAGGCCGAGATAGATTTCATTGAGATAGAGCTCGAGGATGCGGTCCTTCGAATAGGCGCGCTCGATGCGCATCGCCAGCAAGGCTTCCTTGATCTTGCGGGTGAACGAGACCTCGTTGGTCAGAAGGAAGTTCTTCGCGACCTGCTGGGTGATCGTGGAGGCGCCCTGCGGCCGGCGGTTGGAGCCGAAATTCTGCGCATAGAGGACGGCCGCGCGCGCCATGCCGGTGAAGTCGATGCCGCCGTGCTCGTAGAAGTTCTTGTCCTCGGCCGCCAGGAACGCGTTGATCACAAGCTTTGGCACCGCCTGGATCGGCAGATAGAGGCGGCGCTCCTTGGAATACTCGCCGAGCAGCGCACCGTCAGACGCATGCACGCGCGTCATCACCGGAGGCTCGTAGTCCTGAAGTTGTGAGTAGTCGGGCAAGTCCTTGGAAAAATGCCAGATCGCGCCCGCGACGCCGGCCACGCCGACCAGGAACACGACCGTTCCGGCAGCGAACAGGAAACCCAAAAACCGGACCAGCAAGCGCATTATCGAAGTTTCCGTTCCAACCCTGTGCGCCGGTATCTGCGGCGTCTATCCTGATACGGCAATCCCGCCGAACGAGTTGCCGCTACGCGGTCGAACAATAAAAGGTCCGGCGGACAATACCGATTCCGAAGACCCGCAGCCAATTTTCTATACCGTTGCCGCTGTGGCCAAACTAGGGCTTGGGCCACCGGACCGCACGCTTTTCAGCCTGCCGTTACGCCACGAGCACCAGACTTTTCACCTGCCCGGTCCGGCAGTTGCCAGCCGTTTGGCTAAAAACGCATCAATTGCCTGCGCCATCGATCCGACCGTCCGGTTCCGCCAGTTTTCCGACACCAGATGCTCGAGGTCGCCCTTGTTCGAGACATAGCCGAGTTCGACCAGGACCGAGGGCACGTCGGGGGCCTTCAGAACCCGGAAACCGGCCGATTTCAACGGATGCTTGTGCATCCGCACCGTGCTCTTCATTTCGCCCATCAGGACCCGGGCGAACCGGTTTGAGAAGGTTTTGGTCTCCCGCTGCACCAGATCGATCAGGATGTCGGCGACTTCGGTCGGCTCGTCGGCGAGACTGACCCCGCCGATCGCGTCCGACTTGTTTTCAGTGTCCGCCAGCCGCTCGGCCTCGGAGTCGGAGGCCTTGTCCGACAACGTATAGATGGTGGCGCCCTGGGCGTCGCCCTCGCCACGCCGCAAGGCGTCGGCATGGATCGAGACGAACAGCGCCGCCGACTCGTTGCGCGCGATCTTCACGCGGTCGCCGAGCGGAATGAAGGTGTCGTCCGTCCGGGTCATGACGACGCGATACTTGCCCGACTTCTCGATCCGATCGCGCAGCGCGAGGCCAAAACCCAGCACCAGATTCTTTTCCATGATGTCGCCGCCGCCGGCCTGGGTGCCGTTGTCGACTCCGCCATGACCGGGATCGATCACGACGACAGGCCTTTTGTCCGGCGGCGACGGAGGCGCGGCCGGCGCGTCCGCCCGCGCAACGGCGGCGTTGGCCTCGGCGATCGCAGGGCGCAGCTCGGGGCGGCTTTCCGGCGCCAGCGACTGGACAAAGGCGGTGCGGTCCACCTGTTCGAATTCAAGCACCAGCCGCGGCGGCTGGCCGTTGGCCGCCTCCAGCACATAGGATTTGGCGATCTTGGCCGGTCCGGTCAGGTCGAACACGATCCGCGATCCGCCCGGCATGACCAAGCCGTAACGAAACGCCTTGACCAATCCCCGTCCCGCGACACCGACCCCGGCCGGTAGCTGGAAACTGACTTGGGGAAGATCGACGATCACACGATAGGGGTCCGCCAAGGTAAAAGCCCGAAACTGGACCGCCTTGTCGAGATCGAGGATGAAACGGGTCTGTTTGGCATCGCCGGCCAGACGAGCGTCAGACGCTATCGGGAAATTCGATACTGCCGCCGGGCCGGCAATGGCGGCTTGAGCAGCCGGTGCTTGATAAACCGGCGCTTGAGCCGCGCCGGGGCCGGTCATTTGGGTGCATAGCAATGCTGCGGCGCACAATAGGCCACATCCCAGCAAAACAAGGTGATTTGCGCGGCTCGCCAACGATTCGGTGCCTCCGGAGGAGCCTTCCCTTACCGCATTAGAACCACAGGGTTAATCGGACCTTAACGTCGAATCTGTGAAAAGGAGCGAGTGTTGCCGCGCTGCGACGCTCGAGAGGGGGTTCCCTTGGAGTTCCCTTGCGCTTCCCTTGCACGCAGCCCCCAATCCACGTATGTACGAGGTGCTGACGGCTAATACTCCCGGTTGTGTCGCGTTCAGCCTCCCGGTGCAGCGCTGGAGCCTTCCAAGTCGAAGGAACCTGCGTCTTTCCCGATCCCTCCACGGCCAGCGCCGCGCGCGGCTGACACGGAGTGGCGGTTTCGAGCCCGAGCGGCGTCCGGTCCCAGGTACCTTTTCCAGGGACGGTTTGAGACGCGGCAAAACTGATTATCCGGATCCAAAAAGGGTCCGATATGCGATGGCCGGCGGGCGTTTAGGCGCCGAACCGGGCCTTCAGCGATAGATACGGCGGTATCCTTTCCGCCAACATGTTTAGACGGGCCGACGCTTGATGCGCCAGACTGTGTTGCCGACCAGGATCCACGGAACGATCGCGCCGACGCGAGGCGAAAGCTTCGCACGTCGCCTCGCTCCGGTGGCTCCCCGTTCGGCGCGGCGCCAAGAAGTGCGTTTTGGCCTTCCCCTCACCCCCGAATCAGGTGGACCGTCGCGTCACCGGGCCGCGCAATTTGCGCGTGCCATGCACCGCGCCCGCCGCCGTCAAGAGTTCCAAAATGCCCAACAAGATGTTGATCGACGCCACCCACCCGGAAGAGACCCGGGTCGTTGTGGTCCGCGGCAACCGCGTCGAAGAATTTGATTTCGAGACCGCCCAGCGCAAGCAGCTTCGCGGCAATATCTATCTCGCCAAGGTCACGCGCGTAGAACCGTCGCTGCAGGCAGCGTTCATCGAATATGGCGGCAACCGCCACGGCTTCCTGGCGTTCAGCGAAATCCACCCGGACTACTACCAAATCCCGGTTGCCGACCGGCAGGCGCTGATCGAGGCCGACGAGCGCGCCCACCGCGAAGCCGAAGAAGAAAGCGAGAACCGCTCCTCCAACCGCCACCGTGGCCGCTCGCGCCACCGCAATGCGCGCCGTCGCGGCCATGGCGACCGCGTCCAGAGCGGCGTCGTCGAGAACGCCGGCCAGGATCCCGCGCAGGCGGCCCAGCCCTATGAAGGCGAGGCGCATCAGCACGAAGTCGCGTATGCCGGCGAAGTGCATCCGCACGATGCTGAGCATCATGAGAATGATGCCGGGCATCATGAGGATACGGCCCATCACGACCACGATGCGCATGATCACGAGGCGAATGGCCACGATCACGATCATTCGCACGATCACGATGCTCATCACGACCACGATGATCACCACGATCACAATGCGCAAGGTTCTGACCAACGGGCAGACGCCGCGGGCGAAGCACCGGTCGCAGAATTGGAATCCGGCATGCCCACCGTGGCGCCGGTCGAGGCGGCCGCCCCCGAGGCGACGACTGAACACGCTCATGATGAGCCGCATGACGAGGAACATGCGCGCGAAAACGCGGCCCATGCCGACGATGCGCCGCATATCGAGCACGCCGGTGAAGGGTACGCCGTCGCTTCTCCGGACGAACTCGCCCCGGCTTCCGAACGCGACGACGGTCATGATGATGAAGACGACGGCGAGGATGCCGAAGAGGAAGTGGTCGAATCCGTCGGTGGCGACGACGTTCTGGAGGAAGTTCCGGAACGCCCGTTCCGCCCGCGCCGCCAGTACAAGATCCAGGAAGTCATCAAGCGCCGCCAGGTGATGCTGGTTCAGGTCGTCAAGGAAGAGCGCGGCAACAAGGGCGCGGCGCTGACGACATACCTGTCGCTGGCCGGCCGCTATGCCGTGTTGATGCCCAACACCGCCCGCGGCGGCGGCATCAGCCGCAAGATCACCTCGGCCCAGGACCGCTCGCGGCTGAAGGAAGTGGTGCAGGACCTCGACGTGCCGGAAGGCATGGGGATCATCCTGCGCACCGCCGGCGCCTCGCGGACCAAGCCCGAGATCAAGCGCGACTTCGAATATCTGATCCGGATGTGGGAAACCGTGCGCGACATGACGCTGAAGTCGCAGGCCCCCACCCTCGTCTACGAGGAAGGCTCGCTGATCAAGCGGTCGCTGCGCGACCTCTACAACAAGGAAATCGACGAAATCCAGGTCGCCGGCGAGGCCGGTTACCAGGAAGCGCGCGACTTCATGAAGATGCTGATGCCCTCGAACGTGCGGGCGGTGAAGCAGTATCGCGACGGCCAGCCGCTGTTCTCGCGAATGGGCGTCGAGAGTCAGTTGGACGCGATGTTTTCGCCGACCGTGCAGCTGCGCTCCGGCGGCTACATCGTCATCAACCAGACCGAGGCCCTGGTCTCGATCGACGTCAATTCCGGCCGCTCGACCCGCGAACATCACATAGAGGACACTGCGCTCAAGACCAATCTCGAGGCGGCCGAAGAAGTCGCCCGGCAATTGCGCCTGCGCGATCTCGCAGGCCTCATCGTCATCGACTTCATCGACATGGACGAGAAGCGCAACAACCGCGCGGTCGAGCGCAAGCTCTCCGACTGCCTGCGGCAGGATCGCGCGCGCATCCAGGTCGGACGCATCTCGCATTTCGGCCTTTTGGAAATGTCGCGCCAGCGCATCCGCGCCAGCGTGCTGGAGAGTTCGACCGAGCCCTGCGCGGTATGCGGCGGCAGCGGTCATGTCCGCTCGGTCTCGTCGGTCGCGCTGCAATTGCTGCGCGGCATCGAGGAAATCCTGATGAAGGGCGCGACCCACAATCTGGTGGTGCGCACCCGCACCGACGTCGCGCTCTATGTGCTCAACCACAAGCGCGGCCATCTGCGCGATCTCGAAAACGCCTTCAAGGTGTCGCTCGCCGTGAGCGCCGATCCAACCGTCGCCGGCCAGCAGTCGTTCATTATCGACCGCGGCGAACAGGTGCACACGCTGGAAGCCGCCAAGGCGTTGCTGGCGGCGCAGGCTGCCGCCTTCCCGCCGCCGGTCGAGGAAGCCTATGACGACGACGAGGCGTTCGACATCGAAACCGAATCCGAGGTCGAAACCGAGGAGACCGAGGGACTGGCCGACGATGCCGCCGAAGCGGCGGCGGGCGAAAGCGAAGCAGACGGCCACCGCCGCAAGCGGCGCCGACGCCGGCGCGGCCGTGGCGAGCCGCGTGACGGCGCCGCCCCGCGCGAGGACGGTGACGCGACGCGCGTCGCGGGCGAGACCATCGAAGGCGTGACCGCCGAGGACGGCGAAGCCGACGAGGACGAAGGCGACGAACAGCCCGGCATGGCCCGCGGCGATCAGCCTGCCAGTGGCGAACGGCGCCCGCGCCGTCGCGGCCGTCGCGGCGGACGCCGTCGGCGTGGTACCGAACTTGAAGACGGCCTTGCCGGATCGATCGCGGACGAACTCGGGCCGCCGCCGGCTTTCGAAGTGACCAGCGCGGTTGCCGATTTCGACGGCGGCGCGTCCGAGCCCGCGCCATCGCTGGTGCAGGCCGACGTTCAACCCGAACCGGTCTCGCAGCCGGTGGAGATGCAGCCTGCGGCCTACGCCCAACCCGAGCCGGACGTGCGTGCGCCCGCGCCAACCGCTGAAGAAACCAGGCAAGAGGCCGAGCGGGCCGCGGCGCGGCGGCGTTCGACCGTGCGCGAGAAAGTCAGCTTCGTGACCAGCGCTGCGGCCGAACCGGCGCCCTCCATCAGCCACAGCGCGCCGGAGCCGGTCGTGTCTCCCGCGCCTGCTCCGGCCGAGCCGGCGCCGGCCGCACCGGACGAAACCGCGCCGCGCAAGGCGGGTTGGTGGTCGCGGCGCTTCGGCAGCGGCGAGTAAGGATCAAACCAAAAAGAAAACCGCCCGGCCAAAACCGGGCGGTTCTTTGTTTGCATCGAGCTGATGCTATCCCGTCGTAATCGCAGTCTCCACGTCGGTCGGGTCGATCTCCTTGTTGAGATTGGCGATCAGCTTATCGTGATCGAGTTCGCCTTCCCACCAGGACACCACCACGCAGGCGACGCCGTTGCCGCACAGATTGGTCAGCGCGCGGCACTCGCTCATGAACTTGTCGATGCCGAGAACGATGGCCATGCCCGGCACCAGCCGCGGATCGACCACGGCGAGCGTCGCGGCCAGCGTGATGAAGCCGGCCCCGGTAATGCCGGACGCCCCCTTCGAGGTCAGCATCGCGACCAGCAGGATGGTCAATTGCTGGCCGAAGGAGAGATCGAAGCCGAGCGCCTGCGCGATGAACAGGGTTGCCAGCGTCATGTAGATATTGGTGCCGTCGAGGTTGAACGAGTAGCCGGTCGGCACCACGAGGCCGACCACCGACTTGGAGCAGCCAAGCCGCTCGAGCTTTTCCATTAAGGACGGCAGCGCGCTTTCCGAGGACGACGTGCCGAGCACGATCAGGAGCTCGTCCTTGATGTAGGCCAGGAACTTGAAGATCGAGAAACCGACGATCCGCGCGATCACGCCGAGCACCACGAACACGAACAGCGCGGCGGTGACGTAGAAGGTCGCGATCAGCCCGATCAGGTTCAGGATCGCGCCGGTTCCGAACTTGCCGATCGTGAACGCCATCGCGCCGAACGCGCCGATGGGCGCAACCCTCATCACGATGGCGATGACGCCGAACACCGCGTGCGCCGCATCGTCGATAAAGGCGCGGATCGTGTGGCCGCGCTCGCCGAGGCCCATCAGCGCAAAGCCGAACAGGATCGCGAACAGCAGGACCTGGAGGATTTCACCCTGCGCGAAAGCACCTACCACCGTATCGGGAATGATGTGCAGGAAGAAATCGACGCTCTTCTGCGCCTCGGCCTGCTTGGCGAAACCGGCTACTTTTGCCGCGTCGGCCATGCCGCCGCCGAACCCCGCGCCGGGCTTGACCAGATTGCCGATGAGCAGACCGATCACCAGCGCAAAGGTGGAGACGACCTCGAAATAAACCAGCGCCTTGACGCCGATCCGGCCAACCTTCTTGGCGTCTTGTATATGCGCGATACCAGATACCACCGTGCAGAAGATGATCGGCGCGATCACCATCTTGATCAGCTTGATGAAGCCGTCGCCGAGCGCCTTGATCCAGTCGTTGGTCGCAAGCGCAGGCCACAGCCAGCCGAACAGCGCGCCGAGCACGATCGCAATCAAGACTTGGACGTAAAGAACGCGGTACCAGGGCTTTGCCGCACTTGCCGGTGCTTCGGTCGCAATCGTTGCCGCCATGACGCTTACTCCCCTCAGAAAGTGCGGATCGGTCGAGCATGCGCCAATCCGTCGCACACAGCCAAAATCCTTTGGGCGAGCGGAGTCAATGGCGTTGGGCGCTTCGCCAGCAGGCGAGACGATGCGTCGGTCGAGAGAAGAATAATCTTTCAGGCCGGCGCGGAACGATGCAATGAAACGAACGGCAATGGCTGCGTGCTAGCGAAGCCAACGCGCGATGCGCGTCACCGCTTCACGCATCTCGTCAGCCGAGCGCGCGTAGGAGAAGCGAATGAAGCTGCGGCCGTGGATCGGATCGAAATCGACGCCCGGCGTCGCCGCCACATGCGCCTTCTCCAGCATGCGGCCGGCAAATTCGAAACTGTCGGCGGTGAAATCAGAAACATCGGCGTAGAGGTAGAAGGCGCCATCCGCGGGCAGGAACTTGCTGAGGCCGGCCTTCGGCAGTCCCTCGATCAGGATGCGGCGGTTCTCCTGATAGCCGCGCTTGATCGCCTCCATCTCTTCGCGGCCTTCGAATGCCGCTTCGGCCGCGATCTGCGACAGCGTCGGCACCGAGATCGACAGGTTCTGCTGCAGCCGCTCGATCGGCCGCACCAGCGGCTCCGGCACCACCATCCAGCCGACCCGCCAGCCGGTCATGCAGAAATATTTCGAGAACGAATTGATCACCAGTGCCTGCGGCGAAAGCTCCGCCGCCGTCACCGCCGGAAACGCATAGTCGAGGCCATGATAGATCTCGTCGGAAATGAAGCGTATGCCCGCGCCTTCCGCCGCATTGATCAGGCCGGTCAGCGCCTCGCGCGACATCATGGTTCCCGTCGGATTGGCCGGGCTGCCGACCAGCACGCCCTTCAGCGGCGTCTTGCGATGCGCGGCCAGCAAGGCCTCGCCCGTCAACGCATGACGCGTCGCGCTCGACGTCTCGATCAGCACCGGCTCGCAGCCGAGCGCCGTCAGGATATGCCGGTATGGCGGATAGCCCGGCACCGTGACCGCCACCCGGTCGCCCGGCTCGAACATCGACAGAAAGGCCAGAATGAAACCGCCGGAGGAGCCGGTCGTGATCACAATGCGCTCGGGATCAACCGCACAGCCATAAGTATCGCGGTAGTGCCTCGCGATCCGCGCGCGCAGCGTGGGGATGCCGAGCGCGGACGTGTAATCGATCCGCGCGGCATCGAGCGCGGCATGCGCGGCCGCGATCGCGACCCTGGGCGCCGGCGCCGCCGGCTGCCCCACCTCCATGTGAATGACATGGCCGCCGGCGGCTTCGATGCGGGCCGCAGCCGCCATCACGTCCATCACCATGAAGGGCGGAACGTCGCTCCGTGCCGAGGGGGTCAGCAGCGCCGTCGCGCGATCTCTAAGTGTCGATTCCAGCATCGATATCTGCTATTTGCAGGGCGCGCGCCGAATTCAGGTTCCCGAACCGGCCACCGCCCCAGACTGGCCGCATTCGGTGGCTTGTTATAGCCTTTTCCAGCGAAGTGATACCGGGTTCACGTGGTGATACCCGGGTTCACGCAGTGATACCCCGGCTCGGGCGAAAGAAACACGTTGAAACAACAAACTGGGACCCGTTTCTGATCTAATCGGAAGCCGAACCTGCGTCCGGGCAAATCCGGACGCATCACCAATCGCCAAAGACCGCTCATGCTGCTCCGCATCGCCTTACGCAAGAAACCACTGAAGTTGACCGCGCTGATGACGGCCACAGCGCTTGCCGTTGCGCCAATGGCGGCTGTGGCGCAGGAGAACAAGGGCCCACCGGTACTCCGCGACACCGAGACGGAGCAATTGCTGCGCGAATATACCCGGCCGATCCTGCGCGCCGCCGGTCTGGAAAAACAGAACATCCAGATGGTGATCATCAACCAGGGCGTCTTCAACGCCTTCGTCGCCGACGGCCGCCGCATCTTCGTGAACTACGGCGCGATCATGCAGTCGGAGACGCCGAACCAGATCATCGGCGTGATGGCGCACGAAACCGGCCATCTTGCCGGCGGCCACCTCGCCAAGATGCGCGAGCAGATGGCGCAGGCCCAGACGCAGATGATCATTGCCATGCTGCTTGGCGCCGGCGCGATGGTGGCGGGCGCGAAGAGCGGCAGCAACAGCGGCTTGTCAAACGCCGGAGCGGCAATGTTCTCCGCACCGGGAGAAATGATCCGCCGCAACCTGCTGTCTTATGTGCGCCAGCAGGAGGAAAACGCCGACAAGGCCGGCGTGAAATTTCTCACCAGCACCGGCCAGTCGGCCCGGGGCATGTACGAGACCTTCAAGCGCTTCACCGACGAAAGCCTGTTCGCCGCGCGCGGCTCGGACCCCTACGTTCAGTCGCATCCGATGCCGGCCCAGCGCGTCGCCGCGCTGGAAGAACTGGCAAGGTCGAGCCCTTATTGGGACAAGAAGGACGACCCTGCCCTGCAGCTGCGCCACGACATGGTGCGCGCCAAGATCTCGGCCTTCATGGAGCGGCAGGAGACCGTGTACCGGCGCTATCCGTTGTCCAACAACAGCCTGCCCGCGCGCTATGCCCACGCGATCTCGACCTATCTGCACGGCGACCTGCGCAGCGCGCTCGCCCAGATTGACGCCCTGATCCAACAGCAACCCAATAATCCCTATTTCCACGAGGTGCGCGGCCAGGCGCTGCTGGAAGGCGGCAAGCCGCAGGAGGCGATTGCGCCGCTGCGCAAGGCCGTAGCGCTCTCCAACAACGCGCCGCTGATCGAGATGCTGCTTGGACAGGCCCTCGTGGCAACCGGCAACAATGCCTACACCGATGAGGCGATCGCCATCCTGCGCGCGGCGGTGGCGCGAGAGAGCGAAGCGCCAATCGGCTACATCCAGCTCGCCATGGCCTATGGCCGAAAAGGCGACTACGCGCAGGCCGATCTGGCGTCGGCCCAGGCCGCCTACCTTCGCGGCGACAACAAGACGGCGCGCGATCTTGCATCGCGGGCGAAAACACGCTTCGCGGTCGGGACGCCGGGATGGGTCAAGGCTGACGACATTGTGAGCGCCAAGCCGCTGCCGGGCCAGAGGAGCAACTAGTAATAAACCGCGTTCGGCTATAATCGGACTTGGTCACCAAGGACTTGGTCACCCGCGACCAGGATATTCTCCAGGAGCCGGCCTTCAGCAGAATTGCCCGGGAACCCGCCGCATAAGGATTTACCGATGCCCTCGTTCCGTCTTCTCATTCCCGCATTGTTTGCCGTGGCGCTCTGCGGCGCGCCGATGCCCGCTTCCGCGCAGAGCTTCACCGATACCCAGCGCGGCGACATCGAGACCATCGTCCGGAACTACCTGATTGCGCATCCCGAAGTGCTCGAAGAGGCGATGGCCGAACTCAGCAAGCGGCAGAGCGCGGCTGAAACCGCAAAGCACGAAGCCGCAGTCGCCAATAATTCCGACGCGATCTTCAACTCGCCGCGCGGCGTCACCGTCGGCAACAAGGACGGCGACGTCACCTTCGTCGAATTCTTCGATTACAATTGCGGCTACTGCAAGCGCGCGATGGCTGACATGATGGAGCTGATGAAGGCCGATCCGAAGCTAAAGGTCGTGCTCAAGGAATTTCCGGTGCTGAGCGCGGGCTCGGTCGAAGCCGCCCAGGTCGCCGTCGCGGTGCGCATGCAGGATCCGACCGGCAAGAAATATCTCGACTTCCACCAGAAGCTGCTCTCCGGCCGCGGCGCCGCCGACAAGGCGCGAGCCATGGCCGTTGCCAAGGAAGTCGGCCTCGACATGGCAAAGCTGGAGAAGGACCTTGCAAGCGCCGAAGTGCGCAACACGCTCGAGGAAAATTTCAAGCTCGCCGAAGCGATGGGCATGAACGGCACGCCGAGCTACGTGATCGGCAAGCAGGTCGTGATCGGCGCGGTCGGCGTCGAGAACCTGCGGGAAAAGATCAGCAACGCCCGTTGCGGCAAGGCGACGTGCTGAGCGCCGCTTTCAACAGTGCTGACGCGGCCGGTGCCGCGAGCGCATGAGGTCTTCGATGTCGAGCGAGCGGGAGCTTCTTGAGCGCGTTTACGACCGCTTCAATGCCCGCGACATCGACCGGATCCTCGCTCTCATGCACCGGGACATCATGTGGGCCAATGGCATGGAGGGCGGGCACGTCCATGGCCAAGAAGGTGTCCGCAGCTATTGGACGCGTCAGTGGACGATGATCGATCCCCACGTTGAGCCGACGGGCTTCTCGATCGGGGCTGACGGAGAAGTCGTGGTCGAGGTTCATCAGACCGTGCGCGACCTCGGCGGCAAGCTGCTGTCCGACAAAATGGTCGGACACGTTTTCAGGATTGAGAACGGGCTGATCAAGCGCTTCGATATCAGCCTCCCCTGATTTCGGACGGGTCTTGTTTTTCTGTGTAATTTGCAAGGCGAAGTCATTCATCACGCATTCACAAAACAAAGTCGGCGGAACCGCCTCTGGTTAGGAACATCAGGCAAATCCTTTCGTTGTTGGCGTGGGCAATGCAGAAACACGTGAGGAGACATTCTAATGACTAATCGCTTTTTGATTTCGGTCGCCGCGGCGGCGCTGATCGCCGGAACCGGCTTTGCCAATGCGCAGGGTCCGGGCCGCGACCCGGGATCCGCAGGTTCCGCGGCGCAGCAGAGCGCGCCTTCGTCCGAGCGCGGTGGCCCCTCGTCCGGCACCATGCAGCGCGATAGCGGGCGCGAGAGCGGCGGCACGTCGGGCATGAAGTCCTCGCAGTCCGAGCAGAAGTCGATGGGCGCTGAAAAGAACCAGCGCGCCGAAGACCACATGAAGGGCGGCAAGGACATGAAGGCCGAGGGTAAGGAAGACCGCGGCGGCATGAAATCCGAGCAAAAGGCCGAGCAGAAGTCCGAACAGAAGGGACAGACCACTGGCCAGGGCACGATGCAGCGTGATCAAAGCACGACCCAGCATCGTGACCAGACCACGACGCAGGGTCGCGACCAGACTACGACCCAAAAGGACCAGAAGGCTCAGGGCCAGCAGGATCGCATGCAGACGCAGACCCAGGGCGGAGCCGCCGGCCAAAGCACGACCACGACGGGCCAAGCCGGCGCGGCCGCGAAGCTCTCGACCGAGCAGCGCACCCAGATCACCAGCGTGATCAAGGAACAGCGCGTTGCGCCGGTGACGAACGTTAACTTCTCGATTTCGGTCGGCACTCGCGTACCGCGCGACGTGACCTTCCACACCTTGCCGGAGCGAGTGGTGACGATCTATCCGGAATGGCGCAGGTATAAGTATATCCTCGTCAAGGAGCAGATCGTGATCGTGGATCCGAACACCTACGAGATCGTAGCGATTCTGGAAGTCTAACAGCGGGCTTTCGCAACTACGCAACTAAGAGGGCGGGCAGAAATGCCCGCCCTCTTTTGCTCGGCCGATACACAAGAGCTGCAGCGACCGAGCGTTCCCAGCGAATTCATCATTTCGGGTGGAGACCTAACAAACCGGGTTTGGCCTGCAGTGTATGGTGCATATGCATTCGGAAAGCCCGGCCCGACATTGGCGGAAAAAATCCGTGTCGGCCTGCGCCACCCATCTCCGGCAGCACAACCGTGGCGATCTTGGCCTGGGCTTGGGGTCTTTAAGCCCAATGGTGGTGGATGACGGCGCGCCGGAGGCCCCCGGCTCGATTCCTTGGCATTGGGTTAACGTGCAATTTCAGCAGGTTCTCCGGACCTTTTTATGAACAAGATGAGGCCCTCGAATGGGCGCCGGAGCGGCCTAAAGGCTTCCCCTTGGCCTCGTTGTTACCTATAACCCCGCGACCTGCCTGCCCCCCGCTTTGCTGGAATCCGGATGGCCCAAGCTTCTGCCGCGACGATCTATGTCCTCAATGGCCCGAACCTCAACATGTTGGGGATACGGGAGCCGGAAAAGTATGGCCATGCGTCGCTCGCCGACGTCGAACGCCTGTGCGTGGAAACGGCGGCGCAGTTCGGCCTCAAGGCCGATTGCCGGCAGTCCAACCGCGAAGGCGAGTTGATCGACTTCATCCACGAGGCGCACGCCAAAAAGGCGGTCGGCATCATCATCAACGCCGGCGGCTATTCGCACACCTCGATCGCGCTGCATGACGCGCTGGTCGCCGTGAAAATCCCGACGGTGGAAGTGCATATCAGCAACATCCACGCCCGTGAGAGCTTCCGTCATCACTCGTACACGGCCATGGCCGCCTTTGCATCGCTCTGCGGCTTCGGCATCGATGGCTACCGCCTCGCAATCAATGGCCTTGCCGCCAAACTCGGCGCCAAGGCCAAGACCTGACTTCAAACCTGACGTCGAACGATATCAAGCCTGACGCTTCAGCCGTCACCCACATCGAGAATTCCGGATCAAGAGCATGGCCCGCCAGCCCGACAACAAGTCAGCGGACAAATCAGCCGCAAATCTGAAGAGCGACGACAGCGCGCTCATTCGCGAACTCGCGCTGCTGCTGGATGAGACCAGCCTGACCGAGATCGAGATCGAGCGCTCCGGCTTGCGGGTGCGGGTCGCGCGCACCATCAGCGTGTCGGCGGCGATGCCGGCGGGCTTCCAGCCGGCGCCGATTGCTGCGGCGGCGGCCGTCCCTGCGGCGGGTGCCGACCTGGCCAAGCATCCGGGCGTGGTCCCCTCGCCGATGGTCGGTACCGCCTATTGGGCGCCTGAGCCCGGCGCCAAGCCGTTCATCGATGTCGGCAGCAAGGTATCGGCCGGGCAAACGCTGCTGATCATCGAAGCGATGAAGACGATGAACCAGATCCCGTCGCCGCGCGCGGGCACGGTGACGCAAATTCTCGTCGAGGACGGCCAGCCGGTTGAATTCGGCGAACCGCTCGTGATCATTGAATAGCGAATGGGGAGTGGCGAATGGCGAATAGAAGCAAGCTATCTATTCGCTATTGGCCATTCGCTACTCGCCCTCTTCGTTAGGACACCATGTTCGACAAGATCCTCATAGCCAATCGCGGCGAGATCGCGCTCCGCGTGCTTCGCGCGTGCAAGGAGCTCGGCATCAACACCGTGGCGGTGCATTCCACCGCCGATGCCGACGCCATGCATGTGCGGCTCGCCGACGAGAGCGTCTGCATCGGGCCGCCGCCGTCAAAGGATTCTTATCTCAACATCCCCGCACTGCTCGCGGCCTGCGAGATCACGGGTGCGGATGCCGTGCATCCCGGCTACGGCTTCCTGTCGGAGAACGCCCGCTTCGCCGAAATCCTCGCCGACCACAATCTGCATTTCATCGGCCCGAAAGCCGAGCATATCCGCCTGATGGGCGACAAGATCGAGGCCAAGAAGACCGCCAAGCGGCTCGGCATCCCCGTCGTTCCGGGCTCCGATGGCGCGGTCTCGCCCGACGACGACGCCCTGGCGATCGGCAAGGCGATCGGCTTCCCCGTGCTGGTCAAGGCGGCCGCCGGTGGCGGCGGACGCGGCATGAAGGTGGCGCACACCGCCGACGATCTGATGATGGCGCTGTCGACCGCGTCCAACGAGGCCAAATCGGCGTTCGGCGACGCTTCGGTCTATCTCGAAAAATACCTGCAGAAGCCGCGCCACATCGAGATCCAGATTCTCGGCGACGGCCGCGGCGGCGCGATCCATCTCGGCGAGCGCGACTGCTCGCTGCAGCGCCGTCACCAGAAGGTCTGGGAAGAAGGCCCCTCGCCGGTTCTTTCCGCCGCCGCCCGAGCCAGGATCGGCGAGACCTGCGCCAAGGCGATGCGGGACATGAAATATCTCGGCGTCGGCACCATCGAATTTCTCTACGAGGATGGCGAGTTCTACTTCATCGAGATGAACACCCGCATCCAGGTCGAGCATCCCGTCACCGAGAGCATTACCGACATCGACCTCGTGCTGGAGCAGATCCGCATCGCCGCCGGCGGCGACCTGCCTGCAAAGCAGGAAGAGATCGCCATCATCGGGCATGCCATCGAATGCCGCGTCAATGCGGAAAACCCGCAGACCTTCCGCCCGTCGCCCGGCAGGATCACCCAATTCCATCCGCCCGGCGGGCTCGGCGTGCGGATCGATTCCGCTGTCTATCAGGGCTACGTCATTCCGCCATATTACGACAGCCTCGTCGGCAAGCTGATCGTGCACGGCAAGACCCGCGCCGAATGCCTGATGCGGCTGCGCCGGGCGCTCGACGAGATGGTGGTCGACGGCATCGAAACCACTCTGCCGCTGTTCCGGGCGCTGGTCCGGGAGGCCGATATTATCAACGGCGACTACCACATCCACTGGCTCGAGCAGTACCTCGCCGGCCAGCCGGTGGACGGCAAGACCTGAGCGACAAGACCTCCTGAAATATTCGATGGCGCACGGAACCGATGGGTTCCATCGCACGTTGGGGTGTACAGGGGTTGCCAGGGGCGCTTGTCCGTTTGTCATGACGCGAGATCACCGTGACCGCTGATGCCCAGCGTAAGCGCGCCATCGGGCACATCCTGCTGCTTGCGGCGGGGCTCCTGGTGTTGACCGCCATCAGCGCCGGTTCAGTCCATCTGGTGAACAAGGCGCGAGAGGACGCGCGCGCGGTGCTGCACACCCTCGAGGTCGAAAATCAGATATCGCTCGTCCAACTGCAGTTGCGCCGCGCCGAAAGCGCACAGCGCGGCTACCTCGCAACATTGCGGCCTGATTTTCAGACCGATTTCAATCAAGCCATATCCGAACTGGCGCCGGCGCTGACGCGGTTGAGTGAGCTTGCCAGCGACAATCCGGTTCAAAAGCGCCTCATCAACGAGATGATGCCGCTCTACGACCAGCGGATCGCGGAATTCCGTAAGACCATTGAACTGGCCCGGTCGCAGCGCATGAGCGACGCCGCCAAGATCGTTCGCGAGGGCATCGGGCGCGACACCATGAAACATATCGATGATCTCGCGGTGCGGATGCGGGCGGAGGAAGACCGTCTGTTTGTCGAGCGCACGACCAACGCCGATCGCAGCCAGACGCTGGCGGCCTCGATCACCGGCATCGGCTCAGGCTTCGTGGTCGTGCTGGCCGGCATCGCGATCTTCCTAGTCAGGCGTTCGTCGCACGCGCGCGACCAGGCCGACGCCAGGCTGCGCGACAGTCATATCAACCTCGAGGCCACGATCGACGAGCGCACCGCGGACCTGCGCGAAGCCAATGACGAGATCCAGCGTTTCGCCTACATCGTCAGCCACGACCTGCGCTCGCCGCTGGTGAACATCATGGGCTTCACCAGTGAGTTGGAGGAGTTGCGCGGCGACATCTTCAAGCGGATCGCGGCGCTTTCCCGCGAGCAGTCCGCCGCGCCATCAGCCCCGGAAAACGCCACCGATACCGCCGAACCCCGCCTCGAGGGCTCCGACAAGCAGCTCTCGGAAGACTTCTCCGAGGCGCTCGCCTTCATCAAATCGTCGATCGGCAAGATGGACCGGCTGATATCGGCGATCCTCAATCTCACCCGCGAGGGCCGGCGCGAGTTCGAGCCGGTCTGGATCGATACCAGGGAGCTGATCGAAGGCATCGTGGCGACCGTGGCGCATCAGGCCGCGGAAGCCCAGGCCGAGATCCGGATCGACGCGCTGCCGAATATCGTCAGCGATCGGCTTGCGCTGGAGCAGATCTTCTCCAATCTGATCGATAATGCGCTCAAATACCTCAAGACCGGGGTCCCCGGCGAAATCACGGTGCGCGGCCGCACCAAGCTCGGCTTTGCGATTTTCGAGATATCAGACAATGGGCGCGGCATCGATCCCAAGGACCATCAGCGCATTTTCGAATTGTTCCGCCGCGCTGGAACCCAGGATAGGCCGGGACAGGGCATCGGCCTTGCCCATGTCCGCGCCCTGGTGCGTCGCCTGGGAGGAACCATGTCGGTCGCGTCGGAACTTCACCAAGGCAGCACGTTCACGATCACGCTGCCTATCAATTGGCCAGTGGGTAATCGGAACACACGGACATGACTAATCCAGTCACCATCATCATGATCGAGGACGATGAGGGCCATGCCCGCCTGATCGAGCGGAATATCCGCCGATCCGGTGTCAACAATGAGATAATCCCGTTCACCAACGGTACAGCCGCGCTGGACTATCTGTTCGGCAAGGATGGATCGGGCCTCGACCACAAGGGCAATGCGCTACTTATCCTGCTCGATCTCAATTTGCCCGACACGACCGGCATCGATATCCTGAAGCGGGTCAAGGAAAACAAATATCTCAAGACCACGCCGGTGGTGGTGCTGACCACGACCGACGATTCCCACGAGATCAAGCGCTGCTACGAACTCGGTTGCAACGTCTACATTACCAAGCCCGTGAACTACGAAAGCTTCGCCAACGCCATTCGCCAGCTCGGCCTGTTCTTTTCCGTCATTCAGGTACCTCCAGCCGCCACATGAACAAAGCGACGCCGACACTCCTGTATATCGATGACGACGTGGCGCTGGCGCGGCTGGTCGACCGTGGCCTGACGCGGGCCGGTTTCAGGGTCGTGCATGCGGCCGGCGGCGATCACGGGCTGGCGCGGCTGGCGCAAGGCGGCATCGATGTCATTGCGCTCGACCAGTACATGCCGGGCCTCGATGGTCTCGAAACGCTGGAACAGATCATGGCGATCCCGAATGCGCCGCCGGTCGTGTTCGTCACGGCCTCGCAGGATTCGGCGATCGCCGTCACCGCGCTGAAGGCCGGCGCCGCCGACTATCTGGTCAAGGACGTCAGGGGCGACTTCATTCCGTTGCTCCAGGTCGCCATCAACGGCGCGCTGCGGCAGGCCGAACTTCAGCGCGCCCGCGACGAGGCCGAGGCCGAGGTTCACCGCTCGCGCGACCGCTATGCGGCGCTCGCCGCCGAACGCGAAGTGCTGCTGCGCGAAGTCAACCACCGCGTCGGCAACTCCTTGCAGATCATCGCCTCGCTGCTGCACTTGCAGGCCAATTCGACGACCCAGGACGACGTCAAGGCGGCGCTGACCAATGCGATGGGCCGCGTCGCCGCGGTCGCCCAGGTGCATCGCCGCCTCTACACCTCGCATGATCTCAAGAGCGTGCTGCTGAACCAGTATCTCGAAGCCCTGCTGGAAGACCTCAGGCGTTCGGCCGAAGGCAACAAGATGTCGCGCCTGACGCTCAAGGCCGAGCCGATCGAGATCGACCCGGACCGCGCGGTGGCGATCGGCATCATCGTCAACGAACTGGTGATGAACGCCGTCAAATACGCCTATCCCGACGGCGCCGGTCCCATTCACGTCGAGCTGAAGTCCGAGGGCGACGACCTCGTGGTCGCGATTGCGGACGACGGCGTCGGCCTCAACGCCAAGGCCGATCCGCGCTCCACCGGCATGGGACAACGCATCGTGAGCGCGATGGCCGCCAAGCTGGACGCGACTGCCGAGCGCGATCCCGACCATCACGGCACCAGGATCGTGCTGCGCTTCCGCCGCGTGCCGACGGCCGCGCCGAAACCGACCGACGCCGCGGCGGGCTGAAGCCCTCGAGTTAAGGCCCGTGCATCCCTCGATAGCCGTATTGCCTGCATCGCAAGCTGCAGGACGAGTCGCGAGGACCACGCCGTCGGCCCGGGATTGCCGAAGAACGGATGACGCCAGAAGCGCGACGATCCAAGTCGCCGCCGTTGCCCCATAATAGGTGCGTGCCCCACACCGCGAAGGCGTTGACGGCGGGAAATTCCGCAACGACCACGATCCGGAACAGCAGCGCCGGAATGGCAATGCTGAAGGCGAACTCGGAAATGCCCTTGTGCGCCGTCGGGGAAATGAAGTGTAGCGCTACCGCCGCATAGCCGGCCGCGATCAAGGCGAACACCGGCACAACGATCAACACTGTGCTCATGCTGCACTCATTCACCCGCGATCGGGCCGCACCGTCACTATTGCGGAACGTAGCATTCGCCCCATCCGTCCTGCTATCATGAGTGCATGACATCGCGCGAGTCAGCCGCTTCCGAAATCACGCCCGAAGTGCTGCTGCGGGCCTATGCCTGCGGCATCTTCCCGATGGCCGAGAGCGCCGGTGACCCGACGCTGTTCTGGGTCGAGCCGGAAATGCGGGGCCTGATTCCGCTCGAGGGCTTCCGCATCGCCTCGCGGCTGGCCCGCACCGTGCGCTCGGACGCCTTCAGCGTTACCGTCGATACCGCCTTCAAGGCGGTCATCGCGGGCTGCGCGGCGCCGCAGCCGGGCCGCGACGACACCTGGATCAACAAGCGTATCCGCGATCTCTATCTCGGGCTCTACGAGCTCGGGCACTGCCACAGCGTCGAGGTCTGGCAGAACGGCGACCTCGCAGGCGGCCTCTACGGCGTCAGCCTGGGACGCGCCTTCTTCGGCGAAAGCATGTTTCACCGGACCCGCGACGCGTCGAAAGTGGCGCTGGTGCATCTGGTGGCGCGGCTGATCGCGGGCGGGTTCGAGCTGCTCGACACCCAATATGTCACCGAACATCTGCGCAGCTTCGGCGCGGTCGAAATTTCGAGGCGCCGCTATCGCGCCTTGCTCGACAAGGCGATCGCGGGCGAGCCTGCGGATTTCATGCGGTTACCGCCCAGCATCAGCGGTGCCGACGCGCTCGCGATCATTGCGAAGCGCAATTGACGTAGCGCGTAGCCCGGAGCGCTCAATTCCCGAACAATCCGCCAAACAGTCCACCCGGCCGTTGCTGCGGCGGAGGCGGCGGTGGAGGAGCCTGCTGCGGCTGCGGCTGGAATTGCGGTTGCGGCGGCAATCCCGGCGGGCGCGGCGCCGCCTGCTTCGGCTGCGGCGGACGCTTTGCGGCCGGCGGCGGCGTCGCCGCCTTCGGCGGATCGGGCTGCGCGCTGACGATGGTCTGGTCGGGGCCTTTGCAGTCGGTCAGCCAGATGTCGTAGACCGGGTGCTCGACGCCATGCAGGCCGGGGCTTGCAGCGTACATCCAGCCCGAGAAGATCCGCTTCACCTCGCCCTGCAGCGTGATCTCGTCGACCTCGACAAAGGCATCGGTGTTGGCAGCTTCGGTCGACGGCCGCGTGTAGCAGGCACTGGTCTTCACGCGCAGCGCGCCGAACTGCACGGTCTCGCCGATATCCTCATCGAAATTGATGATGCGGCCGGTGATCTTGTCGAGGCCGGAGAAGCTCGCCTTCTTGTTGGTGATCTTGGTTGCCGGCGGCTCGGACACGACCTCGTCGCCCGGCTGCAGGGTCGCCGGCGAATTGGGCACGCCCTTGGGCTGGCGCTGGCCCGGCGGCAATCCCGGCAGCGCATTGGGCGGCGCGTTGGCGACGCCCGGCTGGCCCGGCTGCGGCGGCTGAACGGCAACGCCCGGCTGGGTGCCCTGGGGAGCGACGGTCGTGCCGGGCGGCGGCGCCAGCGGCTGCGACTGGAAGCTTCCCGGCGGCGGAGCGCCCTGCCCCGGCGGCGGACGGTTCGGGGTCGGCAACAGGCGGCCGCGCGGCAGTTCCGGCACTTCCTCGTCGTCGTCGGGGAAGGGTTGCTGCTGCTGATTACCGCGGGGAATGGCGCCCGGCGGCCGCAGCGGCGGATCGGAAAAGATATTGCCGATCTGCGCCTGCGCCGGCGGCACAAGCGAGACTGTGGTGGCGGCGATCAGGGCCGCAAGACCGGTCAGGGCAATGGTTCGAAGCATCTCGCGGCTTTTACAGGCGAATCGGGCTTGCGACATAGTACAGACTTATCCGCCGCTCGCGTCCCACCCGGTTAACACGGCGAATACGGCGCGGAAAGGGCGGCTCGCCCCCTTCTCGCCGCACTCGATCACGGCCCGGAAGGGCGGAGAGCGGTTTTCGGATAGTCGCGCCATGATCTCGATCATGGCCCCCGGAAGGTGGAAACCGGCTTCCGATAGTCGCGCCGTGATCTCAATCATGGCCCGGGAAGGCAGAAACCGGGTTTCGGATAGTGTGCCATGATCTAGTCACGCTCCGTTTCAGATGAAATAGTCGCTTCCGTTCGCGCTGACGTGCCCACTCCTGGCGCGAAAACCACCAAAATCCGGGATAACCGGAGAAGCGAGAGGAAACCCCAGACATGCCCGATCGAATTCGCCTCGATGGCCGGGTTGCCGTCGTGACCGGCGCGGCCGGCGTCATCGGAACCGCGACCATCCGCCTGTTGGCCGAGCGCGGCGCCCGTATCGTCGCCGTCGACCGCAGGGAAGACGACCTCAAGGCCGCGATCAAGGACCTGCCCGCCTCCGCCGAAGCGCTCGCGGTCACGGCTGATGTCACCCAGGAGGACGAAGTCGCGGATTATGTCCGCGCCACGGTCGACAGGTTCGGCGCGATCGACGCGTTCTACAACAACGCCGGCATCGAGGGCGACATCAAGCCGATCCCGGAATATTCGCTGGAGAGTTTTCGGCGCGTGCTCGACGTCAACGTGATCGGCGTCTTTCTCGGCATGAAGCACGTGCTGCCGGTGATGCTCAAACAGAACAAGGGCAGCATCATCAACACCGCCTCGATCGCCGGCCTGATCGGATCGCCGATGATCGCCGTCTACAGCGCCAGCAAGCACGCGGTGATCGGGCTCACCAAGAGCGCGGCCTGGGAATGCACCGGGACCGGCGTGCGGGTCAATTGCGTCTGTCCTGGCCTGATCGACAGCCGGATGCTGAGCACGATCCTGCAGGGCCGCAATCCCGGCAATGAGCCGCCGCCGAACGAAAAGATCGTCGACCGGATTCCGGCGCGGCGGCTCGGACAGGCGTCCGAAGTCGCCTCCATCGTGGCGTTCCTCGCCTCCGACGAGGCAAGCTACGTCTCGGGCTCCGCCTACACCGTCGACGGCGGCCGCACCGCCGCCTGAGCTTTCAATCAACGCACGAGGTCTTCACTATCATGCCCGTCACGCTCGATCCCGATGCCGCCGCCGTCTACAAGGCTTTTCAGGAGGCCGGCCGCCCGGCCTATGAGACGCTGACCGCACCGGAAGCCCGCGAATACTATCTGAACGCCCGCTTCGTCAGCAATCCCGAGCCGCCCGAACTGGAATCGGACAAATCGCTTTCGATCCCCGCGCCACATGGCGTGCTCCCGGCCCGCATCTACACGCCGAAGAAATTGCGCAAGGCCAACGGTCTCGCGCCCTGCCTCGTATTCTTCCACGGCGGCGGCTGGGTGATCGGCAATCTCGACTCTCATGACGTGGTGTGCCGCATGCTCGCCCATCAAGGCGAGCTGATTGTCATCTCCGTCGATTACCGCCTCGCGCCTGAGCACAAATTCCCCGCCGCCGCCGATGACGCCATCACCGCTACGAAATGGGTTGCCGCCAACGCCGCGCAACTCGGCATCGACGCCGGGCACCTGCTGGTCGGTGGCGACAGTGCCGGCGGCAATCTTGCCGCCGTGGTGGCACTGGCCGCGCGCGACGGCGACGGCCCAAAACTCGCCGGCCAGGTATTGATCTATCCCGCCACCGACTTTGCGATGAGCCATCCCTCGCACAGCGAACCCGAGACCAGCATCTTGCTGACGCACTCCGTGATCAAATGGTTCTGCAACCATTATCTCAACGGCACAGCCGACATCGATCACTGGAAGGCCTCGCCCGCGCGCGCCAAGACGCTCGCCGGCTTGCCACCTTCCTATGTGCTGACCGCGGGCGCCGATCCGCTGCGCGATGAGGGCGCCGAATATGCCGCGCGGCTCAAGGAAGCCGGCGTACCCATGACCTACCGGCACTTTCCCGGCCAGTTCCACGGCTTCTTCACCATGGGCAAGCTACTTCAGCAGGCCAACGTCGCGGTCAGCGAGATCGCTGATTGGCTCAAGGCGCTGAAATAATGCACATTGCAGATTGCGACCTGAACCTGTGAATTTCTCTCGCGCTTATCCGAGGCCGATGTGATCGAACCCATCCTTGTATTCGGGATACCCGTTGACTTCATCCTGTTCGCGCTGACGCTGCTCGGGGTCGCGCTGTTCCATCACAAGACGCTTCAGGTCGCGCTGACCGGCCTTGCCGCGATCATCGTCTACAAACTGGTCTTCACTGGATTCAAGCACAGTGCGGGCCTGGCCGGCCTCGGCCATCACATGGCGCATGAGTGGGTCACGCTCGCCAATCTGTTCCTGCTGCTGATGGGGTTTGCGCTGCTGTCCCGGCATTTCGAGGAAAGCCGGATTCCGGATGAGATGCCGGCGCTGCTGCCGGACGACTGGAAGGGCGGCGTCGTGCTGCTCGTCCTGGTGTTCGTGCTGTCGAGCTTCCTCGACAATATCGCCGCCGCCCTGATCGGCGGCACTGTTGCGCGCCACGTGTTCCAGGGCAAGGTTCACATCGGCTATCTCGCCGCCATCGTCGCGGCCTCGAACGCCGGCGGATCGGGCAGCGTCGTCGGCGACACCACCACCACCATGATGTGGATCGCCGGCGTGAGCCCGCTCGCCGTGGTGGAAGCCTATGTTGCAGCCATCGTCGCGATGCTGATCTTTGCGGTGCCCGCCTCCATTCAGCAACAGCGCTACTCGCCGATCCAGAAAGACCCGTCGAAAGGCCTGAAGATCGATCCCGTGCGGGTCTTCATCGTCGCGGCCATTCTGATTGCCGCGCTGGCCGCAAACATCACCGCCAACGTCAAGTTCCCTGCCCTGCTCGACGCCCTCCCCGTCCTCGGTATCGCCGTCTGGGCTGTCATTCTGCTGACGGCCGGATTGCGCGCACCGGACTGGAAGGTGATGCCCGAAACCTTCAAGGGCACCGTCTTTCTGCTCGCGCTCGTCACCGCGGCCTCGTTGATGCCGGTCGAGAAACTACCCGCCGCCTCGTGGCCGACCGCGCTCGGCCTCGGCTTCGTCTCCGCCGTGTTCGACAACATTCCCCTCACCGCGCTCGCGCTGAAGCAGGGCGGTTACGACTGGGGCTATCTGGCCTATGCCGTCGGCTTCGGCGGATCGATGATCTGGTTCGGCTCGTCGGCGGGCGTCGCGCTGTCGAACATGTATCCGGAAGCCAAATCCGTCGGCCGCTGGGTCGGCCAGGGCTGGCCGGTGGCCGTTGCCTATGTCATCGGATTCTTAGTGATGCTGGCGGTGCTCGGCTGGCACCCCGACGCGCCGCATTAGCCGCTTTCAATTCTGACAATCCATTCATCTGCGAGGTCATTAAACGTTTGTAATTCCACGCGATTTCGTGACAGCGCGCACATTCCTCGCAGCCGTCGTCGGCCATCCTGTGCGTGTTCGCGGGTCGAGCGCCGACGTGGTGTCGTCGCAGCCCGCGACAGCAACGCAAAGGAGAATTGTGATGAGGACCGTTATTCTTGCTTCGCTGCTTCTGGCCGTTACATCGGCCACCAGCTTCGCCGGCACGCCCTTGATCAACGCGCGCCAGAACGCACAACAGCACCGCATCTTCAAGGGCGTCCAGGATGGCGACCTGAACTTCAATGAAACCCAGAAGCTGCTGAAGGGCCAGGCGCGCGTGCAGAACCTGGAGAACCAAGCCAAGGCGAACGGTGTCGTCACACCGCTCGAGCGCGCCCGCATCCACGCCGCGCAAAATATCCAGAGCGCGCGCATCTTCCTGAAGAAGCATAGCTGAGCGACGGCGCGCCTCAGCCCGCGCGCACCGAAGGTGATGGCCGGCCCATCGCCGGCCATCATCCACCGCGCGGTTTCGCCAAACAGACTTAAGCCGCAATGTCATCCAAGTTTCAGGCTAGATTTTGCCTGTAACGAATCGGCCCGCTGATTCGGCGGACGATCGTGAGGCGCGGGGGTATTGCCATGGCATTTTTTAAGCGCGAGCTCGGCCCGATCGAGCGCTTCGAGAACGCGCTGAAGGAAAAGTTGGCGGCTCGGCAGAAGCTGGCCGAGCGGCTGAGCGTCGCCGAAGCGGAACTTGCAGAAAAACGCGCCGCCGCCGAACGGCTGGCGGTAGCCGGGGCGGCCAATGCCCGGCTCGATCGCGCAGAAGCCGCCATGCGCGCCGTCGAAGACCGCGCCAAGACATGGCGTGCCGAATTGGCGGAGTTCGACGAGCAGGTCGCCTCGGCCGAGCGCGCCCTGGCCGATGCCAAGGCGCAGCGCGATCGCGACACGATGGCTGACCAGATCGAAGCGATGGCTGCGGCGATCGAGCGGGCTGCGCCAGGATTTGATGGCGGCGCCACCGCGCTGGTCGAGGCCGTCACCAAAGGCGCGATGTCGATACCGGAAGCGACCAGGTTTTCGAGCAACGTGGATGCCGTGCGCCGCGAGGTTCTCGCGGCGGCGGACTTGATATGTTGGGAGCTGCGGTCCGCCGCGGTGCGCACGCGTGCGGGCAATGCCAACCTCGCCAGCCTCGCGCCATCCGAGTCGGAGCAGCCACAATCGGCGGAGATCGACCGGCAATTGATCTACACCCTCCATCCCTTGCTTTGGCGCGAGGGCGACGAGGTGCGCAAGGTTCCGGCCTTTGCGCTGGTCGGACTGCCCAAAGCGCTGCTGCCGGTAGCGCTGCAGCATCAGCATGTGGACCATCTCAACGCCCGTCGTGTGCAGACCCTGATGCATCTTCACGGCAGCGCAGGACTCGGCGAACCCGAGCATGACGATCCGCAGCTCGTCGATCTCGACGCCTTGCTCGCGGAGGAGACGCCGAGCGCGCAAGCCGACGTCGCCTGAGCCCAGTGAACGGCGCTCAGTCATAGAGCGTCGAAGACGTTCGACATAGCCAGCAAGGTTTCCCCGGAAATCGGGTGGCCACCACGCCTCCATTCTGCGATCGCACCGTTCACGAAGCCGGCCATGCCGTTCGGAGCGAAGCACGGCCATTGCAGTGGAGACACCGATGAAATCCGAAAGCGCCAAGCGAAACGCCGTGTCCGGAAACGATCCGGCAACCCGAAATCCGTTCGGCGTCTTGGACGTTCCAAACCCCAACGATGATGACGTGACGCAGTTCGCCCGCAACACGGCGCCGGAAGAATCCGCCACCGATGAAAATGCAAAGCCGTGGAGCGCTGGAGATAACAGCTATCCGCACGACACGATCGAAGGTCAGTGGTCGAGCCGCTGGAAGGGTGCTGCGGATCCCACCATACCGGGCGACGCCCCCGATAAATGGAAACAGGGCCGGGGCGAAGCGAGAATCGTGGGGGTCCGCGTGTACCTGTTATTCGACTGGGATTCCGGCAAGCGCCGGGGCCTCATCGACGCAAGGCGCGAAGGTCCGCGCCGGCTGGTGGGCAAGTATATCAACCTGAACAACCCGGAGATCACGGTGCCCTGGGTCGGCCTGGTGGTGAGCGATCGGAGAATAGACGGTTACTTTACACAAGGCCGGGTGGATTTTCGCAGATGACGGCCTTGCCAATGTCCTTACCCCGCCCTTGCCGCGCGGCGCAGCGATTGCGGCGGCTGGCCGAAGGCGCGGATGAAGGCGCGGCGCATCCGCTCCGGATCGCGGAAGCCGGTGGTTTGCGCGACACGCTCGATCGCCTCGCTGGAGGACTGCACGCGCTGCCGCGCCACCTCGATGCGCAACCGCTCCACCGCCTTTGACGGCGTGGTCCCGGTCTCCGCCATGAAGGCGCGGGTAAAGTGCCGTGAGCTCATGCCGGCCTGTTCGGCGAGATCCTCGACCGTGAGCGGCGCATCGAGATTCTCGCGGGCCCAGGCCAATAGCGGCCCGAAGCGGCCATTCGGCGCCTTCAGTTCCAGCAGCGAGGAGAATTGCGACTGGCCGCCGCTGCGGCGGTGATAGAGCACGAGTTGCTTTGCGGCCTTCTGCGCGATCTCGTCGCCGTAGTCTTCCGCGATCATCGCCAGCGACAGGTCGATGCCGGCCGAGATCCCGGCCGACGTCCAGATGTCGCCGTCGCGGACGAAGATGCGGTCCGGCTCGAGCTTCACCTGTGGATAGGTTTTGAGAAAATGCCGCGTGCGCTGCCAGTGCGTGGTGGCGCGGCGGCCGTCGAGCAGGCCGGCCTCCGCGAGGATATAGGCGCCGGAGCAGACGCTGGCGATGCGGACGCCACGCCTGGCCATGGCGCGCACGAAGCCGAGCGTCTTCGCGCAGGCCGCCGCCTGCCGCACGCCCTCGCCGCCCGCGACGATCAGGGTGGTGATCGCGCCCGACGGCTTTAGTCCGCGTGCGAGCATCTCGACGCCCGAGGATGAACGCACCGGTCCCGGCGTCACCGCCACAACCCTGATCGCGGGGGCGCCAACGGCAAAGCGCGCTCCGATCTCGAACACCGAAATCGGACCGGCGGCATCGAGCAACTGGAAATCCGGAAACACGAGAACGCCGATCATCATGCAGCTCGCTTTTTGGCTGATGTCCTGAAATGAGGGAAATATGCCATTTCTGACATGAAGCGACCATGTCAGGATGCCTCCCGTCAAGCCAATTTTTCCGGAGGTCACGATGTCCGCGCCGTCTCCCACGCCCACGCCGCTGCAGATCGGTCTCGTGCTGTTCCCAAAGGTCACCCAGCTTGATTTCACCGGCCCCTTGCAGGTGTTCTCCAGCCTGCCCGGCGCCAAGTTGCATTTGATCTGGAAACGGATCGAGCCGGTGACGAGCGATTCCGTGCTGGTGCTGACGCCGACCACGACCTTTGCGGACTGCCCGCAGCTCGACGTCATCTGCGTGCCCGGCGGGTTCGGCACCGACGACATGATCAACGACGAGGAGATGCTGGCCTTCTTGCGCAAGCAGGCACCCGGCGCAAAATACATCACCTCGGTCTGCACGGGTTCGCTGGTGCTCGGCGCCGCCGGCCTGCTCAAAGGCTACCGCGCGGCGACGCACTGGACGGCGATGGATTTCCTGAAAGCCTTCGGCGCGATCCCGACCAAGACGCGCGTCTGCGTCGACCGCAACCGTGTCACCGGCGGCGGCGTCACCGCAGGGATTGATTTCGCGCTGACGCTGGTCTCGCTGCTGCATGACCAAAGGACCGCGGAAGCGATCCAGCTCCGCCTCGAATACAATCCCGCGCCGCCGTTCAATTCCGGCTCGCCGGACACAGCGCCGCCGGAAGTGCTCGCCTTCATGAAAGACAGGATTGCGCAGGCGCAGATCCGCCGCGGCGAGATGATCGACCGTGCCGCCGCGCGGCTGGAGTGACTTCTCCCTCCGCCGTCATGCCCCGCGCAGGCGGGCATCCAGTAATCGCAGGTGTCAACTGGAGCCGAGAGATCACGGAGTAATGGATCGTCCGCCCCAGTGCGCAATTGCGCACAGGGCGGACGATGACGAAGAGCAACAAAGAAAAAGGCCGCCTGGTTTCCCAGACGGCCTTTCCTGTCCTACGGCAGCCACACATTAGCGGGCGATTTCAGAACCTCTGCACCAGGGGCCTATTTCCCGGCCGTGTCCTACTCGGTGGCCGCTGCTCGCCGGGACAGTCGCGACTGGAGCCCGACACCGACGCGATGGTTTCCCATCTCCGTAAGATGTCCCTATTGAGCCGCAGCCTCGCGGGGAGCGCAAGGCGGCCGCGATGGTTGTACCCGCTGATCCCGCTATCCACAGCCGAGCCGATGCAAAACGGGATCATATGTGCAGCGCAACGCCAGGCTTCAGCCCCGGCGCGCGCTGGCCAACCTTCGCCAGCTTCGCAAAGATAATGCCGTGCACGATCAGATACATCGGCACCAGCACGGTCGGAATCAGCGACCATGGCAGCAGCTGCACCGCTTCCGAACCTTGCCCGACGTGAATGATCTGCAGCGGCGAGCCGTTCGCGGAGATGATTCCGAATGCAAGCGCGGCCACAAGATCGAGCATGCCGAATGCATTCCAGGTCCAGACCAGCGCCCTGCCTTGCCCGCGCAGTGCGAGCCAGGCCACCGGCAAGGCCAACACGCCGGTTATGATGTCGCCCCAGCCCGCCGAGGTTGGAAATGGTCCCGCAAGCCGGCCTTCGGCCGCGAGGAGAAGGAAAAATCCTCCCGCCACACGCCAGACATTCAGACCGATCAGGAAGGGCATCGGCATCCCCAGCAGCGCAGCGCGCACCGACGGCGAGATCGAGGCCGCAACGGCAGTGGCGACGAGCGGAAGCACGATCATCGTGCCGATCGTCGGCGGCCCCACCGGATTTGTTCCGAGGAACAGGTTCGCGCCCGCAAGCGCAGCGGCCAGACCGGTCCACAGGCCCGCGCCGATGGAAAGCGCAATACGCTGTGATGTGCCGATCGGCATCGCGCCAGTGAGCGCATTGATGCTGAAGATGATCGCGGCAACGAGGACGATGGTTCCGATGAAGTCGAGCATGACATTTCTCCATTACGTGTATTTACACCTATTGAGATGAACGAAACGCCGGACGAAGGTCCCGTCCTGTCTCACTCCAAATTCCGGGATCCCAAAAGTTTCAGCGCGGCCTGCCCGTCAGCACCGAGCAACTTGCCGATGTGCGCCTGCGCCTTCGACCAATAGGGAAAGCTGCGGCGCACCGCACTCCGCCCCTGCCCGGTAATGCCGATCATGCGGGCCCGCGGATCGTCGCCCGCCTTGATCGATATCCACTTTTGCTCCTCGAGCGGCGCGAGGTTGCGGGTCAGCGTGGTGCGCTCCATGCCGAGAATGCCGGCCAGCCTGCCGATCGGCAGTTCACCCCGCAGCATCAACTGCGACAGGATGGTGAACTGGGTGACCCTAATTCCCGCTTCCTGCATGTACGAATCATAGAGCCGCGTGATCTTTCGGGCGGCCTGCCGCGACGCCAGGCAGAAACAGCCGGCCGCAGCCATGTAGTCAGTGGAATCCGTCTCGTTCAGTTGCTTCATGGATATAAGTGTATATACACGTATCGAAGCCGGCAAGAGGATCCCGAAAGCTCATCAGCTAAAATAAACGTGAAGTCAGCTTCCCGGCGTCCAGGCCTGGTAGTCGCCGGTCGCCTTGGGGCGGCGGCCGCTGGCGAGCGTCGAGCCGGAGGGACGGTAGGCCGCGGGTGTGCCGGTCATGTTGGGAACATGCGGCTTTTCCCATTCCCGCGGCGTGTAGTTCTCTTCGGTCGGGGCGACATCGACGGTGTGATGCAGCCAGCCATGCCATGACGGCGGCACCCGGCTCGCCTCGGCATAGCCGTTGTAGATCACCCAGCGCCGCTCGAAGCCGAGCGTCGGATCGATCTTGCGGCCCTTGGTGCGATAGTAAAGGTTGCCCTGCTCGTCCTGGCCGACCAACTCGCCGAATCGCCACGTCCACAATTGCGTGCCGAACGTCTGGCCGCTCCACCAGGTGAAAAATTTCAGCAGAAACAGCTTCATGAGGGCTCGGCCGGTTCGAGATGTCGTGCCGCTCTGATGCCACCGGCGGGACGGATTGTCCAGACAAAGGCTGATATTGCAGCCCTGCCGGACCCGTACTTTGCACCGCCCGATCACGCCCGCGCATGGTCGCGGAATCGGCGCAATCCGTTCATTCCACGTACAGTTCCAGCCTGACAGGCTCAGCTTGCGCGCAATCAATACGCGGCCTCGGGAACGTCCGCCCGCTGAACGGATTAGGCCCTATATCCCGCAAATGGAGCCAACAATGATCAATCTGAAAGTTTTGAGTACAGCCGCGACAATCGCGCTGGTGTTGCCGATGGTCGCCCCTATCAGCGCCGTGCAGGCGCAGGATTCCGGTAGAGGCGGCGCGGCGGCCGGTGGCGGCGGTGCCAGGGGTGGCGGCGCAGCAGCTCTCGGTGGTGGCGGTAGGGGCGGTGGTGGCGCTTCCGTTGCACCCGGCGGTGGTGGCGGCTTTAGCGGTGGTGGCGGCTTTAGAGGTGGCGGCATGGCCGTTGCACCCGGCGGCGGTGGCGGCTTCAGAGCTGGCGCGGCGGCCATTGCACCCAGCGGTGATCGCGGCTTCAGATCTGGCGCCGTTGCCGGCACTGGCGTTGTTCAGCCCCGCGTCAGCGCAGGTCCAGTCGCGGGCGGCGTCTACCAAGGTGGCGTCTACCAAGGCGGCGGCTATCGCCATCATCATCGCCACCGTGGCGGCGGTTTCTGGCCGGGGTTCGTGGTCGGTGCCGGCATCGGGTCGACCTACGGCTATTACTACGACGACTCCTATGGGTATTACGACGACAGCGTGGTCGCCGCGGCGCCACCGGTCGGCGATGATGCCGTGGCGTACTGCATGCAGAGGTACAAATCCTACGATCCGGCATCAGGAACGTATCTCGGCTATGACGGGCTACGGCACCCCTGCCCGGCGGAATAGCACGATGTCATGAGTTCGAAGGGCGGCGCATTCCAGTGCGCCGCCCTTCTCGTGCCAGAACTAGGAGCGTAGCGCGACGGCAACGCCGCCCAGCGTGAACACCAGCGCCGCGATCTCGCGCAGACCGAGCGGCTCGCGCAGCATCGCCGCCGCCGCAAGCACCCCGATGACAGGGACCAGCAAGGTTCCAATCGAGGCCGTCGCCGCCGGCAGCCGCTCCAGTGCGGCAAACCAGCACACATAGCAAAGGCAGAACTGGATCAGCGTCATATAGAGCAGCGACAGCCAGCCGACGTATGACAACGCGGCCAGTTGCGGCTGCTCGACCGCAAGGCCAACGATCGCGATCGGCAGGCAGCCGAGCCCGATCTGCCAGGCGGCCAGCGACAGCGGCGGCATCGCCAGCGGGAAATGCTTGGTCAGTACGGTGCCGAGGCCGACGCACACCGCACCAGCCAGCGCGCACGCGATGCCCGGCAATTTTTCGACGCTGGCCTCGATGCCGTTGCCACCGATCAGCACGGCGATGCCGCCGAGCGCGACCGTCAGCGCGACGGCGCGCAGCGGCGAAAGCCGTTCACCCAGGATCGGCCATGCCAGAAACGCCACCCAGACCGGGATCGATATGCCGAGCACCGCAGCCTCGCTGGCGTTGAGCCACAACAGCGCGAGCCCCATGAACGCGACCCAGCCGCCGATCGTCAGCATCGAGACCAGCAGCAACCGCAGCCACATCGGCCGCGGCACGCTCAACTTCTGCCGCCGCGCGAGCGCAAACAGCGCCAACGCCACCGCGCCCGCGATGCCGCACAGCCCGCGCGAGGACAATGGCGGCCATTCGGTCAGTAAATTTTTCATGATCGGAAAGTTGAGGCCCCACCCGACCGACGTAATGGCGAGCAGGACGAGCCCGAGCGGCGACAGCCGCCCCGCGCGATCGATCGGGGGCATGGCGGGCTTAGATCCGGAACCGGAAGTACATTTGTTCTCGTTCTGACACAGTGAAACGGAATTGCCCTCAAACAACTTTTATGTGCACTCTATCATACAGACGACCTGTCGGCGTTTCGACTTAATCGTCACATGGGATGTGCTGGTCATCTGGCCGCCGCCCGAGGAAGAAGGAATCATCGTGCCGCGCGTTCTCGTGGTCGATGACGACCCGATGGTATGCGTTGCCATCGAGGTCTGTCTGACGCGCAAGGGTTTCGAGGTCACCGTTGCCGACGGTGGTGAAGCGGGAATGCGCGCACTCGAAGCCTCCGATTTCGACGTCATGCTGGTCGACGTGTTCATGCCGCATATGCGCGGCTTCGAAGCCATCCGGATGTTTCACGAGCGCAAGCCGGACATACCGATCATCGCGATGTCGGGCTACGCCTTCGCCAACGCCGAGCGCGCACCGGATTTCCTGCGCATGACCATCGAGCTCGGCGCGGTACGCTGCCTGCGCAAGCCGTTCACGCCGGATGCGCTGTTGACCTCGGTCAATCAGTGCATCACCACACCGAAAGCTTCCGCGCGCCACTCGAAATAGTGAAGTAAGCAACTGGCAATGCCCTCGCAGCGTATCATTCTTGGAATTGGCCTCGCTATCCTCCTCGTTATCGGCGCTGCCTCGATCGGTCTGGACCTCAAGTCGCGGTCCGACAACGCTTCCGTCGACCGCGCGCTTGGAATACTCAGCAAAATCTCCGACATGCGCCCGCTGCTGCGCCGGACGGAAAGCGCGGCGCGCGCCTTCGCGATCAGCGGCGATCAAGAATTCGCCAGGGAATACCGCGAGGCCAGCGACACGATCCTGCCCGCGCTCGCGACACTGATCGAGGCCGTCAAGGCCAATCCCACCGAAAAGCAGCTGATCGAAGAGACCAAGGCGCTGGTGGAGCGCCAGATTGCCATCAATGGCGAGCTGATCAGGCTCCGGACCGCGGGAGACAGCGCCGCCGTCGCGGCACTCGTCGGCCAGGAGGACCGTGCGGCGACGGCCGCGATTGCGGGGAACCTTGAAAAGGCGGTGGCGGAAGAGCGCAGGCTGCTCTTCGCGAGACGCGCCGAATCCGAAACCAACGGGATGTTCCTGCTGGCGATCGATCTCGCCGGCGTCGCACTGATTCTGATCCTCGCCACCGTTCTGACGGTGTCGACCCGCCGCTCGCGCCGGCAACTGCAGGATTCGCTCAGCGCCACCCAGGCCACCAACGAGGCGCTGGAGGCAGCGGTCGCCGAGCGCACCGAGCATCTGGTCGCAGCCCATGACGAACTCAGGCTTTCGGCGGCCGTACTGCGGAGCACCTTTCACAGCATGGCGGAGGCCGTGCTCGTCATCGACCCCAAGGGAGAGATTTTGCTTTCCAATCCGGCCGCGGAGAAGATGCTGCGCTATCGTCCCGGCATGACGGTCGAATTGTTGCGGTCGCTCAGCACGGTTTTTCATGCCGACGGCGTCACGCCCCTGCTGGTCCAGGACATGCCCGCCTCGCGGGCGCTGCGCGGCGAAGCGTTCGACGCCACCGAAATCGTGGTGCGACCCGTCAGCGGCAATCCGCCCGTTCATCTGATGATCAGTGGCCGGCCGCTGCGCGACGCCGCGGGTGCCATCAGCGGCGCGGCGCTGGTCTATCACGACGCCACCGCCTCGCGCGAAACCGAGCACAAGCTGCTGCAATCGCAGAAACTCGACGCCATCGGCAAGCTCACCGGCGGCGTCGCGCACGACTTCAACAACATGCTGACGGTGATCACCGGCACCACCGAAACGCTGGTCGCGAGCCTCGCGCATGAGCCGGGGTTGCAGAAAACAGCCGAACTGATCGACCAGGCGGCGGAACGCTGCAGCGAGCTGATCCAGCATCTGCTCGCCTTCGCCCGCCGCCAGCCGCTGCAGCCGCGCAATGTCGACATCAACGCCACCGTGCTCGACATCGCAAAATTGCTTCGCCCGACACTTGGCGAGCAGATCGAGGTCAACTCGATCCTCGAGCAGGAAACGGCGACCGCCCACATCGACGCCTCGCAGCTCGCCAACTCCCTGCTCAACATGGCGATCAACGCCCGCGACGCGATGCCGAACGGCGGCAAGCTGCTGCTGGAGACGCGCAACGTCGTGCTCGACGAAGCCTATGCGCAGGCCAACCCCGGCGTGAAACCCGGCCCCTATGTGATGCTCGCGGTCAGCGACACCGGCGCCGGCATGTCGCGGGACGTGCTGGACAAGGTGTTCGAGCCGTTCTTCACCACCAAGGAGGTCGGCAAAGGCTCGGGCCTCGGCCTGAGCATGGTGTACGGCTTCGTCAAGCAGTCGGGCGGGCACATCCGGATCTACAGCGAGATCGGCCACGGCACCACCATCAAGCTCTATCTGCCGCCTGCCCGCGGCCAGATCGAGGCCGCGCCAGCCGCGGTGGCGCCGCTGCCGCATGGCAACGAAACCATCATGGTGGTGGAAGACGACGCGCTGGTGCGCAACTTCGTCACCGCGCAATTGCAGAGCCTCGGCTACCGCACGGTCGGCGCCGCCAATGGACCGGCGGCGCTGAACCTGATCGAAGGCGGCCAGGCGTTCGATCTCCTGTTCACCGATGTGATCATGCCCGGCGGCATGTCCGGCCGCGAACTGGCGGAGAAGGTGCTGAAGCTCCGGCCCGGCATCAAGGTGCTTTATACCTCCGGCTATACCGACAACGCCATCGTGCACCAGGGCCGCCTCGACCCCGGCGTGCTGCTACTGACCAAGCCGTATCGGAAGTCTCAGCTGGCCAACATGATCCGCCGCGCGCTGACCGGCGGCGCCGCGTAAACCCGGGCGGAGATCTCTGCGAACAATCGGGCCCCTGCGCCCCCGCTTTGATTGATTTGGGTCAAGCAGCGCCGGGAAAAAGGGCAGCAAAGCTAAAATTGATTTCCGACGCAGGACTTTCGAGATTCTATCCGTGCCCCTTTTGGCATTTCAGCAGAGAATAGCTCGATGAACTGGAATCGATTATTCGGCGTCAGGAGCTATATCAAGGCGTCACTCTGGGTCGTACCATTCGTTGCCATCCCGCTTGAATTGATCGCCACGCGGTTAGTGCACGGCCTTGACGCCTGGTACGGATGGAGCCCCATGGACTACAGCGTGAGCGGCGCACAGGCGTTGCTCCAGACTTTCGTCACGGCAACGCTTTCGTTCGTGGTTTTCACCTTTGGGTCGTTGCTCGTAGCCATTCAGGTCGCCAGCGCGCAGATGACCCCCCGAATTATCGCCACCACGCTGTTGCGAAACGATGTCGTCAGATACACCGTTGGTCTTTTCATCTTTACGTTGATGTTCTCGCTTAGCGCGCAGAATAAAATGGTCAAGGATGTTCACCAATTGGTCATGCTGCTCGCCACCCTGCTCGGCATATTGTCCTTCGCAGCCTTCTTCTATTTGATTGATTACGCATCGCGATTGCTGCGCCCTGTTAGTATTCTGGTCCAAGTTGGTGCAGACGGCTTGGCGGTCATCGAAAGCGTGTATCCAGATCCAGCTGCCAGGCCCGACACCCGGGAAAACCAAAACCCCAATCTCGGCTCTCCAAGCGGCGTCATTTGCCATCAGGGAACGTCGGGCATCATTCTTGCGGTCAATCTTGATCTGCTAAAGGCTGCGGCCGCGCGGTCGAACGGCGTGATCGAATTCGTTCCCCAAATCGGCGATTTTGTCGCGGTGGACGAACCCATGTTCAACCTGTATTTCAGCGATCGCTCGATCGCCGAAGAAACATTGCGTGCGTCGGTCGCCCTCGGGTCGGAGCGCACGATGGAGCAAGACCCCACATTCGCGTTTCGCATTGTCGTCGACATTGCGCTCAAGGCGTTGTCCCCGGCGATCAACGATCCGACCACAGCCGTACTCGCGATAGACCAACTCCATCGCATGCTCCGGCTGGTCGGCAAACGTAACCTGCGTACTGACGAATTGCTGGATGCCTCCGGACAGCTGCGCGTGATCTTCCGGACACCCAACTGGGAGGAATTTGTGCATCTGGCATTCAGCGAGATCCGCAGCTGCGGTGCGAACAACCTGCAAGTCGTGAGGCGGCTGCGGGCGATGATCGAAAACCTGGTCCAGACGTTGCCGGCCCACCGCCATGCAGCGCTGCTTCAACAGCTGGCCTTGCTCGACCTCGAAATCGAGAAACACTTCACGTATCCCGAAGAGTTGGCGCTCGCCCGTGTCGCGGATGCTCAGGGGCTGGGCGGCCACCCTGGAACAGCACACTGAAGGCATCCTGCGAGTTCAACTTGAGCTTCAAGTCGACTGGTTGCAGTAACAAGGATCAATGGCGATGCCGGAGAATGGCACTCTCACTCATGCGGGGTTGAAAACTCCGAAGGCCGCCGCCATCGCGGGCATCGCCTTTTCCGTCTTGATATTTGCGATCCTTGGGCTGCTACGGCGCTCCATTCCGGACGATCCGCTGGAGGCCGGCGCGTGGCTTGCTTCCGATACAAGAACGATAGCTGTTGCGTTGAACCTGGTCCCGTTTGCCGGTGTCGCCTTCCTTTGGTTCATCGGCGTACTGCGCGATCGGCTCGGTCACCTTGAGGACCGCTTTTTCGCGACTGTATTTTTCGGCAGCGCTTTATTGTTTCTGGCGATGCTGTTCACGTCCGCCGCGACAATAGGCGCAATCATGCTGGTAGCTTCGGTTTCCGAGCCCAACGAGTTGATCAGTTCCACCACCTTTCGCTTCGCGCGCGCCGCCTCATACATCATCATGAACGTGTACGCGATCAAGATGGCTGCGGTGTTCATGATTTCTACGTCAACCGTCGTAATCCGCACCGGCATCGTTCCGCGCTGGATTGCCTTGGTCGGATTTTTACTGGCACTGGTACTTCTGATCGGCAGCTCGTTCATCAGCTGGAGTTTTGCTGTATTGCCCGTTTGGGTGCTTCTGGTCAGCGTCTATATCCTGATCGACAATCTGCGGACCCCGGGGGGCTGATCGCGGCTGACATTGGAGATGCAGGCAGCATCTCCACCACCTCCTGTTCACCGATGTCATTACGTCCGGCCGCGAACTGGCGGAGAAGGTGTTGAAGCTCCGGCCCGGCATCAAGGTGCTCTACACCTCAGGCTATACCGACAACGCCATCGTGCATCAGGGCCGCCTCGATCCCGGCGTGCTGCTGCTGACCAAGCCGTATCGGAAGTCTCAGCTGGCCAACATGGTCCGCCGCGCGCTGACGGGGTGAGCGGGCAAGGCGCAAGCTTCTCCGCGCTAGCAAGCGTCGTTTTGAGTGCCGAGTTGGTGTATGGAGAAGGAAAACCTGGATATAAGGATTCTCGGAAGAGCCAATGACCGTGCCCAATTTGAACTACAAACGCTGCTACGTGGATTGGGGTGGACGATGCGCCTACTGCAACACAGGACTCCCCAGAATAAAATGGGACGGCAAAGTCAGAGCCGGCATCGACCATTTCATCCCGCTCTCAAAGGGAGGGCAGAATATCCGGGGCAATCGCGTGCTCTCCTGCTACCCCTGCAATCTCGCCAAGAACGACACCGACCCGCGCGAAACAAATCAATGGCCTCATATTGAACGGCGGCTCGCCGAGATCGCCGCCACCCCGCTCATCAGTCACCGGCGACTCAAAGAGATCCTGCCCGAATTGGTGAAGCAGGTTTACGCCTAAGGCTTGATCCGCCGGGAAGCTATCGGGGTGCGCGGGTGAAGTGCGTGGAGGCTTCTCCAAGTTACGATCGCAAGCCCGTCGCTACGAGCCCGATCCGCCCGCCACGATCTTCTCGTTCAGTTTCTGATCGACAGTCTGCACCGTGCGGTCGATCTCGGCGCTGGGCGCGCCGAGCTGATCGGAAACCAGCTTCACCAGGAGGTCGACCCGCTCGATGAAGGGCGCTCCAGCAGCAACCGCACGGGCCGCCGATGACGGCTTGAGCAGGCTCTCTGCCGCCTTGGCGTATTTCGCGAAGGGCACCTGATCCTGCGGATCGGCGCCCAGACGGCGAGCGATGCCGTCGACATGGTCATAGATCGACTGCGAGAGCTTCAGATCGCCGTGCACGGCATCGCGGATCGACTGCGGCTCGTGCGGCGTGATGCAGCGGTAATTGCCGGTCAGCAGCATCGACCATTTGGCCAGGGGTACGAACAGCGAGTCGAACACCTTGAGCTTCACCGGAACGTCCTTGCCATCCAGCGTCACCGCGTCGATGTCGGCTTCGAGCTCGCGAAGCATCTTGTTGTGCTGCTCGTCCTCAAAAACCGCGGCCTTGAAGTTGGTCGGCAGCCCGACATGAAGGACGTTCGCGGCCTCTTCCGGCGGGCGGAAGGCCTGCGGATCGGGCGAACACAGCGTCACCAGCCCCGGCTTGAACCGCTCCCACACCGACGCGTTGGTATAGGCCTCCTCCAGGTCCATCTCCGCCAGCGCCGGGATCCGTTTGAGATAGGGCAAGGGCGGCATGTTCATGATCGAAAGACAAGGAAGCCCGGCCGCGGCGATTTTGATCATCAGAACGCGGATCGTATGGTTGGTGTATTGCGGCTCCTGCATCGCAAGACCGACCAGATCGTAGCGGGAAAGGTCGACCTCGGCGGGCGTGGTCGCGTCCAGCTTGCCCGGCAGATCGCGCGAGAAGATCGCGCGGTGCACCGCCTCGTCGCGCAGCTTGATGCGAACCTCGGTGCCGTCGCGATTGATGAGGTCTGCCGTCTTCCGCCGGCAAACCAGGGTCACGTTGTGACCTGCCATCAAAAGCTTTGTCGCCAGCAAGGAGCCGTACGAGGCCCCAAGGATCAAAATGTTGCGCGCCATACTCTCTCTTTCACAGGTGATGCCGGAATTTTCCCGAACGCCCCGACCCCAGCCGGGCCGCAAACTTCGCCCGTGGCATACAGTATATTAATAGGCGTTACAATCACATAGCAGGCCGGAATCCAACCTTTGCGGCCCGCCTGCGATGGGATTGAAAGGGCGAGACTTGCCTCAAGACCGCGTCGCCAGCACCACGCCGGCCAGCGTAAAGACCAGCGCCACGATCTGCGTCAGCCCGAGCGGCTCGCCCAATGCGATCGCCGACGCCACGACGCCGATCACGGGCACCGCCATGGTGCCGATCGCCGCCACCGAAGCCGGCAGGCGGGCCAGCGCGGCGAACCAGCTGACATAGGCGATGCAGAACTGGATCACGGTCGAATAGACCAGCAACCACCAGCCGAGCTGCGTCACGCCATCGATATGCGTGGTCTCGAAGGCGAGACCGATGATGACGATCGGGAAACATCCGAGCCCGATCTGCCAGGCGGCAGCCGGGATCGGCGGCAGCGGCACCGGCAACTTCTTTGCCAGCACCGTGCCGAGCGCAAAGCCGAACGCGCCGCCGAGCGCCATCACCATGCCCGGCAGTTTTTCGGTCGTGGCAGTGATGCCGTTGCCGCCCATGATCGCGGCCAACCCCGCAAACGCCATCACCAGCGCCACCGTGCGCAGGATCGTCGGCCGCTCGCCGAGCACCGGCCAGGCCAGAAGCGAGGCCCAGACTGGCATGGTGTAGGCGATCAGCGCCGCCTCGCTCGCCGGCAGCCACAATAGCGCCAGCCCCATCAGCACCATCCAGCCGGTGACGTTGAGTAGCGCCGCCAGCATCAGCCGCGGCCACAAATGGCGCTCGACCTTCAGGCTCTGGGAGCGCGCCAGCGCCAGTAGCGCCAGCAACAGCGCGCCGATCATGCCGGTGGTGCCGCGCAGCGTCAGCGGCGGCAGCTCGCTCAGGAGATACTTTGTGACCGGCCAATTAAAGCCCCAGCCCACCGAGGTGATGGCGAGGAACATCAGGCCTGCGGGCGCGATCCGCGAAGGCGCGGTGGGTTTTGATTCTGTCATGGAGCCCGGCAAGGGATGGAATCAGCCCGCACCATGGCGCGTATCCGCCCCTCCGACCACGGATGCGCGGACATGCCAGACCTCCCCTGCCCGTAGCCTTACGGAAGCGCGCTCCGTAGGCCTACGTGAGTCTCTCCAGTGCAATCCCGGCGGCTGAAAAAATACCTGCCCTGTGAACAGCGGGGCGAAGCTGGTTTCCACACGCCGCAACAATTTTTTTCCCTTGGGAATCCCTGAGGACTCACTGATACTTGGGCCCATCACAGGGGCGGCATCACCCCCTGTTATCCCTTACTTTCCACCATATTTAGTATTTGATTCAGGAACTCGTACTAGTCCTTGACGGGCGCGACGGGTTTGGCCTAGCTTTCTTCCTGTTCGGCGCGAGTGAGTTTTGGGTCCCGCCGGTCGCTCCCAAATGGGTTCCGAAACGAGCACTCCGTCAGCCGGTTGAGGCACGGGTGGAGGACTTGTCTGCCTTCGGGACCCCAACATTCCTCCCGGAATTCCGTGGGGTTTTGGGGCGGTAAAAAAGGGCCGAAACCGGCCCAGGTGACGAGTTGCGGCGTTGAGTTGGAGCATGATCCGGAAAAGTGGGAACCGGTTTTCCGAAGCGGATCATGCTCAAATCTGAAGAGGGATTGGCCCCGTCGATCGGCGGGACCTTGGGGTGGCGAAGACAGAACAGGGCCGGGTCCACCGGTAGAGCTTGCGGATCTCAGGCCCAAGGTTGTCTTCAACCTTGGTGCCGAAAGTTCGCTCATTGATAACATCCGGCAACCGCGGGAAATGCGGACCGGTCAAGAAGACGGGGCACGACCTATGCGAATCGAACGGCGCAACACCACTTCCGGCCAGTCACCCTATGCAGGGATTGATTTCAGGCTGACGACATCCGAGATCCGCAACCCCGACGGTTCGATCGTGTTCCGGCTCGAAAATGTCGAAGTGCCCCAGTTCTGGTCGCAGGTCGCCTCCGACGTGCTGGCCCAGAAGTACTTTCGCAAAGCGGGCGTCGCCGCGCGGCTGAAGAAGGTCGAGGAAGAGACCGTGCCGTCCTGGCTGTGGCGCTCGGTGCCCGACACCGAGGCGCTGGCCCTCCTCCCCGAATCTGAACGATTCGTCAGTGAACTCTCGGCAAAGCAGGTGTTCGACCGGCTGGCCGGCTGCTGGACCTATTGGGGCTGGAAGGGCAACTATTTCTCCACAGAAGAGGACGCGCAGGCCTTCTTCGACGAGTTGCGCTACATGCTCGCCAAACAGATGGTCGCGCCGAACTCGCCGCAGTGGTTCAACACCGGGCTGCACTGGGCCTACGGCGTCGATGGCCCCGGCCAGGGCCACTATTATGTCGATCCGTTCACGGGGAAGCTGACCAAGTCGAAGTCGGCCTACGAGCATCCGCAGCCGCACGCCTGCTTCATCCAGGGCGTGGGTGACGACCTCGTCAACGAGGGCGGCATCATGGACCTCTGGGTGCGTGAAGCGCGGCTGTTCAAATACGGCTCCGGCACCGGCTCCAACTTCTCCCGCCTGCGCGGCGAAGGCGAAAAGCTTTCCGGCGGCGGCCGCTCAAGCGGCCTGATGAGTTTCCTCAAAATCGGCGACCGGGCCGCGGGCGCCATCAAGAGCGGCGGCACCACGCGCCGCGCGGCCAAGATGGTCGTGGTCGACGCCGACCATCCCGACATCGAGACCTATATCGACTGGAAGGTGAAGGAGGAGCAGAAGGTTGCCGCTCTCGTCACCGGCTCCAAGATCAACCAGAAGCACCTGAAAGCCGTGCTGAAGGCCTGCGTCAATTGCGAAGGCTCCGGCGACGACTGCTTCGACCCCGAGAAAAACCCTGCGCTCCGTCGCGAAATCAAGCTGGCGCGCCGTGCGCTGGTGTCCGACAACGTCATCAAGCGCGTGATCCAGTTCGCTAAGCAGGGCTACAAGGAGATCGACTTCCCGACCTACGACACCGACTGGGATTCGGAAGCCTACCTCACGGTATCCGGCCAGAACTCCAACAACTCGGTCTCGCTGAAGGACGATTTCCTCCGCGCCGTGGAAACCGACGGCGACTGGAACCTGATCGGCCGCACCAACAAGAAGATCACGAAGACTCTCAAGGCGCGCGAGCTCTGGGAGAAGATCGGCCACGCCGCCTGGGCCTCGGCCGATCCCGGCCTGCACTTCAACACCACCATGAACGACTGGCACACCTGCAAGGCGTCCGGCGAGATCCGCGCGTCGAATCCGTGCTCGGAATACATGTTCCTGGACGACACGGCGTGTAACCTCGCCTCCGCCAATTTGATCACCTTCTATTCGACCACCACAAAACGGTTCGACGTCGAGTCCTACGAGCATCTCTGCCGGCTCTGGACCATCGTGCTGGAAATCTCCGTCATGATGGCGCAGTTCCCCTCAAAAGCGATTGCCGAACTCTCCTACGAGTTCCGCACGCTGGGCCTCGGCTTTGCCAACATCGGCGGCCTGCTGATGACCATGGGCCTGCCCTACGACTCCAAGGAAGGCCGCTCGCTGTGCGGCGCGCTGACCGCCATCATGACCGGCGTGGCCTATGCCACCTCGGCCGAGATGGCGAAGGAGCTTGGCCCCTTCCCCGGCTACAAGAAGAACGCCCAGCACATGCTGCGCGTGATCCGCAACCATCGCCGCGCGGCGCATGGCGAATCCCGTGGTTATGAGGCGCTGGCGGTCAGCCCCGTGCCGCTCGATCACGCCTCCTGCCCGCAGGCAGATGTGATCACCCACGCCAAGGCCGCCTGGGACAAGGCGCTCGAGCTCGGCGAGCTCAATGGCTACCGCAACGCGCAGACCACGGTGGTGGCGCCGACCGGCACCATCGGCCTGGTGATGGATTGCGACACCACCGGCATCGAGCCTGATTTCGCGCTGGTCAAGTTCAAGAAGCTCGCCGGCGGCGGCTACTGGAAGATCATCAACCAGGCCGTCCCGGTGGCGCTGCGGACGCTCGGCTATAGCGAGGCCGACATCGCGGAGATCGAGGCCTATGCCGTCGGCCACGGCTCGCTCTCCAATGCGCCCGGCATCAACGTCTCGACCCTGAAGGCCAAGGGCTTCACCGACGAAGCGCTGGCCAAGGTGGAGAAGGCGCTGCCGACCGCGTTCGACATCAAGTTCGCCTTCAACAAGTGGACCTTCGGCGAAGACTTTTTGCGCGAGACGCTGAACATCGCGCCCGAAGTCATCGCGGCCCCCGGCTTCGACCTGCTCGCCGCGCTCGGGTTTACAAAACGCGAAATCGAGGCCGCCAACGTGCACATCTGCGGCGCGATGACGGTCGAGGGAGCTCCCCACCTCAAGGCAGAACATTACGCGGTGTTCGACTGCGCCAACCCCTGCGGCAAGATCGGCAAGCGCTATCTGTCGGTCGAGAGCCACATCCGCATGATGGCGGCGTCGCAGCCATTCATCTCGGGCGCGATCTCAAAAACCATCAACATGCCGAACGACGCCACCGTCGAGGATTGCAAGTCGGCGTATCTCTTGTCCTGGAAGCTCGCGCTGAAGGCCAACGCGCTCTACCGCGACGGCTCGAAGCTTTCGCAACCCTTGAACTCGCAGCTCATCAGCGATGATGACGACGAGGATGATGCGACGGAAGCGTATTACGACAAGCCGATGGCCGCACGTGCTGCCCAGGTGTCGGAAAAGATCGTCGAGAAGCTGGTCGAGCGCATCGTGGTGATGCGCGAGCGCGAGAAGATGCCGGATCGCCGCAAGGGTTACACCCAGAAGGCGGTGGTCGGCGGGCACAAGGTGTACTTGCGCACCGGCGAGTATGACGACGGCCGTCTCGGCGAGATCTTCATCGACATGCACAAGGAAGGCGCGGCCCTCCGCTCCTTCATCAACAATTTTGCCATCGCGGTCTCGCTCGGCCTGCAATACGGCGTGCCGCTCGAAGAATATGTCGACGCCTTCACCTTCACCCGCTTCGAGCCGGCGGGCCCCGTGCAGGGCAACGACTCCATCAAGTACGCGACCTCGATCCTCGACTATGTGTTCCGCGAACTCGCGGTCAGCTACATGTCGCGCTTCGATCTCGCCCACGTCGATCCTTCTGAGTCCAACTTCGACGCGATGGGCAAAGGCGTCGAGGAAGGCAAGGAGCCGTCCGACGGCAGCCACCAGGCCAACAAATATCTGTCCAAGGGCCTGACCCGCTCGCGCTCGGATAGACTGGTGGTCATGCGCGGCGTCGACGTCGACGCCCGCGGTTCCGGCAACGTCACCGCGATCGGCGGACACGGCCCCAGCGCCCGCCTCGCCGACACCATCGAAGGCGCGGTGGCGCTTAAGCAGGAATCCCAGCACGATTTGTCGCCAACGGAAAAGCTGGAAGCGATGCAGTGGAGCAAGGCCGGCAGCGCCGCCCAGGCCATCGCACCAAGCAAGGCCGAACGCCGGGCGGAAGCGAAAGCCAAAGGCTACGAAGGCGAGATGTGCTCGGAGTGCGGCAACTTCACGCTGGTGCGGAACGGCACCTGCATGAAGTGCGATACGTGTGGGTCCACGACGGGGTGTAGTTGAGAGCTGGCTGTTATTTGAAGGTGACCCTCGCCCCTGTGACTTTTAATCATGGGGTCGAGGGTTCGATTCCCTCCGCGTTCACCAATGAAATCAATTCGCGCATTGCCATAGCGGTTCCTTCATTACCCTCTGGATTGTTCGAACGAGCCCCTCGGCACCCCTTTAGGGGAATTGCCTTTGCCTGCGCGTTGAGGTTGAGTTCGCGTCAGAGTGCGCTGAACGAGGGACGGCGTTATGCAGCAATTTCAGAGCTCGCGGCTAAAGATCAAACGAGCCCGCAACTTTATCGATGAGACCAAGCGAGCCATCGAAGATTTTCTTACAAAAGAGTTTTGCAAGCTTCACGTCGAGACCGACGCCAGTACCGGCCAAGCGGCTATTTCTGTCGTGTCTACCGCTGAGCCCCCAGCCGAAATTGCTCTTTCGATCGGAGACGCGGTACATAATCTTAGAGCCGCCCTTGATCATGCAGTTGTGGACATTCTTGGTGCAGAGGGAGCCAAGCACGCTTTCCCGGTTGCTAAGGATAAAAGCAATCCGGGCGCGCATTCCACCTTTCAGCTTATCAAGAAACGATTTCCGGACTTGGCAACGCTTCTCGTGGACAAGATCGTCATCCACGACACTGGCGACGTATGCATCTGGGCAATCAGTCAGCTAGACAATACCGCCAAGCACAACTTGCTCATTCCCTTTGTTTCAGTGCAAGCGATTGAAAATTTCGACTTTATCAACGAAGTAAGTGGGGCGACTTACACACGTTGCGGCGCAGCGGTGGACGGTTGAATTATGCTGAGGTACCCGGACCCATAAAAATAACGAATCACGGTAACGCCATGGCGGTTTTGCTATTCGGCAGCGGACCTTTGGAAGGCCGCGAAATCATCGAGTCCCTGGAAAAGATGGCGCAGCTAGTAGAGCAAGCGATCGACGAACTCGAACAATTCCGAGCCGGATCAGGCAATAATCAGGAGTCGCCGGATCGTGGATCGGTAATCGAACCCTCCACAGCCACGACGCGCTAGCAAGGGGCGTAAGTTGATCCATGAGAACAATGCCGGCCCTCGTGAAGCAACTCCATCAGGGGGAAAATTGAGCTTGCGCGCGTTCTCCGGTTGCGGGAGGTTTCAACCACGGGGTGAGAACACAAAAATGGGCGTTCTTGATGATGTACGCAAATGGCTCAACGACGTTCCGCTTTGGAAAGAGTTGGGCACCATTCCAGACCGAACAAAGTCCCTGGAAGAAAGACTATCCGCATTAGAAGACAAGTTGAATGGCAAATGGCCCGCCGACGTTTGCAAGTTCTGTGGAGAGCGCGGAATGCGACTATATCACTCGTACCCGTCAACCGACGCCAAAGGCAACGTTCGCGAAGATTGGACATGTGAAATCTGTAATAGATCCGAAAATAGATTTTTTAGGCCGCGCTCGGCTATTTGAGTGGGGTGCGTTCCAATGGGCACCGACCAGCTTGACCGCATTGTTGACGGGTTTCCGACCAAGCGCGCTGCGATAAAGTGGACAATCTTTGTCGCCATCGTTGCCGCAAGCACTGGATATAGCGCAGCCTACTTCCAGTCATCTGGGAAGATTGCAACTCTCGAAGAGCGCCTAAAACTAGCCCAAGAGACTAAGTCGCCTTATCACATTCGAATTGCGGAAGTGACGAATGAAAACCCCTATCGGGTTCAACCAACCGACGATCTTGTTCAAGTCAATCTAGCAACCAATGACGTATCTCCAGTGATCCTGCTGCCTTCAGGTTTTCTGAAGGGCAAGACAGTTTCAATCAAAGACAAGAGTGGAACATCGCATCTGCGCGAAATCAAAGTCCGGGCCGAGGGCGGCACGATTGACGGGTTACCGGAATGGTCGATAGCCGGATCTTTCGCTTCGACAGGATTTGTATGGGACGGGAAGAATTGGTCTGCATACTAGAGGGAGGATTAGCGATGGCGTGGAAGTTGGGAGCAAGCGTAGGACGGATTAGCCGAAGCCTAATCCGCCTTTCCAAGTGACCAAGTCGGCGGGGTACGCTCCGCTAACCCGCCCTACTCGCTGCACGCGCAATCACAATTGGCCTTACTTTGTTTTGAAGGATTAAGCATGGTCGACATAATGACAGCGCTCGCGACCGCTGGCCAAGCTATTAAACTAGCGCAAGAGCTGCGTGGCATCGACAAAGCGATCAACGCGGCCGAGTTCAAGCTGAAGATCGCCGATCTGACCGTGGCGCTTTCCGAGATAAAGCTGGCTCTCGCGGAAGCGAAGGAGGAACTAACAGGCAAGGACGCTGAGATTGCAGCTCTCAAGAAGCAATTTCAGCGTTCAGCTCAGACGATCGAAGTAAAGGGATTCAAATACAAGAAGGGTGAGGACGGCAAACCAAAGGGCGCAGCATTTTGTCCGGTGTGCGAGCAGAAGCATGGACAGTTCTATCACTTGACCCGCCTAATGGGCAAAGACGTTTGCCCGCATTGCAAAGCAGTTTTTGAACGAGTCATGATTTACGGTGAGTAGCCTGTAGCAAGCGTAGGGTAAGCGCAAATCAGCGCGGGCCAATCCTTAACAACGCGTTTGCCGGATAACGGGAAAGAGCGGACATTCGTCGTTGCGAGCCCCTGCGAATCGGCCGAGTCTCCGATGACATGGGGTGATTCGTGCTGCCTGAAACGACCGATAAATATCTGGAAAGCCTCAATCCGGAACAGCGCCGGGCCGTCGAGCACGGCATCGGCGCCGATGGAACCATCGGCTCGCCGCTTCTGGTCATTGCCGGTGCTGGATCCGGAAAGACCAACACGCTCGCGCATCGTGTGGCCCACCTCATCATCAGCGGCGCCGACCCGCGCCGCATGCTGCTGATGACGTTCTCGCGCCGTGCCGCCGCCGAGATGACCCAGCGTGTCGAACGCATCGCGCGCCGCGTGCTCGGCGACAAGGCCGGCATCATGACGGAGGCGCTGACCTGGGCCGGAACCTTTCACGGCATCGGGGCGCGGCTGCTGCGTGAATACGCCGAGAGCATCGGCTTCGATCCGGCCTTCACGATCCACGACCGCGAGGATTCGGCCGACCTGCTCAACCTGGTGCGCCACGAACTCGGATTTTCAAAGACCGAGTCTCGGTTTCCGACCAAGGGCACCTGCCTTGCGATCTATTCCCGTTGCGTGAACGCGCAGATGCCGATCGAGACGGTACTCGGACAGCACTATCCATGGTGTTCGGGATGGGTGGATGAGCTCAAGCAACTGTTCGCGGCTTACGTCGAGGCCAAGCAGAAGCAGAATGTGCTCGACTATGATGACCTGCTGCTGTGGTGGTCGCAGATGGTATCGGAGCCTACAATCGCACAGGAGATCGGCGGCCGGTTCGATCATGTCATGGTCGACGAGTATCAGGACACCAACAAGCTGCAGGCGGCGATCCTGCTGGCGCTCAAGCCTGATGGGCGTGGCCTCACCGTGGTGGGAGACGACGCCCAATCGATCTATTCGTTTCGCGCCGCCACCATCAGGAACATTCTGGATTTTCCTGACCATTTCAGCCCGCGGGCGGAGATCGTCACGCTCGACCGCAACTATCGCTCGACCCAGCCGATTCTGGCGGCGGCCAATGGCGTGATTGGGCTTGCCCGGGAACGCTTCACCAAGAACCTCTGGACCGAGCGCCATTCGGCCCGGCTGCCGCGCCTGGTTACGGTGCGCGATGAGGCCGACCAGGCGCGCTACATCGTCGAGCAGGTGCTGGCGAATCGCGAGGAAGGAACGCGGCTCAAGGAGCAGGCTGTCCTGTTCCGGACGTCGTCGCACAGCGGCCCGCTGGAGGTCGAGCTGACACGGCGCAATATTCCCTTCGTCAAGTTCGGCGGCTTGAAGTTTCTGGACGCCGCCCATGTCAAGGACGTTCTGGCGCTACTAAAGTTCATCGAGAACCCGCGTGACCGCGTCGCCGGATTCCGCGTGCTGCACCTGCTGCCCGGCATCGGGCCGGCGTCGGCGCAGCGCATTCTCGATCAAACCACTGTCATGGCCGATCCGATCTCTGCCCTCGCGGCGCTGCCCACCCCGCCCCGCGCCGGCCAGGACTGGACCGCCTTTGTCGAAACGCTGCGCAATGTCAGCTATTCGGAATGGCCTGTCGACATCGAACGCATCAGGCTCTGGTACACCCCGCATCTGGAGCGCATCCACGAGGATGCCGAGGTGCGGCTCGCCGATCTGCTACAGCTCGAGCAGATCGCCTCGGGTTATCCCTCCCGCGAGCGCTTCCTCACCGAACTCACGCTCGATCCGCCTGATGCGACCAGCGATCGCTCGGGGCCGCCGCTGCGCGACGAAGACTATCTGATCCTGTCCACCATCCATTCTGCAAAGGGGCAGGAATGGAAATCGGTATACGCCCTCAACGTCGTCGACGGCTGCATGCCGTCCGATCTCGGCGCCGGCACGACGGCTGAACTCGAAGAAGAGCGGCGCCTGCTCTACGTTGCGATGACGCGCGCCAAGGACGATCTGCACCTGATCGTGCCGCAGCGCTTCTTCGTGCATGGTCAGCAGGCCCGCGGCGACCGCCATGTCTATGCGTCGCGGACGCGGTTCATACCGGACCATCTGGTGAAGCTGTTCGATCGGCAGGTATGGCCGGCGGCGGCCCCGGCGGCCCGCGCGACGCCAAATCAAGCCGTGCAGATGGATATTCGTGAGCGCATGCGCGGCATGTGGCGTTAGTCGGCCTGCGATCCTGCCGCTACTCGCTCAATCCTGTCGGGCAACGCCTTGTTGATCATGCCTCTCCGCGATTGATCTGCGACGCTCTGGCGGGCCAAATTAGAATGGAATCACCGTGCAACCACGCGGCTATACTTCACGCGGAGAATGAACCGAAAGTGAAAACCAAATGAACCGCCTTGTCCAGGCTTCGCTCGGACTCCTCGCATGGAGCCTTCTCCAGGCCTCGCCCGCATCCGCCCAGCTCAAGGGCAACGCCGACAACGTTTGTCGGAACGGATATTTTCCACGCGAGAGCACGAACTACAGGCTGGCGAAGATCAAGGGCGCGGCAGGCGACAGGATCTACTTCCATGGCGATGACAACGAGCGTTGCCCCGACGACCAGGCCTGTCGTCTGAAAACCTATGTCGTTCCCAACGATGAAGTCATTATTTCCAGGACGTTCGGCAAGTTCGCGTGCAGCTGGTTTCAACCTCGCAAGGGCACCGAAACGGTCGGCTGGATCGCGACCGACCGGCTTGCGTGGCAGGAGGACGTCCGACCACCGGCGATGCGGGATTGGCTCGGCGAATGGCGCGCCTACGACAATGTTATCAGCATCTCGAAATCGAAAGAGGCCGGTACGCTCGCCGTCAAGGGCGAGGCCACATGGGGTTCGGGCAGCCGCACCCATACCGGCGAACTCGATTACGACGCAAAACCTTCTGCCGGTAAAATGAAGTTCGGCGACGGGACGGACGAACTCGACTGCCAGGTCACTATGCAGCTCGTCGGCAAGTCACTGGTTGTCGGCGACAATCTCCATTGCGGCGGCGCCAACGTGTCGTTTTCAGGGGTCTACCAAAGGAGACCGAAGCGATAAAGCAGTGCTAGCTAGTAGCCCGGATGAGCGCAGCGACATCCGGGACAACTCTAACATCACCCCCGGATATCGCTGCGCTCATCCGGGCTACGCTCGCTACTTTGCATGGGGTTGTTTTCGCGATTTGTGCCTGGGGCCCTGCGTGTACTGCGGAAGAGCAAGCGTAGGGCGGATTAGCCGAAGGCGTAATCCGCCGTTCTCAGCGACCGAGTCGGCGGGTTACGCTGCGCTAACCCACCCTACTCCCTGACGCCGCCAGGACGGCATTCTCTATCGGCGTACGCCGGGCGGTTTTACTACCCCCTTCTTCCACAGCCGAAATCCGCCCTCGAATGCGTTGGTGTTGACGCCGAGCCGGACCTTGCGCGGCAGGTTGTCGATCTTGTCGGCGTTGCCGCCGCCCAGCATGACGTAATCCGGCTCCAGCGCGGCGAGCAGACGTTTCAAGACATCATCGACAGCGCGTTGCCATTTCTTCCTGCCAACGCGCCTGAGGGCTGCGGCGCCGACGCATTGCTCGAACGTCTTGCCGCCGCGGTACGGCAGGTGAGCGAGCTCCATCGGCTCCAGAGTGCCATCCACGATCATCGCGGAGCCCAGACCCGTTCCTAGCCCTAAGAACAGCATCCGGCCGCCCTGGTAGCTGCCGATCGCCTGCATCAGCGCATCGTTGACGACCTTCGTCGGGCGGCCGAAGGCCTTTTCGAAATTGAAACCGGCCCACCCGAGACCGAGATTGTGAGGCTCCGACAAGGGCCGGTTGTTGATCACAGGCCCCGGATATCCGATCGAGATGACGTCATAGGACCAGTCTTTCGTCAGCGCCTTGACCTTCCTCACCATCATTTTCGCGGAAAGGTCGGGACCGGACGCAAACGCGCGCCTGGTTCGCTCCCTGTCGGTCATGACCTTCACGCGCGAACCGCCGACGTCGATCGCCAGGATCGTGTGTCGCGATGCACGCTTGCCCGTTTTCTTCACCATGAACTCGCGTCCTGCGCTGTCGGACAAGCACAACTGTAGCCGATACTCTGCCGAGGTCGAGAAACAAACAGCACCACAGCTTTGTTCTCCATCCGACTCCATTTTGTTCGCAAAGAACGAATCGGAATCGTGCAAATCAGCCCGAGCCAATTCTTAACAACGCGTTTGCTTCGTGCTGCGCCATGCCGCTGCACTTCTCCGTCCTGCACGGCAGCAAGTAGCCCGCATGAGCGAGATGCGGGATCATTCGAGACCCGGATGTCGCTTCGCTCATCCGAGCTACCCCTGGCTACCCCTTGGCCGATTTGCCCTGATCGAGATTTTGCAGCCGATGGCATCAGCCATCGGACGACGTCAAGCCTGACGTCTGGCTCCCCTTTTTCGCTTGATTTGCCCGGGCATGACCCTACGGTGCGCTCCGCCAAGAGGGGAACGAGACCGATTATGGACGATGCAATGAAGTGCCCGGCATGCAATTCCGAGCATGCCTATCAGGATCGCGGCCTGTGGGTTTGCCCGGAATGCGCGCATGAATGGAGCGCCGAGGCGGCGGCAGCCGCGGAGGCCTCGCCGGAGCCGGGCGTCCGCGATGCCCATGGCAACCTGCTGGTCGATGGCGACAGCGTCATCGTCATCAAGGATCTCAAGGTCAAGGGATCGTCATCGGTCGTTAAAGGCGGAACCAAGGTCAGGAACATCCGCCTGACCGAGGCGACCGATGGCCACAACATCGCCTGCAAGATCGACGGCATCGGCGCGATGAATCTGAAATCGGAATTCGTGAAGAAGGCGTAGCAAGTCGCCGGGATGAGCGCGGCGACATCCGGGACCACTCTGACACCGCCCCGGATATCGCGGAGCCTGTCATCACTGCGCGAGCGCATTGCGCTCGTCGCCGGGCGCGCATTCGCGCGACCCGTTGGCTCATCCGGGCTACTGCTCATGGCCAAGCCCCGGCCGCGGCGCCCGCATCTTCTGCGCCAGCCGCCGGCTTCCCGTCTCTTCCGCGCGGGCCAACTGGCAGCTCCACGAGCGAAGGCGGAAGGCGCAATCCGCCGTTGAATTGGCGACAAATGGCGGGTTACGCTGCGCTAACCTGCCCCACGTCTATCGCATTGGAAGGATCGCCATGAACGGAAATCGATATTACGGGGTTCGGGTCGAGGGCGCGAAATACGGCGTCGGCTTCGGCTCGGCGCTCGCCATCGCGATCTCCTACACCAATAATCACTCGATCCTGTGGGCGATCATCCACGGCATCCTGGGCTGGCTCTACGTGATCTACATCGCGCTGTTCGGGTGATAGTAAGTAGCCCGGATGAGCCAACGAGGCGTGCATTCGCGCAACCCGTTGGCTCATCCGATCTACGCCCTGTCAGACCTCATCCTGAGGAGCCGCGAAGCGGCGTCTCGAAGGATGAGTGGCACTAGCGGGGCCTCATGGTTCGAGACGGCGCTACGCGCCTCCTCACCATGAGGGTTCAGCTACGCTCTTCGTTTCGCTCAGGCCGCCTTCGCGGTCTTTTCCGGCGGCGCGGTTTCCATCGCCCGCATGTAGAGATCGAGCAGGCTTTCGCGCTCGTCGCGCTCGTCCTGGTCCTGCTTGCGCAACTTGATGATCTCCTTGAGGATCTTCACATCGAACCCTTCGCCCTTGGCCTCCGAAAACACTTCCTTCTTCTGCTCGTTCAGCTCCTGCAATTCGCCGTCGATGTTCTCGATCCGCTCGACGAAAGAACGAATCCGGCCGCCGGGAATGGTGACGTCAGACATGGTGCCTCCCTGTTTAATGAGGTTGTGAAAATGCCCGCAAACAAATAACCAATGTGTTAACCTCGGACGGTTCCCGCCCCGGCAAATCAGATAATCCCCAGAACTCATCGCATGAATGTGATTTCAATTCAGTCGCAGGTCGCTTTCGGCCATGTCGGCAACAGCGCCGCGGTCTTTCCCATGCAGATGCACGGGATCGACGTAATCGCGGTGCCGACCACGCTGTTGAGCAACCGGCCGGGCTACAAGACCATCCGCGGCCGGGTGCTCGATGCCGAGCTGGTTGCCGATCTCTTGCGCGGAATCGAAGAGCGCGGCGCGGTCGATACCGCCACGATGATCCTGTCCGGCTATCTCGGTTCGGCCGACAACGCCGCCGTGGTCGCGGATTTTGTCGCGCGCGCCAAGGCCAAAAATCCCGCGCTGCTTTATTGCTGCGATCCCGTGCTCGGAGATCGCGACCGCGGCCTGTTCGTCCATGCCGACATCCCGCCGCTGGTACGCGATCTGTTGTGTCCGCTCGCCGATATCATCACGCCCAATCATTTCGAGTTCGAATGGCTGAGCGGGGCGCAGACGGCCACGATCGATCAGGTGCTCAAGGCGGCGCGCGCGTTCATGGCGCGCGGGACGGTCGTCGTCACCAGCGCCGAGCTTGCCGACACGCAGCGGCACGAGATCGAGACGCTGGCGGTCGAGCGCGCAAAGGCCTGGCGCGTGCGTACGCCAAAACTGCCGATCAGCCCGAACGGCACCGGCGATCTGTTTGCCGCGCTCCTGGTCGCCGCGCGCGTCCGCGGCGCCGACACGCCGGATGCGCTCGTTCATGCCGCCTCCGCCATCTTCGCCGTGCTGGAACGCACGGCGGCCAGCGGCACCGAGGAAATGCGCATCGTCGAGAGCGCGACGTTGCTCGTCCACCCGGAGCGGAAATTTGACTGCATCGCGATCAGCCCGTAGCCCGTAGGGCGGATATCCGAAGGCGTAATCCGCCATTTATCCGCAACTATTCGGCGGATTACGCTTCGCTAATCCGCCCTACTCGCTACTCGCCGGAGAGAACAATGAGCCGTTTCTGGAGCAGCTTGACGCACGACCTGAAACCCTATGTGCCGGGCGAACAGCCGCGCATGGCGGAGCTGGTCAAGCTCAACACCAATGAAAGTCCGTTTGGTCCTTCGCCACGCGCGCTGGAAGCCATTCGTGGCGAGGCGGCCGACACGCTGCGTCTCTATCCGGACCCACAGGCGTCAGCGCTGCGCGCCGCTTTGGCCACCTACCACCAGGTACGCCCCGAACAGGTGTTCGTCGGCAACGGCTCGGACGAGGTGCTGGCCCACGCCTTCGCCGCGCTGCTGAAGCATGATGCGCCGTTGCTGTTCCCTGACATCACGTACAGTTTCTACCCGGTCTATTGCCGCCTGTTCGGCATCGCTTACGAGGCCGTGCCGCTCGATCAGGCCATGCAGATCCGCAGTTCCGACTATCGCCGGCCGGCCGGCGCGCTCATCATACCCAATCCGAATGCGCCGACAGGCGTTGCGCTGTCACGGGCCGAGATCGTGACCCTGCTGGAGCAACATCCCGACGCGCCCGTTGTCATCGACGAGGCCTATGTCGATTTCGGCGCCGAGACCGCGATACCGCTGGTCGCCTCCCACCCGAACCTTCTGGTCGTTCAAACCATGTCAAAATCCCGGGCCCTGGCGGGTTTAAGGGTTGGCTATGCGATCGGCGACGCCGACCTGATCGAGGCGCTCACCCGGGTCAAGGACAGTTTCAACTCCTACCCTCTTGGCCGGCCCGCCCAGGCCGGCGCCATCGCCTCTTTGGAGGACGAAGCCTGGTTTCAACGGAGCCGCGCCCGCGTGATCGAAGGCCGCGAGCGGCTGAACCGCGGACTGGCCGGGCTCGGCTTCGACGTGCTGCCGTCGTCCGCCAACTTCGTGTTCGCGCGTCATCCGGCGCGCGAGGGCGCGGCGCTGGCCACCGCGTTGCGCCAACGGGCGGTGATCGTCCGCCATTTTCCCGCGCCGCGTATCTCCGACTATCTGCGGATCACCGTGGGCAACGACGGGCAAATCGACCGGCTGCTGTCAGCCCTGTCGGACATCCTGGGCAGCGCGTAGGGCGGATTAGCCGAAAGGCGTAATCCGCCATGCATCCGCAACCGATCGGCGGATTACGCTCCGCTAATCCGCCCTACTCGCTGCGCGACTGAGCCGCAGGGCATCGCTCAGCACGTTACAAGATCGGTGTGGCCGAATCCCTTCGCGTAGTCGAGCACGGAAATCACCGTCGGCGTCAGGCGAAACAGCCTGACCTCGGAAGGTTTCGGCATTGGCAGGCCGATTGCCTTCTGCTCGGGATATCGCGACATCAGGAGGCCGATTGCCTTCTCGGCTTCGGCCGGGTCGGTCACGGCGCGTGCCCGCGCCGCCATCGAAAGGCCGGTGATCTCCATCACCTCCGCGGGATCATCATCGATCGCAAGCGACACCCGGTCGTCCCGCGCGATGTTCGCCGCCTTCTGGCTGTCAGGGCCGCAGAGAAAGTAGATGGTGAAGCCTTCGTTTGCATAGCCGACGGTCGTCACCTGCGGCCAGCCGTCCGGCCGCAAGGTCGCGATCCGCATCGTGCGGTGCCGATCCAGCAGCGATTGGATCTTCTGTCTGATTGCATCATCCATCGATCGCCTCCGTGTCCGGTTTCCACGGCACGATAGCGACGGCTCGCACGATGATATTGATGCGCGTCAACCCTCGTTGCGCGAAGCGCGGTCATTCGCGACCAATCGGCGGATTACGCGGAGTTTATCATCGGGCGCGCGTTCGCGCGACCCGTTGGCTCATCCGCCCTACTCACGGCACGACGTCGAGTTTGACCTTGGCAACACCCTTCCCCACCATTCCCAGCGCGTCGGCCGCGGAATAGGAGACGTCGACAACACGCCCCTGAACATAGGGGCCGCGGTCATTGACCCGTACCGTCACCGACCGGCCGGTCGCGACGTTTGTCACGCGCAATTTGGTGCCGAAGGGCAATGTCGGATGGGCGGCGGTCATTTCCATCGCGTCGAACTTTTCGCCGCTCGCGGTCTTCGTTCCCTCGGTGTAGAAGCTTGCAACCCCATGCGAGGCCGTTTTGACGTCGCCTGCATTTCTGCGCGACGCAAACGGGGTGTGCTTTCTCACGGCCACGCGCCTGGTCGTCACGGACGGTGTCGTTCGATCGTAATCCAGCGACGCCTGCCGGCTGGCACGATGTTCGGATTTCTGGGTGACGACCGAAGACTGCGCGCAGGCCGCAAGCGATGCGGCTGCGAGCGTGACAGCCAGCAGCCGCATGAATTTCCCTGCACGCGCAGCCGAAACTAACGGCGCTTCAAGTTGAGTGCGGCCTGCTCTGACGTCGACGCACGAAGTACCGGTGCAGCCAATGGAAGACATGTTGCAATCCCCCGCTCGCGCCCCAGCCCAAGCCGAAAACCAACACGCGGCAATGGCGGGACCGAATCCGGGCGGAAGCGTGGCCGGACGCGATCAGGCGCGGTTTCCCCAGCGCAATTCCGTTCGAGTGTGGTGATTGCGTCACAGGATTAGCTGGAATCCTGTAGCCTGGATGAGCGCAGCGATATCCGGGACCACACGACCACCGCCCCGGATATCGCTGCGCTCATCCGGGCCACCAGCTAGCTACGTCAGGAAATCTCGTAGACCGACACCTTGTCCGCAATGCCGCTCAACGCCACGCGCCGGGGCGCTGGCTTTAGCCCGCTGGTCTCGAGCAGGGCCCGGGCATACGTGTTCTCGACCACCGATTCCGTCACCACGATCGAGCGCGAGGCCGCAAGGCCCTGGACGCGCGAGGCGATATTGACCGTCTGGCCAAAATAATCCTGCTGGCCATTGAGGGTGACCGCGAGGCATGAGCCTTCATGGATGCCCATCTTCAGGCGCAGGCTCTGGTGCTGACGCTCGGCGCCAAGATCGCTCATCGCCTCGCGCATGCGGATCGCCGCGGCAATGGCGCGGTCGGGCGTCTCGAAGGTCGCCATCACGGCATCCCCAATGGTCTTCACGACCGCGCCCCTTTCGGAGGCGATAATCTCCTGCAGCAGCCTGAAATGCTCGTTGACGAGATCGAAGGCTGTGAGGTCACCGACGCGCTCATAGAGCTCGGTGGAATCCTTGAGATCGCTGAACAGGAAAGTCAGGCTGAGGATCTTGAGGCGCTGGCCGATGGCGAGCGTATCGGTCCGGTAGATATCGCGAAACGTCTGATTGGTGAGGAGCCGCGTTGCCGTGAGAACCGGCTTTCGTCGCTTCAGCAGGTCGTCCAGTGCCGGGTTCGCCACCCATACCGCCGGCAGCACGCGACCGTCGGTGCGGTTGTCCAAAGCGAGACGCAGTGGCCCGGGGCGCAAGGTGACGGTGTCGACGGGAACCTGGACCCTGTTGAAGATCACCGACAGGTTCTGGCGCTCGCTGGCCTCGTCGCCGCTGACCTCCAGGAACTGGGCCGCATGCGTCACGGGATCGAACACGATCAGCGTGCCCTGCGGCACCTGCAAGGAAAGGATGGCCCGCTCCCCTGCCGGCAAGTCGACGATTTCGAGCGTGACCTCGTCCAGCAGCTTCTCCAGATCGTCCGGAAGATCGATCGCCGAACTCCAGAAGATCTGGCGATAATATTCGGGTGCGGACAATTCGTCGGGATTATGGGCCGCGATCTTCCGCACGCGCGGGCTTACCGTAAACGTCACCTCGACCAGATTGTCGAGCGTCGTCTCGTAGCCCGCGGCGCAGAAAGCGCAATTATACTGCGCGCTATTCAGCGTCTTCAGGCTTTTGTTGGCGGAAAGAACCCCGGCGCAGCTCGGGCACATCACGCTCCATGTCATCTCGAACATGCCGAGCCCGACCGCATTCAGAAATGCTGCGATGAGCCGCTCTTCGTCGATGCCTGCCGTGCGTGCGAGATCAAGCGCGTTCATCTTGTTCAAGGCATGATCCGGGGCATCCCGCACCATACGCTCGAGCATGTCGACAACGGCTCCGTCGGACGACTGACGCAGGGCCGCAAACAAAGTATCGGTTTCGCTCATGCGACAATGCTACCTGAAAGAAGGCAGCGCGAACACCCGCTAACCCATCTCGTGCGCGCACCGAACCACGGAACCCGCGCGTTGTTCGTGGCCTTTGCCGGTTTGCTCAAGACAAAAAGCCCGCGACGAAATCGCGGGCTTTTTGCTCAAACGGCGATGGAGATGTCGGTCAGCGAATGACGCGACCGGTGGTCGGGGTTGGCGCGGCCGTCTCGGCCGTCCATGTCGTCCGCGGTGTCAGGACGCTGAGTTGATGAGCAGTGGCTGTGGAGGTCAGCGCCGGCGACTGCTCCCTGACATCGGCGGCTCCCAGCACGCGAACCTGCACCGCCGATATCGGCAGCCCCTTCGCTTGATAGCTCGGCAACTCCGCCGCAAAGCCGGCAGTGGCACCCGCAATCGAGAATGCGGCGGCGGCAGCGATGGAAAGGTAAGTTTTCTTCACTTCAATTCTCCGAACGATAAGGATTCTAAGTCAAAGCCTACACCCCTTTTATTGCGTTGCGATATCATTATATTGCATTGCAACAATGCAGCCGCCGACACTCAATTAATAGTGAGAGGCCAAATAGTTAGCAGAAAGGCCGTATCCGCCCTTCGTTCGCGGCTTATCGGCGGGTTACGCTGAGCCTGTCATGGGCGCTAACTCGCCCTACGCGCAGCGTCAGGCCGAACGGGAGAAGAGCATGCGAGTCGCGGTCGTCGGTGCCGGAGCGGTCGGATGCTATTATGGCGGACTGCTGCTGCGGGCCGGACACGACGTGACGTTCATCGGCAGGCAGCCGCATGTCGACGCCATCAACGCCCATGGCCTGCTGCTGGACACCAAGACTTTCAACGGCCACCTGCCCGCCAAAGCCGCGACCGACGCAACCGCGCTTGCCTCGCCCGATCTGGTGCTAGTCTGCGTGAAGTCGGCCGATACCGAGCAGGCCGGCCGGTCGCTCGCGGGGCGCTTGCTGCCGGAAACTTCCGTTCTCAGCCTGCAGAACGGCGTCGACAATGCGCCGCGTCTTGCCGCCGTGACCGGCCACGCCGTCATTCCCGTGGTGGTCTATGTCGGCAGCGAGATGGCCGGTCCCGGCCATGTCAGGCACCACGGCGGCGGCGACCTCGCCATCGGCCCCTCCGCCGCGAGCGAAGCGCTGGCACAAACGCTTCAGGCCGCCGGCATCAACACCACGATCGCCGACGACATCGAGGTCACACTGTGGAGCAAGCTGATCATCAACTGCGCCTTCAACGCGCTTTCTGCCGTGGCTGATATTTCCTACGGCCCGATGCTGGAAGTCGAGGGTACAAGGGATGTCGTCGCAAGCGCGGTGCAGGAAGCTGTAACGGTCGCGCGTGCCTGCGGCGTATCGATTGCCGACGACATCATCGAGCAGATCCTCAAAATTCCCGCCGCCATGCCGAACCAGATGTCGTCCACCGCGCAGGATCTCGCGCGCGGCAAGCCCAGCGAGATCGACTTTCTCAACGGCTATGTGGTGCGAAAGGGCGCCGAGCTCGGCATTCCCACGCCGACCAATCACGCCCTGCAGGTAATGGTGAAGCTGGTAGAACGGGGCAAGGAGATATCCGGGCGGCGGAATAGCTACAAGCCCGGATGAACGTTAGCGACATCCGGGACAACTCCAACACCGCTCCGGATATCGCTAACGCTCATCCGGGCTAAGGGCCGCAGCCTTACGCAACCAGCCGCTTCTCGAGGATTTTGCGAAAATCCGTTGCCAAGCTGCCATAATAGCCGGCGAGCACCTCGTAAAAGCTCTGCTCGGCCTTGTCGGTCGCTGCCCGCGCCTGCTGTTCGCAGCGCGAGGCTTTCGTTTCGTACTTCTCCACCTTGGTCTTAAGCTCGGCCACCACCATCGTCGTTACTCCCCGCCACACACACGCCTAGAATGCTAGGCCGGCAAAGGTCGAAAAGATGGCCGGGCTGAGGAGATTTCGTAGCGTAGCCGTGAGCAAGTCGTGACTGATCGCGCGAGGCCTATCGCGCCGGCACCGGCGCCGGCGGCCGCAACAAGCGTGACCGCGACGCGCCTGTCGTAGCCGGCCGTTTCGCCGCGACGCGCTTTCCGCTGTCGATGGATTCCAGATAGGACGTCATCGCCCAGGCCGAGCTCGAACCGCTGGAATAGTGTTTTTGCAGAAACAGATAGAGCGTGAGGTGAAAGCGGCCCTTGGCGAGCCCGCGCGGGCTGCGATGGCAGGACGCGCAACTTTCGGCAAACAATTTTGGCGCCGGCTTGCCCTGATCGAGATTCTGCGCGACGGCCACCGATCCGCCGAGCGCGACTATCACGGCAAGAACAAGCAGACCGCAGCGCGCTTTCATTGGCGACATCAGTTTTCCGGTACACGGAGCGGATGAGCTGCCTGCGGCGGCTCGGGGAAGAAGACGGAAGATGGCAGGCGAAGCGCAATCTGCTGTCCAGGCGTGGCGAAAAGTGGGTGCGCCTCTGCCACAATTGCGTTCCAATCGGGGCGTCGAGCGGTAGCCCGGATGAGCGCAGCGACATCCGGGACCACTCTAACATCCCCCCGGATATCGCTGCGCTCATCCGGGCTACAATTGCGCACGCCCCCCTCAATAAGGCGGCTTCTTCTTTTCCCGCTGCGCTTTTGCCGCCTCCATCCACCACACGAGGTCATCCGCAAAGCGCGGAAACGCGTGCGACAGCGCCTTGCCGCCCTCGCCGGCCGGCTTGCCGTCTTCGGTCAGCGTCTGCGCGATCGGCCCGACCGCGATCGAACTCGAAATCACCACCATGCCCATTTCCGAAAGCGTGCCGTGCCATGCCAGCGCTGCGCGCGCGCCGGAGAAGCGGCCGGCGGAGTAGCTCGCAATCGCCGCAGGCCGCCAGAACCACTCCTCGAGGAAATGGTCGGTGAGGTTTTTCAGCCCCGGCTGCATGCCCCAATTGTATTCGCCGGTAACGAAGACAAAGCCGTCGGCGGTGCGGATCTGCTCGGCCAGTTTTTCGAGCGCGTCCGGCGCGCCGCCTTTCGGATATTCCTTGTACATCCGGTCCAGCATCGGCAGGCCGATCGCCTTGGCGTCGATCAGTTCGACATCGTCGCCGCGCGCAGCAAACCCATCGACGACGAATTGCGCCAGCCGGATGCCCATGCGGTCGGAACGGTAGGAGCCGTAAAACACGAGAATGCGGTTGCTCATGACACTTGTACCTTAGACTGCACCTTAAGACATTGGATGATGCAGTCGAACCATGCGGGTCCTTCCCATGCAAGGCCCGAGCCTGCCGCGTCTTGCGCTGCCGCGAGCACACCGGATGAGCGTTAGCGATATCCGGGACCACTCCAACACCGCACCCGGATTTCGCGGAGCTCCATCACTGCGCGAGCGCAATTGCGCTCGTCGCGGGGCGCGCATTCGCGCGACCCGTTGGCTCATCCGGGCTGCGCTCGCTGCAAGAGAAAAGGCCGGCGGGCATTACGCCGCCGGCCTTCTCTTGCAACTGCCGGCTCGGGAGGTCCGGTTCCGCTGCGATTCCATGCCTAAAGTTTGACCTCTACAGCATTAATAAAATCTTAACGACCGGATGTGAGGTGCATCACGGATGGGCAGAACCTTCTGGCGCTAGCTTCGTACCAATAAGAGTAGCTTCGCTTACAGGAGGCCAACATGACGCAAGTCTATTTCCACTGCTCGAACTCACGGGAAGTCCGGCTCGATCGATCCGGCGAAGCGGTAAGCGACCTTGCCGAGGCGCGCGACCGCGCTGCCTGCATCGTCCGGTCGCTGATCATGGGACGCGACGCGGAAGACTGGCGCGACTGGGTCGTGCATGTCAGCGACGATTTCGACGACGAGATCTTCGTGTTGCCGTTCGCCTTCGTCCTCGGCAAACCGCACTGAGAGGTTGCCATGCTGCCGGCGCGACCGCCCTTCATGCCGCTGCTTCGCCGCCTCGATGCGATCGTGGCGCGGTGCCACCGCCTGATCGAGCGCGCCCGCGACCCCTATCGTCCCGAGCGCCACTACATGCGCGGCCCCGGCCCGAAATGGCACGCCAGGCATCGCGCTGACGTCGCAGGCGTCGCCCTCTAAGACGCGAGCGCGCACCCGGGGGCGTTCTGCGCCAGATCCCGAAAATCCCCCTATTCCCTTCGCGCTTTCTTCGCGTGCCGGTTCCAGCACCGGAACCCGCGGCCCCAACCTCTCCACGAGATCGCCTTGCTTTGGTCAAACCTCGCTGGCCGTGTGGCGGCTTGGACAAGGCTTTCTGGGCAGAGGGTTTTCCACGCCGCAAAGCATGCTCGCCGCCCGATGCGGGTGACATTGGACTGAGCAAGGGACCGCCAATGCAATCCACGCCGACGCTGAAAGACACCGATCCGCACGACGTCTTCGCAATCGAATCGCTGCTGCACGCGCATGCCGAAAAGGCGCCGCCGCTGGCGCACGATCCGGCCGCCCCGCCAGCGGCGCCGCACGTCCAGGTCGCGGCGAAGCCGCAAGTCCACGTTACGCCGCCGATTTCGGCCGGCGCGCCGATACCGCAGGTCGAACCGACGTTTCGGGCCAGCGATATCCAGCTCGAGAACGTCAGGCCAAGCGAGATCAAGGTGGATGGTCTCAAGCCTCCGGGCGAACGGCCGATGTCCAAATGGGTGAAGCGCGTGGTCATGGCGCTGCTCGGCCTGTGCGGCGCAATGGCCGCCGCGGCCTGGCAGCATTATGGCGATCAGGCCAAGGCGATGGCCGCCGAGTGGGCGCCGCCCTTCGTGCTGGCGGCATTGCCTTCGGCAACTAGGCCTGCCGCCGCGGAACAGCCGAGCGCCCCGGCCACTGAAACCGCCGCAACGGATCAGGCCGCCGCGCAACCGACGGCAGCCGCAGCACCGGCTCAGCCCGAACCCGCCGCCACTACTGCCACTGCCGCGGTTGCTCCTGCTGCGGAATCGGCCCAGTTGCAATCGATGGCGCAGGATCTCACCACGATGGGCCAGCAGGTCGAGGAGCTGAAAACCACCATCGCGCAGCTCAAGGCGAGCCAGGCCCAAATGGCGCGTGAACTTGCCAAGGCTTCAGAGGGCAAAGCGGCCGAAACCAGGCCTGTCGAGCAGAACCTGCGGCCCAGGGTGTCGGCGCTGACGCCGCCTGCATCGCGGCCGGCCGCCCCGCCGCCGCCCGTGCGCAAGCCGAAGCCGGCCTATTCCTATTCGCCTTCCTACTCGCCTGCGCCGATTGCCGCCGCTCCTGCAGCGCCGCTCCCGCCGGCGCAGGCCGCCGCACCGTTATCGCCTGCACCGCCCAAGCAAACGATCGCCGATGACGGCGAGCCGGTGGTGCGCCCGCCGATGCCGCTGCGGTAGCAAGCCGGGTTCGACAAAAGCCTGTCAGTCGCGCATTCGCGCGACTGCATTGCTCCTTCCAGGCCTTCGGATCGCGCGGAACTCAGCTCTGGTGCGGTCCCCGCATCATCTTCATAGCGTCCTCGATATGACGCCACTCCCTGGCTTCCTCGGCATCGCCCTTGCTCTCGCTAGCCTGGGCATTGTGGGCGGCTTGCGCGATCGCGGTCAGGCCGTGCTTCTCCATCATCTGGCGCGCAATCGTGTGGATCTGCATTTCCGACATCATGTCGCTCTCCCAGGGTTCCACCAGTCCACGCCGCAGCGACTCACTCGTCGCGGCTTCCTCGTGGAAACTGCCGAACCGAAAGTCTCGTTCCTCCCGCGGCAATAGATAATTTTCGAACAAGTTTACCGACCAGTTCCACCTGAGGTCGCTGGCCCCCGTAGTATCCCGTACGCAATCTCCCCGAATATTAAGTCGATCTCCCGCCTGCTATTTTTTTAGCGTGAATCGCAATGGCGGGAGTCGGACATGGCCAGAGTCTATTTCCACTACTCCAATTCCGAGGGCGTATGCGTCGATCATCGCGGCACCGCCGTCGGAAACATGGCCGAGATGCGCGACCACGCCGCCCGCGTCGTGCAGTCGCTGATAGCGGCGCAGGGCCCGGAAGACTGGCGCGATTGGACGCTGCATGTCAGCGACGATCTCAACGACGAAATCTTCGTCCTGCCGTTTTCGTCCATGCTCGGCAGGCTGCATTGAGAGGTCGCCATGCTGGCCATGCAACCGCTGCTCCGACACCTGACAGAGATCGTGATTCATTGGCACAGGCTGATCAATCTCGCCCGCAACCCCTACCGCCCCGAGTTGCACTACATGCGCGGCCCCGGCCCGAAATGGCACGCGAAGCATCAGGGCATTCAGTAGCCCTGTAACCCCGCTCCCGTAGGATGGGTAAAGCGCAGCGAAACCCATCAATCGCGGCCATAGGCGCGATGGGCATCGCTTCGCTCCACCCATCCTACAGATCTACACCTACACATCCCCCAACTCCGGCGGCTCGAACCAGTTCGTCAGCGACAGGCCGCCGTCGATTACGATCGCCGCGCCCGTGACGTAGGCCGATATCCGGTTCGACAGCACCGCCAGCGCCAGCGGCGCAAGATCCGCGGCCTGGCCGAGCCGGCCGAGCGGAATGTGTCGTGCGAGCGCGGGATCGGCGACGAAGCCGCCGGCCGCGATCGCGCCGGGCACCAGCGCGTTGACGCGGATGTCGAAGCGGCCGAACGTCTTGGCCAATTCCTTCACCAGCATCGAAAGTCCCGCCTTCGACGTCGAGTAGTGCGGCAGGTTGCGCGGCGTGCCGGCATGCAGCGAGGTCAGCAGCAGGAACGAACCGGGCTGTTTGTCGGCGATCAGCTTTCGCGCCAGTTCGCGCGAGAGATGGAATCCGGCTTCAAGGTTCACCGCATGCATCTGCGCCCAGGTCTCCGTGCTGACGCCAAGCACGTGATCGGCTTCACGCCGCGGCGGCGAGGCGCTGTGCACAAAATGCGTCACGCGCCCGACGGCGGCGGCTGCTTCCGCCAGCAACGCCTCGCGCGCGGCAGGATCAGCGAGATCGCCGATCCAGGGCACCGCCAGTTCCGGCCGGGCCGAAGCTTTCACGGCCGCAGTCACCGTATCCCGGTTCACGTCGGCGAATACCGTGCGCACGCCCTCACCGACCAGGGCTTGCGCGATCGCGCGGCCGATTCCGTTACCTGCGCCGGTGACGAGCGCCGCCTCGCGTGCGGGATCGAATGGATTGTTGAACAGGCTCATGTTCGCGTCTCCCATAGAAACAAGTCTTGGTACACTTCGCTATTGCAGCCCTACGCGCGGCGTTGCTGGCCGAACCTTGCGCTGCATCAATACGGGCGCCACCTGCACCGCTAGGTTGCTTCCACCTTATCGGAAACCGTCCTAATGTCCTCCCAGCAACCGGCGGGGCTCAACCACCATGCAAACCCGCGTTCGAAAAGTCGCCCACGTTCTGGAACGTCTTGGGCTTGCAATGGCAGGCGCGGCAAGCGGGTTGTTCGTGGCGGCTCTGGTGGGAACGAGCCACGCCGCACTCACTAACCAGGCCTTCCTGCTCCTGATGATGATCGGCGGCGCCGTCGGCTTTTATCTCGGCATCGATACGCCGCCATTGCCCTTCAACGCATCGACCGGCCGGCCCGCCGATGGCACCTGGGTCGGCAAGATCGATACGCCGGAACTGCTCAGCGCGATCGGCACCTTCCTCGCGGCGTTCTCGGCGTTCGCTTGCGTCGGCGTGATCGTGCTGCGCCACGATCCGCATATGGCATGGATATGGATGATCATGGCCGGATGGGTGGTCGGCGTGACCATGCAGATCGTCGCCGGCGCGATCGCCCGCCTCCGCCGTTGATCGGCAGCAGGTAGCCCGGCATTCGCCGTCAGCTCTCGTCCTCCAGCGTCAGCACCAGACCGGTCAGCGCCGCGCCGATGCCGAACATCAGCCCGTAGGTCGTGACCAGCATCAGCATGGTCTGAACCGGTGCGCCGCTTTTGGCAACGAGGTCCCTGACATGGAAGGCATCGATCAGGCTGAGCAATAGGACCAGCGACAGCCCAAGCGCCACGCCCATCAGGAAATGGGTAAGCAGCGCATTGAAGAGTGACTTTTTTTGCGGACGCATGACGCCGTGCCCTCGGCATGATGCCAAGCCAACGCACGGCCGATGGAACTGGTTCCTCATCGAGAGAACAGAATTCGTCTTGTGCTGCGGCGCATCAGCGTCCCCGGCCGTTTGCAAAGCGTTAAGCAAGCGCTGGCATACCCCATGGGCATCCCAAAAATTTCCACAATCCTTCTTATTAAAAGACCCCGCTTTTCGAGAGAGGAGAATTTCCCATGCGGTTAGGGCAAGCGATCTTCTTCGGTTCGGCGGCAGCTCTCCTCACGTTGGCAGCGCCGACGCTCGCCAGAAATTCCAGCGCGAATTCGCATACGGCGAAAGCAACCGAGGTGCCTGCGGCCTCCTCCTGCCATGCCTACCAGCAGGCGGCCGACGGTTCGTGGACGCAACTGCCCTGTCAGGAGATGGGCGCCAAGGCACCAGCCCAGCCTCGCTCCGCCGCAAAGGGCGCGACCGAAGAAACGCGGTGACCGGGACAGTCCGTAGAGTGGGCAAAGGCGCGTTAGCGACGTGCCCACCATTTGTCGCCGTGCGCACGTCTTGATGGTGGGCACGCTGTCGCTTTGCCCACCCTCCGATTTTCTGCGAACTGATTTGCTTTGCGCGCAAGCGCAATCTTGATGCACGACTGCGACAAATCAACACGACGGGCAAATCACCCAAAACCTGTCCAGCCCCTTTTGCAAAAATATTCCGCTTAACTTCGAGAGCAAATCATCGGCATAACTCCGCTTGTCTCACGGCGGATGAGGGGCGCTCGCGATCGTCACGAACGCGCGGTGAGATGCGATGGACGCGAGAGCTGCGACTGACGTGTGTGGCCTATCGCGTACGGCGAAGTCGTGTGGTCCTGACGCCGCGGTGCTGGCGTCAAGTTCGCGGGAAACCAAATCTCTCGCGGGCGACGGTGGCAAGAAAGCCGTTCACCGGGGAGAGCACGTTATAAGCCGTAAAGCCATTGCGCAGGGAAGGCCGGAATGCTCCCGCTGCCCTGTATGCTCGTGTGCATTTTCTAGCGCAAATCGCACGCGAGACCGCGGGTGCAGCAAGCACCCGGTCTTCCCTGCGCCCTCTGATCGACGAGAGGGCAAACGAAGATGCAAACCTCGGGCGCAATGTGCCGCGAGATCGCGAAATTGTATCCACCGTCATTGCGAGCGCAGCGAAGCAATCCATTGTCACCTCACGCACGGAAAGATGGATTGCTTCGCGGAGCCTGTCATCGGGCCGCACTTCGCGCCGACCCGTTGGCTCGCAATGACGATCGCTGCAGCCTACGCCGTCCTGCCCAGCCAATCGTCGAAACGCGTCGGCATGATCCGCGCGCCGTCGTCCGGCACCAGCGTACGCAACGCGAGCGGTGCGCCGAAATACGGCACGTCGGCGCCCGCCACGATCCCGCTGGTGTCGCCCTGCTTGCGGAGCCAGCGGCCGACGAAGTCCGCAAGCGGCGCCGCTTCGGGACCTGCGACCTCGAGGATGCCGTTGGCGGGCTCGCCGAGGGTCGCATCGGCGAGCGCAACAGCGACCTCGTCGGAAAGCAACGGTTGCATCAACTGGCTGGAGGCATGGACCGCCCCATCCCTGCGCCCGGAATCCGCGATCGCGCCGACGAATTCGAAGAACTGGGTGGCGCGCAGGATCGTGTAGGCCAGGCCGGAATTCGCGATCAGCCGCTCCTGTGCCAGCTTGGCGCGGAAATAGCCGCTGCTCTCGAGCCGGTCGGTGCCGACGACCGACAGTGCAACGCAATGCCGCACGCCGGCCTGCTTCGCAGCCGCGATCAGGTTGCCCGTCGCCGCCTCGAAGAAGTGCAGCACCGCCTTGTCCTCGAACGAGGGCGAATTCGACACATCGACGACGATATCGGCACCTGCAAGCGCTGGTTGCAGACCCTCCCCGGTCACGGCGTTGACGCCCCTGCTCGGCGACGCCTGCAGCACCTCATGGCCGCCCGACCGGAGCAACGGGGCCAATTTCAAGCCGATCAGGCCCGTACCGCCGATGATAACGATCTTCATTTCCTCGCTCCTCTGTCTCTGTAGCCGCGGCACCCCACGCTACGTCACCAAGACGAAATGGAACGGGCCGGTGTGACACGCCCCACCGTAAACTCTGGATTAATTTGCACCACCTATACTGGTGGCCCGCACGCCCGCACCAGCGCAAATGGCCTGAAATTCCATGAAAATCGGCACCCTCCTCACCGCTGCCATCGTCTCGCTTTCCGCCGTCGGCGGCGGTCTCGCCGTCTACGTGGCGGCTTCGAAGTACCAGACCATGGAGAAGGTCTCGGTCGCGCAAAGCCGGCTGGAGGTGGTGCGCGCGGTCGGCGAGATCCCGCGCTACATGAATCCCGAGCGCGGCTTTTCCACCAACATCCTGTACGGCCCGCCCGCGGTGGACCCGAAGATGCGCGCCGAGATGAATGAAAAATACCGCAAGCAGACCGACGCCGCGCGCGACAAGATGAATGCAATCCGCAAGAACCTGTCCGGCGCACTCGACGATGCCGCGGCCGTCGGCGCCGGCATCGATGCGCTGAATGCAAAGTTCGCGGCCCTTCGCGACGCCATCGACAAGGCCATCGACGGCCCGGCTGAAGCCCGCAAGGACGCCGCCAAGAAGATCGTCGCCGACAACGCCGTGTTCAACACCGCGATCACCACGCTGCTCGATGAACAGGTGCGCCGCATGGCGCTGCTCGACGGCGACGCCTACCGGCAGGCGGTCTACGCCAACGTCGCCTGGACGCTGCGCGACGTCGGCGGCTACAACGCCAGCGTTCACAAGAATCTCGTCGGCGCCAAGCGCGCCGCCACCGAAGCCGAAAAGATGGAGTTCAGCCGCTCGCAGGGCCGCGCCGACCAGATCTTGATGACGCTGCAGGAACTGCGCGGCAATCCCGCGACGCCCGCCAATGTGGCGGCGGCGCTCGGCAAGATGAACGAGCTCTATGTCGACCGCTTCGGCAAGGAATTGAAGCTTGCCAAGGATGGCGCAGCCACCGGCAAGTACGAGCACGATGTCGACGTCTTTTTCGCGGAATCGCAAATCGGCCTCGGCGCCGTGGTCGGGCTGCGCGACGCCTTCTACGACAACGCCGAGCACGTTCTTGGCACGGCCTATTCCTCGGCGCGCGTCAGCTTCCTGATCGCGCTCGCGGTCCTCATTGCGGTTGTCACCGCCAGCGCCGCGCTGATCGTGATGGTGCGCCGCCGTGTCTGCAGGCCGATCGTCGACCTCACCGCCACGATGTCGCGGCTGGCCGGCGGCGATGTCTCCGGTGAAATCGCCGGCGCCGGCCGCGGCGATGAGATCGGCGCGATGGCTGCTGCCGTAGGTGTCTTCAAGGACAGCATGATCGAGGCGGAGCGGCTCGCCGCCGAGAAGGCCGCCGAGAGCGACGGCAAGATGCGCCGCGCCCAGGTGCTCGACGAACTCACCCGCGTGTTCGAAGCCAAGGTCACCGAACTCGTCGGCGGGCTGTCGTCGGCGTCGTCGGTCATGGAAGACACCGCGCAGTCGATGTCATCGACCGCAACCCTCACCAATCGTCAGGCGGCCATCGTCGCCGCTGCTTCCGAACAGACTTCCGCCAACGTGCAGACGGTTGCCAGCGCCACCGAGGAACTGGCCTCCTCGATCTCGGAAATCGGCCGCCAGGTCGCGCAATCGACCGAGATCGCCGCCCGCGCGGTCGACAATGCGCGGCGCACCGGCGACACCGCCCGCTCGCTCGCCGAGGGCGCGCAGAAGATCGGCGACGTCGTGACGTTGATCCAGAGCATTGCCGCGCAGACCAACCTCTTGGCGCTGAACGCGACCATCGAAGCCGCGCGCGCCGGCGATGCCGGCCGCGGCTTTGCCGTCGTCGCCTCCGAAGTCAAATCGCTGGCCGGCCAGACCGCAAAGGCGACCACCGAAATCTCCGAGCAGATCGCCTCAATTCAGGCGGCGAGTGACCAGACCGTGACGGCGATCCAGAACGTCGCCAACGTGATCGCCGAGATCGACCAGATCGGCACCGCGATTGCGGCGGCGATCGAGGAACAGGGCTCCGCGACCAAGGAAATCTCGCGCAGCGTCCAGGAAGCGGCACGCGGCACCCAGGAGGTCAATTCCAACATCACCGGCGTCCAGAAGGCCGCCGACGACACCGGCGCCGCCGCCAATCAGGTGCTTGGCGCCGCCGAGCAATTGTCCTCGCAGTCGAAGGATCTCGCCGGACAGGTCAACCGCTTCCTGTCGGAGGTGCGTGCGGCGTAGCTCCCGTCAATCCGCAAACCCGACATAACGCACGAAATCGCCATTGGGCTCGCGATCGGAGCGGACGGAGTTGGCGGGAAAGCTGTCGTCGGGATAGCCCATCGCGACGCAGGTCATGATGACCTCGTCCTCAGGGATATTGGCGACCTCGCGCACGATGTCCGAGCGCATGATGCCCTGCCCGTTGATGACGCTGCCAAGCCCGCGGCCCCAGGCGGCGAGCACAATGCCGTAGCAGAGCGCGCCGAGATCGAAATGGCACACCGCGCCGGGATCGAGAATCTTGTCATAGGTCAGCACCAGCGAGACCGGCGCGTCGAACTGCCGGAAGCCGCGCAGCACCCAGTCCTGCCGCATCGGCTTGTCGTCGCGGGCAATCCCCATCACGGCGAACAGTTTTTTCGCGATATCGACCTGGCGGCCGCGGTGCACGCCCTGATATTCGCCATGGCTGATGATGTCGCGCTTCGGCTTGGCGCCCGCGATCATCTCCTCCATGTTGCGACGGCGCACTTCCTCCAGCGGCTCGCCGGTCAGGACGTGGATGTGCCAGGGCTGGGTGTTCATCGACGACGGCGCGCGCTTGGCAACCTCGATGATGTCCTCGATGACGGCGCGGGCGACCGGCTCCTTGGTAAAGCCGCGCACGCTCTTACGGGTCTGAACCAGCGTCTCGAAATCCATCCGTTGCATTCCGTCCGTCCGTTGCATTCCCATGGTCAGTCCCTTTTGAAACGATAATCGAAGCGGTCGCCGTCGGCGGTAATCAGGCCGGCGGTGGGCGCCGGAAAATGAACGGGGAGGATCAGCGTGTCGGTGCCGGCGACGGAAGCAAAGAACTTGCGACGCGAGACCGCCGACTGCTTCGGATCCCAGTCGGGCTTCGCCGACCATTCCGGCTCGCGGCACTGGATGACGTGATGCATGAGGTCGCCAGCCACCACGGCGCGTTTGCCCTTTGAGAAGATGTTGACGCAGCAGTGACAGGGCGAATGCCCCGGCGTCGGCGTCAGCGTAACGGTATCGTCGAGCGCGTAATCGTCGTCAACCAGTACCGCCTGCCCGGCCTCGACGATCGGCAGGCAATTGTCGCGAAAGACCGTGCCGGGCGGGTTGGCGCCCTTGGCGCTCTCCGCCTCCCATGCGGCATATTCCCGCTTATGGAATATGTACTTCGCATTGGGAAACGTCGGCACCCAGCGCCCGTCGCGCAGCGTGGTATTCCAGCCGGTATGGTCGATGTGCAGATGGGTGCAGAACACGTAATCGACCTGCTCGTAGGATATGCCGAGCGCGAACAGCTCGTTGCGCCAGCGCTCCTTGCCGGGAAAGTCGAACGGCGGTGGATGGCCCTTGTCTTCGCCGGTGCAGGTATCGACCAGGATAGTGTAGCGCGGCGTGCGGACGACAAAGGTCTGATAGGTGATCACCATCAAGCCCAGCGCGTCGTCGAACACTTCCGGCTCCATGCCAGCAAGGTGATGCCGGAATACCTTCTCGTCGTAAGCCGGGAAAAAATCCTGCGGCCGCCGCCACGGTCCCTCGCGCTCGATCACCGCATCGATGGTGATGTCCCCGATCCTGAGCTGCTTCATGGCTGTTACGCTCCCCAATTTTTTGAAAAGCGTAGCTGCGAGCCTCAATCTCCACAAGCCGAGTACAGCATGCTTTTGCCATGCGTCCTTGCATTGCCCGTCCGAAATGTTGCTAATGCTGCGCAGATGGCCAACCAACCGATTCAGCTTGTCGTCCTCCTGATGCTTGCAATGCTGCCAACGCCGGCGGCCTTCGCGGCCCCCGACACGGTGTTCTTTCCGAGCGCCGACGGCTCGACCGAAATCGTCGCCTATCTCTTCAAGCCGCAAACGCGGGGCCCTCACCCCGCCATCGTCATGCTTCACGGTCGCGGCGGGCCGTACTCGGCCAACGTCAACAAGGGTTGCACGCTGGTGTCGCGTGCCAGCTCGTCGGCGTGCGATGCGAGCGGCCTGTCGAAGCGGCACATGATGTGGGGCCAGTACTGGGCGGAGCGCGGCTACATTGCGCTGCTTCCGGACAGTTTTGGACCGCGCGGCAAGGCGCACGGTTTTGGCCGCTTCACCCATGACGGTCCCGATCGCGCCGACGTCAATGAAAAGACCGTGCGGCCGCTCGATGCCGAGGGCGCGCTGAGCTGGCTGCGCAGTCAGCGCGACGTCATTCCCCATCGCATCTTCCTGCAGGGCTGGTCGAATGGCGGCAGCACCGCGCTGAATGTGATGCAACGGCAGGGTGCGAAGACTTCGGGCTATCGCGCCGCACTGGCGCTCTATCCCGGCTGCGGGCCGAAAGCCCTGCTTGCACCGGCTCTTGCGACGACTGCACCGGTCACCTTGTTGCTCGGTTCAGACGACGAAGAGGTCTCGCCCGCGAGGTGCCAGGACATGGCCCAGCGATCCATCGCCGCGGGCAGCAAGATCGATGTCGTGCTCTATCCCGGCGCGACACATGGTTTTGACGACCCCGGACGAAGCCACCAATCCATTCCAGGCAATCGCGCTGCGCTCGAGGATGTACTGAAGCGCGCGATCGCATTTGTTGAGAGATTAAGGGATTAGCGGCGGGAAGGACGTCACCGCCATCGTTTCGGTCTGTCCTTGTTCTCCGCCGCAAATCGAACAGAAATGCTGCCTAGCGAAAGCACCTTGCGCGCGGGGGCAGGCCTTGAACAAGAAACTCAAATATACCGCGGCGGTAATTGCCGTTCTCGCGGCCGCGATCTACCTCAACAACACCAATCTTCTCGTCCGGCATCACGACGGCCAACCGATCCTTCTCGCCCATCGCGGAATGGCGCAGCGCTTCGACGAACGCGACCTGCAGAATGACACCTGCACGGCGGCGCGGATGTTACCACCGACGCACGAGTATCTGGAGAACACGATCGGCTCTATGCGGGCCGGTTTTGCGGCCGGCGCCGATATCGTCGAGCTCGACATTCATCCGACCACCGACGGCGAGTTCGCGGTGTTTCATGACTGGATGCTGGACTGCCGCACCGACGGGCGCGGCGTCACGCGCGAACACTCCATGGCCTATTTGAAGAAGCTCGACATCGGCCACGGCTATACGGCCGATGGCGGCGAGACCTTTCCCTTTCGCGGCAAGGGCATCGGCCTGATGCCGACACTTGGCGAGGTGCTCGAGGCCTTCCCACAGCGGCGGCTCTTGATCAATGTAAAGAGCCGCGACCCTTCTGAGGGAGAGAAGCTCGCGGTCGCACTGGACAAGCTTCCCGCCGAACGCCGAGCGCAGATCATGGTCTATGGCGGCGACGAGCCGGTCGAGATCGTGCGCCAGCGTATGCCGGATATCCGAACGATCTCACGCGCGACCATCAAGAGCTGCCTCCTCGGCTACATCGGCTACGGCTGGAGCGGCGTGGTGCCGAACGCCTGCAGCAATGCGATGGTGATGCTACCGATCAACGTCGCCCCATGGATGTGGGGCTGGCCGGACCGTTTCCTCAACCGCATGAAAGCCGCCAACAGCGAGGTCTTCGTGCTCGGCCCCTATCGCGGCGGCGAGTTCTCGACTGGAATAGACACGCCTGAGCAATTTGCGCGGCTGCCGCAAAACTATTCGGGCGGTATCTGGACCAATGAGATCGAGGCGATCGCCCCGCTCACGGGCAAGCGAAACTAGCCGCTAGCTCCGCAATCCCGGCGCTTCCTGTCCGGTGCGCGCGACATACTCGGTATAGCCGCCGCCATATTGATGAGGGCCCTCCGGCGTCAGCTCCAGCAAGCGATTAGAGAGCGCGGCCAGAAAATGTCGGTCGTGGGAGACGAACAGCATGGTGCCCTCGAATTCAGAGAGCGCGTTGATCAGCATTTCCTTGGTCGCGAGGTCCAGATGGTTGGTCGGCTCGTCCAGCACCAGGAAATTCGGCGGATCATAGAGCATTTTTGCCATGACGAGACGCGCCTTCTCGCCGCCCGAGAGTACCCGGCATTTCTTCTCGACATCGTCGCCGGAAAAGCCGAAGCAGCCCGCGAGCGCGCGCAGCGAACCCTGGCCGGCCTGCGGGAAGGAATCTTCAAGCGACTGGAACACCGTGCGTTCGCCGTCGAGCAGATCCATGGCGTGCTGGGCGAAATAGCCCATCTTGACGCTACCACCGACGGCAACCGTGCCGTCGTCGGGCTCGGTCGAACCTGCCACCAGCTTCAACAGCGTCGACTTGCCCGCGCCATTGACGCCCATCACGCACCACCGCTCCTTGCGGCGGATCATGAAATCGAGCCCTTGATAGATGGTACGGCTGCCATAGCCCTTGTGGACGTTCTTCAGGCTGACGACATCTTCGCCCGAGCGCGGCGCCGGCAGGAATTCGAACGCCACCGTCTGGCGGCGCTTCGGCGGCTCGACGCGCTCGATCTTGTCGAGCTTCTTGACCCGGCTCTGCACCTGGGCTGCATGCGAGGCGCGCGCCTTGAAGCGTTCGATGAACTTGATTTCCTTGGCCAGCATCGCCTGCTGACGTTCGAACTGGGCCTGCTGCTGCTTCTCGTTCAGCGCGCGCTGCTGCTCATAGAATTCGTAATTGCCGGAATAGGTCGAAAGCGTGCCGCCGTCGATCTCGACGACCTTGTTGATGATACGGTTGATGAACTCCCGGTCATGCGAGGTCATCAAGAGCGCGCCCTCGTATCCCTTCAGGAACTGTTCCAGCCAGATCAGGCTTTCCAAGTCGAGATGGTTGCTCGGCTCGTCCAACAGCATCACGTCGGGCCGCATCAACAGAATGCGCGCCAGCGCCACCCGCATCTTCCAGCCGCCCGACAGCGCGCCAACGTCGCCTTCCATCATCTCCTGGCTGAAGCCCAGGCCCGACAGCGCCTCGCGCGCGCGCCCATCGAGGGCATAGCCGTCGAGTTCCTCGAAGCGGTGCTGCACCTCGCCATAGCGCGCGATGATCTCGTCCATGTCATCCGCGCGATCGGGATCGGCCATCGCGGCCTCGAGTTCCCGGAGCTCGCCCGCCACGACGCTGACGGGCCCGGCCCCGTCCATGACCTCGGCCACGGCGCTGCGGCCCGACATCTCGCCGACGTCCTGGCTGAAATAGCCGATGGTAATGCCACGATCGAGGGAGACCTGGCCCTCGTCGGGCAGTTCCTGGCCTGAAATCATCCGGAAAAGCGTGGTCTTGCCCGCGCCGTTCGGGCCGACGAGGCCAATCTTCTCGCCCTTCTGAAGGGCCGCGGAGGCTTCGATGAAGAGGATCTGGTGGCCGACTTGCTTGCTGACGTTATCGAGACGGATCATTGGGGCCTGAAAAGGAGGAAATCGCTGCGGCCCGCTGCTTAGGACATCCGGCGCGCTAGTGGAAGCGGTTCCGGACCGCTCTCGCGACACAGGTTCCCGCCACCTTTAGGATTAAATACCAAGGTGTCGGCCTGCTCCCTCGCCACCGGGCGCACAGCGTTACAAATGGATCACGCCGCGGCGCGCCGCGTGCGCCACGGCGTCGGTGCGGCCGGTGGCATCGAGCTTGTCGAGCAGCGATCCGACGTGGAATTTGGCCGTGTGAACGGATATTCCAAGCTGTCTCGCAATAGCCTTGTTCGATGCGCCTTCGGCCATCAGCAGGAGCACGTCGCGTTCGCGCGGCGTAAGCTCGATGTCAGCCGTTTCGAGGACCGCTTGCGCCTCTCGTGACACGAGCACGACCGTGGCTGCCTCCCCCGGTGTCGCCAGGCGGATGCCGGCAACGCCGCCGAGCAGCGATGCAAGCCGGTCCGCCAGCGCCGGATCGGAAATCTCGATGGCGACGACAACGACCGGTGCAACCTCCTCGCTCACGCGTCCGCCCTTTCGCCGATCGTGAGCTTGATCCGCACCGGTTCGCCGCCGCGCCGAATCGTGACGTCAACGACCGAGCCGACGCTGTCCGGCCCGAGCGCTCTTAACAACGAACGCACGCCGGAGAGCTTCTCGTCGTTCCAGGCGACGATAATATCGCCTTGCCGGATGCCGGCGGTTGCCGAAGGGCCCGACTTATCGACACTCATCACCATCGCGCCGATCCCATCGTCGAGCTTGACGGGCTGCAGCCCAACCCCGAGATAACCCCGCGCGATCCTGCCATGGGTTTCAAGTCTTCCCGCGATCCGGCCGATCGTCGCACTGGGAATGACAAGAACGCGTCGCACGCCCTGGACAGCCATGCCAATCGCTTCGCCGGAGGCAGTGAGGGCAAGGCCCCCCTCGTGGCTGGGTCGCAGCCGCACGCCGAGTTCGATTCTGGCGTCTATCTCACCACCGCGCAGGCTTCGCCAGCGGCCGCCAACCAGCGATACGGTACCCAGCGCGGCGGTGGGAGCGCCGTGCTCGGCGGCAACTACGACCGACAGCGAGCCGAGATCCGGAACGACGGATGCAAGCGCGACCGGCGCAACATTCTGGGCATCAAATCGCAACAGCGCGATGTCGGTCGTGTGATCGCGTCCAGCGATGCTGGCTGGCCGCGTCGTTCCGTCGGCAAGCTTGACCGAGACTTCGCCTTCCTCGGCCAACGCCTCGTCCGCGGTCACGATCAACCCGGGTTTCCAGATGAAGCCGGAGGCCTGCAGGCGCTGCGAATGCACCGAGGCGATTGCCGGTTTTGTTCGGGCGACGAGTTCGGCAAGGGCGGAGGAGAACGAGGAAAGGATAGCTGCGCTCGGGTCGGTCATGACAGGAACTCCAGGATTGTTTGATCCAATCTGGGGTATCCGATTGCGTTCGGGAACTAGCCTGATGGGGAGGCGCGGATGCTTTTGACGATGAGCGCATCACCACGGAACCAGCATCATCGAGGTTTACTGACTTCTCAGCTACCGCGTGTTGCTCCGACGATGAGCAATTTTCTGCATTCGTTTTTGGAGGTTTTCTAAGAGCTACTCTAAGAACCTTTCAATTAGAGGAATCGTCGTCCCTCGCGTTATGCGTCCCACCGGGGTTGCGCTGCCAAGTTTCCTGAAAGCGCGACAAGTGCTCGCAGGTTGGGGTGACGCTTTGAAGTCTCGTGATTTGTTGAGGGTCGCCGCGTCGGTATTGGTGTTGTGGCCGCAGGCGATGTTGGCGCAGTCGAGCTCCGGCTCTGCGTCGCAATCACTCCCGTCAGTCGTAGTCACTTCACCTGAGAAGCGCGCTGCGGCCACGACAACGCGGCGCAGCCGGCGCCCGGCGGCGCAAAGTGCGGCCGCTTCGCAAAGGCCCCAACCGAAACGCGAGGCAACGACCATCGTCGAGAATCCGCGCGGCGCGGTCCAGGGTTACGTCGCCGGCCGTTCGATGGCGGGCACCAAGGCCAACACGCCGATCATGCAGACGCCGCAGTCGCTGTCGGTGATCGGCAGCGAACAGATTCGCGACCAGAAGCCCGGCAAATTCGACGAGATCCTGCGCTACACGCCGGGCGTTGTCGCCGGAACATTCGGCGCCGACACACGCAACGACTGGTTCCTGATCCGCGGCTTCAAATCCGACGATGTCGGCCTGTTCTTCGACGGTCTCCAGCTCTTCTACACGTCCTACGCGAGCTGGAAGCTGCAGCCGTTCAATCTCGCCCGGGTCGAAGTGCTTCGCGGCCCCTCCGCCGTGCTGTATGGCGGCTCCAGCCCGAGCGGCATCGTCAACGCTGTCAGCAAGACGCCTCCGGCGGAGCCGATCCGCTATCTCGAGACCGGGGTCAATAATTTCGGTAACGCCTATTTTGCCTTCGATCTAGGCGGTCCGGTTGCGACATCCGGCGAGAACGGAAAACTGTTCTATCGCGTGGTCGGCCAGATCCAGAACGGCGGCACCCAGGTCGATTTCACGCCCGACAATAACTACTTCATCGCGCCGTCCGTCACCTACAAGCCGGACGCGGACACGACGTTCACAGTGCTGGCGTCAGCGTCCAAGACGGACACCCGCGGCATCAATTTCCTGCCCTATGTGGGAACGGTAGTCGATGCACCGTTTGGCCGCATCTCGACCAAATTGTTCGTCGGCGATCCCAGCGTCGACTCGTTCAAGCGCGAACAGGAGATGCTCGGCTATCAGTTCGAGCGCAACGTCTCCGACAGCGTGACATTCCGACAAAATGCCCGCTACGCCCATGTTGACGTCACCTATCGAGGATTGATCGGCAATAGCTATACCAATCTCGCCACTCGCGACATCGGGCGCTACAATTGGTATGCGAAAAACACCGCCAACCAGGGCAATCTGGACAACCAGTTGGAATATCGCTTCGATACCGGTCGGGTGCAGCACACAATGCTGTTCGGCCTCGATCTGAAAACCTATCGGATCGACGACTATCAAATCTTCGCCTTTGGCGGCGTGCCCTCGATCAACGTGTTCAATCCTGCTTACGGCGTCGGCGACATTCCGTTCACTGGCGTGCCGTTCCGTAATTTCCTCATAACTCAGAATCAACTCGGCACCTACATTCAGGACCAGATCAAATTCGGCGGCTTCACGCTGGTGTTGAGCGGCCGCAATGACTGGGTATCAACCAGCCAGGACGATCGTCCGACCGGCGCCACGCTGTTCAACCGAGAGGACAGCAAGTTCAGTGGCCGGGCCGGCTTGATCTATAACTTCGCCAATGGCCTCGCGCCCTATGTCGCCTACGCGACAAGCTATAACCCGATCATCGGCCTCAACGCTTCGAACCAGTTGTTCCTGCCGGAAACCGGCGAGCAGGCCGAGATCGGCTTGAAGTTTCAGCCTAGCGGCTTCAACGGCCATTTCAGCATTGCCGTGTTCGATCTGAAGCGGCAAAATGTGCCGACGACAGTCCCGAACACCACGCCGACTCTGCAAAACCAGACCGGTGAGGTCACCTCGCGCGGTCTGGAGCTGGAGGCCGTGGCCAATCTCGCACCCGGCCTGAAGATGGTTGGCGCGTTCACTACCTACGACCTATTCACCAGCAAGGACGCAAATCCGGCCCTGATCGGCCTGACACCGACCAACACGCCACAGCAGATAGGATCGCTCTGGGCTGACTACACGTTCCAGGAAGGGCCGCTGCGCGGTTTTGGTGTTGGCGGCGGTGTGCGCTACGTCGGCAAGTCCTTTGCCGATACCGCAAACACACTGGTGGTTCCCTCGGTCGTGCTCGGCGACGCGACGGTCCATTACGAATGGCAAAACTGGCGTGCAGCGTTGAACGTCATCAACATCGCCGACAAAACTTACGTCGCAAGTTGCGCGTCCGATACGTCCTGCTTCTATGGTGACCGGCGCCGCGTAACAGCGAGCCTCGCCTACAAATGGTAGCGCCGACGCGAGGGAGGCCGCGCTGAAAGCCAGAACCGTTCGCATCTGGTCGGTGATTCACACCTGGAGCAGCCTGATATCGACGCTGTTCCTGCTGCTGCTTTGCGTCACCGGCCTGCCGCTGATCTTCCATCATGAGATCGACGAGTTGCTCGGCTATGGTCCGAAGCCCGAGATCGCCCGGCCAGGCGCGGTGAAGCGCAGCATCGACGAGATCGCCCGCACGGCGCTGGCGAACGATCCCGGTCGTGTCCTGCAGTATATCTTGTGGGACAAGGACGAGCCGAACACGGTGATTGCCTTTACCAACAACAAGGTCGATGGCGATCCGGATGCGGCGACGCTCAGGGCGTACGACGCGCACTCGGCCAAGCCGCTCGGCTCGGTTGGTGGCGGCCCGATGCTGATCTTCTTAAAACTCCACGTCGACATGTTTGCGGGCCGGCCCGGCAAGCTGTTTCTCGGCGCGATGGGCTTTTTGTTCCTGGTCGCGATCATCTCCGGCGTGGTGCTGTACTGGCCGTTCACGCGCCGCCTGAGCTTTGGCACGCTGAGGGACAAGTCGCGCCGTATTGCCTGGTTCGACTGGCACAATCTGCTGGGCGCCATAACCATCGCATGGGCGCTGGTGGTCGGCGCCACCGGTGTCATCAATACGCTCGCCGAGGTGATGCTGAGCCAGTGGAAAGCCACCGAACTCGCTGACATGGTCAAGCCCTATGCCGGCAAGCCGCCGCCGGTGCACCTCGCCTCGCTTGACGCAACGCTCGAGAAAGCGCGCAAAACCACGCCCGACATGAATGTCTCATTCGTCGCCTTTCCAGGCACGCCCTTTACGAGTTCGCATCACTTCGCTGTCTTCATGCGCGGCCACACGCCGCTGACGTCGCGGCTGCTCAAGCCGGTGCTGCTGGATGGCGAAACCGGCGAAGTGTCCGATGCGCGCGACCTTCCCGTCTATCTCAAGGCGCTCTTGGTCTCGCAGCCGCTGCATTTCGGCGACTATGGCGGCATGCCGCTGAAGATCATCTGGGCGCTGCTCGACGTCATGACCATCGTGGTGATCGGCAGCGGGCTCTATCTGTGGGTCGTCAAACGCCGCAAGCACCGCAGCCACGCCATCGCCGGGCAGCCTTTGTTGCAGCCGTCCGGATGACCGCTGCACGCAAACCACGATCCAGCGGCAACTGGCGCGCCGTATATGGCGGCCCGATCCTGCTCGGCGTGCTCTCTACCGCGGGGTTATTGACGGCGCTGCTCTCCGAAGGCGCCGGCCGTTATTTTTCCTGGATTGCCGTTGGCGCTCCCGTCGTGATCACCGCGTGGTTTTTCGCGCGGCGCAGGCGCACCTAGGCCGAGATTCGCGGACGCTAGGCCGGCCGCATCAGCTTCAGCGTGGCGGCCAGCCGCAGGCTGCGCTTGCCCGCCAGCGCAATGGCTTCGAGTTCAGCGCCCGCCTCGTCGCAGGTGCCGGTAAAGCCGATGCCGACCTCATGGCCGCCGAACACGGGGTTTTCACCCTTAGCCGGCGTGTGCTCCTGGTTGAGGATCTCGCCCTTCCAGCGGCCCTCGGCCGAGGAATAGGCGCCGAGGTAATAAAAGAAAGCGTCGCCGCCGAGGATGCGGCCGTTCAATAGCAGCATGACGCCCGACAGGCCGGCTTTGACTCCGTCGAGCGCGCGAAGTTGGAGGGAATAGAGCCCGTTGACGATACCGCCCTGCCCGACGGTGCCGACCGGCGGCAATCCCTCATCGTCGAGCCGCGTCAATTCGGCCCAGAACAGGGCGCCGGGCCGCGGCGCGGCGCTGCCTTCAAAACGAATCTTGTTGCCTTGCAGCTTGCCTCGCACGCTGATGGCGGCGACGTCGGTGTCCATCAGCGGCTTGTAGTAGGGATCGTCATTGTGGCGCTGGGTGATGACTTCGCCGAGAATTTCCTCGCCGCTCTCCTGATAGGTGCCGAGATGGGCAAAGGCTGAATTGCCGCCCAGCAGCTTGCCATTGTGCATGCACATGATGCTGCGGCCGAACGCATCGTTCACGCCATACTCGACCTTGTAGAGCCCGTTCAGCAACGAAAGTGTCCCGCACTATTGAATCGTCTCGCGGGGACATAGCACCGCCGCAGGGCCGGAACCAGCCGCGTTTTAGGGCAGGTTCAGTGCCGTTTGAAGTACTGCACAGCCCGCTCGTGCTTTTCCGCCGCGGCGCGTGATTTGAAGGTTCCGAGGTTGCGGCGTTTGCCGGTTTTCGGGTTGATTTTGCGAGAATAGAGCCGGTATTCGCCTGATTGCAGTTTTCGGATCATGAAAAGCACCGCTTGTTGGCGAGCCCCATCCGCAATAATTGCGCCGCGGGGCCTCTTGTTCCGGGCCGGCTATTCGCGTTGTCTTTAGGCCTTGCAATGCCGGAGCGCTCTGCCGGCGCGGAATGAATGGGGGCCACGGTGCAACATTTCTTCCTCTATCTCCTCGCGCTCGCCGCCGGTGTCAGCGTCGCCACCCAGCAAGTGCTCAATGGCAGTCTGCGCACGGCGCTGGGATCGCCGGCGTGGGCGGGGCTGATCAGCTATGCCGGCGGCCTCATCACCATGATCGTTGCGGTGATCGCGCTCGGCGAGCGGGTGCCGTCGTGGAAGATAGCGGCCGGCGTGCCGTGGTACGCATGGTCCGGCGGCGTGTTCGGCGCCGCCTTCATCCTGCTTGCGATCCTGCTGTTGCCCTCGCTCGGCGCGGCGACACTGTTTGCGCTGGTCATCGCCGGCCAGGTGCTCGCCGCAGTAACGCTGGATCATTTCGGCGCGTTTGGGTTGACGCCGCATCCCGTTGGCGCCGCGCGACTCGCAGGCGCAGTGCTGCTGATTGCCGGCGTCGTCCTGATCAGGGAGTGATCGTCGGAGCGTCTCAGAAGCACAAATTCGTCACCACGTTGCCGCGCTTGTCCTTGATCGTGTAGGGACAGCGGAGCCGCTCGAGCGCTTTCTTCGCGTCCTCGTCGCCAAGGGCGGCGGCCCGCTGATAGTAGGCTTTGGCGGCGTCGGAATCCTTCGGTCCACCGCGGCCTTCCTGCGCGAACGCGCCCATCCGCTCCAGCGCACCGGGGTGATTTTGCGCCGCCGCCTTCTCGAACAGGGCGCGGGCCGCAGTGTCGTCCCTGGCGCCGCCATTGCCTTCGGCCAGCATCATGCCGAGTTGATACTGCGCCTCGGCATTGGTCTCGGCGGCCTTCGACAGCAGTTCGCGCGCACGCGCCGGATCGGACGATGCTCCGCCGCCGAGGGCGGCGAGGTTGCTGATGCCGCGCGGATTGCCTGCCTGGGCGGCGCGCTCGAACAGTTTGCGCGCCTGCGCCTCGTCACGAGCGACGCCCGCGCCGGTGCCGTAGAGCACGCCGAGTTCGACCATGGCCGAGGTCGAGCCCTTGTCCGCTGCCTTGCGCCAGGCCGCCAGCGCTTCCGGCATCTGGCGATTGGCAGCATAGGCCCGCCCGAGCTGAAACATCGCCCGGCGCGACGAATTCGCGGCGCTCTTGCAGAACTTGATGGCGGTCGCGATGTCGGAGGCCGCGATATCTGCCACGCCCTTCGCGTCGGCCGGCTTGTCGGGATCGGCGGGATCGGCGGCGACGCGGTCGCACAGCACGAGATCGGCCGACTGCGTATGGGCCGGGCCCTGCGCCAGGGCTGCAGCGACGACGACGATCGACAGGCCTTGGAGCGCCTTCTTCATAAAGCGCAGGTTGCGTCGGCACGCTGGCAAATTCAAGGTTCCAGCCCACTCTCGCGCAACGCCGGCGCGACCTCGGGCGACGCGAGAAATCGCAGCAACCGGTCTGCTTCGGCCGGCTTGTTCGTCGCTGCCATTCGTCCCGCGGAAAACACGGCCGGTGTTTGCAGTTCGTATGGAATGGGCCCAACCACCTCGATGCCACCGATCTGCTTCAACTCGCTGATCTGCTGGACCGCAAGATCGGCCTCGCCGGTGACGAGCCGCTCGGCGGTAAAGCCCTGTTGGATGATCTGCGCCTTCGCATTGATCTCGGACGCGATGCCGAGCCGCTCGATCAGCTTTGCGAACAGAATGCCGCTGGCGCCGAGCCGCGAATAGGCTACCGAACGCGCGCCGAGCAACGCTGTGCGCAGCGCAGCCTCGGTCGCGATATCGGGATGGGCCGCCCCCGCCTTTACCGCGATGCCGACCCAGGAGCAGGCCAGATCCACGCAACTTTCCGCCGCCACCCGCCCTTCGCGGGCGACCTCGTCCAGCCCCTCGCGGGTCAGGATGACGACGTCGGCGGCCTCACCGGCGCGCAACCGCTGCAGCAGCGCCAATGTCGGAGCGAAATCGGCGTCGATGCGTGCGCCGCCGGCCGCCTGATGCTGGCCGGCCAGGCCGTGCACGGCACCCTTCAACGCCAACGTCGAAAGCAAGCGCACGGTATCGCTCATGACATCTACACCCGGTGCATCAGCTTGAGCACCGCCGTCATGCGAAGGCTGCGCTTGCCGGCGAGCGCGGTCGCCTCCAGCATCGCGCCCTCCTTGTCGCAGGTGCCGGAAAAGCCGATGCCGACTTCATGGCCGCCGAAGATGGGGTTCTCCCCCATGGCCGGCGTGTGCTCCTGATTCAGGATCTGGCCCTTCCAGCGGCCATTCTCCGAGGTGTAGGTGCCGAGATAATAGAACGAGGCGTCGCCGCCCAAGATGCGGCCTCCATTGAGCAACATGACGCCGGTCAGGCCGCCCTCGACACCGTCAAGCATGCGGATGTGAATGGAATAGAGGCCATTGATGATGCCCCCCTCGCCGACGCCGCCGGCGATCGGTACGGCATCCTGCTCGATCGGCGTCATCACCGAGTGGAACGCCACGCCGGGCAGTTCCTTCAAGCCGCCTTCAAAACGGTAGAGGTCTCCGTCAGCCCTGCCCTTCGCCAGCAGCGTGGCATCGTCGGTGCCGGCCATCGCGCGATAATTCGGGTCCGGGTTATGGCGGACGGTCTGGATCACGATGTCGACGCCGTCGTCCCGTTTTTCGTAGGTGCCGATATGGGCAAAGGCCGAATTGCCGCCTAGCATCCTGCCGTCGCGCGCATACATCACGCTGCGGCCGACCGCAGCGCCAAGTTGAAACCTGACTTTGTAGAATCCCTCAAACAATGCCGTGTCCCCGGCAAGCCCACGGCGGTTGTCTAGCGCGCTTCACACCGCAGGGGAACGGTCTTGAGCCGGCGTATTTGAATCAAACCCATCAAGACGCCGTGTCATCCAAACGCAATGATCCGCCAAGGCGGTTTTGCCTTGGCGGATCAGCTTTGCTGCCCCGGGGCGTCCCCGGGTCACATCGTAGGTCCCTAGGCCGCAGCCGCCTTGGCACCGGTCGGAACTTCCGCGATGGTCTTCAGGATCTGGGACGCGATCTGGTAGGGGTCGCCCTGCGAGTTCGGACGGCGGTCTTCCAGATAGCCCTTGTATCCGTTGTTGATGAACGAGTGAGGCACGCGGATCGAAGCACCGCGGTCCGCCACGCCATAGCTGAACTTGTTCCAGGGGGCGGTCTCGTGCTTGCCGGTCAGGCGCTTGTCGTTATCCGGTCCGTAGACGGCAATGTGGTCCATCAGGTTCTTGTCAAACGCCGCCATCAGCTTCTCGAAGTACTCCTTGCCGCCGACTTCGCGCATGTACTTGGTCGAGAAGTTGGCGTGCATGCCGGAGCCGTTCCAGTCGGTATCGCCGAGCGGCTTGCAGTGGAATTCGATGTCGATGCAGTAGCTCTCGGTCAGGCGCAGCATCAGGTAGCGGGCCATCCACATCTCGTCCGCGGCCTTCTTGGAGCCCTTGCCGAAAATCTGGAACTCCCACTGGCCCTTCGCCACTTCGGCGTTGATGCCTTCGTGGTTGATGCCGGCGGCGAGACAGAGGTTGAGATGCTCTTCCACGATCTTGCGGGCGACGTCGCCGACGTTCTTGTAGCCGACGCCGGTGTAATACGGGCCCTGCGGCGCCGGATAGCCATCGGCCGGGAAGCCGAGCGGGCGGCCGTCCTTGTAGAAGAAGTATTCCTGCTCGAAGCCGAACCAGGCGCCTTCATCGTCGAGGATCGTCGCGCGCTTGTTCGTCGGGTGCGGGGTCACACCATCGGGCATCATGACTTCGCACATCACCAGCGCGCCGTTTTCCCGCGCGGCATCCGGATAAACCGCGACCGGCTTCAGCACGCAATCGGAGCTGTGGCCTTCGGCCTGCATGGTCGACGAGCCGTCAAAGCCCCACAGCGGAAGCTGTTCCAGCGTCGGAAACTTGTCGAATTCCTTGATCTGCGTTTTGCCGCGCAGACTCGGCGTCGGCGTATAGCCGTCGAGCCAAATATACTCGAGCTTGTACTTGGTCATTGAGCCTCTCTTGAGTTGCTTGTGGAATGCGGAAAACCAAAGCCTTGAAATCTGGATTTTGACGCCCAGCCCCCTGGAGGTCTCCGCATACGTGTACCCGGCCACGTCAGGCCACTCCTTACTAAGCATTTTGCGTGCCAATCGCTGCACTGCGGCAATAGCCGTCCACAGGCTGCCGACCGCGCCTCCTCAAATAAAAGGTGCGACATAGAAGCGCGGCAGGCCCCGTAAACGGGCATCCGGTTGCATCGTCCAGCGTCCGAATCCAGCCCATTTCTCCGGCATTTTCGCTTGCGTGCCCTTTCCGCGATTAAAGCTGCGGCAGCCTCTCAGCGCATCCGCCGGCAAGGCAGACATCCTCCGGCAACCTTCCGGCCCGCTCACGCGTTGGCCATTCGTTCGCTGCCTCGCAGGAAGCATCGCCGAAAATGCCTACGAAATAGACACTCTGTGCCGATCCCTTGATCACCTTGCGTCCGCAGAGGGCACCGACGATATGCCGGATTGTAACGACTAGAGAACGAGTCGGGCGCACCATGAAGGCTCGCGCCACGGCAAAAGGAGAGACTGTGATGATGAATACGGATGTGAATCAGGGGTCCGCAAGGATCTACCAATTTCCGGCCGGGGGCCGTGCGGCTCTCGGCGGACGTCGCTATGGCGAGGCCAAGACCGAGTTTGCCGCCCCGCCGGCCAACCTCGCGGATTGCAGCGACAGCTGGTACCACGCGGCCGCCGTCGAGGACGAAAAGAACGGGCGTGACCACTGATGTCCGGGAGGTGTCTGACAGGGACGCGCCCGATCAGTGAGGCGCGGACAGTGAACTGAAAAGGGTCGGAACGAAAGCGTTTCGGCCCTTTTTCATGTCTGCTCGCATGTGGTGACCGGCCGCCTGGCATGCTTGAGCGTTGTGACCCCGGCCTTGGTGATCCGCAGGGTCACGCCCTTCCCCTGATAACGCGATCCCGACAGCGCCACGCGCTTGGGCAGTGTCAGCGCCTTGCCGTCGAGCTGCAGATGGGCGCGGGAATCATACTGGAAAAACCCGACGATGAATTGCGCCCCGTCGGCGCAGCGATAGTTCCGGAAAGTCGACTGCGCGGACGCGGCCGACGGCGCGGTTGCCATCGCCACGGCGCATAGCGCAGCGCCAAAAATCGTATTCCTGCGACAATTCATGTTTCGCCCCTTGCAGAGTTCAGTATAGACGAGACGGAGGCAGACGACATGCCCTTCCCCCGGCCGCCGCGCGAGATCATCCGAACCAGCCGATGTCAACCTCCCCCGCCCGCCATCTCAAGCTCTCCGGCGCCAGCAATTTCCGCGATCTCGGCGGCTATCCCACGAGCGACGGCCGAACCGTGCGCTGGCGGCAGATCTTCCGTTCCAACCATCTCGGCCATCTCACCGATGACGATGTCTCCGTGCTGCGGGAACTGGGCGTCCGCAGCGCGTTCGACTTTCGCGGCACCGAGGAGCGCGCCGCCGCCCTGTGCGGCATGCCTGAAATATCAGTCCATTCGCTGCCGGTCGAACCCACTGTCGTCGCGACGCTGCGCGCCATCGCAGCCGCCGGCACGCCGCTGTCGACGGACCACGCTGTCGAGGTGATGCGCGACTCCTACCGCAACTACGTACAGAACAACACGCAGCATTTCCGCACGCTGTTTGCGCATCTCCTGGAAGATCGCGCGCCGCTGGTGATCCATTGCACCGCCGGCAAGGACCGTACCGGTTTTGCGTGCGCGCTGATCCTGCATACGCTCGGCGTTTCCGACGACATCATCTCGGAAGACTACCTCCTGACCAACCGCTTCTACCGCAGGGATCCCAATCACAGCACCGACCTGCCCGACGAGATCAGGCAGGTGCTCGGCTCAGTGCAGGCATCGTTTCTTGCCGCCGCGTTCCAGGCCATCGACGCCGACTACGGCGATCTCGAAACCTATCTCCGCGATGGCCTCGGTCTCGGCAAAGCCGAACGCGCCCATCTCGAAGCGCGCTATCTGCAGCGTTAGAGCGTTTTCCAGCGAAGTGGGGACCGGTTCGCGTCAAAAAAACGCATCTAGCCTAATCCGCCTTCACCCGCCGCATCGACACCACCTGCGCGGACGGCTTGCCGCCTGTCGTCCTGACATTGACCTGCACCTTGTAGTCATTGCTGGTTTCGCCCTTGGGCACATAGAGCATCGCGGTAAAGCGCGCGCGGCCGCGCGCATCGAGCGTTACCGGCAGATCCTCACGGACGCGAAAGGAATTACCCTGGCGATTTCGCGGCGGCAGCCTGGCCGTCATGACAGGCTCGACCAGCGCACGCAGATCGAGCCTGGTCGCCGTTGCACCGTCAATCCGGTAATAGGCAAAGGAATCGCTGTCCCAGCGGCTGTTCGCGACCTCGATGACGGCCCGGCTGTCCGGCGACCAGGCCGCAATCAGTTCGTAGCGGTTTGCCCGCATCTCGCCTGTCGCCCAATAGGTGCCGCCAAGTGTGGCCAGCACCGCGCCATCGGTGACACGGATCAGGACGTTTTCGACGTCGTTGGGAATATCGCCGCCGGAAGGCAGGCCCTGCGCGGTCCGCCAGGCGAACGCATAGTTTTTGGATGGCGAGGTGGTGTTGGCGAACACCCGCAACGCGCCCTTGCCTTCACCGCAGACGAGGCCGCCACGTTGATCGGCGATGCAGGCGTCACCCCGCACCGCGGCCGTTTGCGACGCGTACAATGCGAGGAGGACGACCGGAAATGTCACGGCGCTGCGCACGGTTCGATCCTAAGCTCCGGCCGCCTGCTCGGTAAAGCGGCGGACGGATTTGGCGGCCGTGCGGCTCGCTACAGGCTTTAGGCCGCCGCTTCCATTTCCAATTCGGCATCGAGATCGGCGATGACGTCCTCGAACGCCGAGATCGCCTGCTGGATCGCAGCGATCTGCATCAATTCCCAGCTCGAGACCGGACCGCTGCGATTCTGCAGCGCTACGACCAGGTCGCGCCGCTGCTCCTTAAGCTGAACAAGCGGTAAACCGTGATCCGGCAAACCCATGACAAATCCCCCTGCCTTTTGTTGGTATCCCGTTGTAGCGAACGGATTCTGAAAACGGCTTACAGAACTCCGGCAAATTTTATCGATTCCGCTCCATCCCGTAGTCTTACGTAGCTCGCTACCTCCGTCCCGACGCGGCCGCGGCAATTTGGGCTCAAGAGACTGGCCGTCCAGGCAGAAATTAGCCGCATTGCGATTGAAGAACTCCTGATAGGCTGCGCTCCCTTTCCCCGGTGTGCGGAGGCCCTCATGGACGGAAAAGTCATTGTCGTGACGGGCGCGCTGGGTGCGCTCGGCCGGGTGGTCGTGGATGAAGCGCTGGCGCGCGGCGCCCGGATTGCGAGCGTCGATCATGCGCCGACGCAAGTTCCGGCCACGGCGGATCTGTTCGAACTCGGCGGCGTCGACCTCACCGACGCGGCCCAGGCCGGCAAGGCGATCGCTGCCGCCGCGTCGCATTTCGGCAAGCTCGATGCGCTGATCAACATCGCCGGCGGATTTGCATTCGAGACGGTGGCCGACGGCGATCCCAGGACGTGGCAGCGGATGTACGCGCTCAACGTCATGACCGCGCTCAACGCTTCGCGCGCGGCGATCCCGCATCTCGTCTCATCGGGCACCGGGCGGATCGTCAATATCGGCGCGATGGGCGCGCTACAGGCGGGCAGCGGCATGGGCGCCTACGCCGCCTCCAAGGCCGGCGTGCATCGCCTCACCGAGGCGCTCGCCGCCGAACTCAATGGCAAGATCACGGTCAATGCCGTGCTGCCGTCGATCATCGACACCGCGGCCAACCGCGCCAGCATGCCCAAAGCCGATTTCACCAAATGGGTGACACCGAAGGAGCTGGCCGACGTGATCCTGTTCCTCGCCAGCGACGCGGCGAGCGCCGTCACCGGAGCGCTGCTGCCGGTGAACGGGAGGGTTTAGCTTATGAAGACGATGGAGCAGATACGGAAAGCTGTCGAATTGCTCTCCGCCCGGGAGTTGGCACGTTTTCGTGCCTGGTTCGAGGTGTTCGACGCCCGCCGCTTCGATGCAGCCATCGAGCGAGACGCAGGTGCTGGAAGGCTCGACGCATTGGCTGAGGAAGCGATTGTCCACTACCGGACAGGGCAATCTCGCGATTTGTGACTAAAGCGGGACGGGTTGGAGTCGAATCGATCCGCCGTTAGCGCGAAGCACTAACGATCTCGTGTCCCGGACGCAGTGCAGATACCCTTCGACGGTAAACCGCAGGGCCCAGACACAAAATCGCGAAAACAACCCCATGCAAAGTAGAATGGGCTCGGCCCGCAGCACTTACGCCGCTTGCGTCCGGGGCACGAGGTGGTCCGTCGTCACGGCCCAACCTAATCTCATCCTGCTCTAGCCTTCAATGCTTTGCCGGAATTCGGCTAGAGTCCCTGGGTTGAGTCGTGGCCGCATGCGCCGCCGGAGCGAATTTTGGAAACCGCGCTTTATCTGCCCGTCAAACGCTTCCTCGAAAAACTCGGCTTCACCGTCAAGGGCGAGGTCGGTGGCTGCGATCTGGTGGCGCTGAGCAGCGACGATCCGCCGATCGTGGTGATCGGCGAGTTGAAGCTTGCCTTCAATCTGGAACTGATCCTGCAGGCGGTCGATCGCGCCGGCGCCGCCGACGAGGTCTGGCTCGCGGCGAAATTATCTGCCCGCGGCAAGGGCCGCGAGAGCGACGCGCGTTATCGCAATCTCTGCCGCCGGCTCGGTTTCGGCATGCTGGCAGTCACCGACACGGGCGATGTCGAGGTGATCGTCCAGCCGGCGACGGCAGCCCCTCGCCGCAATCCGAAAAAGCGCTCGCGGCTGGTCGCGGAGCACCAGAAGCGCAAGGGCGATCCGGCCATGGGCGGATCGACGCGCGCGCCGATCATGACGGCCTATCGCCAGCAGGCGCTGGCCTGCGCCTCGGCGCTGTCAGGCGGGCCGCGACGCGTCAGGGACCTGCGGGCCGAGATTCCCGATGCCGGAAAAATCCTGCTGCACAATGTCTATGGCTGGTTCGACCGCGCCGAGCGCGGCATCTATGTGCTAACCGATGCCGGACGTGCCGCGCTGAAACGCTGGCCGCAGCAGCCGCTGGACCTGACCGCCGCCGGCAATCCCACGCCATGACGGCAAAAACGGTGAAAACACCAACGGTGAAAACACCGAACCGTACGGCGTTACCGGACTTGAGAGATTGTCGACGCATGGCTGTATTGCCATGCGAAATTCATATTGCAATGCAACATGCGGGCACCTAGGTATCTCCGCAATCAGATTGCGAGGCCCCGATGAGCGAAGACTGGAACACGAAATACGGCACACGACGCGTCCGGCGGGATCCGCCGACGCTGGAGGAGGCAATCTTCGCCGCGGTGGGGATCACCGACGATCAGCAGCAGCAGGCGGAAATCGCCGCCGCGCTGATGGGCCTGCCTTACGAGGATGTGCTGGCTGAAGTGAAGAAGACCGGCCGCGCGGTGGCGCGATCGGCCACCCGCATCATCGCGGGCGAGCAAGGCGCCCAGCGCGCCGTCGTAGTCGAGCGCCGCGTCATCAGGCGCTTTGGCAACGACAAGCGTACCGGTACCTGAAGCCCAAACCGTTCTGAGCGAAGTGGATACCGGTTCGCGTAAAGAAAACAACGTCAAGACAAAAGACTAGAGCCCGGTTCTGATTCGATCAGAACCGGGCTCTAAAAGTTTCTGGGCAATTCGCTGGATCCAATTTCAGCGAATTGCCCTGATTGAACGCGCCGCTCAGGCGGCGCGGCCCCAGCCATACATCCGAAGCAGCATCCGCCAATAGGCACGGTTGAAATTCGCGACCGTGCGCGCGGCATTCAGCGCGCTGTCCGCCCAGGTGGTCGCGAGCTCGGTCTGATCCTGTTTCGTCAGGTCGATGGTGCCGGTGGATTCGCCGTGGCGGAACACGAGCTGCGCGCCGAACTTGCTGGCAAGCGCCCGCATCGCCTGGTTCTGCGCGCCGGTGGTGATCCGCAGGTTCTTGTAGCCCTTGGCGCGCGCCACCGTGATCAGTTTTCTGAACAGGATGCTGCCGACGCCCCGGCGTCGCACCGACGCTTCGACGCTGAAGGCGATCTCGGGGAGCGAATCCGATGACTGGTCCGGCGGATGCAACTCCGCCGCGCCCCGAACCACGCCGTTTTCAAAGAAGGCGATGATGGTCGTGCCGTCATTGGCGCATTTCTCGGCGTAGCGCTCGATGAAGCTGTCGTCCATGAAGCCATGGAAACGGTCGTGGCGGCTGATGCGGTCGAGCCGCAGCAGGTGATCGCGCAACAGCGGCAATTCTTCCTGCTGGCTCAGCGTGCGCACGCTAGAGTTGGCGAGCGCGGCCGCAATGTAGGTGAGGTACATATCCTAAAACTCCTCTGAGAGAAGCCCTCGAGGAGGCGTCGAATCCCTAGGCGACCAATATTGTGCGTCGCAACATGAAATTCAAGTCCGGACTCTCGGTATCCTGCCTTAAATAACAGCAGTAATTGCAGTGGCTTAGCGGCATCTTTATTAACCAATTGTTAAGGTTCGACACCCGGCGCAGACTGGGCATGGGGATTGCTTATTTCTGAACAAATCAGGTTTTAGAGAACACACTCGGATGGTTTGTGGAGGTCCGTCGTGGCTGTCGTGCTCGACACGAGTTCGTGCCTTCCGGAGCGCCGGCTTGCGGTGTGGCAGGACATCGTCTGCGACACCTTTGTCGGGTTAGACTGCAAATCTGACATGCGCGGCGCGTTCTGGGGGGCTGTTTCGCAATCCAGAATCGGACCGGTGGCGCTCACGCAGGTCGAGTCCACCGCCCAGCGGGTATTCCGCACGCCGTCGCGAATAGCCCGCGCCAGCGAAGATTACGTGCTGATGGCGCTGGGCAACAGCGGCGTGAACGGCGTCTTCCAGGACGGCCGCGAGGCGATCGTCTCCGCCGGACAATTCGTGCTTTACGATACCACGCGCCCCTACGAGCTGCGCTTCGACGACAGCTTTTCACAGACCATCTTCCAGATGCCGCGCAAGCTGCTGCAACAGCGCGTCGGCTCATTCGATGGCTTGACCGCGACCACGTTCGCCGGCGATCGTCCGCTCGAACGGCTGACCTATGATTTCGTGCGCAATGTGAGCCGGACGATCGAGCAGGTCGATCCCGCGGCCGCAAGCCGCCTGCTCGACCAGGCCCTCGACCTGCTCGCGATGACGCTGGCCGACAGGCTGCACGCGCGCCTGCCGGACCAGTCGGTCCACCGCTCGGCGCTGCTCTATCGTCTCAAGAATCATATCCTGACGCATCTCGCCGATCCCGAATTGTCGCTGTCGCGCGCCGCGGCGGCGACAGGAATCTCGCCGCGTTACGCCAGCGATCTGATGGCCGCCGAACAGACCTCGTTCCGCGGCTACGTGCAGACACAGCGGCTCGAGCGCTGCAAGCGCGATCTTGCCGACCCCGCCTATCAGGCCCGGCACATCGGCGAGATCGCCTTTGCATGGGGCTTTAACGACCTCGCCCATTTCAGCCGCATCTTCAAGCAGCGGTTCGGCGTTTCGCCGCGCGAATGGCGCGAGCAGCCGCGCCAATAACGCCTTCCACCCGGCCTCCTCCCTCCTGCCACGCCACCGTCATCCGGCGTCCCTCTGCGCGTTAAGACAAGTTTTCGTTCCGCTGCAGACAAGCGGCGCGCGTTGCCATGGCTGTAGGCTTGCGACCCAGCGATTGTCGGTCGCCAACGCGAAAGGAACGGTGCGATGGGTCTGGTTCATCAGAAATACAAGGTGGCGGTGGTTCAGGCGGCGCCGGTTTTTCTCGATCTCGATGCAACCGTCGACAAGACCATCGCGCTGATCGGGGAAGCTTCCGCGCAAGGCGCGAAGCTGATCGCGTTTCCCGAAACCTTCATTCCCGGATATCCGTGGCAGATCTGGCTTGGCGCGCCGGCCTGGGCGATCGGCCGCGGCTTCGTGCAGCGCTATTTTGACAATTCGCTCGCGTTCAACAGCCCGCAGGCCGAGAAGATCCGCAACGCCGTGAAGCGCGCCAAGCTGACCGCCGTGCTCGGGCTGTCCGAACGCGACGGCGGCAGCCTCTATATCGCGCAATGGCTGATCGGCCCGGACGGCGAGACCATCGCCAAGCGCCGAAAGCTGCGTCCGACCCATGCCGAGCGCACCGTGTTCGGCGAAGGCGACGGCAGCGATCTCGCGGTCCACGATCGCGCCGACCTCGGTCGGCTCGGCGCGCTGTGCTGCTGGGAGCACCTGCAGCCATTGTCGAAATACGCGATGTACGCCCAGAACGAACAGGTGCATGTCGGCGCCTGGCCGAGTTTTTCGCTGTACGATCCGTTCGCGCATGCCCTTGGCCATGAGGTCAACAACGCCGCCAGCAAGGTCTATGCGGTCGAAGGCTCGTGCTTCTTCTTAGGCCCCTGCGCGGTCGTCTCGCAGGCGATGATCGACGAGCTTTGCGACTCCCCCGAAAAACATGCCTTCCTGCATGCCGGCGGCGGCCACGCGGTGATCTACGGGCCGGACGGCAGTTCGCTTGCCGAGAAACTGCCGCCCGACCAGGAAGGCATTCTGTATGCCGACATCGATCTCGGCATGATCGGGGTAGCGAAGAACGCCGCCGATCCGGCCGGGCACTACTCACGGCCCGACGTCACGCGGCTGTTGCTCAACACCACGCGCGCCAACCGCGTCGAGCATTTCTCGCTTCCCGTCGATGCCGAGGTCATGAGCGAAATCAGGCTGCAGGCCTGACAGTTCATTTCGAGAGGAGCAGGTCCATGGAATCCGCGATCCCGGAGCATCTGCAAACCCCACGCACGCGCCACCGCCGTGTCGGCGACGATTATGCGCCGCCCTACCCGTCCTTCGTGGCGCGGCACAAGCCAAGCGTGACGCGGGTGGTGATGGCCTATTTCGGCCTTCAGACCCGCGGCGCGGCCTCGGTCGTCGCGGTACAGGCGTTGGCCCGGCTCGCTTCGGATTTTGCAGCGGCGGATGGCCCATCGCATTGGGACCGGGCGAGCTATGTCGACGAGGCTGGTTTCACCAACGTCGTCACGGTGGCCTATTGGGACGACCGGCAAGCATTCGATCGCTGGTTTCCAGCCGCGCGTGAGCGCTGGACCGGCGAGCAGCGGACCAATAACGGGTTCGGCACCTTCATCGAAGCACTTTACCCCTCCGTCGAAGGCTATGAGACGCTGTTCTCTTCCCTCGGCAGGCCCGAAGGCGTCGCCGTTCTCGCCGACGGCATGAGCGGCGAGGTTTTGGAGCACGCCTATTGGGGCGGCATGCGCGACCGCATCCCGTTGTCCCAAACCAGCGAGATGGCGCCTTCAGGCACAGCCCGCGCGATCCGCGACGGCGCGCGCATCCGCATCATCCCGCATGACAACCTCTGCCTGATCCGCTCGGGCCAGGATTGGGGTGACACCGAAGCCGCCGAGCGCAAGATGTACCTTGGCGATGTCGAGCCGGTGCTCCGCGAAGGCATGGACTTCCTGCGCGACCAGGGACGTTCGATCGGCTGCTACGCCAACCGTTACATGACCGTCGTCGGCGCCAATGGCACGACGACCGAAAAGTCCTACGGCATGAGCTGGTGGAAAAGCCTGTCAGCGCTGGAACGCTGGGCTGAATCGCACCCGACCCATGTCAGGATATTCGGCGCCGCCATGAAATATCTATCGACGCTCGGGCCGGCCGCAAAACTGCGGCTCTACCACGAGGTCACCGTCGCCCGCGCCGACGAACAGCTCTTCGAATATGTGGATTGTCATCCGCAAACCGGGATGCTGAACGCTGTGCAGACGGTGGAGATGGCGTAAAGCTACAGTACCATCTGGGTCTGGGTCACGATCGCGACGAGCCTGCCGTCCTCGGTCTCCAGCCGCGTCTGCCAGACCTGTGTGCGGCGTCCCCGATGCACCGGGGTCGCGGTGGCGATCAGCGTTGACCCTTCCTTGGCGCCGCCGATGAAATTGGTCTTGCTCTCGATCGTGGTGGTACCCTTGGCGTCCGCGGGCAGATTGATGACGGTCGCGGCAGCGCCGACCGAATCCGCTAACGCCATGATCGCACCGCCGTGAATCGTATTCCGCAGCGTGCACAGATCCGGCCGCACCAGCATCTTGGCCACCACCCGGTCCAATCCCGCCTCCATGAAGGTCACGCCCTTCAGTTCCGCGAACGGCATCCTCATCGACTGGATTTTCTCGAGCGGCGTCATTCGTCCTCCGGCTTTTCTTCGAAATGATTTCCCGGGCAGAATGGCGGTTGCCGGTAAATCAGGCAATGACCTCCGAGGTAGTGGCTGCCGTGACATACGGGCCGAAATTCGGCATATCTCCGGCATGCGCCAGTTCCCACCCCGCCGGATCGTTTGCCTCACCGAAGAGACCGTCGAGACGCTGTATCTGCTCGGTGAGCAGGACCGTATCGTCGGCGTCTCCGGCTATGCGGTGCGGCCGCCGCAGGTCCGCCGCGAGAAGCCGCGGGTTTCCGCGTTCATCTCCGCGGACATCCCGAAAATTCTCGCACTCGAGCCCGATCTCGTGCTGGCCTTCTCCGACCTGCAGGCCGGGATCGTCGCTGATCTGGTGCGCGCGGGTGTCGCCATCCACGTCTTCAACCAGCGCGACATCGCCGGCATCTTTACGATGATCCGCACGCTCGGCGCCATTGTCGGTGCGGCCGAGCGCGCCGATCAACTGGCCCGGAGCTTTGAAGAACGTCTCGCGCGCATCGCGGCGACGCCCCGGCCACAGCCCAAGCCAAAAGTCTATTTCGAGGAATGGGACGACCCACTGATCTCCGGCATCGGCTGGGTATCCGAACTGATCGAGATCGCCGGCGGCGAGGACGCGTTACCGAAGTTGCGGCTTCAGCAGGCGGCCAAAGACCGGATCATTTCGCCCGATGTCGTGCGCGAAGCCTCCCCCGACGTGATCCTCGCCTCCTGGTGCGGCAAGAAGGTGGTGCCGGATCGAATCCGGCAGCGTCCGGGCTGGAGCGATATCCCGGCGGTGAAGAACAACCGCATCGTCGAGATCAAGTCGACGATCATTTTGCAGCCCGGCCCGGCCGCGCTGACGGATGGGCTGGACGCGGCCGTCGCCGCGTTGTGGCCGCAGTTGCAGGCGTCATCCTGAGGTGCGAGCGAAGCGAGCCTCGAAGGATGATTTGTTGTCGCGGCCCATCCTTCGAGGCGCGCAAGAGCGCGCACCTCAGGATGACGTCGGTGCCTGCTGCAAGCCTACGCCTTCTCCACCCCGCACCATTCCGCGATGAACAGCGCCGTCGCTTTGGTCGACTTCCGCAGCGACTCCAGCTCGACATATTCGTTGAAGCCGTGCATCGCCGCCCCCGTCGCGCCGAAGCACAGGCTCGGGATGTTGTAATTCAACCCGTAGAACCGCGTATCGGTGAGCGCGGTGAATGCCCGGTCCGGTACCGTGCCGCCGTAGACAGCGCCAAACGCTTTTGCAAATGCGGCTTCCGGCTCCGCCGAATTGGTCAGTTCATAGCCCTCCGACAAGAAGCCCGACCATTCCACCTGCGGTGGATTGTTGGAGAGGAATCTGTGATCCCGTGCGGCGGCCGACACGCAGGCCAAAATCTCCTTCTGGCATTCGGCGATCGACCAGCCCGGCAGGACCGCAATCCGGCAATCGACGTCGCACCAGGCCGGCACGCTGGAAGCCCAGTCGCCGCCCTTGATGATGCCGGGGTTGAAGTTGAGCGGATGGGCGACCGCCTTGAAGTGCCGATCCGCCCTGGCGCGCTCGTTCCAGTCGGCCTCGAGCTTTTGCAGCGAATGAATCAGGTGATACGCCGCCATGATCGCGTTGGCGCCGGCCCCGGCCTCGAACACGTGCACCGGGAAACCGCGCACCTTCAGGCGAAACCAGATCACGCCGACCTGCGAGCGCACCATCGTCTCCCCCGTCGGCTCCGGGATGAAGCAGGCGTCCGCGCGGTAACCGCGCTGCAAGGTCGAGAGCGCGCCGACGCCGGTGGACTCTTCCTCGATCACGGATTGAAAGTGAATGCGCGCGGTCGGCTTCAGCCCGGCGGCCTTGATCGCATCCAGCGCATAGAGCGCGCCGATGGTGCCGGACTTCATGTCGCAGGCGCCGCGGCCATACATCCTGCCGTCCTTGATGACCGGCGAGAACGGCGGCGTCTCCCACATATCGAGGGGGCCTGCCGGAACGACGTCGCAGTGGCCCTGCAGGATCAGCGATTTGCCTGAATTGTTCGACGGCCGGTAGGTTCCGACCACCGTGCGTGCCCTGGAGAAATCATGCTCGATCGGGCCGAAGCCGCGCAGATCCTTCAAATCCTCGACGTCGATATGCCAGTCGTCGACCTCATAGCCGCGCTGGCGCAGGAGATCGCCGATCATGTCCTGGCACGGCCCTTCGGCGCCGCGGGTCGAGGGAATTGCAACGAAATCCCTTGTCGTCGCCAGTTGCGCATCAAAGCCGGCGTCAACGGCGTCGAGGATTTTTTGTTGCGTATCGGTCGTCATGCGGCGGCTCCAGTCGCGAATTCAAAGAGGTCGGGAGCGCACCCTACCCCGATCTCAGCCGCCGGCGTAATGCGCAAAATGCGCATCCCGCAATGCATCTTCGAGCAGGCGGCCTTCCGAATAGCCGCGCAGCGACGCCGGACGCTCGACGCCGTCGAGAAGCCGCGGACAGGGCTCGGGCGCGCCCAGCACGGTGCGCACCGGAATACGCTCGGCATAGATCGGCAATGCGTAGTCCTCATCGTCGTCGGCGACACCCTTCGAGCGAATCTTCGCTGATGCCTGCTCGATCTCCATCGCGATTACCGATGTCGCCTTGATTTCCTGCACCGTGCTTTGTCGCAAGGTCGCGGTCCGATCGGGAAAGAAGCGGTCGACCATGGCGACCAGCGCGCGCTCCTTCTCGCCTTCGTCGGTCACGAGGTAGGCGGTGCCGAAGGCCATCACCGCGCGGTAGTCCGCCGAATGATTGAAGCCGCAACGGGCCAGCACGAGACTGTCGAGATGCGCAACCGTGAGGCAGACCTGCTGGCCGCCGGACTGGTTCCTCAGCATGCGGCTGGCGCTGCTGCCGTGCCAGTACAGCCTGCTTGCCTCCCGCCAGAAGAAGGTCGGCGTGCAATAGGGCTGGCCATCGATCACGTAGGAAACGTGGCAAAGCATCGAGGCGTCCAGCAGGCCATGAATCGTCGCACGATCGTAGCAGCCGCGCTGATACAGGCGCTTGACCTGGTTGCGCGGCGACAACGGATAGGAATCGGTGGTCTCGCCTTCGATCGTCACGGTAACTCCTCTCGGGATTGGCACGGTGAGGGAAGTTGTACCGGCGAATTTGGTCTGCGATAGTGCCAATTCGATGCGAAAAATTCCGACCAATTCTCAGGCGGCGCGGCGCAAGGCCGAGCTTCCGCTCGACCTTGACGGGCCTCACGTGACGCCAGATGCCTCCTCGCAGCACCGGCTCTACCAAGCGCTGTGCCACGCCATCACGGGCGGAATCGCAAAACCGGGCGAGCCGCTGCCGCCGCAGCGAACGCTGGCAAAGCAGACTGGCTTTCGCCGCAACGCCGTCACCTCGGCCTATGAGCGGCTGATCGCGGACGGCTTTGCGGTCGCCACCGTCGGCTCCGGCACCTTCGTCGCCGCACGCATTCCCGCGCGCGTCGGCGACGCGCGCAAAACCAGAATCGCGATCGAGGCGCCGCAGCAAGGCGCGTTCGCGCTCGGCTGCACGCATATCGATGAAAGGGCGCTGCAGCGCTTCAGGTCGTTTGCCGGCCGGCGCATGCGCGCCTTTGGTGCCGAGCACCTGCAATACGGCGACCCCAGGGGCAGCCGCGAGCTGCGCGCCGCGATTGCCGATCATCTGCTGTCGGCGCGCGGGCTGCGCTGCGATCCGGACCAGATCATGCTGGCGTCGGGAACACAGCACGCATTGCGGATCGTGCTGGGCGCGATTCTCAAGCCCGGCGACCAGATCTGGTGCGAGGATCCGGGCTATCCCGCCGCGAGAAGAGCGATCGGGCATTATGGCCTGCGCCCCGTCTCTGTGCCGGTCGACGCATCAGGCATGATCGTGGCCAAAGGCCGGGCCCTCGCACCGTCGGCGGGCGCGGCCTATGTGACACCGTCGCACCAGTTTCCGCTCGGCGTGCAGATGTCGATGACGCGGCGGCTGGAACTGCTCGACTGGGCAAGGGAGGCGAGCGCCTTCGTGATCGAGGACGATTACGACAGCGAGTTTCGATATGACGGTGCGCCATTGCTGTCGCTCGCCGGCATCGATCACCTCTCGCGCGTCATCTACATGGGCACGTTTGCAAAGACACTGTTTCCCGGATTGCGCATCGGCTACTGCGCGCTGCCCGAGCGGCTGGTCGGGCCGGTGACGACGGCCCGCGCCGCGCTCGACCGCTTTCCCGGCACGCTGCTCGAAGGCGCGGTAGCGGACATGCTCAATTCCGGAGCGTTCGCGGCAAACCTGCGCAAGGTGCGCGGGATCTATCGCGAAGCGCGCGACGTCCTGGCTTCGACCTTGTCGGCGGCGTCGGACGGGCTTCTATCGGTGCCGGTGCCCTCGCAGGGCCTGCACCTGGTCGCGCGGTTCGATCCTTCGACCGACCCGCTGGTTGCCGCCAAGGCAAAGACGGAGGCCGGCGTCGCGGGCTGGCTGCTGGCGGAAACCTATTTTCGAACGCGCCCGCTGCCGGGATTCGTCCTCGGCTTTGCCGGCCACCCCCTGCCGCAACTGATCGCGTCGGCCGAACGGCTGGCGAAGTCATCGCTCGCCGCCTTGCAGATAAGTCGCAAGCCGGCCAAGGGCGGAACCGGCAGGGTCAAACGGCCGAAGGCCGCGACCTGACTGCACGCGTCGGCCACCGCCCTATCAGAATCGCCGCCGCGTCACTAAGCTCAACGCCTGTTTCAATATCACGGCGGAAACACCGGATGCCCAGCAATCGCAACGTTCTGTATCTCGTTATCGGCGTGTTGATCGTCGCGGTCGGCGTGCTCAGCTACAATCTCTATAAAGCCAAGCAAGAACCCGAGGGCCTGCAGATCAATGTCGGCCCCGATGGGCTGAAGATCAAGACCAAGTGAGCGAGGCCGGATTGATGATGACGAAGGTTTCCCGGTCGCTTGCCCTGCCCGCCGGCCTCGTGCTGTGGCTGCTCACGAGCCCCGCCCTCGCCCAGGTGGTTTCGCGCGAGCAGGACATCATCGACCTCAGGCTCGGCCAGCGCGTCATGGTCGACGACGGTTCGTGCCCGGCCGGACAGATCAAGGAAGTCCAGGGCTCGCAGATGACGACCTCAGGCGTGCTCCGCACCCGCAAGTGCATTCAGAGGCTGGGGACCAAGAAGCGATAGCGGCGATCGCCTCGAGCCCTGTTCCGATGGAATCGGAACAGGGCTCGAGATTTTGATTTGACGCGTTTTCTTGACGCGAACCGGTCGCCACTTCGCTGGAAAACGCTCTGGTCTAGAACATGCCGTTGGTGTTCGCGGCCTTCTCCGGAATCTCCTGCACGACGTCCCAGTGTTCGACGATCTTGCCGTTCTCGAGCCTGAAAATGTCAACGATGGCGCGGCCGCGTGCCCCCGTCTCGCGCACGCTGTGAACATGCAGGATCACGTAGTCGCCGTCGGCGAAGGCGCGCTTGATCTCGCTCCGCGAGTCCGGGAATTTTTCCCGCAGGAAGCCAAGGAACGCCTTGAAGCCTTCGATGCCGTCCGGCGCCGTCGGATTGTGCTGGATGTAGTGCGGCCCGAAAAACTTCGCGGCGGCGTCAAAGTCCTTCCTGTTGAGGCCGGCCTCGTAGAAATCGAGCACGGTCTTCTTGTTGGCTTCCTGCGTCGCCGCATCGGCGGCCAGAACCGGGGAAGCAACGAACAAGAATGCGCCGATGAGGATGAATCGCATGGTTGCCCCTGTGCAATCTGTTTCGAGTTTGAGCCCCAACCTACCAGCTTCCGTATCGGCCGACGACCCCGCGCCACAGCGCGTCGCGCTCACGCGCGAAGCTTTCTTTCCCGACGCTGGCGTTCTTCGCCGCGGCGGTGATCACCATGACGAGCTTGAGTTCGGGATCGACGAAGATCGACTGCCCGTAGACGCCGAGCAGCGCGAACCGCCGCTTCTCACCCGGAAACAGCCAGAACTGGTAGCCATAGCCGAAATAGGGCGTCGCCTTGCGCGGCGCGAACGCCTCGGGCTGGCGGTGCCAGTCGGTGGCGTCGAGCAGATAGTCCTTCGGCACGATCTTCCGGTCGCCCAACGCGCCGTCGTTCGCCAGCAGGATTCCAAGACGGCCATAGTCGCGCAGGACCGCATTGAAATTCCCCGAGCCGCTTTCGGTGCCGTCCTTGGTCCTGATCCAGGTCGCATCGGCCTCCGCGCCCATCGGCTGCCACAGCCGCGTCGTCAGATATTCGCTCACCGAGGTGCCGGTCACCGCCCGCAGCAACAGCGTCAGCGCCACGGTCTGGTTGGACGCATAATGAAAGCGCGTCCCTTGCTCGACCTCGCGTGTCGTGAAGGCGCGCAGCGCTGCGACCGAATCCTGCGTGAGGCGGATCCCGTTGAATTTCGCCAGATCGTCCTTGCCGTCGTAGACCTCCTGAAACGGCACGCCGGACGCCATCCGCAGCATGTTGCGTATCGTCGTCTCGCCATAGGGATTGCCGGCCAGATCAGGCACGTATCTGGCGATGGTGTCGTCGAGCGAAGCGATCTTCTTTTCGGCCAGCGCCATCCCGACGGCAATGCTGACGATGGATTTCGCCATCGAATGCGAAACGAAACGATGCTCGGCATTGCGATTGTATTGATAGCGCTCAGTCAGCACCTCGCCATCCCTGATGAGGAGGAAGCCGGTCACGCGTTGATGGTCGAGAAAGTCGTCGAGCGTGCGGGTCTGCTGTTCGAACCGATACTCGATCTTGGGCTCGGTGGAAATTTTCGGCAGTGGCCGTGGAGCAGTTGCCTTCTTTAGCGTGTAGTGCTGCAGAATGCTGTCGAGGTGACTGAACGATCCGACCCGGACGCGCTCGTCATAAAACCAGTTGGCGCGCGAGCCGACCGGATAGCCGGCCGCCTTCCCCAACAACTCCTCGTCGGGTGCAGCGCCGGCTGGCACGCCCAGCGCGACAAGCACCGCGCATGAGAGCAGGATTCGTCCCGGCTGCATTGGCTGGCTCACGCAGATCTTCGACCGGTCATTGCTTACAATGGCCGTTACCGGCGTGTCGAGCCTGCGGGGAATGTGGAGCTAAGCCGCGCCGACCTTACTTGTTCGTCGCCGGCTCGAACATGCACTGCAGCGTCGGCTTGGCGATCTTGGTGAAGGTCGGGCCGATCTCGGCTTGCTTGGACGGCGGCACCCATGCGGTCTCGATCGTCGGCACCCCGGTCTCACTGATGCCGCGCAGCAGCGCTTCGCGCAGGTCGGCATCTTCCACGGTCGCGGCGGCGTAGTCGTGCAGGCAGCCGCAGACGCTTTCGGGGTGCGCCCAGCGGCCGACCATATGGGGCGCGCAAAGCCGCACGAACTCGCCGCGCGGATCGGGTACTTTGAACAGGGAACGGAACGAGGTCTGCGGCGGCTGAAACTGGAGCTGGACCTGAGCCTGCGCCGAGCCGCTGAAAAGGAAGAGCGACAGCATTACAGCGGAACAGATGCGTACCAACATACCGGGCCTTTGTCGGCGATCTTTTTGCGAAGGGTCCGCCACGCTCAATTGGCGGCCACGACCATCGGCTGGGGCGCCGGGGCCGCAACCGGCGAGCCGTTATAGGCGAAGGTACCGACGCCCGGCAGGTACTGGTTGGAAGAACCAGCCATCGAGGGACCAGCCAGGATAAAGGCGAAGGCGAGGATGAAGCTGGTGGTCCGCATCTGACTGTCTCCGGTTGTCGTGGCCGGCAGCGCCCGCCGGCTCGTTGACGGCGTGATAGCCGTCGGCTGTTTCCGGACATCTGCGCCAAAAACGGAAAATGGTTTCGTCGCGCTGGAGTATTGTTTCGTCGGCCCTACCGGACGAAACAATAGCCGGAAAAGTTCAATGAATTCAGCCGGAACGTCCCCACTTGAAAGGATCAGGCTGAACACCGTCAGCCGGCCGGTGGGCCGCTTTGGACCTCCTTCCATGGACGAGGACAGCCTCGTTCATTGGCTGACCGGATGAACCGACGCCCTGGACCGGCCGACTCAGTCGAACGCCGTGCAACTTTGCGCGCGCTTGTGCGTTTTGACCCTTCCTCAACAAAGGATAGCCGTCGTGGGTAGTGGCAACATCGATGTTGGCAATACAACCCCGACCCGCAAACCCGGCCAGCCGGTGGAGCGTCAGGGAAAAACCTTCGAGCATCCTGTGAGCCCTTGTGGCGCGATGTCACAGCAAGGCGGCGAATTTCGCGGCAATGTCTCTGCGCCGCAAAAATTCGTGCACCTGGTCGGTTGCCGTGAACGCAAGGCCAGAACCGGCCTGGAGGCCCGCCAATATTCCAATCCGGTCAAACGGTAAGCCCGAAGCCCTGATCGAGGATCCGATCTCGATCTCGGATCCTGGCTGGCATCGGACTTACTGGATGAATTCACCGCATTTCTGAACCGCGGCGTCGGCGGCCCCCCAGGGCATGATCGGCACCGAGGACGTCGAGTTTTTGGGTGAACCCTCGATCAGCCTGTCCGAATAGACCATATAGACCAGCACGTTGCGTTTGGCGTCGCAGCCGCGGACGATCTGCATCTTCTTGAAGAACAGCGAGCGGCGCTGCCGGAACATGTCGTCACCCTGCTCAGACTTGTGCTTGAACTTGATGGGGCCGATCTGGCGGCACGCCAGCGAGATGTCCGAGACCTCCTCGGCAACGCCGAGCCAGCCCTTGAAGCCGCCCCTTTCCGGCACCGTGAAGTGACAGGCCACCCCCTCGACCTCGGGATCGTCGACGGCGTAGGTGGCGAGCTTGTCGTTCGGGCTCAGCCACTTGAACACCGTCGAGCGGCGAAAAATCAGGTCGGGCTCGTCAGCGGCCGACGCCGGGCTTGCCTGCCAAAGCACCAGCGCCAGCGCCCCCAAGGCCAGACTTCGCCACTTCCTGTCACACTTAACTTTGGCCTTGGATGTCATTGATATCTCCGCTGAAGGGCTCGCCGCCTATGTAGTGGCGGAAAGCCGCACAGGAAGACCGCCGCCCGGAGCTGCCGGCCGATGCGCCCCAGCCGGCCCGCCGTTTAACGGAATGTGAGGCTTTTTTGCTACGATTGGGGCGAAAAGCGCTGGAATTAGAAGGCCTACGCTGGTGAACGCTTTTCGCCTCTGCGACAACAAATAATTATCGGAAGAGTAGATTCGAGTAACCGGATTTGAGGATCAAGCGCGTGAGCGGGCATCGAGTTTTCAGTGCGGGTATTGCGGGCGCAACGATTTCCAAACGGCAATTTTGGCAGATGGCGATGTTGACGGCGGCCGGTACCCTGATCGTCGCGCCCCAGGCAGATGCCGCCACCATGTTCTACTGGCAGGACGCCGATCCAGGCTATTACCGGCCGGCACCCGTGGCGCAGCCGCGCAAGCCGAAAGCCCGCCGGCCTTCCGCCAAGACTGAGGCCGCCATCAAGGAAACCAACGCCAAGCCGCATGGGCCGCTGATCATCGCGGTCTCGATCGAGCAGCAGAAGGTCCGCGTCTACGACGCCAACGGGTTGTTCGCCGAAAGCCCGGTGTCGACGGGCATGAAGGGTCATTCGACCCCGATGGGCGTGTTCAGCATCATCCAGAAGCACAAGATGCACCGCTCCAACATCTATAGCGGCGCGCCGATGCCTTACATGCAACGCATCACCTGGTCGGGCGTCGCGATGCATGCCGGCGTGTTGCCCGGCTATCCGGCGTCGCACGGCTGCATCCGCATGCCGATGGCCTTTGCCATGAAGATGTGGAACTGGACCAGGATGGGCGCCCGCGTCATCGTCACGCCCGGCCAGATCACGCCTGCGAGTTTCACGCACCCGTTGCTGGTGGCGCAGAAGGTTGTGCCGCAGCCCCTCATCGCCAACGATCCGGCGACCGACGCGCCCGCGGTGAAGAGCGACAAGGGCGCGGACGCAGGCCATGCGACCAAGCCTGCGAGTTCGGAAGCAAGCCTCGATCTCCGATCGACCGTCGGGCACGCAGCGCCGCTCCGCGAACGGACCCACACCGCAGATGCCAGCAGCGCGCTGCCGGCGATCAACGCCGTCGTGACCATGTCCGATGCAACGCCGTCTGCAGCGAGGGTCCCACCTGCCAGCGATACGTCGAGTGCGGAAACAAAGCCGGACGCGCCGAAATCCGAGCCGGCGGCTGAAGCCGCGGCAGCTGACGTCAAATCGGCCGAGACCGGCGCTGTTACGGCCGATGACAAGAAAGTCGAGGAGGCGTCGGCCCCAGAGCCGTCCGCCGGCGAAGTTACGAAGGCCGAAGTCTCCGCGAGCGAGAGCGTCAAAGCCGAGGACAAGTCTGGCGAAGCGAAAGTCGAAGCCAGTTCGGAAACGAAATCCGACGAGGTGAACGCCGAGGCTCCCACGGCAGCGATTGCCAAGGTCGAGGAAGCCAAGACTCCCGAAGCCAAGACTCCCGAATCCAAGGCCGCCGAAAAGCCCGCCGAGCCCGTCAAGGCGGTCGCCGGTGCGCCGGCTGGAGCCGCTGCACCCGACGTGAAGAAGGATGCGGCGCGTCTGCCCGGCGCGGAAAAGGCTGCCAGGGCCGACCCGCCCAGGCGTCCCGGCCAGATTGCGGTGTTCGTGAGCCGCAAGGATTCCAAGCTGTACGTCCGCGAGAACTTCAAGCCGCAGTTCGATGCTCCGATCACCATCGCGCCGAACGACCGGCCGCTGGGTACGCACGTGTTCACCGCCGAGGCTGACAAGAACGATCCCAACCTGTTGCGCTGGACGGTGGTCTCGCTGCCGGTCACGGCCCGCCATGCGGCCCGGACCGACGAGGAAGACCGGACTGCCCGACGCCGCAAGATGACCGGCGGAGCCGCTGCCGAAGCCAAGCCGCTGCCGGCGCCGAACAGCCCCGCCGAGGCGCTGGACCGCATCGCCATCGCTCCCGAGGCGATGGCACGGATCGCAGAAATCCTGACCACCGGCAGCTCGATCGTGGTGTCCGATCACGGCATCAACCAGGGCGGCGAAACCGGCGAAGGCACCGACTTCATCGTGCCGCTGCGCTAGATCCCGTAGACCCGCCGCTGTCGCCGAGACGGGATAAGACGCAGATCAAAGCAGTGTCATTGTTCAAGCTAACCCAATTCGATACGCGGCAGGTGCCGGAGCCCGCCGACCCCTCTCAGCGGGCACGGCTCTGGGCAGAACGGTTTCGCCTGCTCATCGAAGAGATGAGCGTCGACTTTGCCGAAGGGGACACCCGCGTCTATGGCCGACATCGCTTCGTCGACAACGGCCTTGTAACCATCGGCGAGATGGACAGTTCGTCGTTTCTGGGCTTGCGCGGCCGTAAGCATATCAGGCCGGACAGCGACGGGCATGTTTATGTCGGATTCAATATCGGCGCTACGCGCACGCTTCTCAGGCAGTTCGGGCGCGAACTGCAGGTCGATCCGGGCGAGTCGGCACTCGCGGTCATGGAAGCCAGCAGCGCAGCGCTGGCACCGTCGGGCGGAACGACGCTCAATCTCAGAATCCCTGCGGCCGCCTTCGTCGAATGGGGATTGGCGCCGGAGGATTTCGCGTGCCGCCGCCTCGACCACACCAGCGCCGAATCCCGCCTTCTCGTCGGCTATGCCCGACTTCTGGTCCAGGAGGGTGCGGCGCTGAGCGCGCTCCAGGCCGCCCACGCGTCGCGCCATCTCCTTGACCTTGTCGGCGGCTGGCTCGGGGCCGGCCACCGGGTTCGCGAGCAGGCCGACGCTATCGCGACGGCGGAAGCCAGGAGGGTCGCCATCCGCCATGTGGTTGCCCGCCACTCCGCCGAGCCGGATTTCGATCTGTCGCGGCTTTCCTTGCGCCTCGGCATGCCGCCCCGCACGATCCAGCACCTGCTCGGCGAGGTCGATGAATCCTTCAGCGAAATTCTCGGCGGGGCCCGGCTCCGGAAGGCCCGTCTCATGCTCATGGACCCGGAGCATGACGGGATGGCGGTGTCCGACATCGCCTTTGCCTGCGGTTTCCTCAACGTCACGAGTTTCTATCGCGCCTTCCGCCGCTTTCATGGCATGACGCCTTCCGAAATGCGCAGCGATCGTCTGCGCTGGCGATAGACCGCGATTCTCTGAAAACAGCGACTTGCCCCCGGTGCAACATGCTTGCGCTTGCGGAGATAGGCAGCGCACGGCAACAGCTGCATAGGTTGCGCCACATCATCCGGGCCGGATTTTCCGTGCCTGATGTGCCTCCTGCTTTGCCGGGCGGAACGTAACCGGTCGATCGGGCGCCTTCGCCTGCATCGAACCGACCATGTGGCCGAGGTGTCCCCGTCCACGTGGCAGAAGGGGCACGCATGGCGAGAACAGCGCGTGGTTCGGCAGCGGCCGGAACGAAGCCGGGCAGCAGCCCGGCGCCGTCCATCGCCGATCGTTGCAGCATCACGCCTGCACGGGCGCAGCCGCACGTATCGCGACGCCGGCGTGCGCGAGCCGCGCTGGGTTCGGTATCGGCCGCAGCCCTGACCCTGTCGTTCGCGCTTGGCCTTGCAGCGACGACGGCGCAGGCCCAATTGGCGGGCGGCGGCACCGGAGGAACAGGTTCCAGCGGCCTGGCCAATGCAGGTGGCACCGGCGGCATCCCCAACACGCCCGGCGACAGCGGCTCCGGGGCCGGTGCGGGTGCCGGAGGTGCGTTCGGGACCGCGGGAACGCCGAACGGCGGCAGCGGTGGCAGCGGCGGCAGTTTGGGCGGAGGCGGCGGCGGAGGCGGCGGCCGTCTCGGTCTGATCGCCGGCACGGACGCCGGCGGCAATGGCGGCAGCGGCGGTGCCGGCGTCAACGGCGGCGGAGGCGGCGGCGGCGCGGGCGGCGATGGCCTGATCACCGGAGCCAATGGTTTCACCACGATCGTCCCGCTCCTCGGCGGCAACGGCGGCAGCGGTGGCGTGGCCAGCGCCGGTGGCGGCGGAGGCGGTGGTGGCGGCGGCGCGGGAATGCGGCTGCTGAATGCCGGCAACTTCACCGTCAACAGCGTCATTGTGGGCGGCGACGGGGGCACTGGCGGCACCGGCGGCGGGAGCAGCACAGGCGGCAGCGGGGGCATCGGCGCCGGCGGCGCCGCCGGCGGCAATGGCGGCGCCGGAAATGCCGGCGGTGGCGGCGGAGGCGCCGGCATCATTCTTCAGCAGGGCGGCAGTCTGACGATCGAGAGTGGCATGTCGGTTCGCGGTGGCGCGGGCGGCACCGGCGCGAGCGGAGGCGCCGGCGGCGTCGGCATCATCGGAGGGATCGGCGGCAACAGCACCATCATCAATTCAGGCATCATTACCGGCGGCCTTGGCGGCGACGGCGTGACGCGGGCCAATGCGATCTCGCTGTTCGGCAGCAACAACCGCCTGGAACTCAATGCACACCCGATCTTCGGCTCCAACCTCGTGCTGGGCAATGTCGTGGTGTCCGGCGGCGGGACCAACAATGTCCTGGCGCTCGGAGGCTCTGTTGATGCCGACTTCAACGTGTCGCAGATCGGCGCCGCGCAACAATATCGCGGCTTCGATACTTTCGAAAAAACCGGCATGAGCATTTGGACGCTGTTCGGCACTGGTAATCAGAACTGGTCGGTGACCGCAGGCACGCTGAAGGGCGACACCAACAGCCTCGCCGGAAATCTGACCTTCGCCGGCGGCGCGGGCAGCCGCCGCGTCATTTTCGATCAGAACTTTGACGGCACCTATGGCGGCACGATCTCCGGAAACGGCGCGCTGACCAAGGCCGGCACGGGCACGCTGACGTTGACCGGCCTGTCCGCGTCCGACTGGACGATCGCGGCCGGCGGGCTGGTGTCGGCGGGCGAACGCTTCGGCGGCAATGCGGCGATCAATGCGGGGGCGTCATTGACCTTCGGCCAGGCTGCCAATGCGACCTATGCCGGCGCGCTGTCGGGCGCGGGCAGCTTTCACAAGGCAGGCCCGGGCGCGCTCAACCTGACCGGCAATTCTTCCGCCTTCACCGGCACGACGACGGTCGACGCCGGCCTGCTGGCGGTCAATGGATCGCTCGCCAATTCCGCCGTCACCGTCGCCAGCGGCGCCACCCTCGCCGGCACCGGCACTGTCGGCACCACCACGCTCAATGCCGGCGGCACGCTGTCGCCAGGCAATGGCGGCATCGGCACACTCTCGGTGCAGGGCAATCTTGCGATGCCGGCCGGCTCGCATTTCGCCGTGGACATTGATGGATCGGGTGCATCCGATCGCGTGGCCGTATCGGGTGCGGCGAATATCACGGGCGCGACGCTCGACGTCTCGGCGCAAGGCGCGAGGACCGGACGCTATACGATCGCGACCACGACCGGCGGCCTCGCCGGGACCTTCGGCTCCGTTACGACGACAGGTTTCGTTTCGGCCTTCGTCGGCATCACCGATGCCTACGATGCCAACAATGCCTATCTCGACGTGCTGCGCCTGCGCGACTTCGCCGACGCGGGCTTGACCCGCAACCAGAAGGCCGCGGCCCAGGGCGTGCAGAGCCTGTCGGGCGGCAATTCGCTCTTTGCGGGCAACCCGCTCTACGACGCCGTCCTCGCGCTCACGACCGATGTGGCGGCGCGCAACGCCTTCGACCAGGTGTCGGGAGAAACGCGTGCCTCGGTAAAGACCACGCTGATCGAGGACAGCCGCTTCGTGCGCGATGCCGCCACGAACCGCATCCGCGCCGCCTTCGGCACCGTCGGCGCATCGCACGCGCCGGCCATGGCCTACGCGTCGCTCGATCCGGGGACGGGTGCGAGCCCGGCCGCGCCAGCAACCACCGAACACTTCGCACTATGGGCACAGGGTTTTGGCAGCTGGGGCCATACGAACAGCGACGGCAACGCGGCCCGCCTCAACCGTTCGACCGGCGGCTTCCTCGTCGGCGGCGACGCGCCGGTCTTCGACACCTGGCGGTTGGGCATGATGGCCGGCTACAGCCGCACCAGCTTCAATGTGAATGAGCGCGCCTCCTCGGGCGCCAGCGACAACTACCATCTCGGCCTCTATGCCGGCACACAGTGGGGCGATCTCGGCCTCCGGACCGGCGCGGCCTACACTTGGCATGATATCTCGACCGCCCGCTCCGTCGCGTTTGCCGGCTTCAGCGACAGCCTGAAGGCGGACTACCGGGCCGGCACCGCGCAACTCTTCGGTGAACTGGGCTACGGCATCCGCGCCGGCGGTTTCGGCTTCGAGCCGTTCGCCAACCTCGCGCACGTGAACCTCGACACCAATGGCTTCGCCGAAACCGGCGGCGCAGCGGCGCTGCGCAGCGCGGGCGCCAGCACCGGCGTCACCTTCACCACGCTGGGGCTTCGCGCCTCGACCGACTTCATGTTGGGTAACAGCATGGACCTGAGCGCGCGCAGCATGCTCGGCTGGCGCCGCGCCTTCGGTGACACGACGCCGTTGTCGCACTTCGCCCTTGCCGGCGGCTCCCCCTTCACCGTCGCGGGCGTGCCGATCGCCAGGGATGCCCTGCTGCTCGATGCCGGGTTGGATGTCGCCATCGCAAAAAACACGACGCTCGGCATTTCCTACGGCGGACAGTTCGGAAACCACGCCGCCGACCAGAGCATCAAAGGCAACCTCGCGGTCCGGTTCTAGAGATCGCAAAAGTCTCCTCCAGGTCCGCCATAACGGCTTGTTGAGCGGCAACGGATCATCGCTTGCGCTATACTTCGGCCTGATAACGCCGAGGCTTTCATGATTGACCGCAGAACCGTAATGATGGCGACGCTCGCCGCCCTCCCAGGCGCGATCGCGAGCCGGCAAGCCCTGGCCCAGGCCGGCATGAGCCGGATCACGGCTTATGCGTTTTCGTTTCCCGGACTGGCCGGCGGCGATATCAGGCTTTCCGAATTTGCCGGCCGGCCGATCCTGATCGTCAACACCGCTTCGCTCTGCGGCTTCACCCCGCAATATGGCGGACTGCAGCAATTGTGGACCGAGTTTCACGACCGCGGCCTGATGATCATCGGCGTCCCCTCCAATGATTTCGGCGGCCAGGAGCCGGGCGGCGCGGCCGAAATCACCGCAACCGCGCAGAACCACCACGTCGCCTTTCCGATCGCCGCGAAGACCGTCGTCAAGGGACCGAACGCGCATCCGTTCTACAAATGGGCAGCGGAAGCGCGGCCGAAGGATGTTCCACGCTGGAACTTCCACAAATACCTGATCGGCCGCGACGGCTATATCGCCGACGTGTTCCCCGAGTCGGTCGACCCCGTGGATACACGGGTGAAAACCGCCATCGCGCGGGCGCTGGCCGCTTCCTGAATTTCCTGAATTCAACCTGCCCGTTGACAAATCGGCTGGGCGTAACGACAGCCGTTGCGTTGGCGCACCCGCTGCAACTAGGGTAGTATGCATCAGGGGCAGGAGGCAGACCGGACGACGGCAAGGCTGCGACCGGGAGCGGGATTCGAATTTAAGGAAAACAAGATGCGTATTGCGGCAGGGTTGATCTTTGCAGGCGCGGTTTCGCTGTTGGCATCAAGCGCGGCGTGGTCGCAGACACCACCCGCCAAGGGCGCGGCCGCGCCGCAGGCTGCGGCAGCACCGGCCCCTGCACCGGCGGCGGCCCCCGCGCCTACCCGCCCGCCCTGCAACAATCCCAACGCGCTCGGTATCGGCCGCACCGTCGAGATCGACACCACAGGCGGTCCCGGTTTCGGCTTCGAGCATTTCAAGGAGCTCGATTTCCTGCGCGACAAGGAAGTGGTGCTGACCTTCGACGACGGTCCATGGCCGGTGAATACGCCTTCGGTCCTGAAGACGCTGGCGGAAGAATGCACCACCGGCATCTTCTTCCCGATCGGCAAGCACGCCACCTACTATCCCGAAATCCTCAAGCAGGTGATGGCGGCCGGCCATTCCATCGGGTCGCACACCTGGTCGCATGCCGCCCTCGTCAACAAGAAGCTGAACGAGCAGCAGCGCAAGGATGAAATCGAAAAGGGATTCAGCGCCGTGAAATGGGCGCTGGGCGGCAAGTCGCCGGCGCCGTTCTTCCGTTTCCCGGCGCTGCAGCACCCGCCGGAGATGGTGACCTATCTCGGTACCCGCAACATCGGGATCTTCTCCTGCGACCTCGATTCCTTCGACTTCAAGGCGAGCAAGGCGCAGACGATCATCGACAACGTGATGCGCAAGGTCGAGAAGAACGGCAAGGGCATCATCCTGATGCACGACTTCCAGAAGCACACCGCCGAAGCCCTGCCCGAGCTCCTGAAGAAGCTAAAGGCCGGCGGCTACAAGGTAGTTGCGATGCGCGCCAAGACGCCGGTGCAGACCATCGCGCAGTATGACGAGGACATCGTCAAGGATCTCAAACTGCCGACCGTGAGTTCACGTCCGGTTTCCAGCGTCGTGCAGACGATCTCGGAATAACGCGGCGCGACGCACAAGTGGCGCTGCGCATCGAAGGCTACGTCATCGTCTCCGCGGACGGCATGCTGGCCGACGCGCGCAACGTCATGCCCGACGAATTGAAGTTCGAGGGCGACAAGGCGTTCTTCACCGCCGCCCTCGACCGCGCCGACCTGATCCTGCACGGCCGCAACTCCTACGAGGACCAGCCGAACTCGCCGCGGCGCAGGCGCGTCATCCTGACGCGGAAGGTCGAAGCGATTGCGCCCGATCCGTCCAATCCGAACGCCACGCTGTGGAATCCCGCGGGCGCGACCTTCGAAGCTGCCTGCGCGCATGCAGGCGTGCATGACGGCGCTGTAGCGATCATCGGCGGCCCTGCCGTGTTCGGCATGTTCATGGACCGCTACGACGTGTTCTGGCTCTCGGTCGCGCCACATGTCCGCCTGCCCGGCGGCCAGCCCTGCTTTCCCGGTGTCCCTGCCCGTACGCCGCAGCAAATCCTCGCCGCGCAAGGACTACGTGCCGGCGACGTGCAGACGCTTGATGCAGTGCACGATGTCACCGTCACGCCGTGGCGGCGCAGCGCTTAGAGCGTCATCCTTTCGTACAATCCGCCTCGCCGTAAGTCAGCCTCGGCCAGAGATCGCTTGACAGCACGCGAAGGCGGTTCCACCTTTAAAAGAAAAAAAGAAACACATCATCATCGGGAGGACCACAACATGTTGAGGTACGCTTCAACTATGGTTGCAGCGGTGACTCTTGGAATGGTCACCATCTTTGCACAGCCGGTTCACGCTCAAAGCGCTGAAAAGCCGCTAGTGCTGAAGGGTCAGTCGACCCACCCCGCATCCTCGAACTTCCATCTCATCTTCAAGCTGTGGGCGGAGACCGTCGAAAAGATGACGGCCGGACGTCTCAAGATTGAGACGCTTCCGGCGGGAGCGATCGTGCCGCCGTTCGAGGTGTTCGACGCCACCTCCAAGAACGTTCTCGATGTCGGCATGGGACCGTTCGGCTACATCCTCGGCCGCAACACCGCGACGATACCGATGTCGCACGGACCGCTGTACGGCATGGACGGCTCGGATTACTGGGCCTGGTACTATGACGGCGGCGGCATGAAGCTGCTCGAGGAGTTCTACCGCGACGTCCTCAAGCTCAACGTCGTCGGCTTCCCGATCCCGACCGACTATCCGCAAGGGATGGGCTGGTTCAAGAAGGAGATCAACAGCCTCGCCGACCTCAAGGGCATGAAGTACCGGATCTACGGCATCGGTGCTGAAACCTACGGCAGGCTCGGCGTATCGGTCGTCACCATTCCCGGCGGCGAGATCGTGCCGGCGATGGAGCGCGGCGTGATCGAGGGCGCCGAATGGATCAACTGCGAGGAAGACAAGAAGCTCGGCCTTCACCAGGTGGCCAAGCATTACTACACGCCGGGCATGCATGAACCCGTCACCGGCGGCCAGTTGATGATCAACGGCGACGTCTGGAAGAAGCTCACGCCGGACCTGCAGGAAATCATCAAGGTGGCGAGCGTCTATGCCACGACGACGCGCAACTTCGCCTTCAATCGCGAGACGGCGCAGGCTTGCCAGGACCTGATCAAGATGGGCGTGCAGATGCATCGCACGCCCGACGAGATCCTGAAGAACTTCCTCGACGAGTGGGAGAAGATCCAGGCCGAGCATGCGGCGAAGAATCCCTTCTACCGGAAGGTTATCGACAGCCAGAAGGCCTATGCCGAACAGATCGTTCCCTTCAAGCTGTCGTGGTTTCCGCCGTACAACTTTGCCGGCGAGTACTACTGGAAGAACAAGATCTACCTGACCAAGAAGTGATCTCTCTTTGCCGCATGTAGCGGAGCTGCTGGCGTCCGCACCTGCCGGACGCCAGCACTGCACTGCCTGAAGAGGAGCGATCATGTCGTCGAACACAACAAGTGCTTCGGTCCCGGGCCATCCGGGCGGCGAATTCCCGCGCGCGTTCTACGCGATCATTCGCGTGATCGACCGCTTTACGGACGTCAGCGGCAAGCTGATAGCCATGTCGATGTTGTTTCTGGTCGTGACGATCTCCTACGAAGTCGTCATGCGCTACGGGTTCGGCGCGCCGACCATTTGGGTCTATGAATCGAGCTTCATGGTCAACGGCGCGGCCTTCATGCTGGGAGCCGGATACGCGCTCTTGAAGGGAGCGCACGTTCGCACCGACATCTATTGGGAGAATTACTCGGAGCGGACAAAGGGCATCGTCGACCTGATCTCCTACCTGTTCCTTTTCTATCCAGCCATGATCATTTTCATGCTGATCAGCTGGGACGACGCCTGGCATTCCTACGAGACCGGCGAACGATCGCAGGAAAGCGTATGGCGCGCGATCATGTGGCCATTCCGTGCCACGATCCCGCTGTCGGCCATTCTGCTCATGATCCAGGGCGTGTCCGAGGTGATGAAGTGCTGGTACCAGGTCCGGTTCGGGCGTGAGTTCGCACACAAGGAAAAGATCGAGATATGACCGGACTCGAGCTCCTCGGACTTGCCATGCTCCTCGTGATGCTGGGAGCGATCTTCATCGGCCTGCCGATCAGCTTCACGCTGCTCTTCCTGGCGCTGATGTTCGGCTATGCCGGCATGGGAGAGCGCGTCTTCAACCTCGCCTACCTGCAGACGATCGGCCTGATGAAGCAGGACGAACTCGTCGCGGTGCCGATGTTCGTTCTGATGGGATTCATCTGCGATCAGGCCGGACTCATGGAACGGCTGTTCAAGGCATTCCGCGATCTGTTCGCGCCGCTCAAGGGCGCACTCTACGTGGTCGTCATTCTCACGGCGACACTGTTCGGGATCGCCGCCGGAACCGTCGGCGCGACGGTCGCGCTGCTGGGCATCATGGCCGGGCCGATGATGATCCGCTCGGGCTATGATGTACGGATGTCGGCTGGCGCCATCGCCGCCGGCGGCACGCTCGGCATCCTGATTCCACCGTCGGTGATGCTGGTGGTGATGGCGCCCGTGCTCGATATCTCGATCATCGATCTTTATGCGGCAGCCTTCGGCCCGGGCTTCCTGCTGTCCGCGATGTTCATTGCCTACACGCTGGTCCGCTGCCACTTCAATCCCAAGCTCGGCCCGCCGGTACCGGTCGAGGAGCGGCCAGATTCGATGCGGATCGTGCTGTGGGAATGCCTGGTCGGCCTCGTGCCGGTGACCGTGCTGACGATCGTGACGCTCGGCGCCATCCTCGCCGGAATCACCACGGCCGCGGAGGCGGCGGCGTTCGGCGCATTGGGGGCCATCCTCCTTGTCATGGCCTACGGCCGCTTCACATGGCGCGGCCTGCTGGATGCCTGCTATGCCACACTGGCGACGACCAGCATGGTGCTGCTGCTCGCGGTGGCCTCCAACGTGTTCGGCGCCGTCTTCGCATGGCTCGGCACGGCGACGTGGATGACCAACGCCCTGCTCGCTTCGCCGCTGCCGCCTTGGGGCACGATGTCACTGCTCCTGACCCTGATCTTCCTGCTCGGCTGGCCATTCGAATGGCCGGCCATCGTCTTCATCTTCCTGCCGATGCTGGCGCCGGTGGCCAAGGGCCTCGGCTACGACATGGTCTGGTTCGGCTGCATCGTCGCGGTCGTGCTGCAAACCGCCTTCCTGTCGCCGCCGGTCGCCATGTCGGCCTATTATCTCAAGCAGGTCGTCAAGGAATGGAACCTGAGGCTGATCTACCGCGGCATGGCCGACTTCATGGTGCTGCAGGTCGCTTGCGTGGCGCTGGTGCTGATCTTCCCGGCAATCGCGATGTGGTTCCCGCAATGGCTGCAGGCGCGCAGGGTGGCGGAACGTAGCGCGCAAATCGAATACGTCGCGCCGCTGCAGAACGCCGCCGCGGTACTCGACGGCTCGCGCGTTGCGATCCGGAATTTCTGACTGTTCAGACGTCCCCGTAGGCCGGTTCATTCGGCCGCGGCCCGCGGCCGTAGCCTGCGATCATGAACAGCGCGCCGATGAGCGACAGGTTCTTCAAGGCGTCGATCAGCGTCTTGGCATTTTCGGGCGCCGGCTGGTTCCAGAAATCGTGGAAGTAGAAGGTGGTGACGATCACGAAGAAGATCAGCAGGATCGCGAAGAAGCGCGCGCCGAAATTGACCGCAATCATCAGGCCGGCGAGGATCTCGAAGCCACCGACGCCGAGCGCCAGCAATTGCGGCATCGGCATGCCCGTCATGGTTTCAAGCTGCGAGGTATAGGGCGCAAGCAGTGCCGGAATGGCCACCTTGGATGCGATGAAGTCCGCCGTCTGCTGAATCGCGAAGAGCTTGGTCGCTCCCGTGTACATGAAGAGGACGGCGAACAGGACTCGCCCGAAGGTAACTAACGCTGGCATGGGATCGGCCTCACTGAATGGCATGCAAAGGTAGCAGGCGGCGCGAAACGATTATGGGCGTTTCGTCTCCGCTTTTCAAACGCTCAAATCGAAACCATCCGCGCAGGAGCCCGCGCGGGCCTAACCAGACCTTCTGATAGAAGCAGAACCAAGGCCCTTTTTTGGCCATGGCATTTTCGAGCGCGGATACATTCGCGCAGAGAAAACGCGTCAAAAACAAAAGACTATGGCGGGGTCCTGATTCAATCAGAACCCTGCTCTATCCAAACAAGGTCGGCTGCTGACGGCCAGCGCGCTCCTGGGCTTCGACAGCGGCGACCGCCGTCATGTTGAGCACGCCGCGCGCCGTCACCCCCGGGGTGAGGATATGCGCCGGACGCGCCGGCCCGATCAGGATCGGCCCGACCGGCAGCGCATCCGCCAGCGTCTTGATCATCTGGTAGGCGACGTTGGCGGTGTCGAGATTCGGCATGATCAGGATGTTGGCATCGCCTTCCAGGTTGGAATGCGGCAGCACCAGCTTGCGGGCCGCGGCCAAGAGTGCGGTATCGCCCTGCATCTCGCCGTCGGCCTCGATCTCCGGATGCTTCTCCTTCAGAAGCGCGGTGGCGCGGCGCATCTTGCGCGAAGAGTCGGTGTCGTAACTGCCGAAGTCGGAATGTGACACGAAGGCGACGCGCGGCTTCATGTTGAACCGCTGCACATGGGTTGCCGCCAGCGAGGCCACCTCCGCGAGTTCCTCGGCGCTCGGATTCGGCCGCACCTGCGTATCCGCGATGAAATAGGAACCCTTGCTGGTGATCATCATCGACAGCGCCGCGAAATCGCTGACGCCGGGCAGGAAGCCGACGATCTCCCGGACATGGCGCAGATGGCTCATATAGCGGCCTTCGACGCCGCAGATCATGGCATCGGCCTCGCCGCGGACCACCGCAAGGGCTGCGATCACGGTGTTGTTGGTGCGGACCACGGTGCGCGCGGCCTCGGGCGTGACGCCGCGCCTTCCAGCCACGTCGATATAAGTCTGCACATAGGAGCGATAGCGCGGATCGTCTTCGGGGTTGACGAGATCAAAATCCTGCCCGGCCTTGATTGAGAGGCCGAACCGCTTGAGCCTTGCCTCGACGACGGAGGGGCGTCCGACCAGAATCGGTCGCGCCAGTTTTTCCTCAAGCACGACCTGCGTCGCGCGCAGCACGCGCTCGTCCTCGCCCTCGGCATAGATCACGCGCACCGGCTGCGTCTTTGCCTTGGCGAACACCGGCTTCATGACAAGGCCGGAGCGGAACGCAAAGCGTTCCAGGAGCGCGGTATATTCGTCGAAATTCTTGATCGGCCGCGTCGCTACGCCGGATTCCATCGCGGCTTTCGCCACCGCCGGCGCGATGCGCAGGATCAGCCGCGGATCGAACGGGCTCGGGATCAGCGAGCCCGGACCGAAGCCTTGCGTCTCGCCGCTGTCAAACCCACGGGCCACCGCGTCCGACGGCGGATCGCGCGCGAGCTGCGCGATGGCGTCGACGGCTGCATGTTTCATTTCCTCATTGATGCTGGTGGCGCCGACGTCGAGCGCGCCGCGGAAGATGAACGGGAAACACAGGACGTTGTTGACCTGGTTCGGGAAGTCGGAGCGCCCGGTACAGATCATGGCGTCGGGGCGCGCCTTGCGCGCCTCGTCCGGCATGATTTCCGGATTCGGATTGGCCAGCGCCATCACCAGCGGCTGATCCGCCATCGACTTGACCATGTCTGATGTCAGCACATTGGGCGCGGACAACCCCAAGAAAATATCCGCGCCGCCGATCACGTCCGCCAGCACGCGGGCACTGGTCTTCTGCGCATAGACCGCCTTCCAGCGGTCCATCAGCGTGTTGCGGCCCTCGTGCACCACGCCGTCGATGTCGCAGACCCAGATGTTCTTGCGCTGCGCGCCGAGCGAGACCAGAAGATTCAGGCACGCGATCGCGGCAGCTCCGGCGCCCGAGCAGACGATCTTCACATCTGATAGCTTCTTGCCGTTCAGCAGCAGCGCATTGGTGATGGCGGCGCCGACGATGATGGCCGTGCCATGCTGGTCGTCGTGGAACACCGGGATCTTCATGCGCTCCTTGAGCTGCGCCTCGATCTCAAAACACTCCGGTCCCTTGATGTCCTCGAGATTGATGCCGCCGAAGGTCGGCTCCAGCGCCGCCACCGTCTCGACCACGCGCTCGATGGTGTCGGCAGCGATTTCGATGTCGAAGACGTCGATCCCGGCGAATTTCTTGAACAGGACCGCCTTGCCTTCCATGACGGGCTTGGAGGCCAGCGGGCCGATATTGCCAAGCCCCAACACCGCGGTACCGTTGGAGACCACGGCGACCAGATTCGCCCGGGAAGTCAGCGACGCCGCTTCGGCCGGATTGTTGGCGATTTCGGTGCAGGCCGCAGCGACCCCGGGCGAATAGGCCAGCGCGAGGTCGCGCTGGTTGGCGAGCGGCTTGGTAGCCTGGATCTCGAGTTTACCCGGGCGCGGCAGCCGGTGATACGCAAGCGCCGCGGAGCGGAGATCTTCAGAATAGGACGACATACACTCCCCCACGGGCTTTCTCGACCCCGAATTACGAGCCGAGGCCGGTCTTCATTCGAACCGTTAGTTTTGCGGCAGATTGAGCCGGATGTGAAGCACGGGCGGCCACTTGGATGCAACATCCGAAAACGCCGCCGTCAACAGGGGCTGATCGACGGAAACCGGCAAATCCGGTAGCATAATCGTCTCCCTACCCCATTCCCTTGACCGACAATATGGCAAATTGGCCTCCGCAGTGTCGGCGACCGGAGCACAACTGATGGTAAAGACACTGATGGGCCTGGCCGCCGTGGTCGTGATCGCGGCGGGCGGCTTCTTCGGCTTCGAGCTTTATACGCAGCACCGGATCACGAGTGAAGTCGAGGCCGCGTTCGAGCAGATTCGCGCGGGCGGCGGCAAGGCAAGCCACGGCAAGGTGTCGTTCGACCTGAAGAGCCGGACGCTCAAGATCGCCGATATTGCGACCGAATCCGCATCGCAACCGCCACTGAGCATGAAGATCGCCAGCGTCACAGCCTCGGGGGTCGGCCAGCCGGACGCAGGCCGATTCGCGGCCGACAGCATCGAAACGTCAGACATCGAAATCAGCGCCAACATTGCCGGTCCGGCAGGCGGGAGCCTTTCCTACAAGATGCCACGGGTCGTGATGAAGGATTATTCCGGCCCCGCGGTCCTGCGGCGGCCGTCGGCTCCGGCATCCGCCATCGAAATGTATCAATCCGCGCTCGAGCAATTCGCCGCCATCTCGGCGACATCGGTTTCGGTCCCGAGCATTACGGGGACTGTCAACTTCGGTGCCGCCCTGTCGGGCGATTTCGCTTATTCGGGCATGGCCCTAAAGGACATCAAGGGCGGCAAAATTGCCGCCATGCAGGTCGAGCGAGCTAACTTTACGGTCAACACGCAACAAGCCGGCAAGGCCGACAAGATGACCGGCGAGATCGCCAATCTCAACTCCCGCGATTTCGATGCTAACGCGGCTGCCGCGATCCTCGATCCGCAGAACGCCAATGACGACCGCTATTACAGCTTCTACGGCAAAACATCGGCCGGTCCCTACACCGTCACTTCAGCGCTGGGCCTGCGCATGCGCATCGACCAGATGACCATCGATGGCGTTGGCGCGCGACCGTCACGGCTGCAACTGCCGACGTTGCTTGCGATGATACCGGCGGCCGGGGCTACATCTCCCACGCCTGCTCAGACGCGTGAAATGATCGACAAGATGGCCGCGCTTTACGAGGGCATGCGGATCGGAACGGCTGAGATGCGCGGCCTGTCGGCCGAAACACCGCAAGGCCCGTTCAAGCTCCAGGCGATCAGGTTCAACCTGGAAGACGGCAAGATCGGTGAGTTTGCATTCGAAGGGCTTGATACAGGCACGCCGAAAGGGCCCATCAAGCTCGGACGCTTCGCGCTCAAGTCGCTGGATATCGCCAACTTCATGCGAATGTCGGCGCAGTTCGCGAATCCGGCGCAACCGCCCACCCCTGAACTGATCGCGGGGCTGTTTCCGCTCATCCAGGGTGTCGAGATCAAGGGCGTCACGGCCCCCTTCAAGAACACCGGCAAGTTCGTCAACCTCGACAGCTTCGACCTGAACTGGGGACAATTTGTCGGCCCCATTCCGAGCAAGGCGCGCCTGACCGCGAAAATGACCACGCCGGTCGATGCGACCGATCCTGCCATGAAACCGCTCATCGCGGCCGGGCTGGATACGCTGTCGGCAGATGCTGATATCGGCGGGGAATGGGCCGAGGCGGCCCGCAGCTTCGTTGTCGACGTCCCGAAGCTCGAGATCGGCGGGCTGCTGAAGGCATCCGCGCGGGTCGCGCTTGCCAATGTGCCGCGGCAGGCATTTTCAGCCAACGCGGCCCAGGCGATCGGAGCGGCAGCGCAGATCGAGGCCGGCACGATCGAGTTCACGGTGCGCGATCTGGGCGGCGTCGATCTCGCGGTCACCCAGTATGCCCGCGCCCAGAACGTGAACCGCGAGGCCGCGCGGCAAGCGATCGCTCAGAGCATCAGGGACACCAGTACAACCGAGACGCTTGCGCCCGCAATGGAGGCGATCAGAGGCGCGCTGGTCAGCTTCTTCGAGACCCCGGGGCAAACGCTGAACATCAAGCTGACGCCGCGCGCCAAAGTGCCGGCGATGCAGCTTGTCCAGATGTTGAAGACCGACCCATTGATCGCGCTGGCGCAATTCCGGATCGAGGCTTCGACGGGGCTGTGAGCTAGCCCGAGCCCTATGTCTTGTCCGGCAAATTGAGCCGGATGTGGAGTTCGCGGAGCTGCTTGGTCGTGACTTCCGACGGCGCGCCCATCAGCAGGTCCACGGCCTGCTGGTTCATCGGGAACAGCGAGATTTCGCGCAGGTTCGTGGTGCCGCAGAGCAGCATCACGATGCGGTCGACGCCGGCCGCCATGCCGCCATGCGGCGGCGCGCCGTACTGGAACGCGCGATACATGCCGCCGAAACGCTCGACGACGTCCTTCTCGCCATAGCCCGCGATCTCGAACGCCTTCACCATCGCCTCGGGGCGGTGGTTGCGGATGCCGCCGGAGGCGATCTCGTAGCCGTTGCAGGTGATGTCGTACTGGAACGCCTTGATGGTCAGCGGATCCTGCGTCTGCAACGCCTTGAGGCCGCCCTGCGGCATCGAGAACGGGTTGTGCGAGAAATCGACCTTCTTGTCTTCCTCGTTGTACTCGTACATCGGGAAGTCGACGATCCAGGCGAGTTCGAACCGATCCTTGTCGATCAGGTTCAATTCCTCGGCCACCTTGGTGCGGGCCAGGCCTGAAAACTTCCAGAATTTTTCCGGATCGCCGGCGACGAAGAACGCCGCATCGCCCTCCTTCAAGCCCAACTGCGCACGGATCGCCGCCGTCCGCTCCGCGCCGATGTTGTTGGCCAGGGGACCAGCGCCCTCGCCGCCCTCGCGCCACATGATGTAGCCGAGGCCGGGCTGGCCTTCGCCTTGCGCCCACGAATTCATGCGGTCGCAGAACGCGCGTGAGCCGCCGCCTACGCCCGGGATCGCCCACACCTGGTTCTTGGGATCTTCCAGCATCCGCGCGAACACCTTGAAGCCGGAGCCGCGGAAATGTTCGGAGACGTCCTGCATCTGAATCGGGTTGCGCAGGTCCGGCTTGTCACTGCCGTATTTCTTCAGGGCTTCGGCGAACGGGATCCGCGGCCAGCCTTTTGTCACCGGCTTGCCCTTGGCGAAATCCTCGAACACGCCTGATATGACAGGCTCCATCGCCGCAAAAACATCTTCTTGCGTGACAAAGCTCATCTCGACGTCGAGCTGATAAAACTCGCCCGGCAATCGGTCGGCGCGCGGATCCTCGTCGCGGAAGCATGGCGCGATCTGGAAGTAGCGGTCGAAGCCACTCATCATCAGGAGCTGCTTGTACTGCTGCGGGGCCTGCGGCAGCGCGTAGAATTTTCCGGGATGGATCCGCGACGGCACCAGAAAATCCCGCGCGCCCTCCGGCGAGGACGCCGTCAGGATCGGGGTCTGGAACTCGAAGAAGCCCTGCTCCTTCATCCGCTTGCGCATCGAATCTACGATGGCGCCGCGGGTCATGATGTTCTGGTGCAGCTTCTCGCGACGGAGGTCGAGGAAGCGGTACTTAAGCCGGATGTCTTCAGGATATTCCTGTTCGCCGAACACCGGCAGCGGCAGTTCGGCCGCAGGCCCGAGCACCTCGATCTCGCTGACATAGACTTCGACCGCCCCGGTCGGCAGTTCCGGATTGTCGGTGCCCTCGGGGCGGCGGCGCACCTTACCGTCGATCCGCACCACCCATTCCGAGCGGAACTTTTCGACTTCCTTGAACGCGGGCGAGTCCGGGTCGGCCACGCATTGCGTGATGCCGTAATGGTCGCGCAGATCGATGAACAGCACGCCGCCATGGTCGCGGATGCGATGGCACCAGCCGGAAAGACGGGCGGTCTGGCCGATGTCGCTGTCGCGGAGCGCGCCGCATGTATGTGACCGGTAGCGATGCATGGAATTCCCAAGAAACAGATGTCGGAGGTCAGAATCGGGGCCAAAGGCCGCGCGAATTGCGGGAGGGTTTACCCGACGCAGCGAGGGGCGGCAACCAATGGCGGAGCCTGTTTTGGGCCCGAAACGCGAGATTTCCGACCCCACCACCCCGAACCGTTTGCCTATTCCGTGCCCGCGCCTATCTTTGGGTCATGACCGTCCATTTCCCGTTCCAGAACACCTATTCGGCGCTGCCGGCGAACTTTTTCGCCCGCGTGGCCCCTACCCCCGTCGCCGCTCCCCGGCTGGTCAAGCTGAACCGGGCCCTGGCCGTCCATCTCGGGCTTGATCCTGACGTGCTGGAGAGCCCGGAAGGGGCCGAAATCCTCGCCGGAAAACGCCTGCCCGATGGTGCCGACCCGATCGCGATGGCCTATGCCGGCCATCAGTTCGGCCAGTTCGTACCCCAGCTCGGCGATGGCCGGGCCATCCTGCTCGGCGAAGTCATCGATAAGGACGGCGTCCGCCGCGACATCCAGCTCAAGGGATCCGGCCCGACCCCGTTCTCGCGCCGGGGCGATGGCCGCGCCGCGTTGGGTCCGGTCCTGCGCGAATACATCGTCAGCGAGGCGATGTTTGCGCTCGGCATCCCCACCACCCGCTCGCTCGCCGCCGTGACGTCAGGCGAGAACGTGATGCGCGAGACCATGCTGCCGGGCGCCGTGCTCACGCGCGTGGCCGCAAGCCACATCCGCGTCGGCACCTTCCAGTTCTTCGCTGCGCGCGGCGACACCGACGGCGTGCGCCAGCTCGCCGACCACGTCATTGCAAGGCACTATCCGGATATCACCAAGGTCGAGCGCCCCTATCACGCGCTGCTCGAAGGCGTCGTCGCCCGCCAGGCGGACCTCGTCGCGCGCTGGCTTCTGGTCGGCTTCATCCACGGCGTGATGAACACCGACAACACGTCCATATCGGGCGAGACCATCGATTACGGCCCCTGCGCCTTCATGGACGAATATAACCCCGCACAGGTGTTCTCCTCGATCGATGAAATGGGCCGCTACGCCTACGCCAACCAGCCCCGCATCGCGCTGTGGAACCTGACGCGGCTCGCCGAATGCCTGCTGCCGCTGTTCTCCGACGACAAGGACAAGGCGATCGAACAGGCGCAATTCATCCTCGGCGAATTCGCCGAAAAATTCACCGCCGCCTATCAGGCCGGACTGCGCAAGAAGATCGGACTGTCCACCTCTCGCGACGGTGACGAGGCGCTGGTGCAGGATCTGCTCGACGCGATGGCGAAGAACCAGGCCGACTTCACCCTCACCTTCCGCCGCCTGAGTGACACCGCTGTGGATGCCGACGACGACAGCGTTAGAGCGCAATTCACCGATCCCGCCGCCTTCGACGAATGGGCTGTACGATGGCGCAAGCGCCTCGCGGACGAGCCGCAATCCGCAGCCGAGCGGCAGGCCGCGATGCGCGCCGTCAATCCGGCGTTCATCCCGCGCAACCACCGCGTCGAAGCGGTGATCGCGGCGGCCGTGAACAACGACTACGCGCCGTTCGAGGAATTGCTGACGGTGCTGTCGAAGCCATTCGAGGATCAGCCGGCGTATGCGGCCTATGCCGATCCACCGTTGCCCGAGCAGCGCGTGCTGCAGACGTTCTGCGGGACGTGAGGCGCTGACCTTTTCCACGTCATTGCGAGCGAAGCGAAGCAATCCATCCCGCCGCAGAAAGAATGGATTGCTTCGTCGCTTCGCTCCTCGCAATGACGGCGCTCATCGCAAAGCATGACGACTATTGCCCGTTAACCGAACTCGTTAAGTGCGCGTCCACCATCCGCGCATGCACGCCACTCCCGGTTCCATAAATTAAGAAACCCTCAACGCGCTCCCCACAATTCTAACGGTTTACTGGGGAGAATTGCCGTGGACGCCTTTGCCTTCGAATTCATGGGAATGGTGATGATTGGGCTCTGTCTCGCCGTGCTTGCGATCCCGTCGGGCCGTCGACGGTCGCGGCGCGTGCGGTACGAGTAACGCCTGGAATTCACTGACATCGTACAAATCCTCGGCGAGCCCAATTCGCCGTGGCGATATAGATTTGCTTTGCCGCCCTCAAATATATGTATTATACGTATAATTGAAATCGTGAGGTTTCGAAGAGGGATATCGCAATGGTCCAAACCACTGCCTTGGAATTCCAGCGCAAGTTCGGTGAATTCCAGCATCAGGCTCAGCGCGAGCCTGTGGAGATCACGCGGCACGGCCGGCGCGAATTCGTGCTGATGTCGGCCGAGCAATATGATTGGCTCACGGCCGCCGCCAAGCGCACCCATCGAACGGCTGATGCAACGTCCGTGGTCGTCGATGCCGTGGCGCGGGCCGAAATGGGCTCCGAACACGCCGAGCTCGACCAGCTCATGAAGTAAAGCGGCAGCGTGGCGCTTCCCGATCCGAAGCCGGGGCTCATTGTCCGCTACGATTACCTCTGGTCTCACGAGACAGCCGCCGGACGCGATCAAGGAAAGGACCGCCCGGCTTGCCTCGTTGCTGCGAGTGATAGTCTGACGAAGCCGCGTTTTGTCGTGCTGTTGCCGATCACGCATTCGCCGCCAGACGCCGATACGGTCGGCATCGAAATCCCGGCGAAGGTCAAGCAGGCCTTGGGCCTCGACGAGGCGCCGAGCTGGATCATCGTTTCCGAATACAACGTTGACGAATGGCCGAACGCCGGCCTGTCGCCCCTGCCCGGAAGGCCGGGAGTGTTCAGCTATGGCTTCATCCCGCCGGGCTTGTTCGCGCAGATCAAGGCCAAGTTTCTCGAACTTGCGCGACAGCACAAGGGCCGGGCAGTGCAGCGCTGATCCGAATTCGAAAAGAATGACAGATCGCAGGCAAGCGTGAACCCAACGGCCGCCAGACGGACGCAAAAAAGCCGTGCTCAGGCTCAAATGCAGGGCTCAAATCCGACCCAACACCCTTGACATATCAGCGTTTTCGGCAGAACGCCTGTCCGACGCGTCATGGATTGTTCATGGATCTGATTACCACCACTTCCGACCTCGCCGCCGCCTGCTCCCGGCTCGCCCAGCACAAGGTCATCACCGTCGACACCGAGTTCCTGCGGGAGACGACCTACTACCCCCTGCTATGCGTCGTTCAGATGGCGAGCGCGGACGAAGCTGTCGTGGTCGACACGCTGGCGCCCGGCATCGACCTCAAGCCGTTCTTTGAGCTGATGGGCAACGAGGCCGTGCTGAAGGTGTTTCACGCCGCCCGCCAGGACATCGAGATCGTCTGGCACCAGTCCGGCACCATTCCGCACCCGATCTTCGATACGCAGGTCGCCGCCATGGTGCTCGGTTATGGCGACAGCATCGCCTATGACCAGCTCGTCGAGCGCGTCACCGGTCACCGGCCGGACAAGACCCACCGCTTCACCGACTGGTCGCGCCGGCCACTGACGCCCGAGCAGATGCACTACGCCGTCTCCGACGTCACCCATCTGCGCGACGTCTTTGCAGCGCTCGACGCCGACCTGAAGAAGCGCGGCCGCAGCGATTGGGTCAGTGAGGAGATGGAAGTCCTGACCTCGCCCAGGACCTACGATTTCCACCCCGAGCGCGCCTGGGAGCGGCTCAAGACGCGCGTGCGCAAGCCGAAGGAGCTCGCGGTGCTGATGGAAGTCGCGGCCTGGCGCGAGCAGGAAGCGCAAAGCCGCGACGTGCCGCGCTCGCGCGTGCTGAAGGACGATGCGGTCGGCGACATCGCCACCCATGCCCCGACCTCACTGGAGCGCCTCGCCGGCCTGCGCTCGCTGCCGAAGGGCTTTGACCGCTCCAAATGGGGCACCGATATCATCGCCGCCGTGCAGCGCGGCCTCGCCCGCGATCCCCACACGCTGCCGAAGATCGAAAAGCCGCGCGGCAATTCCAATGGCGCTGCGACCGTCGAACTCCTGAAGGTGCTGCTGCGGATGACGTCGGAACGCCACGCCGTCGCCAGCAAGGTGATCGCCACCGTCGACGATCTCGACCAGATCGCCGCCGACGACCAGGCCGATGTCGCCGCGCTCCATGGCTGGCGCCGCGAATTGTTCGGCGAAGCAGCGCTGGCGCTGAAACACGGCAGGCTGGCGCTTGCGATCGAAAAAGGCCGCGTCGTCAGGGTCGAGCGGGCCTGATCTCAGCTTGCGAACCAAGTGATCCGTCACCCTGAGGTGGCCGCGCGCAGCGTGGCCCTCGAAGGGCGACGGCCACGGGCCGCTCATCCTTCGAGGCTCGCTACGCTCGCACCTCAGGATGACGGGTCTTGGACCGGCGCGGCTGAAGCAGGAACCTGCATTCAGCTCTTACCACTTCAACTCCAGCCCCAGCGTGCCCTGATGCGACTGCATCGCAGCGCGTAATTTGGCGTCGTAATTGACGTACAGCCGCGCGGTGTTGGTAAGGCTCAGCGATGCCGAGGCGCCGGCATCGGCGCCGTACCGGCTCTCGCCGATACCCTGGAACGTAATACTCTGCACGCCCTGGCTGACGGTAATGTCGGAAAAATTCTGCACGACATTGTCGACGAACTTGCCGTAGCCCGACAGGTCGAAGATCTTGCCGTCGAAGATCCAGTAATGGCCGATCTCCGCGCCGATCAGCAGCCGCCCGCGCTGCACGGTGGCGCCGGTCGCCGTCACGGGATCGAGGCCGCCGATCTCCTGCAACGCCCCGGTCCGCGCATGGACATATTCGAACGCGGCCTTGGGCACGATGCGGCCCTGCTCCCTGGTCCAGTAATAGCTGATCTCGCTCAAGACGCCGTCGAGCCGCGCATTGTATCCGGCGGTCGCCAGGCCAAAGCCGGTGTCGCGGCGCGAATTGATGTTGCCGAAGCCGTGCACCGCCGCGCTGGCCCAGGTCCACGGCCCACTGTCGACAGAGGCCGTAAAACCGATCTGGGTCAGGTCGATCGTCGCCGATTGCAGCGCGAGCGGAATATCGATCGCCGAGCGGCTCTGGTCGACGGAAAAGCCGATATTGATGCCCGGCGCCACCCGCGCGCCGATCCCGGCGACACCGCCCCAGATCTTTCTGCTATCGCCGACGAAATCGCCGACCGCGCCCGTCTTCGTATAGTTCCCGTAGCCTTCGAACCAGGTCCGGTAGCGCGGCGCTTCCGTACTCTCCGAGGCGCCGCCGCCGCCGGGATTGGTCCGCTGCAGGCGGCTGAGGCCGTTGCTCTGCAGGTTACCCAGCCGCTGCAGGAAATTGCTGCCAAGATCTGCCAGCGCCGCGTCTGAGGCGACCACCGAATTGATCACCGTCGGCGTCGGGCTTGGCGTCGGCGAAGGCGTGGGTGTCGGAGTGGGCGTCGGCGTCGGCGATTGCGCCTGCGCCGCCGACATGATGCCTATGAGGACGAACACGATCGCGGCAAGCCGCGCGAGCGCACCGTCGATCCCGATTTTTCGTGCCCGCGAAAGCCGCGATGAGCAGCGCATGCAATCCATTCCTAAAAGGCAGAAGCGCCGGCCCGAAAAATGCGCAAATCCCGCTCAACCGGAGCGATTTGCCCCCAGTTCGCGCGAAGGGTCAATCGGTTGGCCCCCCGCCGCACTGCCGAATACGCGCCATTGTTGTCCGGTTGCCACAGCTCGCGGAAGCGCCAATCGATTTGCCGGCACCCGCCGAAGCCTTGCGAACGCCAAAACTCGTGTTGCAATCCGAGGTGCAATCGGGCTCAGGCCGCCGCTTCGCAACCCGCAATCTCCTGGAGTTCCGGGTAGAATCGCGCGGTCATTCGGCCGACATAACGCCGCAAATTGTCATGGCTTGCGGCCGCCCGCTGCAGGTCCGATTCGAACAGTGGACAAATCGCACTGACTGCGAAAGCGAACATCGTGGCGTCGATACCGACTGGCGCGTTGCCCATGAAGAACGGCTTGTCGCCGAGATAGGCCGCCATCGCATCGATCGAGCGGATTCCGATCGCGGTGATCTCGTCGGCGGAGTGACGGCCGATCCCCTGCCCGTGCAAGGTCTTGCGCAGGCGGCGGCGGATCATCGACACGACGACGGGCCGGACCGGCGCAGGCACGCCCTTGAAGAAATTGACCGGCCCTTTGCGGAAATTGTCATCGATCATCCAGCGGAAATAGACGCTGGCCCAGTACAGATTGTCTTCCGCCATTTTCTCGAACGCCCAGGCAATGGCGAGCTGTTCGGCGGTGAGGCCCTGGTCGAAATCGATGCCGTATTTCTTTTCGAGGTGCCAGCGGATCAGGGTGGAATCGCCGAGCAACTGGCCATCGTCCTCGATGTAGGGAATCTTGCCCTTGGGCGCCTTCGAAAAGCTCATCAGCGCCTTTTTGAACGGGAGTTTCGACATCCGCAACAAGGTCTCGGCCTTTGTCACGAACGGGCTTGCGTCGGGAAGGCCGAAATTGGGCCCGGAGCCATAGAGCGTGATCATGGAACCTCGATGGATGTTGCGGAGCGCGGTTATCGCACCCGTTCGCGCATGCGAGCGGATAATATCAGATCGTCCGCGGCGAAATCAGGGTGCCGTCGCGCTCAGTGCTGTCGGCGACCTTGCAGACGTCGCCTTCGAGGCGAAGCTTGCCGCTCGCCAGCAAACGCAGCGCCTCCGGGTAGATGCGATGCTCGATGCCGAGGATGCGCTGCGACAGCGTCTCCGGCGTGTCGCCATCGGTCACCGTGACCGCACCCTGCATGATGATCGGGCCGGCGTCGGTTTCGGGGATCACGAAATGCACGGTCGCGCCCGAGATCTTCACCCCGGCCTGCAACGCCTGGCCGTGCGGATCAAGGCCCGGAAAGGACGGCAGCAGCGAAGGGTGAATGTTGAGCATCCTGCCGTACCAGCGCTGCACGAATTCGGCGGTGAAAAGCCGCATGAACCCGCCGAGACAGATCAGCTCGACGTTTTTCTCGTCCAGCGCCCGCTGCAGGACGGCTTCGAAGCCGGCGCGATCCTTGCCGAACGGCTTGCTCTCGATGACCATCGTCGGGATGCCGCTCGCGGCTGCCTTCGCGAGCCCAGCCGCATCGGCCCGGTTGGAGATGACCGCGACGATCTCGGCCGGGAAATCCGGCGCTTTCGCAGCGTCGATCAGCGCGGCCATGTTGGAGCCGCGCCCGGAAATCAGGATGGCTGTGCGACGCTTCATTGCGCGAGATCGAGGTGGCCGTTGTAGATCACGCGATGCTCGCCATCCTCGTCGCGCCGGGCCGGGATCACCTCGCCGAGCAGAGCGACGGTCTCGCCGCTTTCGGTCAGCACCTGCGTCACCTGCTCGACCGCATCCGGCCTGACGATGGCGATCATGCCGATGCCGCAGTTGAAGGTGCGCAGCAATTCGAGTTCGGCGATGCCGCCCTGCGCCGCCAGCCATTTGAACACCGGCAGCACTGGCAGCCGCGCCAGGTCGATGCCGACGCCGAGATGTTTTGGCAGCACGCGTGGAATGTTGTCGGTGAAGCCGCCGCCGGTGATATGCGCGAGTCCCTTGATGGCTCCGGTCTCGCGGATCGCGCGCAGGCAGGATTTCACATAGAGCTTGGTCGGCGCCAGCAGCGCACCGCCCAGCGTCATGACCGGCGAGAACGGCGCCGGCGCATCGAAGCCGAGGCCCGAGTTTTCCACAATCTTGCGGACCAGCGAAAAACCGTTGGAGTGCACCCCCGACGAGGCCAATCCGATCACCGCATCGCCCACGGCGATATCCCCACTCGGCAGCAGCGTGCCGCGCTCGGCGGCGCCAACCGCAAAGCCCGCGAGGTCGTAATCGCCGTCCTTGTAGAGCCCCGGCATTTCGGCGGTCTCGCCGCCAATCAGGGCGCAACCGGCTTCCCGGCAACCCTCGGCGACGCCGGCCACGATGGCCGCAGCCGCCTCGGGGTCGAGCTTGCCGCAGGCAAAATAGTCGAGGAAGAACAGCGGTTCCGCGCCCTGCACCACGAGGTCGTTGACCGACATCGCCACCAGGTCGATGCCAATTCCGCCATGCAGGCCGGTCTCGATCGCGATCTTGACCTTGGTGCCGACGCCGTCGGTCGCCGCCACCAGAACCGGGTCCTTGAAACCCGCCGCCTTGAGGTCGAACAGGCCGCCGAATCCGCCGATTTCGGCGTCCGCGCCCGCCCGGGCGGTAGCGCGGACCATCGGCTTGATGAGATCGACCAGGCGGTTGCCCGCATCGATATCGACGCCCGAATCCGCGTAAGTGAGCCCGTTCTTGCGGTCGATCATGCCCAAATTCCAGTATGATGACGGCTGGTTACGAGGAATTCCGCGATCCTGCAATGGCTCGCAAGCGCTTGGCGCATATACTATGTAGATAAGAACCGGCAGAACCCGCCAGGGGCCGGATTTAGGCCGGGAGCCGGGAAGCGACCGAGTTGAGTATTCCGAATATCATTACGCTGGGCCGCATCATTCTGGTGCCGGTCATCGTCTGGGCGATCGTTTCCAGCCAGATGGAGATCGCCTTCGCGATCTTCGTCATTGCAGGCGTCAGCGACGCCGTCGACGGCTTTCTCGCCAAGCGGTTCAACATGGCGAGTGAACTGGGCGCCCTGCTCGACCCGCTCGCCGACAAGGCGCTTTTGGTGTCGATCTTCGTGGCACTCGGCATCTGGGGCGCGGTTCCGCGCTGGCTCGTCATCCTCGTGGTGTCGCGCGACATCATGATCGTCACGGCCGTGATCGTGTCATGGCTGTTCGACAAGCCGATCCCGATGAAACCGCTGATGGTGTCGAAGCTCAACACGGTGGCGCAGGTGGCGTTCGCGGCGCTGGTTCTGGCTTCGCTCGGGTTCAATTTCAAGCCGGCGCCCTATGACGTGATCCTGATGGGTTTTGTTACGGTCTTTACTTTGGTTTCCGTCTCGCTCTATCTCGTCGAGTGGGTGCGGCACATGAGCACGATCGACGCGCGCTAACCGTCCTTTTTGTTTTGATGCGTTTTCTACCGCAGACAAGTCTACGCAGTCTGCGTAAACTTGACTGCTATGCGAACCGGTGCCCACTTCGCTTGAAAACGCTATGAAGGCTGTAAGATCCGGTCGTGGAGATTTGCGTGGCAGTTCGCGTTCAACCTCGTCAGCTTGCCTTTGCGCTGCCGCATGCGGAGAGCCTGACCCGCGACAACTTCCTCGAAGGGCCTGCCAATGAAGCCGCGCTGTCGCTAATCGAAAGCTGGCCGGACTGGCCGAACCGCATCATGCTGCTGGTGGGACCGGAGGGCTCCGGCAAGAGCCATCTCGCCGCGATTTGGGCCGAACAGGCCGGTGCGCGCGCGATATCGGCGCACGCGCTTAACCCCGCTGCCGTCCCCGGCGCGCTCGCGACCGGCGCGCTGGTGGTCGAAGACCTGAGACCGGCCGACTTCGACGAACGCGCGATGTTTCACCTCCTGAACCTGGCGCGCGAGGATGAGGCCTTCGTCCTGATCACGGGGCGCGTTCCGCCGGTCGCGTTCGAGGTCGAACTGCGCGATCTCAGGTCGCGGCTGCGCGCCGCGCCCATTGTGTCGCTATTGCCGCCCGACGACCTGTTGTTTCGCGGCCTGATCGTCAAATTCTGCGCGGACCGCCAATTGAGCATCGACGAGACGGTCGTGAGCTACCTCGTCAACCGGATCGAGCGCTCCTATGCCGCCGCCCGCCAAGCGGTCGACCTCCTGGATACCGAGGCGCTGCGGCTCGGCCGGCCGGTGACCCGGGCGCTGGCTGCGGAACTGCTGCGTAACGCCTGATCGGAGCACTGCGTGCTGCTTCCTGCCGCCTTGACGGCGGCTCGGGGCGGAACATCAATGTCATTGAAACGTCATCGGCGTATCACATGCTGCGGGCCGCATTCCCCCTAAATTAGCCCCGCGCCTCTCCCGAGATGGATCATAGCTTTATGGAATCGGCACAAGTTATTGAAATAAAAGAAAAAGAACCTGGCGCCGAGGCTCCTCCCACGATTGCCACGAGCCCGGAGCGCTTCATTAACCGCGAGCTTTCCTGGCTACATTTCAACCGCCGGGTACTCGAAGAGGCGGTCAATCCCGGCCATCCCGTGCTCGAGCGGGTCCGGTTCCTGTCGATTTCCGCCAATAACCTCGATGAGTTCTTCATGGTCCGCGTCGCCGGTATCAAGGCGCAGGTCCGTGAAGGTATCGCCGAACGCAGCCCCGACGGCATGACCCCGGCCGAGCAGCTCGTCCTCATCAACAAGACGGTTTCGGAGCTTGCATCCGACCAGCAGGCGATCTGGCGCGATCTGCGTACCACCCTGTCGGAGGCCGGCATCATTCTGGTCGACGGCCACGACTTCACCAAGACGGAGCGCGGCTGGCTCGAGGATCACTTCCTCCGCAACATCTTCCCGCTGCTGACGCCGCTGGCGATCGATCCGGCGCACCCGTTCCCGTTCATCCCCAGCCTCGGCTTCACCATCGCGCTGCAGTTGGCGCGGGTGTCCGACGGCAAGCCGATGAACGCGCTGATCCGCATGCCCGGCAAGATCGACCGCTTCATCCGCATGCCCGCGGGCAAGGACGGCGCGGTGCACCTGATTCCGCTGGAGCAGGCTACCGGCCTGTTCATCGGCCGCCTGTTCCCCGGCTACACCGTCAAGGGCCAGGGCGCCTTCCGCATCATCAGGGACTCCGAACTCGAAATCGAGGAAGAGGCCGAAGATCTGGTCCGCCTGTTCGAGACCGCGCTGAAGCGGCGGCGGCGAGGTTCGGTGATCCGGCTCGAGATGGAAGCCAAGATGCCGGAAGCGCTGCGCGCCTTCGTCCAACAGGCGCTTTCCGCCGCCGACGACGAGGTGTTTCTGGTCGACGGCGTACTGGCGATGAACGAACTCTCACAGCTCACGCGGCTCGACCGCCCCGACCTCGAATTCACGCCCTATGTGCCGCGCCATCCCGAGCGGGTGCGCGACCACGGCGGCGACATTTTCGCCGCGATCCGGCAGAAAGATCTCATCGTCCACCATCCTTACGAATCCTTCGACGTCGTCGTGCAGTTCTTGCAGCAGGCCGCCCGCGATCCCGATGTCGTCGCCATCAAGCAGACGCTGTACCGCACCTCGAACAATTCCCCGATCGTGCGCACGCTTGCCGAAGCAGCCGAGGCCGGCAAATCGGTGACGGCGCTGATCGAGCTGAAGGCGCGGTTCGACGAGGAAGCCAATATCCGCTGGGCGCGCGACCTCGAACGCGCCGGCGTGCAGGTGGTCTACGGCTTCCTCGAACTGAAGACGCACGCCAAGCTGTCGATGGTGGTGCGGCGCGAGGGCGGCAATTTGACGACCTATGTGCATACCGGCACCGGCAATTATCATCCGGTCACCGCGCGCATCTACACCGACCTCTCATACTTTACCTCGGACCCAATCATCGGCCGCGATGCGGCGCGGGTGTTCAACTACATCACCGGCTATGCCGAGCCGAGCGACATCGAGCGCATGGCGGTGTCGCCGCTGACGCTGCGCAAGCGCATCATCGAACACATCAAGGGCGAGACCAATTACGCCAGGCATGGCAAGCCGGGCGTAATCTGGATGAAGATGAACTCGCTGGTCGACCCTGACGTCATCGACGCGCTGTACGAGGCCTCGCAGGCCGGCGTCTCGATCGAACTGGTGGTGCGCGGCATCTGCTGCCTGCGGCCGGGCATTCCCGGACTTTCCGAGAACATCCGGGTCAAATCCATCATCGGGCGCTTCCTGGAGCACGGCCGCATCTACTGCTTTGGTATGGGGCAAGGCCTGCCCGGCCCGAAAGCGGCTGTGTATATCTCGTCCGCCGACATGATGCCGCGGAACCTCGACCGCCGCGTCGAAATCCTCTGCCCATTGCAAAATCCCACGGTACATCAGCAGGTTCTCGAACAGATCATGGTCGCGAATCTGAAGGATACCGAGCAGAGCTGGCAGTTGTTGCCGGACGGGTCCTCAACGCGTATGAAGGCCGCGAAAGGCGAAGAGCCGTTCAATCTGCACAACTATTTCATGACGAATCCGAGTCTGTCTGGCCGTGGAAAGTCGCTCAAGGAATCTTCGCCGCGCCGGCTCACTCGCCGTAACGAGCGCCAGCAATCCTCATAAGGGACCGCGACCGTGAAGCGACCGCGCAAGCGCGCTTCCAGCGTCGCCGTCATCGATATCGGTTCGAACTCGGTTCGTCTCGTCGTCTACGAGACGATGGCGCGCAGCCTCGTCACCATCTTCAACGAGAAGGCGCTGTGCGGGCTCGGCCGCGAGGTGCAGACCACCGGTTTGTTGGCGGAGGACGCGGTTGCCAAGGCGCTGACGGCGCTGCGGCGATTCAGGGCGCTGTGTCGCATCCAGCAGGTGGGACGCGTATTCGCCATCGCCACCGCCGCCTGCCGCGACGCCAGGAACGGTCCCGACTTCATCGCCAAGGCCGAGCGCATCTGCGGCGCGGAGATTCAAATCCTCTCCGGACCGCGCGAAGCAAAACTTTCCGCGCTCGGCGTCGTCTCCGGCATCCACAATCCCGACGGCATTGTCGGCGATCTCGGCGGCGGCTCGCTCGAACTGATCGACGTGCAGAAAAACCGGGTCCACAGCGGCGTCACGCTGCCGCTGGGAAGCCTGGCGCTACAGGATCTCTCGCACAAATCCTTGAAGCGCGCCGAGCGTATCGTTCGCAACGAGCTGTCCGGCGTGGCCCAGCTCAAGGCCGGCGTTGGCCGCACCTTCTACGCGGTCGGCGGCACCTGGCGCGCGCTGGCGCGTATCCACATCGTCCAGAGCGGCTATCCGCTGCGCGTGATGCACGGCTATTCGATACCGGCCGCCGACGCGCTCGATTTCGCGCGGCGCCTGCGCCGGCTGGCGGCGGCCAACATGCTTGCCGATATCGAGGTGGTCGCGGATGCACGGCGTCCGCTCCTGACCTATGCCGCGCTGGTGCTCGAATACATTATTCGCGTCGGCCGGCCGAAGACGATCGTGTTCTCGACCTTCGGCGTCCGCGAAGGCCTGCTCTACGAGATGCTGCCGCCGCAGGAGCGCGCCAAGGATGGCTTCATCTGCGCCGCCCAAACCCTGAACGGGCTGCTGTCGCGCTCCGCGCGTCATGCCGAGGAACTGGTGGCTTGGACCGATCGGCTGGTGCGAGTCGTGAAACTGCGCGAGACCGACGAGGACCGCCGCCTGCGCCACGCCGCCTGCCTGCTGTCCGATGTCGGCTGGCGCGTGCATCCTGACCACCGCGGCGAGGAAACGCTGAGCCTCATCACCAACGGCAATTTCGGCTCGATCAGCCATCAGGGCCGCGCCTTCGTCGCGCTGTCGGTGTTCTATCGCTACGCGGGCTTAAGCGAGGAAAACGAGCCGCCGGCCCAGATCCGCGAACTGGTGCCGCCCGCCATGGACGAGCGCGCGCGCGTTCTCGGCGCGGCGTTCCGCGTCGCCCATCTGATCTCGGCGGCGCGCACCGGCGTGTTGCCCGCGACACATTTCCGCAGCGGCAGCCGCAAGCTGATGCTGGTGTTCGAGCACCGCATGGTCGACCTCGTCGCCGACCGCGTCGGCAGCCGATTCAAGCAATTGGCGCGGCTGCTCGGGCGCGCCGGTTCGATCGTGCGGAAGTAAGGCCGAAAAAGGCGGCGTCCAAAACGCGCCTACCGCTCATCGAATGTATCGGTTGAAAAAGACCCTGAGCGGAATTCAACTCTCAGTCGATGACATCGCCGCTCTCAGCGCCACATCTCTTGGATCAAACGGCAATGTTGTGCCCATACGGTTGGTGACATAAGCATATCCAATTTCAGCTTGTGGATCGGCGAACCCAAAGGAGCCTCCCGCTCCGGGGTGTCCGAACGAGCCGGGATGACCGAAAGGCGAAGTCGAACCGGGCTTGCAGAACCCAAGAGAGAATTGGATCTCGCCTTTCAGGCACTCATCATAAAAGCCCCGCTCAGCCGGAATCGCCGGAGCCATCAAAAGCCGTAGAGTTTCGGGGCGCAACTGCAATTCTTGCCCTCCGGTCGCAAATACACTGTATGCACGCGCGATCGCTCGTGCCGTACCGACGCCTCCGCCCGATGGCACTTCAAGGTTGCGCGCATAAACGCGTTGCTCATCGCGGCATATTGCAGCGCCCGGGTTCGCGATGAGCGCCCGGTACATATTTGAGTAGGGATAAAGCGTCGCCAATGTCAGCCGGATCGGAAAACCCAAGAGCATCTGAAGTGCGGTGGGACTTTCAATTGTAGCCAGCCTGGAGTTTGGAATCTCCTCCGGCAGGCGAATGTAGAAATCGAGCCCTAGCGGAGATGCTATCTCTTCCTGAAAGAATTGCGCGAGGCTGCGGTGCAGCGGGTCAATCCGGCGCAGCAATTCGCCTTCGTAAAACCCAAGGCTGATGGCGTGATAGGACTGTCGGGTGCCCGGCTTCCAGGCCGGGGGCTGGCGAGCCAGAACAACTGCCAATCGGTCAAGATTCGCGACAATGTCCCTGTCGACCGGCTCATCGAAAGCAAACAGTCCGGCCTGGTGGGCAAGGAGCTGTCGGACCGTGATCGTTTCCTTGCCTCCTTGGGCAAACTCCGGCCAGTACGTGCATACGCGTTCCTCGTAATCGAGCCAGCCCCGGGAATGCGCGAGCGCGAGCGTCATCGCCGCGATCCCCTTGGTTGCGGAGTGCACAATGACCATTGTGTCCTCCTGCCACGGCTCGCTGCTCGCTTTATTGCGAATTCCGCCCCACAGGTCGACGACCCTTTCCCCGTGGCGGTACACGCAGCACGCGGCCCCCAGCTCGCTTCTGTGGGAAAAGTTGTCCACGAAAGCGTCCCGCACGGCCTCAAAGCCCTTGCTGACGTGCCCGTGAATTTCGCTGCGTCGAGCATTTGCCATCGACGTGATCTTCCAGGTCTGTGTATGTCTTTTGTAAGTCTAATGTCTCTTGGCCTGGGCCATGGACTAGATTGAAGTCCGGTCCGGCTCGCGCTGAGGCGGCGCTCTGTCTTGGTGCGGCGGGAGCTCCGGGCATAGGACGAGCTTGCCCTCGAGACCGCCTGCCTCAAGGCGCCGGTGTGCCTCAGCAACTTCATCGAAAGAGATTCGCGCGGCGACGCGTGGTTGGATCACGCGATTTGCCAGGAGTCCAAAGAGCCGCTCGAGGTCCTCCCGGAACCAGTCGGGATGTCGCGCCCGCATCAAATTGATCGAATAGAAGTAGATGCGCTTGCCGCGGGGCAACCACCCCAACAGATACAGGCGTGCCGTCCATGTAAGAATGGCCGACATGCTACGGTGTGCCTGCACGCCCGCCGTGTATCCATAAGCGCAGAGCAGGCCGCCACGCTTGAGCGCCGCCAAAGAGCGTCGACAGCCGTCCTCTCCGATTCCGTCGAAGACAATATCAAATCCGCCTGGCAGCACGCTCGTGAAGTCTTCCCGCTGGTAGTCGATCGGCGTACCGCCGAGTTCGCGCACCAACCCGGCATGATCGCCGCGCGCCGTGCCCCACAGCTCGAGCCCAGCCATGCTGCCAAGCGTCAGCAGCGCCTGACCGACAGCACCGGCCGCGCCATGCACGAGCACACGCTGACCTCGCTGCACGTGGGCCGCGCGGTGAAGAAGCTGGTATGCGGTCGTCCAGCTTAGGATCAACGTGGCCGCCTCCGCCGCGTCCACGCCCGCCGGCACGCGGGTTAAGTCGTCGGCCCGGAGCGTGCGGTAGGCGGCGTTCGACCCCACGACCGTCATGTCGGCCACTCGGTCGCCAAGCGCGAAGCTCGTCACGCCCGGCCCTAGTTGATCGATTTCCCCGACGACGTCATAGCCGAGGACGAACGGCGGCTGGAGGGAAATCGTTTGCGGGTACAGGTGGCGCCGGATCACGACATCAGTGTACACAACGCTCGACGCTAGCACACGAACCCGTACCTCTCCTCGACCGGCTATAGGAAGAGGAGCGTCGACTACCTCCAAGCCGTCGGAACCTCCGAAGCGCCTGACTTGAACAACCCGGTTGCGCGGCTCCGCCATAGGCGCATTCCTCGCAGCTCATGATCCAGCCCACGAACCTCCCCGCCTGATGTGCCGACCGACATCTCGCGGGGAAAAGAGTTCATGTCATTGAGCAGGATCAATGCGTAAACACGGCTTTCCTGATCCAAAGGTTTGCTATGAGTCCGCCCGCGGCCGCCTATTGGCACCAAGTGGGCGTGCAGCAGTCGTACTGCGACCGCTATCGGGGATGAACGGACATAGCTCGGACGCCACCTGACGTCCGTTGATAACCCGATGCGGAAGTCGGCCCCGAGGAATGGTGCCGCTGGCCGTGTGTAATTCCGGCCGTCCACCCGGTGCCAGATATCAGACGTTCATCCAGCGGATCGGATGCGTCGCGGGTTGATCGAGCGGTTCGAGGCGACGCAGTCGATCTCGCCGCGCACTTTTGGTGGCCGGCCAGTTCACGATTGGGACCATGGCCGGCGCGTCAAAGCTAGCACTTGATTTCCTGGTGCGACGGGCGACAATGACGTCGCGCCAGCTTCCGGTACCGAGCTTCATATAAGACGGGGAAAACCCGCTTGGCCACGGCAAGACCGTCGCTGCGCGGGAGGGACCCGTTATGACGGTAGGGTTCATGCGCTGGCAGCAGCGCCGACGCGATCCGGGCCGCCGGTGGTATCGCCGTTACGCCTGGGAGCGATGTAATCGCGCCGTTGTTCTGCAAAGAATTCGTCCTGTTTCGCGGCGAACTCGCCGCCACGGCGCTGCAAGTGGAACACCAATAAATGATCATCGAGCCACCGTATTGCGCACGCGTGCGCATGCGTTGAACCACGGAGGCGCGATAGACTGAAAGGGACTCCAAGCCGGCGAAAGACTGGCCAAAGGGCATCAGCTCAGACACACCGAGGGAGGAATGCATGACGACAGTAACCCGACGTCACGTCCTCAAGAGCGGTACCGCGCTTGTGGGCGGCATGGCAGGCATCCTGGCCACCGGTCGCGCGCCCGCTTTTGCACAGGGCACGACGGTCCACTGGCTGCGCTGGACCGACTTCGTTCCGGCGTCAGATCAGCTTCTGCGCAACGAAATCGCCAAGGAAGGCGAGAAGGCGCTCGGCATAAAACTCAATATCGAGACCATCAACGCCAACGACATCCAGGCCCGCGTCACCTCGGCGATCCAGTCGGGGTCAGGCCCCGACGTCGTCTGCGTCCTCAACAATTGGGGGCAACTTTACGGCGAGAGCGTCATAGACGTCAGCGACATCGCTGAGGAACTCGGCAAGGGCCAGGGCGGCTTCTACGAAACATCCCGTGCTGTCGCCAATGACGGCAAGAAATGGATCGCAGTGCCGTGGTGCATCGTTGGCCTGCAGATCGCATACCGAAAATCCTGGTTTGCCGAGATCGGCTACACGGATGGAAAATTTCCCCAGACGTGGGAAGAGTATCGTGAGGCCGGCAAGAAGCTGAAGGCAAAGGGACGGCCCATCGGCCAAACGCTTGGTCACACCTTCGGCGATGCGCCTGCCTTCGCTTACCCCTACCTGTGGTCCTGGGGCGGCAAAGAGGTCGAAGCAGACGGCAAGACGGTTGTGCTGAACAGCCCGGCAACAGTCGAATCGGTGAAGTTCATGGTGGCCTTTTGGAAGGACGCCCACGATGAAGGCGGGCTCGCCTGGGACGATTCCAACAACAACCGCGCTTTTCTGTCCGGGACGTGTAGCGCCACGCTCAATGGCGCCTCGATCTACATCGAGGCTCTGCGCAAGCCGGATACCTACAAGACGGAGGCAGGCGGGCAACTGAAGGACGACATCCTGCACGCCGCGCTGCCCAAGGGCCCCGGCGGGCAGTTCAGCTATCACGTCCCGTTCTCGAACCTCCTGATGGGTTATTCGAAGAACCAGGATGCGGCGAAGAAATTCCTTGGCTGGATTCACTCCAAGGACATCTACGACAAGTGGTTCGTCTCCCAGAAGGGCTTCTCGGTCGGCCCGACCACGGATTGGGAAAAGCACAAGCTGTGGGGCGACGACCCGATCATGCTGCCCTACAAGCAAGCGGCGCGCACAGGGCGCTTCGCTGGCTACCAAGGGCCCTCTACGCGCAAGGCAGCCGAGGTCGTAACCAAGTACATCATCATTGATATGTACGCAAAGGCCGTCCAAGGCATGCCCGCCGAGGATGCCGTGAAGTGGGCGGAGGCTGAGCTCACGAAGGTCTACGTCTGAGGTTAAGCCGTCCCCCTCCCCATTTTTCGTGGGGAGCAAGGGAATCTTCCGACCGACGAGGATCGAACATGGCGATAAGCGCGGTTTCCGCCACGACGCTCCGAGAGGCGCCCCCTCCGCGGCGACAGCGGTTGCTCGAGGACGAGCGCTGGCTGGCGTTCGTGCTGCTGGTGCCGACCATCGTGCTGCTCGGCATGTTCATTGCCTATCCCTTCATTCGAGGGATATTGCTGTCGGTCACCAACTCGCGCGTCGGTATACCCGGCGACTTCGTCGGCCTCGCTAACTTCTACAAGATCTTCAATGATGGGATCTTTCGCACCTCCGTTTACAACACCTTCGTCTATACGGGCGTGACCACCGTCTTCAAGCTGGCGCTCGGGCTGTGGCTGGCCATGCTGCTCAACCGTAATTTCCGCGGCAAGGCTTTTACCCGTGCTTTCATCCTGCTGCCTTTCATTATCCCGACCGTGCTCTCGACTTTCGCCTGGAAGTGGATGTTCGACCCGACGTTCAGCGTTCTCAATTGGCTCCTCTACCATTTCGGCTTGATCACCGGTCGGATCAACTGGCTGGGCGATCCCGACCTCGCCATGATCTCGATTATCATCGTTAACATCTGGCGCGGGGTGCCGTTCTTCGCCATCAGCCTGCTCGCCGGCCTGCAGACCATCAGTCCCGAACTCAACGAGGCCGCCGCCATCGACGGCGCCAAGCCGTGGCAGCGATTCTGGCACATCACCTGGCCGCTGCTGCTGCCCGTGACCATGGTCGTGGTGCTGTTCTCGGTGATTCAGACGTTCGCCGACTTCCAGATCGTCTATGTGATGACGGGCGGCGGACCAGCCAACGCAACGCACCTGTTCGCCACCTACGCCTATCAGATCGCCATCGGCACCGGCCTGTTGAGCGAGGGCGCCGCCATCGCGCTCGCAATGTTTCCAGTCTTGTTTCTGGTCGTCATCATCCAACTTCTCTACATCCGCCGCGTGGAGGTCCGCTGAGCCATGATCGAAGGTGCAATCTGGCGAAAGTGGGTGTTCTTCTACGTCCCCATGGCGCTGTTCCTGCTTTTCCTGCTGTTCCCGTTCTACTGGATGGTGATCACTTCGGTGCGGCCGGACGGCGAGCTTTACCGGCCCTGGAATTCGATCAACTACAATCCGTTCTGGACCTGGAAACCGACCTGGGACCATGTCAGGTACCTGTTCGAGGAGACGCTGTTCGCATCGTGGCTGTGGAACACGACGTTCATCGCGCTCGCGTCAACCGCTATCTCGCTCGTGTGCGGCGTGTTCGCCGGTTATGCTCTATCGCGGCTGAACTTTCCCTTTGCCGGCAGCCTGGGTACCGGCATCTTCATCACCTATCTGGTGCCCCAGACGCTGCTGTTCATTCCGCTGGCCGAGATGATCCGCAACTATCGGCTGGGTGATACGCCCTGGGCACTGATTCTGACCTATCCGACCTTTCTTATTCCGTTCTGCACCTGGCTCATGATGGGCTACTTCAAGGCTGTGCCCAAGGAGCTCGAGGAATGCGCGCGCATTGACGGCGCCTCGCGCTGGCAGGCTATGCTCTACATCGTCATCCCTGTGGCGATCCCGGGCATCCTCTCGGCCGGCATCTTCGCTTTCACGCTGTCGTGGAACGAGTTCATCTATGCGCTTGTCTTCCTCTCCTCGCCTGAGCAGAAGACTGTGCCGGTCGGCGTCACATCGGAGCTGATCCGCGGCGATGTATTCTACTGGGGACCGCTGATGGCTGGAGCCCTGCTTGGATCGATACCGGTTGCTATCGCCTATTCGTTTTTTGTCGAACACTACGTCGCAGGATTGACCGGATCGGTGAAGGGCTGACAGCACCACGGATCAAGGGGATTCGAAAGCGCGCATGCAGACTGCGCATAGGCCGGTGGGAGGCAGGTGGAAGCGAATGGGCCAGGTCGTCCTCAAGGGGATCAACAAGTTCTTTGACAGCGTGCACGCTGTCAAAGACGTCAATCTGCAGATCCGCGACAAGGAGTTCGTGGTGTTCGTCGGACCGTCCGGCTGCGGCAAGACCACGACGCTCAGGATGATCGCCGGGCTGGAAGCGATCAGCTCCGGCGATATCTCAATCGACGGCAACGTGATCAACGCACTTGCGCCCATGGACCGCGACATCGCCATGGTGTTCCAGAACTACGCGCTCTACCCGCATATGAGCGTATACGACAACATGGCATTCGGCCTGAAGATGCGCAAATTCGAAAGGCCCGAGATTGAGAAGCGCGTGCACGAGGCGGCCGACATCCTCGGCATCGGCGAATTGCTAAAGCGCAAGCCGCGGCAGCTCTCTGGCGGCCAGCGCCAGCGGGTGGCTTTGGGCCGAGCCATCGTGCGGCACCCCCGCGTGTTCCTGTTCGACGAGCCGCTGTCGAACCTCGATGCCAAGCTGCGGGTGCAGATGCGAGTTGAGCTCAAGAAGCTGCATCTGCGTCTCGGCACCACCGCCATCTACGTTACCCACGATCAAGTCGAGGCGATGACGCTGGGTGACCGGGTCGTCGTCATGAAGGACGGCGTGGTGCAGCAGGTCGGGGAGCCGCTCGAGCTGTATAATCAGCCAGCCAACAAGTTCGTCGCCGGCTTCATCGGCTCCCCGGCCATGAATTTCGCCGCCGTTACGGTGACCGAGGCGGACGGATCGTTGATCGCCGAGAACTCCGGCCTGCGCATCAAGCTGCCGGACGAGATCGCGCAGCGCCTGCGCGGCCATATCGGGCGCGAGGTCATACTCGGTGTGCGGCCGGAGGACCTCACCGTGGCGGGTAGCGCTGATCTCGACCACCCGTGCTTCGATGCTGTGATTGAGGTGGTCGAGCAACTCGGCTCGGAAATCCTGCTCGATATGAAGGTCGGCGAGAGCATCATGGTGGCAAGCGTCGAGCCGACCGCGAGGGTGAGAGTGGCCGACAAGCTGCGCGTTGCCATGCGGCGTTCCAGGCTTCACGTTTTCGACGCGCAGACCGAGGCGGCTATCTAATGCCGACGGTTGGCCACTTTTCCACTGGTGAGGGGGAATTCGCCCAAACCGGTGACCTCCCTGTCACCAACTTCAATGACGCCTGGCGAGCGCGAAGGCAGTTGGCTTGACCGTTCCCGAACCCCTTCTTGCTGCGTGCTGACGAGATGATTGATGCTGCCACTTACTGCGGTACCAGAGTCCGTTATTGGGACCCAAAGCGGACTTCGGATGTGCAGGCCAATGGTGTCTGCGATTGGCGAAGAGATCGATCTTGTCGCGCGAGGCGCCGTCCGTACTACAGCCCCCGGACGAACGCTTCGAGCGCCGCGTTGGTCTCGTATGGCGCCTCCTGCTGCACCCAATGTCCGATCCCCGGGATAATGGTGGAGCCGCGGAAATCGGAGCAGGCGATTCCGGGCTCGGCGTAAAGGTCCATACCTGGAATGAAGGCGCGCACGGGGTCGCGCTCGCCGGCGATGAAGGCCGATGGCTGGGTAATGCCGCGTCCGCTCAATTCGGCGAGATCAGCGAAGTCGAGGGTCTGCGCGCGGTATCGGTTGAGCGGGCCGCGAAAGCCGCCGGCCCTGAAGGCATCGACATAGACGGCCAGATCGCTCTCACTCATCCAGTCCGGAAAGGGCTGCGGATCAACGAGCCCATCCAGCAGCCTTGCCTCGGGCGATTTCGGCGTGAGCCATTGATTGTGGGGCGCCTCCCCGGACAGCGCAAAATAGACCCTGCGCAGGGCGCCTGCGATGTCCGCATCCAGCTCCGCCTCCGCGACGCCCTCCTGCTGGAAGTAGATCTGATAGAAGAAACGCCCCTTGTAGAGGGATCGGGCCAGTTCGATGAAAGGCGCGGGTCCGCGCGGACGGAACGGCACGCTCAGACCGGCCACCGCCCTGACCTTCTCCGGGTGAAGCAGTGCCGTATGCCACACGATGGGCGCGCCCCAGTCGTGGCCGAACAGAATGGCCGAGCCATCTCCCACATGATCGATCACGGCAACGACATCAGACGCGAGATGACGTAGCGTATAGGCCGAGATTTCATTTGGCTTCGAGCTTCGGCCGTAGCCGCGCACGTCGAGCGCGGCCACCCGAAAGCCCCGTGCCACGAAGTGCGCCATCTGGTGCCGCCAGGAGTACCAGAGCTCCGGGAATCCATGTACGCATACGACCAGCGGGCCCGAGCCGCTGACCGCCACATTGAGCTCGATCGCTCCGTTCTTCACGGTGACAAAGTCCATCACGTCCCCCGCATTTCAGTCATATCAGCGATATCACGCGCGCCGCGAGCGCTGGCTCACGTAGCGCAGCCTGCGGCTTGAGCAGCTGCGAGACTTCCACGGTCAGCCGGTGCACCTCGGGATCGTCAGCGGCGAGCTTGGTCAAGGCCATGCCGTATTGCAGGCGCTGGGCGAGGTCGGCGGGCCGAACGCCGCGCGTGGCAGGATAGACGAAATCGCTGACGGCAACGCCCCACGGCGTCGCGATGGTGTCCTGGATGGCAGCGAAGAAGTCACGCGCCAGCCGCTCCATGGGGACACCTTCCGCCAGCAACCGGTCCAGGATCACGGCTTCCTGCGCTGCCACGCTCATGCCCTGGCCGAAGACCGGGTTGAAGCGGCAGAGGGCATCGCCTGTCGCGAGCAGCCCTGCCGGGAAAGACTCCAGGCGCTCGAAATGCCGTCGCGTGCTGCAAGGCAGCTGGTAGCGGACGATATCCGTCAGCGGCCGGGCATCCCTGACCGCGTCATAGATGGTCGGGGTGCGCAGGCTCCTGACGAAATCCATGAATCCCGCGCGGTCGCCCGGCGGCGCATCGCCATGATTGCCGCCGACGGAAAGCAGCCATCGCTGCTTCTCGATCGGAAACAGGAACGCTCCGCGGCTGCTGGCGGGTGCGGACGGCAGCGTGATATTGCCCAGCCAGTCGGCATTGTGATCGGGCGGTCGCTCGACGATGGTGCTCGCGTACGCCTGATCAATGCCGATCTCGGTTGCTTCGGGCTTCTGCAGAGAAAGCTCTTCGAGCAGCCGCAGCGTCAGGCCGCAGCGGCCGGAGGCTTCAACAACCAGGTTGGCTTCCAGGGTCACAGGACCATCCTCGCTATCGTAGCGGACCGCCTCGACCCGCGTTGCATCGCGTGATGCGACAAGCCCGGTCACGCGGGAGTGCACGCGAATGTCGATGTTCGGGCTCTGCAGAACGCGTCGCCGCGTAACGGCTTCGAGCAGTGGGCGCGACATGCAGAAAATGTGGATGCCGAGATCGCGAATCGGGAAAGGATCGAAGCCGGGGCGCTCGAACCTTATATCCTTACCCGTGCGGATATTCACCGCGCCCGCTTCCGCAAGATCGTTCTCAAAACCCGGAAACAGGGTCTGCAGGGCCTTCAGCCCGCCCGCGAGCAGCATATGGGCGTGCTGGGCCTGCGGCGTGCCGCTTCGTGGCACGGCCTCGGCAGGAAGCACGTCGCGCTCGATGATCGTGACTTTCCCGAAATGCCCTGAGATCGCCTGAGCGGCCGTCAGGCCGGCCATGCCGGCGCCAATAACCACGGCATGACTTCTTGCAAGATCTGGCATGTGTTCCTCCTGGGAGGGAGATGTCAAATGGGATCTAAAATGGATCAACGGACACGTACGCCCCACGCAAGTGGCTTCGGGTAAACCAAGCCTATCTGATTTTTTTTGGGGCGATGGTGAAAGGCATCACAAGTTGTGGTGGGAACCTACCTCCAGGCGGTCAGCTCAACCAGGTTGCAAACAGCGCCTAGATTACACTGGCTCCTGCTTGTCCGGGCTCCGCTTTCGCCACAGACACCTTTCCAAGCTCTGCTCTCTTCAGCAGCGTATAGATCGCCGGAATAACGATCAGCGTCAGCAGCGTCGATGAAATCATGCCGCCGATCATCGGCACCGCGATGCGCTGCATGATCTCCGAGCCGGGTGCTCTATCGCCACCGATTCGCTAGCCCGGTCGAGCGCTGCCCTCATACATGAACGTCATCGCCTTGGGTCCAGGCATATAGCCGGTTTCCATCCGATCAATCCTGAAGCCGGCACTTTCGATCATCGCGCCGATCGGGCGATTGAGATGACAGCCGCCACTGATGCGCTTCCAGGCCGGCGTCAGCCAGTCCTGCCAGCGCCGCACATTCCTGTCCGGCGCCATGCCATGCTCGACGAACAAGAGCTTGCCGCTCGGCCGAAGCACGCGACGCATTTCGGTGAGCGCCATCGCGGCATCTGGAATGCTGCACAAGGTCCAGGTCGTCACGACCGTATCCACGCTGCGATCGTCGAGGGGAATGGCTTCTGCTGACGCCTCAATGAAGTTGACCTGCATGCCCGGGCGCAGAGCCTCACGGGCCATGGTCAGGAGTTTCGGAGCCGGCTCCAGCGCCAGCAATTCCGTTACTTGTGGCCGATAGAAGGGCAGGTTCCGGCCCGAACCGATCCCGATCTCGAGCACGCGGCCTTCGGCCGTGCCGATCACCCGCTCGCGATACGGCCGAAGCTGCTTGTTCCGCATCGCGAGATCGCAAACCTTCGGCAAGATGACGTCGTTGTAGAAGCCCATGGTCCGTTTCCTTCAGCCCGGATTTTGTCACTTTCGGAGTGACCGACGGACGAAGCTCACGTAGCTCAATCGCGCCGACGATCGTTACGTAGAGCACGATTCATCTCATTCAACCGGCGCCGTCATGCGCTGGTCTTGCTTCGGGTGCTTCGCCACCGCCGCGGCGGGCCTGCCTTGTTCGGGATCGGCGGGCAGCCCAAATCCCCTGACAATGCCAAATACGGCCGGAATCACGATCAGCGTCAGCAGCGTCGAGGAGATCATGCCGCCGATCATCGGCACCGCGATGCGCTGCATGATCTCCGAGCCGGTGCCGGTGCTCCACATGATCGGCAGCAGTCCGGCCATGATGGCGACCACCGTCATCATCTTCGGACGCACGCGTTCGACCGCGCCTTCCATGATGGCGTCGTAGAGGTCGTTGCGCGTCAGCGCGCCGCCTTCGGCCGCCTTGCGCGCCCGCCGCTCGTCCAGCGCCTGGTTGAGGTAGATCAGCATCACCACGCCGGTCTCGGCGGCGACGCCGGCCAGCGCGATGAAGCCGACCACGACGGCGACCGACAGGTTGAAGCCGAGCCACCACATCAGCCAGAGGCCGCCGACCAGCGCGAACGGCAGCGACAGCATCACGATCAGCGTTTCCGTCAGCGAGCGGAAGTTGAGATAGAGCAAGAGGAGGATGATCGCGAGCGTCACCGGCACCACGATCTTGAGCCGCGCCGCCGCCCGCTCCAGATACTCATACTGGCCGCTCCACATCAGGTAGGCGCCCGGCGGAAACTGGATGCTGGCGTTCACCGCCTGCTTGGCATCGGCCACATAACCGCCGATGTCGCGGTCCCTGATATCGACATAGACGTAGACCGCGAGCTGGCCGTTCTCGGTCCGGATCGAAGTCGGCCCGCGCGCCGGCGCGACCTTGGCCACCTCGCCCAGCGGCACCGCGCCGCCCGCGGGCATCGACACCAGAACCTCGCGCGCGATCGACGCGGGGTCGCTGCGCAGGTCGCGGGGATAGCGCATGTTGACACTGAAACGCTGGCGGCCTTCGACCGTGGTCGTCACGGTCTGCCCGCCGAGCGCGGTCGCGATGACGTCCTGCACGTCCTGGATCATGATGCCGTAGCGCGCCAGTGCCGCGCGGTCGGGCACGATGTCGAGATAGTAGCCGCCGATGCCGCGCTCGGCATAGGCCGATGACGTCCCCGGCACCGTCCGCAGCACCTGCTCGACCTGTTTGGCCAGGCGGTCGATCTCGACCAGATCAGTACCGATCACCTTGACGCCGATCGGGGTGCGGATGCCCGTCGAGAGCATGTCGATGCGCGCCTTGATCGGCTGGGTCCAGGCGTTGGAGACGCCCGGAAATTGCAGCGCCTTGTCCATTTCGGCCGTCAGGCCCTCGAGCGTCAGCCCTGCCCGCCATTCGGCCTTCGGTTTGAGATTGATGATGGTCTCGAACATCTCGGTCGGCGCCGGATCGGTCGCGGTTGCCGCGCGGCCGGCCTTGCCGTACACCGAGGCCACTTCGGGAAAGCTCCGGATGATCCGGTCCTGCATCTGCAGCAATTCGGCTGCCTTGGTGACGGAAAGTCCGGGCAGCGTGGTCGGCATGTAGAGCAGCGTACCCTCGTGCAGATTGGGCATGAACTCGGTGCCGAGTTGCCGGGCCGGCCACACCGTCACCGCCAGAACGGCGAGCGCGATCAGGATCACGACTATTTTGCCGCGCATCACCGCCTTGATGACCGGTCGGTAGATCCAGATCAGGAAACGGTTGATCGGGTTCCTGTGCTCCGGAATGATCTTGCCGCGCACGAACACCAACATCAGCGCCGGCACCAGCGTGACAGAAAGCACCGCTGCCGCCGCCATCGCAAACGTCTTGGTGAAGGCGAGCGGGCTGAACAGGCGGCCCTCCTGCGCCTCCAGCGTGAAGATCGGCATGAACGATACCGTGATGATCAACAGGCTGAAGAACAGCGCCGGGCCGACCTGGGCTGCCGCCTCGATCAGTATCGCCACGCGGGATTGCCCGGGTTTGGCCCGTTCGAGATGCTTGTGGGCATTCTCGATCATGACGATCGCCGCATCCACCATCGCGCCGATCGCGATCGCGATGCCGCCGAGACTCATGATGTTGGAGCCGAGCCCCAACAGCTTCATCGCGCCGAATGCCATCAGGACGCCGACCGGCAGCATCAGGATCGCAACCAGCGCGCTGCGGACGTGCAGCAGGAACACGATGCACACCAATGCAACGATGATGCACTCCTCCAGCAACGTGTTCTTGAGCGTGTCGATGGCCGCATTGATCAGGTTGGAGCGGTCATAGACCGGCACGATCTCGACCGATTTCGGCAGGCTGGAAGCGATTTCCGCAAAGCGTTTCTTGACGTTTTGAATCACGTCCAGCGCATTGACACCAAAACGCTGCAGCACGATGCCGCTGGCCACCTCGCCCTCGCCGTTGAGCTCGGTAATGCCGCGGCGCTCGTCCGGCCCCAGTTCGACGCGCGCGATGTCCCTGAGCAGCACCGGCGTGCCGTTACTGGCCTTGAGCACGACATTGCCGAGGTCGTTGATTCCCCTCAGATAGCCCCTGCCGCGGATGACGTATTCGAACTCGGACAGTTCGACGGTGCGGCCGCCGACGTCGGTGTTGCTGGCGCGGATCGCGTCGCGCATCTTCGCCATGGTGATGCCGAGATCGCGCATGCGCTGCGGATCGAGCACGACGTTGTATTGCCGCACGAACCCGCCGACGCTGGCGACCTCGGCGACGCCCTCCGCCTTGGCCAGCGCGAATTTCAGATTCCAGTCCTGGATCGCGCGGGTGTCAGCGAGATTCAGTTCCTTGGACATCACGGCGTATTGGTAGACCCAGCCGACGCCGGTGGCATCGGGACCGATCGTCGGCGTCACGCCGGCGGGCAGCCGCGAGGCCGCGCTGTTGAGGAATTCCAGCACCCGGGAACGCGCCCAGTAGATGTCGGTGCCGTCCTCGAAGATGACATACACGAACGACACGCCGAAGAACGAGAAGCCGCGCACGACCTTCGAGCGGGGTACCGTGAGCATGGCCGTGGTCAGGGGATAGGTGACCTGGTCCTCCATCACCTGCGGCGCCTGCCCCGGATACTCCGTATAGACGATCACCTGCGTATCCGAGAGGTCCGGAATGGCGTCGAGCGGCAGGTGCGCAAGCGCATAGAGGCCTGCGGCGGCGGCGAAGGTCGTGCCGAAGAACACCAGCAGCAGATTGCGCGCCGACCACGCGATGAGGCGGGCGATCATGGCTGGGCTCCCTCGGCAAAGCCCTTCAGCGCCGCGTTCAGATTGCTTTCGGCATCGATCAGGAAATTGGCTGATGTCACCACCGGATCGTCCTCGGCGAGGCCCTCGCGGACCTCAACATAGCCCTCGCCGCGATGGCCGAGCTTGACTTCGCGCGGCTCGAACCGCCCTTCTCCCTTGTCCACCAGCACGGCCTGCCGGCTGCCGCTGTCCAGCACCGCGCTTTCGGGAATGGCGAGCACGGATTCCGCGCTGCCGGTCTCGATCTCGGCATCGACATACATGTCGTGGATCAACAGCAGTTCCGGATTGAGCAATTCGACGCGCATCCGCGCCGTTCGCGTCTCCTTGGTAATCTGCGGATAGATCACGTTGATTCTTCCCGAAAATTCCCGCCCGGGAAAACTTCTCGCGCGGACCACGGCGCGCTGGCCCGCGGCCATCGCCCCCAGATCGCGCTCGGCGACGTCGATGATCGCCCACACCACCGAGTGATCGGCGATCCGGAACAGGGTCTCGCCGGGCTGGGCGCGCATGCCTTCGGTCACGTTGCGTTCGAGAACGATGCCGTCGCGCGGCGACGTCCATTCGATCCCGATCGGGACGTTGCGGCCCTTTTCCATGGCGGCGATGGCCGCTTCCGGCAGGTCGAGATTCATCAGCCTCTGGCGCGAGCCCTTGCCATAGGGCCCGTCGCCACCGGTGACCTTGGAATTGAGCGTCGAGATGTATTCGGCCGCCGCCGACGAAATCGCCGGACTGTAGATTTCCATCAGCGGCTGTCCCTTGACGACATGCGCGCCGGTGGTGACGTCGGCGACCTTCTGGACATAGCTTTCGGAGCGCATCGCGATCACGGAGACGCGGCGCTCGTCGAGCTGAATGGTGCCGGGGGCGCGGACGGTCGTGCGGATCACGCGCATCGCGGCCGGCTCCGACTTGACGCCGGAGCGCTGGATCCGGCCCGGCGAGACCTTGACCGTCCCCTCGTCGCTGTCCTCGCCCTCATAGACGGGGATGTAATCCATCCCCATCGAGTCCTTCTTGGGGGTAGCCGAAACGTCCGACAGTCCCATCGGATTACGGTAGTACTTGACCTTGCGATCGGCCGGCGCGGTCGCGGCGCCGGTCGCCGCATGCTGATGGTTGCCGTCGGCAAGCGCGGCGAAGCCGGCCATGGCAACGCCCGCGATCGCACCGGCAACGGCGCGCCAAAATGGCATCTTCATCTTGATATCCTCTACGTGCTGGTCGGCCGCGGAAGCGGCACGGAGGCGCGCTGGGCGCGCCGCGAGACGTCCGGCGTCAGGCCGGACGGACCAGCAATCGGGGAGGTTTTGGCGGCGGCAGAAGACCAAGGCTTTCCGCTTCCGGGTCGCTCACGGGAAGCAGCATGCGGAGCGTGACCGGCTGAATTTCGGCAACGCTTGCCGAAGGCTGTGCCTGCAACGTCTTGACCATGCAGATCGCCATCACCGGGCAATCGGCGCAATCCACCGGCGATTTGTCCGGACAGCACGGCATGTCGTCGGACATGGACGCTGCGTCGTCGGTCATGGAGGCCATCGACATCGATGCCACAGAACTCGCGTTCGCCCGCGCCGCGAGCGGTGCAAATACGAGGCCTGCGATCAAAAAGACCGCCAGCAGCCGGCAAAGGTGGATCGAGCGCTTCATGGGAACAATTTTCGCATAATCCGGCCCATCATGGGAAGCCAGGTTCCATCACGAAAGCGCGGGTTTCGTTAACATAATCCAGTTGGAGTATACCGCATTGCGTTGGATCAAGCGGGTCTGCTTCAGGATGCCGGCATTCATTATTGCCGAGGACCAGAACATTTTCGATCGCCGCGGCTTAAAAGAGCGGCCGCCGCGTTTGCGGCCGGCCCTCAAGCAAGGAGCCCGCCATGCACGCCCGCGAAATGATTGGCACCCACCCGGCCGTCCAGGGCCAGATCAACGACGCCCTGATCCGCTGTATCGAGGAATGTTATTCCTGCGCCCAGACCTGCACCTCCTGCGCCGACGCCTGCCTGTCGGAGCGCATGGTGCAGGAGCTGACCCAATGTATCCGACTGGATCTGGATTGCGCCGACATCTGCAACATCACCGGCCGCATCATGACCCGCCGGACAGGTTTCGATGACGAAGTGATGCGCCGCATGCTCAGCGTATGCGCCGCCGCCTGCCGGCTTTGCGCGGAGGAATGCCAGAAGCACGCCGCCATGCATGAACATTGCCGCATCTGTGCGGAAAGCTGTCGCCGCTGCATGGAGGCCTGTCAGGAGGTGTCCCGCGGTATGGCGCAATAACGCGCGGTGGCCTGCGGATCAGAGTCAGCTCTCGCGCCTGAATACGCTGAACTGGAAGATCTGTCGGGAGTCCCACGGGGTCGCGTGTTCGTGCCGCTGCGTGTGGACCAGCTTGAACGTGGCGCCGAGCGTCCGTCCGAGGCTCGCGCTGTCATAGCCGGCGACCGGCAGGCCGCCGCACTTTTCGGGGCCGTCGAGCGCGAAGGTGGCGATGATGGCGTGCCCCCCGATTTTGAGGCCCCGCCCGAGGCGCTCAATATAGGCGGCGCGGTCTTTCTCGTCGGTGAGAAAGTGGAACGCCGCCCGGTCGTGCCAGATATCGTAGGGCCTGACCGGCTCCCATGTCGTGGCGTCCGCGACAATCCAGCTAACGCGCTCGGCGCGGGCGCCAAGGCGGCTCTCAAGGCGGCTTTTGGCGGCAGCCAGCGCCACGCCTGACAGATCGAGCACGGTAACATCCTCAAATCCCTGCTCGACGAGATGGTCGACCAGCCGCGAAGCGCCGCCGCCAATGTCGATGATCGCCGACGCGTGGGTGGCGCCGGCCTGCACGATCAATTCGAGCGACGGCGCCGGACTTTGCTGAAACCAGCTGACCTCGTTCTCGCCCTTCGTCGTGTAGACGTTCTCCCAATGGGCCTGACGGCTGGCATCTTCCATAAGACCTCACCTCCCTGCCCATAGATGGTTATGCCGCCCGTCTTCGACAACGAGCCAACGACCTTACCATCGGCGTTCGCTCCCAGCTCTGGTTCGCGAGACGGCGGCAGGGCCAGGCGATAATGCATAACCAGCGGAGTATAACTGCGGCCGTGGTCTCCGAACCCATCGCCACGTCGTGGCCAAGGTCACGCCACACCATACGGGCCCGTTGGTCCGACCGTTCCTGTGAGAAGGATCATCATGCCGCTCGACATTTTCCCGCTTGACTAATCCATACCTCTGCGGTTATGCGTCAATCAATAACCCATAGGTTATCGATCTTAGATGCCGAACGCCCACGATGTGCTGTTCAGAACACTCGCCGATCCGACCCGTCGGGCAATCTTCGAGCGCCTGTGCCGCGAAGGAGAGCAGACGGTGGGAGCCCTGACGGCGCGGGCCGGGGTCTCGCAACCGGCCGTCTCAAAACATCTCGGCATTCTCAAGCAGGCCGGGCTGGTGCGCGACCGCCACGAAGGCCGACAGACGCATTACAGCGCGCAGCTCGGCGCCCTGGCCCCGCTGATCGACTGGACGAGCGAGATGGCAGGGTTCTGGCAGAGGAAATTCGACGATCTCGAAGATCTGCTCAAACGGATGGACCAATGACCAATACAGCGACTGAAACACGCACCGTCGTCGTCGAACGTGAGATGCCGCATCCGCCGGAAAAACTCTGGCGCGCGCTCACGCAACCGCATTTGATCGAGGAATGGTTGATGAAGAACGACTTCAAGCCAGTCGTGGGTCATCATTTCAATCTTCGCGGCGACTGGGGCGGCGTGCTGGACTGCGAGGTGCTCGCCCTCGAACCGAACAAGGCGCTGTCCTATACTTGGAATTTCAGGCACGAGGATGCGGCCTTCAATCTGCAGAGCGTGGTGACGTTTACGCTCACGCCAACGCGCACGGGGACCTTGCTGCGCATGGAGCAGTCGGGCTTCCGGCCGGATCAGAAGCAGGCCTTTGGCGGCGCCAAGGTCGGATGGCAGCAGTTCTTCGCGAAGCTGGAGGAGGTTTTGGCGCGGGCGGATTGAAATCTGCCGCGTCGCGCTTTGGTTCGTTTCAAAGGAGGTCTCATTGAATTGGAATAACTGGGTTCGGCAAATCCACCGCTGGCTGTCGATCGTCTTTACGGCGACCGTCATCGCCAACTTCGTCGCCATGGGATTGGGGGAACCTCCGACCTTGATCGTCTACTCGCCGCTGCTCCCGCTGTTTTTGCTCCTGTTCACGGGTCTGTACATGTTCGTGCTGCCGTATGCCGCCAAGTTGCGCGGCGCGCGAGGCATCAGCGGACAGGTGTGACACCATGGCCGGCAAGACGTCCGCGAAGTCGGCGAAGGTAGCAAGGAAGGCCGCCGCAAAGCCTGCCCTCCTCTCAGGCGGCAATCCTCAGATCGCGAAGGGGGACGGCGACGCTCCCGTGCAGGCCTACATCGCGGCCATGCCGGGCTGGAAACGCGACGTCGGACGCCACCTCGACGCCCTCATCGTGCGTACCGTTCCCGGCGTGCGCAAGGCCGTCAAATGGAACTCGCCCTTCTATGGCGTCGGGGGCCAAGGAGACCAAGGCTGGTTCCTCAGCTTTCACTGCTTCACGAAGTACGTCAAAGTGGCCTTCTTCCGCGGCACATCACTGCGCCCTCTTCCTCCGGGCGAATCCAAACAGAAGGAAGTGCGCTACCTCGACATCCCCGAGGATCACCAGCTCGACGAAGCGCAGTTCGCCGCCTGGGTGAAGCAAGCCAGCCAAGTGCCCGGCGAACGACTGTGAGCGGAGCGATAACAGTCATGAAAAAAGCGACAAGTATGAAGAAGAGCGGCGCGAACGAAGCAAAAGCAGGAGCCTCTCCCTCTCAGCATATCGATGCGAGAATCAAGGAGCTGGGCGATTGGCGCGGCGATATGCTTGCGCGTATCAGGAGCATCATCAAGCAGGCCGTCCCCGACGTGGTCGAGGAGTGGAAGTGGCGGGGCGTTCCGGTGTGGGAGCACAACGGCATCATCTGCACCGGCGAGACCTACAAGGCCGTCGTGAAGATGACCTTCGCCAGGGGCGCCGCGCTGGACGACCCAACAGACCTCTTCAACTCAAGCCTCGAAGGCAACACCAGGCGCGCCATCGATTTCCATCAGGGCGACAGGATCGATGAAAAGGCGTTGAAGGCGCTCATTCGCGAGGCCGCGGCGCTGAACGTTTCGGCGCGCGCGGCCCGGAAGAAACCAAAGGGCGCTTGAAGAGACGACGGCGCTCCCTCGCTCACTCGCCGGTAATGCCGAGAGCTCGGACGAGTTCACCGCGCGCCTGATAGTCGACCTCGATCTGGCGTTTGAAATCATCAGGCGTACCGCCGACGGCGACCATGCCCTGCTTGTCCAGCCAGGCGCGCATCGAATCCGTTGCAAGTATCTGGTTCATCTCCTTGTTCACGGCAGCGATCACCGGCCTGGGCGTGTTCCTTGGGAGCATGAACCCGATATAGCTGATGATCTTGAACTCCGGAAAGGTTTCGCTGATGGCCGGCACGTTGGGCAGCAACGGGAAACGCTTTTCCGATGTGACGCCGAGCACCTTGATCTTGCCCGCCGTCGCCAGCGGCTCCACCGCTGTCGGTGCGCCGAACAGCAGCGGTATCTGCCCGCCCAAGAGATCGTTCACCGAGGCCGCCGTTCCCTTGTAGGGAATGTGGGTCATGGTGAAGTCACCGTACTTCTGCAGCATCTCGCCGGCGAGGCGGTGCGGCGTCGAACTGCCCGAGCTGCCGAAACTCAAATTCTGCGTCTTTTGCTTGCCCAGCGCGACCAGCTCGGCGACCGAATTCGCCGGCACATTGTTGGCCGCGGCAAGCAGCAGCGGCGCCCATGCGACGCTGATGACCGGCTCCATCGCCTTCGAAAGGTCGAAGTGGTTGCTGGTGGCGAGGTGCGGATCGATGGTGACCATCGCATCCGTCACCATGAGGATGGTGTATCCGTCAGGCTCGGCGCGCGCGGCCGCCTGGGCCGCGATCATGCCATTGGCCCCTGTCTTGTTCTCGATGACGACGGATACTTTGAGGTTCTCACCAAGTTGCTTGCCCACGATCCGGGCCAGGGCGTCGGCCTGCCCTCCCGCGGAATAGCCCACCAGGATCGTAATCGATCGCGACGGAAATGGTTGCGCCTTTGCAGGCAATACGATCGCGCTCAGCGCAAGAGCCACGGTCGCCATACCGAGGATGCGAGCTTTCGCTCGAACCAGTTTGCCGGAAATCATACTCCGCCTCCTCCCTGTCCATGTTGCGTTGCGCGAGGCGGTTGGACCGCTCGTCTTGTCCGCTTCTTCTAGTTCGCTTCTATGCGGGCAGGCTCGCGGCCTCGCCCAGTACGCCCGCCGCGCGCAGTTCGATAATTTCATGCTCCGAATACCCGGCCGCCCGCAGAATTTCGTCAGCGTGCTCGCCGATCTTCGGCGGCTGGCGGTCGAGGCCAGCGCGTTCGCGGCCGTCGCCGAACTCCACCGGAAGCGCGGGGATGCCGACCAACGGTCCGCCGCCTAGTCCGGAAACGGCTGTCGCAAGCAGGCCGCCATGGGCGAGCAGATGCGGATCGATCGACAATTCGTCAGGTCGTCCAACCCGCGAATAGGCCACCCGTGCCGCCTCGCACTTTTCGAGGATTTCATTAAGCGGCAATTTCGTGATCCGCCGCTCCAGTTCGGGCAGCATCCACTCGCGCGCCTCGCAACGATTGGAATTGCCCGCAAGCCGTGGATCGTCGCGCCAGTCGTCGAATCCGAAGGTCTCGCAGAAGCGTTGCCAGTGTCCATCCGACGTGCAGCCGATGAAGACCTGGCCGCCATCGGACGCGGTGAAAACGTCGTACACGCCCCAGGCGTTCTTGCGGGCCGGCATCGGCGGCAACGGTGCGCCGGTCACGGCGCTGCCGACGACGATCGCGCCGAGCATGAACGTCGCGCTTTCGAAAAGGGAACTGGCGACCTTCTGCCCGATGCCGGTGGCGTCGCGCTCGCGAAGCGCGGCCAGTGCTGCCACCACGCCGAACACGCTGCCGAGAATGTCGATGACAGGTGCACCGGCACGCAACGGCCGGCCCGGCGGCCCGGTCATGTAGGCGAGGCCGGATTGCATCTGCACCACCTCGTCGAGCGCGCCGCGGTTCTCGTACGGTCCCTTCAGGAAACCTTTCATCGAGAGATAGACGAGGCGCGGGTTGATCTTGCGCAAATCCTCCCAACCGCATTTCAGCCGTTCGATCGTTCCCGGGCCGAAATTCTCCAGCACGACATCGGCATCCCTGACGAGCCGATGCACGATCGCCTGTCCCTCGGGCCGTTTCAGGTCGATCGCGATCGAGCGCTTGTTGCGGTTGTAGGTCGCGAAGAAGCCGGCGGCAAAGCCCGGCAACCGCCGCGTCGGATCGCCGTCGGCCGGCTCGATCTTCACCACGTCGGCGCCGAGATCGGCAAAGACGACGCCGGCGCACGGCCCCATGATGGTGTGACCGAAATCGAGCACCTTCAGCCCCGCGAGCGGCCTGGAGGAAGTCGTCATGCAGCCCGTCTCCTGAATGCGGCGAGCGTTCCCGATCGCAGTGCGGCGCTCGGCAGCCGGTGCCTGACGATCCGCTCGGCCAGCCGCCCGGCCTCGATCAGCGCCTCGATGTTCAGGCCGGTCGAGATACCCATCTCCTCGCACAGCAGCGCGAGTTCTTCGGTGGCGATGTTGCCCGGCGCCCCCGGCTGGCCGGCAAACGGACAGCCGCCGAGCCCGGCTACCGCCGCATCGAAAGCCGTGACGCCGAGCCGCAGGCCCTCATAGGCGCAGGCGATGCCTTGCCCGCGCGTGTCGTGGAGATGAAGGGCGATCCGCACATCGTCGAAGCGATCCCGAACAGTGCCGATGGCGTCCGCGACGCGCCTGGGCGTGGCCCAGCCCATGGAGTCTGCGAGCGTGACGTCCTGCACCTCGACACCGGCTTCGCGCGCGATGGTGCGCGCATCCGCAACCGTCTCGACAACTTTTGCGGGCGAGATATCTCCGGCAAAATTGCAGCCAAAGGCGGCCATGACGATGATCTTGGCAATCGGCACGCCGGCTTCCCGATGCACCCGCACATATTGGCGCATCGCGTCGATCTGTCCGGCCCGGTCGCGATTGAGGTTTTTGATCGCGAACGGTTCGGACGCGCTCAGTGAAATGAATCCGGCAAGGGTGAGTTTACTCTTGAATGCGAGCGCGCGCTGCATCCCGGCCTCATTGAACCACACCGCGGAGTATTCGACGCCTTCACGCGCAGCGAATCCTTGCACGACGGCCTCGGCATCGGCCCAGCCCGGAACGTGCTTGGGATTGACAAACGAGGCGATCTGGATGCGGCGGAGGCCGCAGGCGGAGAGCGCGTCGATCAGCGCGATCTTGTCCGCGGTTGCGATCGGATCCGGTTCGATCTGAAAGCCTTCGCGGGGCCCCTCCTCGCTGATGACGACGCTGCTCGGCAGGTCCATATGCCGGCGCTCCTCCGGATGGTTTTATTGGTTGTGAACCCAGCTTGCCGCGGGCGTAGACATCTGACAAATATAATATGAAGATCATTCTGTTCTGATAATTAGATATCAGGAGCGAATTCAGTGGCGCTCGGATTGCGGCAGCTCCGGTATTTCATCGCCATCGCCGACGCCGGCGTGCTGTCGCGGGCGGCCGAGACCCTCAACGTCGCGCAGTCGGCGTTGAGCCACCACGTCGCCGCCCTCGAAACCGATCTGGGCGTCAAGCTGCTCGAACGAAGGCCACGCGGCATCGCGCTGACCGCGGCCGGCCGGCGGCTCTACGAGCATGCCAGCGCCGTGCTTTCGGCGCTCGGCAAGGCCGAGGAGGACGTGCGGACCTATAACGAGGCCGCGACCGGTCCCGTCTGCATTGGCCTCAGCCATACCGCGCTCTCGATGGTTGCGCTCGATGTCATGAAGGCGGTGCGCAAGAACTCCCCGGGCGTCCATCTGACGGTCGTCGAGGCGCTGTCGCCGGCGCTGGTCGAGCGCGTCTTCTCAGGGACAGTCGATCTCGCGCTCGCCTATAATCCGCCGAGGGATGCCCGCCTCGACGTCGAGTCGCTGCACGACGAACAGCTCTATCTCGTCGGGCATCCGAGCCTGATCGGCCGGTCATCCGGTCCGATCGCCTTCTCCGCCATTCCGCAACGAAGCGTGGTTGGACTGACGCCGATCCCGGCCTCGCGCGCCATCATCCAGACCCAGGTTCTGCGCAATCAGATCACGCCGAGCGAGACGCTCGAAGTCGATTCATTGTCGGCATTGCGAATGGCGCTCGAGGCGGGACTGGGATGCGCGATCCTCTCGCGCGCCACCGTCCTCGCCGACCTGGCGGCGGAGAAATATCACGCGCGCCGCATCATCGATCCGCCGCTGACGCGCTCGCTTGCACTAATTGCGCTCGCGGACCGGCCGCAGACCAAGGCGTTCATCGAAGTGCGCAAGACGATGACCGAGATCGTCCGCGCCGCCGTCGACGAAGGGCGCTGGCCGGCGAAGGGAAACAGCCGCAGGAGCAAGCGCGACCACACCTAGGCCCCGATCAGAGGCGCTGGAATCTCCCGGCAACACTTAACCAGGCGGCATTCGCTCGAATGTCTGCAGCGAGGAATCCATCGCGTCCCAGGCATGGCCGCGGATGCCGTACGTGACAAGTTGCGGATTGAACTGGCCTGGATCGTCAAGGCTGGTCGCGTGAACCGCTATCAGTTCCGGCATGGCGACGAATGTCAGGTAGACCGGCGTTCCGCAGGTCGGGCAGAAGGCGTGGACCTTTTCGTTCCCGCTGTCGCCCGCGACCCGCCAGTCTTTCGCTTCACCCGTAATGCTCACATCGGCTCGCCGGGGGAAGACCAGATAGGATCCATGCCCCGTGCCGCTTCGTTGTTGGCAATCGCGGCATTGGCAGTGGCTCTCGACGATGGGTGTGCTGCTCGTCTCATAGCGGATCGCGCCGCAGGCACATCCGCCGGCATAGGACTTGGTCATGGTCATGGTCATTCTCCGGCTCTGGACTGATATGGCAAGGGATCAAGCCGATTTCGGCTTGGCGAAAACGTCGAGGCCCTGGCCGGTTTCCAGCAGGGATTTCAGGCTGGCGAGGACGACCGGCCACCCCTTCTTGATGCCGTTCGCCATCCCGCTGCCGGCTTCGAGTTCGTCATGGGTGACGGTCAGCCGGACCATGTCCTCGTATTCCTCGATCTCGAACGTCACCCGGCTATAGGCGGAAGGATCGGCGGCCTGCGAAGCATTCGCCCAGGTGATGACGAGACGGGTCGGCGGCGAGACCTCAATGACCTTGCCGACGAGTTGCACGGTCCGTTCATCATTGGCGCGGACGTGCTCCCATTTCGATCCGGGATTCCAGTCAGAGACGTTCTCGTGGCCCCAGTAACGTCTTGCGATCTCCGGTTTCGTAATCGCCGCGAACACCTTGTCCGGCGTCGAGCGAATATAGGTCACGTAGACAAAGCTGGTCGTCTCTTTGGTCATTGTTATTCTCCTTCGAGCTCTTTCTTCAGATCGTGCAGCAGGCTGAGCCGCTGTCGTTCGAATTTCCGCACCCACCGTTCGTAGACCTCGTGAAGCGGCACGGGGTTGATGAAATGCAGCTTTTCCCGGCCGCGCTTGACCGCGCTCACCAGATTGGCCGCCTCCAGGATTTCGAGGTGCTGCGTGGCGGATTGCCGGGCCATGTCGAGGTTTTCGCAAAGCTGGCCGAGCGTCTGCCCGTTCTTTTCACAAAGAAGGTCAAGCAGCTTTCTACGTGTCGGGTCGCCCAGCGCTTTGAAAACCTTGTCGGCCTGCATCGTTCTCGCTCGTATCGAGAACACAATATGCAGGTAAATACCTGCATGTCAAGCGGCAACAACCAGGTCCGCCATCAGGCCATTCGTCAGCTTGCGGATCAGGGCGGAGGATCAGGATTGGCGACGGGTCGCGACCGGCTGTTGTGTCCGCGCCTTCATGAGCGCCATCGCAACAACCATCATCGGCTGGCTTTGGATGGATTCCAAGCCTGGCTGGCTGTGGTCCCGTCATTGGGACTATTGATCGGCGGACGTCGTGTCGGTGCGTTGACGCGACCGCGCGTCAGCCGCCTGGATCGCATGCCAGATGCGGGAGGGCGTAGCGGGCATGTCGAGATGCCGCACGCCGAGCGGCGTCAGCGCGTTCATCACGGCGTTCATGATGGTGGCGGGTGCGGCGATGGCGCCGGCCTGCCCGCTTCCCTTCACGCCGAGCCGGTTGGCGCGGCTTGGAAAGTCGCCCGTCAGGCTGCCCTCGAACGCGGGAAGATCGTCCGCGCGCGGCAGCGCATAATCCATCAGCGAGCCCGAAAGGATCTGCCCGGTCTCCGGATCGAACAGCGCGTGCTCGAACAACGCCTGGCCGATACCCTGCGCCACGCCGCCATGGACTTGTCCCAGCGTCAGGCGCGGATCGAGCAGGCGGCCATAGTCATCGAAGATCACGTAGCGGTCGAGCCTGACCTCACCGGTCTCGGGGTCGATCTCGACTTCGGCGATATGGCAGCCGTTGGGGAAAGTGTAGCGGTCGCACAAATGCGTCGCCTTGTGCGCAAGGCCGGGCGCGACATCGTCGCCGGGCGTCTGGTAGGAGGCGCGCGCCACCTCCTCGAGGCTGACCTCCTGCCCGGTCGCGGCCACGCGCAATAGGCCGGCTTCGTAGTGAACCGCATCCACGCCGGCCTGCAGCAGGCGAGCGGCAAGCCGCCGCGCATTCTCGATCACGCCTTCGGCCGCCATCAGCAGCGCGGTGCCGCCCTGATGCATCGAGCGCGCCCCGCCATGCCCGCCGCCGGAGTCGAGATCATCCGTATCGCCCTGCCGAAACCGGAAGCGCTCGAGCGGCAGGCCAAACGCATCGGCCGCGATCTGGGCGAAGGTGGTCTCGTGGCCCTGGCCGTTGGAATGCGTGCCGACCATCAAATCGATCCGGCCGTCGTCACCGACGCGCACTTCCGCCACTTCATTGGGCTGGCCGCGCGATGTTTCGAGAAAGCAGGCGTAGCCCAGACCGCGCAGCCTGCCCCGCTTGCGCGAGCTTCGCCGGCGGGCATCGAATCCTGCCGCGGCCTTGACCGCGTGATCGATCGCGTGGCCAAAGCTGCCCTGCTCGACCGTAAGTCCCATCGCGCTTGAATGTGGAAACCGGCGAAAGATGTTCTTGCGCCGCAGCTTCAGCGCATCCATGCCGAGCTGGTGGGCTGCGATATCGATGCAGCGCTCGATCAGATAATTCGCCTCGGGCTTGCCGGCGCCGCGATAGGCGTCGACCGGCGTCGTGTTGGTGAACACGCCGCTGGTCTGGAAGGCGATCAGCGGAATGTCGTAGACGCCGCCCATCGCGCTCGCCATCGCCATGGTCGGTACGGCCGGCGCCACCGTCGAGACATAGGCGCCCAGATTGGCGAGGACTTTGGTGTCGAGCGCGAGGAAACGGCCATCGCGGTCGAGCGCAAGGCGGGCCCGGATGAGGCTGTCGCGGCCATGGGCGGAGCCTGTAAAATCCTCGCCGCGGTCCCCGATCCACATGACCGGGCGGCCGAGGCGGCGCGCCGCCCACAGCACCAGCACCCATTCCGGATAGAGCACGTTCTTCATCCCGAAGCCGCCGCCGACGTCGGGAATGCTGACGCGAAGTTTTTCCCTGCCGATACGTAAGACACCGTCGGCGAGCAGGTCGCGGATCGCGTGCGCGCCGGCGGCCGAGGCGGTCAGGTGCAGACGGCCGCTCGCGGCATCGAACTCCCCCAGCGCACCGCGCGTCTCCAGCGGCGCGGCGACGACGCGGTTGTTCACCAGCTCGCATTCCACGACATGGGCGGCGTCACGGATCACAGCTTCGACCGGGCCGCTCTCGCCCCGGTTGAACCGGAACGCGATATTGCCCCGCGCCTCCGGCCAGATCGACGGGGCGTCCGGCACAACGGCATCCGCGATCGAGACGATTGGCGGCAGCGGCGCATAGTCGACAACGATGGCCTCGGCGCCATCGCGCGCGGCCTCGGTGCTTTCCGCAACCACGAAGGCGACCGGCTCGCCGACATAGCGAACGATGTCGCGCGCCAGTGCGTGACAGGGCGGCACCACGAGCGGCGTGGTCATCGGGATGCTGGTTACCGCGCACGGCAGCGGTCCGATATTGTCGGCGGCCAATTCCAGTCCCGTGAGCACGGCCGCAACGCCGGGCATCTGGCGCGCCGCATCGACGCTGATCGCTGCGATGCGCGCATGCGCATGCGGCGAGCGAACGACGACGCCATGAAGCGAGTTTGGCGCCACGAGATCGGCGACGTAGCGCCCGCGTCCCCGCACGAAGCGCACGTCTTCAAGGCGGTCGATGCTGCGCCCCAATAACGGTTCGGTCATGTGAAGTTGTATGGAACCCCGCGGCGGTAAAAGCAATCGGCGGCCTTGTCGGCACGCCGGCCAGTCGCGCAACGATTAGCGCTGAACCAGTCGCAATTCCAGCAATGCAAGTCTTTGCAGGGCGATCGGGTCGCGCTCTCCGTTATGGGCCGCGCGCAGGATCGCTTCGGCAAGGGCTTGAACGTGACTGGAATGGACCGGCTCGGGAAGCGACGCCACCGCGGCATCGAGCGCCTCCTCCATCACCGAGATCACCTCGGGCGGGAAAGACGCATTGGAAAAATCCTTCATGGCGGTTGCGATCAAAAGGAGCGGCTGCCAGCACCACCTTGGTAGCGGAAATGCAATCGGCAGCCGCTTGGAGTTTGATGTGTCTATCTCCAGGACACAGATTGCATAATTTTCCCGAAATGAAATCGTTCCAGGAAGGCGAACAAAATTGCCGTTCATAGGTCCGGTACCCGATACGAAACTCACCTCACGGGTGCCTTGCGCCGTCAGGCCTCAAAGCCGCAGCGCCATCCTCCGGCATGCGCCTTAGAGGGATGGATTCTGGTGAAGATAACGGTCGTCGAACTGCGCCAATTCCGCGAGTTTCGCCTCGTCGAGCACAGCCACGCGCCCCCTGCTGATATCGACGATCCTGTCGTCGCGCAGTTGCCTGATGATACGGTTCGCATGCACCGGCGTGATGCCCAGCGCCTCGCCGATTTGCTCCTGTGTCAGCGGCATTTCGAACGTGTCGCCCGCCGCGCGGCCCGTGATGGCAAGGCGTCTGCGAAGTTCAGCAACGGTGTGGGCAAGCCGGCTCGCTGCCGGCCGCTGACCGACATTGACGATCCACTCCCGAAATATCGCGGCATCGATCAGCGTCTCGCGCCAAAGCACTTCGGCAACATTCGGATTTGCCCGCGTCAGGCTTCGCAACGAAGCGTGACTGATAAAGCCGAGCGTGGAAGCGGCCACCGCGATGAGATCGTGGTCCATCCGGCGCAGATGCAGGCTCTGGAGGTCGGGAATTTCCCCGGCAATATGGATCGAGAGAATTTGCCGCTGGCCGCTGAAGGTCGTTTTGGCGCGGACGCAAAACCCTTCGATAACAAGACAGCATTCCGTCGGGTAACCGCCGTCAGATACAATCGCCCGTCCGGCCTCCCACCGGCGAACAATGATCGGGAGCGCGCGGATTGCAGCGATGTCCGCGTCATCCAGCCCTGAGACGGTATTGAGCCGCCGCAACAGGGCCGACAAAACCAACTCCCGCTCCAAGCCCGCGTCTCCTCCAATTGATCGACTTCCGTGACCTGAACGAAACGGCGACGACCGATGCCGGTTCCCAACAAAGGTTAAGGAGGCTTCCGCTGCAACGTGAAAGGATCGGGGCCAACAAGGAGATCTGCCATGAAGAAAAGGCGCAATCGCAGCCGCCCGCCGCAGCCGCTTCAAGAACGGCTCAAGCAAATTGCACGTGGCGCCCGCGAAAAGGCCGCCGGCCTGCCGCCCGGGCATGAACGCGATCGTCTGTTAAAGACGGCGGTCTCAACCGAGTCCGCGGCCGTCATCGACCGCTGGTTGACGTCACCCGGTTTGCAGGGCCCCAAATAGCTCTTCCATCTCACGGCCCGACCGGCCAAGGTTCATTTGGCTCGGTCGGTGCTCACATGAATGACGTAGAGCGGATTTGCAAATTCGTCGGTGACCTCCAGCCGCCAGTCTTTGCCGGGGCGCAGCTTGCCGTCGAGGTCCTGAATGATTTGCCCCGCAGTCATCGTTGCTTCCCGCCACGCGGCTTGCATGTCGGGTAGTTCTTCGACTTCCTCGTCCAGCTCAGCCCTGTCGTGATAGACATTGAAAAAGTAACGCGGCATGGGGATTCCTTACCGCGTGGCGGCCCTCGTCTTCTCGGCACATACGCCCTTGAACTTCTTGTCGCCGACCGGCTTGTTCACCGTCATGACAATTCTCCGGGGTCGACTGCGTCCAGAATAAGGAAGTCAGGACCTTGCTAAATGTTCCTGTGCGGGAGCACGACCTCGATATGGTCGAGCATGATCCCGGCACACCAGACGCCTGGGTCTGGCATTTCACGGCGGAACGATCAGGCAAGCCGATCATGCAAGTCTCGGGGGCCGTCGGCGCCCCGCGATCGCGGACGACTGTCCTCGCCGCCAGGCCGGGCGTTGATTGCTATGCAGTGGCGGAGTGCTCGGCGCCCTGCAGCTTGCGCTTGCGCCAGATCGACCCCGCGACGAGCACAATGATGATGCCGATGATTCCAAGAATCACCTCGCCGCCATGCCCGCCATTGGCGAACTGCGGCGCCATGCCGAGCGATTTGAGGAGTCCATCGAGGCCTGCACCGACCGGACCATTGAAGAACGCATGCAACGCCGGTTGTACCGCGGGGTCCGTCGCCATCACCTCGCCGGCGATCCAGCCGAGCAAGCCGGCGCCGGCCCACACCAGCGCCGGAAGGCGCGTCAGCAACGCCATGATCAGCGCGGCACCGGCGACGATCAGGGGAACGCTGATGGCGAGGCCGAGCACGAGCAGCGGAATGCTGCCGTTGGCCGCCGCGGCGACCGCGATGACGTTGTCGAGGCTCATGACGATGTCGGCGATCGCCACGATCTGCACGGCCGCCCATAGATGCGCAGCCGCTTCCGTGTCGCTCTCGTCCTCGGGTTCGGGCACCAAGAGCTTTGCCGCGATCACGAGCAGCGCCAATCCGCCGACGAGCTTGAGGTACGGCAGCGCCATCAACGTCACGACGATGCCGGTGAAGATGATGCGCAGAAAAACGGCGACGCCAGCGCCAAGGACCATGCCCCAGAACCGCTGGCGCGGCGGCAGCCCGCGGCACGCCATCGCGATGACAAGCGCGTTGTCACCCGATAGCAGGATGTTGATCCACATGATCTTGCCGAGCGCAACCCAGAAGGCCGGTTGCTGAATCTCGGTCTGGAACTGGGTGAAGAACGCCGAGATCGACGCGGGATCCAAGATTTGCCACAGCCAGTTCACAGCGTTTCCCTCCGGCCTTGTCAGCCGTTGCGCGCGGCTATTGCTGGCCGCTGTCCAATCAATCAGCCGACGATTTCGTTGCCCGAAAAGAACTGCGCGATTTCGATCGCGGCGGTCTCCGGTGCATCCGAACCGTGCACCGAGTTCTCGCCGATCGACTTCGCATGGACCTTGCGGATCGTGCCGTCCGCCGCCTTCGACGGATCGGTCGCGCCCATCACGTCGCGATATTTCAGTACGGCGCCCTCGCCTTCCAGCACCTGCACCACGACCGGACCCGAGGTCATGAAGTCGACCAGTTCACCGAAGAACGGACGCGCCTTGTGCACGGCGTAGAAGGTTTCAGCCTGTTCGCGGGTCATGCGAATGCGCTTCTGGGCCACGATCCGTAAGCCAGCCTTCTCGATCAGCGCGTTGACGGCGCCGGTCAGATTGCGCTCGGTCGCGTCCGGTTTGATGATCGAGAAAGTGCGTTCAATCGCCATTGTTTACGTCCTTGCAAAGCGCTGGTTGGAGAGTTGCGGGGCTTATATCGGCGCCACCTCACGACGGCAAGCGACCGTGTGACGCGCCTGCCACCCCTTTTTGGCGTGTTTTCGTGCGGCGGACGCGCCCGAGGGGGGCGAAGATTACAGCAATTTCACGCAGGTGAACCCTGTCTGAAGCCGCCGTGCCGCCTGCATTCAGCTTCGCGGCCGTAGACTTAACGACGATCGAACGCAGGGCACGCGCCTCCGCTGGCCCCGGGCGTCAGGGACCCGATCTCACTGATGGTGCCAACTGGCGCCGAAACTTTGAGGAGACGATCATGTTACGCAAACTCTCGCTCGTTGCAGTGGCCGCGGCTTCGCTGGGGGCTGCCGCGCTGGCGCCGACATCGGCCTCGGCCTGGGGCGGCGGCTGGCACCATGGCGGCTGGCATCATCATCACCACGGCTGGGGTGGCCCCCGCGTCTTCATCGGCGGCCCGGCCTATTACGGCGGCGGATATGGCGGCTGCTACGCGCGGCGCCTGGTTCCGACCCCCTGGGGTCCGCGCTGGCGGCTGGTGAACCGCTGTTATTGAGCTGATTCGAGCTTCCCCCTGACTGACGCCCCGGCCGCCGCGCCGGGGCTTTTTTTGTGCCGTGGAACCCGATTGCCGAACGAGATTCAGCTACTTGGAGGCGAATGCATGTGGCCATGCACGGAAACCAATTTCGCCGCCGGGACTTGACCCATCGATGTCACTCAAGCCTTGCGAGCGCTGCGAGGTGGAACTCTTAGAGACTGCCCATGGATGTCCGAATCAACAACGATTTCGAACAGATCGACCACAAGACATGCTTGTCGATCTGCGACGCCATCGGCGAACGGCTGCAGCAAAGCCTGCGCCCCGATACTGAGCTGTCACCGCGTTTGCGCGAGCTCGTCGACGAACTGCGCCGCCGCGACGACGAACTGCACTGAGGGCCGCCGGATCGCCGATTTTGCCGATAATAAATGGGTTGCGTTTGCCAGCCGCTCCGGTGACAACCCCGCATGCTTTCCATGACGGATATTTCGGTCCGCATCGCCGGGCGGCTTTTGATCGACGACAGCACGGTGCAGATCGTGCCGGGCGCGCGCGTCGGCTTCGTCGGCCGCAACGGCGTCGGCAAATCGACGCTGTTTCACGCGATCCGCGGCGACCTGCCGATCGAATCCGGCAGCATCACCCTGCCGCCGCGCTGGCGCATCGGCAGTCTCGCGCAGGAAGCGCCCGACGGCCCGGAAAGCCTCATCAACGTCGTGCTGAAGGCCGATCTGGAACGCGACGCGCTGCTCCGTGAAGCCGAAACCGCCGAGGATCCGCACCGGATCGCCGAGATCCAGATGCGGCTGGTCGACATCGACGCCCACTCCGCGCCGGCCCGCGCGGCGGCGATTTTGAGTGGTCTCGGATTTTCCACCGCCGACCAGGCCCGGCCGTGCTCGGAATTCTCCGGCGGCTGGCGCATGCGGGTAGCGCTGGCGGCGACGCTGTTCTCGGCGCCCGATCTGTTGCTGCTGGACGAGCCGACCAACTATCTCGACCTCGAAGGCACGCTGTGGCTGGAAGACCATCTGGCCAATTATCCGCGCACCGTGATCGTGATCAGCCACGACCGTGACCTGCTCGACACCTCGGTCGACCAGATCCTGCATCTCGATCGCGGCAAGCTGACGGTCTACAAGGGTACCTATTCCTCGTTCGAGGAACAGCGCGCCACGCGCGAAATGCTGGACGCCAAGCACGCCAAGCGCCAGGCCGACGAGCGCAAGCGGCTGCAGGCCTTCGTCGACCGCTTCAAGGCCAAGGCTTCCAAGGCCCGCCAGGCGCAGTCCCGCGTGAAAATGCTGGAACGGATGAAGCCGGTCACCGCGCTGGTGACCCAGGATGTGCGTGAAATCACGTTCCCGACGCCGGAGAAAATGCTGTCGCCACCGATCATCGCCGTCGACGACGTCTCGGTCGGCTACGATCCGAAAAAGCCGGTGCTCAACCGCGTCACGCTGCGCATCGACACCGACGACCGCATCGCGCTGCTCGGTTCCAACGGCAACGGCAAGTCGACGTTGGTCAAGCTGTTGGCCAACAAGCTGCAGCCTTTCTCCGGCCGGGTCACCCGGGCGGAGAAACTCTCGGTCGGCTATTTCGCGCAGCATCAGGTCGACGAGCTCAATCTCGACGGCTCGCCCTACGATCACGTCCGCAGGTTGATGCCTGATGCGCCGGAAACCAAGGTGCGCGGCCGCACCGGCGCGATCGGGTTTTCCGGAAAGGCCGGCGATACCCTGGTCAAGAGCCTGTCGGGCGGCGAGAAGGCGCGGCTGTTGCTCGGGCTCGCCACATTCTTCGGCCCGAACATGATCATCCTCGACGAGCCGACTAACCATCTGGACATCGACAGCCGTGCGGCGCTGGCCGAAGCGATCAACGATTTTCCCGGCGCCGTCATCATGGTCTCGCACGACCGCTATTTGATCGAAGCCTGCGCCGATCAATTGTGGGTCGTCGCCAATCAGATGGTGACGACTTACGACGGCGATCTCGACGATTACAGGCGAATGGTGTTGTCGATCGGCGACTCACGCAGCGGTTCGCGCGAGCGCGGCAGCGAGCGTGTCAAGGAGAGCTTAAAGCCCGAGCGCGGCAAAAGCGAAAGGCGAACGCCGCTGAAGCAGCGGATCGCCGAGGCTGAGGCCGAAATCGAGCGTATCAACGGCATCATCGCCAAGATCGACACCGCGCTTGCCTTGCCGGATCTGTTCACGCGCGATCCCAAGCAGGCCGCCCAGCTCAGCAAGGCACGCGCCGGCGCCGAAAGCGCGCTGCGGCGGGCCGAGGAAGATTGGCTGGACGCCAGTTCGGAATTTCACGAAGCGGCGGATTAGAGCCCTATCTGATTGATTCAGAACCGACTCTAGCTTCCTGTTTTGACGCGTTTTCTTGACGCGAACCGGTACTGGGCAGACTTTCGCTCGAAAACGCTATGAAACCGCGCGATGCCAGCGTACTACGCTGCCGGCTTTTTCTTCGGCTTTGCGCCCCTTGCCGGCGCCGCCGCCTCCGGTGCACGCTCGATCGACGTCAGGCGTCCCGCGGTGAAGGTGTAGATGCCGGCCCGCTGGCCACGCGAATAGCTGACGACCGCCACGCGATCGCCGCGCGGGTTGCTGGAGAAGCTGACATTGTCGGGCGCACCGATGCCGCGCACGACATCGCATTCGGTGTGACCGAGCGCCACCGTCCCGGTCGTCGAGGGAGGCGGACTGCCTGCAGCACCGTCCGCCAGCGCGTTTGCACCTGCGCCCGGCGTCGCCATTCCGGGACAGCCGCCGTCCGCAGCGACGAGTTCATCCGGCGTCACAGCCTTCTCCGGGCTGAGCGGAGGCGTTTCGATCGACACGTTTCGGATGAACACGCGTCCGGTGCGTGAAAACCAGTCCGCATCCTTCGACAAAAGGTCGGACGCACCCGAGCAGCCCGCAAGCACGGGCCCGAGCAGCAACAACGTCAGCAGTGGTTTTCGATCGATTGTTCCGCGTCGCACGCTAGACCCAGGCTCCGCCCTCAACTGTAACCATTTGTCCGACCATCACTTTGCGGCACGACCATGGCTGCCCGCAAGCTCCGGCGCAGAAACCGCAGATTATCATTAATTCCCGGGGATCGCTAACTTGAAGGATCGCCAATTTCCAAGGATCTAATTTCCAGGCCGCTATTGCCGCCGCTGCCACCGGCCCCGCTCATCGGCCTGCCAATAAGTCAGTTCGAACCCCCGCGCCTTGCAATCGGCCCAAATGCCGCGCGCCGCGGTCAGCGCGTCGTCATCGTCGCCGTTGAAGACCAGCACCACCCGCTCGTAGCTGTCGCAATCGACCGGCAACGCCGCGTTGTCGATCAGGAACCTGACATTGGCCCGGTTCGGGTTGCCCTCCTCGATCGAGAGAATGATGGGCTGGTCCTGCGCATCGCCGGCGCGCCACGTGGCGTGCGGCAGGAACGAATCGTCACTGTAGGTCCACAAATGCGCATCGAGCGCCTCGGTGCGCTCCGGAGAAGTCGATTGCACGACCACGCGCCAGCCGCGCTCGATCGATTTTTCCAGGAGCGGCGGCAATACGCTTTCGAGCGACATGCCCTGCAAATGATAGAACAGGATTTCCGTCATCCGGCTTTGACCAGATTACTTCGTGGCTTCGTAATATTCCGCGACCAGCCGGTCCAAAAGGCGAACGCCGTAACCCGAACCCCAACTGTGGTTGATGTCGGTTTTCGGCGCGCCCATCGCAGTTCCCGCGACGTCGAGATGCGCCCACGGCGTGTTGTCGACGAAACGCTGCAGGAACTGCGCGGCGGTGATCGAACCGCCATGGCGTCCGCCGGTATTTTTCATGTCGGCAAACTGCGAATCGATCTGCTTGTCGTATTCGGGACCAAGCGGCATGCGCCAGACGCGTTCGCCGGTTTCGGTTCCGATCTTGTTCAGCCGTTCAGCCAGTTCGTCGTTGTTGGAGAACATTCCGGCATATTCGGTTCCGAGCGCAACCATGATCGCGCCGGTGAGCGTTGCAAGATCGACCATGAATTTGGGCTTGAACTTCTTGGCCACGTACCAGAGCACATCGGCCAGCACGAGCCGGCCTTCGGCGTCGGTGTTGATGATTTCGATGGTCTGGCCCGACATCGAGGTGACGATATCGCCGGGGCGCTGGGCGTTGCCATCAGGCATGTTCTCGACCAGGCCGATGGCGCCGACCGCGTTGACCTTTGCCTTGCGTGCAGCCAGCGCATGCATCAGCCCGACCACGCAGGCCGCGCCACCCATGTCGCCCTTCATGTCTTCCATGCTGGCGGCGCCCTTGATGGAAATGCCGCCGGTATCGAAACAAACGCCCTTGCCGACGAAAGCAACCGGCTGATCGCCCTTCTTGCCGCCGTTCCAGCGCATGATCACGGTGCGGCCGGGCTGCGTCGAGCCCTGTGCGACACCGAGCAAGGCGCCCATGCCGAGCTTCGTCATCGCCTTGACGTCGAGCACCTCGACCTCGACGCCGAGCTTCTTGAGCTGGCTCGCGCGGCGCGCGAATTCGACCGGGTACAGCACGTTCGGCGGCTCGTTGACGAGTTCGCGCGCGATCACCACGCCGTCCACGACATGGGATGCCGACGCGAAGGCCTTTCGCGCGGCGGCAACATCTCCGACGGCGATCGAAACGTCGGCGCGAAGCGCGCCGTTCTCGTCGTCTTTCTTCTTGGTCTTGTAGCGGTCGAACTTGTACGCGCGCAGCCGGATACCCGACGCGATGGCTGCGGCGGCTTCGCCCTGCATCGCCGCCTCGGGCAGTTCGGCGATCACGGTGACCGATTCACTGGCGGCGTTGAACTTGCCCGCCGTCACCCCGCCGAACTTGAGAAAATCCTTCTCCTTGATATCGGCCGCCTTGCCGACACCGACCACGATCAGGCGCTCCGCCTTGATTCCATCCGGCGCCGGGATATCGAGCGTCGATCCGCTCTTGCCCTTGAACTGGTTCGCGGCCGCCGCCCGCTTGACGGTATCGGCCGCCTTCCCCAGCGCCCTCCGCGTCGCGTCGCCGAACTTCAATGTGTCATCGCAAAACACCACGAGAACGCCACGGGCTGCGGCGGAAAAAGCGACAAAGCCGACCTTGACGGCGTCGGACATAGGTAGATCCTCCAGAATTCAGGGCTGTCTTGCGGGTCCGGAATCGGCCCGTACGATGGAATGTTTCTCTTCGGTAACGGCCCAAATCGCTCAGGACCTGATGTTTTCGGCACTATGGCCCGCAAGCCCCCGCACTGCCAAGCGCCGCAGTGGCCGGAAGGCCACATGAAGTGAATTATCAACCATATCCAGGGGACGCCATGGCCCGGCCATTTTGTTGACGGATCAAAGGGATGGTAGTGAGAATGTAGACGGCTGGTAGTTGGCGGCCCGACCAAAGGGGACCCCTCAAACAGGGGGTGGTCGGAAGCCGCTTTTCGGGCGCGCAAGGTGGGATCGTGCGGTAACGATGGGGTCGATCGACAGGTACATTTTCCGCACAACGCTCGCGTCGTTTGCGCTGGTCCTGGTCAGCCTCACCGGCGTGATCTGGATTACGCAGGCGTTGCGCGGCATCGACCTGATGACGAGCCAGGGCCAGACCATCATCACCTTTCTCGGCATCACTAGCCTGGTGATTCCGGCGCTGGTGCTGGTCATCGCGCCGATCGCGCTGATGATTGCGATCTCGCATACGCTGAACAAGCTCGCCACCGATTCCGAAATCATCGTGATGAATGCCGCCGGCTTTTCCCCATACCGGCTGTTCCGTCCATTTTTCTTCGCCACTTGTGTGGTGGCGACCCTGGTCATCTTCATCGCTGCCTTTCTCGCTCCTGACGGCCTGCGCCGGATCAAGCAATGGGACGCCGAGATCACGGCCGACGTGCTGACCAACATCCTGCAGCCCGGACGTTTCGCCCAGCTCGATCAGAACCTGACGATTCGCATCCGGGAACGGCAGCCGGGCGGCGTTCTCGCCGGCATCTTCGTCGACGACCGCCGCGATCCCAAGGAGCGCGTCACCATCATCGCCGACCATGGCACGGTACTGAAGAACGAGAACGGCTCCTATTTGGTGCTGGAGGACGGCAACCTCGAACGTTTCGAGGCGGGAAAGCGCGATCCGGCGCTGGTGGCTTTCGCCCGCTATGCCTTCGACATGTCGAAATTCTCCAATCGCGGCCGCGACGTCGCACTGGGAATTCGCGAACGCTATCTCTGGGAGCTGGTTTCGCCCTCGGAGGACGACCCGATTTACAAGCAACTGTCCGGGCAGTTTCGCGCCGAGTTGCATGACCGCTTCCTGGCGCCGGTCTATCCCTTCGCGTTCGCAGTCCTGACCTTTGCCTTCCTCGGTACGCCGCGCACCACGCGCCAGAGCCGCAATTTTTCGATCGGCGGATCGATCCTGGCGGTGTTTGGCCTGCGCATGGCGGGATTCGCCTGCTCGGTGATGACGGTGAAGACGCCGGGCATGGCTCTCGTCCAGTATTTGATGCTGTTCGGCGCGATCGGCATCGGGCTGTGGATGATCATCGGCGGCGTCGTGGTGGAGCCGCCGGCTGCGCTGATGGAGGCCATCAACAGGTCGAACGCGCGGCTGGCACGGCTCTTTGGACGGCCCGCCACAGCATGAGCATGATCACCAACACGCTCGGGCGATACTTCGCCGGCCGCTTCCTGGTCGCGGCGGTGGGCGTGTTTGCGAGCATTTTCGTGCTGCTCGTGCTGGTCGACTACATCGAAATGGTCCGCAAGACTTCCGGGCTGGTGTCGGTATCCGCGATCACGGTGGCCCAGACGTCGCTTTACCGGGTGCCGCAATTGCTCGAAAAGCTGATGCCGTTCTGCGTCCTGATCGGCGCGATGACCTGCTACCTCGCGCTGTCGCGGCGGCTCGAACTGGTGGTCGCACGTGCGGCCGGCGTATCCGCCTGGCAGTTCATCTCGCCTGCGCTGGCAAGTTCGATCATCCTCGGCATCGTGGCAACGGTTGCCTACAACCCGATGTCGGCGAACCTGCGCGAACTCTCCAAGCGGATGGAGGCCGAACTGTTCGGCTCGGCCCCCGGCGGCGGCATCCAGGATGCCTCCGGCTTCTGGCTCAACCAGATCAACAGCGACGGCCAGTCGATCATCAATGCGGCGCGTAGCGAGCAGCAGGGTGTCCGGCTGACGGGGCTGACCGTGTTCCGGTTCGACACCGATCTCCAGTTCAAGGAGCGAATCGAAGCCCGTGAAGCCGCCCTCGAGGAAGGCCGCTGGGCCTTCAAATCGGTACGCAGGTACTCCCTTGATAAACCTCCGGTTGATCAGGACAACTATTACCTCTCGACCACCCTGACCCCGGCCCAGGTTCGCAACAGTTTCTCCACCCCTGAAACCGTGTCTTTTTGGCAACTGCCCGGCTATATCCGCTCGTCCGAAAGCTCGGGTTTTGCGACTGCAGGCTACCGTCTGCAGTACCATAAGCTCATCGCACAGCCGTTTTTGCTGGCTGCAATGGTGATGTTGGCAGCTTCCGTCAGCCTTCGTTTCTTCCGGATGGGCGGCGTGCAGAAGATGGTTTTGAGTGGCGTGGGCGCGGGCTTTCTGCTCTACGTTTTATCGAAAGTTACTGAGGATTTGAGCAAGGCTGAGTTGATGCATCCGATCGCTGCGGCGTGGTTGCCCGTCTGTGTGGGTGGCCTCACCGGCTTTTTGGCCTTGTTGTACCAGGAGGACGGGTAGTGGCCGTTGTCGCCGCCCGCCAGTTGAGGTTGCCTGCGTTCAGGCGGCGCACCGATGTGCGCCGCTATCGAGCACGCATGGCCGCCTTTGGCGTCCCTATGTTTGCGCTGCTCGCCGGATTCGTTTTCGCGGGCTCGATCGAGCTTGCCCTGACGGTGCCGGCCTCGGCGCAAAGCTTCACCTACAATCCGCGGCCGCCCAAGCCGCCGCCACGGCCTGCCAACAACGACGGCAAGATGCTCGTGCAAGCGGTCGAGGTGGATTACGACTACAACAACCAGCGCGTGTCGGCGGTCGGCAACGTGCAGATGTTCTACAACGGCACCAGCGTGGAGGCCGACAAGGTCATCTACGACCAGAAGACCAAGCGGCTGCACGCGGAAGGCAACATCCGCCTGACCGACGCGGAAGGCAAAGTCACCTACGCCAACATCATGGATCTGAGCGACGACTACCGTGACGGGTTCGTCGATTCGCTGCGCGTCGATACCGCGGACGCCACGCGGATGGCGGCGACGCGCGCCGACCGCTCCGCCGGCAATTACACCGTGTTCGAAAACGGCGTGTATACCGCCTGCGCGCCCTGCAAGGATAATCCGAAGAAGCCGCCGCTGTGGCAGGTCAAGGGTGCGCGCATCATCCACGACCAGACCGACAAGATGCTGTACTTCGAAAACGCGCAGCTCGAGTTCTTCGGCGTGCCGATGGCCTATCTGCCGTATTTTTCGACGCCCGATCCGACCGTCAAGCGCAAGACCGGCTTCCTGATGCCGTCCTACACGACGGTCACCGGCTACGGCTACGGCGTGGAAACCCCGTTCTACTGGGCGATCGCGCCGGATTATGACGCGACCTTCAATCCGCGCTTCACCACCCGGCAGGGCGTGCTGTTCCAGGGCGAATTCCGCCAGCGCCTGATCAACGGTTCCTACCAGATCCGCGCCTACGGCATCGATCAGCTCGACCAGGGCGCCTATGCCGGTCAACCCGGCGACCGCCAGTTCCGCGGCGGCCTCGACACCAAGGGCCAGTTCGCGATCAACGACAAATGGGTTTGGGGCTGGGACGGCGTTCTGCTGTCGGACTACTACTTCTTCTCGGACTACCGGCTGGCCCAGTACAAGGACCCGCTGGGCTCGTTCCTGAGCCTTCCGACGGAAGCCATCTCGCAGCTTTATCTGACCGGCGTCGGCAACCGCAGCTTCTTTGACGCGCGCACGATCTATTACCTGTCCTTCTCCGGCAGCCAGGACAAGGTGCCGGTGATTCATCCGGTCATCGACTATTCCAACGTCTTCAACCACCCGATCCTCGGCGGTGAGGTCAGCTACAAGACGAATTTCACCAGCCTGTCGCGTACGACCGCGGCGTTCGACCCGATTACGACGCTGGCAAACACCAATGGCCTGTGCCTGACCGCATCGGCCGACCCGCTGGCCCGGCTGCCCTCGCAGTGCCTGTTGCGCGGCATGCCCGGCACCTATACGCGGCTGACGGCGGAAGCGCAGTGGCGGCGCTCGTACACCGATCCCATGGGTCAGATCTGGACGCCGTTTGCGATTATGCGCGCCGACGCCATCGACGCCTCGATCTCGAACCAGCCCGGCGTTTCGAACTTCCTTCCCGTGGGCGACACCCAGGCGGTCCGCCTGATGCCGACGGTCGGCCTCGAATATCGCTACCCCTTCATCAACGTTCAGCCCTGGGGCACCACCACGATCGAGCCGATTGCGCAGATCATCGCTCGTCCCAACGAGACCTACGCCGGCAGGCTGCCCAACGAAGACGCCCAGAGCATGGTGTTCGACGCCAGCAACCTGTTCGCGGTCGACAAGTTCTCGGGCTACGACCGCGTCGAAGGCGGCGGCCGCGCCAATGTCGGCGTCCAGGCGACCACGCAGTTCGACCGCGGCGGCAGCGTCAACGTGCTGTTCGGACAATCCTACCAGTTGTTCGGCCTGAACTCGTTCGCGGTGGCGGACGCGACCAATACCGCGCTCAATTCCGGCCTGCAGAACCCCCGGTCCGACTACGTCGCCCGCATCAATTATTCGCCGAACCGGACCTATACGTTCAGCGTGCGCACGCGCATGGACGAGGCGACGCAGAACATCAACCGCTTCGAAGCCGAAGGACGCGCCGCGTTCGACCGCTGGTCGGTGAGCATGATTTACGGCAATTATGCCGCGCAGCCGGAGCTCGGCTATCTGACCCGGCGCGAAGGCCTGCTCGGCAGCGCGTCGATCAAGGTGGCGTCTAACTGGGTCGTGTCGGGCTCGGCGCGGTGGGATCTTGAAGCCAACAAGCTGAACCAGTACATCGTTGGCGCCGGCTATGTGGATGACTGCTTCGTGCTGGCGGCCAATTACGTCACGTCCTACAGCTACTCCGCCGGGACGACGCCGCCGGTGCTCAGCCACGCGTTCATGCTGCAGATCGGCCTGCGGACCATCGCGAATTCATCCTCGACGGCCGGCAGCAACGGCGTTCAGTAGCGTGATGCCCGACCGTGCCGGAGAGCACCCAGCGCAACGCGGTACGAATTGGTTGATACGTCTGACATGGCCATGACCACCATCAAGCTCCTTTCTCGCCGGCCTAGGTCCAATGTTTGGTCCCTTGCCGCCGGCTGCGCCGTCGCGCTTGCCGTGCTGGCCGGCGGCGTTGCACCGCTGCCGGCGCAGTCGGTTGCCTGTATGGTCAACGGCGAACCCATCACCAGTCTCGATATCGAGCAGCGTACCAAGCTCAACTTCCTGACCATGCGCAAGCAGATGCCCCGGCAGGAAATCATCGACGAGTTGACCAGCGAAAAGTTGAAGATCAGGGAAGCCAAGAGATACGGCGTCGATCCTACCACCAGCGATATCGATCAGGCCTATGCGGGAATGAGCCAGCGGATGCGGCTGTCGCCCGAGCAGCTCACCAAATCCCTTGAGGGGCAGGGTATCCGGCCGGAAACGCTGAAGGCCCGCCTCAAGGCCGAGATGGTCTGGGGCAGTCTGGTACGCGGCCGGTACAAGGAGAGCCTGCAAGTCGGTGAGAAGGACGTGGCCGCCGCCGCCCAGGAAAGCGGCGAACCGACCCAGACCGAGGCGTTCGAATACAGCCTGCAGCCGATCGTGCTGATCGTGCCGCGCGGTTCGGCGTCTGCGGCGATCGAGCTGCGGCGCAAGGAAGCGGAATCCTTGCGCGAGCGCGTCCAGACCTGCGAGCAGGCCAACTCCTACTTCAAGTCGATGCAGAATGCCGCGATCCGCGCGACGGTCACCAAGACCTCGGCCGACATCCCCGGCCCGCTTCGTGAACTCCTGGACAAGACGCCGGTCGGTCACCTGACCCCGCCCGAGATCACCAAACAGGGCGTGGAGATGGTGGCATTGTGCGACCGGAAACCGACCAAGATCGACACGCCGAAGAAGCGGGAAATCCGGGAAAAGATGTTCGCGCAGAAATACGAGGCGAAACAGAAAGCCTATCTGGCCGACCTCCGCAAAGCCGCGATGATCGAATGTCGCTGATGGCCAGATTCTGATGGCCAAGGTTCTGAAGACCGAGGTTCTGAAGACCAGGGCTCTCGCGCTGACATCGGGCGAGCCCGCGGGCATCGGCCCCGATATCGCCCTCGCGGCCTGGCTGCGCCGCAAAGAGCTGGATCTTCCGCCGTTCTATCTGCTCGGCGATCGCACGTTCTTCGCCGAGCGAGCGAAAATCCTGGGATTGCAGGTCGAACTCGCCGATGCGGTGCCTGAGGAAGCCGGCACGGCATTTGCGAAAGCCTTGCCCGTGGTGGCGACGGGCGAAATCGCCACCGCGCGCCCCGGACACCCCGACGATACCAGCGCGACCGCCGCCCTCGCCTCCATTCGCCACGCCGTCGACCATGTCAGGCGCGGACGAGCCGACGCCGTCGTCACCAACCCGATCGCCAAGAGCGTGCTGTACCGCGCCGGATTCCGCCATCCCGGCCACACCGAATTTCTCGCCGAGCTTGCCGCCGATGGCGGCCGCCCGCCGCAGCCGGTGATGATGCTGTGGTCGCCGGCGCTCGCCGTCGTTCCCGTCACCATCCACCTTTCGCTGCGCGAGGCGCTGGCCCAGCTCACGAGCGAGCTGATCGTGACGACCGCCCGGATTGCGGTCGCGGATCTCCGGGCGCATTTCGGCCTTGCCCGGCCGCGGCTTGCGATATCGGGCCTCAACCCGCATGCCGGCGAGGACGGCTCGCTCGGCAGCGAAGACATCGACATCGTAGCACCAGCCGTCGAAACGCTGCGCAAGGACGGCATCGACGCCAGGGGCCCCCTGCCGGCGGATACCATGTTTCACGCAGCGGCCCGCAAGACCTATGACTGCGCCATCTGCATGTATCACGACCAGGCGCTGATCCCGATCAAGACCATTGCGTTCGAGGACGCCGTCAACGTCACCCTCGGACTGCCGTTCATCCGCACCTCGCCGGACCACGGCACGGCCTTCGACATCGCCGGCACCGGCAAGGCCAACCCGTCGAGCCTCGCCGCGGCCTTGCGGCTCGCCGCGCGGATGGCGACGACCAAACCTTCATGAGCGCGATCGACGATCTGCCGCCCCTGCGCGACGTCATTCGCGAGCACTCGCTGTCTGCACGAAAATCCCTCGGCCAGAACTTCCTGCTCGACCTTAACCTCACCGCGCGGATCGCGCGGGCCGCAGGCCCCCTCGAAGGCGCCACCATCATCGAGGTCGGCCCCGGCCCCGGCGGCCTGACGCGCGCGCTGCTGGCCTTGGGCGCAAAACGCGTCATCGCGGTCGAACGCGACGAGCGCGCGCTGGCCCCGCTCGATTATATCGCGAAGCGCTATCCCGGCCGGCTCGAGATCGTGCACGCCGACGCGCAGCGCTTCGATCCCCGCCCGATGCTGGGCGGCGAACGGGCAAAAATCGTCGCCAACCTGCCCTACAATATCGCGACCGCGCTTTTGGTGGACTGGCTCTCGATCGAGCCGTGGCCGCCCTGGTACGACATGATGGTGCTGATGTTTCAGCGCGAGGTCGCCGAGCGCATCGTCGCGAACGAGAATGACGAGGCCTATGGCCGGCTCGCGGTGCTCGCCAACTGGCGCGCCGAGACCAAGATCCTGTTCGACATTTCCCCGGCCGCTTTCGTGCCGCAGCCCAAGGTGACCTCCTCGGTGGTGCGGCTGGTGCCGCGCAGCGCGCCTGCGCCGTGCGACCGCCGCGCCCTCGAACAGGTGGCCGCCGCAGCCTTCGGCCAGCGCCGCAAAATGCTGCGGCAAAGTCTCAAATCGCTGTCGGTCGATCCGGCGCGGCTGGCCGAGGCCGCCGGAGTCGACGCCACCCGGCGGGCGGAGACCATTCCGGTTTCCGGCTTTGTTGCCATGGCCCGCGAATTGACCGATATACGAAACACAAAAACCCAACCGCTCTGAAGAAACGTCTGCTCAAGGGAGATATTGCCATGGCGCTGATGCGTCGCCAGTCGCTGGTCAAGTTCGATGCGCCGTTGTGCGAAACCATTGTCGACACGCCGAAGCCGCAAGGCCGTGAAGTCCTCGTCCGTATCGAACGCTGCGGGCTGTGCCATTCCGACCTGCACATCCAGGACGGCTATGCCGATCTCGGCGGCGGCAAGAAGCTCGACACCACGCGCGGCATGACGCTGCCGTTCACGCTCGGCCACGAGATCGCGGGCGTTGTCGAGGAAGTGGGTCCCGATGCTTCGAAGGAGCTGATCGGAAAGAAGCAGGCGGTATTCCCCTGGATCGGCTGCGGCCAGTGCCGCGACTGCGCCAATGGCGACGAGAACCTCTGCGTCAAGCAGCGCTTCCTCGGCGTGTCCATCGATGGCGGCTTTGCCACCCACGTACTGGTGCCCGACGCCAAATATCTGCTGGACTACGATCCGCTGCCGGTCAACCAGGCGGCGACGCTGATGTGCTCGGGCGTGACCGCCTATGGCGCGCTGAAGCGGCTGGTCGACCGTCCGCGGCAGCGCAATTTGCTGCTGATCGGGCTCGGCGGCGTCGGCATGATGGGGCTTTCGTTCGCGCAGGCGATGTTCACGCAGAACGTTACGGTCGCCGATCTCAGCCCCGCCGCGCGCGAGACCGCGCTGCAGAACGGCGCGGCGGTCGCCTACGATCCGGCCGAGCCCGAGATCGTCCGGCGCATCCTCAAGGAGACCGAGGGCGGCTTCGACGGCGTCGTTGATTTTGCCGGCAACGAGAAATCCATGGCCTTTGCGGTCTCCGTGGTGGCGCGCGGCGGCAAGATCGTGGTCTCCGGCCTGATGGGCGGCAATTTCAGCCTGCCGATGGTGCAGTGGGTCTACAAGCGCATGACCATCGAAGGTTTTATGGTTGGCACGCTGGCCGAAGCCAAGGAATTGATGGCGCTCGCCCGCGCCGGCAAGATCAAGCCGACGCCGATGAAGGAAGAGCCGATGGCCGACGTCCAGAAATGGATCGACGAATTGCGCGCCGGAAAGGTCGTCGGGCGGATCGTGCTCAAGAACTGAGGCAGCGCGCTCGCATCGTTGCAATGACAATCGTGCCGCGCCTTTGACTTGTCGGCGCGCATGATCATGGATGTGTGCAGGGCAAGATGAAATGAGACTGGTGCAGCGTGATTTTGCCGTCCTGAGGCTCATCGCATCGTTGCGAGCTGTACCGCGAGCGCACACGCCCGGTCGTACTCGTCGAGATTGATCCACTCGTCGATCGTGTGCGGCTCGTTCTGCCCTGCGCCGAAGGTCACGGTCGGAACACCGTGGCGGACCATCCAGTTTGCATCTAACCCACCATTTGCGGTGCGGATGTTCGGCGCTCCGCCGATGCCGGACACAGCCGCGACCGCGCGCTTGACCACGGGCAGGCTCTCCTTCATGCGGAACGGATAATAGTCGGTCTCGGCCTTGAACTTGACGCGGCCCGACTTGCCATCGCTGTTTTTCACGCGCTTGGCGGCCTTTTCGAATGCCGCCTTGTAGGCCTTGGTGATCTCCTTGAAGAACTTGCTGTCGTGGCTGCGGCTTTCGCCGCGCACGTGCACATAGTCGGTGACGACGTTGGTGGCGTCTCCGGCCGGCCGGCCGTCGCCGCCGGTGACGGGGCCGACATTGCTCGTGCCCTGCCGTTTGCCTTTCACCACCTTGCCGAACCAGCCACCGGCCTTCACGTCGGCGAGCGCGAGCGCGAGGATCATGGTCGAACTGATGCCGCGCTCCGGTGCGACGCCGGCATGCGAGGCGCGGCCGAAAATCTCGACCTGCCAGCGATCCGCGCCGACGGCGCCGATGGTGACATTGGAGGCAGAGCCGCCGTCGTAGTTGAAGGCCATGACCGGAGAGCCGAGGTCAGCCGTCTTGACGTGGCGCGCACCCCATAGCCCGCTCTCCTCCCGCACGCAGAACAGAAGCGTGATCGGCGGATGATCAAGCTTCTGCTTCGCAAGCTCGGCCGCCAGCGTGACGAGAACGCCGCAGCCGGCGCGGTTGTCGCCGCCGAGCGCGGTCTTCGCCTCATTGACGATCTTGCGCCCCGTTAGCTTCGGCTTCGCTCCGGCGCACAGCGGCACGGTGTCCATGTGCGTCATGAACATGATCCGCGGCTGGTTGTGCATCGCGCCGCGGCCGGGCAGATCGACAATGAGGTTGCCGGTCTCCGTCGGCACAGGAATGCGCGTGTTGGCGTCGTCGAGGCGGATCGCATCCGCCGGCACGCCGCTTTCTTCCAGCGCCGCGATGAGTTCGCGCCCTATCGCTGCCTCCTTTCCGGTCACGCCCTCGACGGCGAGGAAGCGCATGAGGCGGTCAGTGGCGGATTTGACGTCGACAGGCATGACGGGTCCCTTGATGAGCGCAGCTTGTAGCATCCTTCGCGGCGCCTTGTTTCGCAAGGCTCCTCAAAGCCCCGCTGAGGGCAATTTGGGGCCAAGCGCAGACCAGGTCCCTTGACGTTCGCCGGCCAGAACTCGTCTGGCCTCCATGAAATTACGGTGACAGTGCACTTGACTTGCCTGTGATGCTCGCGAAGGCGCGATGTGTCTATTGAGCGCGGACGGATTGGCGATAGCGTAATCCGCCGTTTCGACCAAGGCGCGCGCTCATGAAGTTGTCGCCGGCATCGGTGTCGTATTGCACATAGTTTGTTGCAACCAGGCGGCGGACTATGCCTTCGGCTCCAATCCGCCCTACGAGCTCACCGCGCAGCCGCCGACTTCTTGTCGCGCGGCAGGAATGGCTTGAACGGCCGCTTGATCGCGCCCGCGCAGGCACGGATTGCGGTCTTGCCGTCGTCGGTCCAGGTCTGCGTGCCCTTGAGCGTGGCGCTGCGCCGCACGAAGCTGCCGCTGTATTTCGCCTCGTACTGTCGGCTGCCGGTTTTCCAGGTGCCCTGAAGATTGATTTTCTGGCCGTCGATCACGCCCGTGCCCTGCTCGGCCGTGGCTTCGACGGCGGCGTTGCGCAACCGCACCACGTGATTGTAGCGCACGGCCCCACCGGAAATCGTGACCTCGATGGCCTCGCGCGTCTGCTGGCTGGTAAACGGCAGCTTGTCGCACACCATCGTGCCGCGATAGGTGGCGTCGAGCACTTCCGCCGCGACGGGCTTGCCCATCGCCGCCATCATCGCCGCCGCCAGCACCGCATGCCGCACCCGCACCATTGCCGCCCCCTCGTGAGTTCTCGTTTCTTGCTGCAGTCCGAAAGAGTTCCCGCCGCTTCAATTCAAGCGCATCGTACCGGCGTCAGCCGAGTGCGTCGATAGGCGTTGCATCCAGCTTCGCTACTGCAACATGACAGCGCTGACCAATGATATTGATTGGAAAGGTCGATCAACTATCGCTGCAGCAAGGACGGAGTAGCGAAAGCGAACCGAGGCCGATAGCTCCTACTTCCTCTCGACAACGCGCAGCTCCGCTGTCGCCTTGGCAACCGTCACCCCCTGCGCATCAACCAGATCGGCCTCTACTGTCATCACGCGATCTGTGCGGGCGACAATCTCTGCCTTGGCCGTTATGCAGCCAACGCCTGCGGCTTTGCGTGCGCTTGATCCGCATCACAGTAGATACACCATCACAACATCGCGCAGATCAACTGAGCCAGCTCACCGCCTGAACTAAACCTGCCAAACTAAGACATCGCTAGACGCTGCATTTCAAACACTGTTTTAAACACTCACTTTCATCAAACTACATCTGAGAGTCTAAAAGCGAACCGACACCCTCAAAGCCCATTGGTATCTTGATGGTACGCAACTGGGATGGCGGGGCGCAGCCGTGTTGGAAGTGTTGATTACCAAGCGAAGCTCGATCAAGTGGGAATGGCGGATCTGTGACCGCTACGGGGCCACGATTATGGGCGGGTTTGAGAGCACCCGACCAGCGGCCAAGTACCGGGGTAATCGGGCGCTATTTCTTTTGTTGTCTACGCGCTGGATACGATGATGCGCGAAGTCGCGCGCCAGATTGCGAACAGCGGTCGCCGGCCGTGTAAACCAGCCGCAATAACAGGGCTCCAGAGCGATCAGGGGCCCATTGGTCGCGCGAAATCGGCATAGGCTATCTTCATAAAGCCTTGCGCCTCGCCGTGCCGGGTAAGATCGTTCGCCATGAACACTATTCCGAAAAACTACGGTGAATGACCCCGACGATATTGCACGTCGGGGTCATTCGAGATCATCAGGCCGGGTACTTCCGCCGCGCCTTCCGATCACAAGCGTCGATAATTACGGTACCTGACCAGGGCTGGATGTGGCAACCGTGTCATCGAGGTAATCACATTTCGCGCGAAAACGGCTCGCGGCCAGCTCGCGCTTGCGTCAGTCGGCCCGGCGCTGACGCTCCAGCGCAGACGCCTTACGCGCCTCAACATCCGAGATGATCGTGTCGATCTCGACACCATCCAGCGTGCGCTTGATCCGCAACACGATGGACAAAGCCATCACTACGTCTCCATAGGGCATCAGCAAATCGTGTGCAGCGACCTCGGAATTACGGTGCCAGCACTGTCACCGTAATTCCGTAATTCCCGAAAGCCGACCAACGCACTGATTTGCCGCTACATTTTCGGAAACGGCCAGCCGCCCTTCATTTTCGGCGAGCCAGCCGCTTGGCCATAAGGCACACTGCAGGCCAGATATTGATGTCATCAGAAGGCTGAACATGCGCCGCCCCCGCTTTATCGCCGAACACGCCCGAAATGCGCGGGGATTGGTGGGCCGGATAATTGCCTTCATCATGGCTCGTGAAACCCGGAGCCAGAATCTGCGGGCGATGGATGCGCTCGGCATCGATCGAAGCGATCAAATCCTCGACCTCGGATGCGGACACGGGCACAGCCTGACCGAACTGGCCGCCCGTGCTGCGACGGGACACGTCGTTGGCGTGGATCCCTCTGAGTTGATGGTCGAGATCGCAATACAGCGCAACAGAGCGCTCATCGAGGCCGCTCGCGTCGAGGTGGTCCGTGCGACCGTGGAATCGCTGCCCTTCCCCGATGACGCCTTCGACAAGATTGTGTGCGTTCACGTGCTTTATTTCTGGAAAGATCTCGACGTGTCCCTGCGCGAGATCGCCCGCGTGCTAAAGCCGGGTGGCCGTTTGGGATTGTTGTTCCGGACCAAAGCCGACTTGGCGGCCGTTGCATCATTCCCGCCGGAGATCTACCGCTTTCCCGCGCTCGCCGACGTGACGGCAGCGCTGGAACGCGCGGCGCTGGACGTCCATGCTGGTGCCGACTACGCGAACGAGCCTGTCCTCCTGTTGGCAGAGAAACGACCGCCTCGGACGGCATCCGAAGTATCGCACACAACCGATCAGGCCGATGCGATCCTGGCGAGTCGTGCGATCACTTGATCGATCTCGTCCGCCGTGGTGCCCCTTCCCAAACTGAAACGGATCGCCCCCATTCCAATTCTCTCGGGTATGCTCATGGCGGCAAGAACGGGCGAGAGTTCGATCCGCCCCGAATGGCACGCCGAACCCGTCGATGCTGCAATACCGTTCAATTGCCCCAGTATATCCGCGCCGACCTTGCCGACGAACGACACGTTGAGCGTGTTGGGCAACCGCTGTGTGACGTGGCCATTGAGCACGACGCGATCGCCGAATCGTTCTTGCAGCGCCTCCCAGAAGCGATCACGCAGAGCCCGGACACGCTCCATCGGTGCAAGGTCTGCGGCCAGCGCGCAAGCCGTGCCGAGCCCGGCAGCGAGCAGTGCGCTCTCGGTTCCGGCGCGCCGGCCCAGCTCATGGCCGGCGCCGTGAATTAATGGCTCCAGCTCGACACCGCCTCTCACATAGAGCGCACCAACACCTTTCGGAGCGTAGAGCTTGTGGCCAGCAATCGTGAGCAGATCGACGCGGAGCTCGTCGACTTTGGTTGGGATCTTTCCAACCGACTGCGCTGCGTCCGTATGAAAGCGGATTCCATGCTCCCGCGCGATCGTGCCGATTTCGTTGATCGGCTGGATGGTGCCGACCTCGTTGTTGGCGTGCATGACGCTGATCAGGATAGTCTGCGGGGTCACAGCGCGGCGCACGTCTTCTGGATCGACGCGGCCTGTCCGGTCCACCGGAAGGTAAGTGACAAACCCGCCCAGCTGCTTGAGGAACTCGCAGGGGGCAAGAACAGCGGGATGCTCGACCTCAGTGGTGATGATGTGCGGCGTCCCTTTGTGCTTCAGCGCGAAGAACGTGCCCTTAATAGCCAAGTTGTTCGCTTCACTTCCGCCGCTGGTGAACACGATTTCCTCCGGCGCGGAGCCTAGCAGCGAGGCAACTTGTCCACGGGCTTTCTCCAGAGCCGCTTTCGCCGGGGTGCTGGCCCAATGGCCGCTGGACGGATTGCCGAAGGCCACCTCCAGGAACGCCCGCATTGCTGCTGCCACCGCCGGATCGATAGGCGTGCTCGCGTTATAGTCGAGATAAATCGGCGGCATGCCAGTTCCTCGGGGCAGTTCAGAACACCAACACCTTCTCGGCTGAGACGGTGATCGTCGCGAGTTCGGCCATACTGCTACGTCTCACGCCACTCAAAACCTCGGCATCAGCGAGGCCGCGGGCATCCATGCAGGTGCCGCAAAGCAGGATTTGTCCTTTTCCCGCGAGGACGCCCTTCAGCATGCGTTCTACATTGTAGTAGCCATCCGGAGTCTTCTGACCCGACTTCGCGGCTACTACCGCGTCGGCCATCAAAAACACCGTCACCATGATCGCAGGATTGCCCTTGGCGAGAGCGAGGGCGAGGCGCAGGCCGTTGTAGCACCGCTCGGTGCCGTAGGGCGGGTCGTTCAGTATTAGCAGGACTTGCATGGCCGTTCCCCTTTCCAACTAAGCGAGCGCTTGGGGCCGGCGAGCCGAGCTACTCGCCGAGAACGCGCCGCCGGTCCTCGAATTCCGCCTTGTCGATTTCGCCGCGCGCAAAACGCTCCTTGAGAATATCGAGCGGTGTGCGAACGGGCGGGAATTGGTGCGGCGGCATTGCCCCTTGCCAAGGCCCACCCAGCCAGCGAACGAGGATGACGACAACGGCAACCAAGACCGCGAGAAAGAGGATCATGAGCAACGGACCGAAGATCGTGGCGTACCATCCTCCGCCCCACCCCATCATGTGCGGACCCCAACCGTACCGCTCTGCGTCCGAGGGTGCCTGCGCCCATACTGCGCCGGGTAGAAGGGAGAGAGCAGCGACCATTTGGACCAAGACTTTCTGCATGGGCTTGCTCCATCATCAAAGAAGCCTAACTCTACTCCGCCGGTCGGTTCGCGTTTTGCGCGAGGTCAACGGAACCCGCCGCCCGTTCGCGCATGAAGACCGCTACGACGACGCCAGAAATAAACGTCAAAGCGGCGATCGAACTGATCGCGGCTGAAAGCCCGAATCTGTCTGCGATGATGCCGGCCGACAGTGCTCCGATCGCATAACCGAGATCCCGCCAGAAGCGGTAGACGCTGAGCGAGCGTGCGCGCCAGCTCGGATGCGATGCATCGGAGACGGCGGCGATCAGGCTCGGGTAAACCATAGCCGTGCCAACACCGAGGAGTAGGCTGCCGACGAGCCACCACTCGAAATGACTTGTTGCCCCGGTCAGGAACAGGCCGGCGGCCTGCACCCACATGCCGGCCACGATCAGGCCCTTGCGGCCCCACCGATCGGACAGGGGACCTGTTGCGATCTGCAAGATGCCCCAGGTCGCCGGATAGACTGCCTTCAGCAGGCCGATGCGTTCGACTGCAAGGCCAAACGACGCGAAGAACAGCGGGAAGATCCCCCAGCTCATTCCGTCATTGAGGTTATTGACGAGGCCGGCCTGCGAAGCGGCGAACAGATTCCGATCCTTGAATGAGGTGAGAAGGAAGATCTCCCGGAAACCGATCGGAGCTGCTTGTCGTGCATGCCCCGCGGTCTCCAACCGGACGTGATCGCGCGTGTCGTGCACCAGCAGGATCGAGAGCGCGGCGCCGAGAATCGCGTAGGCAACACCGAGATAGATCGGAGCCGGTCGAAGACCGTATCGAGAGGCGAGATAACCAGTGAGGAATGCCGTGACGCCCACGGCGAGATAGCCGGCGAACTCGTTGAGCCCGACTGCAAGCCCGCGCGACTTCGGCCCCACGAGGTCGATCTTCATGATCACGGTCATCGACCAGGCAAGGCCCTGGTTGATGCCGAGAAGGGCGTTCGCCGCGATGATCCAGTTCCAGCTTGGTGCCCACATGATCATGAACGGCACTGGCAGGCCGACGAGCCACCCGAGGACGAGGACACGCTTGCGTCCCCAGGCGTCGGCAAGTTGGCCGGAGATCAGGTTGGCGAACGCCTTCACTACGCCGAAGCTGATGATGAAGGATACGACAACAGTCGTCGAGCCTATCTTGAACTCTTCGGCACCGATCAGCGGCACGACGGTTCGCTCAATTCCGACCATGCCGCCGACGAAGGCATTGATCAGGACGAGCAACGCGAACTGCGGCCAATTTTCCTTGAGCCCCAGCCTGACCGGGTTGGCGGACTCTAGAGGGGATACCGCTTCGCTCATGGGTCAGGCCGCGACGGCCGTGACGCCTGAATTCACGGCCCTGATCTTCGCAGCTTCCGGCGGCGCAGGCGGAATCTCGGCGACCATGAAGCGCACAAATTCAGCTTCGTCCTCGATCATGAACGCCTGGTTGTGTCGCTTCTCGAAGCCGATTGTGGACCATGGCTTACCGCTCAGCCTGCGACCGCAGACGGAGCCCGCATATGCCCCCGGCAGCACCTCGACGTAATCTGGAAGCTTCTTCAATCTGTCCACGCTGCGGAACAGTTGCGTTGCACCCTCTTCGGCGCTGACGGCGAGTTCAGTGCGGCCGAGATCGCCGACCATAAGGGTATGGCCGGTGAAGACGAACCAAGGTTCGTCGGCTCGCGTCCGGTCTGTCACGAGAATGCAGATGTGCTCGGGCGTGTGCCCCGGCGTGTGCAGCACCGTCGCCGAGACGTTGCCGAGCGGAAGGACTTCCCCATCCCGCACTCCCTTGAAAGGAAACGATACGCCTGTCTCCGCCGAGAGCACGTACGCGGCCCCTGCCGCGTCAGCCAGCGCCCGGCCCGCCGAGAGATGGTCGGCATGGACATGCGTGTCGATGACGAAGTGAATTCGCATGCCGGCGTTGTCGGCAGCCTGCAGATAGGGATGGATATCGCCGACGGGATCGACCACCGCGCCCGCAGCCTTGCCACCGCAGCCAAAGAGATAGGAGATGCCGACCGGATCATTATGCAAGAATTGACGGAGAATCATGGGCTTGCACTCCTGTTCGAGAGCAGGTACAATAACATTCAATCGATCTGCTGAATGATATACTGAGGAATTGTCGTGTCAAGCACCGGACCGAAACAGGCGATCTACCGGAACCTGGCCGAGGTGGCTCAGGCCCTTGGGCATGCGCACCGGCTGGAACTCTTGGAGCACCTGGCGCAAGGCGTGCGCAGCGTCGAGGAGCTATCCGCCCGTGCGCATCTGACGTTTGCCAACACTTCCCGCCACCTGCAGATCCTCAGGCGGGCACGCCTCGTCGAGACCGAGCGCCGTGGCAAACACGTTCTCTATCGCTTGGCCGGCGATACCGAAGTGGTCGCGCTGATCAAAGCCCTGGGTCGCGTCGGCGAACGCAATATTGCCGAGATCGGCCGCGTCGTGACCGATTACTTTCAGGCGCGCGACGCGCTCGAACCAGTGTCGCGAGACGATCTGGTCACTAGACTGCGCGACGATCTCGTCACGGTGCTCGATGTTCGTCCCGAAGACGAGTTCGCACTTGGTCATCTCCCGGGGGCTCTCAACATCCCGCTCGCCGAACTGGAACGTCGCTTGGGTGAACTTCCGAAAAGCCGTGAGGTGATCGCCTACTGCCGTGGGCCCTATTGCGTGCTTTCGTTCGAGGCCGTCGCAGCGCTCAGGGCGCGAGGCTATCGCGTCCGCCGGCTGGAGGACGGATACCCCGAATGGAAGGCCGCCGGCCTGCCATTCGAAGCCGTCGCTTGAGATAAGCGGATAATCGCGATGGACGAGAAAACTGATCGTGCGGACATCGCTTGGCCGTTAGTCGTCAGCAAGGACCACAAAGCCCCCTCCGTATTTCGGCCGGAAGCTTTGCTGCGGGAAGCGCGCCGCCAGAAGGGATTGCCTCTCGTCGCCGTACCCGAAATCTGCGTGCTCGATCCGGACGGCGACGTCGTACGCCACATCAAGAGGAAAGGAAACGGGCGCACTCACGAAGGATGGGCGTGCTACCACACGGAACTCCTTGCCTTCGATCTCGACGACGTCGGAGAAGTCGGTATCGTGGGCTGCGCGGTCGGCGCCCCGTTCGCTGTCCTCGTGGCTGAACAGCTCTTTGCGTCGGGCTGTCGGCTGATCGTCAGCGTCACCTCAGCCGGACAAATCACTCCGATCGGTCCGACGCCATACTTCATCCTGATTGACCGCGCCGTGCGCGACGAGGGAACGAGCCATCACTATCTGCCGCCAGCAACATTCGCTGAGGCACCGGATTCAGTGCTGCTCACTGACGCTGAACGGGAGCTCCTCGGACTCACGGGCATCTCGGTTCACCGTGGCCCGACCTGGACGACCGACGCGCCATATCGCGAGACCGAAGCCGCAATTGCGTCAGCGCGGGACTTGGGTGCGCTTGCCGTCGAGATGGAGGCTGCGGCCCTCTATGCCTTCGCGAATGCGGCTCGCCGATCAGTCATCTGTTTTGCGCATGTGACAAATGCGATGGCTCAGACTGAAGGAGACTTCGAGAAGGGTGAGGCAGACGGAACCACGGCCACGCTCGCGGTCGTTGCAGCTGCAACCCGAGCGTGGTCTGCGTCACGTCGAAGACGGGACTTTGGTTGACTACTGAAAAATTACGGTGGCACTTAATAGCCGTTTCCAATTCTCGCGATTTTCTCCAACGGCCCCAATCACTGATTTGCCCCTCCTGGCAAGAAACATATTTCGCACCCGCTCAAAATTTTTCGCTTAACGCGCCACCCAAATCAAACCTACAACTCCCGCTATCCTGTCCCGAGAGAGGGGCGTTGGCCATCGTCACGAACGTTGGGACGGGTTGCGGTGGACGCGGCAGCGTCAGGCGCGGGGTGCGTTCGCAGGGCGGGTCTTCCGTGAGCGGGCGCTACTCGCGCAGACGAACGGCGCTTAAACGCTTCAGTCGAAACTTCTTCCGGCAGCATGCGGGCCGGTCGAGGCGTATGGCTCGAGGAAGCTGCGGACGGCAAAACCGTGTGGTCCTGGCACCCGTTGCTGGTGTCAAGCTGATGGAGATTGTCGGGCCCGACCGGGCCTTCGATCAATCGCCAATCCGTCAGCGACGGAGGCCAGAGGAATTCGGCTCCGGGGAGAGCGCGGCATAAGCCGATAAACCACTGCGCAGGGAAGGCCGGGTGTTCCGGCGCACCTGCGGTCCGCCGTGTGCATTCTTGCGCACGACTGCGGGTGTGATGGGCACCCGGCTTTCCCTGCGCCCTCTGTTTCATGAGGGCATCGCAGATCGCATCACTTCGGGCGCACCCCGCGCCGCGAGATCGCACTGTCGTATCCAGCCGCCGGCCGCATCTATCGAAAACACTTACGCGTATCGGAGCACCGGCATTACCCTGCGCAAATCTGGCAGCGCCGGCGGGCAGCATCGGGAACGACGAAAAATCGCTATCCGGCCCGCGAAGCGCTGCGCGCAAGAATTCGGGCGAGTTGAGCTCCGGCCAGGCCAGCCCAAACGGCGCCACGACGAGGGGCGGATCCGTCTTGGGTTTGAGCCGGTTCCGGCCGTTTCTCGGGGCCGCAGCGGCTCTGGTTCATTCGTGCGATCGGACGGCTGCTCCGGACGCTGGACCGCCTCCAAACAGTGGGAAAAACACCGGTTTTTCGAGAGGCTTAGGCCGCCTCATGTGAGGCAGCGCACTGGCCCCAATTATACCCCATCCCTTCCGGAATTGCGGCTCATTGCCACCCAAGTCTCTGACCAGATTGGGGGGCGTCAAGAGTCGTGTTGCGTTGCGTTGCCGGGGATGTGCATGTCGAACCGTTCCGTGAAATTCGCCCCGGCGCTCCTGGCCGGGGTTGTGGCAGGAGCCAACCTGGCCACCATGACGGATCTCCGGGCCCAGGTAACAACAGCAGTGGAAGCCCCGACGCAAGCGCCCCAGGCCGCCGCGGACAGTTGCCTGTCCGCGCCGAAGGGCGCGACTCCCTCGGGCAACCATTGGTACTATCGCATCGACCGCGTCACCAAACGTCAATGCTGGTATCTCCGGGAGGAGAGCGACACGGCCGACGACAAGTTCGCGCGCGCCGCGCCGCCAGCTTCGGCCCCGGCGCCAGCCTCGACAGCAGAAGAGCCGTCGCCGCCACAACAACGAACCATCACACGCAAGTCGATCGCCGACGCGCGTGCCGAATGGATCTCCCAGCAACCCCGCGCCGAGCCAAATTCGCCCGCCAAAGTCGAGCGAACGGCTGCGGCGATCCCCGCACCGGCCGTGCAGAACAACCCGCGCGCAGCGATGCCGAACGTGCTGGCGCCAGCGCCGCTGTCGTCGATGCGATGGAATGACGCTCCCACCACGCGCGCTCTAACCAATCCAGCCGATCTCCAGGTCGCCGCCGCCAACCCGCCCGCAGGCCAGCCGGCACCGGCCGAGGAAGTGCAGCAGCCCGCGGCAGATCAGGTTGCGCCCGCCCCAGCGGATGCGGCGACGGCAAAGCCGACCGCATCGCTGCAGAAGTTGCTTCTGGTGATGGCCGCCGCGCTCGCGCTGGCCGGTCTCACGGTAAGCGCGATCGTCAGGATCGGCCGCATGCGGGCGCGCCGCGCGATGCGCCGCAAGCGGCGCGCGATGTGGGATTCCGCAAAGACAAAGCGGCGTTCGCCGCAACCGATGTTCCACGACGAGGACGCCGGGCTGCGGCGCACCGGCGGCGTGCACAATCCGCGCGTGCCCCAGGACCGGACACGTGTGCCGCAGGAGCGGACGACGCGCGTACCCCAAGAGCGGACGCGCGTGCCTCAAGAGCGGACGCGCGTGCCCCAAGAGCGGCCACGTCCGCCCCAGGAACGGCGACACGTCCCCCAGGATCGCGTGCCCCAGGATCGGGAGCGGGAGCTGCAGGTTACGGAAATGCTGGCCCGGCTCGCCCGCAGCGCGCAGACCTGACCGAACCGGACGCGGCGGCTATTTTTCCAGCTGGCGCTGCAGCTTGCGAACGAACTCGGTGAGGCCGGTGCGGCGCTCGCGCTTGAGCCGCTCGGCCTTGAGGATCGACTGCACTTCGGCGAACGCGTCATCGACGTTGTGGTTGACGACGATATAGTCGTATTCTGCCCAGTGACTGAGTTCATGGGTGGCGCGGCTCATGCGCCCGCGAATCACCTCGTCGGAATCCTGCGCCCGCGTGTGCAGCCGTTTCTCGAGATCGGCGGCCGATGGCGGCAGGATGAAGACCCGGACCACATCGACGCTTGCCTTCTGATGCAGCTGCTGGGTGCCCTGCCAATCGATGTCGAACAAAACATCCTGTCCCGCGGACAATGCTGCTTCGACCGGCGCCCGCGGCGTACCGTAGAGATTGTCGAATACAGTCGCCCATTCGAGCAGTTCGCCCTGCTCCACCATCGTCTCGAATTTTGGCTTGTCGACGAAGAAATAGTCGCGGCCCTCGACCTCGCCCGGTCGCATCGAGCGTGTCGTCGCCGAAACTGACATCTTCAGGCCCGGCTCGCGCTCAAGCAGCATGCGCGACAGCGTGGTCTTGCCCGCGCCGGAAGGCGACGACAGCACGAACATCAGCCCTCGCCGTTCAACCCCGTCGAAACCTCCAGCCGTCATCGGTTACTCCAGGTTCTGGACCTGCTCGCGGAATTGCTCGACCACGTTCTTCATCTCGAGCCCGGTCTGGGTCAATTCCAGATCATTCGATTTGGAGCAGCAGGTGTTGACCTCGCGGTTGAATTCCTGGGCAAGGAAGTCGAGCCGCCGCCCGACCGGTCCGCCCTTGCCGATCATCTCGCGGGCCTGCGCGACGTGCGAGGCGATGCGGTCGAGCTCTTCGCGGATGTCGGCCTTGGTCGCGATCATGATCGCTTCCTGATTGAGCCTGTCGGGATCGAAGCGTTCGGAAGTCTCCAGCAGGGCCGCCACCTGCTCGGCCAGGCGCGCCCTGATCGCCTCGGGCTTGCGGCCGGGCGCGGCCTCGGCCCTCTTCGCCAGTCTCTCGATTTCATCCATGCGCTGGATCAGAATTTGCCCGAGCGTCACGCCTTCGCGGCGGCGCATCTCGATCAACTGGGCGAGCGCCTGTTCGAAGGCGGCGGCAGCCGCATCCCTCGCCGCCTTGTCTTCCGCGTCGTCGCTTTCGGGTTCGACGACCTCGATGACGCCCTTGATGCCGAGCAGCCCGTCGATGCTCGGCGCCACCGCGTCGATCTTGCCGGCGAGCACGCCCGCGACCTTCACGATCGAGGCGAGCACGTCTTCATTGATGCGTATGGCCGAGACCGCGTTGGCGCGCTTGACGTTGAGGTTGGCGTACACTGTCCCCCGCGACAGCACCTCGCCGGCGCGTTTCTTGGCAAAGGCCTCCAGCTCGTCCCAGCCGGGCGGCAGGCGCAAGCGCAGGTCAAAACCCTTGGCGTTGACGGACTTCAGTTCCCATTCGAACGTATAGGGGCCGCTGGCGCCGTGGCTCCGGGCAAAACCGGTCATGCTCGATAGCGCCATCGCGTAACACTCTCCGAAAGACAGGGATTTCGAGACTCGAAAGGAACGGCGGGACCTTAAGCCGATTTCCGCCAAAGTGGAATTACGTTCCGGCTGTGGACGGAACGCCTATTCAACCGGCCGGACGTCAGCGCTGAACCACCGGCGGCGTCGCGGTCGACTGCGCGGCGCCCTGGCGGGCCGGCGCCGCCGCAGGTGCCGCAGGACGGGCGGGTGGCTTTTTCGCCGGCGCCGCCGGTCGCGGCGTGGTCGCGGTTGGATTGGTATCGGCCGGTGCTCCGGCCGCCGTCGGCGGCGGCGCATCCTCGGACGGTTCGACGGTATCGTTCTGAATCTGCTTTTCGAGCGCCCGCAGCTTGGCGACGTTCTTCTGGTGCTGGTCGTAGGTCTCGGTAAAGGCGTGCCCGCCGGTCCCATCGGCCACGAAGAACAGGTCGCGCGTACGCGCCGGGTTGGCCGCTGCTTCGAGCGAGGCGCGGCCCGGATTGGCGATCGGCCCGGGCGGCAGACCTTCGATGACATAGGTGTTGTAGGGCGAAGGCTGCGTGATCTCGGAGCGCTTGATCGGCCGTCCCAGCGTTCCCTTGCCGCCGACCAGACCGTAGATGATGGTCGGATCGGACTGCAGCTTGATCCTCTGCCGCAGGCGATTGGTGAACACGGCGGCCACGCGGCTGCGCTCATCGGCCCGGCCGGTTTCCTTCTCGATGATCGAGGCCAGCGTGATGAGTTGCTCCGGCGACTTGACCAGAACATCCGGATTGCGGCGCTCCCAGATCTCCGCGAGCACCCGCTTCTGGGTCTGCTGCATGCGCTGGATCACCTGCTCGCGCGTGGTGCCACGCGGGAATTTGTAGGTTTCCGGCAGCAGCGTGCCTTCGCGCGGCATTTCCCGCACTGAGCCCGAGAAGATGTCGTTGTCGGTAAGCCGCGCCACGATCTGTTCGGACGTCAGGCCTTCGGGAATAGTAACAGCGTGCTGCACCACCTTGCCCTCGACGATGGTGGCGATGACATCGCGCAGGCTGGATTTCTTTTGGAAGGAATATTCGCCGGGCTTCAGGTCGGAACTCGCCTTGAGCGCAAACACACCGCCGATGAATACCCAGGGATTGACGTTGATCACGCCCTCACGCAGCAGCGCGTCGGCGATGTCGCGCTTGCCGGCACGCGCGGGAATGTTGACGATCTTGTCTTCCTGCAGCGGGCCCGGGGTCTCCAGCATTTGCCTGCCGTAATAGTACACCGTTCCCGCCCCGATCATCAGAATGATCAGGATAGTGATGATGGCATTGCCGACCACCACGAAAGGATTGCGGGCGCGCTCCGACCGCTTCGGCGGCGGCGGCACCTGCTCGGGCTCCAACGCAGCGCGCGGGCTCCGTGGTGAAATGGGCGGCCTCTCACTCATCGATGCAACCTGAATCCTGTCGGTTCAATCGCGGCCCGGCAATCCCCTGCCTAGCCGATAGCATACGCCCGTATGTAGAAGTCATCGCCGAATGCGGCAAAACGGTGGAGTAGTTCTAAACACTTGCTAGTCGAGCACGCGCTGCACGATCACGGAGGCGTTGGTCCCCCCGAAACCGAAGGAATTCGACAGCGCGACGTTAATCTCGCGCTTGCGCGCCGTTTGCGGCACCAGATCGATTGCCGTTTCCACCGACGGATTTTCCAGATTGATAGTGGGCGGAGCGACATTGTCGCGAATCGCAAGGATACTGAAAATGGCTTCGATCGCACCGGCGGCACCGAGCAGGTGCCCGGTCGACGATTTCGTCGATGACATCGACACCTTGGAGGCGGCGTTGCCGAGTAGCCGTTCCACCGCACCGAGTTCGATCTCGTCGCCGATCTGCGTCGAGGTCCCGTGGGCGTTGATGTAGTCGATATCGGATACCGCAATGCCGGCGCGCTTGATCGCCGCGCTCATGCTGCGGAAGCCGCCATCACCATCCGGCGCTGGCGAGGTGATGTGATAGGCATCGCCCGACAGGCCATAGCCCACCACTTCCGCATAGATCTTGGCACCGCGCTTTTTCGCGTGCTGATATTCCTCGAGCACCACGATGCCGGCACCTTCGCCCATGACGAATCCATCGCGGTCCTTGTCGTAGGGTCGCGAGGCTCTTTGCGGTTCCTCGTTGTAGGCGGTCGAAAGCGCGCGCGCGGCGCAAAAGCCCGCCATTGCCAGCCGGCAGATCGGCGATTCCGTTCCACCCGCGACCATCACGTCGGCGTCGCCGAGCGCAATGAGCCGGGCACCATCGCCGATCGCATGCGCGCCGGTCGAACAGGCGGTCACCACCGAATGGTTGGGGCCCTTGAGGCCGTGCTCGATCGAGACATAGCCGGAAGCGAGGTTGATCAGGCGCCCCGGGATGAAGAACGGCGATACTTTCCGCGGCCCGCGTTCCTTGAGCAGCAGCGCCGTATCGGCGATGCCGGACAGGCCGCCGATCCCCGAGCCGATCAGGGTACCGGTCGCGCATTTGTCTTCTTCGGTGGAGGGATGCCAGTTGGCGTCGTCCAGCGCCTGGCGCGCCGCGGCCATCGCAAAGATGATGAAGTCGTCGACCTTGCGCTGGTCCTTTGGCTCCATCCACTGGTCGGGATTGAAAGTGCCGTCGCTGCCGTCACCGCGCGGAATCACGCAAGCGATCCGGCTCGCAAGATCGGCGACTTCGAATGTATCGATCTTCCTGGCGCCGCTCTGGCCGTTGAGGATACGCGTCCACGTTGTGTCAACGCCGCAGCCGAGCGGCGTAACCATGCCCAGCCCCGTGACGACGACCCGCCTCATATCAAGAACTCCAGCCCGAAATGCCGGCCCAAAAACAAGAAACCGGGGGACCGTTCAACGACGGCCCGTCCGGCTCTGTCTCTACCCGTCCGGGACGTCAGCTTTTCGCGTTCTTCTCGAGAAACTTCGTAGCGTCGCCGACGGTCAAAATCGTCTCGGCGGCGTCATCGGGGATTTCGCAACCGAACTCTTCTTCAAATGCCATCACAAGCTCGACGGTGTCGAGACTGTCGGCGCCGAGGTCGTCAATGAAACTTGCGTTGTCGACAACCTTATCGGGTTCAACACCGAGGTGTTCGACCACAATCTTCTTAACCCGCTCGCCAATCTCACTCATCGTTCAACCTCGTGCTTGTTCCATTGGACCCGACCCCAAGACGCTATAGAGACGCTACGAGCTATCGTGGTCGTTAAACTTCCTTCGCTATCGCGCATAGTCTTGATTCGGCCCGGTGGTAGCCGACAAAGCCCCGGCGAACGGCAGGCGTCGCCACGCCAATATACAGGGTTTCAAATTCCTGCAATGGCCTTGTTTGCCCATCCGTCGGGGGTTCGGTTATCATACTTCCCAAGCCTTGACTACAAGCCTCACCCGCCCCGGGAAACGAGCCCTTGGCCGCACCGATCGGGGCGATAACTGGCTCAAAACATGGCCATTCCGCCGTTGACGTGAATCGTCTGGCCGGTGACGTAGGCCGCCTCGTTCGAGGCGAGATAAACAGCCGCCGCGGCGATGTCCTCGGGCGTCCCCAGCCGCGCCGCAGGAACCTTGGCCAGGATGGTCTCGCGCTGCTTGTCGTTGAGCGCGTCCGTCATCGGCGTCTTGATGAACCCCGGCGCGATGCAATTGGCGGTCACGTTGCGCTTGGCGTATTCCGCACCCAGCGTCTTGATCAGGCCGATGATTCCGGCCTTCGACGCGGTGTAGTTGGCCTGGCCGGGGTTGCCGGTCACACCGACGATCGAGGTGATCGCAATGATCCGGCCGAAGCGCTTGCGCATCATCAGTTTGGTCGCGGCGCGGGCGAGACGGAAGGTTGCGGTCAGATTGACCTTGATGACGTCGTCCCAATCCTCGTCACGCAACTGCACGAAAAGGTTGTCGCGCGTGATGCCGGCATTGGCGATCAGGATGTCGACCTGGCCCATGGCGGCTTCGGCCGCCGGCACCAGCGCCTCGACTTCTGCGCTGTCGGAGAGATTGCACGGCAGCACATGGACGCGCTCGCCAAGCTTGGCGGCAAACGAATCCAGCACCTCGCGGCGCGTTCCGGAAATCGCCACCGTCGCGCCCTGCCCATGCAACGCCTGCGCGATCGCCCCGCCAATGCCGCCGGTCGCGCCAGTCACCAGCGCCGTCCTGCCCGTCAAATCGAACATCAATGTCTCCTTCCGGGAGCTTTAGGCCGAAGCCGCCAAAGCGTCCTTGGCCGCCGCAATATCGTTGGGTCCCCCGATCGACACGCCGACCGCGCCGTCGGCGATGCGCTTGACCAGCCCGCTCAGCACCTTGCCGGCGCCGATTTCAAAGAACCGCGTGACGCCATGCGCTGCCATGTAAGCCACCGACTCGCGCCAGCGCACCGTGCCGGTGACCTGCTCGATCAGGCGGCGGCGAATCTCGTCGGGATCGGTGATCGGCGCAGCCAGCACGTTTGACACCACCGGCGAGGCAGGCGCCTTGATCGTCACACCGGCCAGCGCCTCCGCCATCGCATCGGCCGCGGGCTGCATCAGCTTGCAATGGAACGGTGCGGACACCGGCAGCAGCATCGCGCGCTTGGCGCCCTTGGCCTTGGCGATTTCGAGCGCGCGCTCGACGGCGGCCTTGTCGCCGGACACGACCACCTGTCCCCCGCCATTGTCGTTGGCGGCCTGGCAGACCTGCCCCTGCGCGGCTTCGTCGGCGACGGCCATCGCGGCCTCATAATCAAGCCCAAGCAGTGCCGCCATGGCCCCGGCGCCGACCGGCACCGCCTTTTGCATCGCAAGGCCGCGGGTCCGCAGCAGGCGCGCGGTATCGCTGACGCTGAGGCTGCCGGCCGCGGCCAGTGCGGAGTATTCGCCGAGCGAATGGCCGGCGACGAAGGCCGCATCCCGCCCGACGGAAAAGCCCGCCTCGGTCTCCAGCACGCGCAGCGTGGCGATCGAGACCGCCATCAGGGCCGGCTGGGCATTTTCGGTGAGCTGGAGGGTTTCGGCCGGGCCGTCCCAGATGATGGCGGTCAGCTTCTCGCCGAGCGCCGAATCGACCTCGTCGAATACCGCCCGCGCGGCCGGAAAGGCTTCCGCCAGGGCTTTGCCCATGCCGACCGCCTGGGAACCCTGCCCCGGAAACGTAAATGCAGCCGTCATCGGCGCTCCCTCATTCGAATGGGGCCGTAAGACACTGACCGAGGCCGGGATGTCAAGCCGCGGTGCGGAATCGCAGCCGCCCCGGCTTGAACCTCTGATGGGCCTCTAGAAGCCGCCTGATGTCTGATCTCGGCCGACCTCGGCGCCGGCTCGCGCCCGACGCACGCTGCTTACCAGTTTACCCGGGCGATCCTCGTGATCCGGCTTGGCGGTCGCCAGGCGCAGCACGGCGGCGTAATTGGGCTGCACCTCCATCCGGTCCGCGTACCGACTTTCGCTGAGAATGCGGTGGACACGCGGCAGGTTGTAACAGGGCACGTAGAATAACAGATGATGCTCAAGGTGATAGTTGACGTAGTACGGCGCGACGAACAGCCGCTCCAGGAAGTTCGCGTGCGTGGTGCGGGTATTGCGCAACGGATCGGCCGAGTCCGGAACTACCGCATGTTCGGCGATGTTGCGAATGCGCGTGATGACCATCTGCCAGGTGAGCAGCGGCAACAGCCATAGCAGCGGATAGGCCCACCACACGCCGGCAGCCGCAAGACCTGCAAACAGCACGGCATTGACGGCACACTGCGGACCAAGTTTTTCCCAGAAATGCGCGGCGCGCTGCGCGAGCGGCCATTCCTTTGGCCCGAGCGCATTCAGAAACTGCGCCTTGCGCTGCTGGTAGCCGGTCTGGCCCGTGATATCGCGCACGAACTTGCGGCGATAGCTCATTCCGGTGATTGGAAACGGCGCTGAAAGAATCAGATCCGGATCGTCTTCCTGCTGCGTGCGTGCGTGATGCTGCAGATGATAGCGGCGATAGGCGCGGGTCTCGGCGAAGATCGGATAGGCGCAGAACCACTGGCTGAGCGCCAGATTGACCTTCTCGTCCGCCGACAGACAACCATGTGCGCCGTCATGCATCAAAATCGCGAGCCCGAGCTGGCGCGAGCCGATGATGCCCACCGCCAGCAGAAAGGTCAGCGGGTTGGGCCACCACGCCACCAGCGCGATCGATCCCAATATCAGCGCCCACGCATGCGCGATGAGGGCTATACCTTTCCACGTCACACGCTGGCGCACGGCGATCAATTGATCCTCGTTCAGGAAGTCGCGGGCACGCATGCGAAGCGCGGTCATGACGATCCCTCCCCGTCGGGTGAATCTGAATCGGATGCATCGCCGACGAGACGTAGCCGCGTATTGTCGCCGCTGGTCCTTGTCGTCGCCTGGTCGCCCAGCACGCGCAGCATCTCGCTGCACATTTCTTCCGCCGAACGACCCATGGCATGGCCCTCGACCATCACGCCGATCGCGAGCGCCCAGAACCGGCGCGAACTGGCGTCCGGATCGCGTAGGGTCTTCCAGCCGTGTCGTTCGATCTGGCCGGCATAGGCGCGCATCCCCTCGCCGTGTAGCCGCTCGATGGTGCGCTCCACCAGCGGCGCGAGATCCGGGCGGCGGCGGGTGAGCGTGAGCGCTTCGGTAAAGAAGGCGACCGAATCCGTCGCCGTGACGGTCTCGACCAATGCGCGAGTGTAGTCCCGCGGCGTATGGGCCTGCAAGGCGGCGTGCTCGGCCGCACGCGCCACGTACAGCACGTCACGGCAGGCAGCTTCGACGAACAACGCTTCCTTGGTGCGGAAGTAATAGGTGATCTGGCTCGGAAAGGCGTCCGCGGCGGCCGCAATGTCCGAAATCGAGGTTCCGGCGAGTCCACGCTCCTTGAACAGCCGGCTGGCACCATCGAGCAGGCGCGAGCGCATCTGGCGCCCGGCCGAACGGGTCGCACGGGCGGCGTGCTTGGGGTCGCCGGCTGGCGCTTTGGGAGCTGTCTGGACGGACTTGGGAGCCATTTTTCCCTCTCGTAGTTTTGTTTGTATGATATACAAACAAATATGTCAACCGATCAGGTCCCGGCTGGTGGCCTCCGGTGGGGAGGCCAAAGCCCCCTTCAAGCCCCCGCAAGAAGCCTTGCCAGCGCGCTGAAAATCCTTATAAACCGCGCCATCCGTGGATCCCGGCCGGGAGCTGAACGGACGGTCTCAGCAATCTCACCTTTTTTTGGCGATGTTGATGTGGCAGGGCCAGTCGGCCCGTCGTCCCGTGCTTCCGCCTTCTGAGCTTATCCCCGAGTCCTTTCCGAAGGCCTCGAAGGGCTTGCCGCCGGGAACCGCGCCAACACTAGGAAAGGACACCCATGCCTCTTTACGAGCATGTTTTTCTCGCGCGCCAGGATGCGAGCACCCAGCAGGTCGAAGAGCTGACCACCCAGATGACGGGCATCGTCGAAGGGCTCGGCGGCAAGGTCACCAAGACCGAGAACTGGGGCGTGCGTTCGCTCACCTACCGCATGAACAAGAATCGCAAAGCGCATTTCGTGTTGATGAACATCGATGCGCCCTCCTCCGCGGTCACCGAGATCGAGCGGCAGGAGCGGATCTCTGAAGACGTCATCCGCTACCTCACCGTCCGCGTCGAAGAGCACGAGGAAGGTCCCTCGGCAATGATGCGCAAGGCCGATCGTGACCGCGAGCGCGACGATCGCGGCGGCGGCTTCCGCGGCGACCGCGAGGGCGGCTTCCGTGGCGATCGTGAAGGCGGCGGCTTCCGCGGCGACCGTGGTCCGCGCCGTCCACGCGAAGACGCTGTTGAAGCGACGGAAGAGGAGTAAGAATCATGGCTGAAGCTGGTGCACGCCGTCCGTTTTTCCGTCGCCGCAAGACCTGCCCGTTCACGGGGCCGAATGCGCCGAAGATCGACTACAAGGATTCCAAGCTGTTGATGCGTTACGTCTCCGAGCGCGGCAAGATCGTGCCGAGCCGCATCACCGCCGTGTCCGCCAAGAAGCAGCGTGAGCTCGCGCGCGCCATCAAGCGCTCGCGCTTCCTCGGCCTGCTGCCCTACGTCATTCGCTAAGACACTTTGGTCCGCGGCGTTCGCGCCGCGGACCTGACTATTCATAAGGCTTCCGGGTCGTCCGGTCGCCGATGGTTGGGGTCGAGACGACCTCTAACCGCTCGAAAGGAGCGGGACAGCTGATGATCGCGATTGTCCTCATTGGTCTTGCAGCCGGCTGCGCGTCGGCGCTGATGTTCGCCTCGATCATCTCGGGCGCGCTGATCTCGTTGCTGCTGTTCTATCTGGCGCCGCTGCCGCTGATGGTGGCGGCCCTGGGATGGGGACCGATCGCAGCGACGATCGGCGGCATCGCCGCCGCCTCCGGCCTCGGGGCGATCTTCGGCCTGCCCTACTGCATCGCCTTTGCCATCACCGTTGCGGTGCCTGCCTGGTGGCTCGGCCACCTCTCGCTGCTGGGACGGCCGCTGCCCGGTGCAGCGGCCGCCGGCAATGGCTCGGCACCGGCCGCGCCGCAGCTCGAATGGTATCCGATCGGCCGCATCCTGCTCTGGATCGCCGGCTTTGCCGCATTGACCACGATCGCGGCCATGCTGACGCTTGGTACCGATGCCGAGACCATCACCAATTCGCTGCGCCGCGGCCTGTCGCGAATTCTGGGGGCGCGCGATGCTGCGTCGCCGGGCGATATCGAACGCTGGGTCGCGGCGCTTGCCATCATCGCGCCAGCGGCCGCAACGATCGTCGCCATGATGACGTTGACGCTGAACCTCTGGCTCGCCGGCAAGATCACGGCGACGTCCGGCCGGCTGCACCGGCCATGGCCCGATCTGCGGAGCGCGGAATTGCCGCCGATGACGCTGGTGGCGCTGTCGGTCGCGCTGGCCTTTTGCTTCATCGGCGGGCTCGCCGCGATGTTCGCACAAATCGCGACGACCGCGCTGATGATGGCCTTTGGCCTCATCGGCTTTGCCGTGCTCCACACGCTGACGCTGGCACTCAAGAGCCGGATCTTCTGGCTCTGCTGCGCCTACGCAATTGTCATCACCTTCGGCTGGCCGATGCTGGCGATGATCGCGCTCGGTCTTGCGGACGCGGTATTCGGCCTTCGCCAACGCTATCTGCGCGGCAAGCCTCCGCCTTTGCCCGCATCCTGAACCTGCAACCATTCACTTCAACCGCATACCGAACACTCAAAAGGAGAACGAAAATGGAAGTCATCTTGCTGGAACGCGTCGCCAAGCTGGGCCAGATGGGCGAAGTCGTCCGCGTCAAGGACGGGTTTGCCCGCAACTTTCTGCTCAAGCGCGGCAAGGCGCTGCGCGCCACCGCCGACAACCGCGCCAAGTTCGACGGCATGAAGGCCGAACTTGAAGCCAACAACCTCAAGGCCAAGGGCGAAGCCACCAAGGTCGCGGAGAAGATCAACGGCCGCAACGTGATCGTGCTGCGCCAGGCTTCCGAAACCGGCCAGTTGTTCGGCTCGGTAAGCGTGCGCGACATCATCACTTCGTTCGAGGCCGACGGCGTCACCATCAGCCGCAGCCAGGTCCTGCTCGACGCGCCGATCAAGACCATCGGCAAGCACGCGATCGCCATCGCCGTGCATCCGGAAGTCGAAGTCAGCGTCAGCGTCACCGTGGCGCGCAGCGCCGATGAAGCCGAGCGCATCAACCGCGGCGAGGACATCTCGACCCGTCAGGAAGACCAGGACGCCGCCGCCGAAGCGCTCGCCGCCGCCGGCGAGTTCTTCGATCCGGAAGCCCAGCACGACGACGAGGCGCCGGCGCCCGCTTCAACCGAGAAGTAACGCGCTTCTGGCTCAAAACTCCCTATGACGACCTCAAGCCCGGCCCTTCAGGCCGGGCTTGGGATTCTGGCCGCCGCCTTTTCGTCGAGCATCGCGATCGAGGCCAGCGCGGTCGCAGTGTGCTTCTCGACACCATCGGTCACGCAGAACACGTCGGCCGCAACCACGGCGACCTGACGCCCGGGCTTGATCACGCGCGCCCGGCAGATCAGGCGCTCGCCTACAGCCGGCGACAGCAGGTTCAATTTGTATTCCGCCGTCAGCGCCGATTGCCCGCGCGATGTCGCGGCCGCAATCGTGGTGGCGTTGTCGACCAGGAAGGCGGTGACGCCGCCATGGAACAGGCCGTGCTGCTGCAACAGTTCCGGCCGGCGGTCGACCGCAAGCGTGCACGTCCCGCGCGTCAGCTCAGACACCTCCGCCCCGATATGGGCCATGAAGCCCTGGCGGCCGACATTGTCGCGGATACGGGTCGCGATCAGCGCGAAGTCGGGATCGTTATTCGCATTCATACGGTTTCTCCCGGTTTGTGGATCGCATCAAGCGCGACCACCGCGCGGATGGCACAGGCGATCAGGATGTCGGCCTGCTCTCTTGGATCGGCGCGGTCGCGGCCCGACAGCCATGCGCGGCAGAAAATCTGCGCCGGTCCGATGATCTGGCTGAAGAACAGCGACGATGTCATCGGCAGCAATTCGCCGCGCTCAACCAGCGGCGCGCGCCATCGCTCGACGGCTTCCGCCAGGCGCGAGTTTTGCGCGCGCTGCGCGCCGCGGATCTCCTCGGTCCATTCGCTGCGGGAAATTTCGAACAGATAGCGCGCCTCGCGCCTGGAATTGACGACCCATTCGAGATGCGCGCGGATCAGCCGCGCCACGCCTTCCGGCGCCCCGCAGGATTCACTGACCGCCGCGATGACGGCAGCGTGGTAACGGGCGAGAATTTCCAGGAACAGCGTGCCGGCCAGCTCCTTCTTCGACCCGAAGAAATGGAAGAAGCTGCCATTGGAGGCCCGCGCGCGGGTTCTGATGGCGGCCACGGTAGCGCCCTCGAAACCGTCGCGGTCGAATACCGCCAATCCCGCCGCCAGCAGATCCTCGCGTGCCGTGGTCATTCGCGTCCGTCTTTCGAGGCTTAGATACTTACTCTAGAGCGCTGCTCTAGAGCTGGTCAAGCGACATCCCACCGTCTATCGGCATTCGGAACTCTGAAAATCCTAGCGCGAGATCGGCGGTACGGGCGGGCCGGCGGGCGCTACCGGCGGCAATGCGGGCGCCGCAGCCGTTACCGGTGGAGGTGCCGCTGCCGGAGAATCTGCGGCCGGCTCAGGCGCGGTCGCTGCGGAAGCTGGCGATGCCGGCGTGACCGGCGGCACCGGATCTGGCCTGAGCGGCGTCGGCTCGCTACCGGCGTTCTCCTTGGGAGCATCGACTTTGGCGGTCTCGGATCTGCCCTCGCGTGCCGGCTTTTCCGACTCGCCGACGGGCTTCGCTGCGTCGCCGGCCGGCTTGTCGCTCTCGCCCTTGATCGCGTCGATCTTGGCCGGATCGGTCTTGGCAGAATCGGTCTTGGCAGGATCGGTCGCGGCGGTTTCAGCCTTGGCGGCATCCCGCGAGGCATCTTGTTCCTTCGCGGCATCGCCCGGGGCTGCCTGCTCGGCTTTCGGCGGTTCTTCGGCGGCGGGGGGCTTGCTGCGTCTGCCCTGTTTCTGCCTGACGCCTGACTTGCTGTCGATCGCGGCCTGCACCGGGACCTGTCCATCTGCAGGCTTGGCGGCATCGGGTGCCGCTTGCGGACGTGCGAACCGCTTCGCGTCGCGGCCCGGACGCGCGCCCTCGCCTTGCGGTGGGGCTCCGTCGGCGTTCGGCCGGGAAGCCTCCTGTGCAGGTGCGGCCGCTGGCTGCCGGCGACCGAGCCGGTCGGGCTGATCCGGCCTTCCGTCCTGCTTGGCGTCCTTCTGCTTCGGCTGATCCTTGCCCTGATACCGGGGGTCGGCCGCCCCGTTGGACATCAGATAGGACGAGAGCACCGAGGCCATGTCGGTGCCGGTCGTATAGTGCTGGCGCAGAAAGCCCGGCAACGACGAAGCCGATACGTTCTTCAACAGGCCACGCGGGCTCTTGTGGCAGGCGCTGCAAGTGTTCGAGAATATCTGGGCGGGGCTCTTGCCGGCGTCGAGATTTTCGACCGCCCGCGCCGCGCCTGCTGTGAGGCAGCCGATCAGGAGCGTCACCGTCGCTAAACTGAGCGCTCGGCTCAACATTCCCTGCTTCTCCAGACGTGGAATCGCTCCCGGCGTCGCATAAGGTTGCCAGCGGCGGGGTCACCTTTTAGCCGATTATGACGCGAATGGAAGCGTGCTTATTACGCATCTGCGTGATTGCCGCATTCGGGAATATCCGCTTTGACTCCAAGGCACTAGCGGACCGGCATCATCGTACTTATCATTTTATTGATCCATCGTTGGAACCAGCGGTTCCGGGGTGCGTCAGTAGTGTAGCGGTCGCTCGTTCCATTGGTGCTTCCATGGATCGGTTGTTGCGTTATTTCTTGGGTCAGTTCATTCGCCGCGGCACGATGACATTCACGGCCGCGAGTGGGACAAGGTTTACCTGCGGCGACGGAACCGGCCGCCCGGTGTCGGCGCGGTTCCTGACCGAACGGACGCAGCGCCGGATTCTCCTCAATCCCGAATTGGCGCTCGGCGAAGCCTACATGGACGGCACGTTCGTGGTCGAGGATGGCTCGATCGCGGACGCGCTGGAGATCCTGCTCGGCCAGCCCGAAATGCTCCCACGTTGGGCCAAGCTGCAATGGTGGCTGCGCTATTTCAGCCGGCACGCCAGGCAATTCAATTGGCGCGGCCGGGCAAGAAACAACGTCGCCCATCACTACGACCTCGACGGGCGGCTCTATTCCCTCTTCCTCGACGCCGACAAGCAATATAGTTGCGCCTATTTCGAAACGCCGGACACGACGCTCGACGATGCCCAGCTCGCCAAGAAACGCCACCTTGCCGCCAAGCTCCTGATCAAGCGCGGCAACCGCGTGCTCGACATCGGCTCCGGCTGGGGCGGCCTTGGCCTCTATCTGGCCGAAATGACCGGCGCGGATGTCACCGGCATCACGCTGTCGTCGGAGCAATTGCTGGCCTCGAACGCCCGCGCCGCCGAAAGGAACCTGACGGGTTCGGCAAGATTCCTGCCGAGCGATTACCGCGATATTGCCGGCCCGTTCGACCGCATCGTGTCGGTCGGCATGTTCGAACATGTCGGCATCGACTTCTATGAAACCTTTTTCCGGCGCTGCGCCGAACTTCTCAGCGACGACGGCGTCATGGTGCTGCACTCGATCGGCCGCTCTACCGGGCCCGATGTGACCAGCCCATGGATCACGAAATACATCTTCCCGGGCGGCTATATCCCCGCCCTTTCCGAGGTCATTCCCGCGATCGAGAAGGCGGGCCTTCTGGTCTGCGACGTCGAAATCCTGCGGCTGCATTATGCGGAAACGCTGAAGGCCTGGCGCGACCGCTTCATGGCGCGGCGCGAAGAGGCGGTGCGCGTCTATGACGAGCGTTTTGCCCGGATGTGGGAATTTTACCTGGCGGCGTCGGAAATGTCGTTCCGGAAGCAAAACCTGATGAATTTCCAGATCCAGCTCACCCGGCGCCAGGGGATCGTGCCGATGACGCGGGATTACATAGCCGGAGAAGAAGCGAGGCTGCGTGGAATGGAACTCGGAAGGCAGCCGCGGCTGCAATTGGCGGGCGAATAGTCCGCCCCCATCACGGGTCGCGTCAGTTCCGCAGGCTGTACGCCGAGGCATAAGGCGTACGAGCCAACGCCGGACGTGCGAGTTGGGCTCGCAACGCTGCGAGCAATCGATCATCGCAGGGGACGGCACGCAGCTCCGGGCGCGAAATCTCTTCCATCGTGTCGATCAGCATCGACAGCCACAAGCGCTGCCCGCTTGCCGATCGCCATCCCTGGATTTGCCGGCCCATCGTCTGTCCTTCCGGTCCGTTACAGCTAGCAACTCGAAAATCGCCGGCCCGTTCCCGATTTCGTAACCAATTCATTCTGCGGCTAAGAAAATCACACCCGATGTGATCTACTTCACAGAAGCCATCGGCGGCCCATCGTACATCTCCGCCATGACCCAGCAGACCTACCCAGCCCCGTTCGATTCCGACATCAGGATCGACTACGCCTTGATCGCATTCGGAGTGGGTGCCGCTGTGTTCGCGTTCATCTACCTGGTCCTGGTTTGATCAACGCTTAAGACGCGGGTCGAAAACGTCTCCCCGCATTCAGCTATGTCAGTCCAAGTCACGGTAAGGTTCAGGCCCTCCTAAGATTTTACCCGGCATTTTGCGGAAAACGCGCCCGTACCGCCCCGTTTTGGCCGAAAGCCCGTCAAGCTTCACCCTGTGTGCGAGCCGGATTCATCCACATTTTTGATGAACGGTGCATAGCGGCGAGCTTTTGCTTCCGCTTTGCCCGGGACAGGCGCTTTATCGCCGCCCCCCTTGCGGAAATCCTAGCAACGGCCAAAAACCAAAAGCATAACCTGACGCCATGGCTCTGACTGATTCGAACGTCCTCAAGCTTGCTCCCGACGCGGGAACTCCGGTCTACCGGAGCGCGCCGCACAATATCGAGGCGGAGCAGAGTCTGCTGGGCGCGATCCTGGTCAACAACGACGCGTTCTACCGGGTTTCCGACTTCCTGGAGCCGAAGCACTTCTTCGAGCCGCTCCACCAGACCATCTTCGAGACCGCCGGCAGCCTGATCCGGATGGGCAAAGTCGCTACCCCCGTCACGTTGAAAACCTTCCTGCCCGCCGATACCGATATCGGCGGCATGACGGTTGGCCAGTACCTTGCGCGTCTCGCGGCCGAGGCCACCACGATCATCAACGCGCAGGACTACGGCCGCACGGTCTATGACATGTCGCTGCGCCGCGACCTGATCCGGATCGGCGAGGACATGGTCAATGTCGCCTTCGATGCGCCGGTGGATTTTACCCCGCGCACCCAGATCGAGGACGCCGAGCGCCAGCTTTACGAACTTGCCGAGTCCGGCCGTTACGACGGCGGCTTCCAGCGCTTTTCGCAGGCGCTGACCACTGCGGTCGACATGGCGGCCAAGGCCTTCCAGCGCGACGGAAGTCTTTCCGGCATTGCTACGGGTTTGCGCGATCTCGACACCAAGATGGGCGGGCTGCAGGCGTCCGACTTGATCATCGTCGCCGGCCGCCCCGGCATGGGCAAGACGGCGCTCGCCACCAACATCGCCTACAACATCGCCAAGGCGCATCGCGCCGAGGTGCAGGCCGACGGCACGATGAAATCCGTCAATGGCGGCATCGTCGGCTTCTTCTCCTGCGAAATGTCCGCCGAACAGCTCGCCACACGTATTCTGGCCGAACAAACCAGCATCGCGTCGAGCATGATCCGCCGCGGCGGCATCAGCGAGGCCGATTTCGAGAAGATCCGCGACTATTCCATCGAGCTGCAGTCGCTGCCGCTCTACGTCGACGAAACCGGCGGCCTGTCGATCTCGCAGCTCACCGCGCGCGCCCGCCGGCTGAAGCGGCAAAAGGGCCTCGACATGATCGTGATCGACTACATCCAGCTGCTGCAGGGATCGGGCAAGCGCTCGGACAACCGCGTCCAGGAAGTGACCGAGATCACCACCAGCCTCAAGGCGCTGGCAAAAGAACTGAACGTTCCGATCATCGCCTTGTCGCAGCTCTCGCGTCAGGTTGAAAATCGCGACGACAAGCGGCCGCAACTGGCCGACCTGCGTGAATCCGGCTCGATCGAACAGGACGCCGACGTCGTGATCTTCGTGTATCGCGAGGAATATTACCTCGCCAACAAGGAGCCGCGTATCGGCACGCCCGAATACGAAAAATGGCAGCTCGACATGTCGCTGGTGCACGGCAAGGCCGAAATCATCATCGGCAAACAGCGCCACGGCCCCACCGGAACGGTCGAGGTGCAGTTCGAGGGCCAGTTCACGCGCTTCAGCGATCTCGCACAGGATAGCCACTTGCCCGACCGCGGCTATTGAGGCGAACTGCGGTTGAACCGCCGCGTTCCACCGCGTAAAATGGGGCATGAACATTGCCCCCGATCCCAAATCCATTCCGCAAGGCACCCTGCTCTCGCCGGAGGCGAACCAGGCGGCTGCGCTCGTGACAGCCACCGGCGTGCTGACGGTCGATCTCGATGCCATCGTCGCCAACTGGCGCAAGCTCGAGAAGACCGCGGTGCCGGCCGAATGCGCAGGCGTCGTCAAGGCGAACGCCTATGGCTGCGGCGCCGAACAGGTCGCACGGGCGCTTGCCGCCGCCGGTTGCAAGACGTTCTTCGTCGCCACCCTCGATGAGGCCCGCGTGGTTCGCGCCGCGGCGCCCGGGGCCGCGATCTACGTACTCAACGGCTTTTTCCAGAATACCGGCGAGGCCTACGCCAGGATCGACTGCAAGCCTGTGATCGGCGACCTCAACGAACTCGCCGAATGGGACGTATTCTGCCGCCGCTCGGGTTGGTCGGGCGGCGCTGCGATCCACATCGATACCGGCATGAACCGGCTCGGACTGACAGTCACCGAGGCGCAGGGCATCATCCCGCGGATCAACGCCGGCGATCACGGCATTACGCTCGTGATGAGCCACCTCGCCTCCGCGGAACTGCTCAACAATCCCGCCAACGCCAGGCAGCTCACCGCCTTTCGCGAGATCGCGAGCCTGTTTTCCGGCGTGCCGGCCTCGCTGGCGAATTCATCCGGCATTTTCTTAGGGTCTCAATTCCAGTTCGACATGGTGCGCCCGGGCTGTGCGATTTACGGCGTCAATCCGACGCCGGAAGCCGACAATCCGATGCAGCCGGTCGTCGAATTGAAGGCGCGCATCGTGCAGATCCGTAACGTCGAGCGCGGCGATACCGTCGGCTATGGCGGCACCTGGACGGCGCGGCGTCCGACCAGAATAGCGGTCGTTTCCGCGGGCTACGCCGATGGCTATTTTCGTGCCGCCAGCGCCAATGACGGCACCCGCGGCGCCGAGGTGGTGGTCGCCGGCAGACGCTGCCCGATCGCGGGGCGGATTTCGATGGACCTGACGGCCGTCGACGTCACCGATCTCGACAAGAATGCTGTGCGGCGCGGCCATATGGTGACGCTGATCGGCGAAGGCATTACGGTCGACGAGCTCGCCCACCATTTCGGCACCATCGGGTACGAAGTGCTGACCAGCCTCGGCAAGCGTTACGCGCGCATTTACAAGGGTGGCAATGCCACTGCAGAGCCGCCTGCTCCGCCTCCAGCAGAGCTCGCTGCCGCTTCCACCTAGTTCTTCGTTTCCAGGGTTCGTTCGCGGCGCCTCATGTCGAGTTTGTGTCTCACTGTGCCTTCCGGCTAGCCAACACTTTCTTGCAGGTGTCGCTGAGTTGGTGCTGCTGCTTGTTCAGACATGCGACGACACGACCGCCGCCGGGCCGCGTGCCGGCGCAATATTTGTCATAGTCCGCCTTGCAGGCGCCGCGCTGCTCGGTTTGAGCAAGCGCGGATCCGGAGCATCCGATGGCGAGCGCGAGAACGGCGAAGCGTAGTTTCGACATGGAATCTCCAAATGGCAGCGAAGTGTCAGGCGAAGCATGGTGATGCCGGCTAGCTCTACATGAAGATCGCGACCTTCAACATTAATAATGTCAACCGCCGGCTGCCGAACCTGTTGCGCTGGCTGCGCGTGGCCAAACCCGACGTCGTTTGTCTGCAGGAGCTGAAATCGACCGATGCCGAGTTCCCGATTCTGGCGATCGAGAAAGCCGGCTACGGCGCGGTGTGGCGCGGACAGAAGACCTGGAACGGCGTCGCTATCCTGGCGCGCAACGCCGAGCCGGTATTGACCCGGACCGCGCTGCCCGGCGATCGCAATGATGACGAGGCGCGCTATATCGAAGCCGCCGTCAACGGCGTCATCGTCACCAGCCTCTATCTGCCGAACGGCAACCCGCAGCCCGGACCGAAATTCGACTACAAGCTCGACTGGTTCAAGCGGCTACGGTCGCATGCCGCAAAATTGCTCAAGCAGGACATCCCGGTGGTGCTGGCCGGCGACTACAATGTCGCGCCGACCGCGTCAGATATCTATCCGACGAAATCCTGGGACAAGGACGCGCTGATCCAGCCGAAGAGCCGCGCTGCGTTCAAGGCGCTGGTGGACCAGGGCTGGACCGACGCGATCCGGACGCTCCATCCGTCGAAACCGATGTTCACGTTCTGGGACTACAAGCGCAACCGCTGGCCGCGCGACGCCGGATTGCGGCTCGATCATCTGCTGCTGAGCCCGGCGATCGCGCCGCGACTGCTCAAGGCCGGCGTCGATCGCAAGGTTCGCGGCGAGGAAGGCGCAAGCGACCATGCGCCGGCGTGGATCGTGCTGAAGTAGCTGCCAGCAGCCTCTACCCGCCGAATTTCTTGCGCAGCATGACGCCCAGAATGTTGGAATAGTCGTCCGTCCACAGCGCGCTTGACGGATCGGAACGCAACGGCGTCCAGCTTGCCGCGACGCTTCCGATATCGCCCGCCTCGCGCGCCATTACCACAAGGCGGGCATTCGCCTTCAATGTCACCATGAGATCACCGGCACTGTTGTCTTCGCGGATGAAGGCGACCAGCCCGTGGGAATGAGCGACGTTCGCCACCACCGGCGCCAGATCGAGGTAGCGATTGGAGATGTGCGCGATGATAACACCGTGCGGCGAAAGCCTCGAAAGATAACCTGCAAGCGCGTCACGCGTGAGCAGATGCACCGGAATCGAATCGGACGAGAAGGCATCCAGCACGATCAGGTCGTAACGGTCATGCGATGCTTCCAATGTCAGGCGCGCGTCTCCGACCACAATGGGCGCATCGGGCGCGCAGTGTGACAGGAACTCGAACCGACGCGGATCACGTGCAATGCGAATTACTTCCGGATCGATCTCGAAGAACGTCCAGAGCTCGCCGCCCTTGCGATGGCAGGCAAGCGTACCGGTGCCCAGGCCTACGACGGCAACGTGGTCCAGATTGCCGCGAACAGCGCGCGCGGCACCGATGGCCTCCGAGTACGGACCTCCCGGATAGTAATACGTCTGCGGCAACAGTGGACCGCTGACCGGCGTGCCGTCGTCGTTCCGCAAGCGCTGGGCACCATGAATCGTGGTGCCGTGATAAAGGACGCGGGCTTTGCCGTCGCCGACCTCGGCGACCTTATGGACGCCAAAGAAACTGCGAGCCGTTTCGATCGGCGCTAACCCAGGTCGCCACAGGGCCGTCACTGTAAAACTCAGGACGACCAGGCCGAAGAAGCGCATCGGCCGCTGCCGTTGAAACAGCATCGCGGTCGCCAGCAGCGCGAGCAGCACTTGAAACGGCAGCTCCAGCGTCGCTGGCGGCTGCAAGAGGGTGGCGTACCAGATCACCGCGAGCACCGCACTGAGCAGAAGCCACGGCGTCGCGTCTGTCAGCGCCGTGCGTAGCCCGCCGGCGAAGAGGCCGGGCGTGCACAACAGCGCCAGCGCGATCAGGATCGGATATTCGTAATTGCCGTTGAAAATCAGCGGCGCCACCAAGCCCGCGAAGGCGCCACCGATCACCCCGCCAAACGAGGTGCAGAGGTAGAATTCGGTCAATCGTCGAGGGTTTGGACGCCGGGCATAGAGTTCGCCGTGGCACATCAGCGTCAGCAGCGCGAAGACGACGAGATTGAGGGCAATCGTGGTCAGCCAAAAGACCTTCTCCCCGCCGATCAGGCTCACCGCAAGCGGCGCCACCGCGAACGGAACAAACCTGACCACGCTGGCATGTGCGATCCATGGCCGCTCGCTAAACACGGCGACGAAAGTCAGCAGGTAGATCGCAAGCGGAACCACCCAGAGGAATGGAGCGGCAGCAATATCGGTCGTTATGTACGCCGTAACGGCGATGACTAGACCCGACGGAATGGCGGCCAGCGCAATCCAGCGCATCCGCTCCCCTGCACTCGTGCGAACATCATCCGCAACTTCGGCCTGGGCCGCGGCAGGCACCGCGCGTGTGGCAAACAATCCGACGACACTCAAGAGCACGGCCAGCAGCGCAAACCCGATGGACCAGGCCGCCGTCTGCGTTTTCAGCGTCAGGAACGGTTCGATGACGACGGGATAGGCGAACAGCGCGGCGAACGAGCCAAGATTGGATGCAGCGTAGAGCACATATGGATTGCTCGCCTGTCGATGTCCGCTCGCGGCAAACCAGCTTTGCAGCAGCGGCGCACTGGCTGACAAGGTAAAGAACGGAAGGCCGATGGAAGCCGCGAACAGGCCGAACAGCCAAAGCGCCGTTCCATCCAGCGGCGGAGCACCCCATTCGGGCGCAATCGCGATCGGAAGCATCATCGCGGTTACACCGACCAGCAGAAGATGGAACATGACCGCCCGCCCGGGCAGCAACAGACGGTTCAACAGATGGGCGTAGGCGTAACCTCCCAGCAGCACCGTCTGAAAAAACACCATTGCGACCGACCAGACCGCCGGCGCGCCTCCGAGTTTCGGAAGCACCATCTTCGCAAACATCGGCTGGATCGAGAACAGAAGCAGCGCCGAGACGAATAACGTCGCAGCATAGAGCCATGACGTCAGTCGAGTTGTCGCAGCCTGCCGATCAACGACAGGCGAGATCCGATCCAAAGCATTGAAGAGCGACATCGATATCCCCAGCACCGTCAATTTTGGGTTGCACGGTAGCCAGCGACACCTAAGCAAGGCTTAATATAATCACCGGGAACGGCCGACATGGGCCATGGTAAACGCTCCCTTGATCACGCGAATAACGGATATCAATCATCCCTTGCGGGTATGTCCCCAGGCTGCGTCCCAATCCTCGCCGGCGGCGTCGATGACGCGGCCGTCGGCCTCGAAGAACTTGTTAGGCACCTGGAAGATCGCGAGCATCAGCCCACCTTCCGGACACCAGGCGACATGGCGGCTGCCCTCCTCGCGCCAGATGAATTCGCCGGCCTTGCATTCGATGCCCTGCGCCGGGCCTTCCTTGTCGACGAGCGAGCCTTCAAGCACGTAGGTCTGCTCGATATTGACGTGCTCGTGGTCGGGCAGCACCGCACCCGGCGCGAACCGCATCAGCGCGGTCATCAGGCCGGTCTTGCGATCGAACAGCAGCGTCTTGGCTTCGCAGCCGGGGAAACGGGTCTTCTGCCATTCCATGCTGTCGGGGCGGACGAGATGGGAATGCGTGTCTGCGGTTTGCGCGCCCTTCGGCGTCACGGCGTCCATGGCGTCCTCCATTCTGCTTGTTTTGGCGCGATCCTAGCAGCTTTGCCTCTCTCCGCCAGCCGGCAGGTGTGCGCTGCGGTGATGTCGTCGCCTTGCCCGCACCGCCACCCGCGAGTAGGATCACGACGTCTTCCGCTCTCGCGGATCATTACCGACAATGGCCGAGTTGGAACAATCGAGAATCTGCAAAGGGTGCTGGGAGCAGATGCATGTCCCGGTGCCGCTTCGCGGTGTGATCTCGGCGCCATTTCGCGCGTTCGGCGTCCGTCCGAGCCGAATGAACCCCAACACCTGCACCATCTGCGAGCTGATGTTCACGAAGGTGATGCGGGCCCGCAAGATCACGATCGACGCGACCATCATGTTTGCCGATCTGCGGGGCTATACCAGCCTGTCGCAATCGCAGTCGCCGGATGCCGTCTCAGGCCTGCTCGACGCATTCTACGACGAATGCGCGAACGCGATCTGGGCGTATGACGGGCTGCTCAACAAGACGATCGGAGACGCCGTCATGGCGGTCTTCAACTTTCCCCTGGTGCGGGCCGAGCATCCCGGGAACGCCGTGCGGGCAGCGCGCGACATTCAGAAAGGCTGGCGCGAACGGCGCGAGGTTCTCGTTGCAGCCCATGGCCTCACCGCGAGTGAGCTAGGGATCGGCATCGGCATTCACTCCGGCGAACTCAGCTTTGGCGAGTTCGGCCATACCCATCGGGACCTGACAGCGATCGGCACCGTGGTCAACACCGCCTCTCGCGCCCAGTCGGTTGCCGAAGCGGACCAGATCCTCGTGACGAAGGCCGTGTTTGACCGCGCCCAAGCAGATTTGAAGGACAGCCAATCAAAGGCATTCCAGCTCAAGGGGTTCGATACCCCGATCGAGCTTTACGCCGCCTAGCGTGAGCTGGCGGTCCTGCTGTCACCACAAATTCTTGCCGTCGATGACGGTGACCGGCACGGCATCGAGGTCGAAATCGTCGAACAGCCGCGAGTTAACGCCGACTTTGGGGTTGTCGAAGTCCGGCTTGCCGGTCGACCAATCCGGCGATTCCGAATAGGTGCCGCAGCCGCAACCGGCGCAAAAATGATGTTTGACGGTGCGGCTGCCCCAGAGATACGTCGCGACGTTTTCCGGCGGCGATGTCAGGCGAAATTGCGCCGGCGTGTAATAGGCCCATAGCGCGCCGCGCTTGGAACAGAGCGAGCAGGTGCAGCGTGTCACCTCAGACGGCGCCTCGCTCACCTCGAATTGTCTGTTACCGCAATGGCAGCTTCCCCTGATTGGCACGATCGGCTCCTTTCCGAGTAATATTTGGACCTCGTAACCTGAGCCTGCTGCCACCATGATGTCAGCATCGGAGAATCGCGAAAGACTGCAGATTGGGCTTCATCTTCGTCCTCATTGTCGGCCTGCTCGCCGGCACGATCTCAGGCATTGTCGGCACCGGCTCGTCGATCATGCTGATGCCGGTATTGGTCTATCAATACGGGCCGAAGGAAGCTGTTCCGATCATGGCGGTCGCGGCCGTGATGGCGAACTTGTCGCGCATTCTCGCCTGGTGGCGCGAGGTCGACTGGCGGGCCTGCCTCGCCTATTCGGTCACGGGGATTCCGGCGGCAGCACTTGGCGCACGGACGCTGCTGGTGCTGCCGTCGCACGCCGTCGATATCGCGATCGGCCTGTTTCTGATCGCGATGGTGCCGGTGCGGCACTGGCTGGCCCGCCATCAGCTCAAAGCGCGCCTTTGGCACCTTGCGGTCGGTGGCGCCGTGATCGGCTACCTCACGGGCATCGTGGTGTCGACCGGTCCGCTCAGCGTGCCGCTGTTTCTGTTTTACGGGTTGACCAAAGGCGCCTTTCTCGCCACCGAAGCTGCAAGCTCGCTCGGTCTCTATCTGAGCAAGTCGGTCACGTTCGAACGCTTCGGCGCGCTGACGCCGGATATCGCGCTGAAAGGGCTGATTGCGGGCTCCTCCCTGATGTTTGGCGCCTTCATCGCCAAACGCTTCGTGCTGCATCTTGAGCCAGACGTCTTTCGGCTGTTGATGGATGGCATCATGCTGGCCGCCGGTCTCGTCCTGCTGTGGACGGCATTTTCGTAGGAATTCGGCGAAACCCGACACACGGCCTGAACCATTCGGCGTGACTGACCGACCAAGTGACGCGTGTCACATCCATTCGGCAAGCGACCCTAGATCAATGCCGGACATGGATTCGCATCACCCACGTCTGGAGAGACAGAAATGCCCAGGGGAATCATCGGCGCCATCGTCGCCGTCATTGTCATCGTCATTATCGCGGCAGGAAGCTGGTACACCGTCGATCAGACCGAGCGCGGGGTGAGACTGCGCTACGGCGCGGTTATCGGCACGGCGCAGCCCGGCCTGGGCTTCAAGATCCCGCTGATCGACAGCGTCGAGAAGGTCAGCGTCAAGACTTTCACCTATGCCTGGGACAAGATGAACTCCTACTCCTACGATCAGCAGCCTGCGGACCTCAAGATCAGCGTCACCTTGCGCGCCTCGCCGGACAAGGTCGCCGATCTCTACGCCAAGTTCGGCGGACTGGACACCGCGGTCAAACAGGTGGTCAGCCCGGCCGTCAATCAGCAGGTCAAGATCGTGTTCGGCCGCTACACGGCGGTGAAGGCGATCCAGGAGCGCGGAATGCTCAACGCCGCGATCAAGGACGCCATCACGGCATCGCTGAAGGACGACCCGATGATCATGATCGAGAGCGTCCAGCTCGAAAACATCGAGTTCAGCGCCAATTACCTGCACTCGATCGAGCAGCGCATGCTGGCCGAGGTCGAGGTGCAGAAGCTGCAGCAGAATGCCGAGCGCGAGAAAGTACAGGCGCAGATCACCGTCACCCAGGCCACCGCCAAGGCCAATGCCGTCCGCGCCGAGGCACAGGCCGCCGCCGATGCGCTGCGGCTCAACGGCGAAGCCCGCGCCACCAACATCAAGCTCACCGGCGAAGCCGAAGCCGCCGCCATCGAAGCCCGCGCCAAGGCGCTCGGCACCAACCCCAACCTCGTTACCCTGGTGCAGGCCGAACGCTGGAACGGCGTGCTGCCGACCACCATGGTGCCGGGCTCGGCGGTGCCGTTCGTGTCGGTGAAATAGAACCGAAAGCTTAGCGTGTGCGGCGCCCGAGATGGTCTCGGACGCCGCCATGACGTGCCCGACATCCGAGACCGCTCAGGATCGACGGCAAGCCCTATTTCCTTTGCAAGCGCAAGAGCGACCTTCCCAAGAACCAGTAAGCATTGGGGTATCGGCTTTCCCCGTCCCGATCCCGGACCGCGCGGGCAACTGACGTTCACATTTGCTCGACGGCCTGACTGCCGCAGCGTTTATCAGATATGACACCGTCGATCGGTGGCCGCAGCTTCTCAGACGTGCCACCTTGATCGACGACATCGTGCAAGTTGCACAGCCTGATTCTCGACTGAGGAGAATGTGTCTTGAGCGTGATGGCGGAAGCGGCTGATGTCCCCTATCTGGGCGACCAGCGAGCCGGACGAACCGAAGCCCGGCAAGACACCCTGAAATTCGCGGAAGCCGCCCTTACCGACAGCAAGCGCGAGGGCCTGCGGCTCGCCGTCCGGGCTCGCTGGGTCGCGCTGGCGGTCACGGCCGTTACCCTGCCGATCATCAACCCGAACTGGGACGTGATCTACTACGTCCTGATGCTGGGCTTCTTTGCCCTGATCGGCTGGGCCCAGCTCAAGGTCGGCAGGGTCGGCCGGTCGCCGCTCGAGGTTTTCCTGATCATTTGCGACCTCGCGCTGTTGACCTTCCTCAGCGTCGTACCGAATCCCTGGAGCAGCGTACACTGGCCAATCGGAATGCAATTCCGGTTCGACAGTTTCATCTATTTCTTCATCTTCCTTGCGACCGCCACCCTCGCCTATTCGTGGCGAACAGTGCTCGCGATGGGCGGGTGGACCTCGGCCCTGTGGGCTGTCGCGGTCGGTTGGGCGTATCTGCAACCTGAAACCCACGCTGCGCTGTCGGAGCGGGTCAGAGAGGCAATCGGCGTAGACATTCGCATGTTCGAAATCCTCGATCCCTCGTCGATCGGTTTCGGCGCCCGCTTCCAGCAAGTGACGGTGTTCGTCATCGTGGCTGCGATCCTGGCGCTGGCGGTGCGCCGCTCGAATGCGCTTCTGATCAGCCACGCCGGAATCGAACGCGAACGCGCCAATCTGGCGCGCTATTTTTCGCCCAACGTCGTCAACCAATTGTCCGGGAATGACGAGCCGCTCACGCGGGTGCACACCCAGGACGTCGCGGTGTTGTTTGCCGACATCGTGGGGTTCACTACCTATGCCGATGGGCGCGACCCGAAGGAGGTCATCGGCACGCTGCGGCAGTTCCATGAGCGGATGGAAAGAGAAGTGTTCCGGCACGGCGGAACGCTCGACAAGTATCTTGGCGATGGTTTGATGGCAACGTTCGGCACGCCATTCACCGGCGATTCCGACGCAGTGAACGCCTTGCGTTGCGCGCGGGGCATGATCGGCTCGATCGCCGAGCTGAATAGAGAACGCAACGGCCGCAGCGAGCCGCCGATCCAGGTCAGCGTCGGACTGCATTACGGTCAGGTCGTGCTGGGAGATATCGGCCTCAACCGGCTGGAATTCGCCGTGATCGGCACCACCGTGAATGCGGCGAGCCGCCTCGAGGCGCTGACCCGCGAATTCGGATGCGCCATCGTCGTCAGCGACGCGCTGGTGCAGCGAGCGCGGACGGAATCGAGCCATTCGAGCGCCGACTTCGCGCTGCTTGTCGAGCAGCCGGCACAGACCATTCGCGGTCTCGAGCAACCGGTGGGCATCTGGACATGTGCCGGCGTCGTGGCCTGATGCCCTGAAGTGCGCGATGGATGCATAGGCACTCATCGCGCCCCACGGCTTCTTTTCATGCTATGAGTCTCGCCCGTTCCACTGAGACTACGACTCACTCCCCTCATGGCCAAATCCACCCTCTCCTTCGTCTGCCAGAACTGCGGCGCGGCGTATAATCGCTGGCAGGGCAAGTGCGAGTCCTGCGGCGAGTGGAATACGCTGAGCGAGGAGGATACGACCGGCGCGACTTCGATGCCGGTTTCGGTGCGCTCCCGGCGCAAGGGCCGGACGTTCAAGCTGGAATCGCTAACCGGCAAGACCCAGGACGCCCCTCGCCTGTCCTCCGGCATGACCGAGCTCGATCGCGTCACCGGCGGCGGGTTTGTCCGCGGCTCGGTGCTTTTGGTCGGCGGCGATCCCGGTATCGGCAAGTCGACGCTGCTGACACAGGCAACCAGCCTGATGGCCCGCGCCGGCCATCGCGTGGTCTACATTTCGGGCGAAGAAGCCGTGGCGCAGGTGCGGCTGCGCGCCGAGCGGCTGGGATTGGCGGACGCGCCGGTGCAGCTCGCCGCCGAAACCTCGGTCGAAGACATCGTCTCGACGCTGTCGGAGGGCGCGGTGCCGCGCCTGATCGTGATCGATTCGATCCAGACCATGTGGACCGACACGGTGGAATCGGCGCCGGGAACGGTAACGCAGGTCCGCGCTTCGGCGCAGGCGCTCATTCGCTTCGCCAAGAAATCGGGTGCTGCGATCATCCTGGTCGGACATGTGACCAAGGACGGCCAGATCGCAGGCCCCCGCGTGGTCGAGCACATGGTCGACGCGGTGCTGTCGTTCGAAGGCGAAGGCTCGCAGCAGTTCCGCATCCTGCGCGCGGTCAAAAATCGATTCGGCCCGACCGATGAAATCGGCGTGTTCGAGATGACGGGATTGGGCCTTCGCGAAGTCTCCAACCCCTCCGAGCTGTTCCTTTCTGAACGAGATCTGGGTAGCCCGGGCACGGCGGTCTTTGCCGGGATCGAAGGCACCCGCCCGGTGCTGGTGGAGTTGCAGGCATTGGTGGCGCCAACCACGCTCGGCACCCCCAGGCGGGCCGTGGTGGGTTGGGACCCGAGCCGGCTGTCCATGGTGCTGGCGGTGCTGGAGGCCCATTGCGGGGTCAAACTGTCCGGCTACGACGTCTATCTGAACGTGGCTGGGGGATTGCGGATCCAGGAGCCCGCGGCCGACCTTGCGGCCGCCGCCGCCCTAGTGTCGTCCTTGGTAAACGCACCGTTACCGACAGATGCGGTCTATTTCGGCGAGATTTCGCTCTCGGGCGCGGTCCGGCCGGTGGCGCAGACCTCCGCCCGATTGAAGGAGGCCGCGAAACTGGGATTTGGGCGCGCTGTTCTGCCCGAATCGGCCCGTGGCGACGTCGGTGGCGATGGCGGGCTCGCACTGAACAGCATCGGCGGCTTGACCAGCCTGGTCGCCGATATCGCGGCACGCGGCAGTCCCAGAAACGCAGGCTCCGGCAACCGGGACGCCGGGACGCCTGAGAAAAATGCCACACCGGCGCGATTCCGTCGTGAAAACAGTTAAAGCGGCGTGACGCGCACCGCCCTCGCCGCTATACAACGCGCGCGAAAGGCGAGCGGGATGGCGCGATATCCGGCCTTGCGGGATGCGCCGTCTGCCCTTCACTTGGGGTGATCCTGACCCGCCGATTCGCTGCTTGAGAACTTACGAGCGGACCTGACCAGCCGATGCCGATAACGATACTCGATCTCGTCCTGCTCGGAGTAATGCTGATTTCGGGGCTGCTCGCCATGGTGCGCGGCTTCATGCGCGAAATCCTGTCGATCGCGGCATGGGGCGCGGCGGCGCTGGTGACGCTGTATGCGTTCTCGAAGCTGCTGCCGACCGCCAAGACCTATTTCAATAACGACACGGTGGCTTCAGTGGTGGTGGTGGCCGGCACCTTCCTCGGCACCTTGATCGTGGTCTCCGTCATCACCGTGCGGATTTCGGACATGATTCTGGATTCCCGGATCGGTGCGCTGGACCGCACGCTTGGATTCCTGTTTGGGTTGGGTCGCGGCCTTTTGATCGTGGTGGTCGCGTTCCTGTTCTTCAGCTGGCTGGTCCCGGACAAGCAGCGGCCGGACTGGATCACCGGCGCCAAGTCCCGGGTGGTCCTGCAGGGAACCGGGGATTGGTTAATGTCGCTCTTGCCTGACGACCCCGAGAACACCATCTTAAAGAGATTCAAGAAGAATAAACCGGAAGACGATCAAACTGACGCCGACCAGGCAGCTCCTGCGTCTGGCGATGGCTACAGTAAGCCTGCCCGCGACAGCCTTAAAAAGCTGATCGAGAAACCCGCGGCACGCTAATTCTGGCCAAACAGAGAGGCGATGGACGAGATGCAGAACCCTTCCGATCCCGCCCACCAATCCGATCTGAATCTCGGCATTGAGTTGCAGGACGATCTCGAAGGCGACACGCTGCGCGAGGAATGCGGTGTGTTCGGCATCTTCGGCCACCCCGAGGCCGCCGCCATCACAGCGCTCGGACTACATGCCCTTCAGCATCGCGGTCAGGAGGCCGCCGGCATCGTCTCCTTCGACGGCAGCCGTTTCCATTCCGAGCGCCGCCTCGGTCTCGTCGGCGATACGTTCTCCCGCCGCGAAGTGATCGAGCGTCTGCCCGGCATTATGGCCGTCGGCCATGTCCGCTATTCCACCACAGGCGCCACCATCCTGCGCAACGTCCAGCCGCTGTTCGCCGAGCTTAATGCCGGCGGTTTCGCCGTTGGCCACAACGGCAATCTCACCAACGGGCTGACGCTTCGCCGCGAGCTGGTCAAGGGCGGCGCGATGATGCAGTCGACCACCGATACCGAGGTCATCCTGCATCTGGTCGCGCAATCCCGGCGTGGCCGCTTCATCGACCGCTTCATCGAGGCACTGCGTGCGATCGAAGGCGCTTACGCGCTGGTCGCGCTGACCAACAAGAAGCTGATCGGCGCGCGCGATCCGCTCGGCATTCGCCCGCTGGTGCTCGGCGACCTCGACGGCCGCCCGATCCTGACCTCGGAAACCTGTGCGCTCGACATGATCGGCGCTAAATATGTCCGCGACATCGAGCCCGGCGAGATCATCGTGTTCGACGAGGCCGGCGCGCACAGCCATAAGCCATTCCCGCCGAAGCCGCCGCGGCCCTGCATCTTCGAATACATCTATTTCTCAAGGCCGGACTCCATCGTCGGCGGCCGCTCGGTCTACGACGTCCGAAAAGCGTTCGGCGCGCAGCTCGCGCGTGAAAGCCATGTCGAAGTCGACGTCGTGGTGCCGGTGCCGGATTCCGGCGTGCCCGCCGCCCTTGGTTACAGCCAGCATTCCGGCGTACCGTTCGAACTCGGCATCATCCGAAACCATTACGTCGGCCGCACCTTCATCCAGCCGACGCAGAGCGTGCGCGAACTCGGCGTGCGCATGAAGCATTCGGCCAACCGCGCCGCGATCGAGGGCAAGCGCATCATCCTGATCGACGACTCGCTGGTGCGCGGCACCACTTCGAAGAAGATCGTGCGCATGATGCGCGACGCCGGCGCGCGCGAGGTGCATTTCCGCCTCGCCTCGCCGCCGATCCTGTATCCCGACTATTACGGCATCGACCTGCCGGACCGCGGCGGACTTCTCGCCGCCACCCATTCGCTCGAGGAGATGAAGGACATCATCGGCGCGGATTCGCTGGCGTTCCTGTCGATCGACGGCATGTACCGCGCCATGGGTGAGCCGGGCCGCGATCCCGCCAATCCGAAATTCTCCGACCACTGCTTCACCGGCGCCTATCCGACCCACCTCACCGACCAAACCCAGGTCGAGCCGCAGCCCCGGCAATTGTCGCTGCTGGCGGAAGCGAGCTGACGGCGCGCATACGGCAAATAATCCAGTAATTTTCCGTCATGGCCGGGCTTGTCCCGGCCATCCACGTCTGTAATACCCGCCGCAAAGACGTGGACGGACCAGCATCATGACCAAACCCCTCGCCTCCCGTATCGCCCTCGTCACCGGCGCCTCGCGCGGCATCGGCTATGCTACCGCCCGCGCGCTCGCCCGCGCCGGCGCGCACGTCGTGGCCGTCGCGCGCACACAGGGCGGGCTGGAGGAACTCGACGACGAAATCCGCAAAGACGGCGGCAGCGCCACGCTGGTGCCACTCAACCTCACCGATTTCGACGGCATCGCGCGGCTCGGCGCGGCGCTGCATGAGCGCCACGGCAAGATCGACATTCTCGTCGGCAATGCCGGTATCGCCGGCCCCTCCTCGCCGCTCGGGCATATCGAACTGAAGCCGTGGAACGACGTGATGGCGGTGAACGTCACCGCGAACTTCCAGCTCATCCGCTGCATGGATCCGCTGCTCAGGGTCTCGGACGCCGGACGCGCCGTGTTCGTGACCTCGGGCGCCGCCAGCAAGGCGAACGCCTATCAGGGGCCCTACGCGGCCTCGAAGGCCGCGCTCGACACGCTGGTGCGTTCCTGGGCCAACGAGACCGTGAGCACGAAACTGCGTGTCAACCTGTTCAGCCCCGGCCCAATCCGCACCCGCATGCGCGCCAGCGTATTTCCCGGCGAAGACCCGATGACGCTGGATACGCCGGAACAGGCGGCGGAATTCATCGTGCCGATGTGCACGCCCGACTGGAACGAGACCGGCAAACTCTATGACTACAAGACCCGCACGCTGATGAGTTTTCATCCGCCGGCGTGAGCCGTCTTTCTCCGTCATTGCCAGCGAAGCGAAGCAATCCATCTTGCTTGCCGCGTGTTAAGGCATGGATTGCTTCGTCGCTATCGCTCCTCGCAATGACGGTGACAATTGTTGACTTGATCGCCTCCCCACGATTGACTGCTCTCTCAAGCGGGATAACCCGCCAAGAAAAACCATCGGGAGGCAATGACGCCGATGCGTAATCGCGCCCGCCAAAATCTTTGCAAAGCCATTTACATCTGCTTCACGGTAGCAATGCTTGTTGCGGCGCCGGCTTCGTCGCTGGCCGGCGAAATCCCGACCTTCGCCGTCGACGCGTCCTGGCCAAAACCACTGCCGAACAACTGGATCCTCGGTCAGGTCGGCGGCATCACCGTCGATGCGCAGGGCCACATCTGGGTCATCCATCGTCCGCGTTCGCTCACCGACGATGAGAAGGGTGCTGCGTTGACCCCGCCTCGCTCGAAATGCTGCGTGTCGGCGCCGCCGGTGCTGGAGTTCGACGCCGACGGCAATCTGCTGCGCTCCTGGGGCGGCGCCGGCGAAGGCTACGAATGGGTCGGCCGTGAACACGGCATCGAAGTGGATGAGAAAGGTTTCGTATGGGTCGGCGGCAACGCCGACAACGACAACGCGATCCTGAAATTCACCGGCGACGGCAAGTTCGTGATGCAGATCGGACAGATCGCGCCGAGCAAGGGCTCCAGCGACACCACGCAACTCGGCAAGCCGGCCGAGACCGCGGTCGACAAGGACGCCAACGAGATCTTCGTTGCCGACGGCTACGGCAATCGCCGCGTCATCGTGTTCGATGCGACGACCGGCGCCTACAAGCGGCACTGGGGCGCCTATGGCAAGCCGCCGAGCGACGACAAGCAGCCGCCCTACGATCCCAACGGACCGGCCCCGCAGCAATTCGCCAACCCCGTGCATTGTGTGAAGCTCGCCAACGACGGGTTGCTCTATGTCTGCGATCGCATCAACAACCGCATCCAGGTGTTCAGGAAAGATGGAACCTTCGTTAAGGAATGGTTTTACGAAAAGAACACGCGCGGCAACGGCGCAGTGTGGGATATCGCGATCTGGCCTGACCCGAAGCAGACCTATTTGCTGAGCGCTGACGGCGAGAACAACGAAATCCGGGTGCTGAAACGGGACGATGGTACCGTAGTCGGCAGTTTTGGCCGCAGCGGTCGCAATGCCGGGCAATTCCACTGGATTCATGCCATGGCGGTGGATGCCAAGGGTAATGTTTATACCGCCGAAGTGGATACCGGTAAGCGGATCCAGAAGTTCAGGCTGACATCGGACGCGCTACGATAGGTGCATTGCCCGCGCCGGCGAGAAGGACTATCGCAAGACCGCTGGCAGGTTCCGAAAAGAGAGCCGGCGAACAACCATTTCTGGAGGAATACCATGACGACTAGAATTGCGCGGCGCTTCGCCGCCTCCGTGGCGCTTGCCGCACTCGGCCTCGCGACGCCAGCATTGGCCCAGGACAAGACCGTCAAGATCGGCGTGCTGAACGACATGTCGAGCCTCTATGCCGACATCGGCGGCCCCAATTCAGTTGCCGCGGTCAAGATGGCGGTCGAGGATTCCGGCCTCGTCGCCAAGGGCTGGAAGATCGACGTGGTCAGCGGCGATCACCAGAACAAGCCCGACATCGGCGTCAACATCGCGCGGCAATGGATTGACAACGACAAGGTCGACGTCATCAGCGACACCCCGAATTCCGGCGTCGCGCTGGCGGTCACCAACCTCGTGAAAGAGAAGAATATCGTGCATCTCAACTCGGGTGCCGCCACCGCCGATCTTACCGGCAAGGCCTGCACGCCGAACACGATCTCCTTCACTTACGACACCTACATGCTTGCGAACGGCACCGGCAAGGCGCTGACCAAGGCCGGCGGCGATAGCTGGTTCTTCCTGACCGCAGATTACGCGTTCGGCCATGCGCTCGAGCGAGACACCGCGGCCGTCGTCAAGGCAAATGACGGCAAGGTACTCGGCGCCGTCAAGCATCCGCTCAATACTTCCGACTTCTCCTCGTTCCTGCTGCAGGCGCAGTCGTCGAAGGCAAAAGTGATTGGGCTTGCCAATGCCGGCGGAGACACTACCAACTCGATCAAGCAGGCTTCCGAATTCGGCATCGTTGCCGGCGGTCAGAAGCTCGCAGCACTGCTGCTGTTCATCAACGACGTGCATGCTCTGGGACTCAAGACGGCACAGGGCCTGACATTCACGGAGTCCTTCTACTGGGACCTGAATGACAATACCCGCGCATGGTCGAAGCGCTTCGCGAAGGTGTCGCCGAAGGGCTCAATGCCCTCGATGACCGTGGCAGGCCTCTATGCGGGCGTGCTGCACTATCTGAAGGCGATGGAAGCGCTCGGCGGCAATCCGCATGACGGCGCCAAGGTCGTCGCCAAGATGAAGGAATTGCCGACCGACGACCCGCTGTTCGGCAAGGGCCCGCTGCGCGCCGACGGCCGCCGTCTCATCCCGGCCTATCTGTTCGAGGTGAAGAAGCCCGAAGAGTCGAAGGGTCCGTGGGACTACTACAAGCTGATCGCCACGATCTCGGCGGAGGACGCCGCCAAGCCGCTCGAAGCCAGCGAGTGTCCGCTGGTGAAGAAGTAGATCAAACAGAGGGCGGGCAAGGCCGCTCGCGCGCCATGTGCCCGCCTTCCTCTACATCGCAGATGCGCCCGCCGATCGGCGCTGCTCACCAGGCATAGCGCACCACGCCCTTTCCGGCGTAGCTTGAGGTGACATTCGAGAACTCACCCTCGAAGGTCGCGGCGAGCGAGAAGCCGTTCAGCCATTTCGCCTCGGCAGTTGCCGAAGCGAGCGCGGCGTCTCGTGCAGGCGATGCACCGCCCACGACGAAGGATGCGCCCGGCAAGGTCTGGAAGGTGGCGGCGATGCTGCGATCGATATTGTAGTCGTGTGCCCAGCCGAAGCGGCTGCGCAGGGTGAGGATCGCCCCCGGCAATGCGAATGATCGGTCGGTGCGGAATCCCAACTCGGTGCGCGGCGAGGTAACGCTTTTGGCCGCATAGGCCAGCGCAAAGGTGTTGGCACCGACAATGGCCTGTTCGGCATAGCCCGGCAGTTCGAAGGTTGCGAATTGCGCGGCGGCATAGGGTGTAATGCCGATGCCGACCCACGAGGTGAGGAAGCGATAGCCACCCTCGAGACGCCCCGCCCACGCATTGGCGTTGAACTGCGCACGCAACTGGTCACTGCCCGCAATCGTTACTGTTCGGTTCGTCGTGACATCCTGCCAGCCATAGGCCAGAGCGCCCGAGAAGTACGCGGCGCCGGCCGTATGACGAACGTAGGCGCCGGCCTGGAACAGGTCGGAGCGGCCCGAACCGAGACCGTTGGCGACGACGAAGTTGGTGCCACCGCCAGCCAGGGCGAACCCGACCTGCGTGAATGGCGAGATCCGATAATCAGCGCCGACGGCCGTTCCGGCGATGCGGCTGGTGGCCGTGTTCGATCCCTGTACTGCATTGCCGTCGGTGGTCTGCGAGCCCCCATAGCCCGCGCCCCACACGCTCCAGCGTTGGCCGAAACCGATAGCCCGAGGCGCCTTGGTGACCATGGCGTAAGCGTCACGCTCGGCACCGGGCCGCCGGCGACCGCCGGCATAGCTATCGGCTGCTCCCTCTTCCTGGAATGAAGCGGCCGCCGGTGCGGTCCCGTCGTGGCCTGCGGCAAACGGATTGGCCAGCAAATTGACGAAGTGGTTCATCGCGTCGAACGTCGTCTGCTGCGAACCCGTCGCCAGCTCGCCTGAGGCCTGCGTCAGGTTTGCCGGGACATTGCCGACGAAAATGCCGCCGAATGGCGCCGGCACGCTACCAAAGGAATTGAATGCCTTGTCGAGCGCACTTGCGACGGCGCGCTGGTTGATATTGAGGCCGGTAATCTCCGCAAAGCCCGACCCCAGAACCAGCTGCACCGTGTTGCCGGAATAGGTCAACGAACCGGAAATTCCGATCGGTGTCGCAACAGAATCAAAATGCGAACCGTTCAACGCCGCCGCAGTCAGGATGGTATAGGGCGAATTGAACCGCAGGGTGCCGTTTGCGAGCGCAACCCGAACCGTACCGGCCAAATTCGCCGCCCCCGTCACATTGGTGAGGTCGGATGCCGATGACGACACCTCCACCAGGTAGGTCGAAGCCGCCGTGAAGACGAGGCTGCCCTGTACGGCGATAGTCCCGATCGAGTTGCCTGGAGACAGAATGCCGCCGTTGACGACGGTGTTGCCGACGATGCCGTTGCCACCCAGCGTGCCACCGGCATTGACAACGAGATTGCCGGCCGACGCGATATTGCCGTTCACGATCAGCGCGCCGCCATTGACATTGACATCGCCGGCGAAGGAGCCGGTGCCGCTCAGCGTCCACACTGAATCGCCAACTTTATTGAAGGCGCTGAAACCCTGATACTGAGCGGCGCCGCCCAGGGCGCTGACATCGAAGGTCGCGGCACCGCTGCCGCCGAGTTGGAACGTATCACTGCCCCCGCCGAGCACGTTGCCCGATATCACCGATCCCGGCGCGAGCGTGAGAACGTTGCCGCTGCCGGCGAACTGGATCGCGGCCGTTGCTCCAGTGATGGTGCCCGCATTGAACACGGTCGACCCGCCCGTGCCCGCATAGATGCCGTTGCCCGTGAGGCCCGAAATGGAGCCGTAGTTGGTGACTGAGACGGACCCGAGGCTGGCGCGGACGCCGGTGTCGCCGCCGCTGATCTGCGCGCCGGCATTGTTGGTCACCACCGCATTCGTCTCGGCGCGAATGGCGTAGCCAAAACCGCCGACGCTTATGTTTCCGGAATTGACGACGGTTGCGACGCCATTGCTGGCATAGATCCCGTTGTTGATCAGGCTCGTGATCTGCGCGCCAACGCCGTTGGTGACATTGACGTCGGTAAAGGCATAGATGGCGGTGTTGTTCAGGCCGGTAATGGTCCCCTGGTTGGTAACGTGAGCAAAGCCCAAATTGGCAACCATGCCGCCGGTAATGCTTCCGCTGGCGCCGTTCGTTATTGTCAGATTGGCATTCACAGAGGCAGCAAAGCCGGTGGGGCTCGAGATAGTGCCGAAATTCGCTACCGAAATCGATCCGCTGTTGGTATGGATCGCAGCCGTTGCGCCGGTAATCGTCCCGGCGGCGGCGTTGGCGACTTCCATATTGCCGGTCGCCTCCAGGCCATAGCTGGCGGTACCGGCAATCGTGCCGGCATTGGTGACATTCAACAATTGGTTGGCCTGGACACCGCTTATCCCGCCGGAAATCAGACCGCCCGCACTGTTGGAAACGATGCCCGTGCCGTAAGCAATGAAGCCGTAAGAGGTGCCGATGATGTTGCCGGCATTGGTGACAGTCCCGACAGCGGAATAGCCGGAATTAACGCCGAGATCGCCGGTGATGGTGCCGCCCGCATTGTTGGCAACCGTGGCGTTGACGAAGGCGAATACGCCAATATTTGCGTTGCCCGTGATCGTGCCGGAGTTGACGACAGTCACACTGCCATTGTTCGAGCCGACGCCGGATACGGTAGTGCCGGTGATGGTGGCGCCGGTGTTGTTGGTGACGGTGACGTCATTTTGAGAGAAAACACCGTTCGTTGCGCCGGTGATGCTTCCCGAATTGTTGACCGTCGCGCTGCCGATGTTGATTCCGCTATTCGCGCTTCCCGTGACAGAGGCACCGCTGTCGACATTGATGACAATACCAGTCTGGTTGCCCGTCCCGTAACCGTTGGTCCCGTTCTCATCGGTCGTCACGCCTGAGCATGTAATGGTCGTGCCCGGCGGAGGATTGGGGCTATTGTCGGCCGTCGGCGAACAGGCCGCGGATGCCCCGCTCGTCAGCGCGAGCGTGGCGCAACCAGCGATCGCAACAGCGGCGGCGGCTTGCCAAAATGGCAATCGCGGCCGGGGGAAACACCATATCCGAACCGGCACGCGCGTCATTTCAATGGCTTGCTTCCGAGACGTCGGCGGCCCCGGCCTTCAATAGAAAAATGAATCAACTGATTTACTTTAATGCGGGAACCGCCCTGCCGAAAGTTCCCGTGGTGTCCCGTGTGGCCAAAAGTCGAGAAATTGGAATCGCTGTTGCGAACTGGCCACAGTAGCAACCGCCCTATTCGCCGTGATCAGTTTGGCGAGCGTGCGCGGTCGTCGCCAGCGTGCGCCACGCGATCACCAGCCCCAATCCCAATAACGCCGCTGCCAGCAGGAACGGCGCGCCCGGCATTTTCACTGGCGCCTGATCGCTGATGAAATAGGCAAAGGTCAGCGTGAACAGGAACGGTCCTGCCATCTGGGCGATGCTGTTGACGCTGTTGGTCGCCCCCTGCAATTGGCCCTGCTGATCCGGCGCGACGAGCTGCGTCGTTAGCGCCTGGATCGCCGCGCCCGCCACGCCCCACAGCGCCATCACGGGGATGCCGAGCCAGAACAGCGGCCCGGTCGGGGCCGCGCCATAGATGAAAAATCCCAGCGCGCCGCAAGCAAGCCCCAGCAGCAGCGCCCGGCGCTCGCCGAGGCGCTTGACGATCGGCCCGACGCCCGCACCCTGCACCACCATGGCGCAGACGCCGACCAAGGCCAGCGTGAGCCCTACCGTCGTCGTATCCCAGCCATAGCGGTACGTCGCATAGAGCACGAAGGTGGATGGCAGCACCACATGCGCGACCTGTCCGAAGAAATTCGCCAGCGACAGGCCGGCGAGAATCCGGTTCGAGCGCAAGAGATGCAGCGCGCCGAGCGGGCTGGCGCTTTTCCAGCGGAACGGTGCGCGGCGTTCCGGCGGCAGCGACTCGGGGAGGATCAGCCAGCCGTAGAGCGTGTTCGCAAAGCTCAAGCCTGCCGCGATCCAGAACGGCAGGCGCGGATCCATTCCGCCGAGCAAACCGCCAATGGCGGGACCGAGAATGAACCCGGCGCCGAAGGCCGCGCCGATCTTGCCGAACACCGCAGCGCGCCGTTCCGGCGGAGTCACATCGGCGATATAGGCAAAGGCCGTCGAGATGCTCGCGGAGGTGATCCCGGAAATCACCCGCCCGACGAACAGCCAGGTCAGCGACGGCGCCAGCGCCATCAACACATAGTCCAACGCCAATCCGAAATTCGATAGCAGCACCACCGACCGCCGGCCGAAGCGGTCCGAGAGCGCGCCAAGGATCGGCGAGAACAGGAACTGCATCAGTGCCCAGGCGGTGCCGAACAGGCCGAAGATCCGCGCCGCGGTTGCGGTATCGTTGTCGACGAAGCTCTCCACGAGCTTGGGCAGGATCGGCAGGATCAGGCCGAGCGCGAGCATGTCGAGCAGGATGGTGACGAAAATAAAGGCCGCCGCGCCGCTGCGTACCGGCGGCGTGTCGGTAGCTTGCACGGACGCCGCTTCGCTCATGACGGTCGTTTTCGCTTGTGGGCGAACGGATTGGCCTTTTCGCGCAGCGTGATCCGTATCGGCGTGCCAGGCAGGTCGAAGGCCTCGCGCATCGAGTTGATGAGATAGCGCAGATAGGATTGCGGCACGGCGTCGGCGCGCGAGCAGAACAAGATAAAACTCGGCGGTCGCGCCTTGGCCTGCGTGATGTAGTTCAGCTTCAGCCGCCGGCCGGAGACCGCGGGCGGCGGGTTGGCATCGACCGCCTGCTCGAACCAGCGATTGAGCGTGGCCGTCGGCACGCGCTTGTTCCACACCGCGTAGGCTTCCTCAATCGCCGTCATCAGCCGGTCGATGCCCTCGCCCATCAGCCCGGACACCGCCACCACCGGCGCGCCCTTGACCTGCGGCAGCCAATGATCGACATCGGTGCGCAGCGCGGAAATCAGATTTCCCTTCCGCTCCATCAGGTCCCATTTGTTGACCGCGAGCACGATCGCCCGGCCCTCGCGCTCGATCAGATCGGCGATGCGCAGATCCTGCTCCTCGAACCGGTTCTGCGCGTCCATCATCAGCACGACGACTTCGGCAAAGCGTACCGCGCGCAGCGCGTCCGCCACCGACAGTTTTTCCAATTTCTCCTCGATCCGCGAGCGCCGCCTTAAGCCTGCGGTGTCGAACACGCGGAACTCGCGCCCCTGCCAGGTGATCTCCACCGAAATGGAATCCCGCGTGGTGCCGGCCTCGGCGCTGGTCAACAGCCGCTCCTCGCCGAGCAGATGATTGATCAGCGTGGATTTTCCGGCATTGGGACGTCCGACAATGGCGACGCGGATCGGACGCTGCGCGAGCTCCTCGTCGGACACGATAACGTCGTCATCGTCGAACTCTTCACCCTCCTCAACCGGCTCCGGCATCAGCACGCGTAGTGCATCGTAGAGGTCGCTCAGGCCTTCGCCGTGCTCGGCCGAAATCTGGATGGGATCGCCGAGCCCCAGCGCGTAGGATTCCATCGCGCCGACTTCGCCGTGCTTGCCTTCGCTCTTGTTGGCGACCAGCACCACCGGCTTGTTGGCGCGGCGCGCGAAATCGGCAAAGGCGCGATCGTTGGGCGTTAGCCCAGCGCGCGCATCGATCACGAACATCAGCGCGTCAGCCAGTTCGATCGCGGTTTCGGTCTGCTCCTGCATCCGTGCCGTGAGCGAACCCTTGGCACCCTCGTCGAGGCCGGCGGTGTCGATCACGGTAAATTCGAGATCGCCGAGGCGCGCGTTGCCCTCGCGGCGGTCGCGGGTGACGCCGGGCTCGTCATCGACCAGCGCCAGCTTCTGCCCGACCAGCCGGTTGAACAGCGTCGACTTGCCGACATTGGGACGGCCGATGATGGCGATCGTAAAGGACATAAATAATCCAAACGCCCTTTTTTGAAGGGCGTGTCAATCGAACGAAGAGGACAAATCAGCGCGTGAAAGTGCCGCTCGGCATTGGCGCCGGGAACGCGGATTGTTGCGGGGACTGTGCAGGCGCCGCCGATTGATCGGGCGGCGGCGCGGTGGTGCGCTTGCGCACGATCTTGGCCGGCTTGGGCGCCGGCGGCGCGGCGGCGGTGCTGCCTTCCTCCTCGGGCGCGGCGTCGGGGTCCGCAGCGGCCGGGGCGGCAGCCTGTTTGCCCTTGGATTTCGCGCCACGCTTCGATTTCGGCTCTTCCGCCGGCGGAGGCGCTGCAGCGGCAGCCTGCGTGTTCGGGTCGTCCTGCTGACGGGCGCCCTTGTAGAGGTCCTTCGGCACGCCCTGCTCAAGGCCCGGCACACCGTCGGGGAACACCGGCTTGCGGTCACCGGGCAGCTTCTTCTTGGTATCGAGGAAGTCGAGCAGATCGGACGGGTCGAAATTGCCAGTGCTGCCACAGCCCGCCAGCGCGCCCGAAAGCGCGATGAGGACAGCGGCTGCGATCAAATGTTGCGGGCGGCGCATACTGGGTTTCCCAACTCGTTCTGCCGGTATCAGCTCTTGGCGACCGGCGGCAGTAGGGCCTGCAGCGCTTCGGCACGCGAGCGCAGGCTCGGCGGCGTTTCGCCGTCATTGGCGATCAAGTCCAGCCATTGCCGCGTCGCCGCAGCGTCGTTGGCGCGCCAGGCCGACAGCGCCAGCAATTCGCGCGCGGTATGGCGAAAGGTGGCGCCTGGCGCAGCAGCGGCCTCGAGGCGCTCTTTCATGTTGGGATAGCTCGTGCTCTCCAGCAGCAACTGGGCGGCGCGAATCCGCGCCAGATCCTGCTCGGCGACGCCGACGCTGCGATCAGCGGCGATCTCATCGAACATCTTTGCCGCGGCCTGCGGATCGCGGTTGGCGACTTCCGCCGCCATGCGCAACCGCGCCAGCACGCGGTAACCAAACGGCGCCTTCGCGACGAGATCGGCGAAGGCCGTTTCGGCCTCGGCGTGCTTGTTGGCTTCTGAAAGCTCGACGGCCTTGTCGAACGCAGCCCCCGCCTCGGCCGCCTTCTTGGCCTCCAGATATTGGTAGCCGCGCCAGCCGCCCACGGCGGCAATGATCAAAATCATGCCGGCAATGATATAAAGCGAGTATTGGTCCCACAGCTTCTTGAGCTGATCGCGACGGACCTCCTCGTCCACTTCATCAAATAATTCAGACACTTAAAGGTATCCCATCCCCGAGGAACCGCGCCTTGGGCGGCAGCATCGTGCGCCCGATCCCCGCATCGCCGCGACGTAGCCTATCGATATGGCGGTGGCAAGGCAAAGCAAGGCGGATCAAAGCGTTAACAACGGCCCCGGCCGGACCGCGAAATCGCCTGACAGCGTTGACATCGCGGTTCAAAGTTTGGCGTAATCCCGCGTGCTTCCATTTCGAATCTTACCCCGATTTCTTGGGTGTTTCATGCCTCGCCATGCGCTGGTTTCGATGCTTGCCATGAGCTTGGTATTGGGACTGGCATTCCTGCCCGCGGCGTCCCTGGCCGACGATATCAAGCCGAGGGCGCCCGAGACGGCGTTCTCGGGCAAACTGCGCCCCGATATTTTGGGTATCTCGACTGAATCGAACGCCGAATCCGCGCGCGCCGCCTTTGATTCCCTCTTCAAGGGCCATACCGACACCAAGACCGACATCCAGCAGCAGAAATTCGGGGGTGCCAGCTATGTCGCCGCGCTGAATTTCAGCCTCCCCGCCAGCTCAAAACAGAACGGCGAGATGCTCTCGACCAGCTTCTCCTCGCCCGCGAGCGCCAACCGCGCCTATTTCGTCGCACGCAATCTGACCTTCGCCCAGGACCAGCAGCCGTCGAAAGCGGACATGATCAAGGAAGTCATGGGCAAATACGGCGTGCCCACCATCGTCGGCGATCAACACCTGTATTACATCTACCGCAAGGGCTCGATCATGTCCGTCGGCGGCAAGTACAAGGAAGCGACCGCGCTGGAAGCGATCGACAAGCCGCTCGACCCGAGGGCCGCCGTCAAGCTCAACGGCGACACCGTCCGCGGCAGCTGCGTGGCGGTCGTCAAGCGCGCGCAGACCAAGGCCAAGGAACCGAGCGCCATGCTCACCGAAGCCAAGGGCGCGAATTGCGATGGCGTGTTGAGTGTGCAGCTCGTCCCGGGTACGCCGGCCGACCGTGTCGGCATCGCGCAATTCACCCTGCTGGACGTCAAGCAGCTCGTTAGCGCCGCCGCGATCGACAGTGCGGCGCTCGCCGCCGAGCCGAGCGAAGGCTCGGCACCCAACAAGGGCAGCGCTCCGAAACTCTAGCCCTGTCGCGGCAATCTTGCGGTGACGGGCCGTCGCCGCCACTTGCCAGACGTTTTTAAAACGTAGGCGTCTATAGGGAACCTTTCCCCCGCGCTGCAATTGAATCTCAGTTACATGGAGATCAGGCAATGCGCGGATTTTCGCCGAGTGTGCCGTATGGCGCCGATCAGACGGTCTATCTGGTCGTAGAAGGTCCAGGGCAGCATGGCTTCGCTCGGAAAACCGAGCGCGCTGACATCGAGACGGTTATTGCCGATCTTCTGTCGGGACAATTCAATGACCCGATCGAGGTGGTTGCTTTCAACACGCTGGAGCACTGGACCGACGATTTGTCCAAAGATATCGCGAGAGAAATTCGCTGCCGTTGCGACATCGAGGGGCACGATGTGCCTGTCTACCTGGATGAATTCGTAGGCAGAACCTCGGCTTGAGCAGCGGCTGAAATAGTTGGTTAGGCGGGCAGAAATGACGTGGCTTTACTGGAATACATTTTGGACGTTGGCCGTTAGCCTCGTCTGGTTCATGACCATCGTGTCGCATCCCGACGCTGTCGTTGTCGATCGACACTATCCTCAACCGCCTCGATAACTCGGCGGCCGGCCTCAGCTTACTGTCGCGCTGCGGCCGAAATCAGCGCCATGAAAGCCTCGCGGAGCTGCCGCTTCATCACCTTGCCGTTGGCATTGCGCGGTAATGGGTCCGCCCGCACATCCAAGGTTTCCGGCACCTTGTAGTCGGACAGCCGCTCGGCGCACCAGGTGCGCAGCGCCTCGGCCCCGACCGTGCCGCGGGTGACGACGACCGCGTGTACGCGCTCACCCAGCACCGGGCACGGCCTCGCGATGATCGCGCTCTCGACCACGTCGGGATGGCCTGAAAGCACCGATTCGACCTCCGCCGAATAGATCTTCAAGCCGCCGCGGTTGATCATGTCCTTCTGGCGATCGAATACGCGAACGAAATTCTCGGCATCAATCGAGCCGAGATCGCCGGAATGCCAGAAGCCGGCCGTAAAACTCTCCGCCGTTGCCTTCGGGTTGTTCCAGTAGCCCTTGATGACCGAGCCGCCATGAATCCAGATTTCGCCGATCTCGCCGCGCGGCAGCTCACGGCCCTCGGCATCCATCACGACGATTTGCGCGCCCGGACAGGGCAAGCCGACGCTGTCGATGTGGCTGGCGGTCAGCTCGCCGGGCATCATGGTCGACGGCGACGTGGTCTCGGTCGCGCCGTAGCAATTCATCAGCTTCAGCCCGGGAATCTTGGCATCCAGCCTTTCGATCGTGGCGATCGGCATCGGCGCACCGCCAAAGCCCCCGATCCGCCAGCTCGACAGATCGTAGCTGTCAAAATCCGGCTGCAGCAGGCAGAGATTATACATCGCCGGCACCATCACGGTGTAGGTGACGCGCTCGCGCGCCGCCATCTTCAAATATTCCGCAGCCTTGAACTCCGCCATGATGATCAGGGCGCCGGCGCAGCGGACCATGGTCATGATGTTGGCGACCACGCCGGTGACATGCCCGAGCGGCACCGCGGCGATCGATCGATCGGCCTCGGTCAAATTGAGGCACGATACGAACACCATCGCCGAATGAATGATGTTGCAATGTGCGAGCATCGCGCCCTTCGGCTTGCCCGTGGTGCCCGACGTATAGAGGATCATCGCGGTGTCTTCTTCGCCGACCTCGACCGGCGCTGCCAGCGGCGCGTTAGCGGCCAGCTCCGAAAAACGCGAGACCCGCGGATCATCATCGACCGCGATCCGGTGCGTCACATCGGGAATGTCGCCCGCATCGGGCACGCGGTCGGCCAGCGCGGCCTCGTGGATCAGGAGCCGCGCGCCGCAATCAGTCAGCACATAGGCGATCTCGGGCTTTTGCTGGCGGGTCGAAAGCAACACCGTCACCAGCCCGGCATGCGCCGCGCCCAGCATCGTCAGCACGAATTCGATCCGGTTGCCGAGCAGCACCGCGACGCGGTCGCCGCGCTCAAGGCCGAGCTTTTGAAACCCCGCTGCGATCCGCGCCGATTGCTGCGCGACTTCGCGCCATGTCATTCGCGCTGCGCCGCAGACCAGCGCCTCGCCATCGCCATTTCGTGCCACGGCTTGGGCCACCATCGCCGGAATACTTTTGGGCCGCTCGCAAAAAGCCGGAACGATACGATCGCCGAAGCGCGGTTCAAGCCGCATCGCCGGAATGGAGTGCTGCGACCAGTCCATGGCGCTCCTTCAGCTCTTCTTCATCTCGTAGACGTGTTCGGGTCCGGGGAAAGCGCGCGAGCGCACGTCGCTGGCGTAGCCCTGGATCGCCGCTTCGATCGCGGGACCGAGATCCCCATAGCGGCGAACGAATTTCGGCGTCCGCGGCGACAGGCCCAGCATGTCCTCCAGCACCAGCACCTGCCCGTCGCAGGCCGCGCTGGCGCCAATACCGATGGTCGGAATGGCGATGGTCTCCGTGATCTTTCGCGCCAGCGGCTCGGCGACCGCCTCGACCACGACCGAAAAAGCCCCGGCATCCGAGATCGCCTGGGCATCCCTCAGGATCGGGTCCCAACTGCCTTCGTCGCGGCCCTGCGCGCGAAACGAACCGAGCGTGTTGATCGATTGCGGCGTCAATCCGATATGGCCCATCACAGGCACGCCGCGCTCGGACAGGAACGCGACGGTTTCCGCCATCCGCACGCCGCCTTCGAGCTTCACCGCGCCGCAATGGGTTTCCTTCAAGATCCGCACCGCGGAATGAAATGCCTGCTCCTTCGAGGCCTCATAGGAGCCGAACGGCATGTCCACCACGACCAGGGCGTGCTTCGAACCGCGCATCACCGCATGTCCCTGCAGGATCATCATGTCGAGCGTCACCGGCACGGTGGTCTCGAAACCGTGCATGACATTGCCGAGGGAATCGCCGACCAGAATGACGTCGCAGTGGCGATCCACCAGGGCTGCGGTATGCGCATGGTAGGACGTCAGCATCACGATCGGCTCGCCGTTCTTGCGCGCGCGGATTTCCGGCGCAGTTTTGCGCTTGATGGCAGACTGAACCGACATGCTAGACTCCAACCACGGGCACGCCGATCACGACTGGATGGAACGCGAATGCCAGCGCCAGATAGGCGACGAGGCCGACCGCGACCGCGATCAGGTCGTTGCCGGGACCACCGACGGGAATCGGCGGCGCGCCGGCGTCGGAACGAGATTTCAGCGAAATGCGGTCATATACCGCCCATGCGAGAAATGAGCCGAACAGGATGATCGAGCCGAGATCGCCGTTGGCGAGCAGATGCGCCGCAGCCCACAGCTTGATGCCCGTCAGCATCGGATGCTTCAGCGTCGTATAGATCCGGCCGCGGATGTAGGAAGCGACCACCATGATGACCGCAGGCAGCATCAGGGCTACCGCAATGTGCTTGAGCGCTATCGGCGGGTTCCAGACGTCGATCCAGCCCGTCGCGCGATATTTCGCAAAGCCCCAGATGATCAGCGCAAGGCCTGCGAACGAGGCCAGCGCATAGCCGATCTTGTAGCCGCCCTCGCCCGTCGCGGCCATGACCTGCGCGCGCAGCTTGCGCTGGATGGTGAGCGTGTGAACGCCGAAGAACAGGATCAGGCCCAGGATCAACACCAGCAGTCCCATGATGTCCCTCCCGCTACGCGGCTGGTTTTCCAAGATATCCGCGTATCATTTTAGGGGCTTGGTGCGCAATGCGCCACGCGGACGTCGTCAGGGCTTCTCCGCCTGCTTGGCCAAATCGCGGTTGTCGACGTAGCGGATCGCGATCGGCCGCCCGGCCAGCGCACCGCCCAGCCCGGACGTGAAGTTGAGCGGCATGCAGCCTGCGAGCGAGCTGTTGATCGCTTTCAGATAGGCCGCGCGGGTATCTGCCGGGGCGCCGGCCGTGGCATAGGTCACGCGCGGGGCGGCGATGATCTCACCCGAGCGCTTGAAGCTGAAACGAACCGACATCTGCATCCCCGGCCGCGCGATGTCGGAAGGCGGCGGCGACCAGCAGGACCGCAGCGCCGCAAACAGGTCGCCGATCGTGTCGAGATCGTGGTCCGGCTTCCGATATTTCGCGGCCTGATCCTGCGGCGGCACACTTTCGATCGTGAGTTGCAGGTTCTGGCCGTAGGGATAATCGATCTCGGGAATGCACGGACCATCGTTGAAGACGCTGCAGAACGACGGCGTGCACGGCTGGCCGTCGAGCACGCTGCAGGGTGCATGCGAAAACGGTGTCGCGTCGATCTGGCGCCGCGACTGGGCATCGGCGGCGCTGATCCCGGCGAACAGGCCGATCAGACAGACGATGGTGCGCCGGAACATGCAGCAGGGTCCTCATGGGCGACCCAACCAAGCTGGTACGCGTATTGGCCCGCATCAAGGCTGATCGCGTTCACATCCCCGCGTTCATGGCCGACAGTTCCGCAATCAGGGCCTTCTCGCTGGGCTGGTCGAGGACGCCGGCCGTATAGAGCGAGATGCCGCCATAAAGCGTGATATAGACCTTCATCACCGCGCGGCGACGTTCGGCCGGGCTCCCGATATCCTGGCAGAATATCCGCATGGCTTGGGTGATCACCTTGTGGACCGCGGTTTGCAGCGGCGGGTTGTGCTTCATGGTCGCGTGCGGGCGGCTGGTCATCAGGGCGTAGAGCGCGCGATTGGCCAGGGCGAAACGGACATATTTTGCGGTGTAGTCCTGTGGCGTCTCTGCCTTGACGAGGATGGCGGCGAGCCGCGTATAGGCCTCGGTCGCCACCGCATCCAGCAACGCCTCGCGGTCGGCGAAATGATTGTACAGCGAGCGATGGGCGACGCCGACGGCCTCCGCGACCTCGCGCAGACTCAACTGCTCATGGCCGGCCTTCGCCACGAGGCGCGTGGCGGCCTTCAGCGCCGCGGATTTCAGATTGCCATGGCGATAGGTCGCCCGGCGTGGCTTCACTGTCATGCTTCCTTCATACAAAGGCACGGGACGCAACGCCACCACCGGACGGGCCGAAGTTTTCGTCTCAGGCCGACGCCCGCCGGGCAACGCGGTCTTCGCCATATTGTGGCGTGATGTCCTCGTCGATCATGCTGCGGATCATCTTGATCACCGCCCCGCGCGCCCGCGCCTTGGTGGCGGCATGAGCGGCCATGTTGAGCGTGGCGAGCTTTTGCGCGGCCTCCTCGGCGCTGCGCTCCAGCGCGTCCGCCGAGACGATGCGGTCGAAGAAACCGGCGGTGACGGCTTCGGCGGGGCCGAACATTTCCGCTGTTATCACCACCCTGCTGAAATAGGCCGGCGTCAGCCGCTGACGCGCGATTTCGATCGCAAAGCGCGGCACGGTCAGCCCGATCGCGACCTCATTCATGCCGATCCGGTAGTCGCCCTCGGCCGCGATGCGGTGGTCGCTGGACATGATGAGGAAGGCCCCCATCGGATAGGCGTTGCCCTGGCAGGCCGTCACGACCGGCGTCGGGAACGAGAGGATGCGCAGCGCCAGTTCCGCGCCCGCCTTCAACATCAGATACTGGTCCTCGGCGCTGCCCTTGGCGAAGACGTTGAGGTCGAATCCCCCTGAAAAATGCTTGCCCCGCGCTTTCAGGATCACGACGGCTTTGTCTTTTTCCGCCTGGTCGAACGCCGCGTGCAGGGCGTTGAGCATCGCAAGCGACATCACATTGGCCTTGCCGTCGTCGATCACGATGGTGCCGACCCGGTCGGAACGGGAATAGGTCGCGAGATCAGTCATGGTTTGCCTCCCTGTTTTCTATAAGCATCCAGTGGATACTTTAACGGATACCGGTCCGGCGCAAGGGATTTGGGTTTTCGCGAGGTGCATGCAGGCATCCACTGGATGCATACGTGGGCAAGCGACCAATCTCAGCCTGTCATCGTCCGGCTTGACCGGACGATCCAGTATTCCAGAGACATTGATGTTTTGCGGATAAGCCGCGGCGTACTGGGTCCCCCGCATTCGCGGAGGACGACAGAAGGGGCGGAGTGCCAGCGTACTCGTCAGGCCTTCTTCTTCACGTCCTTGACGTTGGAGAAGGTAATTCCCTCGGCCCGTTCGCGGGTATAGCCGAGATAGAACTCGTTCTTGGCCATGAACACCGGATCGCCGTCGACGTCATCGGCGATACCGGAGCCGTTGGCGGCGATGAAGGCTTCCAGCTTCTTGCGGTCGTCGGACGAGACCCAGCGCGCGAGCTGGAATTCCGAGACCTCGAATTCCACCGGCAGCGAATATTCAGCATCGAGCCGGGCTTTCAACACATCGAGCTGCAGCGGGCCGACGACGCCGACCAGCGCGGGCGCGCCGTCGCGCGGCCGGAACACCTGCACGACGCCCTCTTCCGACATCTGCTGCAGCGCCTCCTTCAGCTTCTTGGCCTTCATCGCATCCGTCAGCCGCACGCGGCGGACGATTTCCGGCGCGAAACTGGGAACGCCGACGAAGGTGATGTCCTCGCCTTCGGTCAGCGTATCGCCGATCCGCAAGGTGCCGTGGTTGGGAATGCCGACGACGTCGCCGGCGAACGCCTCGTCGGCCACCGAGCGGTCCTGGGCGAAGAAAAATTGCGGGCTGGACAGGCTCATGTTCTTGCCGGTCCGCACCAGTTTCGCCTTCATGCCGCGGCTGAGCTTGCCGGAGCACAACCGCGCGAATGCGATGCGGTCGCGGTGGTTCGGGTCCATGTTGGCCTGGATCTTGAACACGAAGGCGCTCATGCGCGGCTCAGCGGCCTCGACCTTGCGCAGGTTGCTGTCTTGCGCCCGCGGCGGCGGCGCGAACTTGCCAAGACCTTCCAGAAGGTCGCCGACGCCGAAATTGCGCAGCGCGCTGCCGAAATAGACCGGCGTCAGGTGTCCTTCGCGAAACGCCTCCAGCTCGAACGGCTTGCAGGCTTCCGAGACCAGCGCGAGCTCATCCTTGATCTCGGCGACGTCGAGATTGGCGTTGCGGCCGGCGAGATCGGCGATGTCGATCTGCTCGGTGGCGCCGGTCTTGGCGCCGCCGCCTTCGAGCAGGCGCACGCCGCCGTTAACGACGTCATAGGTTCCAAGGAAATCGCGCCCCCGGCCGACCGGCCAGGTCATCGGCGTGGTGTCGAGCGCCAGCGTTTTTTCGATCTCGTCCAGCAGCTCGAACGTGTCGCGGCTCTCGCGATCCATCTTGTTGATGAAGGTGATGATCGGAATGTCGCGCAGCCGGCACACCTCGAACAGCTTTCGCGTCCGCGCCTCGATGCCCTTGGCGGCGTCGATCACCATCACGGCGGAATCGACTGCGGTTAGCGTCCGGTACGTGTCTTCAGAAAAGTCCTCGTGGCCCGGCGTGTCCAGCAGGTTGAAGACGAGCCCCTCGAATTCGAACGTCATCACCGACGTCACGACCGAGATGCCGCGCTCGCGCTCGATCTTCATCCAGTCGGACCGGGTATTGCGCCGCTCGCCCTTGGCCTTGACCTGCCCCGCCAGATTGATGGCACCGCCGAACAGCAGGAGTTTTTCGGTCAGCGTGGTCTTGCCGGCGTCCGGATGGGAGATGATCGCAAACGTGCGGCGCCGCGCCACTTCATCTGCAAGCGGCGAGCGGGATGGCGATTCGGCTGAAACGACAATGTCGGACATGAGGCTCGAGCGTTTGGCAGGGAAAACCGGGCTAATCAAGCCTCATTTGGTAGTTGCGGAGGCAGCTCACCAGTCCCATATCGGCAGCGGAAGGACGGCCTTCCAATTCACAGCTCATCCGCGGGGACGACCCTGCCTAGTTCGGAGGGTCGTGATGGCCTGGATCGTGTTGTTCGTCGCCGGCCTCATGGAAGTGGGCTGGGCGATCGGCCTCAAATATACCGAAGGTTTCACACGGCTCGTTCCATCCGTCCTGACGCTCGCCTGTATGGCCGGCAGCATCCTCCTGCTCGGCCTCGCCTTGAAAGCGCTTCCGATCGGAACCGCCTACGCCGTGTGGACCGGCATCGGCGCGGTCGGAACGGCCATCCTGGGCATCGCATTGTTCGGCGAGCCTGCTACCGCAGCCCGCCTCGCCAGTATCGGGCTGATCGTGGCCGGCATTGTCGGGCTCAAGCTTGTCACCTGATCAGCGCAGCAACAGTGCCGCCCAATAGGTCAGCGCCGCCACGATGGCGGAAGCCGGAATGGTGATCACCCAGGCATAGACGATCGAGCTCGCCACGTTCCAGCGCACCGCCGAGACCCGCCGCGCCGCGCCGACGCCGACGATGGCGCCGGTAATGGTGTGGGTGGTGGATACGGGAACCCCGAGATAGGTCGCCATGAACAGGGTCGCCGCCCCGCCGGTTTCCGCGCAAAATCCCTGCATCGGCGTCAGCTTGGTGATCCGCAATCCCATGGTGCGAACGATCCGCCAGCCGCCCATTAATGTGCCGAGCCCCATGGCCGCCTGGCAGGAGATCACGACCCAGAACGGGATTGCAAAATCCGACCCGAGGTGGCCCTGCGAGTACAGCAGCACCGCGATGATGCCCATGGTCTTCTGCGCATCGTTGCCGCCATGGCCGAGCGAATAGAGCGATGCCGACACGAATTGCAGGATCCGAAACGCGCGATCGACCGCGAACGGCGTCGAGCGCACCGACAGCCAGGACACGATCGCGACCAGTACCAGCGCCAACAGGAACCCGACCAGCGGCGACAGCACGATCGCCAGCAGCGTCTTGGAGAGGCCGGTCCAGACCGCCGCCGAAATTCCGGCCTTTGCCATGCCGGCGCCAACCAGCCCGCCGATCAGCGCGTGCGAACTGGACGAGGGAATCCCGAGCGCCCAGGTGATCAGATTCCAGACGATGGCGCCCACCAGTGCTGCGAAGATCACGGTGGCATCGACGACGCTCGGTTCGATGATGCCGGTGCCGATCGTATTGGCGACATGGAGCCCGAACACCAGGAAGGCGATGAAATTGAAGAAAGCGGCCCAGATCACCGCATATTGCGGGCGCAGCACCCGCGTCGACACGATCGTTGCGATCGAATTGGCCGCATCGTGCAGCCCGTTGAGGAAGTCGAACAGCAGCGCGACCGCGATCAAGAAGACCAGAATCGGAAGACCGAGGGTGGCATCCACGTGATGGCCCTGCCCTATACCTGTTCGATCACGATCGAGTTGATCTCATTGGCGACGTCATCGAAACGATCGGACACTTTCTCAAGATGCTTGTAGATCTCGGCCCCCACCACGAAATCCATCGTGTTGCCGCTGCGATGCTTGAGAAACAGTTCCTTCAATCCGATATCGTGGAGATCGTCGATGCGGCCCTCCAGCTTTCCGATCTCCTCGGTAATGGCGGTCAGCATCGCGACATTGCTCCCGATCGACTGCATCAGCGGCAGCGCGCGGCCGACCAGATTGGCGCACTCGACCAGCAGCGTCCCGATCTCGCGCATCGGCGGCTCGAAAGTGCGGACCTCGAACAGCACCACCGCCTTGGCGGTCTGCTGCATCTGATCGATCGCGTCGTCCATCGACGTGATCAGGTTCTTGATGTCGCCGCGGTCGAACGGGGTGATGAAGGTGCGGCGGACCGCGGTCAGTACCTCGCGGGTGATACCGTCGGCGTCATTTTCGAACTGGTTGACGCGCTGGCAGAACACCGGGGTCTCGTCGCCGCCGCGCAGCATGTCCTGCAGCGCCAGCGCCCCCTGCACGACCGTCTGGGCGTGCCGGGCAAACAGGTCAAAAAACCGCTCCTCCTTGGGCAAAAAGGCACGAAACCAGCGCAGCATAGGTACTATCCATCGTTCAGGAACGGCCGCCCGGGCGGCCCGTCACGAAACTGTCATAGAGCATTCGAAGGCAAAGCGCGCCACGGCAGGCCCCGGGAACCGCGTCATCCACCGCTTTGTGGCACCGGAAAATGCGCCAAAACCGGCAGTTTTACAGCGTTCTCCGGAAATAATGCGCGATCTCGCCGATCACGCCGCGGCGGAAGGTCAGCACACAGGCGACGAAGATGACGCCCTGGATCACCGTCACCCACTGCCCGAACCCGGCCAGATATTGCTGCATGGCGATGATGACGAAGGCGCCGACCACCGGGCCGAACACCGTTCCGAGGCCGCCCACCAGCGTCATCAGCACGATTTCACCCGACATCGTCCAGTGCACGTCGGTGAGCGAGGCGTTCTGGGCCACGAACACCTTCAGCGAGCCGGCAAAGCCCGCGATGGTCCCGGAGAGGATGAAAGCGAGAAGCTTGTACTGGTCGGTCTTGTAGCCCAGCGAGATCGCGCGCGGTTCGTTCTCCCGGATCGCTTTCAGCACCTCGCCAAACGGCGAGTTGATGGTGCGGTAGATCAGCAAGAATCCGCCGAGGAAGCCGGCCAGCACGACGTAATAAAGTACAGTCGGATTGGTGAGGTTGAAGACACCGAACAGATGGCCTTGCGGGATGCCCTGGATGCCGTCTTCGCCATGGGTAAACGGCGTCTGCAGATAGATGAAATACAGCAGCTGCGACAGCGCCAGCGTGATCATCGAAAAATAGATGCCCTGCCGCCGAATGGAAATGAAACCGGTAACGACGGAGAGCGCGGCGGCGCCGACGACGCCGGCCAGAATTCCAAGCTCGGGTGTCACACCCCAGACCTTCAGCGCATGTGCCGAGATGTAACCCGCGGTCCCCAGGAACATCGCGTGGCCGAACGACAGCAGGCCGCCATAGCCGATCAGGAGATTGAACGCGCAGGCGAGCAGCGCAAAGCACAGCGCCTGCATGACGAAGAACGGGTAGATGCCGGTCGCGGGTACCATGCCCAGCAGCACCGCCATCGCCGCGAACACGATCATTTCGTCTCGGATGGCCCGCGGCGATGTCGGGAGTGTATCGTCGGTCAATGCGCTCATGTCAGGCCGCCCGTCCCGTCAGTCCCGTTGGCTTCACCAGCAACACCAGCACCATCAGGACGAAAACCACGGTGTTGGAGGCCTCGGGATAAAAATACTTTGTCAGTCCCTCGATCACGCCGAGCGCAAAGCCGGTGATGATCGATCCCATGATCGAACCCATGCCGCCGATCACCACCACCGCGAACACGACGATGATCAGATCGGCGCCCATCAGCGGCCGCACCTGGTTGATCGGGGCCGACAACACGCCGGCCAGCGCCGCCAGACCGACGCCGAGCCCGTAGGTCAGCGTGATCATCCTGGGCACGTTGATGCCGAACGCCCGCACCAGGGTCGGATTTTCGGTCGCGGCGCGCAGATTGGCGCCGAGCCGCGTCTTTTCGATCAGGTACCAGGTGGCAATGCACACCACGAGAGAGAAGACGACTACCCAGCCGCGGTAGATCGGCAGGAACATGAAGCCGAGATTCATGCCGCCCTTCAGTTCGTCGGGGATCGCGTAAGGCAACCCGGAAGAGCCGAAATAATTCTGGAACACGCCCTGCACGATCAGCGCGATGCCGAAGGTCAGCAGCAATCCGTAGAGATGGTCGAGGCCGGCGAGCCATTGCAGCATGGTCCGCTCCAGGATCATGCCGAAGATGCCGACGACGATGGGCGCGATGATCAGCGCCGGCCAATAGCCGATGCCGGCGACGTTCAACAGAAAATACGCGCAGAACGCGCCCATCATGTAGAGCGCGCCATGGGCGAAGTTGATGATGTTGAGCATGCCGAAGATCACGGCGAGCCCGAGACTGAGCAGCGCGTAGAACGATCCGTTGATCAATCCCACCAAAAGCTGGGCATAAAGAGCTTGCATCGGTTTCGCACTCAATCTCGTTTATGACGCAAATCGCGTTGTGACGCGAGAGGACGCCCGCCGGCACGGATGCCGGCGGGCTATCGTTCTTACTTCTTTACCAGCGGACAGGCGCTTTCCGAAAGCGGCCGGAAGGCCTGGTCCGCCGGGGTCGTTCCGACCAGCTTGTAATAGTCCCACGGCCCCTTGGATTCCGAAGGCTTCTTGACCTCAAACAGATAGGCCGGATGAAGCTTGCGGCCGTCGGCGCGGATCGTGCCCTTGCCGAACAGCGGGTCGTCGGTCGGCGCCTCCTTCATTTTCGCCACCACCTTGACGCCGTCATGCGGATTGCCGCCCATCGCATCGATCGTCTTGAAATAGTGGATCAGGCCCGAATACACGCCGGCCTGCACCATGGAGGGCATCGCCTTGTTCTTCATCCGCTCGGAGAAGCGCTTGGAGAAGGCGCGGGTTCCGTCATTCAAGTCCCAGTAGAACGTTTCCGTGAAATTCAGGCCCTGAGCCACCTTCAGCCCGAGGGAGTGAACGTCGTTGATGAACAGCAGCAGTCCAGCGAGTTTCTGGCCGCCCGAGACGATGCCGAACTCCGCGGCCTGCTTGATGGTGTTGGTGGTGTCGCCGCCGGCGTTCGCCATGCCGATGATCTTGGCCTTGGACGCCTGCGCCTGCAGCAGGAACGAGGAGAAGTCCGACGAATTCAGGGGATGCCTGACGGTGCCGATGACCTTGCCGCCTGATTTGACCACGACTGCGGCGGTGTCGCGTTCCAGCGCGTGGCCGAACGCGTAGTCCGCTGTCAGGAAGTACCAGGTGTCGCCGCCGGCCTTCACCAGCGCCTGCCCCGTGCTGTTCGCCAGCATGTAGGTGTCGTAAACCCAATGAATCGTGTTCGGCGAGCACTGGGCATTGGTGAGGTCCGACGTCGCCGCGCCGGTATTGATCATGATGGCGTTCTTTTCCTTCACCAGATTGTTCACCGCAAGCGCAACGCCGGAGTTCAGAACATCCACGAAGATATCGACCTTCTCGACGTCGATCCATTGACGCGCAACGGTAGTGCCGATGTCGGGCTTGTTCTGGTGGTCGGCGGAGACCAGGTCGATCTTCCAACCCTTGGCCGCAAGGCCGGAATCCTCGATCGCCATCTGCGCCGCCAGCGTCGAGCCGGCGCCGCCGAGGTCGGAGTAAAGTCCGGAATTGTCGGTGAGAACGCCGATCTTGACGTTCTTGTCCTGTGCCAGAGCGCCGCCTGCGGCAAGCGCCAGGGCGGTACCGAGAAGAAGAGCTGAAATGCGATGTTTCATATTGTCTCCATTAATCCTGAGTGCAGTCGCAGTAACGATCAAACGCCGAGATAGGTGTGAAGCTTGTCCATGTTGGCCGACAGCTCCGAATTCGCAAAACCGTCGATAACCTTGCCGTGCTCGACGATGTAGTAACGGTCGGCCACCGTGGAGGCGAAGCGGAAATTCTGCTCGACCAGCAGGATGGTGAAGCCTTCCGACTTCAGCCGCGCGATGGTGTGGCCGATCTGCTGGATGATGACGGGCGCGAGACCCTCGGTCGGCTCGTCCAGCATCAGGAAGCGCGCGCCGGTGCGCAGGATTCTGGCGATCGCGAGCATCTGCTGCTCGCCGCCCGAAAGCTTGGTGCCCTGGCTGTTGAGGCGCTCCTTCAGGTTCGGAAACAATTCGAAGATCTGATCGAGCGACAGCCCGCCGGGGCGCACGATCGGCGGCAGCAGCAGGTTTTCACGCACGTCGAGGCTTGCGAAAATACCCCGTTCCTCCGGGCAGAAAGCTACGCCCATCCGCGCGATCCTGTCGGACGAGGCGCGGATGATGTCTTCATTGTTGAAGCGGATCGAGCCGGTGCGCTTGCCGATGATTCCCATCACCGATTTCAGCGTCGTGGTCTTGCCGGCGCCGTTGCGGCCGAGCAGCGTAACCACCTCGCCGGCCTTCACATTGAAGTTGATGCCGTGAAGGATGTGAGATTCGCCGTACCAGGCCTGCAGGTCGGAAACGGAAAGAATGTCCGCGCCCGCTGGCTTGGCGGCAGCTTCGGCCATTTTCAACTCAGGCATGACCGGCCCCCAGATAGGCTTCCTTGACGCGCTCGTCCTTGGACAGCTCAGCATAATTGCCTTCGGCCAGCACCTGCCCGCGCGTCAGCACCGTGATGATGTCGGACAGGTTGGCGACCACGGAGAGATTATGCTCGACCATCAGAATGGTGTACTTCGCCGAAATGCGCTTGATCAGCGCAGCGATCTTGTCGATGTCTTCATGACCCATGCCGGCCATCGGCTCGTCGAGCAGCATCATCTCGGGGTCGAGCGCCAGCGTCGTCGCAATTTCGAGCGCGCGCTTGCGGCCGTAGGGCATCTCGACCGCCGGCGTGTTGGCAAACTCGCTCAGGCCCACATCGTTGAGAAGCTCATGCGCCCGGCCATTGAAGCGGTCGAGCACGCTCTTGGAACGCCAGAAATCGAACGAAGAACCGTGCTGGCGTTGCAGGGCGACGCGGACATTCTCCAGCGCCGTCAGATGCGGAAATACCGCCGAAATCTGGAAGGAACGCACCAGCCCGAGACGCGCCACATCGGCCGGCGCCATCGCGGTGATATCCTGTCCCTTGTACAGGATCTGGCCCGCCGACGGCCTCAAGAACTTGGTCAGCAGGTTGAAGCATGTCGTCTTGCCGGCGCCGTTTGGCCCGATCAGCGCATGAATGCTGCCGCGGCGCACCTTGAGGGCGACATCACGAACGGCGAAGAAACCCGCAAATTCCTTGGTTAATCCGTGGGTTTCGAGAATGAACTCATCAGCCAAACAAATTTCCCCCATCAGCCTGTCCGCTCGCGCGCGGCCAATTTTTCCCTGCTCGGGCAGGCTCTGACGTCCTGGAAAACCGTCCGAGCCCGCCGCCTCCGGGCCGGAATATGCCGTCAACGGCATGGGTTAGGCAAGGTGGAAAGCTGCCACGGGGAAAACGCGTGCCGGTTCCGGATTGCGCCATAAGTCGAATGGCGCCGACTGCGCGGCCCGGCTGGCCCGCCCGTCCGCGCTCCAGCGCGATCTCCGCGCCGGCAAGCCATCGTTAACGGTGTTCTGCTGCAATCAAGCGCTTTCACACAATATTTCTGCCTCCGGCGCATCATCACGCGATTTAGATAGTCAGGAATTGCCGCCTTGGAATTTCAAAGCGCCGGACCGTCGGTCGTCAAATCCATCAAACAGCGCGACCTGCTGAACACCTGGCTGCGGCTATACGCCCGCGAGCAGTCGATCCCGCGCATGCCGGAATACCAGCCGGCGCGGCTCGAGGACGAACTTCCTGACCTGGTGTTCTACACTGTCGATACCGGCACGCAGCCGCCGCGCCTGACCATCCAGAGCGACGGGACGCGGATGTCGACCGCTTATGGGAATACCGGCAAGGGCCGCTATCTCGACGAGTATCTGGGCGCAAGGCTCGCTCCGATCGTGATGCCGGTCTATTATGAATGCATCGCGCGCCGCCTTCCCGCCTATACCATCGCCAATATCGATGACATCTACGGGCGAATCGTCGCCTATGAGCGGCTGTTGCTGCCGTTCTCCGATGACGGCAGCGTGACCCACATCATCGCTTCGCTGAAGACCATCAGCGAGGACGGCGGCTTCGAGATCAAGAACCTGATGCGCGGAAACGACAAGCTGCCGGTGCCGAAGCTGCGCACCATCATCGACCGCGACCTCTTCCATCGCGCGCCGGGCCGCATTCCGTCCGGCGATGTCCTGGAATTCGGTTAAACCGTAATGGAATTCGCGGGTGCCGATCCCTCGGTAGTCAAGTCGATCAGGCAGCGCTATCTCCTGAACGAATGGCTGCGCGCGGCCGGCAAGCACGAGCCCATGCCTCTCCTCCGGGATTTTCACCTCGATCGCATCGACGACGAGATGGTCGACATGATGGGATATGACGCTGTCGGCGAGGGCGACGGCGCACGTTTCCTGATTACGCATCAAGGCGCCAGGCTGGCTACCACCTACGGCAACGAACGCATCGATCCCGCCGAACGGCCCCGCTTTCTCGACGAGAAAGTCGGGCCCGAGCGATATGCCAACGTTGTCGACCTGTATCGCGCCTGCCTTCGGCACAGGCGGCCAGCCTATTCGATCTCGACGGTGCAGGACGCCGACGGCAAGGAGGTGTCCTATGAACGGCTGCTGATGCCGTTCGGCGGCGGCGAGGCGGTCCAGCAGATCGTCGGCTCCTTCAAGAGCATCAGCATTGAAGGCGGCTTCAAGATCAGCAACCTCATGGGCCTGAGGCCGAAAGCCGAGCCCGTGATTCAGGTCAGGGCGATCATCGATCGCACTTTCGTGCCGGCTCAAGCAGGCCCGCATTCCGCCGGCGAAGTTATCGACCTCGATTAGGCCTTGCGGCCGCGCGATTTGGGCGGCACTTCCTTGCCGTAGACGTCCGGCTTGAATCCGACCAGCAACTTGCCGCCGAGATCGAGCACCGGGCGCTTGATCATCGAGGGCTGCGCCAGCATCAGCGCCAGCGCCTTGCGTTCATTGAGGCCTTCCTTGTCGCTGTCCGGCAGCTTCTTGAATGTCGTGCCCGCGCGGTTGAGCAGCGTTTCCCAGCCGAGCTCGTCGGACCATTGCTTGAGCTTGTCCTTGGCGATGCCGGCAAGCTTGTAGTCGTGAAAGTCGTAAGCCACGCCGTGATCGTCGAGCCAGGCGCGCGCCTTCTTCATGGTGTCGCAGTTCTTGATGCCGTAGATGGTGATGGGCATTTCGTTGCATTCCGGAATGGCGTTATTGGTCCCGTCGGACCGGATTAGAGTTAAGCAGATCGGCGAATCTATCATAGACTGGCGCATCCTTCTCCGCCGGAACCAGCCGATGGAATTCACCATATTGTTTCTGGGCACGGCCATCGTGATGCTGATCGCCTGGCGCGGTCAACGTCCACTGGCGCTGGGGCTATTTGGGGCCGTCCTGATCGGGTGCGTCGCCACCTATTTGCACCATGCGACCGACACGCTGAAACTGTCGTTCTGAGGGACGCATGACCCAGATGCGCGCCATCACGCTGAACGCACTCAGCCTCTACGCGGTGGCGCTGGTGCTGGCGGCGGCCTATGCGGCGCAGTTCATCCTTCAAGAACTGCCCTGCCCGCTCTGCCTGCTGCAGCGCATCCTGTTCGCGGCGCTGGCCGTCGGGCCGATCCTCAATATCCGCTTCGGACCGCGCCCCAGCCACTATGCGGTGTCGCTGCTGGCGGCGGTCGCAGGCGCGGTCGCGTCGACCCGGCAGGTGCTGCTGCATATCATGCCCGGCGACGCCGGCTATGGTTCGGCGCTGCTCGGCTATCACTATTACACGTGGGCGCTGTTCGGCTTCATTGCCGCCATCGTCCTGCTTGCTGCGATCCTGCTGTTCGACCGCCAGTTCGAGGAGGACCGCGACGTGCTGCCGGCCGCCGGCGGCGCCTTCGCGCAAACCGCGGTGTGGCTGGTGATCGCGCTCACGGCGGCCAACGTGGTGACGACGCTGCTCGAATGCGGCTTCGGCGCCTGCGCCGACAATCCTCTTATTTACGAGCTGCTCAAGCACGCCGCCTAGGGCCGCTTCGGTATATCGAGCCCGCGCTGCACCGCCGGCCGGGCGAGCCCGCGTTCCAGCCATGCCGGCACCTGCTTCAGCGTATCGAATGCGACGAGATCGCGCGCACCGTAGAAGCCGATCAGGTTGCGCACCCAACCGAGCATGGCAATGTCGGCGATGGTGTATTCCTCGTCCATGATCCATTGCCGTCCGGCAAGCCGCGTCTCCACCACATCCAGCAGGCGCTTCGACTCGGCGACATAGCGCTCGAGCGGCCGCTTGTCGGCATACTCCTTGCCGGCGAATTTGTGGAAGAAGCCGACCTGCCCGAACATCGGTCCGATCCCGCCCATCTGGAAATGCAGCCACTGGATGGTCTGGTATCGCCGCGCCGGGTCGGCTGACAGAAGCTTGCCGGTCTTCTCGGCGAGGTACTGCAGGATCGCCCCGGACTCGAACAGCGGCAGCGGCTTGCCGCCGGGCCCGTCCGGATCGAGAATAGCCGGGATCTTGCCGTTCGGATTCAGCGACAGGAATTCCGGTGTCTTCTGATCGTCCTTGTTGAAGTCGACGAGATGCACCTCGTAGGGCAAGGCGATCTCTTCCAGCATGATCGAGACCTTGACGCCGTTCGGCGTCGGTAGCGAATAAAGCTGAAGGCGGTCGGGATGTTTGGCGGGCCAGCGTTTGGTGATCGGGAAGGTGGAGAGATCGGGCATCGAAACTCGTTTTGCATGGTTATTGTTGCGCGGCTAATGTACGGCTGATGCCGCATATAACAAGGGCCCGCGCCGTTCATGACCGATCAACCGTCTCCGGCGAAGCTCGGCCTCACTGATGAGGAGCTTGCGGCTCACCCGACCATGTTCGCGGCCGATGCATGTAAGGATCAGGTCGTCGTCGTAACGGGCGGCGCCGGCGGGATCGGGCGGGCGATCACCTGGCTGTTCGCGCGGCTGGGCGCATATGTCGCCGTGGTCGGGCGCGATGGAGGCAAGCTCGACGCGCTGGTGGCCCAATTGGCGGGCCGCGGTCTCAAGGCCTCCGCGCATACAGCCGACATCAAGGAGCCCGATGCGGTCAACGCCCTGTTCGACACGATCTGGGCCGCGCATGGCCGCGTCGACAGTCTCATCAACAGCGCCGGCGGACAGTTCCCGCAGGCTGCGATCGATTTTTCGGTGAAGGGCTGGAACGCCGTCATCAACACCAACCTGAACGGCACCTGGTACATGATGCAGGCTGCCGCGCAGCACTGGCGCGACCGCAAGCATCCCGGCAGCATCGTCAACATCGTGGTCGTGACGACACACGGCCTGTACGGCATTGCCCACACCATCGCCGCGCGAAGCGGCGTGATCGGGCTCTCGCGCGCCGTCGCGGTCGAATGGGCGCCGCTTAACATTCGGGTGAACTGCGTGGCGCCCGGCGCGATCGAAACCGAAGGCTGGAACGTCTATACGCCCGAGGCACGCGCGGCCTACCCGCGCTCGAACCCGATGATGCGCACAGGCTCGCCCTGGGACGTCGCCGAGGCCAGCGTCTTCCTCGCCGGACCATCGGCGAAATTCGTGACCGGTGAGACGCTGACAGTCGACGGCGGTGGTCAGCTGTGGGGCGAAACCTGGACCACGGGCAAGCCGGCCTATTTCGGCGGCGATGACACGTGACCCGCTGAAGGCTGATTTCCCGTGACCCGCTATCGCCTCGCCATCTTCGACTTCGACGGCACACTGGCCGACTCGCTTCCCTGGTTTCGTGCCTCCTTCCAGGACATGATCACGCGGTTCGATCTTGCGCCCGTCCGCGACGACGAGATGGAAGGGCTGCGCGGAATGCCCGCGCGCGAAATCATGGCGCGGCTCAACGTATCCATGTGGCAACTGCCGACCATCGTCAGCGACATGCGAAAGCGCAAACTCGCCGCCGCGAGCGAGATATCGCTGTTCTCTGGCATCCCTGCAATGCTGACCGCCCTGCAACACCTCGGCATCAAGACCGCCATCGTCAGTTCCGACAGCGAAGCATCCGTCCGGCAAGTGCTCGGACCCGCCACCAGCCTGATCACCCGCTTCGACTGCGGCGCTGCGTTGTTCGGCAAGCACTGGAAGTTTCGACGCGTCGCGCGACAGCTCGGAACGAAGCCCGCGGAGACGATCTGCATCGGCGACGAGATCCGCGATATCGAAGCTGCGAAAGTCGCCGGCATGGATTCGGGCGCGGTCGCCTGGGGTTACGCACTTCCGAGCGCGCTGCAGGCGGCGGGACCAACGCATCTGTTCAATTCGATCGAAGAGATGATGCAGCGGCTCACTATGACGAAATAATAGGTCGCGGAATGTCCGCCGGAAAACTCCGCCAATTACCCGTCATACCCACAGAGGCCACCGTACGAGGTGTTCGTGGCCATTCAAGCTGCGGACGAGTACGAACGCCGTAACCGTCCAGCCAATCGGTTCGATTGGATACTCGTCTACGCTACGCGCGTCATACAACAACGTGACATGTGGCGTGAAATTCGTGTTGGCCAGCTGCCTCAACCCTCTTCGCGTCATTGCCGCGCCGAGCATTTGCCGAAAGGACTGCAGCAGGCGCAATCCTTTCTCTCCGACAAGGACGAACGGGCGATTGCCCGGCCGCCCCCGAAAGCTTGCCGTGCGATCGAACGAGACCTCGAACGGCTCGGTTCGCACATCCATGGCCGCCTCCCACGCGGCGCAAAGCTGGCCCTCAGGCAGCCCGCTGAGAGCGAACAACGAAATGTGCAGCCGCTCTGGTGCGATGAGCTTGCCGTCAAAATGATGCGCGCGTTTGAGCACGCCAGCCAATTGGTGAATTCGCTCTGCTGTGCCTGCATCGGGAACGGCCGCGAGGAATAATCGGGCACTACTACGGCTTGCAAACTTGTCCATGGTAGACTAGAACAGATCATGAACATATCTGTTTGGCAACTTGAAAGGTTCGTATTGCAAAATGCACTACACCGAAATATCGGTCGATTTCTGCCGCAGGAGATCCCGAATGCCGCGCGTCATAAAACGAAAAGAGCATCCGCTATCGATGCGGCTGCCCGAAACTGACATCGCCATTATCGATCGTGCGGCCAGCTTGCGCGGCCGTTCGCGCACCGATTTCGTGCGCGAGGCTGCGGTACGCGCGGCGGAAGATGTTCTGATGGAAACGGCGCCCATCCGCATGAGTCCGGCCGGCTTCAAGGCCTTTATTGAAGTGCTTTCGCAACCCGGGCGCCCGGTACCTGAAATGGTCGAACTCTTTCGACGCACCGCTCCATGGGAATCCAGGGACGCAAAAGCCGAAAAGTGACAGGTGGCAATTTCCGAGCCAGAGCCACTTACAGCGGCTCACGACGTCTCTGGGTTCTCCTGTGGCAAGCCGTCTCTGGATCGATGGCTGAAAACACGCGCGCTCTCCAATCAGGAGAAGGGTTTCACGGCCGTCATGGTCGTTCATCAAGCCAATCGGGTCCTTGGCTATTACGGCCTCGCACCTACGGTTGTTCTTCCTGGAACGCGGCCGCGATCGATCCGCACCGGTCAGCCGCCTAATCCCGTTCCTTGCCTGTTGTTGGGCCAGCTTGCGGCAGATCAGAACTATGGCGGAAAAGGAATTGGCACCGGACTGCTTAAGCACGCACTGCAACGTTGTGTAACTGCGGCCAGCCTGATTGGCGGGCGCGCACTCATCGCCAATGCCGTCGACGTCAAGGCCGCGAATTTTTGGACGCGGCGTGGCTTTATTCCTTCGAAAGATGATCCGCTGATCTTGCTCAGGTCTCTTGCCGACATCGCGGCATCGATCACCTCTGCTTCTGGCTCTTCATCTCGAGGCCCCTCATGAATCGTTGATGGTTCGACCGTTCTAAAGCGGGATGGGGTTAGGTTGAATCGATTTGGGATTCCCAAATCAGCGGGCTTCTGATTCACCATGCTGGCTGG
>NZ_JAFCLU010000049.1 GCF_018130385.1 Bradyrhizobium sp. AUGA SZCCT0283 | reverse complement strand
GAGACCCAAACGGCACTGGCGAAAGCAAGCGAGGAGGCGTCCCGGCTGAAACAAGCAAACGAGAGAAGCGAAGCGGAGCTGCAGAAGTCTCTGCAACAGGAGCGCGAGCGGTCCGCGCGGCTGGAGCAGGATCTGGCGGCGACGCGGCGCGAGGTCGAGACCCAGACGGGACTGACGGCGAAAGCAAGCGAGGAAGCATCCCGGCTGAAACAAGCAAGCGAGAGCAGCGAAGCGGAGCTGCAGAAGTCTCTGCAACAGGGGCGCGAGCGGTCCGCGCGGCTGGAGCAGGATCTTGCGGCGGCGCGGCGCGAGGTGGAGACCCAAACGGCACTGGCGAAAGCAAGCGAGGAGGCGTCCCGGCTGAAACAAGCAAACGAGAGCAGCGAAGCGGAGCTGCAGAAGTCTCTGCAACAGGAGCGCGAGCGGTCCGCGCGGCTGGAGCAGGATCTGGCGGCGACGCGGCGCGAGGTCGAGACCCAGACGGGACTGACGGCGAAAGCAAGCGAGGAAGCATCCCGGCTGAAACAAGCAAGCGAGAGCAGCGAAGCGGAGCTGCAGAAGTCTCTGCAACAGGGGCGCGAGCGGTCCGCGCGGCTGGAGCAGGATCTTGCGGCGGCGCGGCGCGAGGTCGAGACCCAAACGGCGCTGGCAAAAGCAAGCGAGGAAGCCGCCCGGCTGAAACAGGCAAGCGGGAGCAGCGAAGCGGAGCTGCAGAAATCCCTGCGACAGGGGCGCGAGCGGTCCGCGCGGCTGGAGCAGGATCTTGCGGCGACCCGGCGTGAGGTCGAGACACAAACGGCACTGGCGACGAAAGCAGGCGAGGAAGCGGCCCGGCTGAAACAAGCAAGCGAGAGCAGCGAAGCGGAGCTGCAGAAGTCTCTGCAACAGGGGCGCAAGCGGTCCGCGCGGCTGGAGCAGGATCTTGCGGCGGCGCGGCGCGACGTCGAAACCCAGACAGCACTGGCGGCAAAGGCAGCCGAGGAAGTTCCGAGGGCGAAGCGGGCAGCGGAAGCAGTTGCTGCCGAGCTGAGGCAATCGATGCAGAAGGAGCGCGAAAGGGCCGACGCACTTGCGCAAGGCCTCTCGATGACGCGTAGCGCGCTCTATGCATATGAGGCTCGCGCCCGCAAACTTGAAGACGAGGCGGCCGAACTCAGAAAGGCGGTCGCAGACGGTGCGCCGTCGCTTCGCAAATCCGCTCAGGACGGGCGCGACCGGACGAGGCGGCTGGAACAACAGGATCTCGTGACCGCACGCCGCGATCTCGAAACCCAGGCTGCCTTGGCGGTCAAAGCGAGCGAGGAACTCGCGCAGACGAGGCAAACGGCGGAGCGCGACTCAGCCACGTTGCGCAGCTCGCTGCAGCAGGAGCGGGCTCGGGCCGAGCAGCTCGAGCGAGATCTCGCAGTTGCGAAACAGGTTGTACCCAATGCCGTGACGGTTGGCTCGATCGCGCGGGACAAGCCTACGGAAAACGCGAAATCAGTCGCCGACTGGTCACCAGCAGCGGGCGTTCGGAGCGACGCGCAGCCCAATTCCAAGAAAGCCGCGGTGGCGGCAGCGTTGCTTGTGCGTGCGAGCGCGCTGCTCGGGCAGGGAGACATAGGCGCGGCGCGGATTGTGCTGGAGCGCGCCGTCGAGATGGGCAGCGTCCAGGCAAGCTTCTCGCTCGCAGAAACCTATGATCCGTTGATCCTTGCCAAATGGGGAACTCTTGGAACGCGCGGCGATGCGGTCAGAGCGCAAGACCTCTACGCGAAAGCCGACGCCGCAGGAATCAAGGAGGCGAAAGCGCGGATTGAGGCGTTGCGTCGGTAGCACCAATTTGGGCGAACACGGAAAGTGTCCGAGACAGCCTTGTAGAGCGGAGGCGCCCGCTACATTGGGGCAGACGCTCGTTGTTAGTTCCGTATTTTGACAGTTGTCCTGCTACGGTCGCGACGCCGCGCTATCCGTGGACGATTTCGATGAACGGGCTGCGACTGTTCTTGAACCGTCAAGACCTAGGTGCCACGATAGCCATTCGGGTTTTTCATCTGCCAACGCCAATGGTCGGCACACATCTGCGTCAATGATCGCCTTGATGTCCAACCCAATAGTCTCCTCGCGAGCGTCGGATCAGCATAACAGATTGCGACATCACCGACCCTGCGTTCGCCGATCACATAGGGAATTCGCCTGCCGCTCACGACCTCGAATGTCCGAACCACCTCCAAGACGCTGCTGCCGTTTCCTGTTCCGAGATTGACGGTCAGTACGCCGGGCTGTTTCAGGTGGCTCAAAGCACTTAGATGCCCGGATGCAAGATCTACGACATGAATGAAGTCGCGGATTCCCGTGCCATCCGAAGTATCATAATCGTTTCCCCAAATGTGTAGTTTCTCATGCTTTCCGATTGCCACTTGCGCCACAAACGGCAACAGGTTGTTCGGAACGCCCAAAGGGTCTTCACCGATTAGCCCGCTTTCATGCGCACCAACCGGATTGAAGTAGCGCAGAATACCAATCCGCCAGCCGTCGTCGGACCTATAAAGATCTTTTAGTATTTCTTCGATGAAATGCTTTGTGCGGCCGTACGGATTTGTCGGTCCGACGGGATGCTGTTCGTCCAGCGGCAGGTACGTGGGAGTCCCATAAACCGTTGCGGACGAACTAAAAACGAGCGTCTTTATGCTTGCTCTCGTCATGGCTGAAACCAGCCGCATCGTTCCCAAGACATTGTTCTCGTAGTAGGTCATGGGCCGAACGTTGGAATCGCCTACCGCCTTGAACCCCGCGAGGTGAATAACGGCGGTCACTTTGTAAGCGCGCAGTATCTCGTAGATCGCCTCTTCATTGCAGATGTCGGCATGTCGAAAGGCGAGCGATCGTCCGCAGATGCTTTGTACACGTTCGAGAGACGCTTCGTTGCTGTTGGAGAGGTTGTCGACTGCGACGACATCGAGCCCAGCGTCGAGTAACGCGACAGAGACATGGGAGCCAATGTAGCCGGCGCCTCCGGTCAATAAGATCATGTCCGAGCTTTCCGTTCGGTATTTGCGCGATCATGACCAATCCTACTAGAACCCGCAGCATTCAGACAACTTATGCTTGTGTTCAGGTGGCAGCGTCCGGTGCCCGACCATCTCTCGCCGCTCGCAATCCAGGTCATGTGGAGTTTGCGATGAACGCTGACGGAACTTGCATCCGTGATGACGTCCATGTGCTTGATATCGGCGCTCATGTGAGGGCACTAGGTATCTAACGACGAGGGTTCATTCCGTGTTGAAGTAGTGGATCGGCTGAGGGCACAATGGGCAAATCAATCCAAATCGCAGGGAACCTCGAAGGCTGGAGGAGCGCCGCTGGCCTCGATCCTGTTCTAGACAAGGTCGCGTGCGACTGGCTCTGTCTCAATCGACAGCTTGGGTGTCAGCTCAAGAAAAAGGGGACGCGAGAGCCCTGAGAGTTGCCCGGCCTATTTGCCGAGCCGCGCCATTCCGTTGCGTATCAGGCGGCCCCTATTGGGAGCCTCCACGCGATTTGTGGGTTGATCGATCAACTCTCGTCGCACTAATCCCTCGATCTGCTTGATATCGGGAGCAATCGAGAGCGAATCCGGAAATTGCTCGCTTGTATTGGCGACGTCATTTATCGGTCGCACCAGTGAACCGTGGTTCATCCCCCAAATCGCCGCTTGGGTCCGGTTCTGGACCCGGATCTTGCGGAGGATCGCCTTGACGTGGACCTTCACGGTCGCCTCCGCGATATCGATCTTGCGCGCTATGCACTTGTTGGAATCGCCCGAGATCAGGCATTGCATGATTGATTTTTCCCGGGGGGACAGTTGTTGCGTAATGCTGCGGTCCGCCGTGATGGCGATCGCCCGATTATTGTCGTTGCGCGGCGCTGCCTTGGCGAAGTGGTCGCTTTCAGAGTGGAGAATGGATGACATGAATGCCGGCGGGAAGATTGTTTCGCCCATCATCACCAGTTCAATGGATTTGATGAATACATCGCACGTCATGACGTCAATGAAATAGCCGCTGGCGCCCGCCCGAAATGCCGAAACCATCTCGTCTAGCCGGTAGTGATCGGCCACGATCGCAATGCGTGCTTTCGGATGCCGTTCCCGCAAGAGCTCGATTTGTTCAACCGCAGCTTCGAAATCATCGCCCGCATGGACAATGAGAACCAGCGATGGGTGCGATTGGAGTTTGTTCGGCGACAAATCATCAGCGCATGACACCGAAGCCAGGGTGCGAAAATTTCCCGCGCTTAGAATTCTAGCAATTCCCTCCCTGATTAGAACGCTTTTCCCGACGATGAACGTTGCAAAGGGTTGCCTCCTCGCCATTTCACTCTCCCAGCCATTACGCAATTGACAATGTCAACAATTTCCGAAGATTCGGTAATTCCGGCCTGAATTAGCGGTTTTCCGATCGATTGAATCTTCTTCTCCGCCGTCTTGTTTCTAGAATTTGGCAGTTTTGGTCGGGTAGAATTGTTCTCCTTTCACAACGTCGGGTTGGCAGATTTTGAGGATCCCGAATTTGATAAGCCTTTGGGAATATTAGATTCGAATTGCCGCTATCCCTATATATCTTTCGTTATAAGCCCTCCGTTACCTGCGGAGGCATGTCGTTCATAATAGCAAACGCCTTTGTGAGGTTTTCGCGACAGGTGGAAAGCCGCACGCGCGCTAAACCAATCCCGCAGTTCGACGGGTGGTTTCGTCTTCCAGGAATATGCAGAGTATCCTGTGGGAAGCGCGGGCAAGGGGGAGCCAATCTCTCGCTGCCTTCTTTTTTTGCAATGCGGCATTAGCCATGCCGTCATGGTCAATATATATTATATTGCCATAGGGAGATGAACAAAGGCTGGGGGAGCGGGGTTTAACATTAGGGACAGGTAAGGACTGCCCAATGCGTCGTATCACCGTCGTGATTGCGGATCGGCATCCCGTGGTTTTGCAGGGCTTGAGCAACGTGCTTGGGGCCCACTCAGATTTCAAGATTGTCGCATCTTGCAATGATGGTCCGGGCTGCGTCGAAGCAATTCGGAATCTAGCGCCGGACATCGCTATTCTCGACGGCTCGATGCCTGGGGTGACCGGACCGGAGATTCTCGCCATCGTAAATTCGGAAAATCCTTCCACGCGGTTCGTCTTTTTCACCTCATCTGAGGTGGAACGTGAGCTGGTCATGTCAGCCTCGGCCGACGGTTACAGTTTCATCTCAAAGGATGTGGCGCCCGAAATTCTCGTGCAGTCCTTGCGCCAGGTTGCGAAAGGCCGGCGGCTGTTGCCGCTGCCCACGGCCGATCAGGCCGTATTTCGGGAGCAAACTGCGATCACGGAGAACGCACTGGCTGTGCTGACAGACCGGGAGCGCCAGATCATGCGGTTGGTGTCCGAAGGGCTGTCGAACAAGGACATCGGCCGACGCCTGAACATTTCCGACGGCACCATCAAGGTGCATCTTCATCACATCTTTCAGAAGCTTGAAATCAGCAACCGGACGGTACTCGCGGCCATTGCGATCTCGCAGGATGACGGTGCGGGTCTCGTCCCGGAACATGAATCATCTCGGCTTCGTCGTGATTAGCAACGTTCGTGGAGCGAGATTGGAATATCGTAACACGAATGGAAATCACACGGGCAGTCTGGATCTGCGCTCGTTGAACGCCGCGCGTCTTGTTCGGCAGGAACGCTTGGGTAAGATCCACTCAACTCCATGAGTTGGTATCTCTGCTTTGCGGGGTCGGTTCGGGCGCGCGTGTGCCCTCATTGTTCAGGTGAATCTCACGCTTGATTTGACTCGTCGATGGTGTGGCAATGGCTAACATCATCTTCCGATGTCCGAAGAGCGGGCAATTTGTACATCACCGGGTGGACGAAGAATCCTACAGCCGCAAGGATTCCTATCTGCCCGTGAATTGTCCCGCCTGCGGAAAGACGCACTTCGTGAATTGGAGCACGTACCAGCTGCTCGGGCATGAAGACGAATGAATGTTGCGTTCAACGTTCACGCCGCCGCCAGCGAGCGCAGCCAAGCCAGCCGAGCGATAGCTCTTTCCGCCAATCCTTGCAGCAGGACGACCTGGGTCTGATCGTCGGAGGTTTCGGCGCTCTCCAGGTAAGCGTCGGCCAGCGCCTCCGAAATCGTCTCCGCGTCGCGCTGTTCGAGCGAAACCGGGAATTTGCCGATGCCCTCGGCTTTCTTGGACATTTGCATCGTCTCTTCAAGAAGTTCCCGCGTGCGGGTTGCTGCTGGCCCGCCGAGGCCGCGTTCCAGGTCGGCAAGCTGCGTAGCTAGGCGGAGCTCCAGCGCGCGCGCATCGATCTGCATCACCCCCGCATCGGCGCACCCCCTCCGTTCGGTTTGCTCATGCTCCTTATGATAAGCGCGACGCCGTTCCTTCCTCAGGATGGAGACGTGTCCGAGCTCTTCGCGCGCCATGGCTTCGGCGGCCTGCTTGATCTCGGCATCTTCAGAATAGGCGGCCACATAGGACCAAAATGCGAAGGCTCGCTCCTCGTTGCGGACCGCCATGGCCAACGCTCGGTAGGGGGTCGTCAGTCGCGAGGTCCCGATTTCCTTTGCCGTCTCGGCATCGAAGATTTCGGGAGCCTCCCAGCGGACTAGCGCAGGGTCCGGCGCCTTGCCACGTCGCGATTGTGACCACCTTGTGACGCTATCTACATGCTCGCGCTCGGCGGCGGCGAGCTGAGCGAAGACCTCGGCCAGGGCACCCTTGTTCTGCTGTCGCATGTCCTCCGCCAACTCGGTGTATTTGTTCGCGGCCTCCACCTCCATGGCGTTAGCGAGAGCGAACAACTCGTCGAGTGACTCAAGCGTGCCGGCCGGCTCGCTCACCAGCAGCGAAGTTCGTAGCAACGGCATGATGCGGTCCTCCCGGAACAAGTAACGAGTTTGTTCCAGCGCAAACGAAATATATCTTCCGATTGACAGAGTCACACCTATCCGATCAATTTTCCGTGTCAACGGCGACCTTCAGAAGAAATAAGAACGCGCGACTCGACGGTCGCAGCGCTTACGTTCGAGGTCCCATGATTCAAAGGGCGCATGTTGTTCTTGATTTTCTAACCCGAGCGGCGCGCGTATTTTTCGCGTTGGCATTCCTTTGCGCGCTTTCGTTCTTCGACACCGCGTCCGCCGCCGACTTGAACAGTTACTTGTCGAAGGTCGCTGCCGCGGATTTCTTCCCGGGAGCCGACCATTTTGGTCCGGCGCAGGGCGACCCGCCCATCATACCCGCGTATCGCGGCGATCAACTGCAGGGCTTCGTGTACCTGAATTCCGATTTCGCTAATGCGGTCGGCTATTCCGGAAAACCGATTCAAGTCCTGGTCGGAATCGATCCGAAGGGCGTGCTGACCGGCCTTAAGCTAGTCGAGCACAAGGAACCCATCGTGCTGGTGGGCATTCCCGAAAAGCGCATTCTGGAGGCCGTCAACAAGCTGATCGGCGCCGACATGGGGAGCGTGGCCAGCGGGGCTGCGCCGGCGCCGCAAGTCGATATCGTCAGCGGCGCAACCGTGACCGTTTTGGTGATCGGCGACAGCATCGTTCGATCCGCCACCAAACTCATTCGGGGCGGTCGCCTCGGCGCTCAGGGCAGCCAGGTGGTGGCTGCAGCGCCGCGAGCCGCAAAGACCATTGATACAGGAAAGAACGAGGTCCGCGATTGGCAGACCCTTGTCGGTGACGGCTCAGTCCGGCGGCTGACCCTCTCCATCGCCGACGTCAACCGAGCCTTCCAGAAATCGGGCAATGCGGCCGCCGCAGCGCGTCCGGAGGAAGGTGCTCCGGACGACACATTCATCGACCTTTATGTTGCGGACGTCGCGGTGCCGACCATCGGCCGCAGTCTGCTCGGCGACGACGGCTACGATCGGCTGGCCGGCAGGCTAAAGCCAGGTCAGCAAGCGATCGTTGTCGCCGGTTCCGGCCGCTATTCATTCAAAGGGGCGGCCTACGTGCGGGGAGGAATCTTCGACCGGATCGAACTGATCCAGGAAACCAATAGCATCCGTTTCCGCGATCGGGACCACACCAGGCTGGGCAGCCTGGCGGCCGAAGGCGCGCCGGATTTTCCCGAAATTGCGCTGTTCGTTGTACCGGCGGACTTCGCGTTCGATCCGACCGAGCCGTGGGCGCTGCAGCTCCTGGTGCAGCGCGTCGTCGGCGCACGGGACAAGGCCTGGGTCACCTTCGACCTCGAATACACGCTTCCTGAAACCTATCTCAAGCGCGAAGCGCCGGTTCGGCCCGCCGCCGCAGCGGTGCCGATCGCCAAGTCGCCGGCGACCGCCCCGGAAGCCGGCGTGCCGACGACCGACGAGGATCCGTTGTGGATGCGGATATGGCGCGCGGACTTCCTCAAGATCGGCACGACGATCGCGGCGCTCGGCGCGCTGACGCTGATCTTCTTCTTCCAGAACCTCCTGGTTCGTCGTCCGACGGTGTACGCGTGGGTCCGCCGCGGCTATCTGCTGTTCATTCTCGTCTGGCTGGGCTGGTATGCGAACGCGCAGCTTTCCGTCGTCAACGTCCTGACCTTCGCGAACTCGCTGTTGACGGGATTCAGTTGGGAATATTTCCTCTCCGCCCCTCTGATCTTCGTTCTCTGGGCGTCGATCGCGGCAGGGCTGCTGTTCTGGGGGCGCGGTCCGTTCTGCGGCTGGCTCTGCCCGTTCGGCGCCCTGCAGGAATTGCTCAATAACGTGGCGCAGGCGCTCAAGGTGCCGCAGTACCGCGTCCCCTGGGGCCTTCACGAACGGCTGTGGCCGATCAAGTACATCATCTTTCTCGGCCTGTTCGGCATGTCGCTCTACTCGACCGCCTTCGCCGAGCAACTCGCCGAAGTCGAGCCTTTCAAGACTTCGATCATCCTGAAATTCGCCCGCGAATGGCCGTTCGTCGTGTACGCCCTTACCCTGCTCGCGGCGGGGTCGTTCGTCGAGCGTTTCTTCTGTCGCTACATGTGCCCGCTCGGGGCAGCATTGGCGATTCCCGGCCGCGTCCGGATGTTCGAATGGCTGCGGCGATGGCCGGAATGCGGCTCGCCCTGTCAGCGCTGCGCCAACGAGTGTCCTGTCCAGGCGATCCACCCGGAGGGTCACATCAACGTCAACGAGTGCATCTACTGCATGCACTGCCAGGAACTCTATTTTGACGACCACCGCTGCCCGCACATGATCCAGGTGCGGCTGAAGCGCGAGAAGCGGATGGCCATGTCGTCGCCTTCGATGCGACCAGGTGGCAAAGGTCCGAACACAGTCATCACGGCCGGGGGGAAACCCATCGGCGCGTCGCCAGTCGATGTCATCACTCCACCTGCAACCTGAAGACCGAAAGCCGAGGAGGCAATCATGAGCGACAGCGAAAATAACAAGGGTGTCAGCCGACGAACGCTGCTGGGGACCACGGCGGCCGCTGCGGGCGTGGGACTTGCCGGCGGAGCGGTGGTGACGAAGGACGGTAGTGGCTTCGTCTCGACCGCCGACGCCCAGACCAAGGCCGGGGCACCGAAGGCGCCGCCGGCGCGTCCAGCCGTGCAAAAGACGGAAGTCGCGCCTGGCGAGCTCGACGAATACTACGTCTTCTTCTCGAGCGGCCAGTCCGGCGAGATGCGCATCATCGGCCTACCTTCGATGCGCGAACTGATGCGGGTCCCCGTCTTCAACCGCTGCAGCGCCACCGGTTGGGGCCAGACCAACGAGAGCCTGAAGGTGCTGACCGAAGGGCTGCTGCCGGAAACCCGCGAGTTCCTCAAGAACCGCGGCGGCACCTACATGAACGGCGACCTGCATCATCCCCACATCTCGTTCACCGACGGCACCTATGATGGGCGCTACGCCTTCATGAACGACAAGGCCAACAGCCGGGTCGCACGCGTGCGCCTCGACGTCATGAAATGCGACAAGATCATTCAGCTTCCCAACCAGCACACGGTGCACGGCCTGCGCCTGCAGAAATATCCCCGTACCGGCTACGTGTTCGCCAATGGCGAGGATGGCGTGCCGCTGCCGAACGACGGCAAGATCCTCGACGATGCCAAGCAGTACCGTTCGATCTTTAGCGCCATCGATGGCGACACGATGAAGGTCGCCTGGCAGGTGATCGTGAGCGGCAATCTCGATAACGTCGATTCCGACTATCAGGGCAAATACTGCTTCTCGACCTGCTACAACGCCGAAGAGGGCGTCACCCTGGCGGAGATGACCGCCAACGAGCAGGACTGGGTCGTCATCTTCAACCTCAAGCGGATCGAGGAGGCGGTCAAGAAGGGCGATTTCAAGGAGATGAACGGCGTGCCCGTGCTCGACGGCCGCAAGGGTTCGGCCTACACGCGCTACGTTCCGGTCTCCAACAATCCGCACGGCATGAACACGGCGCCCGACGGCATTCATATCGTCGCGGCAGGTAAGCTGTCGCCCACTGTCACGGTGATGGACGTGCGTCTGTTCGACCAACTGTTCGACGACAAGATCAAGCCGCGCGACGTCGTGGTGGCGGAGCCCGAGCTCGGCCTCGGACCGCTGCATACGGCTTATGACGGTAAGGGCAACGCCTATACGACGCTGTTCCTCGACAGCCAGGTCTGCAAGTGGAGCATCGATCTCGCCAAGCGGGCTTTCAAGGGCGAGAAGGTCGATCCCATCCTCCAGAAGATCGACGTCCACTATCAGCCCGGCCACAATCATTCCTCGATGGGCCAGACCAAGGAGGCGGACGGAAAATGGCTGATCTCGCTAAACAAGTTCTCGAAGGATCGCTTCCTAAACGTCGGGCCGCTGAAGCCGGAGAACGATCAGTTGATCGATATCTCGGGCGACCAGATGAAGCTGGTCCACGATGGCCCGAGTTTCGCCGAGCCGCACGACGCCACCATCGTGCACCGTTCCAAGATCAATCCGATCTCGATCTGGGACCGCGCCGATCCGATGTTTGCGGATGCGGTCAAACAGGCCAAGGCCGACGGCATCAATCTCGAGGCGGACTCCAAGCTCATCCGCGACGGCAACAAGGTGCGCGTCTACATGACCTCGACCGCGCCGGCGTTCGGGCTCGAGCAGCTCCAGGTCAGGCAGGGCGATGAGGTCACCGTCTACATCACCAATATCGACGCGGTGGAAGACCTGACGCACGGGTTCTGCATCGTGAACTACGGCGTCAACATGGAAGTCGCGCCTATGGCGACGGCGTCGGTAACATTCGCCGCCGATAAGGCCGGCGTCTTCTGGTACTACTGCTCCTGGTTCTGTCACGCCATGCATATGGAGATGAAGGGCCGCATGTTCGTCGAGCCCAAGTCGGTCTGAGACGGAAACGACAAGTGCACTGCATCTTGCGCATCATTCCGGCGGCGGTCTTAGTCGCCGGAATCCCGAGCTTCGCCGCTGCGGAGACGCTGAAGGCTGTTCCCGAGGAGCCGCTGCAGGCGATGCTGGACCGGGCTCAAGACGGCGACCTCATCGAGCTCACGCCGGGTGAATACAAGGGAGCGATCAGGATCGAGCGGCGCCTGGTACTCGCCGGGCGGCCGGGCGCGGTACTCAACGGCGGGGGTGCAGGCAGCGTCGTCAGGGTGAGGGCGTCCGATGTTACGATCCGCGGCGTCACCATCCGCGGATCCGGCCGCGATCTCCAAACCATGGATTCTGGCGTCTTTCTCGAGAAGACGGCGGAACGCGCGCTGGTCGAAAACAACCGTTTCGAAGGCAACCTGTTCGGAATCTACGTCCATGGCGCGGCTGGGTCGCGCGTCCTGCGCAATGTCATTGAAGGGCTTCGCGGCGGTCGCCTCAGTGAGGCCGGCAACGGCGTCTCGCTCTGGAATGCGCCCGATGTCACCATTGCGGACAACACCTTCCGCTACGGCCGCGACGGCATCTTCACCATTTCCAGCCGCAAGGACCGCTTCGTCGGCAACCGCTTCGAACAGGTCCGCTTCGCGGTCCACTACATGTACACCAACGACAGCGAAGTCAGCGGCAACGTCTCGGTCGGAAACCATGTCGGCTACGCCATCATGTACTCGAACCGGCTGGTGATCCGCGACAATATCTCCGATCGCGACCGCGACCACGGCCTGCTGTTCAACTACGCCAACTACGCCGAGATCGACGGAAACCGCGTCACCGGTGGCCCTCTGGATACAATTGCGGACAGGGGCGAAGAGCGGGCCGACGACGAGCGGGGCATGATCCCGGCCGCGAAGCGGGAGCAGGGTCTGCGGAGCGGCCCGGAAAAGTGCGTCTTCATCTACAACACGAACCACAACCGGTTCCGGAACAACTGGTTCGAACGCTGCGCCATCGGCGTTCATTTCACGGCCGGATCCGAAGGCAACGCGATCACCGGAAACGCCTTCGTCGGCAATCGCAATCAGGTCAAGTATGTCGGTACGCGCAACCTCGATTGGTCGAAGGACGGCCGCGGCAATTACTGGAGCGACAACCCGGCCTTCGATCTCAACGGCGACGGCATCGCCGACACCGCCTATCGGCCCAACGATCTCGTCGACCGGGTGTTATGGACCGCACCCTCCGCGAAGGTCTTGATCAACAGCCCCGCGGTCCAGGTGTTGCGGTGGGCCCAGGCCCAGTTTCCAGCGCTCTACCCGGGCGGTGTCGTCGATAGCCACCCTTTGATCGCGCCGCCGCCGAGGCCCTCGGGCAAGGAGGCCGGGCAATGACCCCGACCGTTTCCGTGACCGGCGTCGTGAAGAGCTACCGCGCGGTTCGCGCACTGCGCGATGTCTCGTTCGACCTCGTCCCGGGCCGGCTGAGTGCGCTGGTCGGACACAACGGAGCGGGCAAGACGACGCTGATCAAGCTGATGCTGGGCTTGATCCGCCCCGATTGCGGCTCCATCCGCGTGCTTGACGAGGATCCCGCCGCCGGTGAATTCTCGGCGCGCCGGCTGCTCGGGTATCTTCCGGAAAACGTCGCGTTCAATGCTGCGCTTACCGGACGGGAAACGCTTTCGTTCTATGCGCGGCTGAAGCACATCAAGCCGTCGAAGGCGTGGGCCTTTCTCGACCGCGTCGGACTGACCGATGCGGCGGATCGCCGGGTCGGAACCTATTCGAAAGGCATGCGTCAGCGCCTCGGACTGGCGCAGGCGCTGCTTGGCCGGCCCCGGGTGCTCCTGCTCGACGAGCCGACGACGGGACTGGATCCCGCGCTGCGGCAGACCTTCTATGAGATCTTGGACGAACTCCGCGACGACGGCGCGACCGTGCTGATCTCGTCGCACGCGCTGAACGAGCTCGAGGATCGCGCCGAGCATGTCCTCATCATGAATCGGGGTCTGCTGGTCGCGCAGGGCTCACTGACGGAATTGCGCACGATCTCGCGGCTGCCGATCCGGGTGTCGCTCGATCTGGCCGACGGCGCCAACGGGGCGCCGCCGGCATGGATTGCGGACGAATCGCTGCCGACGCCGCACGGTAGGATCGTGTTGGTGTCAGATGATGCGCGCAAGATGGATCTGTTGCGCGTCGCGGCCGGTGATCCTCGCGTCAGGAACATCGAAATCGCCGCGCCGACACTCGACGATCTCTACGCGCACTTCCTCAATACCCAGGAGAGCGCCGCGTGAGGACGATCGTCATCATCGCCTTCAAGGAAATCCAGGAAGGGCTGCGGAACCGCTGGGTTCTGGCAACCACGCTCCTGCTGGCCGCGCTTGCCTTGTCGCTGACGTTCCTGGGAAGCGCCCCCACCGGCAATGTCGGGGCGGGGGCGCTCGACGTCGTCGTCGTCAGCCTATCGAGCTTGACGATCTTCCTGCTCCCGCTGATCGCGCTCCTGATCTCGCACGACGCCGTGGTCGGCGAGATGGAACGCGGTACTATGACGCTCCTACTGAGTTATCCGGTAGGCCGGGGCCAGGTGATCTTGGGAAAATTTTGCGGCCACGTCCTGATCCTCGCGTTCGCGACCGTCATCGGCTACGGCGCCGCGGCCGCCGCGCTCGCGATTACCGGCGCCTCGGTGCTCGCCGCAAGCTGGTACGCCTTCGCTTCGATGCTCGGAACGTCGATCATGCTCGGTGCGGTCTTCGTCGCTGTCGGATATCTGATCAGCAGCCTGGTCCGGGACCGGGGGACCGCCGCCGGCATATCGGTAGGGGTCTGGTTGCTGATGGTGCTGGTGTTCGACATGGCATTGCTCGGGGTGCTGGTCGTCGATCAGGGGAAGATCGTCTCCGCGCCCGTTCTTGAAGCGCTGCTGTTCCTCAATCCGACGGACCTGTACCGGATGACGAACCTGACCGGCTTTAACGTCAGCCAGTTTTCGGGCATGGCCGGGCTCGCCGGCACCGCGACGACCAGCGTCGGCGCGCTGTTAATGGGACTGACCGCCTGGGTCGTCGCGCCCCTCGGGCTTGCGGCTATGTTCTTCGCACGGAGGGAGCTATGACCCTGCGGATTTTGTGCATGATCGTCGCGCTCGTCCTCACCGGCTGCAATCGGGATGGAAGCGATTCCATCATGCCGCCGCCCGTTGCGCTCAACAGCGATGCGATGGGGGTCTTCTGCGGCATGAACGTGCTCGAACACCCCGGACCCAAGGGCCAGATCATTACGGCGAGCCGCGTCGACCCGTACTGGTTCACCTCGGTGCGCGATACCGTGGCCTTTACCCTGATGCCGGATCAGCCCCGTGATATCCGCGCGATCTACGTGTCCGACATGGCTCGAGCGCCCAGCTGGGAGGAGCCGGGAGCGACCAACTGGATCGATGCCAGAAAGGCGTTCTTCGTCATCGAGAGCCGCAAGCAGGGCGGAATGGGCGCCGCCGAGGCTGTGCCCTTCGGCAATCGTGCCGCTGCGGACGCTTTTGCCGCCGCCAACGGCGGCAAAGTTGTCACGTTTGCGGAGATTCCGAGCGGTTACGTGCTCGGCAGCGACAGCGCCGCCGGCGATCAAACCGGGCAAGAACGCCCCGGCGTCCGTGCAAACTGATGAGGCTTCCAATGGCACCAGCGAACCTCACGCGCCGCCGCATGATCACCATCGCAGCCGCGACCGCAGGTTCGGCGTTTCTTTCTAATGGGCGACGCACTTGGGCGGGCGAGGCGGTGCGCTGGCGCGGATCGGCGCTCGGCGCGCAGGTCTCGGTCGACATCTTCCATCCCGATCGGGAGGAAGCTGAAAGGGTCGTCCAGGTCTGCCTGGCGGAAGTAAGACGACTCGAAGAGCAGTTCAGCCTGTACCGAACGGATTCCGCGATCTGCGCCCTGAACCGGAGCGGCATCCTGGTCGCTCCGGAGGCCGACATGGTCGCGCTGCTCAAGACCTCGCTGCAATTCTCCGACCTTACCGACGGCGCGTTCGATCCCACCGTCCAGCCGCTCTGGCAGCTCTACGCCGGACACTTCTCGTCGGAGAAGCCGGATCCCGCCGGACCGCCGGCCGAGAGGCTGACGGAGGCGCTGGCGAAAGTAGGCCGCAGCGGCCTGCGCGTGAGCGACGAGCGTGTAGCGCTCCTCAGACATGGCGCCGCGGTCACCCTGAACGGCATCGCCCAGGGATACGCCACCGACCGTGTCGTGGATATCTTGCGCGCACACGGGCTATCGATGACCCTCGTCAACATGGGGGAGATACGCGCGCTCGGAGCGAGAGCGGACGGGACACCGTGGCGCATCGGCCTTGCCGATCCCGACAAACCCGGCGCGCTCACCGAAACTGTTGACCTCGTCGATCGAGCGGTCGCGACCACGGCTGGCGCGGGGTTCCGCTTCGATCCGGCCGGCCGGTTCACGCATCTATTCGATCCCCGGACGGGACGCAGTCCCGCGCTCTATCGGACCGTCAGCGTCGTTGCGTCGACCGCCACCGAGGCGGATGCGCTTTCGACCGCCTTCAGCCTGACGCCTGCGTTGCGGATCGGCGACATCGCGGCCGCGCGGCCGGGTGTGCACGTGCGGCTGATCACCAGTGATGGAGGCTTGCGCATCTACGGCGTTTGAGATGACCGGTCTTCCGACATAGGAAACACTTCGGTCGGGCAAGTGAAGGAAGCCAACGGTTCGCGCCGGGAACGGGCGAACGCGAAAAAGGGAGAATGGAATGCGAAGTTTTATGTTTGTAGCGCTGCTGGCGGTTGCATGTTCCGGCGAAGTGCGGGCCCAGGATGCCGCCGCCGGGGAGAAGGTCTTCGGCGTTTGCAAGACCTGTCATCAGATCGGCGAGAACGCCAAGAACGGCGTCGGACCGGTTCTTAACGGTCTCATCGGCCGTAAGTCCGGCAGCGTGCCGGGCTACTCCTACTCGGCTGCGAACAAGGACTCCGGCATCACATGGGACGAGCCAACGTTCCGCGAGTACATCAAGGATCCCAAGGCAAAAATACCCGGCACCAAGATGATCTATGCCGGTCTGAAGGATGAGCAGAAGACCAACGACCTGCTCGCCTATCTCAAGCAGTTCGACGCCGACGGCAAGAAGAAGTAGTACCTCGGCCCTCCATCCATGGCCGTCCCGACAAATCACCGGAAGCCATCATGACTACAAGAACCCCCCGTCCCGCGGCTAGGCGCCTACGACAAGCCCGCCTTGTTGTCCTATGGGTTCCGGCCGTTTTTCCTCCTCGGAAGCATCTATGCCGGCCTCGCCGTCTTGCTTTGGCTTGCTGATTTCTATGGCGAACTGCCGCTGCATTCGGCGTTCGCCGCTCGCGGGACTGGCATGTGCATGAGATGCTTTACGGCTACAGCCTGTCCCAGGGGACGCAGTGTTCCCTCATATCGCCGCGTGCGAAAGGTATCAGCGGTCCCGTAAACTTTTGGTCGTCACCCCAAAAAGACTTTCAACACTATCGGCACAAAGCCGACATGGCCGCCGGCGCTGCCGATGTCCGCTTCCAGGAGTAAGGCGGACTTGGCGCTGCCGGCATTGCTAGGCTGGCGTGTCAATTGCGATCACGCTGATCGCCGGAATGTTCTTTTTTGCACGCATCAAGCGCTGACCGGCAGGCAACCCCGGCGACCCGGCAGCATCTCTGACGATCGGAGTTCATTGCGCGCCGGTCGCTGTGGGTTTTGTTTTACTGCACCTCGCGCTCGAAAATTTCCTCGCATACCGCCGCGAGTTTCTGCCAGCGCGGGGATTGATCGTAAGAATTGTCCACATCGGAAAGCCCCGTGTCAGTCGAGGCGTTTTTTGGCCGCCTGTCGCGTTGGGCAGCGGTCTGTTCGCAGTCGATGCAACCCGTGTCGCGGCGTTTGGTGCTTGATAGATCAAACACTCGACTAATCCGTAGAAGCGACCACGCATGTTCACCGCCCTTTCCGGTTCCAGGTAACATCCACAGCGTCCCGAGGACGTTGCGCCAGGCAATTCTTACCCGCCCCGACGAGATACATGCCTTGGCTGCGATACAGGGGCTGGATTGAGCCAACGCGGTTTTCTCGCCGGAGCGCGCACACAAGAGAGCTCCTGTGGTTTGCGATGTTATGAAAACTGAGCCGTTCGGAAAGCCGGCAGTCCGGATGTACCAATTTGGGTAGTACTGGGTAGCTGTCAGAGCCGATCCGTTCAGGTTCGTAGCTAGGGAGCAATCCCGATCACGATGCCGATCCCGATAATCGCGAGCGATATGACTATCACCAGCACGTCAATCGTCAGCCATGTGGGTATGCGCTTTGCAGGTTGGGTCATCGCGTGTGCCCTCCGCAGCCACGTTATGTACCGGAAGAGCGCAAGTGGCTGTGAACGAGTTCACATGTTTGAACAACCGCGGCCAGCATCACCGCCCTGGCTCTTGAGCCGGCAAGAGAAGAGCGGACATTGTGAGGACCTCTAGAGTAATCCGGCAGTTATACAGTGTAGCGCTTAGCGTTCCGTCCGCATGTAGGAGCTCTTCTCGGAAACAAGCTTCAAAGCCGGATCATCGGCCAGGATGCGCACGACGTGTGTCTTCGCAGGTCTCGTATTCTGCGGGTTACCCCAGAAGCCCCATACACCTAAACCAAGCGCTAACATTCCAACGCTTATCGCCAACATGTCTTTGGTCATTTGCCGGCCTCCATCCTGGCTGCCAATGCGCAAACGATGCCAAGGTTGCACGGTAGAACCACTGATGTCGCGGCTAGAGAATCCGCAAGGCCAAAAAGGTAACGCGCATTGTCCTTTCCGGCCATCATCCCCCGCGATTGAAGTTGTACGTAGCGATGCCAGACCGCACCACACGGTCACGGAATGCCGACTCATTCAGGAATACCGTCGTAGTTTGCTGCCGCCCTAGATTTTGCTAGCTCCAGGGAGTTCTATATATGTGCCGTATTCCACATCACAGTGGAGGAGACTCACATGAGAAAGTTATTGGTGCTTGCGGGCTTGATCGTGTTCTCACTCCCGGCAATGGCGCAAGACGTGCCGACGCGGGTTATGCCTGATGCACTCGCTTGGAACGAGAACCCGGCCTTCCCCAAAGGCGTACAGATCGCAACTCTGGTGGGCGACCCGACGAAAGCAGGGGATGTGGTTGTCTTACGGATCAAGTTCCCCCCTAACTTTCAGATGCCGCCGCACACTCACCCCTATTCCGAGGTTGTTACCGTCATAAGCGGCAATATCGGGAGTAGTCATGGCGAAACGTTTGAGAAGAAAGGCGAGTTGTTAAAGCCGGGCTCCTTGTGGGTATATCCGGCAAAGCACCCTCACTATGCCTGGACCGGAAATGAGGAGGGAATTCTCCAAGTGCAGTTCGTCGGCCCTGGGGGCATCGATTACATCAACCCAGCAGACGATCCGCGCAACAAGTAGTCGCTGCCTGGCTTCGGCATCCAAGTGTCGCTCCAAAACTCTATCGCCGACGAGATGGCCGAATACAATAACGCTGCAGTGCAGGGCGGAGTTGGCACTGACCCGATCGCTTGTTTCAATGTGGCGATAAAGCGGACGCGCTGGGGACACTCTGGGTGACGCGAAGCAGACGTGAGGGCACGAGCATCATCTAACCCCGCGGCTATGCGGAAATTGGCATTTTCTGTAGGGTAGGCGCTGGGGCCGGTGGTGCGTGGAGAGCGCGTTGCGGAAGCGTAAGCTGGCAGCCATTCACGTGCGAGCACGAAAACCGGTTGTCAAAGCGTGGTGACTGACGCCTGCTTCGGGGCCGAGCAGTCAGACACCGGCAAAGAAGAAAGCCATTCCGCAACCGGTCCATACGGAAATGCGCTTCCATTCCATGGCTTGAAAAAGCAATTCGCTTCCATTGCTCCATCGGCCGGAAACGACGACATTTGCCTTTAAATCAGCAGATTGGCCGCGCAATGGAACGCTTGAGATACGAGCCGTTTGGCGAGCGTCTGGCGCCCGAAGGGGACGCAGCGCCGCCTTCGCGCGCGTCCAAATATCTGTTGTGGGCCGGCACCGGCCTGTTCTGGTCGCTGGTTGGGGCCATCGTGATCGCCCGCGCCGTCTTCTTCGAGCCGGGCGTCTTTGACGATTTCAGCCGCGTTGCGGCGCTCGTCAAGGCCGCGATCTTCTAGGCGATCTCCGCCACGCGCTTGTCCTGCCAGATCATCCGCTCGAACGCGGTCGCCGCAGGAATTTCTATTCGCCCGGGTACCTTCAATTGCCACAGCGTGCGCTCGATCTGCAGGTCGCGCATTGGCACGACCTTGAGCCGGCCAAGCGTGACCTGATCGGAAATCGTGGCGCTGGAGACAATGGCGACGCCGAGGCCGGCGGCGACCGCCTGCTTGATCGCCTCGGTGCTGCCGATCTCCAGCGTGCGCCTGGGTTCAATTCCCTCGGCGGCCAGTGCCTGCGCCACCACCTCGCGCGATCCGGAACCGGGCTCGCGCACGATCAGGACTTCATCGCAAAGCGCCGCGCCGTCGATCCCGCGCTCGGCCGCCGCGAAGCGGTGCCGCGCATCGACGATCAGGCTCATCACGTCGGTGCGCCAGGCATGGCTTTCGAGCTCGTCATCTTCGACCGGACCTTCGACCAGCGCGATCTCGATATCATGCGCCAGCATGAGATCGGCGATGTCCCTGGTATTCGCGATGACGAGATGCAGGTCGATCCCGGGATATTTTCGGTGAAACGTTCCGAGATAGTCCGATATCATGTAGGTCGCGATCGTGGTGGATGCGCCGATGCGCAGCGATCCGCTGTCGAGACTGCGCAGCGACAATAATTCGTCCTCCGCTGCGCGCTCGGCCGCAAACAGCGCCTCCGCATGCCGCGCCAGCGCCTTTCCCTCCCGCGTCGGGCGCACGCCCTTCGGCGTCCGGTCGAGCAGGCGGCAGCCGACCTGAAGCTCGAAATCCCGCACCCCCTTCGAGATCGCCGGCTGGCTGATATGGAGGGCGTCGGCTGCGCGCGAGAAGCTTCCGGTTCTCACCACCATCGTGAACAGGCGCAGCAAATGCAGGTTTAAGGACATAACTTCTCTCTATTGGGCCAGATCGAAAATATATTACCTAACTGTCGCGATCTGACGCATAGATTCTTCTCCCCACCGGAGAAATTCGTGCCGCAAGACGAGGAATCTTCCGCTCCCGGCAATCGACCGGCGGCCAGCATGACCCGTCTTGCAGCGCTCATTCCCGGAGTTCTGCTTTGCATCATCGTCGCCGGCGTCTCGGCAGCTCTCGAAGCCGCGGAACGGCGTTTGTTCGCGCACCCCTATGTGGAAGCGCTGGTGCTGGCGATCCTGCTCGGCATGGCCGTGCGCAGCTTCTGGAATCCGTCCGAGCGCTGGCAGGCCGGCATCGCCTTCAGCGCCAAGCAGCTGCTCGAGGTGGCCGTGATGCTGCTCGGCGCGTCCATCGGCTTTGCCGCGATCGCGGCGTCCGGCGTTGCCTTGCTCGGCGCGATTGCCGCGACTGTGGTCGTAACTTTGGCTCTCAGCTTCGGCATCGGCCGCATGCTCGGCCTGTCGACGCGGCTCTCGATCCTGATCGCCTGCGGCAACTCCATCTGCGGCAATTCGGCGATTGCAGCGGTCGCCCCGGTGATCGGAGCCGATGGCGACGATATCGCGTCCTCGATCTCCTTCACCGCGATACTCGGCGTGATGATGGTGCTGGGGCTGCCGCTGCTCATTCCGCTGTTGCAATTGTCCGCGACGCAATACGGAATTCTTGCCGGCCTCACGGTCTACGCCGTCCCGCAAGTGCTTGCCGCAACCGTGCCTGCGGGGCTCATGAGCACGCAGATCGGCACGCTGGTGAAGTTGATGCGCGTCTTGATGCTGGGGCCGATCGTCGTGGGACTTTCGCTGCTCGCGCCGCGTCTGCGCGGCGGAGCGCACGGCAAGACAACGGTCGGCTTCTTCCGGCTCGTGCCCTGGTTTATCCTCGGCTTTCTCGCGCTTTCCGTTCTGCGCTCGCTCGATATCGTACCGGCAGCGGTGGCCGGCCCGCTGACTGCGGTCACCGGCTTCCTCACGGTCGTCTCGATGGCGGCACTCGGCCTCGGTGTCGACGTTCGGGTTCTCGCCACCGTCGGCGGACGGGTGACGGCGGCCGTGACGCTGTCGCTGATGCTCCTGCTTGCGATCAGCATCGGCCTGATTCATCTGTTCAACTGATACGGCGCTCGGGTGGCCGCGCCGGATCGTTCGCATCGATCAGTCCAGCCTGAAGTCGATGCGCCTCACATAGGCGCCGAAGTCCGCGCGCTCGGGGCGGGCATATTGCCGCGCCTTGTCTTCCGACCAGCCATAGGTTTTGGCCGATCCGAACTCCCCGACATAGCGTTGAGCCGCGTATGGTTGCGCTGCCTCGCGGCGCCGATCGTATGCCTCGATGGCATCATCAAGGCCGTCTTCGAGAAATGTGTTGTGATGGACGGTCACGGACAGCGGAAGCCGCATGCTGAGCTGCGGCGTTTCTGCTGGATATCCCACGGCGAGGCCGGCTACCGGGAAAACATGGTCGGGAAGGTTCAGGAGCTGCGACAGCGCGTCGGAATGATTGCGGACCGCGCTGACCGGACAGACGCCGAGGCCTTCAGCCTCGGCCGCGATCACGAACGCGGACAGGGCGATCGCCGCATCGACAGCGGCGTTGAAGAAGGCATCGAGATGATCGTTGGCGAAATGCCTGTCGCGCAGCGCGTGGATTCGACGCTGCCTTCGATTGTTGCCGCAGAAGATGAGAAGGTTAGGGACGTCTGCAAGCCATTTCTGGCCCAGCGGGCCGTCGGCCAGGAGCGATCCGATCTGGGATTTCAGAGGCGGCGCGTCGATGATGATGATGTCGCGCTGCTGGAGATCGCTTTTGGTTGGAGCGCATAGCGCCAGCGCACATAGCCGCCGCAAGGTCCGGTACGGAATGATATCGGAGCGGAATTTTCGTACCGAGCCGCGAGTTGCCAACTGACCGAGGAGGGACGGGGCGTCGCTGCCCAACTCCACATCCGCAGCATCAGGACCGAAGCGATCGACGAGCGGGGTTCTTGAATTGGCCATCTCAAAAGTCTCCAGGGGCGTTTCCGCTTAATGTCAGGTTCGCGGGAGATAGGCAAAGCCGGAAGGAGGGGCGTACCGGGCCTGTCGATTGCGTCATGAAGAGACGTTGCGCCACAGGCCTGCAGCCGTCGTCTTCAAGTATTCGAAGCTTCCGAATGCTCATGGCACGACTTACTATAATTTGAAGTCGAGATCATAATTTATTCGGTTGCGTTTTGCAGTGCTTCGGAGCCGAATGATCGAAAGATTGCGCCGCTTCCGGGGGAGGATGATTGCCATGGATATGAAACTGTCGCCCGAGCAAGCAAAGCTCCGCAGCGCTGCGCGTGAATTGGCTGAAACCGAATTCGCGCCGAAGGCGGCGGAGATCGACCGAACCGAAGCCTATCCTTTCGATAACGTGGCCGCCCTGAAGGCCGCGGGCTTCATGGGCTACACGATTCCGACATCCTATGGCGGTCGGGGAGGAAGTTACTTCGACGCCGCCCTGATCATCGAGGAAATGGCGCGGGTATGCGGGGCGACGGGGCGCATTACGGTCGAGGCCAACATGGGCGCCATCTCCGCGGTCATGCAGTATGGCACCGAAAAGCAGAAGCGGCTGGGAGCTGATCTCGTTCTTTCGGGCGACAAGCCGGCGATTTGCATCACCGAGCCGGAAGCCGGATCGGCGGCGACCGAGATGACGACGCGCGCAGACAAGCACGGCAACACCTACGTTATCCGAGGCAAGAAGCACTGGATCACGGGCGGCGGGGTATCAAAGCTCCATCTGATCTTCGCGCGGGTATTCGACGAGCGGGGCGAAGAGCAGGGGATCGGCGGCTTCCTCGCGCTTGGGGGTACTCCCGGTCTGGTCATCGGCAAACGCGAACCCGCAATGGGCCTACGCGGCATCCCCGAAACGGAGATCATCTTCGAGAATTTGGAAATCCCTGAGGATATGCTGGTGCTGCCGCCGCGCGGGCTGCGGCGCGGCTTTGCCGATCTTATCGACGCCTATAACAGCCAGCGGGTGGGCGCCGGAACGGTCGCGCTCGGGCTCGCGCAGGGGGCGTTTGAGAAGGCCATGACCTTCGTGAAGGAGCGCAAGCAGTTCGGACGGCCAATCGCCGAATTCCAGGGCCTGCAGTGGATGCTGGCCGATATGGCGGTGGCGCTCAATGCCGCGCGGCTGTCGCTTCATCAGGCCGCCCTTAGCGCCGATCCTTTTCCGGATCCTCTTCTCGCTGCGCAGGCGAAGATCATCGCTTCCGAGACGGCCAACACGGTCACCAACCAGGCGCTCCAACTGTTCGGTGCCAGGGGTTACTCGCGAGATTATCCGCTCGAACGCATGGTCCGGGATGCCCGCATGTTCACGATTGCCGGCGGCACGGCGCAGGTGCTGAGGACGCTGGTGGCGTCCAGGATTCTCGACACCAAAATCCCGCAGACCCGCAACGGATATCTGGAGGCGGTTCAGCCTCCGTCCCTCGCGGCGAAGTGATCATGATCGGGCCGCGCGGTATGCGTTGCTGCGGAATGCGCAAGTAGCCATGGAAGTCGCTGAACGTCGTCGTACCTGCACCGGAAAAGCCGGCGGCGCAGTCTGGACCACTCCTGCGATGCTGCAATCGGAGCGAAACGAAAGGTAGCGGGGTGATGCTGCAAGGCGGGCATAGTTGCGGCGCACAAACAGTTTCGCTTTGAACAAGCTCGAATCTAGGCAAAGCTTGGTTAGCGACATGTCATTGGGGATGAGCATGGACGTTGTGGAGCTCGTAATTTACGGCTTGCTGGCCATTTGGGGGCCGCCTTTGCTGTTTGTGGCCTTCCTGCTGAGGCCCATCAAACAAGCTGTCCCACGATCCAGACGATGAGGAATAGCCATCCGGCCGTAGCGATCGCGACCGCGATCAAGTAGCTTGCTTTCATCCAGGTGTTGCGCACTGGTGATCCCAAGAACAAAGCCGCCAAGCGGAGTATATTCGCTGACGGCTTCGCTGGTGTGGGCCCGGACGCTTGGGGAAATTGTCCGGTACTCAATCCATAGCCCAGCTTGAGGACGCTGCAACCGAACTCGCGGCTTAACCTAACCAGTCAACCTTACCGATCGCCCCGTCTTGGGTCGCAGAGTAGCTTCAGCAACACGAACTTGCTGCTTGAGCTTGTTGAGCTCCGCCATTTGGGCAAGTCGCCCTTGCGGCCAGCATCGGCGCTTAGGCATCCTCGCTGGGGGCGTTTGCTTCAGACCGCGCGGCTATGCGTTGCCGCGGAAGCCGCAAGATGGGCATCGAACGCTGATGCCACGCTCCTCACCAAAAATTCCGCGCCGTCGCTGATCGAAAGCCGATCGTCGGTCATCGTGACGGCGCCGTCGGCAATGAGGCTCTCGATCCGTGGCCGATCGACGATCGCGGATCGCAGGTCGCGGCCGTGCAACCGGGATACCCGAGGCAAATCGACGGCAAGATCGCACATGATCCGTTCGATGATGTCGGCGCGGAAGCGATCTTCCTCGGTGAACATGTATCCCTTGGCGGTGGCGAGCCGGTTCTCGGCGATGCGCGCGAGATAGTCGCGTGTCGGAACGGCGTTCTGCACGAACCCCTGAGGCATGCGGCCGATGGCGCTGGCGCCGAGACCGATCAGCGTGTCGGCGGAATCGTCGGTGTAGCCCTGGAAGTTGCGCCTCAGCCTGCCGTCCAGTCTCGCGAGGGCCAGGCTGTCGTCCGGAAGGGCGAAATGATCGAGACCGATGCGGACGTAGCCGGCGTCCCGCAAGGCTTCCGCGATGGTTTCGGACTGCAGGTGCCGCTCGATGCTGTCAGGCAAGGAGTCTTCAGCGATCCTGCGCTGGTGCTTCTTGAACGAGGGAACGTGGGCGTAACCGAACACCGAAAAGCGGTCCGGCCGGAGCTCGACGCATTTGGCGACGGTGTCGAGACAGGAGTCCACCGTTTGCAGCGGCAGCCCATACAGCAGGTCGAAATTGATCCGGCCGACACCCGCACGGCGCAGACGCTCCACGGAAGCCGCGGTTTGTTCGAAGCTCTGCAGCCGGTTGATGGCGCGCTGCACGGCGGGGTCGAAGCTCTGGACGCCCAAGCTTGCGCGGTTGACGCCGCAATAGCCCAGCGCTTCCGTCATCGGCTCCGTCAGCGTGCGCGGGTCGATCTCGACGGCGATTTCGGCATCGGGAAGCACGAAAAACGAGTAGCGTAGCGCGCCGACGAGGTCCACGAACGCCTCGGGCGACATGATGGTCGGCGTACCGCCGCCGAAATGGACATGCGAGGCCGGCATTCTCTGGCCGATTGTCTCGGCGACAAGCTGCGCTTCGGTACGCAGGCCCGCGACATAGATCGCGACCGGATCGTCGCGCTTCGTGACCGAGGTGTGGCATCCACAGTACCAGCACATGGATCGGCAGAACGGCACGTGCAGGTAGACCGAGGCCGGCTGTTGGACGGGCATCGACTTCAGCCAGCTCCGATAATCCTCCTCGCCAATCGCCGGCGAGAAATGCGGGGCCGTGGGATAGCTGGTGTAGCGCGGCAGCCTGTCCTGCCCGTAAGATTGCGCCAAGTCCGATCGCATCTGCTTTTCTCCTTCCGCCTCCGGATCAAATACCGGACGCGTGGCGGATAAACTTTGCGCTGGCTCAACCCACCGCCATTCGCCGGACTTCTATGCTCGCCGCAGCAGCTTCGCGACGTTCCGGACGACGGATGTGGCGACCGACTGGGATGGTTCGACGACGAGCCTGAAGCCGAGATTGGCCGGCGGGACGCCTGCGGCGCAGCCGCCGGACTTGGGATCGCGTATGAAGTCGGTCATATAGGAGCGATGGGCTCCCTCCACGACGCGGACGCCGCAATTCGTGTTGGTGACCCGCTCGCGCCCGCCGTCGAGCGAAACGCGCACAAAGCAGCTATCTGTCCACTCCCAGACATTGCCGGCCAGGTCGTCCAGCCCGTTGCTGTTGGTGCCGAACGTGCCTCCAGGCTGAGCGGTCGTCGCGACCGGCCTGGAACGGGCAGATTCGGCTTCGTAGCGGGCGATCCAGGCCTGCGCCGGATCGGAGGGATCGACGAGCGGCATCGCTTCGTCGCGCGCCTTCTCGGCGGCTGCGAGTGTCCACTCCTCGTCGGTCGGCAGACGATGGGTGACCCCGGTCTTGCGCGACACCCAGGCGGCGTAGGCCGAGGCATCGTGCCAACTGACGCCGACGATGGGCACGTCCTGTGCGGCCGCCGGAACGGCGATGCGCGGGCAGGCGGCTTCGTCGACACAGCGGGTGTATTCGGCGACCGTGATCTGCCGCTTCATGATGATGAGATCAGCGGGAAGCCGGAGTTCGCGCAGCGGCCCTTCGACCGGCCGGCCGTTCCGCGAGAAATCGCCCGCGGCCCGGTAGCTGAAGGAGGTGGACGCCAGCCGCAGGGCTCCGTCCTGGTCATGCGGAGGAGTGGGCGCGAATACGGTTGCCAGGATCGGCGCGGCCAGCGCGCCTGCGAGCATCGCCGTTTTCATTTTGATCAGGATGATGAGCATGAGGTCGCCTCCTCTTCGTGCGACGGCCCGCGGTCGAAACCGCGGGCCGTCGTTTCGGCTCCGCCTAGCGGGTGACGGCCACCGGGTCGGCGGCGCCGATTCAGGCGGGATCGGGCCGGGAGGGGAGACCTGCTTCATGAGGTCTTCGTTCCACTTGCCTTCCACCTTGATATGGGCGCTGGCGCCGAGTTCGACCGCCTCGATCAGGTTGTGGTTGACGTAGGCGTAGATGCCGGGTTCGCGGAAGGTGTACAGCGCGGCGCCGGCCGAACCGCCGCGAATAAACCAGGACTCGAGGTCCTTCTGCGGCGGGTTGTTGAACTTGCCGGCCTCCCAGACGTAGTCGCCATGCCCGCCAATCAGATGGGGCCGGGTGTCGCGGTTGGCCTGCGAATGCACGAGCATGACGGTCTCGCCGACCTTCGAGGTCATAGCGTTTTTGCCGGTGAGCGACCCGACTCGGCCGTTGAACACCACATGCGTCGGGATCAGCTTGCGCATGACCTCGGTCGTGTCGGCATACGACTCGCCGATCGTCTCGTAGGTCTTGTACTTGCCGTTCTCGTCCTTCGGCACGTAAAGGTCGTTCTCGCCGATGTAGAAGATCTTGTCGTAGCGCAGCGCCTTGCCTTCGGCGTCCTTCAGGCCATCCCGCGGCAATACCATCACCGTGCCGTGCATGCCGGAGACGACGTGCCAGGGGATCATGCCTTCCGGCGCGCAGTGATAAACGAAGACGCCGGGACGCGTCGCCTTCCAGCGCAGGGTCGCCTGCTCGCCGGGATTGACCTTGGTCAGCGCGCCTCCGCCGAGTGCTCCCGTCGCCGAATGCAGATCGATGTTGTGCGGCATCGCATTGGTCGCGGGGTTGACCAGCGTGAGCTCCATGTAGTCGCCCTCATGGACCACCATCATCGGACCCCGGCATCGATCCGTCGAACGTCATCGCATGGAATTTCGTGCCGGCATCGTCGATGACGACTTCCTTCTCCCGTATCGTCAGCTTGAACTCGACGATCTTCGGTCCCGCCTTGGTTGCCTGTTCGTGGGCGTGGACGAAGGGCGGGGCGACCAGTTCGACTTGCTGGCGCGGCAGCTTCAGATCGTCCGCGGCTCCCGCCACGGCCGGTGCGGCCATCATCAGCGCCGCGACAGCGGCACCCGTTAAAGCAGTCCTTCTCGTCAGCATGATGCTCTCCATCGCTTCGTGTGTTCTAATTCGATGAGTGCAAGATGCGCGATGTCGCTGCGAGACTCTTTGTGTTGGAACAAGCAAAGACATTTTATCGATCGACGAAGGGACTATCAGCGAATTTGCGCGTGAGCAAACAAGGATGGTAGCCGCCAGGTTAAGGTTGTTGCATGAAAAAGGATGCAGCGCTGACCGCGGATCTGATGGTTGACGACGTAATGCGTCGATGGCCGTCCACGATACGCGTCTTCCTCGACTTCAGGATGCGGTGTGTCGGCTGTCCGATCGCCACCTTCCACTCGGTCGATGAGGCGTGCGACGAACACAGCGTCGATGCACGAGCGTTCCTGTCGAAGCTCCGGGATATTGCGAAAGCGGCGGCCTAGGGCGCGGGCTTGCGCGTCTGAGCGGCTTCTTCGCCTTCGGCGAGGCCAAGCAGCCGGTGCGCATCGCGCAGGACGATCCGCTGCCTGCCTCCCTCGACCAGTCCCTGCTGCTCCCACGCGCTGAGTATCCGGCTGACGGTGTGCAACGTCGTTCCTGTCATCTCGGCGACGTCCTGCCGGCTAATGGGAAAGTCGATTTCGACGCCGGCATCGACCTTCCTTCCGGCCTGCTTCGCCAGGCGGAGCAGCGCATGCGCCACGCGCTGCTCGACCTGCTCGTTCGAGATCTCCATGACGCGGGCTTGGGTGTCCTGCAGGCGACTGCCGACCGTCTGCAACGCACTCGAGGCGAGGCTCGGAAATTTGACGATCAGGCGATTCCAGGAAGACGAGGGCCAGGCGAGCGCGATGCTGTCCACGGCGGCGACGGCGGTCGCCGGATAGTGCGTCAGATTCATGGCCTGCGCGACGCCGAACAGCTCGCCGGCCGAGACATAGCGCACGACGGACTGTTGACCTTGCGGCGTGATCTTTTCGACGCGAAGATGGCCGTGAAGCAGGAGGTAGAAGCGATCCGCTTCCGTACCCTGATCGAAGACTGCGCTTCCCTTCGGATATCGAATCGAACGCGCTTCCTGCAACAGTTCGTCCTGTTCGGCGGGCGCAAGGCCAGCGAACATCGGCAGGTTCGCGACCAGCGAGCGGTCGACTGAGGCCATCGATATCCTCGTTCCAATAGGCTGCGGAGCGTATCCGCGCGCGAAGCAAGCCTCAATGGCTTGCCAACCCCTTAGCCCAGGATTCGGTGCGAAAATTGCGCTGGCGCAACATTGGCAGGAGCAGGAGACGATATCTGATGCCCGGCAGACCCCGGGCGAAAAGGCCCAGGGAACGGGAAAGAAGCGGGAAACATGAAAAGATTGCGATCCTGGCTGCCGCTGCGGCGGTTCTGGTCCTGACCGGGGGGCGCCCAGGCGGCGGCGGTCGAAGCTTGAGGCGAACAAGACCGCATCCAGATAGCGGTCCTAGCGCCAGCTTCTCCAGTGGGTCGGATGGATGAGCAGCGCCTCGTCCCTCCAGACATTGTACCAGACGCCGGACTTGCGCCGGCACGGGAAACGCAATGGCTCGACCCCGGCCGCGCCGACATGGCCGAGTTCGAGGTCGCAATCATCAGGGGCAAGCGCGATCGGAAGCCAGTCGCGCGGGGCAGCGCTGCACATTGGAGGGTCGTTGTCGCCGAAGATGACGGGCGCACATTGATCTGGCGCAAAGCCAGCCTACTGAGGTGCCTTTTCTTCGGCCGAGCAGCAGGAACAGCAATTGGCGTTGTTCCCGGTGAAGACCGGGATCGAGGTTTCGTCCTCGAGTTTCCGCAAGAGATCGTCGGTGACGGCCTCGAAAAGTTTGCGTTCGATGGCGCTATCGCTTCGGCTTCGTCCTCGCAATCTCTCGAAAATCCGCATCGTGTCCTCCGTTGATGGCGGAACCGACAATGCAGGTCGGAGGCAGGACGATCTTTGTCCGGGATCAAACACCCGGGCGCGATGCTGCAGTTTGTGCCCCAACAAAGAGCCTCGATCGGAACGGCCTATGATCACACCGAATGAACGAGGATCACCCATGGCGACGATGCAGAAATTGAGGGCCTACCAGGGGCCGGCGCTGTTCTCCCACGGCTTCCGGCCATTCTTTCTGTTCGGCGCCATCTATGCCGGGGCCATGGTTCCGTTGTGGCTCGTGGTATTTGCCGGCGATGTCTCGCTGCCGACCGCCTTCGCGCCGCGGGACTGGCATGTCCATGAGATGCTGTTCGGCTATGTGTGCGCCGTGATCGCTGGTTTTCTTCTGACGGCGGTGCCGAACTGGACCGGCCGCCTTCCGATCCAGGGGAGGCCGCTCGCGATCCTGTTCGCCACCTGGCTTGCCGGGAGGCTGGCTGTGACATTCTCTGGCTTCATCGGCTGGGAAATCGCGCTGGCGGTCGACGCCGCCTTTCTGCTGTTGCTCGCTGCCGCGGCCGCCCGCGAGATCGTCGCCGGGCGCAAGTGGAATAATCTGAAGGTGGTCGGCATCGTCTCGCTGCTGGCTGTCGCCAACATCGCGTTCCATGTCGAGGCGCATCTTGACGGCGTGGCGGACTATTCCACGCGATTTGGCGTCGCCCTCGTGGTCACGCTGGTCTGCGTGATCGGAGGGCGGATCGTTCCAAGCTTCACGCGCAACTGGCTGGCGCGCCGCGAACCGGGACGGCTGCCCGTCCCCTTCAACCGTTTCGATGCGGTCACCATGGTCGTGGGCGTCTGTGCCATGATCGCGTGGGTGGTCACACCTTCGGGCCGTTTCGTCGCAGCCGCGCTCGTCGCTGCCGGTTTGCTCCACGTCGTCCGCCTAGCGCGCTGGGCCGGCTATCGGACCGTGTCGGACCGGCTCGTGCTGATCCTCCACGTGGCCTACGCGTTCATACCGGCCGGTTTCCTTCTGGCGGCGCTATCTGCGGTGGACCTCGTCGCCCCCAGCGCCGGGATCCACGCCTGGACCGGCGGCGCGATCGGTTCGATGACGATCGCCGTGATGACTCGTGCCTCGCTTGGCCACACCGGACAGGCGCTTTCGGCATCCATCGCCACCCAGTTCGTCTACGCTTCGATCGTCGTCGCGGCGCTGGCGCGGGTATGCGCGGCGCTCGAGCCCAGCCATTCGATCCCGCTTTTGATGATCGCGGGCGTCGCATGGGCGGGGGCGTTTCTGGGATTCGCGCTCGCCTACGCGCCGCTGCTATGCGGCGGACGCAAGTTCTAAAGGGGTAAGATGATCGGTGCCAGCATATCACGATGGACGATGAGCTACTTCGCGACGGCGCTCGCGTGGTTGTTCGTCGCGCTGGCGCTGATGGTCGCGGGCTTCGGCTATCCGGCGACGCATCTTGCATCGCCCGATACCCTCGTTTTGGTGCATGTGGTCTGCATCGGCTGGCTCAGCGTGGCGATGTGCGGCGCGCTGTTCCAGTTCGTGCCTGTCCTCGTGGCAAAGCCGCTGTTTTCGGAGAAGTGGGCTTTGCCGGCGCTCAGTCTGTTGACTGCCGGTCTCGCCGCGCTGCTCGTGGGCTTCCTCGGATTAGGAGGCCGGCTTCCCGCCTGGCTCTGGCTTCTTCCGATTGGCGCAGTCCTGCTCATCGCAGGGTTCGGCCTGGTCGTTGTCGATCTCGGGCTGACGGCATGGCTGCGGCCGGTGGGTCCCGCGCGTTTCGTCTTGGCAGGGCTCGCCTCGCTCTGTGCCACCGCAGCCTTCGGCGCCATCTTTGCGTTTGCGGATGCGGGGTGGGCGGGATCGATCGGGCAATCGGTTTTGACAACCGGCGTTCCGCTGCACGCGATCGCCGGCCTTGGCGGCTGGCTCACGTTAACGGCCATGGGCGTGAGCTACCGGCTGCTATCCATGTTCATGCTCTCGCCCGATGTCGACGAGCGGAAAAGCAATATGACATTGGCGGCAGGCGCGCTCGCCATCGGCGTCGCGGTGGTCGGCGGAGTTGTCGCGATCTGGTTCGTTTCCGGATTGAACGTCGTGTTGTCGATCACAGCCGTCCTCGGCCTGGCGACGACCGCGCTGTATGGACGCGACGTGATCGGGATCTTCAGCGGCCGCAAGCGGCGGCAGCTCGAACTCAACACGCGGATGGCGGCGCTGTCCTTCGCCAGCCTCGCGGGGACGGCGCTCGTAGGTGTGGTGCTGGTCCTGACCGGCGCTTTTGCCGCGTATCTCGGCGCGTTCGCCTTTCTCGCCATCTTCGGCTGGCTGTCGGGCCTGGTTCTCGCCAAGCTCTACAAGATCGTGGCGTTCCTGACCTGGCTCGAAACCTACGGTCCCGTGATGGGGCGGGCCCCGACCCCTCGCGTTCAGGACCTCGTTTCCGAGGCAAGGGCATCGAAGTGGTTCGTGATCTACTACGCGGCCGTCTGGTTCGGCACGCTGATGCTGATGGCCAGCCAACCGTCGGCGTTCCGGGCGGCCGTGGCGATGATGACCGTCGGCCTCATCGGCATCGTCCGGGAAGTGATCCGGACGCGGCGGCTTGCGGACGTCGCGAGCCCGGTACGCCTGCCGGACGGCGCGTGCGCGCCGCATCTGCTGTTTGCCAGGAACTGAAGATGAGAACTGAAGATGAAACGAAAGGAACTAGCATGACCGACTACATCGATGTCGACGTCCGTCCGATCCTGCGAGCGGGTGGCGAGCCGTTCTCGGTCATCATGGCCGCGCTCGACCGCCTCGAACCGGGGCAGGGGGTCCGCCTCTACGCCACGTTCAAACCGATTCCATTGTTCGCCGTCATGGCAGACAGAGGCTTCGTGCATTCCGCGCAGGCGCTCGACGCCGGCGAGTGGGAAGTGCTGTTCACGCCCGCGACAACGAAACAGACCGCGTCGCCCTCCGGCACCGCGGTCTTTGACGATTGGCCCGAGCCGGCCGTCACGCTCGACAATCGCGACCTCGATCCGCCGGAGCCGATGGTCCGGATCCTCGCAGCCGCCGAGAAACTGCGGCCGGGTGAAACGCTTTCGGCGCTGCTCCGACGCGAACCTGTCTTTCTGTTTCCGCAACTCGAGAAGCGTGGATTTCGCTGGCTTGGCGGTTTCTCGCCGGACGGGGCCACTTACGAACTCACCGTCAGGGCTCCGTCATGACGAACCAACTCGTCGACCGGATCAATGACGCGCTGCGCGTCGTGATTGATCCCGAGCTTGGCCACAACATCGTCGATCTCGGCTTCGTCTACGACATCTCGGTCGTCGATGGCGGCGCCGTGCGCATCACAATGACCGCGACTACCCCGGGATGCCCCGCCATCCATTTCCTGAAGGAAGGCGTCGCGAACGCTGCCGCACGGGTGCCGGGTGCAGGCCCCGTCGACGTCGTAATGACGTTCGATCCGCCCTGGACACCTTCGCGCATCGCGCCGGCCGTCCGAGCCTCGCTCGGCTTTGCCGCAGTCAACTAAAGTCCGGGGCGACGTGGCGCTTACCATCGAGATCAACCATGCGAAGACGCGCGCCAAGGCCGCCGCCGCGGGATCAGCTCAACCGGTCGTGCCTCAGGCCGTCAAGGGACGGATCCGGCGGCTCAAGTGGATCATCCTGCTGCTGACGCTCTCGATCTACTACGTCACGCCGTTCCTTCGCTGGGACCGTGGCCCCAACGCGCCGGATCAGGCGCTCCTGCTCGATTTCGTCCACGGACGGCTCTACTTCTTTTTCGCCGAGATCTGGCCGCAGGACCTCTATCTGGTCACGGGGCTTCTCGTTCTGGCCTCAACCATCCTGATCCTCACCAACGCGCTGGCGGGACGGTTGTGGTGCGGCTTCGCCTGCCCGCAGACGGTCTGGTCCGACCTGTTCCTGCTCGTCGAAAGGCTGATCGAGGGCGACAGGCGCCAGCGCTTGAAGAACCTGGACGCTCCGCTTGACGCCAAACGGGCGATGCAGATCGTCGCGAAGCATTCCGCCTGGCTCCTGATCTCGCTCGCTACCGGCGGTACGCTGATCTTCTACTTCACCGACGCGCCGGAGCTGCTGCGCAGTTTTGCGCGCGGCGACGTTTCCGCCAATATGCTCGGCTGGATCGTCGCCTTCGCCGGCACCACCTACGGCCTGGCCGGCTTCGCGCGCGAACAGGTCTGCACCTTCATGTGCCCGTGGCCGCGCCTTCAGGGCGCGATCTGGGATCCAGAAGCCTTCACGGTCAATTACCGGGACTACCGCGGCGAGCAACGGACGTCGGCCAAGAAGGCCGCCGAACTCCGCCTGCAGGGCAAGCCGGCGGGAGACTGCGTCGACTGCAATCAGTGCGTCACGGTGTGTCCGATCGGCATCGACATCCGCGAAGGACCGAACTTCGCCTGCATCAATTGCGGACTGTGCGTCGACGCCTGCGATAGCGTGATGTCGAAGCTCGGCCGGCCGCGCGGCCTGATCGACTATGAAGGCTGGAACAATATCGAGCGCGGCCGTCGCGCCGAGCCGCCAGTCTTCCGGCTGGTGCGCCCGAAGACCGTCGGGCTGACGGCGGCCTGCCTGGTGTTGACGGCTGCGATCGTCCTGTCCTTCATGACCAAGACCAGCGCCACGCTTTCGGTCCAGCATGATCGAGATCCCCTGGCGGTCCGGCTCTCGGACGGATCGGTGCGCAACGCCTCAAACTCTTGAACAAGTCGTCGGCCACCCACGCCTACACACTTTCGGTCAGCGGCGTCGATGCCAAAATGGCCATCATCGGCAACGAGAGCCTGGCGCCGATCGAGGTGCCTGCCGAGGGCTCGGAAGCCGTTCGGGTCACGCTCACCGCAATGAGCCCTCGCGAGGCCGAATTGGTGTTCACGGCGCGCGACGAAAGCGGAACCACGATTCTTTCCGCGAAAGACCGGTTCGTCGAACGCTGAAGCACCGCCCGGGTGCAAAAGCCGCGGACGGCAAGTGGCTCCGATCGTCGTCAGCTTGCGCCTCATCAAAGTCGGTAACGCCGGGATCTGCGACCTTTCGGAAGTAACCCCGGCCCGATCGGAAGTCACGCTCTACCAGTTTAACAGATCGCGCCGTGGTCGCCAGGCAACAACGAAGTGAAATGGCCAGGAAGGATGACGCTTAGCGTCTCGAACCGCCTTCGCTAAAGGCTTACGCCCGCGTCGGGCCGCCATACCGGCCCACAGCCAATTTGATTGGCACTGAGAGCCGATGCGGGGTGACCCGATCGACGCCCAGACGGCAAAGGCAATTACCAGAGCCGCCAGAATGGTCGCCCTTACAGGGTTATCTATCTTCGACTGTGGCACAACACTTGCTACGCTTGTGCTGCTGGGATTTCAGCACCCGGCCAAGGGGATACCAACGCCGCCAAACGACCATATTCCGCTCGGCGGCGTTGGCTTTCGAGGGTGTCCTAATTTCTGACGTTGGAACCTATGTCGGAAAGTATCATTTTTGTGAACAGTTTTACGAGGCCGCTATCCAGCGCCAGCGCGTTAGGTTATGTGACTCAGGGTAGGGACAACCCCGGAGTGATCATGACAACAGTGCAGGCCATTGCATTTGGGGCCATGCTAGCTTGGACACCAGGGCTCATCATTATGGCGTTCTTGTTGTGGGATGTTCCCGACTTCGAGGAAGGCTAGCCTCGTTTTTTGACGCTCGTGGCGTGCGCGGGTCAGGTCCGCGCCGCCGGGTGCCATGATCAGCCCTACAGCCGGGGCATTAGCGAATAGTCCGCTCCCGAGGCAGTTTTTGGACGAAAACTTTTTGACGCCGTGCTGGCGTTGAGACGTCGTAACTGCCGTCCGGTAGCTTCTTCCGTGTCGGTGTCTGCATCGGCTTGAGCTTCCGAGTGTCGATCGGTTTCAACCGAGGCTGAAACGTTTTTAGCGGCCTAGGCTTTGGCGTGTCCGTTGCGGGTCTACTGCTCTTGTCCTGCTCGCTCCGCGCAAGCGCCTTGGCGGCTTCCCAACGCATTCTTGCTGCTCATGTGTTTGGGATTCAGCCGGCGGTCCGCCAGGTCGTTCCAGTAAAAGAAAAACAACAGCCGTCAGGAAATCGAACCTCGAAGCTACCGTCTGTGGCAAGGCTTCATGTCTGATAATTCGGAGCGGCATGACGTTGCCGTAAAGAGAGTCAGCGACGCACGCGTCGAACTAAATTGTAGGTTTGCATGTAGCTTGATCATCACCAAAGCGAATGCGGACGGCAAATTGTAATTCGACCCCGGATTGGAATGGCGTCATCCTTACCGTCCTTTACGCCAGAAACCTTCGCTTTCATGGTGCCGGTTGCTTGGGCACAATCGTGCCCATTGGAAGCAAGCGTGGACCCCGTCTAGAGCGGGATGGGTCTGAGGTTTTCCGATGGCTGAGATGAACCCTCTTCGCCGCCGCATGATCGAGGACATGACGGTCCGCAATCTGTCGCCGGCGACGCAACGATCCTACCTTGCCGCGGTATCGAAGTTGAGCCGGTATTTTGGCCGGTCTCCCGATCGTCTCGGCCTGGAGGATGTCCGCACCTTCCAGGTTCATCTGGTGGCGATCGGGATATCCTGGCCGGCGCTGAACCAGATCGTCTGTGCGCTGCGCTTTTTCTACGGTGTGACGCTCGGCCATGACGCCATTCCGGAGCGCATCGCCTATGCGCGCGAGCCGCGCAAGCTTCCGGTCGTGCTCAGCGCCGACGAGGTCGTGCGCTTCCTGGAGGCAATTCCAAGCCTCAAAAGCCGCACCGCGCTGACGACGGTCTATGCCGCCGGACTGCGCGTGTCGGAGGTGGTTCTGCTGAAGATCCCGGACATCGACAGCCAGCGGATGGTGATCCGGGTCGAGCAAGGCAAGGGCGGCAAGGACCGTTACGTCATGCTCTCTCCGCAGCTGTTGAGGGTTCTGCGCAGCTACTGGCGGTTGGTCCGGCCGCAGCGCTGGCTGTTTCCCGGCCGTGACGACGACCGGCCGCTCGCTCCCACCGTATTGCACGCCGCTTGCCGTTCGGCCCGCTCAGCGGCCGGCCTGAGCAAACAGGTGACGGTCCACACGCTGCGACACAGCTTCGCGACGCATCTGCTGGAGAACGGGGCCGACGTGCGCATCATCCAGGTGCTGCTCGGCCACGCCAGCCTGGCCAGCACGGCGCGCTACACCCAGGTCGCCACCAAGACCATCAGCAACACGCCAAGTCCGCTTGACCGGCTCCGTCTGG
>NZ_JAFCLU010000048.1 GCF_018130385.1 Bradyrhizobium sp. AUGA SZCCT0283 | reverse complement strand
CGCAACCAAGAAAACCTGACCCAATTCCTCATGCCGGCAACCACACCCCGGCCGCCTTCGTCGGAACAGGTGGCCGCCTTCGATCGGAATGCATGGTCGCGTTCAATCGGAATCCCTGGCCGCAATCCCCGGAATCCGCATACTGGGCTTAATTGCCTACCAGTTCGCCCAGAGAAGACATGGCCTTGGGTGAGCTGGCGGAGCGAGGGAGATTCGAACTCGCGATACGGATTTGCTTCCGCATGCGTCGCACCGATCGGCGAGCTAGCCCATTTCACTCGTGGGTCCACCCGGGGCGACCATCGCGGAACCCCAACCGGGATCGCAAGTACGTGTTCGGCGTTTTGTATTGGGGCAGGCCACCCAAGGGCTATCCTATGGTACGCCGACGATCACAGCCCCACACCTTCGCATCGGAGCCGAGCGAGCACAGCTAGAGGCACAGGTTGCAACGATGCCGACCTCTGCTGAGAAGGAAGCGCTATTGAAAAAGATCAGGCAGCTAGCCACTACCGCTCACATCGATGAGTGGTTGTCGTTACCGGGACTTCAGCCACCGAGATAGTTTTGGCAGCTCAGGCACTGGAAACGGCCGCACTGTTCGCTAGAAGCGAAAAGGCCCCAGCTCGGAGTTTGGCAAGAGCTGAGGCCAAGGTTTGCTGGACTAGATGCGTGAACGTCCAGCGGCGTGAGGATAGGCTCCCATCGCGCCCTTATCTATCATCCGGTTGATTTACCTCGGATTTTCCAAACACAGGGAGATTGGAACAGAGTAAAGTTCCATGCTCTGTTTTCGCGCGGGAGTTGTTCTGTATGCCTCGCTCCCCGTCCATCGTGCCGCATCGCGGCGATCACGACATCTATCTGGTGCTAAACGATTTTGGCAGGCTCGGACGCGCATGGTGGGAGGCAGACGAGGAAGGCACCGACCGCGAGGCGCTGATCCGCCGTCTCCTGGAAGACCAGTTTAGCCATCCGGTGCGGATCGTCGCCTTCAATACCGCCGAGGGTTGGTCGCGCGACGTCACGGTCGATATTGCCGACGAGCTGCGTCGGCGCTTTCCGGAATACGATGAGGTACCGCGCTCTGTGCAGGAGTTCTTGGAAACCGCTGTCCGGCGCTGAGCTGTTCGCCTAAAGAAGCCGGGTCAAGGATCAGAACCGTGTAGGGCTGCGAGACAGCGCTTTTTCTCCCGATGCCGACCTCGGCTCTACCACGCGCGTGGCGACTCGGTGGCGATTCTTGATAAGCAAAATGGCGCTCAAAAGAGCGGCTTTTTGGATTTAAGCAGACAAATCAGCTGCTTGTTTGGTTGCAGGGACCTGCAAGCGCGTTTGTTTATAACTTCCGACTTGGAGGACCTCCGCCGGCCGGCGGCAAGGTCGAGAATGGCCATCAACTCGCCGCGCAGGATCGCGCGGCTCTCGCCTCGCTTCTCTCCGGGGGTTATCACCACCTCGCCAACCAGTGAGCGGATGTCCTCGCGAGCTTCGCCATTGGACTCCGGTTCGGCCTGCGTTTCGGAAAGACGGATCACTTTGGCACGATAGTGCTTAGCGATATTGGGAGATCGGAACTGCACCTCGGCCGACGAGCGGCAGCCGAGTAGGCTCACCTCAATGAAATCCTGACCTCGCTGAGGTTCGCAGCGAACTCGATTCCCGCCTTAGGTCCCTGCAGGTCAATCCTCACACCTTTTTGATTCGCCAGGTGAACGCCTCCGACGCCGCCAACAAAGGCGCCGCCAGCACCGACGGCGCTGTAGGAGCCGGCAAAATCGCTGACCTGCCTTATGCCTGAAGCCCATCCCTCCAGCCGGCTGACCGATGCTCCTGCTGTAACACCCAGGCTGAAACCGGATACTCTGAACGGGTAATCGCGACCGCGATACGTCAGGACGCCGCTGCCGCCACCGGCGCCCGCCATCAGGCCCGCCTTCACCAGCTTGACTCGGACATAGCCAGGCGCCTGCGCGAGCGATGATGTCGCTGAAAGAACAGCGGCGAAAAGCACGATCGCAGCGAGCCGAACTATATATACCGAACTATATATAGATGACATCGCTTCAGCTTTCCCGCGTTCAAGGGATCGCCACATCGACCTTCTTCCAGGTTTGATCCGGATCGAACAAGTAAACGCGCTTGGCGATGCTGTCGGTGCGTGTTCCGAGATCCTTTTGGTAGACGGTACCGGCATGATTGACCAAGAAGGTCATGACGCCGGAATTTCCGTACTCGGCAGGATAGGCGATCAGCGCGAAGCCGCCGATCATCTTTCCCTTGACGACATAGTTCAAAGCTCCGCCCGGCGCGTCAGAACCCTGTCCTTTCAAAATCCGGTAGTAATAGCCATGATAGGGCGCCGCTTGCTCTGAGACCTTGTACCCTTCGGCTGAGGCTTGGGCCGCCAATTCGCCAAGCGGGCTCGGATCGCGATCGTCACGCCAGAACAGCCCATCCTTCTTGCCTGGGCTACTGACGATGCGTTGTGCGTAGACCCCCGCCCCCTCCCCGGTGCGATCTTTCTCGGCATATTCGTTCTGGGCATCCACGAAAGCCAGACAGGTTTGAATCGCGTCCAGTTCGTTGCGTCCGATGCGACGATACAGAATCTCCTGACGCCCGGCGGCGGCGTCGAACTCCCAGCCAGTCCTGTTGTTCACCAAAGGAATCGGGAATGGAAAATCGTCTGCGCCAAGGACGAGCGTAGCCTTCTTGTTTCCCTCGGCCTTGATGGAGTGCTTCGCGTCATAGGCAGACAGGAAGCGTTGGCGCATCTCGGCATCGGCAACATCATCGCCGGATTCGACAATGTCTTGGCCATCTTTGCCGAGAACCTTGAGAATGGCGCTCGTCGTGCCGAGCTTGACCGCGGCGGCCAGTGCCGCCGCAGCGTCTTCCGGCGAGGGATAGGCCTGCTGCGCCAGGGACGCAGAGGTCAACAAAGCCACTGCCACGATGGCGCCGAGGCCCACCGAAGTAGTGCGACAGAGCGATTTCAGCCCGATCATGGCAAGACCTCCGGTGGCGTAGGAATCTTTGCGCCGCCGGCCAGCCAGTCAGTGTACGAGCGGAGCTTCAATCCCAGCTGTTCGTAATGGACGCGGAGATACCCGTCCGGACCGCGAGTCACGGCTTCCGGCACCAGGCGCTGCACTTCCTGCGCGATGACGCCGACGTAGGGCTTGCTGCCGCCTAGATAGCTGAAGCGATAGTAACCGAGACCATTGGCGAGATGGCCGAGCAGTACAACGTCATGCTTCAATTCGATGTCGGAGCGCCGTCCGCCGCCACCGCCGCCGCGGAAGCCGCCACCGCCACCGCCTCGGAAGCCGCCGCCTCCACCTCCGCCACGGAAGCCGCCTCCACCGGCAAATGCCGCACCACCGCCCCGCGGACCCATGCTGGCCATGCTAGCCCGACCGCGCGCCGATTGCGCAGCGGCCGCCCTGCCCGACGACACGTTCATGGCCGAACCACGACTGCCACTGCCGCCACGATTGGCGGCCTTCGCGCGATCACCGCCACCCTTGGCACTCCCCTTGGCACTCCCCTTGGCGCGATCCGCTGTGCTCGAACGATTGCCACGATCGCCACCCTGCCGGTCACGCGCGGCCGCGCGGTCGCCACCACGATCACCACCGGCACGATCCCCAACGCGGTCACCGCCACGGTCGCCGGCGCGATCTCCGACGCGGTCCCCGCCGCCTGGTCGGTCTTGTCCCGGACGAAGCACTTGCTGCCCATCGCGGCCGCGGAAATCCATCCGATTGGAGGCGCCGGCCTTCAGGTTGTTGTTGCCGAAGCGCTGCTGAACGCTCGCGTTGTTGTACCGCACGCCCTGGCGATGCGCCGCGTTGTGCTGCCAGTTGTTCCCGACGTTGTTTATCCTGTTGTAGTGGTTGACGTAGAGATTGCGATTGCCCCAGTTGCATCCGCCGCCCCAGTAATTGCCCCAACGTCCGATCGCCCAGCCCGTACCAAAGGCGAGACCGGCCGCGATCACGCCGGCGCCGATATAGGACGGGTACCCGAAGTAATAGGGTGGATATTCCGCGTAGGGCCAACTTCCGTAAACCGTCGCCGGATCATAATACGGAACGTAGATCGTATTGGGATCCGCCTGCTCGATGACGATCGCCTGCCTGTTTTCCTGTGTCTGAACGCTGACCTTCTGCTGCTTGGTGGTGACCAGCTTCTTGCTGTCATAGGCCTTGGTACGCAGACGCTGGATCGCATCCATCACATCCGGCTGCTGCGCCAGCACGGCGTCACCTAGGTTCTTGGTCCAGTCGACCTTGTCGCTCATCATCGAAATGACGTCTGCAGTGCTTGCGAGCGCCTTAACGCTGTTGTCCCACGACTGCTTCTCGACTTCCTTTTTCAGTGCGTCGCCTTTCAGGGATTTGTGCGCCTTGAGCCAGCGATCCGCCTGTACGACTTCCAGCGGATAGGTCGATGACGCCAGGACATTTGCCAGCAACTCGTCGGGATAGAGCGCAATCGGAGCTACCAGCGCCTCGAGTTGTTCGGGCTTCAACAGTTCTGCACTCGGCGGCGATTGGGCCGCCGGTTGCGGCGTGCTGCTGGGAGCAGGCGGATTGTCGGCCGTTTGCGCCGAGACGGCGACAGGGTTCGCCATCAGCAACGCGAGCGCGACAAGAGTCTTGCTGCAGCGGAACATCGCACCCTCCTTGGGCTCATCGCCGCAAGCATCGGTCCGAGGCGAGGTCATTCCTTGATAAAGATCAAGGAAACCAGCGGTACCGCCCTGCTGCGGCGCACGAGCAGCGTGGCCGCGTGTATCAGGTCGAAGTTGATCGACCGCGGGCAATCGGAAGCCTGATCGTGAAAAGCGCACCGCCGGACGACTGGTTTGCCGCAGAAATCTGTCCGTGGTGGGCTTCGACGATGGTGCGGACTATCGCAAGTCCCATGCCCATACCCTGCGGTTTTGTCGTGAAGAACGGGTCGAAGACATTCTTGAGATCGCTGGTCGCTATACCGGGACCGGTGTCGCTAATCCTGATTTCCGCGCTGGCGCCCGAAAGGTTCGTCGTTACGCTGATTTCGCGCTCCTTGGCCTCCGCTTCGGATATCGCGTCCATTGCATTGATAATCAGATTCAGAACGACTTGTTGCAGCTGAACAGCATCACCTTTGACGTTCAGGTCGGCGGAGGTCGTACCGCACTTCAGTACGATATTGCGCCCGTGGGCCATGGCCGTGACAAATCCGATCACCTGGCGTACCGTCTCGTTCAAGTCGATATATTTCATTTCATAAGGTGTTTTCTTCAGCACGCCGCGCAGCCGCCGTATCACTTCGCTGGCGCGCTCGTCGTCACGCCTGATGTCAGCGAGAATTTCCCTCACTTCGTCGATATCCGGTGAAGCGCCCTTCAGCATGAGCTCGGCCGTTTCGGCGTTGGTAAGAATGGCGCCCAGCGGCTGATTTAGCTCGTGCGCGACAGAAGCCGTCAGCTCGCCGACTGCCGAATAGCGGTTGAGGTGTGCAAGCTCCGCTAGGCGCTGGCGCGATTCGACTTCGGCGAGATGGCGGCGACGCCGTTCGTGAAGCAATCCGCCGATCAATGCTCCCTGGATCAGAATGACGCTCGCAATCAGCGATATCTGCCAGATATATTCTTCCCATATGCCGGGCTGACGAAACATGACTACGCTTCCCGCAGGCAGGTTGCTCTCGCTGATGCCCCAGCGCCGCATTTCGCGCCAATCGAATTTTGGGTCAGCGTAGCCGAGCGCCGGAGGTCTGATATCGCTCGGTTTCTCTCCGCCAAGGATGCGAATGGCCACATTGGCGGTGAGGCGGCTAAGATCGATGACCGAATGCATCGGACCGCCCACGATCTCCTTGCCAAAAAAACCGTCGTCGTACGAAAAGATTGGAGCGTTGGACACCGCGTGGAGCTGCTGAAGCGCGGCATCGCCTTCGTAGACGACTCCGGTCGCATCGACGTTCATGAGATGCCAAAAGATGGCCGTGTCCGGTGGCAGCGCGGCACACTTTTTCAAGATGTCCTGGAATGACAAATCGTCGTACCAAACGAACTCAACCTTGTCCCCAAGAAGTGCTGCCTCCTTGCGGAGCTCACCGAGCCAGAACTTCTCATTTGGCGATGCACCATTGATAACGACAATTCGTTTCGTGCCAGGTAGAACGCGAAGGATCGTTTCGAAGGAGCGTGGAAAATCATGAGCAACTGCAACAGGAGCGTCGTTGTCGGACAGACTGGAAGACTGGATTCGACGTTGCTCGACGGCCGTCAGAACCAGCGGGGTTGCAGCGAACACGCGCGCACGATTTCGCTGAACAAAATTCGCGGCCGGCGCACCGATGGAAATGACGATATCCGCAGCGTGCCCGGAATTGAGCGTATTCAGATAGGCAACAAACGCCGGCTCAGGATTCTCATCGCTGGAACGTGCTGTAATCAGCGAATGATCCTGAATGTCCAACTGCCACGGCGACAGACGATCCAGCTGCTCGCGAATGGCCTTCGCATAATGTCCCCAGGGTCTGAAATCGCGGCCAAAGGAATGAAGGATCACCACGCGCTTCGATTCGTCTTTGAGGGCGCCGCTCGCCGGTCCGGACAGCATGGTGGCGGACAGAACCAGCAGGCAGACGCAGAGACGGGCAGCGAGGGCTGGCCAACCCAGGTTGATCGCTCTGATCGGGTCGCGTCCGCTCATCCTCTTACCCCGGCAGTCCGAACGGCCCATTCCAGCACATTTCCGGTGCCAGCGGCAGTGCGGGTCTCAGCCGGGCCGGACGACGACGTCAACAGCGCGTGGTGACCCGACCGTAGGCGTCCACGACCTGCACGCATGAGGACCCGTAATACGCGCCCGCGGCACCTATCGTGCCGACGGCAGCGCCTGCGGCAACGGCGCGGCGAGTCGTCCTCCGGGCGACCCCGGCATAGCTCATCGGCGTGAGCGGCCGGCCGATCCTTGCCTGGGCTTCGGAGAATATTCCATTGCTGACGAGGCTTCCGTCGTTCCATGCCATCCCTGCGGCGAAGGCTGCAAGGGCGGCCGCCAGCATGAAGACTTTTCGTGACCGGATCATTTTTTTGCTCCTGATGGTGTTCCGGGGGGAAGCTCATCGAATTCCGCCATGACGCCGGAATCCAGGTCGACCTTCGTCACGTCGGCAGGAGGCTTGAATACGAAGGTGTCGGCATCAGCGACGGCATCGGTCTTCCAGTCCTTGATCCTGAGCGTATATTGGGGCGCGCCTGCCAGTGTCTTGCTGGTGATCACGTATTTTCGGGGTACTGGCTGCGCGCCGCTCTCGATCCAGATCTGCCAGTCGGTGTCGATGCCGCGGAACGCAAGGTGCTCACATTCGACGCCGTCGACCACTCCCTGCCCGATGTGACTCGCCATGATAACATTGGACATCAACTCGTCGTAGGCGTTGGAGAGCAGCAGATCCGTGCCCGGCATTGCCGCACCAGACTTTGTCTGAATCAGGTCGACCAGTTGATCGATCGTGCCGGCAAGATCGGCCTGCGCGTAGGCCTTCGCATTGTTGCCGTAGATCGAAACCGTCTTGCCGTCATAGACCAGCTGAACGTCAGCATAGCCGCCGGTTCGACTGATCCGCAGCTTGTCCGGTCGCGTGAGCTGCAGTTTTCCGGAGCTGGTGAACTGGACTTTCTGCAGGTCGGGTGTGACGACTTCAATATCGCTGTCGAACGTAGCTGAAATGGATTTCTGCGCGGCGGTGTAGTCAGTCATCGCCTTGAGAAACTTTGCAGGATCATCTGCCCGCGCCGACTGGGCGGTGAATACAATGATGACCGCGACCAAGGCTGCATGTGGCAGGCTTTGGATCAATGTACTCGCTCTTTGTCTGGTACTCATGGCGTTTCTCCATTGGTCGACGCCATTCAGTCCCATGCACCGCCGCTTCTCTTGATCTAGGTCAAGCTCCATCGATCCGTCGAACATCAGCTAGATCTGACAGCGGTGATACTTCACTTCCATTCCCTCCATCCCCGGGAACTCGCGGGAGATCGTGTTGTCATCAATCACCTTGAGGAAAAACTGGACGTTTGAAAGCATGATGCCCGAGGCACAGGCGACGACGAGATTGACGGTTTGATCGCTGTCCTTCCTCGATTTGATCTGACAATTTTCAAACTTGCCGCGAACGCGATTGGCTTCAGCGATGAAGCCACCGCCGTACACGCCGGAGAACTTCGTAAAATTGACCTGGTTCGAGCGTCCCTTGCGGGCGAACACCTTGCTGCACTGGTCCGCGCTCGTGGCCCATGCACCGGTGAACTCGAATGCGTTCACCTCTTGCGGCCATAGCGGGACGGAGCCTGCCGCAATGGCAGCAGCCATAACCAGCTTTCGAAGCGCACTCATCGCGTTTCCCTTGACCTATCAGTGACCGCTCAGCACCAGTGTCTTGATCGGCAACAGCAGCGCCTGGATCCGGAGCAGCAACGCATGTACCAGTCCGACGCCGTCGATGACGTGCAGGACGATTTTCCGGCCTGTGCTGGTCTCCTTCGCGACGATCTCCTCATGATTGCTGGTGTAGGCATTGACGATGCAACTGCTGCCGGCCGTAACACCTTCGAGACCGCCCTTGTAGAGAGGCTCCAGATGGACAAGGATCGTTCCGGGTCTTGCAACGTTCTGCGCTTCGACCAGTTGCTCTCCACCGCGAAACTGGCCGGCGGCGATGTAATCCTGAACCGTGGTAACCACCATCGGGATGATCACCCAGGGTCTTGAGATGCAGGTCGCCTCCGCAACCATCCCTTCCTTCATGACTTGAGCTTCAATCTGGCCGAACCCCGCCTGCAGCACTCGCTGGCCGGCGCCTTCTGGGATGAGAATTCCCGCAGGCCGCATCAGTGGATTGACGACATCCCCTATGCGCAGCGCAAACTGCTCGACTCGTCCGGCAACGCCGGCGCGGATGAAGGTCTTGTCCAGATCCACCTGTGCCTGTGCCAACGCTGCTTCGGCGCTCGCCTTTTCCGCCGGCAACAGCGTCGAAAGCCGAGCCACCAAGGATTGCTTGCCGGCCACTGCGCCGTCAATTCCGGCCTGGCGCTGGTCCACGGCGACCTGTAGCTTCTCTATGTCGCGTTGCGGCACGATTCCGGGATTGCGACGCTGCAGGTCGCTCTTCACATCCAATTCGTCCTTGGCCTGCTGATGCGCGCTCCTCGCTTCCTGGATCTGGGCCTCCGCCTTCGTGACGTCGGCTTCCGCTGTCAGCATTGCGGCATCGACTTCAGCGATCTTGCGCTTGGCCGTTTCGAGCGCCGCCTCCTGTTTCGAGCTATCAAGCCTGAAGATGACGTCTCCCTTGGAGACTGGTGCACTGAAGCCAACTTTAACCTCCGCCACACGTCCCGACCCCTCGGGAAGAATAGGGATTGTCCTGAAGAACAACGTGGCGGAGTTGGTCGCGGGATGAAAATAGAAGATCATCGTTATCAGCGAAATCGTGAGCAACAGACAGCCGGTGATGCCCCATCTGAGCTCGTACCAGACCGAATAGAACGTGATTTCCTTCCCGAACCGCTTGTTCTGGACATAGCGGCGATACAGATAATCGGGAAGGATCGTCACAAGGGAGCAAATGATGAGCTCAAACATGGCCGCCCCTCGCCTCCCTTGGGACATTCCCGCTCTTCTTCTCCGGAAGATGAGGCGAAAGTGAAACCTCAGCTTCGACAGCGGTATCCGGTTTGGCGTCTGCGATCTTCTCGACCGATCCTGCGATACTGCGCAACGGTGTGCCGAAATCGGGGATATCGATCATGGCAAGCAGCAGTCCTGCTACCCAGAACAGGTGGATGTGCGTGAAGAGCGCCAGCAGGCCCAGAATGGCCACGATCTCGAACTGCAGTTTCTCCGACTTGTGCGCCATGCGCTCCGGGAGGCTATGCAATCGCAAATAAAGCGTGCCGACCCAGACAAGGGCGGCAACCAGAAAAATGCCCATCACCACCATCATGACATCGGTCCCGCTCCCCGGAGCAAGGTAGAACGGTAGATGATGCGGGCCCATCGGATGAATCTGCTCGCTCAATATTCTCTCCCAAAATGGAACTGACCCTTTCGCAGACCTCCCGAGGACCGTGAGCGCCATGCGATGCGGATTGCTTGATTTGAATCAAGGGAATGACGTCGGCCCCGCCTAGCCTTGGGGCAATGCTGAAGCCGAACAACCACTCAGGAGCCATCAGCCATGCCCGTCAGCATCGATGACCTCATTCCCAGTGCAAAGCAGATCCTGAAGGAAGCAGCCCTCAAGGAGGCCGAACAGGCAGAACAATACGCGCGCCTTGCCGCCGCTGCCGAAGCCGAGAAACGCGCCCTGATCGAGCGACTCAGCCAACCGTCCGGCAAGAGCGAAGCCGAAAAGGTCCAACTGGCTTCGACCGTCATCCAGCGGGCGGTGCGAAACGGAATGACGGAAGTGCAGGTCTATCGGTTCCCCAACTCGCTGTGCACCGACAAGGGCCGTGCCATCATCCAGCAGGAGAAGGGCTGGGAGAATACGCTGACCGGAATTCCGAGGGAAATATTCCAACTCTGGACCGACTACCTGAAACCGCGAGGCTATCGCATCAGCTACCAGGTCATCGAATACCCGGGAGGTGTTCCAGGCGACATCGCCGTCACCATTTCCTGGGGCTGAGGTCAGTTCGGCGGATCTGGCTTGAATGGAACAGTGAGCGTGTCAGCCGGCACGCCCGCGGACGGGATGAGCAAGGTCTATGAGAAAGAGCTGGGAAGCTCCAGGTCGAGCTTTGCCATCTCCAGGAATGGGTGAGGCGAACAAGCTTCGGGTCATCGTCCTGTTCAAAGGCCGGGATGCCGCCGGCAAGGGCGGCGCGATCAAGGCGATCACGCGTTGAAACTGATCCCGCACAAGCGCGTGCTGAAGGACAAGACCAAGCTGCCGAGCGTTCCAACAAGGGACGCTATGACGACCAAGCTGGCTTGAGCGGGATGACCTTCGTGGCGGAACGTTACTGAGCGCATCGGGCCGCATACTGCGCGGCCCGTCCGGTTCGGATCTATTTCAAACGCACCGTTACCCCACCGACTGCTGCCGACACCTCAGCGCCGACCTTGGGGCCACTCAACTGCAAGATTACGCCATTGGCGTTCTGCAATTGAACGCCTCCCGCGCCAGCCGCAAGGGCACCCCCGGCTCCGACAGCGCTGTACGAGCCTTCAATCGAAGCCGGTCCTCTCAAATTGAGGGCACGTCCAACAAGCTTGGTCGTCGAGGCTCCGATCGTGAAGCCGACGCTCATGCCCGATACGGTGAACGGGTAGCGCTTGCCTCGGAGCACGAGCACACCCTCGCCGCCTCCGACTCCGACGATGAATCCGCCCTTGGTGAAGACGACCGCGACCTGGCCGGTTTCAGCTCGCGATGGCGTACTGGTGCCAGCTACGCCAAAGAGCAAAGCAAGCCAGGCAACGCTTGTGCTAAACTTTCTCATGAGGGTTTTTCCTCTGAAGAGTCATGCTCTGATGAGCCAGCCTTCGAACGGACCGAGAGATAGAGAGAGCTGATCGATGCGTTTCTGTGCGGGCTAGGTGTCGTTGGACATTTGTCCCCTGCCTTTCCGCGCCCTTGATCCAAATCAAAGGTCGCAGGCTCTCGAAACGAACTCGCCAAGCTGCGACGAATGCTGCACTCCGCAATGCAATTGGGCGTCAGGGACGTCCGGCCGAGGCTTATTCGGGTTCGATCGGCGCAATACCCGAGAGCCGTTCAAAAGCCAGGCTTCCGTTCTTCACGGAGACCGGATCGTTCCCTGGCATTGCCCTCGCCCAGCACGCTGTCGAGTGTCCGGAACCACTGGCCACTGTCCGTCTTCTCCGCCAGGCCTTCCGCCCGTAGCAGATCACGCAACTGGGCATGGGCGCCGACGATGCACAACGCCACATGGTGCGATGCCAGCTCATCATGGAGATCGAGCAACATGCGTGCCCCGGCCAGATCGATGTAAGGGGATGCCGAGAGATCGCAGGCAACCAGCCTTACGTCAGATGAATTTCGAAGAGCCTTCAAGACCGTCTCCAGAATCGTCTCGGCATTGATGTAGAGCAGCGAGGCTTCGGGGCGGAACGCGATGACACCGACCAGCGGCTCCACACCCTCGTGTCTGGCGCTGTCGGAATAGCGGCCCGTTCCAGGAAGCCGCCCGAGGAACGCAATGTTGGGATTCGATGCCCGGCCAAGCAGCAGGAAGATGGAGGCGAGGGCAGCAAGCAGGACGCCTTGGAGGATCCCAAGCAGCAGCACGGACACGAGCGCGATAACCGCGGCATAGAAGTCGATACGGCTTACCCTCCACATGCGAAGTAGCGCACGGACATCGACCAGCTTGTAAACGGCAACAAAGACAATGCCAGCCAACACCGCCTTGGGAAGGTTGGTCAGCAACCCCGTAAAGAAAAGCAGGCAGAGCGCGAGGGCAAACGAGCAGAACACCAACGCCAGGGGTGTGCGCGCTCCTGCCGTGTCATTGACGGCGGACTGCGACAACCCGCCGGCCACGGGATAGCCATGGCCAAACGCAACTGCGAGGTTGGCAGCCCCCAGCCCCAGAAATTCCTGCCGGACGTCAAGACTGTATCCATGCTTCGCTGCAAAACTCCGGGCCGCCGAAACACCTTCTATATAGGCTAGCAGCAGACATCCGGCCGCTATTGGAAACAGCTCCTGGAATTCGAGCATCCCGAAAGTGGGCACCTCGAATGCCGGCAATCCCTCCGGGATGTTCCCGGTGACAGGTACGCCCAGTGCCGCAAGCCCGAACAAGGTTGCCATGAGGATTGATAAGGCCACTACGGCGAGCCCGACCGGCTTGCCCGACAGAAACCGTTCACCGAGGAGCAAAAGCAGGATCGCCGTGACTCCAATTGCCAATACGAGCAGATTGATGTCGCCGACCTGACCCGCAAGCCGGATTGCCCGATCGAAGAAGTTGTGGCCGCCACCGGCCACGCCGAACAGGCTCGGTAGCTGACTCATTATGATTGTGAGCCCAGCCCCAGCCTTGAAGCCGACGAGAATGCTGTCGCTGACGAGGCGGACGAGAATGCTGAGCTTCAAGAGCCAGGCAATCAGGCAAAGCAGCGCCACCGCGAATGCCGAAAGACTCGCGATCAGTGCGAAGCGTATCGCGTCCCCTCCGGCCAGCGCCCCGACGCTGCTGGCGATCATGAGCGAGATTGCGGAGGTCGGGCCTACCGCAAGCTGGCGGGACGACCCAAGCAGAGCGTAGCCCAAGCCGCCAAGCATATAGCCACAAATGCCGACCTGGGGCGGCAACCCGGCAAGGCCCGCATAGGCCAGTGACACCGGGATAGCATAGGCAGCGAGCGTCACTCCGGCGATCGCATCATGGCGCAACCAGAACGACTCATATTCGGCAAGCCAGGTCAACGGAGGAAAAATCCGTGTCCAGCCTGTTCGCTGAACCGAGCGAGACTTCATAGGAGTTCCTCATCGGGTCGAATCTCGCAGCGAAGCAGGACGATTGGCAGTGCCACCACGGATCGAGCCCGACGCGGATTGATCTGGATCAAGCTTTCGACGAGTTCCCGGGAATCAAATTTATACATTATCGAACGGTGCACCGGCGGATGTGACCATGGACACAGTCAGGTGGGCCATCTCCGCCACTCCGGAAATCCTTCTGCCGTTGACGGTAGCCGTCGGCATCAAACGCCTGTGCCCGGCGTCGCCGTGACGTCACTTATGGAGACTGGCGAAAACTCTGCTTCAAGCCCGGCGGTGCTCAGATGCTTTGCCGCACCTCGATCACCGGCAAGCTTTCAACCGGTCAAATGGCGGTCCGTCTGGATATCATCGAGCGGGAGGGCGACGGCAGCGCACGGCTGCAGATATTCTCCCTCGTCAGCATGTACCTGCAAAAAGCCTATCAAACTCACAATTGACCAAGAGCAGCCCCATCTCGTGCCTTATACCTGGTGTCTCACCAACACCTGCATCGCGCCACCGTGGCGGCTCCCAAGATAATCCGGGAAATGGGTTCGGGACAAGCGCTTCGACTGGAATTCGTCGATTCAAACCGACGTCGCTTCCGCTCACACAGTTCGCCTCCGTCAACAAGGGCGCGCCGGCGCAGACGTTCGAGCAGGACATGGACGAATAAGAAGACTGATCGCGCTAGAATACTTCCGCAAGAGCTGCCTCGACCGCCTCGATAAGCGATCGGGCCGCGAATGGCTTCGATAGGTAGCCGATACATCCCGCCTCGACTGCGGCTGAGCGGTTCGAGTCGCTGTCGTTGCCAGTGATAAAAATTACCGGCAATCGAACGCCTCTATCAGCGAGCTGACGCCGCAAATCTATGCCAGATTGGTCATGCAAATTGATGTCAATGATAACGCAAAAGGCGCTACCGAAATCCGCACGACGGAGCAGCGCGACACCCGAATCGAATAATGCTACATTGAAGCCATGCTCATTCAAGAGCCGCTTCATACACTTGCGCATCGAAGAATCGTCGTCCACGACAAGGATCGATTTGGGTGTGCGCAAGATGAGCGGCCTTCGGGTTCTCAAAAGCGTTGGCTACTGCGCCATTGCACTGCGGCAAATTTCAACGGTCTGGAGACCCGCATTAGTCAACAAGCCGACGCTTTATCCGCATTGCCTTAGACACCCTGTCAGCGAGTTTTCATATTGTCCTCTTGTACAGGATCTCACCACGGGAACCCTGCCTCGGCAGACAAAATGCCGATTAGCTTCCCGAATTACTGCTAGGATCGATAAGACCGAGCCGTTCTGCATTCGAAACCAGTTCCGCGAGCGAGTGCGCCTGCATCTTCTCCATCACCTCATGGCGATGTGCTTTCACGGTGCGCTCGGTCGTTCCCAATTCCGTGGCAATTTGCTTGTTGATCTTGCCTCGCACAACCAAATCGAAGACCTGACGCTCACGCGGCGTCAGTCGCGCCAAATGAGAGAGAATCGAATCGAGCTTGCTTCGTTGGCTGCGCGCTGACTCGTAGCGCGCAAGGGCCCGCTCGATGGCGCCGATTAATTGTTCTGATGATGCCGGCTTGGTCAAGAAATCCTCGGCGCCCGCCTTGATGGCTCGCACCGTCGTCGGGGTATCGGCGTGCCCCGTAACGAAGACGATCGGCAGGTTCGATCCAAGCTCGATAAGGCGGCTTTGTAATTCCAGCCCGCTCAGCCCGGGCATTTGCACGTCCAGCAGGATGCATCCCGGCCTTTCAGCGGCCGGCACACGATCCAGCAATAGTTCGGCCGACGAATAGGTTTCGACTTCATAACCTGCAACTTTCAGCCGGCGCTGAATCGCTGTCCGAAAGGAAGTATCGTCATCAACCACATACACAAGGCCAGGCATTTTCCCCTCCTAGCCGTCAGTCAGAACCGCTGATTTCTCCTTGCCAGATCAAGTAAGGCAACCTGCCAACATCGCATCGCCTCCATCCAAGCTGTGCATCGCCAAGGCGACGATTGATCGAACTCACCAAACACTGCCTGCCCGAGACTCGGTCATCCAAATTTGGGGGCTAGGACAGCCATCCTTGCCTTTCCTGAAGGGTATTACAGACCTGTCCCTTGGTACAATGACCCTTTAGACAATAGTCAAAAATAATGCCGTCGTAGAAAATCAACTACAGAGAGAGCACGCATTCCTTCCTAAGAAATATTTCCTAGCGGCAAGACCACCGGCAACAACCATGTAGCGTTCAGGAGTTGGCCATGTTCGTCCGCATCACGACTGATCCGGCCCCCCGCCCCACTTCTCTGGGCGAACTCGGAATAGCAAGTGAGTCAAATCCGAAGGTAAGTTTAAACGAATTTACCTACAAGAAAGGCACCGAAATCTACGGCGAAAAGGAGCCGGCGGACTATGTCTATCAGGTGAAGAAAGGAGCGGTACGAAGCTACAAGCTGCTTTCGGACGGCCGGCGCCAGATTGGAGCGTTTCATCTTGCCGGCGACATCTTCGGGCTGGAAAACGGAAGCGAGCATCGGTTTACGGCGGAGGCGATCGTGACCACCACGGTTCGCCTGATCAAGCGTCGCAGCCTCGAGATGGTGGCTGAGAGCGACGCCCTTGTCTCGCGTAACCTGCTCAGCATGACCACGGACAACCTACAGCACGCGGAAAACCACATGCTCCTGCTTGGCCGCAAGACTTCGCTGGAGCGGGTCGCCGCCTTCCTGATCGAGATGGACCGACGGCTTACGGCGGCCGGCGTCATGCCACTGCCGATGTCACGGCGCGACATCGCCGACTATCTGGGCCTGACACTAGAAACCGTGTCTCGCGCGCTGTCGCGGCTGCATGAACTCGACATCATCGGATTCATCGGCAGCAATCAGCGCCAGATCATCCTTCTGGACCGGCGGCAACTCGCTGACCTCGATCTGCAGAACTGAACCAGGAAGCGCCGATCGACGCGAGATGCTCCAGCGTCTTGCGAAGCACCTCAAATAGAACCGCAGTCGACCAACCGAACATCAGGATGCCGTTCATCGCGGTCATCGGCCCAGTCAGCCGCCAGGCCTGCACTGGCGTAATATCTCCGTAACCGAGCGTGGTGTAATTGACGAAGGCGAAATAGAGCAGATCGCTGCCGGCAGGCGCCGCGCCGACGATCGCATAGGCCAGTACCCAAACGAAAACCTCCAGCGTGTGCGCCACCATCAGCGCTGCCGCGGTGCCGACCATAACGGCCATCAAGTGAAATCGCGGCCGCTCGGTGTGCCGCAACCCTGCGGAGCGAGCAATGCCGACCGCGGCGACGGTCACCAGCGCATGGATCATGATGTTGATCACGCCGACGAGTCCGCCGACCAGAAATTGAAGCACCATGGCGTTCTCTGGATGAGTGTTACTTTGGAATCCCGCCGAACCAGGCACCGAAATACCCGATGTCAAGCGCGAGCAGTTCGAGATTCATTGACATTACCACGTCCCGCGAGGAATAGCGGGAAAGCCTTGATGCAGATCAAAGGAATGCCGATGGCCCTCGCCAACATCCACATCGCTTCCGCCCTTTCACTGATCGTTTGCTGAGCGGAGTTTCCATCATGATGGCCGTTTCCGTCGAAGAAGCCGTTGCGATGATCCCGGCCGGAGCGAGAATTATGGTCGGCGGTTTCATGGGTGTCGGGACACCGGAGCGCCTGCTCGACGAAGTGGTTCGGCAGCACAAGACCGACCTCTCGATAGTCAGCAACGACGCTGCGACACCCGGCAAAGGGATCGGCAAGCTGTTTGACGCGGCTCTCGTTTCGCGTCTCACAGCGACCCACATTGGCCTCAATCCGAAAGCGCAGCAGCAGATGCTGGCCAACCAGCTTGCTGTCGATCTCGTTCCGCAGGGGACCTTCGCCGAGCGCATTCGTGCGGGCGGATGCGGTCTCGGAGGGGTGCTCACGCCGACCGGCGTTGGCACTTTGGTGGCGGAAGGCAAGCGCCAAATCGAGGTAGACGGGACGACGTTTCTGCTCGAGACCGCCATACGGGCGCAATTCGCTCTGGTTCACGCATTTCTGGCAGATTATCTCGGCAACCTCTCCTACGCGCTGACCGCGCGCAACTTCAATCCCATCATGGCGATGGCGGCCGACACGGTAATCGTGACGGCGGAGCACATCGTGCCGGTCGGCGTCATCGCACCCGACCATGTCGTAACGCCGGCGCCGCTCGTTGACTACCTCATTACGAACGGGTGAACCATGGATGGACAGACAGTCATCGCCCGGCGTGTCGCAAAAGAACTGCATGCCGGCGACCTTGTGAATCTGGGGATCGGCATTCCGACGCTGGTCGCCAACTATGTCCCGGCTGACCTCAAGGTATTTTTTCAGTCCGAGAACGGATTGATCGGTACCGGACCTATACCGGAGCAAGGTATGGCTCATCCGCTTCTGACGGACGCGGGCGGACGCCCGATCAGCGCCCTGCCGGGCGCCAGCACTTTCGACAGCGCAATGTCCTTTGGATTGATCCGCGGTGGCCATGTCGATGTGACGGTCCTTGGCGGCCTGCAGGTCGACGCGCACGGACATCTCGCCAACTGGATGATCCCCGGCAAGATGGTGCCGGGAATGGGCGGAGCGATGGATCTCGTCACCGGGGCCAAGCGGGTTATCGTCGCGATGCAGCATGCTGCAAAGGGTAAATCAAAGATCGTCGCCAGATGCACTCTGCCGCTAACGTCAACACGGCCGGTGAGCCTGGTCGTGACTGATATGGCTGTCATCGCTTTCTCCGACGGCAAAGCGAGCCTGCTGGAAACCGCGCCGGGTGTCAGCATCGCCGAGGTCCTGGCCGTAACGGAGGCCGAACTTGTCATTCCCGACACCGTCCCCGAAATGAAGATCTGACCAGGTAATGCACATGCGGATATTTAGCGACTTCAACGAGATCAAATCCGCCATCGGCACCGAGATCGGCGTGAGCGACTGGATCGACGTCTCGCAGGAGCGGATCAACCAGTTCGCGGAAGCGACCTGCGACGAGCAGTGGATCCATGTCGACCAGGAGCGCGCGAAGAAGGAATTGCCGGGTGGCACCACCATCGCCCACGGACTGTTGTCTCTCGCGCTCGCACCGCTCTTCATTCGATCGGTGATGGGCCTGAAGGGTCTGCGCAATACCCTGAACTACGGGGCAGACCGGATACGGTATCTGGCGCCGGTTCCGACCGGCTCACGGCTGCGCGGCCGCGTTACGGTCGCCGAAGCGGAGGACGTGCCGCCAGATGGCCTACGTGTGAATTATCATCTCGTGATCGAGATCGAGGGCGGCAAGCGCCCCGCTTGCGTCGCCGAGTTGATCGCCCTGCACTATCGCTGAGCGACACGCGGAAGCACGTTAATCGATGACGTGATAGCCACCGTCGATATAGAGCACGCCACCCGTGATAAGCTTGGCGCCGTCGAGCGCCAGAAATGCGGTGGCGTTTCCGACATCGTCAATGCTGACGAGGCTGCGCGACGGGGCCTTCGACTGCGCCTTGTCCATCAGTTCGTCGAATTCAGGGATCCCCGACGCTGCACGCGTAGCCAGCGGCCCGGGTGAGATCGCGTGAACGCGGATGCCCTTCGGGCCCAGTTCCGCGGCAATGTAGCGAACAGCTGCTTCCAGCGCCGCCTTCGCCACGCCCATCACGTTGTAATTCTCGACCACCATCTGGCTGCCGTAATAGGTCATGGTGAACATGGTCCCGCCATTCTTCATCAATGGCTCGGCCAGATGGGCCATGCGCATGAACGACCAGCACGAGACATCCATCGTCTTGAGGAAGCCGTCGCGACCGACGTCCACCACGCGTCCATGGAGCGCCTCCTTCGGCGAGAAGGCGATCGAGTGCAGCAGGAAATCGAGCTGTCCCCATTCCTTCGCGATCCGTTCGAACACCTGCTCCGTCTGGCCCTCGACCATGACATCCATTGGCATGAAGATCGGCGCCTCCAATGCCTGTGCCAGCGGCTCGACATGCTTTTTCGCGCGGTCGTTCAGATAGGTGACGGTGAGATCAGCCCCGAGCGCACGAAAGGCCTTGGCGCACCCCCAGGCGATTGATTGGTCGTTGGCGATTCCGACGATCAGGCCTTTCTTACCCTTCAAGGCGACCTTGGTATCCGGAAATACGGGGATCATGACACCCTCTCATGCCTGATGTTGGAAGACGGCCTGTTCACCAGCAGCGACAAGGTATGCTGGGCAATCATCAATTCCTCGTCGGTAGGGATGACGTAGACAGGAATACGGCTGTCGGAACGTGATATCAGGCGCGCGTGGCGGGAATTCTCGGCTTCGTCGAGCGTCACGCCGAGCCACCGCAGTTGTTCGGCGATCCGCGCCCGGATAAGCACCGAATTTTCGCCAATACCGGCGGTGAAGACGAAAGCGTCGAAACCCTGCAACGCGGCAGCAAGCATGCCGGCGTTAAGGCCGACCCGATAGACAAAATAGTCGATCGCCAGCTTCGCCTTGGGATCCTGGCTGGCCTCCAGTTCGCGCATATCGTTGCTGATGCCTGAGAGGCCCTTCAATCCGCAGTCGCGGTAAAGGAAACTCTGCGCATTGGACGCCGACATTCCTTTTTCCGCGATGAGATAGAGCACGACGCCAGGGTCGATTTGCCCCGGCCGCGTTCCCATGGGAAGCCCGTCGAGGGCGGTGAACCCCATGGTGCTCTCGACGCTGCGTCCCTTCTTCAGCGCGCACATGGAGGCGCCGCTACCGAGATGCGCGACGATCACCCGCCCATTTACGAGGTCGGGTGCGACTTGCGGCAAGGTTTTCGCAATAAATTCGTATGAGAGCCCGTGAAATCCGTAACGGCGCACGCCTTCGGCATGAAGTTGATGCGGGATTGCATAGTAGTCGGCGACCGCGTCATGTGTGCGGTGAAATGCGGTGTCGAAACAGGCCACTTGCGGAAGAGCTGGAAAATTGGCCAGAAGCGAGCGGATCGGGGCCAGGTTGTGGGGCTGATGAAGCGGGGCCAGCGCTACGAACCGTTCCAGCCGGGCTGCGACGCCATGGTCGAGCAGCACCGGCCGGTCATAGTCCGGACCGCCATGAACGACGCGATGGCCGACGGCCATCGGGCTGATGCGAAGTTCGTCCCGCAACCATCCACCGGCGATACCCATCGCAGCCGGAATGTCCGGGACCGATTCGATCGGATAGGCGCGCTCGGCCAGCGGTTCGCCGTCCTCTCCGCTCGCCCGCAGGCGAGGACGACTGCCTATACCGTCCATCTGCCCCTTGATCAGGCGCCGCAGCTTCCCTTCTCCCTCGACCGAAAAGATCTGGAACTTGACGCTTGACGAGCCTGCATTGACGACAAGGATCGTATCCATGGCCATCACGCTGCAATCGTTGGAGCATGCTGGCGCCGTGCATGCGCATAGAGTGCCGCCACCGCGCAGGAAGCCATCCGCGCGCGCGCGGAGTCCGCACGCGACGTCAGAACGACGGGCACCCGGGCGCCGAGCACGATGCCGGCACCATCTGCCTTGGCGAAGTAGGCCAGATTTTTCGCCAGCATATTGCCGGCCTCGAGATCGGGAACGAGCAGGATCTGCGCCCTGCCGGCAACCTCGGATTTGATTCCCTTGATCCGCGCCGCCTCCACATCGATGGCGTTGTCGAAGGCGAGCGGTCCGTCGAGCACACCTCCGGTGATCTGCCCGCGATCGGCCATCTTGCAGAGCGCCGCCGCCTCGATCGTGGACGGGATCTTGGAGGTGACGGTTTCGACCGCCGAAAGGATCGCCACCCGCGGCAGTGTGCCAAAGCCTGCTTGCGTATAGAGATCGATCGCGTTCTGGACAATGTCCCGCTTGGCATCGAGATCGGGAAAGATGTTGATCGCCGCATCCGTTACAAACAGCGTCTCGGAGTAGGCCGGCACATCCATCACGAACACATGGCTGATCCGCCGGTCGGTCCGCAGGCCGCCGACCTTCGCGGTGACGCTGCGCATCAACTCATCGGTGTGCAGGCTGCCCTTCATCAGCATCTCGCCCTTGGCAGCATGGATGAGCTCAACACCCTTTGCAGCCGAGGCCTCGCTGTGCTGGGCATCGACAATCTCGAAGCCGGAAATGTCGAGCTGGTATTTGGCGGCCGCCTCCCGGATTTTCTTTTCCGGTCCGACCAACACCGGCCGGATGATGCCTGCCGCCGCACTGTCGACGACGCCGCGCAACGAGGTTTCATCGCAGGGGTGCGCGACGATCGTTGGTACCGGCGGCACCGCCTGCGCCGCCGCGATCAGACGGTCGTACTTGCTGGGAGAGCGCGTTTGGCTTGAATCGGCTGGCATGGCGTTCATGGCGTTGCTCCGGATATTTCCAGCCAGCGTTACGATGCCTTCGCCTTGGGATCGAAAGGGGCGACGTTCGAAGCCTTATCTGACACTTTGTCCGCATCGACGCCGAACAGCTCGGCAACACGCCTCAGACGCTTGGCGACCTCACCCGAGATGGCCGCGCTGGCGGACAGCACTTCGCGAATCGCGACGAAAGCCGACTGGCGTTCACTTGCATTGTCGGGCAACAGTTTCGGTATGGCGGCCAGTGCTCCCTCCTGATCCAGCAGAAGCATGAAGAACTGCTCGCGGACCAGCATCTTGAACTTGGCCAGCGTCAGCCGCGGGCCCGAGTCGTTGCGACGAACGTTGCGCAACGCTTCAAGGCTCCGCTCGTCCACCATCCCCCTCGCCGACCCGACATACAGCAGGCCGCGAATGGCCGCCTCGCGAAGGCCGCCTTCGCCAATCCTTGATTTCAGCTCGGCGATCCGCTTCTCGAGCATTTCACGGTGTGCCGCAGACATCTCCTGCCGGCGCGACGGGGCCGATTGCGGATCAATTCCGACAGCCGCTTGCACCGCCGGCGAGCCATAGACCGCAAGGAAAGTCGCCTCGCTCAACGCCTCCTGCGAATCTCGCCAACTGTCCAGCGCATTGACGATTTGCTTGGAGACCTGCTCCTGAAAGGCCAGGAAGGGATTATCTGTCGAGACCTGCTTGCGATCCTCGCTCACCCGCTCCGCGAGCGACTTCACCATGACCATGAACGGATTCCGGCTACTGAAAGCTTCATACTGAAGCCGCAACGGATGCAGATTGCGCATCATCTCCGCCACCTGAGGTTTCACCATGCCCTTGATCCAGGGCTGGAGGTACTTCTGGTAAGCCGCGAGATTGATTTCCGATACGCGCTTGGCGGCGGCGAACCGCCGCTCATCCTCGGGCGAATTGCCGCCCATGGCACGGATATCGTCCAGCGTTCGCGCCTCGCAGCGCATGACCCACTGGCCGACGGTGAGATCGGCATTCGCTGTGTCGGCATCCTTGGCCTCGAACGTCGCTTCGTAGAGACCAGGCGGCAAAACGTCGATCAGATCGATATTGCTGGAAAATTCCGCATGTTCCTTCTTGGCGATGCCACCGGAAACGAAAATGCCGAGATGTCCGACGCTTTCGTGAACCGTATAGACGATCGTCTGGCCGTAGGCCCTGATTTCGTCGACGTCGGCGTAAAGATCGAGGATCCAGTCCAGCGCCTGTTGCGGCGGGGTAATATTGTCGCCCTTTGAGCAGAACACCACGATCGGCGATCTGATGCTGCGCAGGTCGACCGGCTGGCCGTCAGACATCTTGATCCGACCGGCGGCGAGATTGTTGCCGACGAAAAGTTCATCGACGATGAACTGGATTTCTTCGGCATTCAGATTGACGTGTCCGCCCCACCAACGCTCGAACTCGAGGTATCGGTCGGCCTCGGTATCGACCTTTGAATAGACGTTGTACTGCTTGGTCCACAGCGTATTGGAAGGATTCTGGCCCTCGAAGTTTTGCACGAGCCAAGCGCCGTCAAACTTGCCGGCTCCGAGATCGCTCGTCAGCGCCGTTAACCAGCTTCCTCCGAGCAGGCCACCCGAATAGCGCATCGGGTATTGACCGTGCACGCCCGCCCAATAGGCAAGCGGCGCGCCAGCGACGATGATGGGACCGAACAGTTCCGGCCGCAGCGACGCTAGGATCATGACGGCCCAGCCAGCCTGGCAGTTTCCGATCACGCAAGGCTTGCCGTCAGCTTCCGGATGGCGGCTGATGACTTTCTCGATGAACACCGCTTCGGCGCGCGCGATGCGCTCGATCGTCTGTCCTGGCATCGGCTCCGGCAGGAAGCCGATGAAATAGCAGGGATGACCCGCCTTCATCGCGACGCCGATTTCGCTGTCCGCCTTGAATCCACCTATCCCCGGACCATGACCTGCGCGCGGATCGACCACGATGAACGGTCGCCGGTTCAGATCAATTTCGACGTCCTTGGGCGGAATGATGCGCACGAGCGCATAATTTACCGGTTCATCCAGCTTACGGCCGTCGATGATCAGTTCGGCGGCATATTGCAGGACATGTGGCGCCGTTTGCGCGATGTGTTCCCGGTACTGGTCGCCGCGTCGACGCAAGACGTCCAGGAACAGGACGCTGCGCTGGCTCGCATCCATCATGTACTCTACGGCCGAAGCGACAAGCCCTGACATCGGGCCGCCCGGCAACGGTGCATTGTCCATCGGCATGTTTCGACCTCACTTATCGTGAAACTCACTCAAGGAGCCTGGCGGCATGGAACGTTGACATAGGTCAACGTTCCGCAATCACTCCGGCAACGACGTTGCACTGGTGCGATCGGAGTGTATCCAGGCCACCGTCAACTCCCAGGCCAGCGAGAGAATGATCGGTCCGATGAAGAGACCGACAATTCCGTGCGCGAGCGTTCCTCCGATCACTCCGATGAAGATGACGAGTGTGGGCGTCGTCAGGCCGCGCCCCATGACGAGCGGTTTCAGGATGTTGTCGAGTATGCCGACGATGACCAGGAACAGTGTCAGCAGGACCGCCGTGGTGAAATCCTTGTCGATCCAGATCCAGATGATTACGGGAAGCAGAACGATTGCCGCGCCGATCTGCACGATTGTCAGGAGCATAACCACGAAGGCCAGCAAGCCGGCGCCGGGAACGCCCGCCAGCTTGAAGCCGATACCCGCCAGCAAGGACTGGATGATTGCGACGCCGATGACGCCCTGGGATACCGCCCGGATGGTCGCACCCGCCAGTTCCAAGAAATGTTCGCTCTGCTCGGGCACGATGCGATAAAGAATGCCCCGGCCCGCCGCCACGAGCTGCGAACCGTAGGGAAAGAGAAAGCCAGCCAGCGCCACAGACAGAAGGAACTTGAGTGTCCCAACCCCGGCATTGCCCGCAAGGGCGAGTAGGGTGCCCGCAATTGGCTTCAGATGCGGAGCCACCTCGCGCAAGGCCGCTCGAATGTTGTTGGACGCTTGAACCCAGAGCTCGTAAAGCTGCGGACCGATGAGCGGCCAATTCTTGACGCCCTCTGACGGAGATGGAACCACCAGGTTGCCAGCACTCAGATTTCCGGCGAACTCTTTCACCACCTCCAGGGCACTCAAGCCAAGCCAGGTCGCGGGCCCGATGACGATCCCGAGATTGATGACGGTGAGGATTGTCGCCGCGAGCCTCGGGCGACCGCCGAGAAACTTGGAAAGGAGATCAAAGACGGGATGGAGCGCTACTGCGAGGACGATGCTCCACGCCAGGATTGGCACAAAGGGACGGATCAGAACGAACGTCCAGTAGATCAGGAAAACGAGCAATCCGAGCCTGACCGCAAGCTGGATGACGTCGTCTCCGGGCAAATACTGGCGAAGGGTTTTCAAAGACGCGCCTTCATCTGGGAACGGGCATGCGGTCGCGAAGCTACCTGCCGCTCTTGCGCAATAGTCTTGATCCAAATCAAACGAATGCACGCCGGCCCGGGCCTCATCGGCGTACGGCGATCCGAGATTGCAGCCTTGTTTGCAGACACGAGCCCCAATGTCCGAGACCAACGACTACACTGCACGCGAGCTTCTCCGCGACGGTGGCCAAATCGAAATCCGCGCGCTTCGGCGGGAGGATGAGGCTGACATGCTCGCTGCGGTCGGTATGACCAGCGCGCAATCGCTGCAGCGTCGTTTCTTTGTCATGAAGCGCCACTTCTCGGACAAGGAACGCGCCTTCTTCATGGACATCGATTTCAAGAATCATGTCGCGATTGTCGCGCTCGCAGCGGAAGCCGGGCGCACGGTCATCGTCGGCGGCGGCCGGTACATTGTCTTCGAGCCGGGACGAGCCGAGATGGCGTTTGTCGTCATCGACGCCTGGCAGGGCCGCGGCGTCGGCTCGATCCTGATGCGTCACCTCGTCAAGATCGCGAGCGATTCCGGACTGAAGGAATTGACGGCAGAAGTCCTGCCCGAGAACGCCGCGATGATAAAGGTATTCGAAAAGTTCGGGTTCAGCCCCGCCCCGCGCCGGGATCCTCAGATACTCCATCTGGTGCGGAGGCTCGCTTAGGAACCGCTTTCAGCGCGACGCGCCCGCACGCTTTCGGAATGGAGATGTCGTGAAAGATACTGCGCCTGCTTTCGGTTCCGGCACGCCGGTTCGGGTCTACCTCAGTCCCAAGGGCGAGCGCCGATAACCGCTATCCCGGGCCTCGTTCCTGCATGCGAAGCTGCCGGTATATCCCAACGCGTAGCGCCTCTGACCTTTCACGTAATAGCGCCCTTTCCCGAAATCGAGCCAGACGATCGTGTCCCCGGGACAATGGCGTTGCGCCTGGGATTCATAGCGGAATGGCGTAAGAGATTGCGCCATCGCGCCATGTGACGCAAATGAAATAAGGGCAAAAAACGTAGCGGAACAACGATGGAAGTTTACCCGCATGTCGCGCCTGTTTCGTTGACTTCAAAGCACTCCATGCCGATTACCCACGCGTGCAAGCGTTGGAAAGAACCGCGCCTGCCGGTACCGCTCCGGATACGAAATGTTCATGAAGGCAAGGACGGAACTGCCGCCTGGACCCCGGCCAGGGCGGCCTGCAACGCCGCTTCCTTGGTGTGGTCGAGCGACGTCTTGAGTACCGTACCACCTTCACCTCTGAGCCCCTCGAGCACTTTGTCTGCGGTGACCTTCCGCACCAGCACGAACAGTGCCGCGGTTCCAGGCTTGATGGCAGCAGCGGTCTCCTTCATCCATTTGTCGTCGATGCCCACATCGGTCAAATAACCGCCCAGCGTACCGGACGCTGCGCCAAGGGCCGCACCGGCCAACGGCATCAAAAAGATCAGACCGATAAGAGTTCCCCAAAAGGTGCCCGAAACCGCGCCGGCGGCGGTGGTGTTGATCAGTTGATTTAGCTTGATGCCCCCGTGCGTGTCCTTTACGGCAATCGCCGCATCGCCCAACTCGATCAGATACTCCTTCTGCATGGCCAGCAGTTTCTGACGAACTTCCTCCGCCTTCGCCTCGGTGGGAAACGCGATCACAACGAGATCACTCATTTGCAGTCCTCCTTTATCACGCCGCCCCCTGCGACCCCGGCGGAACCATGTAGAGAGTCATGGCGAATATCGCGTAGATGAATAGCAGCAGAGCGCCAATGAACCACGCCGAACGACCGCTGTTCGTAACGAAGGTCGCCGTCACCGTAGAGATCATCACCATCGTCACGGCACCCGGCCAAAACTGCAGATCCATCGGTTTGGGCCCGACGACGTAGCTCAGGAGCACAAGCACCGGTGCAACAAACAGCGCGATCTGGGACGCGCTTCCGAGCGCGATGCTGACGCTCATGTCCAGGCGGTTCTTGCGCGCGGCGGAAAAGGCCACGGCCATTTCAGCCGCAGCACCGACCAGGGCCACGATGATGAACCCGACGAAAGCCGGGCTCATCCCCAGTGTCGTCGCCGCGTGTTGCACCGACTCAACGAAGATTTCGCTCACCAGCGCCACCAACACGGTGACAACGAGGAGTGTGCCGACCGCGAGATTGATCGGCCACTTCGCTTCCCCCGCCTCGCCGTGATCCTCGCTCGCAAAGAGTTCCTTGTGCGTCTTTAGGGAGAACAGCAGGCTCAATCCGTACGCCACGATGAGCAGGATCGCCAGGGCAGCGCTGAAATTCTGGGCCATCACCTCGGCGCGCGCCAAATCGAGTCCGGAGACGGCTGCCGGAGCAAGGAGCGCGATCGTCGCCATTAACAGCAACGCCGAGTGCATCCTGCCTCCGGCGCGATTGTACTCCTGAACATGGTACCGGAGTCCGCCCAGCAGAAAGGATGCTCCCAGCATGAAAAGGGAATTAGTGACGATAGCGCCGGCAATCGATGCCTTCACCAGCATGTACTCTCCGGCGCGGAGCGCGGTGATGGCAATGATCAACTCGGTCAAGTTTCCAAGCGTCGCGTTCAACAACCCGCCGACTGCGTCACCCGTCTTTTCGGCGACCGCTTCGGTTGCATGACTAAGAAGGGCGGCAAGCGGAACGATCGCGAGGACGGCGAGCAGAAACAGGAGCGTATGGGCCGCAGGCACGACCCTGGCGGCGATCAGCACGGCCGGCACACATATCAGCATCCACAGCAGCGGGGTCTCCCGGATCTCCCTTAGCAGAGGGTTCATGGTTTTGGCCGCCTCCATGTCTGATCATCGTCAAAGCGAATTGATGCTTGACGTCGCCAACGTCGGCTTGCGCCGGAATGAAGCGACGGCCAGTCGTCCGTGATCTCTGCGGACATGGAGCGTAGAGCAAATCGCCGCCACACCACTCTTGTTGATCTAGATCAATGGACGGCTGCGTCGGATCTGGAGCAGTAAGTTTCGCGCTCGCGCGGCGAGGGTTCGCGGCCGTCGTGCCAATCTCGTTGACTGGCGAGGTTGCTATTGTCCGAGCGCTTCATGGATATGAGGCTTGCCATGGCTGAAACACCCAAGCTCTCGGTCGAAAAGGCGCTAAAAAAATTGCGTGCTGCCGATGCGCCAAAATCCAAGAACGCAGGGCTGAGCGAGAAAACTGAAGCGCTCGAAGACGAGATAAAGCGCATGAGAGCGCAGAGACTTCGCCTGGATCGAAACCAACGACGTTCGACCAAGAGTGATTGAAATTATCATTGACTTGCGCTGGTGGGATTGTCCGGTCGTCCTCCTGCCCCGAAGTAAGCAAAACTGCACCCTCCTGTCGTTCTGGATCGATCTGAGTTCCACGCAGCCGAACCTTTTATCGCTCGCCGCGGGCGCAAAAGCGCAGCCTTGCGGCATGGCCTTCGGATCCGGCACGGTGCCGGCGATGGCGGTGAGCCGACGGCGCGGGCCATCGATGGGCGGCAGCGATCCGATAAGTCCATGTGCGTAAGGATGGCGCGGATCATCGAACAACTCCGCCGACGGCGCCTCCTCCGCCACACGGCCCGCATACATGACCGCGATGCGGTCGCAGTTTTCCGCGACCACACCAAGATCGTGGCTGATGAGCACAATTGCCATGCCGGTCTCCCAGCGCACGCGCCGGATGAGTTCGAGAATTTGCGCCTGAATTGTCGCATCAAGCGCCGTCGTCGGCTCGTCCGCGATCAGCAGATCCGGGTTTCCAGCCAAAGCCATCGCGATCATGATGCGCTGGTTCTGTCCACCGGAAAATTCGTGCGGATAGGCGGAAAGCCGGCGTTCTGCATCCGGGATACCGACGAGGTCCAGCAGGCGCCTGGCTTCGGCGTGGATCGCTGCCCCCGAAAGCCCCCGATGCAGCGCAAGGCTTTCGCCGACCTGCCGGCGAATCGTGAGTACTGGATTCAATGCGCTCGCCGGGTCCTGCAATATCATCGCGACACGGCCGCCGCGCACCCTGTCCATGTTAGAAGGCGACGCGCCGAGAATTTCGGTGCCTTCAAGTTTCACGCTGCCGCTGACGGCCGCGGTCTTCGGAAGGAGACCGAGCGCCGCTAACCACGTCACCGACTTGCCAGAGCCGGATTCGCCGACGAGCCCGACCGCCTCGCCGCGACCGACACTCAAGCTTATGCCGTCCAGCACCTTTACTCCGTTAAAGGCGACCGTCAGGCCGTCGAGCGAAACCAGCGGCTGCATGTCTCAAACCTCGAAATTTCCGGCGCGGAAATCCATAGCAAAGGCCGGAGCAGCCTTCCACTTGATGGACTTCGGCTTCGCGGTGAAGGTCGCGTTCTGGTGCAGCACCGTATAGGCCGGATCCTCACGCTCACAAATCTCAAGCATGCGGCGGAAAGCCGTACGGCGCGCCGCGCGATCGGTCGAAGTCTCCAGGAATTCGGAGAGCTTGTTGGCTTCCGCGTTTGTGAATTCCCCGATCTGCTGCTGCTGTCCATTCGGTCCGTGCTGGGCGACGAGCGAGGAGACCGGATCGTTGAATGGCGCGGAATTCGACCAGTCGCGCACTGCGCGCGTCGGCGTCCGCTCCATGATCTGGGTCCAGTTCTCCTTCGTCTCGATCTGGACGTTGATGCCCACAGCCTTCATCTCCACCAGCACCTGCGCCGTTGCGACCTGATTGGTGTAGTAGTTGTTGAGCAGCCGGTAGGGAATCGGATCGCCCTTGTAATTGGCCTGCTTCAGCAGATCCTGCGCAATCTTGGGGTTGTATTCCGGCACGGTCCAGTCGGACTGGAACATGTCGGCGTAGAACTCCCATTGCAGCCCACGCGGAACGCGCGTGCGTCCAGCCCAGAGGCTATCGACGATCGCCTGCCGATCAATCGCATGCGTGAAGGCACGACGCATCAGTGGATTGGCAAGTTGCGGATGGTTCTTGTCGAACACCGTAAGCCGGTGGTTCATGATTGTGTCACCCTGAACCTCGAAGGCCGCGTTCTTCTCGATGCCGGCAATTTGATCTGGTGGAATGTCGCAGGCGAACTGGTACTGGCCGGACACAAGGCCATTCACGCGGCTTGATACTTCCGGTACCTCGACGAAACGAATACGTTTGATCGGCGGACGATCGCCCCAGTATTCATCATGCGCCTCAAGCGTGAGCGACACGTCCGGCTTGAACTCGACCACCTTATAAGGACCGGTCGTAATCGGCCTTCGTGCCCGGTCGAGATAGCTTCCCGCCTCTTCCCAGCCGCGACGGCTCATGATGTCGGATCCGTAACGCGACAGCCGGCCCTCCAGTGTTACATCGGGTGTGGCATTGACGAAGCGCACCGTATATTTGTTCACAATGAGGTCGGGCCACGCACGGCGCGCCGCGGCCGGCACTTCCGCCGGCAATTCCTTGCCGGGGCGCGGCGTGGGGATCTGCTCAAACGCTTTGATGGTACTCCGATTCTTGGCTTCTGTATTTGCGAACATGCGCGCGCGACTGAAGCTGAAGATGACATCCTCGGCCGTCAACTCATCGCCATTGTGGAATTTTACGCCCTGGCGAAGCTTCAGTTCGACGACCTGATCGTCGACACGGCGCCATTCGGTAGCGAGTCCCGGCCTCACGCTGAGGTCGCCGCCCCAGTTCTTGCTGATCAGAGCCTCCCACAAGGAGGAGAAAAACACGCGCTCGCCGACATTGGACTGCTCGCGCAATACATCAAGCGTGTTGGAGTTCGTGATCTTCTGAACCGCGATATTGATCGACGGACGACTGTCAGCCTGCCCGATCGATATACGCGGCAAGGCAAACGCACCGGCGGCACCGACGCCGAGGCTCAGAATCGAACGGCGGGTGGGACGGATCATGAATCGTTCCCCTTTCATGGGACAAACAACAATGTGTACGGAGATCGGCGCCGCGGTTGTCGCGCGTATCGTCGACCTATCATTCTCCCGAGCAGGCGCGAGGCGACGCCTGCTCGACTTTCACACCGCGAGGCCGAGCGCCTCGAGATACGCGGCACCACGACGAATGTTCGTCTGATCCTTGACCTCGATCAGAAGACGCGGCTTGCTCGACAAACGGCCGAGCGCCCTGAACACGGCAGCCCAGCGCACGGAGCCATCACCCGGCAGCCAATGACGGTCCGAGTAGCCGTCGGTATCCTGGATGTGGACGTGGGCGAGGTCATCGCCGGCGGCATCGACGTAATAGTCGACCGGTGGCGCACCGGTGGAAACATGCGCGTAATGCGCATGTCTGGTATCGATCGAAACCCGAACCGCGGCGCTGTTAAAGCTCCTGGCGAGCACGACGCGAGCAGTCGGGTCTTTGTCCTCTATGTTTTCGATGACGAGTTCGCAACCGATGTTTTCAGCACGCTGCACGACGTCCTTGAGTGTCAAATGGACCCGTTCGGTGAGTGCATGCCGGGACCCCGGATTGATGTCCAGATTGTTGTAATCCCATGTCGTGAAGGGCGAGTGGATAACCATCTGGGTCGCACCGACCATCTCGCACGCCTCTAGGCCCTGCAAAAGCCGCTTGGTGACGACGGAGCGGATGAGCGGATCCTGGCTGTCGATCTTGAATCCCCAGAACGGGCCGTGAATCCCAAGCCGGCCCGTGTAACCGTCGAGCAGCCGGCGGATCTCTGCGCCCACTGAACGCCAATCCCATCAAGCGTCTCACTGCTGAAAAAATCCTGAACTTCCAGATCGCGCTGCTTCTCAAGAATCCAGTCGCGTTGAATGGCGAGTGTCTCTTTTGTCAACGCAGCGCCGAGGATCGGCGCGTCCGAACTTGCGGCCATGGATACCCCAATAGCTCGATCATGCTTCATGCAGGGGAACTAATCGAGCAACGTGACGGACTGATGAATTGCACCGGCCAGCCTCACGATCGCGGGCTGTTTCCACGATCTAGTGTTTGAAGCGTTGGCATGTCGGTTGTTGGCGAAACGACCGCGAAAAACGCGTGGACCTGCGGTCCTCTCTGGGCGGCCTCTTTGAAGCCACGGGCGGAGGAATTAATGGGTCCCTGCATGGATTTTTTGCTCGCGACACCTAGGCGCCAGCGCTCTGGGAACGTAGTATTGTTGTCACGAGGTGCGTCGAAGCTTTGAGGCCGAGGATTTCGCGTACGCGCTCGATCGCGGTCAAGGCAATGGCGCTCGAAGAAATGCACTCCAGAATCAAGCTGATGACCGCGACTGCGGTTGGACGGCGCGGCAAATGGAGGACATTATGGCGTGGCGTGACGACAAGGCCCGGGCAACCCTGATCCACGATGCGGCGGGCGGCGTGCAGCCGGGCAAGAGCCCCCGGGCATTTGCTGAGCCTTTGTTCGGCTACACCAATATCGAGGACCTCGCCAATTACGATGCCGCCTCGCTTGCCCTCCTCGCGGAGCATGCCTGGGAACACGTGCAGCGGCGCACGGCGGGCGGCGCCGATATCCGGGTGGTCAATCCGATGATGCCGGACGGGCGCGAGATTTCCGTGCTCGAAATTCTCAACGACAACATGCCTTTCCTGTTCGATTCCACCATGGCGGAGCTCGCCGAGCAGGGCATCGAAGTCACCCTCGTCGCTCACCCGATCATCGCCGTGGAGCGCGATGACCAGGGCAAGCTGCTGCGCTACTACGGCGAAGCACTGCCGGAGGGAGCAAAGGGTACGCGCGAAAGCCTGATTCATCTCCACATCAATCGCCTGGACGCCGATACCGATCGCCAGAAGCTGATCGATGGCCTCACCAGGACGTTGAACGACGTCCGCGCCTGCGTCATCGACTGGCGCGCCATGCGTGACCGCGTCGAGGAAGCGATCAAGACCTTCTCTTCCAATCCGCCGCCGCTGCCGATCGACGAGGTCGCCGAAGCCAACCAGTTCCTGCAATGGCTCTGCGCGGACAATTTCACCTTTCTCGGCGTACGCGAATATCGCTTCTCACCCGACAGCGATGCGTCGGACATCAAGACCCGCGAAGGCCTCGGCATCCTGCGCAATTCCGATGTCAAGGTGCTGCGCCGCGGCAATGAAATGGTGGTGATGACGTCGGAAATTCGCGAGTTCATGCGCGAACCGACCCTGCTGATCGTCATCAAGGCCAATGTCTCCAGCCGCGTCCATCGCCGCGTCCGGATGGATTATGTGGGCATCAAGCTCTATACGCCCGACGGCCGGCTCGAGGGCGAATTGCGCGTCGTCGGCCTGTTCACCTCAGGCGCCTATACCCGCTCGGTACGACAGATCCCTTATGTCCGCCACAAGGTTTCGCGGGTGCTCCAGCGCGCCGGCTTCGACTCAAGCGGCCATTCCGGCAAGGCGCTGATGCATATTCTCGAAGAATATCCGCGCGACGAACTGTTCCAGATCGATGTCGACACTCTCTACAATTTCGTCATAGAGATCCTGATCCTCTACGAGCGCCCGCGCGTCCGGGCGCTGGCCCGGGTGGACAAGTTCGATCGCTTTGTCTCCATCCTCACCTTCATTCCGCGCGAGAAATACGACACCGACGTCCGCACGCGCGTCGGTACCTTCCTGGCGCAAGCCTACAAGGGGACCCTGACCGCCTCCTACGTATCATTCCCTGAAGGGGCGCTTGCGCGCGTCCACTACATCATCGGACGCTATGAAGGCAAAACGCCCGTCGTCGAGCGCGCCACGCTCGAAGCCGGGATCAGCGCCATTGCCGCGACCTGGGCCGACAAGCTGAAGGCCGCGCTCGCTGCGTCGACCGATGGCATGCGGGCACGCATGCTCGCCAGCCGTTATGCCCAGGCCTTTACCGGCGGCTATACCGAGATATTCAGCGCGGAACGGGCGATCGCCGATATCGCCACCATCGAGAAGCTCACGCCGGCCCGTCCGGTGGCGATCTCGGTTCACCGTGACGAGAGCGAGGAAGATCCCAGGCGCTTCGGCCTGAAGGTGTTCTCGGATGCCGCACCATTGTCGCTGTCCTATCGCGTGCCCGTGATCGAAAATCACGGCCTGCGCGTTGTCAACGAACGCACCTATCAGATCGTGCCCAGCACGACGCTGGAGCCGATATGGCTGCACGATATGACGATCGAGACCGGCGACGGCCAGCCAATCGAGATCAGCCCGGAATTCAACCGCCGCCTGGAAGCCTCGATCATGGCGGTGGTCGGCGATCGCGCCGAATCCGACGGATACAATGCCTTGATCCTGCGCACGGCGCTGGGCTGGCGGGAAGTTTCGACGATCCGAGCGCTGTCTCGCTATCTGCACCAGATTCGCGCTCCGTTCAGCCAGGACTACATGTGGGAGACCTTGCGCAAGAACGCCGCGATCACGGCCAACCTCGTCGCGCTGTTCCAGACCCGCCTCGATCCACGCCTCGCCTCCACGGAGGCCGAGCGCTCGGCACGCGAGACGGCCCTGCTTGCCGAGATCGAGGAGCAGCTCAAATCCGTCGCCTCGCTCGATGAAGACCGCATCCTGCGCCGCTTCACCAATCTGGTGCAGGCAACCATCCGTACCAATCTGTGGCAGGTCGGCGAGGACGGACATCCGCGTCCGGTGATCTCCTTCAAGTTCGACGCGCGCCGGATCGACGACCTGCCCGCTCCACGACCTCTCTACGAGATCTTCGTCTATTCACCTCGTGTCGAAGGTATTCACCTGCGCTTCGGCAAGGTTGCGCGCGGTGGCTTGCGCTGGTCCGACCGGCCGCAGGATTTCCGCACCGAGATCCTCGGCCTCGTGAAAGCGCAGCAGGTCAAGAACGCCGTGATCGTGCCGGTCGGCGCCAAGGGCGGCTTTGTACCCAAGCGCCTGCCGCCGCCTTCCAACCGCGACGCCTGGCTCGGGGAAGGCACCGAAGCCTATCGCATCTTCGTGCGCTCGCTGCTCGACCTCACCGACAACCTCGACGGCGACGCCGTCGTGCCACCCGACTCCACCGTGCGCCATGACGGCGACGACCCCTACCTCGTCGTCGCCGCCGACAAGGGCACCGCCACCTTTTCCGACATTGCCAACGCGATCTCGGCCGAGAAGACCCACTGGCTCGGCGATGCCTTTGCTTCCGGCGGCAGCCAGGGCTACGACCACAAGAAGATGGGGATCACGGCGCGCGGCGCCTGGGAAGCGGTCAAGCGCCACTTCCACGAGCTCGGCACCGACATCCAGACCATGCCGTTCACCGTGGTCGGCGTGGGCGACATGTCCGGCGACGTTTTCGGCAATGGCATGCTGCTCTCGCCGGCGATAAAGCTTGTGGCGGCTTTCGATCATCGCGACATCTTCATCGATCCCTCGCCTGATCCTTCGATGAGCTTCGCCGAGCGCAAGCGTCTGTTCGACCTGCCGCGATCGAGCTGGCAGGACTATAACAAGTCGCTGATCTCGCAGGGCGGCGGCGTGTTCTCGCGCCAGCTCAAGGCGATCCCGCTCGCTCCGGAAGTGCGCACCCTGCTCGATCTCGACAAGCCGCAAGCCACGCCTTTTGAGGTGATGACGGCGATCCTGACGGCGCGCGCGGACCTATTGTGGTTTGGCGGCATCGGCACCTATGTTCGTGCCTCCGGCGAAAGCGACGATCAGGTCGGCGACCGCGCCAACGATCCGATCCGTATCACGGGCGGCGACGTGCGCGCCCGGGTGATTGGCGAAGGTGCCAATCTCGGCGTCACCCAGCGCGGCCGCATTGAAGCGGCGCAGAAGGGCGTCAAGCTCAACACCGACGCCATCGACAATTCGGCTGGCGTGAACACGTCTGACGTCGAGGTCAATATCAAGATCGCGCTGGCGCGCCTCGAGCGCGAGGGCCGCCTCAGCCCCGCTGACCGCAACAGCCTGCTTGCCGCAATGACCGACGAGGTCGGCGCGCTGGTGCTACGCAACAACTATCTGCAGACGCTGGCGCTCTCGCTCGCCGAGCGCAAGGGCGTGGCCGAGACCGGATTCCTCACCCGCCTGATGCAGTCGCTCGAGCAGCGCGGCTTGCTCAGCCGCGCGGTGGAGTTCTTGCCCAACGACGCGGCGCTCGCCGAGCGCACGCGGCGCGGCCAGTTCCTGACACGGCCCGAGCTTGCCGTGTTGCTCGCCTACGCCAAGCTGACCCTCTACGATGACCTGCTCATCACCAACGTGCCCGATGATCCCTACCTTGCCCGCGAACTATCTCAGTATTTTCCGCGCGAGGTTCAGGACAAATTCCCGACAGCGGTCGAATTCCATCGCCTGCGGCGGGAGATCATCGCGACCAGCCTCGCCAATGCGGTGATCAACCGCGGCGGCCCCGCCAGTGTCGTGCGCCTGATCGACGAGACGGACGCCGATATCCCGACCATCGTCATGGCCTACGTGGCGGTCGATGAATGCTACGGACTGAAGTCGCTCAATGACGCGATCGATGCACTCGATACCCGCATCGACGGGCAGGTGCAGCTGTCCCTTTACGCTTCTGTGCAGGACCTCCTGCTCTCCCGCATGGTCTGGTACGTGCGCAACGTCGATTTCAAGGACGGGCTGGAGGCCGTCGTCGCGCGCTTCGGCCCGGCTATCCGCGAGATCGTCGCCGGGCTCGACACCACCCTGCCGCCGGACTTGCAGGCCGCACGTGCCAAGCGTCGGCAGGATCTGACCGATGCCGGTGTCCCGGCCGGCCTCGCCGGCGAACTCGCCGATCTCGACGCGCTGGTCTCGGCACCTGACATCGTGACGGTTACGGAGCGCACTACGCGCGCCATCGGCGATGCGGCGGCGACCTTCTTCGCCGCCGAGGCGAATTTCCGTCTCGACCGTATCATCGCTGCCGCGCGCAGCGTGCCGGCAAACGATTATTTCGAACGCATGGCCATTGATCGCGCCGTTGAGCAGATCGCTGTTGCCGAAAGAAGACTGGCCGCGGATATGCTGGCAAGCGGCCAGTCCGGCCAGCAGGCCGTCGAGACCTGGCTTGCGGCTCATCCCGAAGCGATGCGCATCCGCCGCTCGGTCGAGGAGATTGCGGCCAGCGGCCTGACGCTCGCCAAGCTGACGGTGGCGGCGAACCTGCTAGGGGACCTGGTCAAAGCCTGAGGGCGTGCGAGGCAGCGATGTGAATCTCTGAAGTGCAATGCTAGCGCAGGTTGCTAGCCGGCGAACGGAGGAATCCAATGATCCACGCTACTTGCCACACCGCCGATAATGTCCGCTGCATCGAGTTCGATGCCACACCCTGGTTCAGCGAGGCTGACGCTCCGAGCATTGTCGATCTGGCCCAACGAGGATGGGCCAGCACCGCGATTGCAAATTCCCTCGAGCGCCGACGAGGATACGAACGCTTGCACGACCTCGTTGAGTATGCGGCGAAGCGACTGCAGTCGGAATCCCTGGAGGACCCAACCTGGGAAACCTTCGAGTGCGTCGTCGATGGGCCCGAGGCCGTGGCCTGGCTCGAGAAAAACCGGCCCGACGTCGTGGCAAGGATCCCGTAAGCCACGGGAAGCCGGCAATGGCGACGATTGATCGGGGCATCGCAAACGAAGCGAAAATGGCGCGCCCGAAAGAGATTCGAACTCCTGACCCCCAGATTCGTAGTTCAAAAATATCTCTTCGCTGCATTTCTCAAATGTACGCCACGTCACGACAAGACCTCACGTAACATTTTAAGGCCTTTCTCGCATATCTTCGTACTCTCTCGCGTGCAAACCTCCGAACTCCCCACTCCGCCAAAGCCGTTTGAAAACTGTTTTAGTCCCTGGATCTCCACCATGGGTTGATGTCCGGATTCTGCTGACCGATAAGGCAATCACTCGATTACCCATGCCGGAAGAAGGCTGGTACCTGGCCCGGGATACCGAACTCAAGGGCTTCTTCGTTGTCGTCGGAAAGCGGAAAAGGACATTCACCGTCCAGGCCGATCTAAGACAGGGAGGAAAGCGCGCTTCTTCGATCCGAGTGGCGATCGGCGATGCCGGCGAAATATCGACACGTACTGCGCGCGCAACAGCCAACGACTATCTGGCTCAAATCAGCCGAGGACAACATCCGAAAGACGAAAGGCGAGGCTCGGCAGCCGGTTTCTGAAGGTGAGGCGGCCATCCCTTCGGGAGGGGTCGCGTTAAGACAGGCTTGGGAGCGATACCGAGATGCCCACATGGTCCGGAAGGGTCGCAGTGAGCGCACAATCGAAAGCTATCGCGATCACGTTGGGCGCATTTTCAAAGAGTGGCTCGATTCGCCACTGCGGGAGCTGGGCTTAGACCCAGCCAAAGTGGTCACGATGCATGATAACATTACTCAAGAGAACGGCCCCTATATCGCGAACGGCAGCATGCGGACCTTGCGCTCCATCTATAATCATGCTCGCAAAGCGCATAAATCACTACCGGCCGACAACCCTATCAATGCGATCGATTGGAACGGGGAAAAACGTCGGGACACGGGAATGGGTACTAGAGCGCTTTCCGCTTGATTTGAATCGGAAGGGTTATAGGGGGTTCCCTCGGGCGCGCAAATCAGATTCGGTTCCTCCA
>NZ_JAFCLU010000047.1 GCF_018130385.1 Bradyrhizobium sp. AUGA SZCCT0283 | reverse complement strand
TCACGGGAAAACCCGCCCTGCGAACAACCTTTCGCGCCTGACGCTGCCTGCGTCCACCGCATCCCGTCCCGCGTTCGCGACGACGCGCGATCCGCCCCTCTTGCCGGGTCGGGACGACGCAGAAAGAGCCACTGATTTGGGTCGGATGAAAAGCGGAATATTTTTGCGCGCGAGACTGGACGGGGCAAATCACGTTGAAGTTGCTGCGGAAAATCGCGCCATCGCGCACGGCCAACTGTCTTGATGTGCGTCAAACTGTCGGGGAGCAAAGCGGCTAATATTAAATTCCTTTTAGCCAGTGTCGGAGCGCGACATGATAAAATGTGGTGCAAAATGGTTGATAATTGCCAGCCTTACCGCTGGTTTCGCTGCTGCGGCTCGGGCTGAAGACTCCGACATCGGTAAGTCAGAATTTCAGTCTTCGTGCGCGAGTTGTCATGGTACGGATGCAAAAGGCAAAGGACCGGTCAGCGACCAGCTTAAGACACCGCCTCCCGATTTGACGATGTTGGCCAAGAACAACAACGGGGTCTTTCCCGCGAACGCCGTTTATGAAACCATAGATGGATTGAAAACAATTCCCGCTCACGGCAGTCGTGAAATGCCAATTTGGGGGGAACGATTCAACCCCATTATCAACTTGCCTCACTATGTCGATCCGTCTTACTGGAAGATGGCCGGGCCGGAGAAAGACCCGGAAGTCGTCGTGCGAAAACGCATCCTCGCTGTTATCGATTACTTGAGTCGTGTTCAGCAAAAGTAGCAACCGACGAGCATCAGATTACTTGCCCATCCCGCTTAGCGCCTCCAAAGCGGAGGGCAAAAAAGTTCGCTTGCGCCACGACCGGACAAGCCGCACCACCACCAACCAGACTGATGAACTCCCGCCGCCCTATATTGCCCCCGTGATGCACCCGCTCAGCTAACGCATCGCACCGGCGGAATCTCACCGCTGACAGGGTCGCCCGGGACTTTTACTGCCCTGCCTGCACTGCTTGCCAAACCTCGATGTCCGAAGTTGATCATTCGCGGACTTCGGCATTGTCTCGGAGGATGTCCGCTTTACCCAGCGAACGGACATCGGCGGGCGACATCGTCATGTCCGAAAAATGCCATGAACGGAATTCGACTGCATCGGGGAGTTGGTGCAGCGGTCTTCCAGCCGCAGGCGAGACGATGTCTCAGCTCGTCGATCGAACTGGCCGAGCTGCAGCTACACGAAATGGAGCGGTAACGGCGAGCGCTCCCCATACCATGGCTAGGCCAAGGTATTCGGACAGCTCGAATGGTCCGATAGCATTCACTGTCTTATCGTAGGTAATCGCCGACACCAATGCGATCGTGTTGCCCACGAGCAGCGCCCACCATGCCCAGCGCTCATGGCGGCGGAAGGCCGTGACCGCGATGGCGCTCCCCATGAGTCCGAACAGGATGTTGTAAATGCCGTACATCCGGTACAGCACCGTCATGTATCCCGCGATCAGCGGAGAGGCGCCCGCGAGCTCCGACCAAGACCCGCCGGAGTAGCCCTCGTACCCGGCGGGCAGGATCGCCTTGCCACCTGGGCCGAGTAGGTAATCCGGGAATGCAGCGGCGCCCGCGCCCCACGCGATGTATCCCAGGTCGACGATGAGGATGAGAATCCAGGCAATCTGGTGGCGCCTCATGTGGGTAGCCCTCCAGTGAGTCTCATGATCCATCGCATGCCCCTGTGTGCGAAGTCGACGCCCACGCCGTACATCATCGGGCAGGCACCGGCGATCACGCTGATATCGTGCTGACGGCAGTACTCGACTGCCTGCGGCGAGACACTCGATCCTTTCGCGAGGGATTGGTGCATCCACACGCGGCGGACCCCGGCAGCGCTGCAGTCGTGCACGATGCGCTTCGTGACCTCAGGTCGCGTGATGATCACGACTCCATCAACTCCACCCGGGATCGATTGCAGGTTGGGATAGCAGGGATCGCCTTCGAAGGTCTGCATGTTCGGGTTCACCGCGAAGACATCGTGCCCCGTTTCCTTCAATCGGCGATAAATCAGGTTACCGGCCGGATGATGGCTGTTGTTGCGCGACACGCCCGCAACAGCGATGCGTTTTTGGGCGAGGAAGTCGTACACCTTGGCTTCGAGAGTTGTTGGAGCCACCAGAGCCTCCCAATCTGGACGGTCTAGACAGCCTGCTTGGCCTCGGAGTCTGTTCCAGGAATCCGGGACGGAATCGCCTCCAAACCCCGAAAGAAGGAGAACCACTTGAATCCGACTTGGTGTGTCTTCAGCAAATCGAGCAGCGATTGCGATGGTTCCGAGTAAAAGACCATGAAGTGATTGTCAGCGTAGTCCTTGAATAGCTTTGAACGAGCTTGCAGGATATGCATGTTGTGCTCGATCAATGCTTCTGGGCCGGTGTATGCCTCACGAACCTCGCACTCAGTACCATCGCTGCTGAGGAACCAGTCGTAGCGAAGGGTTCCTGTGTCCTTCTCTTGTGTGATCCGGATGCACTCGGCTGCTTGCTTCTTGAAGCCCTCGACGCAGCCCGGGCGCACTGTCAGGTGTGCGCTCACCTCGAAGTAATCCATAGCTCCTCCTCCATCTCGTCAGTCGTCATTGAGACACGCCCGCATTCGCTTCCGCCTTCCGCGCGGCCGCGCAGATCGTATCGATGTCCTGGGACGAGAGCCGAGTCTCGGGGCGCAGTACCGTGTACGGGCCAGGCATCTTGCCCGACATCACGTCATGGCAAGATTCGGTCAGTAACTTTCGCTGCTGACCCGGCGAGTAGCCGACCCAATCTGAGAAGTTGACGGCCTTTCGGCCTTCGTTGACGCCATACGCCATGAACCAGGAGAACGGCGCGATATTCGTGTACCAGGGCCACACGGTCGAATTCGAATGACAGTCACCGCATGATCGATCTAGGACGCGCACGAGTTCGCTCGTTACGCCGGCATGCGCCGCAATGGTGCGGTTGACATCAGTTGGTGGGTTCGTGCGGTTGGGACGAAGGAATTGAGCGGCTATCAAAACGGCCACAACGACAGCCGAGAGCTGCAGTAGGCGGTCGATCTTCCTCCGCAAACGTTGATCATCAGGGAGGGAAGCAGCGCAATGGCAGGCTGAGTTGCACGCCGGTATCGCGCTTTGATCTAGATCAAATTTCCGTAAAAAATGCCTGTCGCATGCTCAAATACGAGACGCCCGGGGACTACGTTGGGCGTATCGCGCGCAATCACAACGGCAAATCGCTGCGGAGGCGATGTCACGATTGTTCATCCTTGAGACGCACGTCCGTTTGGGGGTCATTCGCTACAGGGGCGACCCAGCGGCAAGTCCAGCCATGTCCGCGGTGACACCGAAAGCGGAAGTCAATTCAGAACGTTAGCCGCCACGCTACGGGCCGTTGCGCGTTGATGATCCGGCTCTGGGTGTGATTCAAGCGCTCAACCGGAGCCTCGAATTATAGGTGCACCGCCGCCGGAATTCCCGCTACGTTACCTCAGAAGCAACACGAAGAATACGAGGGAGGCTACGTTGAGAATTTCAATCGCTGCGGCAAGCTTTTTTCTCGCAACGCTCATGTCGATTCCCGCGCTGGCACAGACGAGGGCTCTGGTGACTGAAGAGATGATGGTCAAGACATCCGATCCCGGCATCGAAATATATGTCCGCAACAAACGCCCCGCCGACATGACCTCGTTCCGGCCGGAGCAGACCGTGCTCTACGTCCACGGCGCGACCTACCCTTCCGAGACGGCGTTCGACCTCAAGCTCGATGGCTTGTCCTGGATGGAATACATCGCCTCACGCGGATATGACGTCTGGCTTCTGGACCTGCGCGGCTACGGCAAATCCACGCGGCCTGCCGAGATGGCCGACAAGCCGGAAGCCAATGCGCCTGTTGTCACCGGCCAGACGGCGGTCAAGGACATTGGCACCGCCGTCGATTTCATCCTGCAGCGCCGCAACATTCCGCGTCTCAACCTTTTGGGCTGGTCCTGGGGCACGACGCTGATGGCGACCTACACCACGCAGAACGCCGCGAAGGTCGAACGTCTCGTGCTCTACGCACCGGCCTGGATCCGGCAGACGGCCTCTCTCGTTCAGGCCGGTCCGGGCAAGCTTGGCGCGTACCGAATGGTCAATCGCGATCAGGCCAAGGAGCGCTGGTACACCGGCGTGCCGGAGGACAAGAAAGCCAATCTCATTCCCGCCGGCTGGTTCGACGCCTGGGCCGATGCGACCTTCGCAACCGATCCGGTCGGCGCCCAGATGACTCCCCCGGTGGTCCGCGCCCCCAACGGTGTCGTGCAGGACGGCGCCGAATTCTTCGGCGCCGGCAAACCCTACTACGATCCTGCCAGGATCACGGTCCCCACATTATTGGTCGGCGCCGAATGGGACCGCGACACGCCGCCCTACATGGCACAGACCCTGTTTCCGCTGCTGGTGAACTCGCCGGGAAAACGCTACGTCGCGCTGGCCGAGGGAACGCACACCATCATCATGGAGCGCAATCGGCTCAAGCTGTTCGAGGCGGTCCAGGCGTTTCTGGATGAGGCGAAGAAGTCGTGAGCGGGAACGGCGCTTCGCCGCAACGACGGTGGCCGAAGGCGTAGGACGGATTGCGACAGCGTAATCCGTCGTCTCGACCGAGGCGCGAGTTGGCACACTGGTAGCCCGCATGAGCGCATGCGATATGCGAGACCGCTGGATGCAAAGACCCGGATATCGCTTCGCTCATCCGGGCTACGCTTAGCCCGCAGGACGGGTGGAGCGATGTCAATCAATTGCGGTCTGAGACGGCGATGGGTTTCGCTGCGCTCCACCCATCCTACGGACTACCGATTTGGTGCGGCGGACTGCGCTATCGCTAATCCGCCCTACTTCATTCGCGTCAACTCACCTTAACTCCGCCTCGCGCAACGGCGCGCGGCTCAGTTCGTTGCCGGCGGCGATCGCCTTGCGCAACAGCCGCATCAAGTCCGCACCCTCCTTCTCGGTGAGGCCGCGCAGCATGGTCCGCTGGGCCGCCTCGACGGCCGGCGTGATGCCGCGCAGCGTTCGCTTTCCTGCTTCCGTTATCTGCAACTCGCGGGCGCGACGGTCGCGGCTAGAGGGGTTGCGCACCAGCAGCCCTTTCTGCACCAGCCGGTCCACCACGCCGGTGATGGTGGTTCGGTCATAGGCGATCAAGCCGGCCAACGTGACCTGATCGATGCCCGGGTTGGTCTTGATGGCCGCGAGCGCGGCGTATTGAACGGGTGTGAGGTCAAAACCGGCCTCCTCGACCTCGGCGAGGAACACGGCCACCGCAATCTGCTGGAAACGGCGCGCCAGATGGCCGGGCATCTCATTGTTGTCTCTCACAGATCCCTCCAAGGCAGCTGACCGTCAGTCTGGAATTGACAAGTATACTGATAATCAGCATACTGAGCAATATTCAAATGAACGGGAGGAGCAGGTCTCATGCAGTTTCATCTGAACGGCTTCGAGCCGGGCGACCCCGAAATCTCCGATCCCGTCGAGCGGGTTTTGGCCTCGGGCGCTTCCGGACCGGTTCCGGCGGAAGTCGACGTCCTTATCGTCGGCTGCGGACCGGCGGGCTTGACGCTGGCGGCGCAGCTTGCGGCGTTTCCCGACATCAAGACCTGCATCGTCGAGCAGAAGCCGAGCCGGCTGCTGCTCGGCCAGGCCGATGGCATCGCCTGCCGCACCATGGAGATGTTTCATGCCTATGGTTTCGCCGAACGCGTGCTGAAAGAAGCGTGCTGGATCACTGAAACCACGTTCTGGAAGCCGGACGACCGCAGGTGCGAAAACATCGTCCGCAGCGGCCGGGTTCAGGACGTCGAGGACGGGCTGTCGGAATTCCCGCATGTCATTCTGAACCAGGCGCGCGTGCATGATTGCTATCTCGATGTCATGCGCAGATCGCCCGCGAAGCTCGAACCGTACTATTCACGGCGCCTGCTCGACCTCAAGACCTCACCTGCGGCGCGGTTTGAAGACCACGCGGTGACCGTCAACCTCGAGCGGCTCGATGCCGGGCACGAGGGCGAAGTCGAGACCGTCAGGGCCCGCTACGTCGTGGGATGTGACGGGGCGCGCAGCACGGTGCGCAAGTCGATCGGGCGCGAGCTGCGCGGCGATTCCGCCAACCATGCCTGGGGCGTCATGGATGTCCTTGCCGTCACCGACTTCCCCGACATCCGCTTCAAGTCGCTGATCCAGTCCGCCAGCGACGGCAGCATTATCGTGATCCCGCGCGAAGGCGGCTATCTCGTCAGGCTCTATGTCGAACTCACCCACCTCGACGCCGGCGAGCGGATCGCCAACCGCAATATCACGTCAGATGACCTGATCGCGAAGGCGCGGCGGATACTCCATCCGCATACGCTTGACGTGAAAGAGATCGCCTGGTGGTCGGTCTATGAGATCGGCCAGCGGCTGACCGACAAGTTCGATGACGTTCCGGCGGAAGAAATTGCAACGCGGCTGCCCCGCGTCTTCATCGCCGGCGACGCCTGCCACACCCACAGCCCGAAAGCGGGCCAGGGCATGAACGTCTCGATGCAGGACGCCTTCAATCTCGGATGGAAGCTCGCCTCCGTCCTGCGCCAGCGCAGCGCGCCGCAGCTTCTGCACAGCTACTCGGCGGAACGGCAGGCGGTTGCGAAGGAGTTGATCGACTTCGACCGCGAATGGGCCGAGATCCTCGCTTCCGCCAAGGGAAACAACAAGGGCGCGGACGCAACCGAAACCCAGAACTATTTCGTCCGGCACGGCCGCTATACCGCAGGAACGGCGACCCGTTACCGCCCGTCCGTCCTCACCGCCGAACCGGATCATCAGCATCTCGCCAAAGAACTGTTGATCGGCACGCGCTTTCACTCCGCGCCGGTCATTCGGCTCGCGGACGCCAAGCCGGTTCATCTTGGCCACGTCGCCAAGGCGGACGGGCGCTTCCGGATTTTTGTCTTTGCAGGCAGTGGCGACCCCGCAGCCGCCAGCTCCCCCGTTCGCTCGCTGTGCGACTTCCTGAGCGCGAGTCCCAAGTCTCCGGTCAGAAGGTATACGCCCGCGGGCGCCGATATCGATTCAGTGATTGATGTCCGTGCGGTGTTCCAGCAAGCGCATACCGAGCTCGCCATCGAGGCGATGCCCCCGTTCCTTCTTCCTCCGAAAGGACGCTACGGGCTCCGCGACTACGAAAAGATGTTCTGCCCCGATCGCAAGGGCGGTCACGACATCTTTGCAATGCGCGGCATCGATCGGGATACCGGCTGCATGGTCGTGGTACGGCCGGACCAGTATGTCGCGCATGTGCTCCCGCTCGAAGGCCATGCCGAGCTCGCGGCATACTTCGACGGCTTCATGCTGCGGGCGGAGTGAGCGCTGGATCATGCCATGGTGCTGCTCGCCTGCGTAAACTTCGATTGCGGGCGAACGCAAATATTCGCGTCGAAGCCAATTTCCCTGCTGCTATTACTGTGCATGCCGCTATTGTAGCACACGTACTAATTGTGAAAAATCAATTGTCAGCAAGGAATTGAAGATATGACCAACGAGTTGGTGCCGACTGATCCGCCTCCGGCCGCTGGCGTTTGGGACAAGCTTGTTGAAGTCGTTGGCGATATAAATCTACCCAAGCTCATTGCTGGACCTGCTGGCCAAGCCATCTCGCGTCTCATCGCAGGCGGCGCCGATATTCCGGCCGCTTGGCTGGAGCAAAAGGCAAAGTCGATCAGAGACAAGACCGAGGGGCAATCGCTGGTCGCTAAGACGCTCGCTGGTGCCGCTGCAGAATTGGTAAAGAACGACCCGGCTCTTGTGCAACGAGCAGCTGATGCTTTCATTGCGAAGGAAATCCGGCACCAACACAACCGGGAGACTGTTGCGGTCAAGGCGATCGAGCATCTTAAAGAGACACCAGACGCGCAAACAACGACGCCAAATGATGATTGGCTCAACGTTTTCTCGCGATACGCCGAAGATGCATCTTCCGACCGTTTGCAGGACCTCTGGGCGAGAATTCTCTCAGGTGAGCTTAAGAGACCAAAGGCTTTTTCGCTTCGAACTTTACGGTTTGTGTCAGAGCTAGATGAAGATACTACGTCTCTTTTCGAGAAATGGTCTCCTTCCATTATCAACTCTGATTTTATTCCCTTTTTACCTACCGAAGGCGATCTGTTTACTGAGCTTTTGCGCCTTGAAGATGTTGGCCTGATAACTGGAGTTGCAGCTCAGGTAAGTAAGATCTTTAGAGATCCAGGCAGCTCTATCCCCGATACAATCCAGGTACTCACACTAGGATATTCCTTCAAGTCGCACAGTGTGACCGCTTACATAAAACGTCCATTCTCTTTCAACATACGCGCAGCATTGCTCACCCGGATCGGCAAAGAGATTTATGGGATCACCCAGGCACCGGATTCTATGGATACGGTTAGATCATTTGTGCAAGAGCTACCGAAGGAGAATATTCAAAACATTACTTGCCAAGCGCGTTCGCCGGGCGCTGTTCCAGAGGTACTTTGGTCGAAGCCACCGGAGCCCGCGCCAACTCAGCCAGAGCCATAGCTCGCCAATCCCCGGAACGGGATTCGCTCTTAGATTCTGGTGAGGGACAAATACGGCTTAAACGTTGCGATTAGTCGGGCGTTTTCTGTCGTCATCTTGTTTTCAATGTCTGCTAATTCGTCGGCGGTTGCTCCGCGGGCAGAATCGTCAAGAGCAGGCCAATCCAACTTCTTCCGTAACGCCTCGTGCCTGACACCAAGCGTTCCTAAACTATCCAAATATGCCTTTACCGACGCGTCAAAGAGAAAGACTGACTCTGCGGAAGCAATACGCAGGGCAACAACTTCTTTAAGGGATGCCTGCCCCTCGGTTTCGAATTGTCCGATGTAAGTGCGCGCTGCCTCATAAATCGCGAAGCGCTTACCATACAAATCGAAATTCAACTTAGCAGCTGCTATTCTTACTTGCTTAAACGCGATCCAAGCTCCCACCAATGAAAGCGCGAACACACCGATCGCCTGAAGCCAAAGCATCCACCATGGTAATGTGTACATCGCCCCTCCAAGTTCTATGGGTTTTTGCTACAATTGATATTGTGCGTCCTTTCTAAATCTCCTGCCCCCAACCACGCGCTCCTCCGAAAAGAATGGTCTCTGCGAAGCTCCCCCTCCGAAGGGCGCGCCGTGGCGACGGCGTCTCCAAGCGAATTTTCCCTGACGAATTCGCACCCCGGGCTAGCTCAGCTCCCCGAATCTGCCCATTTTTGTCGCCAAATCCAATATCACGGGAACGGCCGCCTCCATTGAACTCGGGGCCCTGCTCCGATATACGGGCACTCGACTCCGGCCAAGGGGAACAGGGCCTTCCGGGGCCACGCCCCCGCCTCTCAAGCCGTTCCGGATTATCTCCAATATATCAAAGGCTTAATGATGTCTTCCACATTCGATCAGATCGCCAACATTATCGCGGAGACCTGCGACATTCCGCGCGACACGATCAAGCCGGAGAGCCACGCCATCGACGATCTCGGTATCGACAGCCTTGACTTCCTCGACATCGCCTTTGCCATCGACAAGGCGTTCGGGATCAAGATGCCGCTCGAAAAATGGACCCAGGAAGTCAACGACGGCAAGGCCACGACCGAGCAGTATTTCGTGCTGCAAAATCTCGCCGATCGCATCGACGAACTGGTCGCCGCCAAGAATGCAGCGCCGGGCGCCTAGTCGCCCGCCATGAACCTTGATTACTTCCAGCTGATCGATCGCATCGTCGACCTCAATCTCGACGAGAAGAAAATCACGGTCGAGGCCCAGGTTCCGGCCGCGCACACCATCTTCGAAGGGCATTTTCCCGGTTTCCCGATCATGCCCGGGGTCCTGCTGACCGAAGCGATGGCGCAGAGCTCCGGCTGGCTGTTGCTCGGCCTCCTGAAGTTCGAGCGCATGCCGTTCCTCGCTATCGTAAAGGAAGCCAAGATGCGCGGTTTCGTCAGTCCCGGCCAATTGCTGACGATCGAGGCGAAGCTCGAGCACGAAGGTTCCGGCTTTGCCGTCACCAAGGCAAAGGTACGCGTCGGCAAGGAGTTGAAGTGCAGCGCCGAAATCACCTTCGGCCTTGCCCCCTTCCCCGACCCGGCCTTGCGCGTGCACATGGACGCGATGGCCAACAAAATCGGCTTCCCACTGCAGGCGATAACGCATGACTGAGCCCAAATCTCCGCCCGCCAGGGAAGTCTGGATCACCGGCATCGGCATCGTCTCCTCGCTCGGCGAGGGGCTGGACGCGCATTGGGATGCGCTGAACGCCAAAAAGATCCACGTCGACGACAAGCGCTTCGCGCCCTACATCGTGCATCCCCTCGCCCCTGTTACCTTCGACGCCCAGATCCCGAAAAAGGGCGATCAGCGCCAGATGGAAGCGTGGCAGCGCATCGGCACTTATGCGGCGGGGCTGGCGCTGGATTCGGCCGGCGTCAAAGGCAACAAGGAAATTTTGGGCCGGATGGACATGATCGTCGCCGCCGGCGGCGGCGAGCGCGACCTCGCGGTCGACCTCGCCATCATGACCGCCGACGCCAAGGGCAATTCGAGCCCCGGCTTTCTCAACGAACGGCTGATGAACGATCTGCGGCCGACGCTGTTTCTGGCCCAGCTCTCCAACCTGCTCGCCGGCAACATCGCCATCGTGCATGGCGTGTGCGGAACGTCGCGCACCTTCATGGGCGAGGAAGCAGCCTCCATCGACGCGGCGCGGATCGCGCTCGCCCGCATCGAGTCCGGCCAGAGCGAGATCGCGCTGGTTGGCGCCGCCCACAATGGCGAACGCTCCGATCTGCTCGTCCTCTATGAATTCGGCGACTTCAATCTGAAAGAGAAGTACGCGCCGGTTTGGCAACGCGAAGGCACGAGCGGTTTTGCGCTCGGCTCCGCCGGCTGCTTCCTGGTGCTGGAATCGCGTGAGCATGCCGAAGCGCGCGGCGCCAAGCCGTATGCCAAGCTGACCAAGGTGGTCGCCGACCTCGCGCAGCGCAAGCAGCCGGGCGCGGTGACCAAATCGCTGGAAGCGCTGTGGCCAAAACTCGGCGTCGCCGGTGACAGCGGCAATCTGATCACGGGCGCGACCGGCGCCGAGCCGGTGACCTCGGAAGAAAAGGCCTTTTTGCGCCAGCACCCCGGATTCGCGGTGCGCGCCACCGGAACGATGTTCGGCCATACGCTGGAGACCCAGTTTCCGCTGGGGCTGGCGCTGGCCGCACTCTCGCTCTCCCGCGGCGCACTGTTTCCGCCCAACGACCCAAGCGGGTTCGAGGTTGAAAAGGCAGATCACCCGGACCAGATTGTGGTGGTGGGGGCCGGTCACTGGCAGGGCGAAGGCATGGCCCTGGTCGAGGCCGTCAAGTAGAGCGTGGCCGGGAAGAACGCTTTCGGCGGGATCACGGCCACAGCAAGAGATGAGCGCGAGAGCGCTTTCAGTTACGCCGCAACATCGGGGGAACCATGTCAGCACCATCAGATAAATTCGGCAGGCCGATCGTCGTCGTCACCGGCATGGGCGTGGTGACGTCGCTCGGCGCCGGCAAGGAAGACAACTGGCGCAAGCTGACCGCGGGCGAATCCGGCATCCGTACCGTGACGCGCTTTCCGATCGAGGGCCTCAAATCGACCATGGCGGGCACGGTTGATTTCGTCACCGTCGATCCCGTCACCTCGACGGGGTTGACCGAGCGGCTGGCCGAAATGGCCACCGAAGAAGCGCTCGCACAGGCCGCGATCGGAGCCAAGGCCGATTTTCCCGGACCGCTGTTTCTGGCGGTGGCGCCGGTCGAGGTCGAATGGCCGCAGCGGCTCGAACTCGGACGCGCGATCGGAAAAACCGAATTCGGCTATGACGACATGCTGCGCGTCAGCGGCGGCGGCCGGTTCGCAGCCTACCATCACCGTTTCATGTTCGGTTCGGTGGCGAGCCATCTGGCCGAAGCCTTCGGCACCAAGGGATCGCCGATCTCGCTTTCCACCGCCTGCGCCTCCGGCGCGACCGCGATCCAGCTCGGCGTCGAGGCGATCCGCCGCGGCGAAGCCGATGCAGCGCTGTGCGTCGGCACCGATGGCTCGGTGAACCCGGAAGCCTTGGTGCGCTTCTCGCTGTTATCGGCGCTGTCGACGCAGAACGATCCGCCGCAGGCGGCGTCAAAGCCGTTCTCGAAGAACCGCGATGGATTCGTGATGGCGGAAGGCGCCGGCGCGATGGTGCTGGAAAGCTATGAGTCGGCGATCGGGCGCGGCGCCAAAATTCTCGGCGTGGTGGCCGGCTGCGGCGAGCTGACCGACTCCTTCCACCGGACCCGATCCAGCCCGGACGGCAAGCCGATCATCGGCTGCATGCGCAAGACGCTGGCGGATGCCGGTCTCGCGCCGGAACAGATCGACCACATCAACGCGCACGGCACCTCGACGCCGGAAAATGACAAGATGGAGTACAACACGACAGCGGTCGTGTTCGGCGAACATCTGCCGAAGATCCCGGTATCGTCGAACAAATCGATGGTCGGGCACACGATCTCGGCGGCGGGCGCGGTGGAAGCGGTGTTCTCGCTGCTGACGCTCGAGCATCAGCGGATTCCGCCGACCATCAATTACGAGATTCCGGATCCGGCGATCCTGTTCGACGTGGTCGGCAACAAGGCGCGCGACGCCAAGGTGACCGCCGTGATGTCGAACTCGTTCGGTTTCGGCGGGCAAAACGCCTCGCTGATCCTGACGCGCGAACCGGTCTAAGTCAGCTTCTTAAAACATGAACCGCCTGCTCCTACGCACCAAGGCGCGCCTGCGCGACGCCTTAAAGCCTGTGGCGGAAGCCACCGTCGGCGCGCTGACGATCGCGCTGTTGCGCACCACGCGCTATTTCGATCCGGACAAGACCGCAAATTTCTTCGGCCGCGTCACCCGCTTCATTGGCCGACGGTTGCGCGAGGACCGCATCGGGCGCGAGAATCTCACGGCGGCTTTCCCCGAGAAATCGCCGGAAGAGATCGAAACCATTCTGGCCGGCGTGTGGGACAATCTCGGCCGCATCGGCGCCGAGTTCGCCCATCTCGATCACATCTGGGACTACGACGTCGACCATCCGGACAAACCGAGCCGCGTCGAGTTCGGCGCGCGGACCAAGCAGATTTTTGATTCACTCCGCGACGACGGCAAGCCGGCCATCATCTTCGCGAGCCATCTCGGCAATTGGGAGATCCCGGCCCTTGGCGCGGTTGCGCATGGGCTCGATTGCGCGATCCTGTTCCGCCGGCCGAACATCGAGGCCGCCGACCGCGCCATCGAACGGATCCGCGCCGTCAAGATGGGCACGCTGGTGCCGGCCGGCCGCGAGGCGCCGCTCAAGCTGGCGGAGGCCCTGCAAAGGGGCCAGCATGTCGCGATGCTGGTCGATCAGTACATGGGCAACGGCGTCGAGGTGACGTTCTTCGGCCGCAAGACCAAGGCCAACCCGACGCTGGCGCGGCTGTTGCGGCAGGTCGATTGCCCCGTGCACGGCGTGCGCATCATCCGCCTGCCCAACCACCGCTTCCGCGCCGAGCTGTCCGAAGAGGTCAAGCCGGTGCGCGACGCCTCGGGCCAGATCGACATCCAGGGCACGATGCAGGCGGTGACGTCCGTGATCGAAGGCTGGGTGCGGGAGTATCCGGACCAGTGGCTGTGGCTGCACCGGAGATGGCGGTAGGTCCGCAACCGTCCCTCCCCGTCATTGCGAGCGAAGCGAAGCAATCCATCTCGCCGCTTGCGGAGACATGGATCGCTTCGTCGCTTTGCTCCTCGCGATGACGGAAGCAGAGGCCGGGCTTTCCCTATCCGCCGAACAGCAAGCCGAGGCTCCATGCCTTCATCGCGACGGCCGATCCCAGGATGAAGATGATCTGCAGCAGCGTACGCGTTGAAAAGAACGAGAGGATGTTGGTCATGTGATGCTCCCGGAGGGAGCTATAGGTTCTCGCTCCGGTTCCGGCAACAGGAGTTTGTTCGGAGCGTGCGACAAGCAACAACGCTGTCATTCCGGGGCGATGCGCAGCATCGAACCCGGAATCTCGAGATTCCGGGTCTGGTCCTTCGGACCATCCCGGAATGACGGCGGAAATCACTTCCCCGTCTTCACCTTGGTCCACAACCGGTTGATGATGCGCTGGGTGGCGGGGTCGCGGGCCTGGATGACGAACAGCTTTTTCTGCGTCGCCTCGTCCGGATAGATATTCCTGTCGTTGAGGATCTTCGGGTCGACCAGCTTCTGGCTCGCCAGATTGCCGTTGGCGTAGGACAGGAAGTCGGAATTTTTCGCCGCGACGTCCGGGCGGTAGAGATAGTTGATCAGCTCGTAGGCCTCCGCGACATTCTTCGCGTCGGCAGGAATCGCCAGATTGTCGAAGAACATCTGCGCGCCCTCTTTCGGGATGGTGTAGCCGATCTCGATATCGTTCTTGGCTTCCGCCGCGCGGCTGCGCGCCTGCATGATGTCGCCGGACCATCCCACCACAAAGCAGATTTCGCCCGACGCCAGCGCGCCCAGATATTCCGAGGAATGAAACTTGCGGACATTGGGCCTGATCTTGCTGACGAGATCGGCGGCCTTTTCCAGATCGGCCTGCCTGGTCGAATTCGGATCGATGCCGAGATAGCCAAGCGCGGCGGGCAAGATGTCGTCGGCGGAATCCAGCATGTGGATGCCACAGTCCTTGAATTTTGCGAGGTTCTCCGGCTTGAAGACGATGTCCCAGCTGTCGATCCTGGCGTCAGGTCCCAGAATTTTCTGCACGGTCTTGACGTTGTAGCCGATGCCCGTGGTGCCCCACATGTAATTGGCGGCGTAATTATTGCCGGGATCGTAGGTCGCGAGCTGGCTGGTCACGACCGGCCAGGCGTTGGCGAGGTTCGGCAGTTTTGACTTGTCGAGCTTGAGGAAGACCTTTGCCGTGATCTGGCGCTGCAGGAAATAGCCGGTTGGCACCACGACGTCGTAGCCCGACTTGCCCGCCAGGAGCCGCGTCTCCAGCGTCTCGTTGGCGTCGAACGTGTCGTAGACCACCTTGATGCCGGTCTCCCTGGTAAAATCCTCCAGCACCCCCGGGGCCATATAGTTGGACCAGTTGTAGAAGTTCACGGTGCGCTCCTCGGCCTGCGCGGGCGAGAGCGACAGCGCGACCGTCATCACACCGATCAGGCAAAGCGAGCCTCGGATTGAAACGCGCATCTGCTACCTCTTGCGGCGGCCGTGCACCGCGTCAGACAGGCGTTCCAGCGCGGTGTCCAGCGTTTCGTCTTTCTTTGAAAAACAGAACCGCACCACCGAGGTCACCGCATCCTGCTCGTAGAACGCCGATACCGGGATTGCTGCGACTTTGTAGTCGGTCACGATGCGCTTGCAGAACTCGACGTCGGTTTCGTTGAGACCGAGCGGCGACAGGTCGACGGTGAGAAAATAAGTGCCCTGCGACTTCAGCACGGGAAAGCCGATGCTCTCCAATCCCTTCGTCAAACGGTCCCTGCTCCGCGCCAGCTCCCTGCGCATGTCGTAAAAGTATTCATCTGATTTGCCGAGGCCGTAGGCGACGGCGGCTTGCAGGTTCGGCGCGGTGGTGAAGGTCAGAAACTGGTGCACCTTTGCAGCCACCCTGAGCAGCGGCGGCGCGGCGCAGACGAAGCCGACCTTCCATCCCGTCAGCGAAAAGATCTTGCCCGCGCTTCCGACCTTGATGGTGCGGTCGCGCATGCCCGGAATCGTGATCAGCGGGATATGCTCGCGGCCGTCGAAGATCACGTGCTCCCAGACCTCGTCGCAGATCGCGATGGTGTCGAACTGCTGGCAGAACCGCGCCAGCAATTCGAGGTCCTCGCGGGGATAGACGACCGCGGCCGGATTGAGCGGGTTGTTGAACAGCACCGCCTTGGTCCTGGAATTGAAGACGCTGGCCAGCATCTCTTCGGTCAGCCGCCAGCCCGGCGGCTCCAGCCGCAACAGGCGCGGAATGCCGCCGGCCTGGCGGATGATCGGCAGATAGCTGTCATAGACCGGCTGGAACACCACCACCTCGTCGCCGGGTTCGACGACGGCGAGGATGGACGCCGTCAGCGCCTCGGTGCCGCCAGAGGTCACCATCACTTCCGTCATCGGATCGAGCGCGAGCTTGTGCCAGCGTCCGTAATGGGCCGCGATCGCCTGCCGCAGTTCCGGAATACCCATCATCGACGGGTATTGGTTGTAGCCGTTCACCGTCGCATCGGCCGCGGCGCGGCGGATATCCTCCGGCCCGGGATCGTCGGGAAAGCCCTGGCCGAGATTGATGGCGTTGTTGTCGCGGGCGGCCTGCGACATCGCCTCGAACACGGTGACCGGAAGGTCGGCAAAGACCTTATTCATGGATGTCATGGTGGAGATCAGCCGCCGGTTCTGGTCGGCAGTCCCGCAGCCTTCCAGCCGATGATGCCACCGGCCAGATGCTTGTCATAGGGAAGGCCCGCCGCCTGGGCCGCCAGCGAGGCCGTCACCGAGCGCTTGCCCGAACGGCAGGCGAAAACCACCTGCTTTCCCTGCGGGTCCGGAATGGCCGCCGGATCGAAGGTCTGGAGAGGAACGACCACGCTGTCCGGATAGGCTTCCACCGCGACCTCGTTGGGTTCGCGGACGTCGACCAGAAGATAGCGCCCTTCCGCCATCCCCTTGGAGACGTCTTCCGGGGTCAAATCGTGCACCTGATGGTCCGCCACGCAATATCCTCCTGACAACTCGCTGCGAGGGCTCCGATAAGCCCAGCCGAGCGGGCGCCAAAGTCGCCCCTCGCGGGGCGAAAATCAAGCGCCGCGAACGGTTTAAACAGCCGCCAAAACCAGGCCGCCGTCCAACGCAGTTATTCTCCGCCCGCCCCCGTTTTCAGGCGAGATGTTCTTTCACCATGGGCCAGGCGCCTTTCGCCGTTTGCGGACCGGTTGGCCGGTAGCCGCGACGAAGGTAAAAACCGCGGGCGTTTGAGCTTGCCTCAAGGCGCACCGAAGGGAACTTGCGGTCGCGCATCAGCCCTTCGAGCCTACCGAGCAATCCGGCGCCCACGCCCTGCCCGGCAAATTCTGGTGCCGTATACAGGCCCTCCAGCATATCGCCGCGAATGGCCCCCCATCCGGCGACGATACCGCCCCGCTCGGCAACCCATACTTCGAGCTCACGCAGCTTTTGCTCCATTCCAGAGAGCGTGAGCTGCGACGCCCACGCCTTTGCCTCGGCCACGGGCATCGCTGGAGGCGCGAGTTCAAGGATCGATCGCCGCCGCATGTCGTAGAGACGGCTTGCGTCCTTGCGCATCGCTCGACGGTAAACGGCACTCATCGTCACTTGCCCCTCGTCAAACGGATCTGCCGAACCAGCGTGGCAGCGTCATTGCAAACATGCTGCGCCAACAGACCGCGTCAAATCCTTAGGCGTCGCCACCACGCGTATTGTCTTGGGCCGTGGGGGTTCATCATCGCGGCTCTGTCCGATCCGCCGGCTGGCGCGCAAGCGATCAGCATTGTCATTAAGCTTGCTCCCCCAAAATGATTTCTCATTGTGCGACGGACCCGTCCAAGCAGAAACATGTCCGTCATTCTGTCCCGGCATCAAGTGACCGTGAGACGTGAGGCAGTTCACATTTGAAAATCGCGAATTGATTTAAGGCCGTCGCAAACCCCGTTTCGGGAGACGAGCGATGCCATTATTCAATAGCCAAATCCATTGGCTGGGAATAGGCACCACGGTGGCGGGCGTGCTTTTCACCTTGCTCGCACTTGCGTTCGCCGTTGTTAGTTACGTGGAATGGTCATCGAACGCTGCCGTGACCGAGTTTATGAGCGCGACCGAGTTATCGGCATCTGATCCGAACCATTCCAACGAGTCTCCAGCTCCGATTCAGTCCCTCAATGGCCGAACGGGCTGCCCCAAGGGTAAGAGATCGCTACCAACCGAACTTTTGCCCTTGCCGTAATTTGCACCTTCAGACCAATTCGGTCTCATGCGCTTACGGTCACTCATCGTGCGCGACGGGACGATTTCAGCCACGATGGGACAGGGTCGAGCGGAGTACGGTAGAACTCGTTACTGTCTCCATCGGTGACGCGCACCGCACACCCCGTGGAACGCAGCTCAGGACGAACGATGCAAAGCTCGCTCGCGAGGCTGTCAGCTTTATCGATCGCGTTTTCTGTATTTTCGAGGATCATGCCGCCCTGGTTTTTGAACTCCGCGCCGATGACGAGATCAAAATTGAAGTATGGCATTGGAGCCCCCTCCAAAGTTTCCAAGCCCGCGGAATCTAACCTGAGTCTGGTCGGTTCCCCAATTACAACTCTAATTCTGAAATCTGATTGTAGTCGTCTGTTGCGTTTCGGTACCGCGACCGCACGATCGCGTGCACACCGCTCGACGAGGCAGCTGCCGGTCGCTCGGTTGCAGCAAGGAGAATTGTTCGCGTTTCGACAAAGCCCCTTTCAGGCGATCGCCAGTATAAACAGTGTGGGATGTCGTGCTTAACCCCAAGCGTCCTATTCACCGAACGAGTGCAGTAAGGCCCCTCAGTTGGTGGCCTCTTTCATTTCGTGGGCCGGAGAGAAGCGGCCCCAGCAGCGGGGGGCTAGGGGCTGAACTGGGGCCGCCCATTCCAACCGCCAGCTACGCGGAAACAAGCGGCCAACGGTCAGCCAAATTACCGCAACTCGGATGATCGTTGCGAACTAGTTTGGAGTACCTCAGTTGGCGGTCTGTGGATTCGCGCAAACCATGCTTGTCGCATTGCTGTTGAACCTTCGCGAAGTTCCCGTGACCCACAGTAAGGGGCTTTGGGACCACAGTAGGAGGTGCTGATGACGAGGCATCGAACGATTACTGGGTTCGTGGCTGTCGCTCTGCTCGCTGTCGCCGCAACCGCAGTCACCATGAGGTCGCACTCGCCTTGGACCGACGGCACGAGGTTGTTGAACAGCGTCGCGGTCGACGGGAACAATCTTCCGGCTGCGAGTTTTGACGACCGCTGGTCCGCGATATCAGCTTCGACGACGGACACGCCTGAGCGATAGGCTCGACGTTCGCTAAGCGCCGCAGCAATCGGCCTACTTGGCGATAATGAACCCTTGGTAGTTGGGCGACGCTTTCGCGTGACGAGGCGCGGATGCGGCTCCGCGCACGACAAGATGATTATGGAGGTACATTCACACCGCATTGGCAGTCGTTCGGAAATCCAACTTTTCGAAGGAGGCAACGATGAACGTACTGAAAGCTGCAATCGTCGGCCTGGCCCTGATTTCTGGCAATACACTGGTCCGCGCCGACGTCATCGCCGACTGGAACAACACCGCCATGGACGTGATGAAGGCGGTCAACGTGGCCGGTAATCCGTGGACGCGCAGCATGGCCCTGGTGAACGTGTCCATGTCCGACGCGGTCAACTCGGTGCAGAACCGATATTCGCGTTACATGCCGGAGCTTCCAAGTGACCCGAACGCCTCGGCCGAGGCCGCGGCCGCTGCCGCTGCCCGCGAAATTCTCATGCGCCAATATCCCGGCCAGAAGGAGCGGATTGGTGCAGCCTTCGCGGAGACGATGAAAACCATTCCGGACAACCCCGCACGGGTTGCGGGTATTGATTTAGGCGAAAAAGTCGCGGGCGCCATTTTCGCCGAACGCCAGAGCGACGCGACAAACATGCCCGACACATACCGCCCGCTCACCACGCCTGGCGTATGGGTGCCGACCACGCCGCCGCTCTTCCCTCAATATGCGACGGCAAAACCGTGGGGCATGGAAAGCGCGAGTCAGTTCCGTCCGGGTCCGCCCCCGGCCCTCAACAGTGCTCTTTACGCGCGCGATTACAATGAAACCCGGGAAATGGGCGGAGTGAAAAGCACGAAGCGGACCGACGCGCAGTCCGACGCCGTTCGGTTCTGGACACAGGCCAACCTTGGGCCCGCCTGGTTTCAGGCGGCCAGGCAGGCTTCCGCTCGTCACGGCCTCTCTGTGGCAGAAAGTGCGCGCGTGTTCGCACTGATGTCCATGGCTCTCGCCAATTGCTTCATCGTCGATTGGGACGCCAAATTCCAATACAATTTCTGGCGTCCGATCACCGCGATCCGCAACGGCGACCAGGACGGCAACGATGCCACTGAACGCGACGCCGGCTGGCAGCCTCTGAACACCACGCCGATGCATCCGGAATACCCGTCGCAGGCGGGGATCAACGCGGGTGCGGCGCGAGGCGTTCTGGAAGCTGTTTTCGGCAGCGGGACGGAAGACTTCGTCGCGACCGATACTTCCGACGCGCGCCTTTCACGCAAATTCGCCAGCTTTGCGCAGATGGACCAGGAGCACAAAGAGGTGCGCATCTGGGGCGGCATTCATTTCCGCAATTCGCTGGAGGTCGGAGAGGCGATGGGTCGCAAGATCGCCGACCATCTCGTGGCAAATTACATCAAGCCGGTGCGGTAGGCCCATGTTCGGCGCCATATCAAGGCGCCTGGTAACCGGCGGCGCGCTGCTGCTCGCCGCCTTTCTTGCCGCGGACGCTGCTGACATCGACGACGATCTGCCCGACCGTGCTGACCAGGTCGCGCAGATGGCCTCCGAGGTCGCACTCGAGTTGCAGCAAGTCTGTCCGCCTGCTTCACCCTCGGACCAGGCAGCCTTCGACCGATGCCGGCGCGGCCTGTTCGGCGACTCCGCGCTGCGGCGCAGCCTCGCGCCGAGGCTCCTCTGGGGCCGCCGGAATCATGACGCCGGGGCAGCGCTCAGGGACACCAATCTCACGCAGTTTGCGCCCGATGTACTTGCGGGCCTCTACCTCTCGCTGTTCATGTACAGCGGCGAGTACAGCACCGAGTACGTCGAGCGCGAGCGATTGTACCTGATCCGTCTGCGGGCAGGATTCCGCAACCTGTTGCCGCCCGGGCAGTTTCCGTATCCGTTCTGGCACCAAGAGACGAAGTGGGGTGTTTATCAGGCCGCGAATTCGGTTCTGCTCTGGGTCAACCCGAAAACCGCGAAGATCGTCATCGGGCAATTTACCGAACGGGGCAGCGACAGCCCTGTTGTCTCCACGCAACCGATATGGCCCAAATTCGATGGCAAGTGGATGTGGATGGACAAGGAGGGACGCATCCAGCCGAGCGTGACGCTCTTCGACGGCTTGTTCCGGCAAGACAATCCTTATCTGCCAAAACTCGACTTCACCTACAGGACGCTGGCGCTGCGGATGCGCGACGCGCAATGCGATAATTGCCACGTGCCGAACAACCCGATGCCGATGCACCGGCTGGTGCTGATGCACACACCGGCCCACGCGGCAGGCGAGATTGCCCGGTTAATGAAGGCGGTGCGCGAGGACAAGATGCCGCTCGACGATACCGGCACCGAACAGCCGCTCGAACCCGCGCTCAAACGTGCGCTGCTCGAAAGCGGCGCAGCTTTCGAAGAACTGGTGAAGGCTGCAAAAGATTGGGAAGCAGCGCACCGGGATTGAACGGCACCCGACTGATCCGGCAGCGGGAGCGAGTAGCTCTCGCCCGCCTTTGGCACTTTTCGAACGTGAACAAGCGCCTGAGGTTATGAAATCCGTGGGAATACTGCCTTCGACTTGATACGGAACCCGCCATGGCAAGCGGATTTAGCCACTTAGGGCTCAGCCGGCCCTCCGCCTAGCTATGTGACGGGGTGCGAGCGAGATCAGAACGCTCGCTTCCAGCGTGCAAGCGTAGGCGCACTTCCGCTTCCTTCCTAACACTCAATTTTCGCCTTCGATGGCCGGCCGAAATCCCAGAGTTCGGCAGCTCCGCTGCCGCTCATTCCCGTTTCATATTGGCCGCCAAAACCACCCTGCTCCATTTCTTGACCTCGTCCGAGATCAGTTTGGCGAAGTCGGCGGGCGATCCGCCAAGAGCCGCGCCGCCCAGACTGGCAAGCCGCGCCTGGAATTTCGGATCGGCGATGCTGACGTTCACCTCCTTGTTCAGTTTTTCGATGATTTCTTCCGGCGTGCGTTTTGGACCGCCAAGGCCGTACCATGAACTTGCCTCGTAACCGGGCAAGGTTTCGCCTAGAGCCGGAACGTCCGGCAATATTGGCGAGCGCGCCACCGTCGTTACCGCCAGCGCGCGGAAATTGCCGGCCCTGACATATTCGATCGATGAGAGTAGCGGGCCAAAATAGACCTGCGCTTCACCGGTGAGAAGGGCAGGAAATACCTGCGCACCCCGATAAGGCACGTGAAAGAGATCGACGCCGGCCATCGTTTTGAACATTTCGCCGGCCAAGTGGGGCGTAGATCCGGTCCCGGCTGATGCCATATTGACCTTGCCGGGATGGGCCTTCGCGTAGGCGATGAACTCCGCGACTGTCTTGGCGGGAACCGATGGGTGGACCTCCATGACCAAGGGCACACGAACGATACCTGCGATCGGCGCGATATCGCGGATGAAGTCGAAGCTAAGGTTGAACATGGTCGCATTGATCGCATTTGCTGCGGTGACCAACAACAGCGTGTAGCCGTCCGGGGATGCCCGCACGACCGCCTCAGTGGCGATGTTGCCGGTAGCGCCACTGCGGTTCTCGATGACAAATGACTGTCCAAGTCGCTCCGACAGCGATTGACCGATCAATCGCGCGATAATGTCAGGCGCTCCACCGGCGCCAAAGCCTTCGAGCAGGTGCACCGGTCGGGTCGGGTAGCTCTGCGCGCCAGCGAATTGGGATAATGCCGGAAGCGTGGCAGCGGCCGCTGCCAGATGCAGGAATTGACGGCGCGGAAGTTTCATTGCGGCCTCCCCAAACTGCTGGCATGCGGAATCCCTGCGGAGCCGCACGGGAGGCCGCACACGCAGACGTCGGTTCAATTTCGATGCACGCCTGCCGACGGCACGAGCGCTGCGGCTAAGATAAAAGGGACTTCGGCACGTCCCGCTCGGCAGCTCATAATCAGGCTATATCAGTTGCACGACCGGCGGAAGGCGTGAATTGATGTGGTCCCTCACATCGCCGTGCATGGTACGTACCAGCGGCGCTGAACAATTTCGTTCGTCAGCCAAAAAGGACGGTTTCAACAGTACCCGCCGATAGCAGACGTCGGCCCGACTTCGATCCCCTCGTCGGCCAAAGCCATGGTGATTCCGAGGAGCAGCACATCCAAATTGGCTTGTGTGATAGCTGGTTGAGAAAGCAGCCGATTACCACATGCTGAGGCTGGGCTACGCGGTTTTGGCTTCCGCGTATCGCGGCAAACTGGTAAGATTTAAATCGAACCGGGAAGTCGACGAAGCCGATCACGCCACTTTATGTGAAGTGATGTGCAATGGTTCCGAAAACCCAATACGCAAAGAGCGGTGATGTTCGCATCGCCTATCAGGTCGTCGGCGAAGGGCCGTTCGACCTCGTGTTCGTTCCTGGTTTCATTTCGAACCTCGACGTCGCTTGGGAGGAGCCCCATCGGGCGCGGGTTTGGACCCGATTGGCGGCCTTCGCCCGCCTGATCATGTTCGACAAGCGCGGCACCGGGCTTTCCGACAGAGCGGTTGGTGTGCCAACCCTGGAAGAGCGCATGGATGATGTTCGCGCGGTCATGGATGCCGTGGGCTCGCAACAGGCTGCCCTGTTCGGCATCTCCGAAGGCGGTGCGATGTCAGTCTTGTTCGCGGCCACCTACCCAGAGCGTACCCGAGCGTTGGTCCTGTACGGCACCTATGGCCACTTCAGCTCGTGGGTTGTGCCCCCGGACAAGATAGATGCCGCCCTGGATCGCATGGAAAAAAATTGGGGGACCGGCGAGAGCCTCCGGTTGTTCGCCCCCAGTGTAGCATCAGATGAGACGTTCAAGCTGTCATGGGCCCGTTTTGAACGTCTGGGTGCAAGTCCTTCCGCAGTTGTCGCGCTCATGCGAATGAACAGCGAAATCGATATTCGTCCAATCCTTCCGTCGATACGGGTGCCGACGTTCATTATTCATCGACAGGGGGACGTTCGCGTCAACGTTGAAGCCGGGCGGTTCATGGCCCGGCAAATCCCAAACGCGAAATATCTCGAACTGCCCGGCAGTGATCACACGTTGTGGACCGGCGAAACAGAACGGGTGTTGGATGCGGTTGAAGAGTTCCTGACAGGCTCGCGGTCGGCAATCGAATCTGATCGCGTGCTCGCCACCGTTCTGTTCACTGACATTGTGAACTCAACCAAGCGAGCCGAAACGATCGGAGATCGCGCATGGCACGATGTGCTTGATCGGCACAACGCGCTCGTGCGGCGGGAGATTTCGCGACATAGAGGGCATGAGGTGAGAACAATGGGAGACGGCTTCCTGGCAACCTTTGACGGGCCGGCCCGGTCAATCCGGTGCGCTCTGGCGATCAATGAAGGCGTTGAAGCTCTCGGACTGCAGGTAAGGGCCGGCCTTCATACCGGCGAGGTCGAAATGGCCGATGATGATCTGAGCGGCATCGCGGTCCACATTGCATCGCGTGTCGCGACGATGGCAAAGCCCGGGCAGGTTCTGGTGTCGAATACAGTCCGTGATCTTGTCGCAGGATCAAACATCCGGTTTCATGACGAAGGTAGTCATTCCCTGAAGGGCCTCACAGAGAGCGTCAGATTGTTCGCGGCCGAACGTTAGTGGCGCAAGGCGGATGTTCTGCAAACGAGTTTGTCGTGTTGCTTTGGAAGGAGCCTTCCATAACGTCAAACATGTATTGTGGATGTCCGTTACCGGGCACGAAACGGACATGCCGAAATGGTCGCTGAATTTCCGCTCTTTGCGGTAGAACGGACGTCCGTCAGATAAGCCGCGATGTCCGAGTGCGACCTATTGCGGACCCGGGCCTAGGCAGGTAACGCCTCCGAACCCCAAGGATAGAGCCGCGGAATGACGAGCGTCAATATCGTCGCAAGCGCAACCGCCACAATCGAACCCGTAAAAAACAGCAACCAAGTCGTCGGCTGTATTGCTCCAAGAGCTATGATGAGAAACAGCATCGGTAGATCGAGAAAGTGCGTGAATGTTGGCACACGCTCGGCCCGAGCCTTCTGGAGTTCAGGCGTCACCTCGCCGGCATTAAGCGCAGACCGCGTCTCACGGCGCAGTCGCATGAAATAGAGGCGCGTAACCGTGTTGCCCTCTATGAACTCGAGGGCGAACAGCCCAACCATTCCCGCGAGCCAAGGAAAACTGCAAGAAATTCCAACCTCCATAGAACTTCACGATCATCCAAGCGCCAGACCCCAGCAGCAGTAAAGCCCCCGGCACGACAACTCCATCATAGAAAACTGCGATATTGCGAACGGCCTCCGAAAAGGGCTTTAGCTCGTGCAGCTGCCGCGAGCGCAAGTCGGCCATCCACACGCCGATGAGCCCACCACCCATGAGAACAGCGCCGACGCGATGGAAGAATTTCAACAAACTGTATTCCACAGCGTCATTCCTCCACGCCTGTTCCGGTGAGGTGGATCCGGCTTGCCGACAGAGCGCATGCGCCGCTTGGCGAAATCCAGAGTACATCTCCGCGTCCCTCCTCCGCGCTTGGTGAGGGCCAGGCTACTCCTGCAGGCGCTCTAGTCCCGCAGGCTTAGAATATACGCCGACACGTCGCGCAGCTGCTGTGACGAGAGAATGAGATTCGGCATAGTGGGATGCGAGGCGGCGGTGAGCCAGAAGGCAAGGGCTGCTGCGGTCATCCCCGGCGTACTGGCGATCTCTTCGAAGCTCGGTGCTGCGGCGAGTGGAGACCGGGTTTGGCCCGCGCGCACCGCGTGACAGGAGGCGCAAACGTCAAGCGCAAGCCGACGCCCCTGCCGAAGGTCGCCGGTGTTCTGTGCCTGGGCTGCTGTGACGGCAAGGACACCGAACACGGCCGAAACGATCACTCTTTGCATGACAGCTGGTCCAATTTGCGAGTCTCCGCTCGACCAACAGCCCCCTGCGCGGGATTAATGATAGTCAATGATCGATCGTCTGCCCATGCCCATTTGTTCACGTTGCACGCGAGTGGAAAACGGCCAAGAGTTGCTCAGGGCGAACCTTTCGGCCCAGAACGGTCTGAATGTGTCCGTCCTGGTCCCGCCTAGCCAAGAGCCTGACGATGTCAGTAGTCGATCAGAGTGGGCGGCTGCGCTGGCCGAAAGCCGGGACCAAGGGATCGATATCGCTTGTGCGGAATTAAGAATTAATCAGACGGGGGCTGTGTTTCTGAGGAGGTTCGAGATGTGCACGCGTGTCCTGGGACTCACGATATCTGCTCTCATTCTGGCATATGGCGCTGTCGGTGCGGTTGCACAGGAGCGATTGATGCCCCAGCCAGACCAGCAACAAGCGCAATCCCATCCCATGGCCGAGGAAGGGTCTGGCACGATGGGGCAAGGAGGTATGATGGGCCGCGGGATGATGGGCCACGGCATGATGCGTGGGGGCGCGATGGGACCCCCGATTATGTTCCGCATGATGTTCGCTCTGATGGACGGCGATGGCGACGGGACAATCTCATTGACGGAGTTTCAGGTGGCTCACGAACGAATTTTCAAGGCAATGGACAGCAACAAGGATGGACGGCTTACCCAGGAGGAAATGCAAGCGTTCATGCATGGGACCATGAGATCGGCCCCGCAACAATAGGACGCTGGGTCGATTTCTTCGGCACCGCACAGGCTGCCGAATTGACGCTTGGGCTTTTCGGCAGTCGTAAGCCTTGAAGGCTCTTCCTTCCGGGGTGCATAGGAACCGGGAAATCGCTGCTCCGACACGGCACCCGCAACGGACGCTGAAGCCGCCTCCTAGCCGGCTGGATGGTTTAAGGCGGGAGTGCCGCCAATGCGCCCGCTGTTAGCCACCGGACTGAAGCAAAAACGGATCCACGGACTGAGCTAATCGGGCCGCCAATTGGGCGGTCGTCGGCGTGGACTGCTTTTCGGGGGGCAGCGAACCGACGGACTGGACCGCCAGTCCGACACCAGCGACAAAGGCAGCTATCGCAAGCGCAGCGAGATATCTCATGGCCATTGTCCTCCATCGGTCCCGCAAACTAACCGGGCACTGTCAGAAATGGTTCCGAGCGATTCCTGAATATGAGGGCCATAGCGTGTCTCATAGAGCGGGAACTACCAGAGGAACGGGATGAAGTGTAGCGCGCGCTCGCAGCGTCACGGGCTGCTTCCGCCGCTATACTCGCTCTCCCGCACGGCTGGCCAAAGCGATAACGCTGGCGGACACGGGATGGCGTCCGTTTCAAGCCCTTGGCTGCCTGACGAAGCCAAAATAGAAACAGAGCAAGAAGAGGACGAAATGGATGAGGGACCGGGCACCGCTGATGTGAGGTGTTTCGACAAAACCTGTCCCCAACAGAGGCAGCGAAACATCGGCAAGATAGAGATAGAACAAAATGCCCGATGACACGAAGAACGCGCCTGCCAGAAATTTGCGAAAGTCCCTGTTTCGCCAAGCAAAGTAGAGGCTCCCGACAGCCATAATGACAGCTGCTGCTGTGTAGAGGGCAATGATCATGCTTCCTCCTGTCGTCGCCTTTGCAGCGTGCGACCGCTTTTGGCACACCTTACGAGAGGGCAAAGCGGACCACGTGGCTGCGCTGCTCGATGTCTGAAATGACCCGCATGCCGCTCGTCCATGCGTGCGGCACGGACCGCCCGAACCTTCTGGTCCGATAACTCGGCCATCGCAAAGCCGCAGCAACGCCGCTTGAAACGGCGGAATGGTTCGTACAGCGAAGCGGCGAAACTAACTTCCGTGTCAGAAACTGTCGCATTATTCATTTGAAATCACTGGATCATTTGGGTCTGCTGGTTGTCTTCTTTTTTGTGACCGTATCGGTCGCTGCAATTCAACACGGAGGAATTGGGATGAACAACAAGCTCCTAAATTGCCTCACCGCGGCTGCGATGGCTGCGACGCTTGCGCTTGCGTCACCCGTGCTCGCGCGCGGCGGCGGTCATGGTGGCGGCCATGGTAGTGGCGGCATGCATGGGGGGATGCATGGAGGTGGAATGCATTTCGGTGGCATGGGCGGCGGCATGCGCGCTGGCGGCATGGGTTTCGCAGGCAGCCGCGTCGGTTTTGCAGGTAGCCGCTTCGCGGGTCCGCATTTTGCGCATGCAAGGTTTGCGCATCACGGCCGGTTCTTCCATCACCGCCACCATCGCTTTGCGTTCATTGGTGTGCCCTACGCCTACGCCGCCTACGACAGCTGCTGGCGCAGGAAGTGGACGCCATACGGACTGCGATGGGTCAATATCTGTGGCGACTACGGCTACTACGGTTACTACTGAAGCGTATCGCGATTGAGGCAATGTCGCTGCCCTATTGATCTGGTGAGTACCGGGTCCCAGCGTGTCCGTGCCGTCCGTGCGCAAGGATCCGGACATCGTGATGGTCGCCACCGGCGCATGTTCCCGAAAAAGGGAGCCGGTCCCCGTGGGTGGCGACCGTCACCTTGTTCACGTAACCTTCAGATTACATAAGCGAGTTTCCGGCGTGTCGGGCAGGCGTTCGGAGACGGAAGACCATGACGGGAGGTCACCGGCGCATTCTGGTCGTCGAGGACGACCCGGAAACCGCCGGTCAGCTTGTGGAGTCGCTCACGAGCAACGGTTACAAGGTGGATTTGGCCACCAACGGCAGCGACGCGCTGAGCCGCGGCGCCGCCGGCGACTATGCCGTCATCACGATCGACCGCATGCTGCCGGACATCGACGGCATCGCAGTCATGCGTCAGTTGCGCGACGACGGCATCGCCGCACCTGTCCTGATCGTCAGTGCACTCGGAGAAGTCGACGATCGGGTGCGTGGCTTGCGGGCCGGCGGCGATGACTATCTGGTCAAGCCTTTTTCGTTCGTCGAACTCCTGGCGCGCGTCGAAGCGCTTGGCCGACGCAGTGACACCATCGTCAAGGAGACTATCTTGCGTGTCGGCGACCTCGCGCTCGACCTGGTGTCGCGGACCGCCAGCCGGCGCGGCAAGGACATTCTTCTTTTTCCGCGGGAGTTCCAGCTTCTTGAGTATCTGGTTCGCAACGAAGGCCGCGTCGTATCCCGGGCAATGTTGCTGCAACACGTCTGGGACCTTCATTTCGATCCCTCCACAAATATCATCGACGTCTATGTCGGGCGCGTGCGTCGCAAGGTCGACGGCCAGCAGGCCTATCCGCTGATCCATACGGTTCGCGGTGTCGGGTACTCTCTCCGTGCTCCTGGCTAAAACCCTAACGTCATCGACTTTCAAGCAGGCGCTGATCGCGATCGGGACGTTCGGCATGATTGTGTCGGCGCTTTTCGGCTATGTCTACCTGTCCACTTCCTCCTATGTGCGCAGCCGCTCGGATCGTGGCATCATGACGGAATATTCGAGCCTGCAGGGCGCGTACGAACGGTCGGGGCGCGATGGGCTGATCGACCAGATTCAACAACGTATCGCCGACAGCAATTTTGCAAACAACGTGTATATGTTGGCCGATCCCTCATTGGCCGCGCTGGCCGGCAATCTCAGGGAATGGCCACCGACAATCACCGCAGCCAACGGATGGATAGAGTTTCGCGCCAGAGCGTTTTCAAGCGAAGTGGAAACCGGTTCGCGTCAAGAAAACGCGACAAATCAAGAATCTGGAGCCCCGTTTCGATTCCATCGAAACGGAAAAGGCTCTAGCGAGGCGTTGCCCAACGCGGCAAACCGACCGCTGCTGCGGGCGATGCTGCAAACATTTCCCAGCGGCGACCGTCTGCTGGTGGGAAGGGATATCAGCGACCTCGACAGCTTCGCTGACCAGATCAAGATGGCCGTGATCTCGGCCGCCGCATTGTTGTTTGTGATTGCGGGGGTCGCGAGCATCCTCGTGACGCGCCGGACAGTGGGGCGGATTGAATCGATCAACGCCACCAGCCGGGCCATCATGCAGAGCGGCCTGGATCAGCGCATCCCGCTCCGCGGCACCCATGACGAATGGGATCGCGTTGCGGAGAACCTTAACCTGATGCTGGACCGCATCGAAACTCTAATGGGAGAGGTCAGGCAGGTGAGCGACAATGTCGCGCACGACCTCCGGACGCCGCTGACGCGCATGCGCGGACGGCTGGAGAAGGCCTATCACGGTCAGCGCATCGGCGAGGACGACCAAGCGCTGATCGGCGACACGATCGCCGACCTCGATGCCGTATTGCGGATTTTCTCGTCGCTCACGCGGATTGCGCAAATCGAGACCGAGGCACGAAGGGGCGCGTTCCGCACCGTGAATCTGGTGGAAATCGCCGGCGAAGTTGTGGAGCTGTACGATGCCGCGGCCGAACAGGAGGGCACCCGTCTCACCGTCGTCGGCGATCGCGAGGTGCTAGTGACCGGCGATCGCGACCTGATCTTCGATGCCATCGCCAATCTCGTGGACAATGCGATCAAGCATGGCCGCGCCGGAGGGCAAGTCGTGGTCGCGAACGAAAACATCGATGGCAAGCCGGTCATCTCGATCGCCGATGACGGGCCCGGAATTCCCGCCCACGAATACGAGCAGGTTTTCAAACGCTTTTACCGACTCGAACACAGCCGCTACACGCCGGGAAACGGTCTGGGGCTCAGCCTGGTCGCTGCCGTCGCCCATCTTCACGGCGCGCGGATCGAAATGCTTGATAACTCGCCGGGTCTCAAGCTCAAACTCTGGTTTTCCGCGCCAGTCCGTTAGCCGCGCTCAGCCCCTCGGGCGACTTCGTTATCGCGGGGGTTGCTTGCCAATGTCGCCTTGATTTCTGCACTATTTGAGCAGCAAATGGACCGATGTAGCGCTTTTTGGAGGACTGGCAGTGCCGAGGTCCGGGTTCGCGTTGCTGTTGGTGGGGTTGCTCGGTTCCGTGCTCGGCGGCTGCATGCAAGCGACGCTTGCGCCGTCATCGAATGCCAGTTTGACCCCAAGGGACCAGCAATTGCTCGCCCACCCGCCGTATGCGCAGGCGAGCATTCCGGAGACTTTTCGCCGGCATATTGTCGACTACACGCGCAAGGAGCAGCCGGGCACGATCCTGGTCGATACCAACGCGCGTTATCTCTATTACGTCCTGCCGGGAGGCAAGGCGATCCGCTACGGCGTGACGGTAGGAGAGGAAGCACTGGCCTGGTCCGGCGTCGCCACGGTTGGCCGCATGGCCGAATGGCCGGATTGGATCCCGACGGCGGAGATCCAGGCCCGGCTCGGCCCCTATCCGAAGCGCGTTGCCGGAGGTCCGGCCAATCCGCTGGGCGCGCGGGCGCTCTATCTTTACGAGGGCAACAAGGACACCCTGTACCGCATCCACGGCACCAACCAGCCGGAATATATCGGTCAGGCGATCTCGTCCGGCTGCATCCGCATGACCAACGAAGACATCATCGATCTGGTGAACCGGGTGAAGCTGGGCGCGATCGTCGTCGTCCTCCCGCCGGGCCGGAGTGCGTAGCGCGTTACGCAAGCTTGAGGCTCCGCGAAGCTCGTGGCCTCCAGCCTTAACGAAGCCCCCCGGCATGAAGTCCGGCAAAGCCGTCTCGACCCGTATGAGGTACGCGAATCTGCGTCATTGACCAGCGTGATGCATCTGCAGCTCGGCAATGCGCTTGTCGGCGCGACGGAGCCGCCGACAAAGCTCGCGGTTGATATTCTGCATCACCATCACATATGCATGGATGTCGGCCTTGTAGCACGTGTAGAGTTTTCGGGCCGTGAGCTCGTACAGCACGGTTGGGCTCTCCGCGACGACGGTGGCCGATCGGTTCTGCATTTCGATGAGCGTCATTTCGCCGAAAAAATCACCGGGCTCGAGACCCGCCATGCGAATGACGCGCCCGGAATCCCCCAGCTTGCTCACCACCAGCTCGCCGGAGTGAACAATGAACATTGAGCGCCCCGGTTCTCCTTCCGCTACGACAGTGGCACCGGCGTCGAAGCGGCGCTCGACCAGCATTGAGACCAAGAGATCGAGGCTTGAGTCTGAGAGGCCACCGAAGAAAGGGGTGGCGACCAAGAACGCTTTCAGATCGGGGGAACTGACAGCCATTCACCTAACATACTCCCACCGCCGGCCGCGGCAAGCGGCCAAGCCGACGGGCGCATCCAGGAAGTATTTGTGCGAGGTGAGGACATCGGCCGACGATCGGAATGTACGGGTTCACGCCCTGGATCGTGACTGACCTGCGCTCCCATTTCCACCACCCGACAGCTAACGGGCCGGACGCATTTATTCTCCTGCAGCCGCTGTTTTCAGGCGAGAAATTCCTTTGCCGAGGGCGAGGCTCCGAGCCGCCAAGCACAACGAAAAACCCCGGCATGAAGCCGGGGCTCGTAAAGCCACGGCGTACATCCGGCCATGACGATCAGGTCCCATTTGGCATGCAGTTCTTGAAGAAAGTGTGACGTTTGTTTCTCGAGTCCATCGGGCAGCTTTACTGACCGACACTCTCGCCGTCTGAAGGCAACTGTGTCGTCGGGCGCCGTTTCATCAGCGCGTCCTGCCGTTCCGATGCAGCCAGAGAAGCCCGATGGCAAGCTGCCGCAAGTCATTGCGGGCCGCACCGACAGGCAACCTTCTTGCCCGGCGCAGTGCGTCGGCAGCTTGCTTTTCCAATGCTGACAGCTCGCATTCCACCTGCTGTTCCCGATCAGGTCCCGCTTTGCCGGAGCTATCTATCGCATTTCACGCGTAAGCTTTGTGAAGAGGCTCACCAGCGGCTCAGGCCTGCACAGCATCGGGGCGCCTGGAGCATGGAGCAGGAACGGATCTCGTTTTGCTTTCGCAACCTGCCATCTCACGCGGCTGAATTGGGCCGGACGTGCTTGGCTGGAATGCTCTCGTCCCGTTCCTGCGGCAGGGTAAATTGAAAGACGGCGCCCCCACCTTCATTCGCGCTCGCCCACATCCGTCCCCCGTGCGCCTCGACCATCGACCGGCAGATCGCGAGGCCCATGCCCATGCCCTTGGGCTTCGTCGTGTAGAAGGCCTGGAAAACGCGCTCCACATCCGCCGGGTCCAGGCCCGGCCCGGAATCCCGAACCGTGACGCGTACGCCGCCGGCGGCCTCCTTCTCGGTGCTGATCCATAGCTCGCGCGTCGCGTCGTCGAGGTCGCCCATGGCTTCGATGGCGTTGAGGATCAGGTTCAGGATGACCTGCTGCAGCTGAGTGCGATCGCCTTGCACCATAGGCAAACCCGGCGCGAGCCTGGTCTGCAGCGAGATGCCATGCTTGAGCGCTTCGCTTCGGGTCAGCACCAGCATTTCGAGGATGGCTTCGTTGAGGTCGAACCAATCCTTGCGCGACGGAACCTTCTGGATGAGCGCCCGGATGCCGCTGATGACGTTGCCGGCGCGCTTACCGTCCTCGACGATACGGTCGAGGGAGGCGCGAACCTCGTCGAGATCGGGCGGTTGAGCGCGCAGCCAGCGCAGGGCCGCCTGGGCGTTGGTAACCGTCGCGGCGATCGGCTGGTTGACCTCATGGGCGATCGAGGCCGAAAGTTGCCCCATCGCGGTGACGCGATTGGCGTGCGCGAGTTCAGCCTGCATGGCGCGCAAGGCTTCCTCGGCCCGCCTGCGTTCGGTGATGTGCCGTCCGACGCCGCGGTAGCCGACGAAGCGCCCCGTCTGGTCAAACACCGGCAGCCCGGAGACGGACACGTAACGCTTGCTGCCGTCCGGCGCAGGCCGCGCGAGCTCAAAATCACGGAACGGCAGGTGGGCATCGAGCGTCTCCCGGTGCTTTTGCCAGGCCTCTTCATCAGGCTCCAGGTAAGGCACTTCCCAACGTGTCTTGCCGATCTCGGAGCCCGTTGCCGGCGCGTCGGCAAGGCTCTCCGCAAACTCCTGGTGAATAAAGCGATGTTGCGCATCGGTCTCCCAGTACACATCGAAGGAGAACTGCACGAGGGTACGAAATCTCTCCTCGCTCTGCCGCAGCGCCTCTTCCGCCCGCCTGCGCTCGGTCAAATCGAGGACAAAGCCAACACCTTGACTTGTACCTTCCTCGAACATCGCCCCGGCGATCAGCACCGGCACGCGGCTTCCGTCTTTCCGCAAGTACTCCTTCTCGAATGGTTGGGCAGTCCCGGTCCGCCTAAGCTCTGCCACTATGCGCGCGTCGCGGTCGCGCCATTCCGGCGGCGTCAGCATTGTCCGGTGCAGGCGACCTGCGGTGAGATCCTCCCGGTCGTATCCCACCATGCGAAGAAACGCGTCATTGGCCTCAAGAATGCGCCCCTCGACTTCCCAGATAATGATCCCGACGATATTGGCGTCGACCAGGCGGCGGATCTTCTTGTCGCGCGCCAGGAGATCGCTGTGGAGCGCAACGTTCTCCGCGATCGCCTTGCGCCGCCTTCTCGCTTCGAGCCGTGCAAGTAGCAACGCCGCTCCCGCCAGGACTGCGACAATGACGACAGCCGCGGCGATCAGCCAGGCTTTGCGTTGTTCGAGTGCCTCGGCGCGCTTCTCCTGATCCACGAGCAGGAAGCGCTCGTGGTCCACCATCTGGTCGATCTGCGATCTTATCTCGTCCAGGCTGCGGATCATCGCCAGCGCTGCCGGCCCGGAGCTGGTTTGGGCAGTTTTGACGATGTCATCGATCTCGCGCAGCTTTGCCACGACGGTCAGCGCCAGATGTCCGGCACGATGGTTCTGCAATGGATCCCCCACTACCAGAGCCTGCAGCGCCTGCGCATCCCGCCGCACGCTTTCGTCGGAGACGCCGTAGGCCTTGAGATAGGAGGGATCGAGAGTCAGCAGATAGCCGCGCCTTTGGGCCTCCACGTCGGCGATGATCGATTTCAGCCGATCCAGCGTCTCGAGCACCTGGCGGCTGCGCTCGTGCGCAAGATTTACCGCTTGTCGCTCCTGCCAATACCGGAAGCCGAGAAACCCGGTCCCGGCGACCACCGCTAGAAGCACTGCGATCACCAGCGCCAGCAGACGCGCAAACCGCCGAGAGGACGGGCTCAGAGTGACTGACATGGACCCAGGTCTTCCCAAGTCTTCGATGCCCGCGTGAGCGATTGTTTTCTGATGCCGACGCCGAGCATTGCTAGTATAATGAAAATATAGCCACAGTCCGCGTGGATGAGACGGGAACCGGCACGCTCTACCGCGCAGATTACACGCAAGGGGCAAGAACGTCACGGGTAGGCCCCGCCCGCGTGGTGCGAAGGCCAAGGCCGATCCGCCGGCAGGAGCAACCACATGGCTCCAGATGAAAAGTTGCGGAGTGAAAATTCGCCGGTCCGTCCGGGGTCGGCCAGCCGGCGCCGCTTCGTCAAGGGATTAGGCGCAGCGGGGGTGGCCTTGCCGGCCCTCGCCATGCTGCCGCGATGGGGTTTCGCAGAGGATGTCGCTGCGATCTATGCCAACGCTGCGATAGATTGGAAACAATTTGCGGGGCAGACGATCACGCTCGCGGGCGCGATCCATCCCTGGTCGAACGCGATCATTCCGCTGTTGTGGGATTTCACCAAGCTCACCGGTATCAGCGTCGTTACCGACTTCCGATTGGAGACCACCTTCCTTGGCGCGCTGGCGATCCAGCTCAACCGCGGCGGCAACACACCCGACGTCTTCATGTACACGACCTATGGCCAGGGCATCTCGGCAGGATGGCTCGAGCCGCTGAACGCCTATTATTCCGACAAATCGCTGACCGATCCCCGCTGGTACGACGAGAGCGACCTTCTTAAGACCGCCCGCGCCTTTCCGTTGTGGCGGGACGGCGAACGCTACGCCATCCCGATCACGTCCGAGGCGGTGACCTTGTTCATCAACGGCGATGCACTGGCGGCCAGGAATCTGCCGGTTCCCCAGACTTTCGATGAGCTGCTCGCCACCGCCAACGCAATCAAGACCAATGAGATGTCCGGGATCGCCATGCGGGCCCAAGCCAGCGGCAATTCGTCCGTGCCGGCCATGAGCTTCGTGTTCTCCTATGGCGGGGCCATGGTCAGCGACAACAAGGCCGTGTTCGCGAGCCCCGAGGCAATCGCGGCCATCGAGATGTACGGTCAGCTACTCAGCCAGGCCGGATCGCGCGGCGTGAGCGGCTATGAATGGTACCACGTGCTGGACGACTTCCTTCAGCGCAAGACGGCGATGGCGATCGACAGCAGCAACTTCGCTACCGACATCTCGAATCCGGCAAAAAGCCTCGTTGCGCGGCAGGCCGTGTTTGCCGCCTTTCCACATGTCCCCGGTCGCGCGTCCGTGCCCTTCATGTCGCACTGGCAGGCGTGCATCAATTCCAGGTCACGAAACAAGCGGGCGGCTTTCCTGTTTCTGCTGTGGGCGACAAGCAAACCGACCTCGATGCGGACCGCCGCAGCGGGGCTGGCGACGACACGCGTGTCGGCCTGGTCGAGCGAGAGCTTCAAGAAGGCGTTCGGCGCACAAGCCGCGGAGGCGGCGCTGACCAATTTGCAGAACGCCGATGTTGACCGCGCCAAGGCGATCCTTTTTCATCCGCTCTCGAGACCCATCCTGGACGCCTTCATGATCGGCGTGAATGAAGTGGTCTCCGGAGCGAGACCAGCCAGGATTGCGATGACCAACGCCGCCGAGAAGGCCAATGCGGCGATCCGCGGATAGCAGAGCCGCTCCCGCCCCTGCCCGGGGTCGCGGCTGCCGCAGCAGCAGCGCCGTGACTTGCTCCTCCCTTGGAAGCAGTCGCGTCCCAACGAATGTCTGATCAGCGGACATCAGTTTTTCGCTGGAAAACGCTCTCACCGCGATGCCAGGAATAAAACCCGCTTTCCGGCGATGTCCCCCTTGAACGCATGCCGGCAACATCCATATACCATCCATATAGATGGCGACTGGATGGTGAGAGCTATGGCGAATAATGTCCGGGAACTTCGACCCAGGCTGCCCGAAACAGAAAAAATCACGATCAACCTTGGTTATGTCGACCTTGGTCACGTCGATCTCATGGTTCAGGAAGGCTTTTATTCGAACCGTACCGATTTCATCCGGACGGCGATCCGGAACCAGCTCGAACGTCACGCCGACGTCGTCAAGCAGTCAACGGCCCGAAAGAGTCTGGACCTCGGCCTGCGTAACTACAGCCGCGAGGATCTCGAAGCGGTGCAGCGCGCCGGCGAGATGCTGCACATCAATGTTCTGGGCCTTGCCAGCATCTCCCAAGACGTCACGCCCGAGCTTGCTCGCGCCACCATTGCCTCAGTTTCCGTGCTGGGCGCATTGCATGCCAGTCCGGCGGTCAAGGCCGCCCTCGCCGACAAGACACGGTGAAGGCGATGCTGAACCAGGACATTATTCGGGAAGCGACACGCCTCACGCGCGCGGGCCAACTCGTTGAGGCCACCGCGCTGCTTCAGCGCATGCTTCGCGGTGAACGCGCGCCAGACGCGCCATCGCGTACCAGCGGTCGCATCGGTCTTCCAGGACCGCTCATCATTGACGCGAAGGCGAATGCTGTTGAGGAGACGGATAATCCTCCGCAATTAGAGCCAGCCACCACCGCACAACCACGCCTGCTTCGCGCGTTACCGGATCGCAAAGGGCGGCGCTCCGGAATCGGACTGCGAGGCGTGATGAAGCGCGCCCCGCTGTCCACACCGGACATCGTGCCGGAAGGCGCCCGGTTCATCGAAGGCACGTACAGCAGTCCCGCGGGAAGCCGTGCCTACAGGCTCTTCATCCCGAGCCGCTATCGGCAGCAACCGCTTCCCTTGGTCGTCATGCTTCACGGCTGTACCCAGTCACCGGATGATTTCGCCGCCGGCACGAGGATGAACTTTATCGCGGAGGAGCGGAATTGCTTCGTGGTCTATCCGGCTCAGCCCAGCCGGGCAAACCAGGCGAAATGCTGGAACTGGTTTCGCACAGCCGACCAGCAGCGAGGCAAAGGCGAACCCTCGCTGATCGCCGGCATCACTCGACAAATCATGCACGACTATTCAGTTGATCCGAAGCGCGTCTACGTTGGCGGGCTGTCGGCCGGAGCGGCCGCCGCAGCCATCATGGGAGCAACATACGACGATCTGTACGCGGCCATCGGCATCCATTCCGGTCTCGCGTGCGGGGCTGCCACCGACCTCCCCTCTGCGCTTGTTGCGATGCGACAGGGCGGGTCCGATCCCAGGGCAATATCGGGTGACCGGCCAACCGTCCCGACCATTGTTTTTCACGGCGATCGCGACACGACCGTTCATCCAAACAACGGCGGTCAAATTCTCGAGCAGTCCTTGGGAACGATGAGCAAACAAAAGAAGGTGCATCGCGGGCAGGTACCCGGAGGGCATGCCTATACAAGAACGATCCTGAGCGACGCGGGCGGACGCGGCATGTTGGAGCACTGGAATATCCACGGCGCCGGACACGCATGGTCCGGAGGCAGCCCTGCGGGCTCCTACACCGATCCGCGAGGACCGGACGCTACAAGGGAAATGCTGCGTTTTTTCCTCGAGCATTCGCTCCCGGAGCCGTAACGCCGTCTCGGTCGGCGGCCGATCTCGCGATGTAGCGCATTGGCACTTTTCGGGCCCATCCCGTCCAATTCACGTGTCCGTTCTTGGGGGGTAAAGCGGATCCAAGGGTTGCGCGCGCCGACCTCCGAAAATGTGACCCAGCTCGGACGTAGGCATAGCCGGACATCGGCTCACAATTGTGCTATATGAGCGGTCAATGTCCCCGAGCCCCGGGGGTGCATCTTGACCAACGTGCATGTAGACCGGCGACTGGCGGCTATTCTGGCGGCGGATGTCGTGGGCTCTTGCCGCTTGATAGGGATCGACGAAGAAGGCACCCTGGCGCAACTGAAAGCTCTTAGAAAGACGCTGTTTGAGCCCAAAATCACTGAGCATCACGGACGTGTCGTCAAGAATACCGGGGACGGCGCCCTCGTTGAGTTCGGCAGCGTCGTGGATGCCATACGCTGCGCCGTCGAGGTTCAGCACGGCATGGCTGAACAAAATATCGACGTACCGCAGGACAAGCGGATCGAATTTCGCATCGGCATTCACGTCGGTGATATTATCATCGAAGACGATGACTTCTTTGGTGATGGGGTCAATATTGCAGTGCGTCTCGAAGGGATCGCAGAACCGGGTGGTGTTAGCATTTCCGACGATGCTCACCGGCAAATCCGTGGCAAGGTGGACATCACCTTTGAGGATTTGGGTTCGCAATCTTTGAAGAATATCGCCGAACCGATGCGGGTCTGGCGCGCGCGCATCGGAAACCCTTCGCCGGCAATGCTCATAAAACCGCCGAGCCACACTGCGCTGCCGCTCGCTCTCCCCGACAAACCCTCCATCGCTGTACTGCCGTTCGAGAATATGAGCGACTGCGCCGAGGATATCTATTTTGCCGACGGCATCGCGGAGGATATCATCACCGAGCTGTCGCGCTACCCGGACCTATTCGTCGCGGCGCGCAATTCCTCGTTCACCTATCGGGGAAGGGCCGTGCTGATCGCGGACGTGGCGAGGGAACTCGGCGTGCGTTACGTCGTGGAAGGAAGTGTGCGACGCGGTGACAGCCGCGTTCGAATTACAGCGCAGCTGATCGACGCTCTCAGCGGCAAGCACCTTTGGGCGCAGCGCTATGACCGCG
>NZ_JAFCLU010000046.1 GCF_018130385.1 Bradyrhizobium sp. AUGA SZCCT0283 | reverse complement strand
CCTTCGCGCAACGCCATCATAGAGCTAGCCACGCCCCCGCGCATGCGTCAATCAGGCGGTCTTCGTCGTATGCGTACTTTGCATCGCCGGGCGCATCAAGAACGGCGAGAGCTTGAAGTAGATGGCATAGACAAAGCTGACATGCGTCAGCGTTGCATAGGCGATCGCTATGACTGCGATCCATGCCGCAGCCATGGCAAGCCGGGTATTACGTCTCTTCATGTTGGCGTTTTGCACCGGACCATGACTTCTTTCGAGCTAATAAGATCCTTAACTTACCTTGAAGGGTGGGTTGGGGGATTTGCCGGCAGCCGAACGGATGGTTGTAGTCGTCATCAAATGGAGGACTGTAGAGGCGCGTAGCCGATCTTGCCAAATCCCGCGGACGGCTGTTCGGCCCGGCAAGCGCGAGCACGCCGTGTGAACGGGATGCTAGCCTGCCGCGGCTTGTGACAGTTCCGAAGTCCCCAAGCGCGAAAGTCGGTACTTCCTCCGATCCCTTGATATCAGCCTCATCTGCGACGATGATTTTCGCCTGTGAGATCCGTCCCGGCAGCTCCGGCTGGGCTTTAAAAAGGGGCATTTATGAGCGCTGACATCAAACCTTATCGCATTTCGATCGGCGACGACGTTCTCGACGATCTCAAATCGCGGCTGCGCAACACGCGCTGGCCGGAAGCCGAACTGGTCGAGGACTGGAGCCAGGGCGCGCCGCTGAAATGGATCAAGGACGTCTGCGGCTACTGGGCCGAAGAGTACGATTGGCGCGGGCGCGAGGCGCGGCTCAATCGCTTTGCGCAGTTCACCACCGAAATCGACGGGCTCGACATTCATTTCCTGCACGTCCGCTCGCCGCACCCGGAAGCGATGCCGCTGGTCATCACGCATGGCTGGCCGGGCTCCGTGGTCGAGTTTCACAAGGTGATCGAGCCCTTGACCGATCCGACCGCGCACGGCGGCAACGCCGCCGACGCATTTCATGTCGTTTGCCCGTCGCTACCCGGCTTCGGCTTTTCTGAGAAGCCGAAGACAACCGGCTGGGGCGTTGGTCGCATCGCGTCAAGTTGGGCGGTGTTGATGGATCGCCTTGGATATTCGCGCTATGGCGCGCAAGGCGGCGACTGGGGGTCGGCGGTCACCACCGCACTCGGCGCGCAGGACGCCGAGCATTGCGCCGGCATTCACATCACGTTGGCGATGTCGACGCGGCCCAGCGTGGAAGGGCAGCCGACGCCCGAGGAAGCGCGGGCGCTGAAGGGAATTGAATATTACGCCGACTGGGATTCCGGCTATTCCAAGCAGCAATCGACCCGGCCACAGACACTCGGATACGGCTTGACGGATTCGCCGAGCGGGCAGGCCGCATGGATTCTGGAAAAGTTCTGGGCCTGGACCGATTGCGACGGCCACCCCGAGAACATCCTTGGCCGCGACGAGTTGCTCGACAACGTCATGCTCTATTGGGTGACGGCGACCGCCGCGTCATCCGCGCGTCTTTATTGGGAGAGTTTCGGGCCGAAGCGCCGCACGCCGTTCAAGGTGACGATACCGACGGGCGTCGCCGTCTTCCCCAAGGAGATCGTCACGCCGGTGCGAAAGTGGATGGACGCGAGCTACACGAATATCCAGCACTGGAGCGAAATGCCGAAGGGCGGTCATTTCGCGGCATTCGAGCAGCCCGATCTGTTCGTCGGAGAGGTGCGAAACTATTTCAGGACGCTGCGGCAGCCGCCTGTCTCCTGATCAGTTGCGCGGCCGTTCAGAGATACCAGGCGAGCACGGCCTTGAGCAGGGCATTCTCAATCACCGGCAGAACGACGATCTGATTCATGCCGGCGGCGCGCGCCAACTGCGCCGCGATCGATTCATCGACCTTCAGATGCTCGTTGATGGCGGGCATGCCCGTCGCCCAGGCGCCGCCGATGCTGCCTTCGCCCTTGCGGATCGTTTTTGACGCGTAAAGCGAGGCCAGATCGGCATTCTTGCTGCAGTCGCCGGAATGAAACACCAGCTCCGTTCGCGACGGGTTCGGCACCCAGATTTCAAAGCGTCTCGCGATCGGCGTTGCCTGCGCCGACAGGAAGGTCATGACCCAGGTCTGATCCGGCGGCGTCGTGTAGGGAATGCCGACGCCGCAATTGATCCCGATTTCGCTCGCTTCCTCCCAGCGCAGGAAACTCTTGGCGTTGTGCAGGTCCTTGATGATGAGCGGCATGCCGGCTTTCCAGGCACGGCCGGGCAGGCCGAACCCGCGCGGGAACTTCGTGTGCCGCGAATTGAATTCGAACATATCGGCGGTGCCGTAATAGCCGTCGACCAGGCCCATCTCGTGCGACTTTTCCGGATCGTTGTGCCAGAGCTCGATGGCGCCGACGTGCTTTTCGTCGTCGCCACAGAACAGCACCATCACGGCCATCAGGAATTCGCCGGCGAAGACCGGCAGCGCCACGCCGCAGGTCAAGCCGGCTTCGATCGCCTCGTCGGTGCGCTTGAAGTAGGAGTTTGCGAATTCCGTGAGGATGACGGGATGGCCGGAGGCCCAGGCCTTGCCCGGAAGGCCTTCGTCATAGGCGAACAGGGCGTTTTCGCTGACCGCCTTGAACTCCGAATACTCCTCGCTGCAAAGACAGCCGCCGAATTCCAGCCGCGTGCGGGTTCGGTCGGGCACCCACAATTCAACCACGCGAATGAATGTCTTCATCGGACGCACCTGTCGCCACGCCTGATATCAGCATCGGCGATTTAGCGACGGGATGTGCGATCAAATTACAGGCAGGCTCCGCCCAAAGATCGTGCGGGGGCGGACGTGCCTGACGAGGCGGACTTCAGTTCCGATACGACGGATCGGTGCGATCGAGCTTGCGCAGCAGCGCCGGCCAGGCGAGTTCGCCGTTACGGGTGCTCCGGCCGGGTTTCGGCTGCATTCTCTCATAGGTGTCTTCGAGGATGCTCTGCGGCGGGTAGATCAGCTTGGTGTTGCAGGACAACGCCATGACCTGCACCTGGCAGGCGCGCTCGAGACGAAACAGCACATTGAACGCTGCCGGCACGGTACGGCCGACGACGAGCAGGCCGTGGTTGCGCAAGATCATGGCTTCATTGTCCCCGAGGTCTCTCACCAGCCGCTCGCGCTCGTCGACATTGTCGGCGATGCCTTCGAAATCGTGATAGGCGATGTGGAGAAACCGCATCGAGGTCTGCGCCAGCGGCAACAATCCGCATTCCATCGCCGAGACGGCCATACCGGCCGGCGTGTGCGTATGCGCCACGCAATCCATGTCGTGCTTGGCCATATGGATGGCGCTGTGAATCACGAAGCCGGCGACGTTGATGTCATAGTCGGATGCATTGAACAGCGTGTTGCCTTCGACATCGAGCTTGATCAGGCTGGAAGCGTCGATCTCTTCGTAAAGCATGCCGTAAGGGTTGATCAGGAATTGGTCGGTTGTCCCCGGCACCCGGCAGGAGATGTGGTTGGCCACCATCTCGGTCATGCCGTACATCGCGGTGAGACGATAGCAGGCCGCGAGATCGACCCGCGCCTGCCATTCCTCCGGGCTCACCTGTTCACGGACGGATTTCATGACTTTGACGGCGGGCGAGCTGACGGGAGGATTCATGGACGTTTCTCCGCAGAGAGGAATTATCCAGCCCGCTGGGGCCGATCATTTGCCGGCAGGATAGCGGCAAATTTCGCTGCGCCGCAAGGCGAGGGCCGCAGGCGTTATTGCAGGTCTGGCGGGTGAAATTCGAATGCGCTATGGCTCGGGGCGAGGTGAATGCCATGACCGAAGGACGCTATCGGCTGATCGGCTCAACCGCGTCGCCCTACGCCATCAAGCTGCGCGCGCTGCTCCGCTACCGGAGGATTCCGTTCGACTGGGTGATCATGACCAAGGCGCTGCGGAAAGCGACCGAACATTTGCGGCCCAATCTGATTCCGGTGCTGCAGTATCCTGATGGGACCTATCGCGGCGAGACCACGACGCTGGCTTACGATCTGGAGAACCGTCACAAGGAACGTTCCGTCATTCCCGATGACAAGGCAGTCGCGTTTATTTGCGATCTCCTGGAAGACCTCGCCGACGAATGGGCGGTGAAGCCGCTGTTTCTCTATCGCTGGTGGGATCCGGAAGATCAGGCCTATGTCTCGCGCTGGGCCGCCGAGGAGTGGTCGGTGTCGGAGGCCGAAACCGGCAGCCCGGAAGAGATCGAGCAATTCCGCGAGCGGCAGATTTCGCGCATGGTCATTCTCGGCGCGACAGCGGAAAACAAGCCGCTGCTGGAGGAGAGCTACTTGCGGGTGCTCGCGGCGTTCGAGCCGCACGTCGGCATGACCAATTATCTGTTCGGCAGCCGGCCGTCGCTCGCCGATTTCGCCTGGTTCGGCCAGCTCAGCGAGATGGCGACCGATCCGACGCCGATGCGGATCATGCGCGCGAAAGCGCCATTCACCGATCACTGGGTGCGGCGGCTGGACGATGCCTCGGGCGTGGAGGGCGAGTGGTATCCGCGCGAACGCGCGCTCGGCGGCATGGTCGAGGCGTTGTTGAGGATATCAGGCGAACTCTATCTGCCGTTCCTGGTCGCCAATGCAGGAGCGTTTGCGAAAGGCGTGGAGCGGCTGGAGATGATTGTTTGGGGCCTGCCTTATGCGCTGGCGCCGTTCAAATATCAGGTGAAGTGCCTGCAGCAGCTTCGCGACAAGTTTTCAGCGCTCGACGCGGACAGCCGGGCTGTGTTGCGGCCGGTGCTGGAGCGCACCGGGTGCTGGCAGCATTTGGCTAGCAGTAGCTGAAAGCACGAGGCGGTCTTACTTGCGGTGACGGCTGCCCAGCGACGTTGCGATCGACGCCGGGTTCTGGATGCGCTCGATCAGCATGTCGATGCGATCGCCGCCCCAGAACAATTCGCCGTTGAAGACCATGGTCGGCACGCCGAACACACCGAGCGCTTCCGCTTCATCGATGATGCGGTCGTGCTCCGCCCGCGCCGGACCGCGGACGTAGGCCTCGAATTCCTCGGCCGAACCGCCGACCGACGCGATGACGCCTGAAATGTCCGACAGCTCGTCGATTTCGAGATCATGATTCCAGAAGCGCCGGAATACTGTGTCGTGATAGGGGCGGAACAAGCCATGGCGCTGTGCGAACAGCATGCCGGCGCTGGAATAGAAAGCATCATAGATGCGCCGTGGCCCCTTCATGGTGAGGCCCTGCGCGTTGGCATAACGGCGCGCGTCCATGTAGGCGTAACGCACCTTGCGCCAGAAATGCGGCGTGCGCTCTTCCACCGTGCCCATGAATTCGGGAATGCGCAGCGTGTAGGGCAGCCATTCGAGCTCGACGCCATGAGCTTCCTCGAGTTCGAACAGCCGCTTGTTGGCGACGAAGGCGTAGGGGCTCTTATAATCGGTGTAGATTCGTACGCGCGGTCTATCCATGGCGTGTCCTTGTTCGACCGGATCGGGATCCGATCCGATCGGAGCATGGAACCATGCGGCGCGGGTTGCCATTGCAAAAACGAATGGGCCCCGGTGCATAAGAGCATCGCGGGGCCCGACATCTTCGTTATAGGCGAAGGATTTCTGGTAGACACCAGTGTGATCTCAGGATCCGGCAGCGCGTGGCCTTTGCGCTCCAGTCCCGCGGATATGTTCGAATTGTTGAAGGTGCAATGAGGCTGGCAGCTGCTTATGACCTCGACCGCACCCCGACCTTGCGATGAGCAAGGTCACCAGTCTGATCCGGTGGCGTCATGCTCCTCCTCAAGAGTTGGCCGACGGACTTTCGTCCGCACCCGCTGCGTGCCGCCTTGATCATATGACCGCGGACGTCAATGCCTGCGAAGCAGGGAGCCAAACGCTCCGTGGCTCCATCAGGTGCAGCACGGAAATGGTGCGGCAGATGCGGGCGGGTGTCAAGCTATCCCATCGGCATACATGCACCGGTTCCGGGGGAACAAATGTCAGACTTTGGTCTGCCGGTAATCGCGTAAATCGGGATCGTGGGTCATGGCCCAGTAGTCCACGAATCGCCATGGCATCGCCGAGAAAACCCGGCCCTGGCCGTTGCGGTAATAGGTGGTCATGCCCGGGTGAGTCCAAATCAACTGCTCATGCTCGGCATCCACTTTCCGAATGTATTGATCGTGCGCCTCGGGGCGAACATCGATCGCGGCGATATCACGCTTCATCATTTCGACGAGGCAAGCTGAGATGTAGCGGCTCTGGCATTCCGACTGGAAGATCACGCTGCCGCCATGCGCGGGGCCTGAATTGGGACCGAGCATCACGAAGAAATTCGGAAAGTCCGGCACGGTGAGGCCGAGATAGGCCGTCGGGTTATCGTTGGCCCACGCCGTTCTGAGATTCTTTCCGTCACGCCCGCTGATGTTGAGCCGTGCCGCCATCTCCGTCACCTTGAAGCCCGTCGAAATCACGATGACATCGGCCGGCCGCAATTTGCCGTCCGAAGCAACGATGCCGTCGCTTGCAAAATGATCGATCTTGTCGGTGACCAGTTCGACATTCGGCTTCGTCAGCGTCTTGAACCAGTTATTGTCGAGCAGGATGCGCTTGCCGTAGGGCGGATAGGTCGGCACGCATTTCTCGATCAGGTCGGGACGGTCCTTCAATTCGGACAGGATGAATTCCGTCAGCTCTTCGCGATGCCGGTCGTTGCCCTTGTTGACGGCACGCTCCGGATGCGGCCATTCCGGGTCCTTGCGCAGAAACGGCAACAGGCCATCGCCGTAGCGCCAGAACATGTTGAAGCGATACCACTGCACGTAAAACGGCAAATACGCGAGCAGCCACCGTGCGCCTTCGGCGATGGGATCGGAATAGCCTGCCACGGGGCGCGCCCATTGTGCGGTCCGCTGATAGACCGTGACGGACGCGACGCGGTCGGCGATCGACGGCACCAGTTGCATGGCGGTCGCGCCGGTGCCGATGACGGCGATATGCTTGCCGTCGAGCTTGATATCATCGGACCACAAGGCTGAGTGCAGCATCTCACCCTTGAAATCCTCCTCGCCCTTGAAGTGCGCGGGCGAGGGGTCGTTAAGTTGGCCGATGGCGCTGACCAGCGTGGTCGATTCAACGATCTCCTCACCATCGGCGGTCTTCAACGTGGAGATCCAGCGCCGCTTACTCTCGTCCCAGCGCGACGACGTCAGTTCGGTGTTGAGGCGGAGATGTTTGCGGATGTCGTATTCGAGCGCGACCTTCTTGAGGTAATCGAGCAACTCCTGGCGCTGGGCGAAGTAGCGCGTCCACGGATTTCGCGCGCCGAACGAGAAGGAATAGGAATGGTTAGGCGTATCGACGCCGCAGCCGGGATAGCGGTTGACGTACCAGGTGCCGCCGAGTTCGTCGTTTTTCTCGACGATGGTGTAGGGGATGCCGAGCCGGCCAAGCGCAACGCCCAGCGCGATGGCGCAGACGCCGGCACCGACGATCAAGACATGTTGCTGCGCCAGCTTCTCACCGGAAGGCGGTTTGGTCCAGCGTGCCTCCCGGGGAATGAAACCCATTTCCTCGCGCATCAATGGCGCATATTCCGGCGTGACGTTCTCGCCGAGCGTCGCGCGCATCATCTTCAGCATCAACTCATTGCCGGGGTCGGTGATGACCGGCTTCGGCTCCCCGTTCTCGAACAGCTTCAGCACGGCAGCGCGGATTTCGGCCTGGATTTCCTTGGGCATGCCGGCTTGCGGGTCTGGAATCAGGCGGACGTCGCGCTTGGGCTTGTAGGGCGGCTCCAGCCAGCGCTCGTCGCCGGTCATGTGGACCAGCACCATCAGCAGCACACGGATATCGCCCTCGGCGATGGCCGATGCCAGATCGAGTTTCTTGCGCGGTAGCTCGATATTCATGCTCGTATCCTCATTGCGCGTCCGGTGCTTCCGGCAGGCCGCCATAGGCGGCCCAGGTGGTGCCTGCGATGTATCCAGCGTCGACGGGTAGATTTATTCCGGTGACGCCACTGCTCATGGGCGAAAGCAGCCACGCGATTGCGTGCGCGACCTCGACCGGCTCGACCAGCCGGTTCATTGCGGTCGGACTTTCCAGCCATTTCCTGTTCAGTGCCCCGGAGGCGATACCGGCTTCCAGCATGGCAGTGCGGGTAAAGCCCGGCGAGACCGCGTTGACGCGTACGCCACTGCGGCCCCATTCGGCGGCCAGCGTCTGCGTGATCTGAATGACGCCGGCTTTCGCAGCCGTGTAGGCATGGATCGGACCTGATGTCATGCCGGCAACGGAAGCGACATTGACGATCGCGCCGTGCCGGCGCTCGGCCATCTTCACGCCGACGCTGCGGGCGACCAGAAACGTGCCGCGCAGATCGATGTTGACCTCGCGGTCCCATTGATCCATTCGCACGCGCTCGATCCGGTACATCTTGCCGAAGACGCCGGCGGCGTTAACCAGGCCGGCGATCGGGCCGTGCGCGGCCTCGATATCGGCGATGCCGCTGACGACGGCGCTTTCGCTCGCGACGTCGAATGGGGCCGGCCAGAGGATCGTTTTCGTTGCCGCCAGCGGCTCCGGCGCGATGTCTGATATCACCACGCGCCGGCCTTGCTCGGCCAAGAGCGCCGCGGTTGCCGCACCAATGCCGCGGCTGCCGCCGGTAACGAGGACGATACCCTCAGCGGTCATGGCTATTGCCTTTTTCCGGTGTGAACAGGCCGCGCGTCACCAGCTTTCGGTAGGCGGAGATGACATGCTCGGGCGCTGCCGTGACGCTGCCGCCAACGTAGGAGTAGCGGCGGCTGAGGTAGCCGCGCGCGCCCATCAGCATGTGGACGATGGCTTCGAACTCCTCGTCGCTATAATCAACGATCGCGCCGGCCTGACGGGCGCGCCGGAGGATGCGGACATAGGCGGTTGCGATATTGTCGAGATGCTTCTGATAGCCGATCGGCGCGAAATATTCGGCCTCGTTGAGGATGCGCAGAAATTCCGGCACCTCGCGGATGAAATCGAAGAAGGCGCTGAAGCGTTCGATTTCCTGCCTTGCCGCGTGTGCGTTTCCGGTGCGCTCGCGGATGAAGTAAACCATGTCGGTGCCGATCTTCGGCAGCAATTGATCGAGCAGTTCCTGGCGGTTCTCGAAGTGATTGTAGAACGTGCCTTGGGCGACACCGGCTTCCTCGGTGATGCGGGCGACGGACGCCTCGGCGTAACCGTGTTTGCCGACGACCTTGGTGGCGGCATCGAATATCCTGCGCTTGGTCCAGGCGTTGCGCTCGACACGGTTGAGTTTTGCCGCTTTGCCGGAGGCGGCTTGCGATGATTGCGTCATGCGTGGGATTCCAGTTCGGCGCGCAGCACGCGCTTGAGGACTTTTCCGGAAGGGTTGCGCGGCAGGCTGTCGCGGATGATCAGTTGCTTCGGCACCTTGAAGCCTGCCAGGCGCGCGCGGCAGTGGTCGGCGAGAGCAGGCAGATCCAGCGTGGCGCCATCTCCCAGCACCACGACCGCGACGGGCTTCTCGCCCCAGCGTTCGTCGGGCATGCCGACAACAGCGACTTCGCGCACCTGCGGCAGTTCGTAGATGACGCGCTCGACTTCGGAGGAGGCGATATTCTCGCCGCCGGAAATGATCATGTCCTTCTTGCGATCGGTCAGGTAGAGAAAGCCGTCCTCATCGAGATAGCCGACGTCTCCGGTACGAAACCAGTCGCCGAAGAACGCGGCCGCGGTTTTTTCGGGATCCTTCCAGTAGCCCTGCGTGATCTTGGGTCCGCGCAGGCAGATTTCTCCGTTCTCGCCGGACGGCAGGCGATGGCCGGCATCGTCACGGATTTCGATTTCGACATGGGCAATGGCGCGGCCGGTCGAGCCGATTTTCTCGATCTCGCGGCCAGCTTCCATGAAGGTGTCGCCGCCGCAAGTTTCGGTCAGGCCATAGGCGTCGATATAGCGGGCGTTCTTGAAATAATCGGAGAAGGCGCGAATGCGCGCTTCCGGGGTCTTCTCACCGCCGCCGATTGCCCATCGGAGGCTCGATACATCGTTGCGGTCGCGGGTCGGGCAGGTGAGGATCGCGGTCGTCATCACGGGCGCGAACCATGCGGCATTGAGTTTCTCCGCTTCGATTGCGGCGAGCGCCTGCTCAGGCTCGAAGTTGCGGTGGATCGAAAGCATGCCGCCGTGCCAGAGCACCGCAATCCCAGGCAGATCGAGCGCGCCGACATGATAGAGCGGACCGACCACCAGCAATCGCGTGTCGGCGTTCAACCCGAGCACGAGCGTCTGGTCGGCCGACTTCCAGTACATGTTCTCGTAAGTCAGCATCACGCCCTTGGGGCGGTCCGTAGTGCCTGACGTGTACATCAGCCGCATCAGGTCGCGTGGTTGCCTGACATGAACAGGGGCGGGCGCGATATCTGGCGCAAGGCGCGTCGCGTCGGATTGTGTGGCTTCGTCGAGCAGTATCACTGGCGCGCCGCCGGTCGCGATGCCTGCAAGCTCGTCATCCGCAATCAGGATGCGCGCGCCGGAATTGCCGACGATGTAGCCAACTTCGTCGGCGGACAGGCGATAATTGATCGGCAGAAACACCGCGCCGATATGGCTGGTCGCAAATACCAGTTCGAGAAAGGCGGTGCTGTTCTTCATCAGCACCGCGACGACGTCGCCCGGGCCTATCCCGCGCGAGGCGAGCCAGCCGCCGACCCGGCGGATACGGGCGTCGAACTCGGCATAGGAGACGTCCTCGCCGCGATATTTCAGCGCACAGCGATCCGGCGTCCGCCGGGCATGAAACGCGATAAAGCTGGATAGATTGATCATTATCCGCCCAAAAAGCCGGTTTCCGGCCTCGTCTCTCCCTAGATGAATTGTGACTCGTAGTTCATCTTTGGCTTGACGTCACCCCCTTTGCTCTGAAATCCTCAAGCCTGCACGGAGGCGACACGACCTCCGGCAGGGATTTGGGAACGCAAACCCCAAAGGGAGGAAGCAATGACGAGAACCCGCAAACCGGGCGTAAGCCGACGTGCGACGTTGGCGATGATGGGCGCCGGGGCCGTAACATTTGCGACGCCCTGGGTGGCGCGCGCGCAAGCCAAGACCATCAAGGTCGGCATGCCGACCATTCTCTCCGGACGCGTGGCGCAGCTCGGAACCTCGTCGCGCAACGGGGTGATGCTGGAAATCGAAAAGGTCAATGCCGCCGGCGGTTTGGCCGGACGGCAGATCGAGATGGTGATCCGCGATTCCAAGGGGCAGCCGCAGGAAGCCGCCCGCGTCGCACGCGAACTCGTCAATACCGATGGATGTGAAATCCTGATTGACGCCGAAGCGTCGTCGGGCGCGTTCGCGGTGCATGAAGTGGCGCGCGATCTCGGCGTGCTCTGCATTCACACCAATTCGGAAACCTCGGCGCTAACGGCCGATCCCAAGCAGCACATTCCTAATGCGTTCCGCACCGCGCGGCAGGGCGTGCATGACTCCATCGTGGGCGGCAGCTACGCAGCGGCGATTGCGAAAGCCAAGGGCCTGAAGAAATGGGCCACCTGTTCGCCCGACTATGCCTATGGCCGCGACACCACCGGCGAATACGTGACGTACCTGAAGCGCTTCGCGCCCGACACCGAAATCATCAGCGAGTCCTGGCCAAAGCTGTTCCAGCCCGACTACACCGAGGTGGTGACGAAGATCCTGCAGGCCAAGCCGCAGGCGCTGTATACCTGCCTGTGGGGCGGCGACCTCACGTCCTATATCGATCAGGCCAACATCTACGCGCTGTTCAGCCAAATGGAAGTGTTCGCGGTCAACATGGCCGACTACACCGCGCTGACAGTGGTGAAGAACCTGCCGAAGGGCATTCACTCCGGCAACCGCTACATCAAGACCTATCCGGCAACACCGGAGAACGCCGCTTGGGGTGACGCTTACAAGGCGAAATACAACGAGTATCCCACCAACTGGTCGTGGGAGAATGCCACCGCGATCATGCTGCTGGCGGAAGCGTCGAAGAAGGCGAATTCAGCCGACGGCAAGAAGATTGCAGAGGTGCTACGCGGGCTGAAGATCAAGTCCCCGTTCGGCGCCGACGGCACCGTCACCATGCGTGCCGAGGACCAGACTCTGGTCGGCTATGCGATCGGCTGGGGAACGACGATCCCGCAGGAACCCTACGTGCCGCAGGTTCAGGCCGGAGACTGGAAGACGATATTCGAGCTCGAAGCCGAGTGGAAGAAGAGCAAGGGTTACACCTGATCGACCGGCGATAACGGAGGTGGCGTAAGCTGCCTCCGTTCGCTGCCGAATGTTTTTTCGCGCGTCGCCCGTTCCGGCGCGCTGTAATGGATGCTTCCCTTGGATATCGATGCGCTTACCGGCTGTCTCGCCAGTTCCGCCTGTCTGGTGACGCAGACCACCAGCGGCTTCATCATCGGCATGTTGCTGTTTCTGGTCGCCGTCGGGCTGACGCTGATCTTCGGCGTGCTCAAGGTCGTGAATTTCAGCCACGGCGCCTTTTATATGTTCGGCGCCTATTTCGCGATGACGGCCTATCAGTTCACCGGCAGTTTTGCGCTGGCGATGCTGTGCGGCGCGGCCGGCACCGCGTTGCTCGGCCTGATTTTCGAGCGCGTGTTCATGAGCCGGGTTTATGGCTCCGACGTGCTGATGCAGTTGCTGGTCTGCTACGCCTTCGTGCTGATCTTCGATGACGTGGTGCGGATGATATGGGGTCCGGAATTCAAGTCGATGGGCATGCCGGCGGCGTTCCAGGTAGCGCCGCTGTTTATCGCCGGCGGCGTGGTGCCGCCGTATTATCTGCTCCTGATCGGCGTGGCGCTGGTGGTTGCCGTGGTTCTCGGGCTCGGGCTGGCGCGCACGAGGATCGGCAAGGTGATCCGGGCGGCTGCGCATAATCCGGGCATGGTTTCCGCGCTCGGCATCAACACCGGATTGATTTATGGCGGGGTGTTCGCGCTCGGCGGCATGCTGGCGGGTCTCGCCGGCGCGCTCGCCGCACCAGTGCGCTCGCTGACGCCGGGCATGGGATTTTCGGTCCTGATCGAATCCTTCATCGTCACCGTGATCGGCGGCATGGGCTCGATCCTCGGCGCGCTGATCGGCGCAATCCTGATCGGCATGATCCGCTCGTTCGGATCGCTCGGCTTTCCTTTGTTCACGGAAGGGCTGATGTACCTGTTCATGGTGATCGTGCTGGTGTCGCGGCCCACCGGTCTGTTCGGCAAGGAGGTCGCATGACCGAGCTGCAGGCCGAACAGGCCGCCGTGGTGCCGCGGATCGAGTCCCAATCGCAGCGCTCGCGCTACCGCGACGTGCTGATCGCGTTGGTGGCCTTTGCCGTGCTGGCGATCCTGCCGATGCTCACCGGCAGCAAGGCGCTGCTCGATTTTGTGATCCGCTGCTCGGCCTTTGGACTATTCGCGACCTCGCTCAACCTGCTGGTGGGCTTTACCGGTATGGTCTCGTTCGGACATGGCATGTTCTTTGGCCTCGGCGCCTACGGCTTTGGCCTCCTCATGCAGCGCACCGGCCTGCCGGTGCCGGTCGGGTTCGTTGCAACGCTCGTTATCACCACCCTGATCGCCGCCGCCATCGGCGCGATCTGCGTGCGGCTGAAGGAAATCTATTTTGCCTTCGTGACGCTGGCGTTCCAGATGCTGATCCACAGTACGATTCTGTCCTGGGTGTCGCTGACCGGCGGCGACCAGGGCCTGCGCGGCGGCATTCCACGCCCGGCGTTCCTGGGAATCGACCTGTCGAACCATGTGCATCTGTACATCACGAGTTGCGCGCTGCTGGTGATCGGGCTTCTCCTGATGCGCCAGATCGCGCAATCGCCGTTCGGCTATACCTTGCGGATGATCCGCGACAACGCCACCCGCGCCAGCTTCATCGGCATCGATGTCTGGCGCGCAAAACTCACGATATTCGTGCTGGCAGCACTGTTTGCCTCGACCGGCGGCATCATCATGGCGCTGTTCGTGTCGGGCGCCTATCCCGAGTTCGCCTACTGGACGATCTCGGGTGAGGGCATCTTCATCAACATGCTCGGCGGCGTCACGACGTTTCTCGGTCCCATGGTCGGCACCGTGCTGCTGCTGATCCTCAACGATACCGTGACGCGGTTGACCGAATATTACGGCATCGTGCTCGGGATCGTGATCCTGTTCTTCGCCATCGGCCTGCGGAAAGGCCTGATGGATTTTGTGGTCGAGTGGTATGCGCGACGCCGCGCCGGCACGGGGGAGCGCGGCTAGCCATGCTGGAGATACGCTCCCTTTCCAAATCGTTCGGCGGCGTCAAGGCGACCGACAATGTCACGCTCGATTTTGCCGATGGTTCGCTCACCGCCGTGATCGGTCCCAACGGCGCCGGCAAGAGCACGTTCTTTAACCTGATTACCGGCGCGCTGAGGCCCGACGCTGGCCAGATCCTGCTGAACGGCGTTGACATGGCCGGGCGTTCGCCTCCCGAGATCGTGCGCTACGGTATCGGCCGGGCGTTTCAGGTTGCCAGCATTTTTCCGTCGCTGACGGTAGAGGAGACCATGCTCGCCGCCGTCTGCGCCGATCAACGCCGCGCCAGCGTGTTGCACCGGCGCTTCCCGTTGGCCGAAACCCGCGATCGTGCCGAGCATGCGATGGAGTTGCTGGGATTGGCCGGCAAGCGGAACCGCACCGCGGCGACGCTGTCGCATGGCGACCAGAAACTGCTCGATATCGCACTGGCGCTCGTGCTCGATCCAAAAGTGCTGCTGCTCGATGAGCCCACTGCTGGCATGGGCACCGAAGAGCGCTGGCGGATGATCGACAAGGTGAAAGAGCTCTGGGAGACGCAAAAGATCACGGTGGTATTCATCGAGCACGACATGGATATCGTGTTCAAGATCGCGCCCGAGATCGTAGTGCTGTGCTATGGGCGCATTCTTGCAACCGGCACGCCGGATGCGATCCGCGGCAACGAGGCCGTCATCGAGGCCTATCTCGGCACCGAACATCACGCCGGAGTCGCGATATGAGTGCGCAGCCGGTCGTACAGGTCGAGGATCTCGACGTCTATTACGGCACCAGCCAGATCCTGTTCGGCGTTGGCCTGTCGGTCCGGCAGGGCGAAACCATGGCGCTGCTCGGCCGCAACGGCGCCGGCAAGACGACCACCATGAAGGCGATCATGGGGCTCGCTCCCGCACGCCGCGGCAAAGTCACTTTGCGCGGCAAAGTAGTGTCCGGCCTGAAGCCGCATCATATCGCGCGCGCCGGTCTCGGCTTCGTGCCGGAGGATCGCCAGATCTTTCCGGAGCACACGGTCGAGGACAATCTGGTCATCGGTGCCAAGAAGGGCCCAAATGGCGAGGACGAGTGGTCGATCCGGCGCATTTACGATGTGTTTCCACTGCTGGAGCCGCTGCGGCACCGGATTGCGGGACGGCTGTCGGGTGGCGAACAGCAGATGTTGGCGATTGCGCGCACGCTGATGGGCAATCCGGCACTGCTGCTGCTGGACGAGCCGAGCGAAGGGCTGGCGCCGATCATCGTGCAACGGATCGGAGAATTGCTGCGGCAGCTTCGCGGCACCGGGGCGACGGTGCTGATCGCCGAGCAGAACATGCATTTTTGCCTTGGCCTTGCGAGCCACGCGACGGTTATCGACAAGGGCCAGATCGTCTACACATCCGGGATCGAAGAGCTGAAAGCCAACGATAACATTCGTCAGCGCTACCTCGCGCTGTAGCTTTCGGCCCGACCGAGGGACGAAATGGCCATTGAACGCAAGCTATCGCCGACGCATGAGGCGCCGTATCGCGGCCTGCGTGTGCTGGATTTCGGGCAGGGCATTGCCTCGCCCTATTGCGCGATGCTGCTCGGCGTCTACGGAGCCGATGTCATTAAGGTCGAGCCACCGGAGGGCGATTGGTCGCGATTTCTGGGCACGACCTATGGCAGCCATACCACGCTGTCGGCGGTCTATAATCGTGGCAAGCGCAGCCTTTGCCTCGACATGAAGCACAAGGACGGGATCGCCATCGCGAGGCGGCTCGCCAGGGATTGCGATGTCCTGATCGAAGGCTTTAGGCCAGGCGTCGCCGCCCGGCTGGGGATTGGCTACGAGGAGTTATCACGCGACAATCCCGGCCTGATCTATCTCTCGGTCAGCGCCTTCGGCCAAAGCGGTCCCTATTCGAAACGGCCCGGCTCCGATTCCGTCGCACAGGCGTTCTCCGGCCTGGTGTCGATCAATGCCGGCAATGACGGGACCCCGCATCGGGTCGGCACCACGATCTCCGACGTCGTCACCGGCGTCTATGCCTTCCAGGCGATCGCGACGACGCTGTTTGCACGCGCGACCGTCGGAACCGGGCGCTGGATCGACGTCAACCTCTGCCAGTCGACGTCTGCCTTGCTTGGTCACAAGGTCGCCGAACATATTCTGGAGGGCGGTGCGCCGCGCGCGCTTAACGTTCCGGCGGGCTCCTATCAGACTGCCGACGGCTGGATGATGGTCACGCTGGTGAACGAGCCGCAATACAAGCGGCTGTGCACGGCAATCGGTCGCGACGATCTCGCCAGCGATCCGCGTTTTGCGGATTTTGCCCGGCGTGCGGATGCCGTGGATGCGTTGATCCCGCAGTTGCGGGAGGTGTTTGCGACGCAGCCGACGGATATCTGGCTGTCGCGGTTGCATGCCGCCGATCTCATTGCGGAACGGATCCTCAATCCCGGAGAATGGCTGCGCAACGTCCATGTCGAGGCGACCCGGGCCGCGGTCTGCCAGCAGACGCCGGGCGTAGGGCCGGTGTACTCCCCGCGGACGCCGGGCATTGCGAGCTTCTCGGAGGATGACTTGCGTCCTGCGCCTGATATAGGCCAGGACAGTCACGAGGTGCTGCTGGAAGCGGGTTTCGAGCGTGGCGCCATCGACGATCTGGTCAAGGCCGGCGCGGTGCGTCAGGCCAGGGGAGGCACGGCATGAGTACCGATCTCGTTCGTTATTTCGCCTCGGGCAATATTGCCGAAATCATGCTCGATCGTGGGCCAGTCAATGCGCTCAGCATGGACCTGATCGATGCGCTGCTGGCGGCGCTTTCGAAGGCGGGGGACGACGAAGCGGTACGCGCCGTCATCATCGGCAGCGCACACAAAGTGTTTTGCGCTGGGCTCGATCTGGACATCGTCCGGGGCAAGCCAGGGATTGAGACCAAGAAATTCCTCGAACGGCTGTATTTCGCGCTCAACGATACCCAGTATCGCATGGGCAAGCCGACCATCGCCGCCGTCGACGGCGCGGTGCGCGCCGGCGGCATGACGATCGCGATTTCCTGCGACATGATCATCGCGGGCGACGCCTGTACCTTCGGTTATCCCGAGATCGATGTCGGCCTGATCCCGGCCATTCACTTCGTGCAACTGCCGCGGCTCGTCGGCAAGCACCAGGCTTTCGGACCATTGTTCCTGGGCGAGCCCTTCGATGCCGCGACAGCCTTTCGCATGGGATTGCTGAGCGAGGTGGTGCCGAAGGGCACCGCGCTGGACCGCGCGCGTGAGGTCGCGGGCAAGCTCGCTGCCAAATCTCCCATTGTCATGAAGATCGGGCGCGATGCCTTCATGCGGGCGGTCGACGCCGATTTCCGCCGCTCGGTCGAAAACGCGGCCGAGAGTTTTGCGCTCGTCGCAACGACGGAAGATTGTCAGGAAGGCTTGAATGCGTTCGTCGAAAAGCGGACGCCAAACTACAGGGGGCGCTGATGGCTGGATTGTATTTTGAGGAGTTCGAGGTCGGCCGGGAGTTTCATCATGAATTCTCCAGGACCGTGACCGAGATGGACAACACGCTGTTCAGCCTGCTGACTATGAACCCGCAACCGCTCCATATCGATGCGCATTTCTCCGAAAATACCGAATTCGGTCAGCGGCTGTTCAACAGCCTCTATACGCTCGGCATCATGATCGGCATGAGCGTCTACGATACGACGCTCGGCACCACGATCGGCAATCTGGGCATGACCGACGTCAAGTTTCCAAAACCGGTGTTCCACGGCGATACGCTCAAGGCCCACACCAAGATTATCTCCAAGCGTGAAAGCAAATCACGGCCGAACCAGGGGATTGTGGAATTCGAGCACACCATGACCAATCAGCGCGGCGAGGTGGTGGCAAGCTGCCGCCGGACCGGTCTGATGCATTGCAAACCGAAGGTCTAAGCTGATGCGATCATTCCTGTTCGTTCCCGGCGATAGCCTACGCAAGTTCGAAAACGCCAAGAAGACCGCGGCCGACGCGCTGATCCTCGACCTCGAGGATTCGATTGCGCCGGACGAAAAGGTCGGTGCGCGCCGCACCGTGCGCGAGATGCTCGACGCCCGGAATCGGAACCAGCAGATATACGTCCGCGTCAATGCGCTCGACACGGACATGACGCTTGGCGACCTCGCGGCCGTGATGCCGGGCCGGCCCGACGGCATCGTGCTGCCGAAATGCGCCGGCGCCGCCGACGTCAACCGGCTTTCGCTATATCTCGATGCCTTCGAGGCCGCCGCGGGGATCGAACATGGCTCTACGAGAATCGTGACCGTGGCGACGGAGACGGCGAGGGCCGTCCTCAAGCTGCTCGATTTCGAAAACATGAGCCCGCGGCTATGGGGCATGATGTGGGGCGCCGAGGATCTCGCGGCCTCGCTCGGCGCATCGCGGAACCGCACCGGCGGCCGCTTCCATGGACCGTTCCTGTTGGCGCGCGACCTCTGCCTGATCAGTGCAGCCGCAGCCGGCGTCGTCGCCATCGACACGATTGCGACCGATATCAACGATCTCGACGCCCTGAGGGAGGAGGCCATTGCCGCACGTCAGGATGGTTTTCTGGCCAAGGCTGTCATCCATCCCAAGCATGTCGACGTCGTCAATGCCGCCTTCATGCCGACAGATGAAGAAATCGCCTGGTCGGAGAAGGTGGTCAAGGCGTTCAACGACAATCCGACTTCAGGAGTGGTGAAGATCGACGGCAAGATGATCGACAAGCCACATCTGCGCGCCGCGGAGAAAATTCTGGCACTGCGGGGACGGTAGCGAAAATCTTGGAGCCCGGATGAGCGAAGCGATATCCGGGTCGAATGCGCAAGAAGGCCCCGGATTTCGCTGCGCTCATCCGGGCTACGAACCGGACTGCGAACCCGACTTGATCAGATTGACTTTATAGCTTGGTCGGCGGCAAATGCGGCCGATCGATATACTTGAGGAAAATTCCATGGTTGACGCGCTGATCATCGACGCATGCAGGACGCCGCGGGGCATCGGCAAGGCCGGCAAGGGCGCCTTGTCGGGCATCCATCCGCAGCAGCTCGGCGCCACGGTATTGCGCGCGCTGGCCGACCGCACCGGCATCAATACCGCCGATGTCGATGACATCATCTGGGGCACCAGCTCGCAACGCGGCGAGCAAAGCGGCGACCTCGGACGGATGTCGGCGCTCGATGCCGGCTATGACGTGCGCGCCAGCGCGGTGACGCTGGATCGATTTTGCGGGTCCGGCATTACCAGCGTCAACATGGCGGCCAGCTCGATCATGTCGGGTTCCGAGGATCTCGTGATCGCCGGCGGCACCGAGATGATGTCGATGGAAGGGCGTCGCGGCGAGGGGCCGTTCATGATGGACAACGGCAACCTTCGCCTGCGTGCCCGGCATCCGCAGTCGCATCAGGGCGTCTGCGCCGATGCGGTGGCGACGCTGGAAGGCATCACGCGGCAGGATGTCGATGAACTCGGCCTCGAAAGCCAGAAGCGGGCGGCGGCCGCCATCAAGGGTCGCCATTTCGACAAGAGCCTCGTGCCGGTCTACCGCGAAGACGGCAGCCTCGCGCTCGATCGTGAAGAATATCCGCGGCCGCAGACCACGCTCGAAGGTCTGGCCGGCCTGAAGGCGGCCTTCCCGGCGATTGCGGATTATCCGCTCGACGACAAGGGCACGACCTACCGCAAACTCATCCTCGACAAATATCCCGACCTCGACATCAACTTTATGCATCACGCCGGCAATTCCTCCGGCGTCGTCGATGGCTCGGCGGCGATCCTGCTGGCGTCGCCGAGTTACGCAAAAGCCCATGGCCTGAAGCCGCGTGCCCGCGTCGTCGCGATGGCGAATATGGGGGACTCGCCAACCCTGATGCTGAACGCGCCGGTACCGGCCGCCCGCAAGGTGCTGGCCAAGGCCGGACTCACGCTCGACGATATCGACCTGTTCGAAATCAATGAAGCGTTCGCTGTCGTCGCCGAAAAGTTCATCAGGGATCTCAAGCTCGACCGTGAGAAGGTCAACGTCAATGGCGGCTCGATCGCGCTCGGCCATCCCATCGGTGCGACCGGCTCGATCCTGATCGGTACCGTGCTCGACGAGTTGGAGCGGCGCGACCTCAAGCGGGGGCTGGTAACGATGTGCGCCGCCGGCGGCATGGCGCCGGCTATTATTATCGAGCGCGTTTGACGGTAGGGCTTTAAGCAGTCGGAAACTGCAACTCGAACGTAACGCCTTCGTTCGACGGCAAAAGCCGGATTGATCCACCATGGCTGGTCATGACCGCCTGGACGATCGAGAGCCCCATTCCCGTGCCGCCGGTGTCGCGGCGCGTCGTGAAGAACGCGTCGAAAATCTTCTCCCGGTTCGCTTCGGATATCGGATCGCCATCATTACTGACCGTCATCCTGACGGATCCAGCTTCCTCGATCGCTTCCAGTCGCACAGCCTTCGCGTTGTGACGGATGGCGTTGTCGGTCAGATGCGACAACACGATCAGCGCTTTTTCGCTGGACATGCCGATTGGGCGCTCGAGGCTTCCGGTTGCCTCGATTGCTCGTGTCGGGAAGCGGCTTTTCAACCCTCCGACAACCTGTGACAATTCGGTTTGCTCGTTCTGCGGCGCGGTTTCGGCGCGGGCCAGTTCGCGCAACCGCTGGGTCATGGCCTCCAGGCGCCCCGTGTCGCCCAGAATGTTGGATATGAAGTTCTTCTGTTCCATCCGGGTAAGATTGTCGGATTTGCTTTGCAGCGAATCCAGCAGCAGTTCAGCGGCACCCTTGATCGATGTCAGCGGCGACTTCAATTCATGGGTGAGGTGCGCTGAAAAGGTCGCGATGTAGTCCGACCGCCGCGCCAATTGCTCGGCCATGTCGAGGAAGCTGTGCGACAATTGGGCGAACTCGCGCGTGCCGTAATTGGCGAGCGGCAGAAATGCGTCGCGATCGCCGCGGCTGATGCGCGCGGCGCGATCGACCAGCTCGCGCATCGGGCGGGTGATGGTTCGGGAGAAAACCAGGCCGATAATGACGGTCGCGAAAATGACCGCAAGTCCCGCCAGGATAAACTTGCCGCGCTCCTGGTAGAGATGGTCAAAGATGTTGCTCGGCGTCCTCGATGTATAGACGACGCCCGCGACGCGGTTGTTGACGATGACAGGCATTGCAGAGAACACGTGGACACCGACGCCGCGGCTGATCGAGTAGATCGGAGGAGGCGGCTTGTCGGGCTTGCGAATCCGCAAGGCTGCCCGGTATTGTCCCTGAAGCGCTGTGGCTACTTCCTCGATATGGGCGAGCGATTGGCCGACCTCGTCGCGGCCGGCTATCACGACGCCGCGGGGATCGAGGAGGCGGAAACCAGCAAGCGTGACCTTCTGCGTTTCCAGGATGATCGGCATCAGACGCGCACCGATCTCGACATAGGGCGGCGAAGCGGGCGCATTTGCCGGCAGGGCGTTCGGCCGCCGTCGCAGCAGATCACCGCCGGCGGCGAGATCGAGCGCAGGCCGGATCGGCGTGAGCTGGTCTTCCCGGTCCGGCCGGGCCTCGGACGGAATTTCAGCTCCGAGAGTAATCCCGGCGCCGAGGCGGGTTTCCACTTCCCGCGCATAGACCGCGGCGAGCACCCGGCTTTGAGCGATCAGCTCGGCCTGGGTTTGGTGAATGAGCTGGTTGTCATAGAGGCGGAAGAAGAATAGCCCGACCAGTGGCAGTGTCGCCGCGGAGGCGAGCGCGGCAAAAATGACCTGCCCCACCGATGGTCGCCATTTTTCACCCGTGCGGGGCATCATGCCTGCGACTCGCATCGCCCAAGCTTGAAGCCGACGCCGTGAATGGTTTCGATGACATTGTCGCAGTTCACGGCGGACAGCTTGGCGCGGATATTGCGGATATGGCTGTCGATGGTGCGGTCCGATACCTGGATGTTGAGCTGATAGGCGGCGCTCATGATCTGCTCGCGGCTGAAGACGAGCGTCGGCCGTGTCAGAAATGCTCTGAGGATTCCGAACTCGATGGCCGTGAGCCGGAGCGGGGTGCCCGCAAACTCGGCGAGATGCTGTTCGGGGTCGATGGACAGCCTGCCTTGCGACAGCGCGGCCATGGACGCCTGTGCATCCTGCGTGCGCGAAGCCATGCGGCGCAGGATGACGTTCACCCTGGCGACGAGTTCGCGCGGGCTGAACGGCTTGGTGACATAGTCATCACCGCCGATCTCCAGACCCAGCACGCGATCGATCTCGTCGTCGCGAGCGGAGAGAAAAAGGATCGGAACGTCCGAGGACTTTCTGATTTCGCGGCAGACGTCCAGGCCGTCGAATTCCGGCATGCCGATATCCAGAATGATCAGATCCGGCCTGTGGGCGGCAAAGCGGGTCAATGCTTCCTTGCCGTCGCGCGCCTCGAAGACGGTCATTCCGGCTTTCTTCAGTGCTACACGGATGACCTCACGGATATGCAGGTCGTCGTCAACGATAAGAATGCGGTGCGTCAAAGGTCTCTCCGAGAAGTCGTACTAGCCTGTGGTCGAACTCTTCTGTTGGGCGCCCAGGAAGCGCTGCAGTCGCCAACTCCGAAAGCCCCAGCTGCGCCAGGATGCCACCTCTCTTCGTTGCTGTTCTACAAGGCTACCACGGCGGGAAACAAGGGCGGGATCGAACCCGCGAAGGGCAACGGCCCGGTCGATGGCTGGCAATGCCTGCGGTCCGAGGGAAAACAGATAGTTCATGTCGATCCACACTCCCTTGCCGGCGGCTTCGCGGCTGTGGCCGACATTGTAGTCGGCGATGATGGCGGCGAAATTGACCAGCGAGCAGACGTAGAGAGTTGCCGTCAGGGTGGTGAGGTTGGCTCGGATCAGCCAGTCATTCGAGCGGTTCAAAACGATGCGGGCAACGATGAGCACGAGCCCCAACGCGACCAGCACCATCCAGATGAAAGCCGCGACGCGCCACCAGGTTAGCAGGTAGATTTGAACATAGAGATCAAGGCGCAGGATCGACGACAGCACCAGTAGGACATTCTGCGTCACCCATAGATAGACCAGCGGCCGGATCACCCTTGATTGCTCGGCCGGTCCACCGGGCCGCATGGCGGCCAGAACGAAGCCCGCCGCCAATAGCGCCGTGACAATGAGGGGATAGGCGCCTCGGTGCGCATATGAAGCGTAACTGATATCGGCGGGCAGGGTCGCGTTGCCCCAGAGATAAGCCACGTCGAGAACGCTTTGAACGGCGAACAGCAAATTGAACAGGATCAGCGAACGTAGGATCGTCGCAACACCAAAGAAATCGTTTTGGCTCGATGGTATTCCCTGCGCCAGTGCCGCCGCTTCGGCCAAGCCTGCAGGAGTCTCCCGCTTGCTGCTCCACCGGACGTGGATAAAGGGCCACACGATCGACAGTGCCACAGTCCAAAACAGTACGCGTCCGAGACTCACGTAGGAAGCCGTGTTACCGGGGTTCAGCAGGCTGATCCACTTCTCGAGCAATGGATTGGCCGATACCAGCAGAAACACGAAGATGCCGCCGAGAACGATCGGAATGAACCACACGACAAACCCGGTCTTCAGTGCCGGCAGATTGAACGCAGCGATGGCATCGCGGAAAAATCGGAGCGGGCCGACCAGATAAAGATCACATAACACCGCGGCTTGCTCGCCGAGACCATGCCGATCGCGTTCGGTCGTCAGCAGCAGGCCAATGCCCAGCGCCAGCACCATGAAGGTCAGGGACGCGACGTTGAATTCTTCCACGGCGGGGACGAGGGCTCCCAGCAGGAGAGCGCCCGCCGGTGGCGCCTGCTTTCGGTTCAAAGTTGCAAGGTTGGCGAGCAACGAGCCGCAGGCTACGGCGACCGCAAAGATGGCGGCCGATATTCCAATGCCGTGCCCGTAGAACAGCCAGTCGGCCAGCGCAGCCAGCGCAAGGACAATGGCTGCATTGACGGGAAAGGTGCCGTCCTGAACGGAGCTGGCATGGGATGCCGGCGTGGTGAAATCGGCCATTATTGCGCTACCTGTCTGGAGAGGAAAATTGCAAACCAGCGCCGTCGCGGGGCGCTCGCACAGCCACCACCCGTCGTTAGCTAGTCTCGTGGGAACAGGCATTCGATGATCGCCCAGTTTGCAGGACGAACTATCAGATGCCGGTGTGCATTTGCTTGGAGCGCCGTCTGCAAGAGTTCAGGATTTTTATGCAGTTTCCGTGCAGGCGCGGTTATGCGCTCGCGTCGGCGAGACGATTTTGATACGGGCAATGGTCTCATTCGACCTCCTCGCGCAAGCCGCCATCCATTTTCATGCAAATTCTCAAACGCATTGGCCTCGTCCTGCTCTGGTTCACCGGCGCTGTCTGCATTTTCGCTGCGGCCAACAAGAACGATCCCTATCTGATTTCGTTGCGAGGGCCATTGGTTCTGGCCGCAGCGAGCATCATCGCGGTCGTAGTTCTCGTCCGTCACGGTTATTGGAGACGAGGCATCGCCGGACGGTTGCTCATTCTGCTGTGGTGCCTGCCATCGCTGTCGATCCTGGAGCGCAGGCTTCGTTTGAATGGCGCAAGCGGAACGTCTTGCAGACCGATGCTGCGCAGGCGCGAAGCCTTGGGCGGCGCTTCATCGTCGGATACTCATCATTTCCGGAGGTGGCTGGCCTGGCCGAGAAGGGCCTGATCTCCGGCGTCTATATCACCAGGCACAATGTCGTGGGATCATCGGCGGCGCGATTGAAAGAAGAGATCTCGGCGCTGCAGGAAAAGCGGCGCGCTGCGGGCCTGCCGCCCCTGACCGTCGCGGCCGATCAGGAAGGCGGCATCGTATCGCATCTGGCGCCGCCCTTGACCAAGTTGCCGGCTCTATCGGCGCTTGCGAATCTAGCGCCCGATGCTCGCGCCGAGAAGGCAGAGGCGCTCGGGCGTATTCACGGGCAGGAGCTGACGGCGCTCGGCGTCAACCTGAATCTTGCGCCGGTGCTGGATTTGCGACCCGAACTGAAGCGTAACCGATTCGATTTCAACACGCTGATCGGCCAGCGCGCGATTTCAGATGATCCGGTTGTCGTCGCTGACGTCGCGCGAGCATATGTGAGCGGGCTGGAAGCGTCAGGCGTCGGCGCCACGGTGAAGCATTTTCCAGGGCTCGGGCGCGTGCGAACCGATACCCATCATTTCAGCGCCGATCTCGATACGTCCGTGGATGAGCTCGAAGCGTCCGACTAGAGTCCCTTCAGGAAGGTGCTGGCTGGTTCGAAAGCGCAACTGATGATCGGGCATGTGACGCTGACCTCAGTTGATCCGGACCGCGCGGCGTCGTATTCCAAACGGGTCGTCGACGGCATCATTCGCAAGAGATGGAACTATCAGGGCGTCGTCATGACCGACGACCTCGTGATGGGGGCGATCTATCAACGCAGCGTCTGTATGGCGGTGGTCGACGCGCTCAACGCTGGTGTCGATCTGCTGCTGGTCGCCTTTGACGGGGGCGCAGTTCTATCGCATCTTTAGCTGCGCCGCGGCGGCGTCGGCCGAGGGAAGGTTCGACGCCATGTTGGGCGACAGTGAGGTGCGGTTGAAAGGGGCGTTCCCTGGGGAGCGCCAAAATCCACGATATTCCACGACGTTGTACTTGCTCGACAACTGATCGATCGCGCAAGCATCAGCCGAGTTTGCCACTTTGCGCCATTGTAATTTGCCAGTTCGCATCGGATCGGCTCAGGTGTCTCTACGGGTCCAATGATGGATTGGAGCGAGAGCTTAACCCGTTCATTCGGTTAGGAGGCGGCGTGTGCACGACGTGTGCACCGGGAGATCCAGAAGAATCCAGCAATGGCAAAGCTGCGCAGTCGGTCCGCGACGTGAGGTGGGCGTCGGGGCTCGACGCGGGCGAATCGACGAGAGCAGTGCACCCACCTGCGACCGAGAAGCTGATCTCGTTTATCGGCATAACGAGCGGACCTGCCTTCGTGTCGTCGGTGGATAGGGGCTGCTGTTTCAGCTTAAGGTCAAAAAAATCGATGTCGGGGTTCGAGTCGTCCCCCGCTACTACGGCCCACGAGTTTCTACGCCGGTCTACGATCCGGTTCGCACGATGCCCACGCATCGTCGAGGCGGGTGATCGTTATTCGCTCCTGGCGACTGCTCGGTCCAGTCGCCCCAGCTCGATACTTTCGTGGCTAGCCTTCTCCAATCAAATTCGGACGGCGTGTACGGGGCGCTGCTCTCGCTCGTCATGGCGCATTGAACGTTCAGTAAAACTAATCTGCTAAACACTTTGTCGAAGCAAAACCCTTCCGCTCTGCGCGCGATCTGTTGCGATGCAGCACATCTTTAGGCCTATTCAAATTTTTCGGCGGGCCGCAAGAAATCGACTTGACGGCCTCGTACGTTCAGTAATATGTTTAGTGTTACAAAAAACTAAACATCACGCATCGAGTGGATGTGTGGGAGGAGCCCAGCCTTTCCGGACCCGTTTTCCGGAAATGGTCCGTCTCGTTCCTCACCCATCGCTCCTCAAACTCGGTTTCAGGGTCTTGGCGTCGCTCCGGCAGGGCGCGCTGAGCGGGTCAGATGCTTCAACGAGAGAGGAAACAGATATGCGAAGATTCAAATGGCTAGGCAGCTCAGCGGTGACCGCGGTGCTCGGAGTGGTGCTGGGGACACTTGGTGCAAACGAGGCCACCGCCCAGAGCAAGCAGCTCACGCTGTGCTGGGCGGCATGGGATCCGGCCAACGCGCTGGTCGAACTCGGCAAGGACTTCACTAAACAATCTGGCATCGAGATGAAATACGAGTTCGTCCCCTGGACGAGCTATGCCGATCGCTTCCTCAACGAGCTCAACTCCCATGGCAAGCTCTGCGACCTGATCATCGGCGACAGCCAGTGGATCGGCGGGGCTGCCGAGAACAAGTGGTACGTCAAACTCAACGATTTCTTCGACAAAGAGAAGATCTCGATGGACGACTTCGTCCCGGCAACGGTCGTCGGCTATTCGCAGTGGCCGAAGAACTCGCCGAACTATTGGGCGCTGCCGGCCATGGCAGACGCGGTGGGCTGGACCTATCGCAAGGACTGGTTCTCGCGGCCCGAAATTCAATCCGCGTTCAAGGTCAAGTATGGCCGCGATCTGGCGCCGCCGAAAACCTATGACGAGCTGAAGCAGATCGCGGAGTTCTTCCAGGGCCGCGAGATCGACGGCAAGAAGGTCTATGGTGCCTACATCTTCACCGAGCGCGGCTCGGAAGGCATCACCATGGGCGTGACCAACGCGCTCTACAATTACGGTTTCAGCTATGACAATCCGAAGAAGCCGTACCAGATGCAGGGCGTTGTCAATTCATCCGACGCGGCCAAAGGGCTCGAGTTCTACAAGGAGCTCTACAAGTGCTGCACGGCGCCCGGCATGACCAACGCCTACATGCAAGAGGGGCTCGATGCCTTCAAGTCCGGCCAGGTGGCGATGCAGATGAACTGGTTCGCCTTCTTCCCCGGCCTCTACAAGGATCCGAATGTCGGCGGCGACAAGATCGGCTTCTTCGTCAATCCGGCCGGTCCGAACGGACGCTTCACCCAGCTCGGCGGGCAGGGCATCTCGGTCGTCGCGACCTCCGACCGCAGGAACGACGCGCTCGCCTACATCAAATGGTTCGCGCAACCCGCCGTGCAGCAGAAGTGGTGGCAGCTCGGCGGTTACTCGGCCCTGAAGGCGGTGGTCGATGCACCCGACTTCCCGAAGAGCGCGGCGTTCGCACCGCAATTCCTGGAGTCGATGGGCATCGTCAAGGACTTCTGGGCCGAGCCGTCATACGCGCAACTGCTGCTCGACATGCAGAAGCGGGTGCATGACTACGTCGTTGCCGACAAGGGCACGGCGCAGCAGGCGCTCGATCTCCTGGTCAAGGACTGGACCAAGGTCTTCAAGGAGCAGGGCAAGCAGGTCGCGTCGCAATAGACACGCCGCTCGCAACTCTAACCGAACTGGTTTCCCCGGGGGTGCACCTCGGGGAAGCTGGACCAGCCAGCCGATGGACCAGATGACGACGATCCTACAACCTGATCATGTCACGATTGCCGGTATGAGCGAGCCCGCCAAATCTCGCGCCGCGCGGCGCGTCCGCGGCCTGTCGGACCGGGCCATCGCCTGGCTGTTCGTCGCGCCGACCATTGCGCTGTTGCTGGCGATCAACATCTTTCCGCTGGTGTGGATGATCCGGCTGTCCTTCACGAGCCTCAACCTCAGCATGTCCTATCTGCCGCTGCGGTTCGTCGGGCTCGACAATTTCACCGACATCCTCACCGACGAGGACGTCTGGTTCCGGCTCCAGACCACGGCGCAATTCGTGATCTGGTCAGTGGCGCTACAGGTGGTTATCGGGTATGGTCTGGCGTTGCTGATCAACCGCCAGTTTCGCGGTCACAGCTTCTGGACCACGATCATCCTGCTGCCGATGATGCTGTCGCCGGCAGTGGTCGGCAACTTCTGGACCCTGCTGTTGCAGCCGCAGATCGGGCCGTTCAACTCCCTGATCAGCCTGTTCACGGGTGTGCCGCCGAGTTCGTTCAGCATGACCGGGCAGGTCTCGCTCGCACCCTGGACCATCGTGCTCGTCGATACCTGGATGTGGGCCCCCTATGTGATGCTGATCTGCCTCGCCGGGCTTCGCTCCATTCCCGACTACATCTACGAGGCGGCCGAAGTCGATCGCGCCTCGCCCTGGCGGCAATTCTGGTCGATCACGCTGCCGATGACGGTGCCGTTCCTGATGCTCGCCGTCCTGTTCCGCGCGATCGAGAACTTCAAGATGTTCGATATGGTCAACCTCCTGACGTCGGGAGGACCGGGGTCGACCACCGAACTCGTGTCGATCACGCTGAAGCGCGCCGCGTTCGAGAAGTGGCGCACCGGCTATTCGTCCGCGCTCGCCATCATCCTGTTCGTGACCGTGTTCGGTGCAGCCAACATCTACGTCAAGGTGCTCAACAAGGTGAAGCAACGATGACCGCTGCCGTCGCCAATTCCACCGCTCACTCCATCGTCGAAGCCTCGCCGCGCGCAAAGGCCGTGGCCGGTGGGCTCGTCATTCTCTATGCCGTGATCACGATCCTGCCGCTGCTCTGGATCGTCGCCACCGCATTCAAGTCGCAGAGCGACGCCATCGCCTATCCGCCCAAGGTGATCTTCGAGCCGACTCTCGAAGGCTATGTGAACCTGTTCACCGTGCGCACCCGCCAGACGCCGGACTTCATCGCCAAGCTGCCGCCGCCGGAGACGTGGTACGACAAGCTCGTGCGTCAGCGGGACATGGTCATTGCGGGACCCTCGAAGGTCGTGCCGCGTTTCGTCAACTCGCTGATCATCGGATTCGGCTCGACATTCCTGGCCGTCTTTCTCGGCACGCTTGCGGCTTATGCCTTCTCGCGATTCCGCATTCCCTTGGCCGACGATCTCCTGTTCTTCATCCTCTCGACGCGAATGATGCCGCCGGTCGCGGTCGCGATCCCAATCTATCTGATGTACCGGCAGCTCAACCTGACCGACACCAGGCTCGGAATGATCCTGCTCTACACCGCCGTGAACGTCTCGCTCGCGGTCTGGCTGCTCAAGGGTTTCATCGACGAGATTCCGCGCGAGTATGAGGAGGCCGCCCTCGTCGACGGCTACACGCGGCTCCAGGCCCTGCGCAAGGTGGTGTTGCCGCAGGCTGTTACCGGAATCGCGGCGACCGCGATCTTCTGCCTGATCTTCTCGTGGAACGAATACGCCTTCGCGGTTCTCCTGACCAGCGGCGAGGCGCAGACCATGCCGCCTTTCATTCCCTTCATCATCGGCGAGGGCGGGCAGGATTGGCCGGCCGTTGCTGCCGCGACCACGCTGTTCGTCGTCCCAATCGTTCTGTTCACCGTGCTGTTGCGCAAGCACCTGTTGCGCGGCATCACCTTCGGAGCTGTGCGTAAATGAGCGGGTCTGCGGTTGCCAAGGAGGGTGGAGTGTCTCGCTGGTTCCGTCGCGGACCGTGGGAGGCGGGCGCGATGACCCTGATCGGGGGCGGCATCATTATGCTGGTGCAGCCCTGGTCGATCGATCTCTACAGCTATTCCTTCGTGACGATCCTTGCCGGCACGATTGGATACGTCATCGTCAGCCATTTTCCGGAATAGGGCGGCAGCCATGGCACAGATCCGCGTCGAAAACCTGCGCAAATCGTTCGATCAGTTCACGGCCGTGCAAGGCTCGAACTTCACGATCGACGACGGCACCTTCTTTGCGATGCTGGGGCCGTCCGGCTGCGGCAAGACGACCACGCTGCGCATGATCGCGGGCCTCGAGCTGCCGACCGAGGGAAAGATCCTGCTTGACGGCGAGGATGTGACCTTCCGCCGTGCCGCCGCCCGCGACATCGCCTTCGTCTTCCAGCTCTTCGCGCTCTATCCGCACATGAATGTCGCGGACAATATCGGCTTTCCGCTGAAGTGCCAGGGCATGGGCCGGCGCGAGGTTCGCGAGCGAGTGCAGGAAACGGCGCGTCTACTGCGGATCGAGCATCTCTTGTCGAGCAAGACCTCGAAACTGTCGGGCGGCGACCGCCAGCGTGTCGCGCTCGGGCGCGCCATGGTCAGGCGACCGAAGGCCTTTCTGATGGACGAGCCGTTGGGGGCGCTCGACGCCGAATTTCGGCATCTCATGTGCGGCGAGCTTCGCGACCTGCACGATCGCATTGGCGCGACCACGGTCTACGTGACGCACGACCAGCTTGAGGCGATGTCTATGGCGGACCAGATCGCCGTCATGAACAAGGGACGCGTCGAACAGATCGGCCCGCCGCAGGAGGTCTATGACCGGCCCGCGAGCATGTTCGTGGCCGACTTCATCGGCTCGCCGCCCATGAACTTCTTGCGGTTTGAAGGGGGCTTGCGATCCGGCGATCGGGTGATCAGCTTCCATGACACCAGGATCGCGGTGCCGGAAATCCGCGAGGATCGCGCGAGCGCCCCGCTGGCGCTCGGAATACGTCCGGAGCATATCCGCTTTGCCGACGCGGCACCTTTCCGCGGCGAGGTGTTCGGAGCCGAATATCTCGGCACCACCCAGATCGTCACCGTCGACACGGCGCATGGACGCGTCGCGGCGCGGCTGCCCTCCAATGCGGCGGTGCGGATCGGCGAGACGGTGGGTCTCGAATTCCATTCCGAACGCCTGGCGCTGTTCGATGTCGGCAGCGGCCTCGCGATTGGGACCGCCAATGAGGGGAGCGCGCGCCATGGCTGACGTCATCCTGCGCAACATCAGCAAGCGCTTCGGCGCGGTGGAGGCGGTGCGCGAACTCTCGCTGGCGGTGAATGACGGGGAGTTCCTGGTCCTGCTCGGGCCGAGCGGCGCCGGCAAGACCACGACGCTGCGCCTGATCACCGGGCTCGAGAGCCCCGACGCCGGTTCGGTCTTGATCGATGGCCGCGACGTCACAATTGATCCGCCGGGATCGCGAGATATCGCCTTCGTCTTCCAGCAATATTCGCTATATCCGCACTTGACGGTCTATGACAATCTGGCATTTCCGCTGCGCTCTCCCGCGCGGCGCGTGCCCGAGCCCATGATCCGCAAGCGCGTTGAACAGACCGCGGAACTGTTGCATATCGCAAGCAAGCTGAACAACCGTGCAACGCGCCTGTCCGGCGGCGAAATGCAGCGAGTCGCCATCGGCCGCGCGCTGGTCCGCGATCCTTCGATCTACCTGATGGACGAGCCGCTCTCGTCGCTGGACGCGAAGCTGCGCGCGGAGCTCCGTCTCGAGCTCAAGCGGATCCAGCTGGAACTGGGCGCGACCATTCTCTACGTGACCCACGACCAGGTCGAGGCCATGACCATGGCCTCCCGGATCGGTGTGATCAGGGACGGCCAGCTTCTTCAGCTTGGCACGCCGCGGGAGATCTACGAAAGCCCCTCCAGCAGCTACGTCGCCTCGCGCCTCGGCACGCCCCAGATCAATTTCCTTCCCGCCCGTCTATTGCCGGACGTGCCGGTGCCGCCCGGAACGGAGACGGTCGGCATCCGTACCGAGCATCTGAAGGTCGGTGCTCGCAATGGCGGGCGGATGGTCGGCCGCGTCCACCGTGTCGAGCACCTCGGCGAGCAGAATCACGTTCACCTGGACTATAAGGGCGAAATGCTGGTGACGCTTGCGGATCCGCATCAGCAGCCGCTAAAGGCCGATCAGGAGGTCGAATTGCACCTGGTACATCCGCTCTGTTTCGATCGCGCGGGGCAACGCATCCCCGCGATGATTCACTAGAGGATCAAGTCGATGTCGCTGCAACCCGATACGTTCAAGTCGTTGGTCAAAGTGGCCGCAGAGCGGGTCATCGCCAGCGCGCCGGAGCTGACGAGCCTGGATCAGGCGATCGGCGACGGCGACCACGGAATCAATATGAAGCGCGGATTCGAAGCGGTGCTGGGTAAGCTCGATGCGATCTCCGCGCAGCCGCTCGACGAGGCGCTGAAGATGATCGGCAAGACCTTGGTGATGACGGTCGGCGGCGCTTCCGGGCCGCTTTACGGCAGCTTCTTTCTTGCCGCGGGCGAAGCGCTCTCGCACGACAGACAATTGCCGGATGATCTCGCAAATGTCTTTGGTTGCGGCGTGAACGCGGTGAGCGCGCGGGGCCGCTCGCAGGCCGGCGAGAAGACGATGCTCGACGTGCTCATTCCCGTCCTGGAGACGCTGAAGACGGCGGCCGGCCAAGCGGATCTGATCGCGCGGGTCCGCATCACCGCGGCCGAAGCGGTCGAGCGGACCGCGCCGATGCAGGCCACCAAGGGGCGGGCGTCGTTCCTCGGCCCGCGCAGCATCGGGCATATCGATCCCGGCGCGCGCTCAAGCTGCGTTCTCGTGCAGGCGGTATGCGCGAGCCTGGAGGGACAGGAATGACCGAAACTGTGGGTATCGTGATCGTTTCGCATTCCAGGGACATCGCCAAGGGCACCGCCGACATGGTGCGGCAGATGGTCGGCAGCGAGGTCAAGGTGGCGTTCTGCGGCGGCAATCCGGATGGCGGATTGGGCACCACCGTCTCCCTGATCATTGACGCCATCAATGATGCCTGGTCGGCGAAGGGCGTCGCGATTCTCGTCGACCTTGGCGGCGCCGAAACCAACAGCGAAATGGCGGTCGAGATGCTGGAGCCTGCACGGCGCGATCTCGTTGTCGTATGCAACGCGCCAATCGTCGAGGGGGCCGTGATGGCGGCAACCGAGGCGGCGGGCGGTAGCTCACTGGCCCAGGTGAAGGCCGTGGCCGAGGAACTCTCTGCCGACTGACATGTCGGCGAAGCGATGATGGAATATGAGCATGCTGGATAAAGCGGACGGACAGATATTCACCGGCAATGTGCGGCTGGTGCACGCGGTGGGCATGCATGCGCGCCCGGCGGTCAAGCTGACCAAGCTCGCCAAGAGGTTCCAGGCCCAGATTTCCGTTCGTGTCGCAGGCGCGGCCGAATGGATCAACGCCAAGAGCGTGGCCAAGATCATGGCGATGCGCGCAGCGCACGGCAGCACGATCGAGATCAAGGCATCCGGCAGTGACGCAGAGGCCGCCGTTGCGGCGCTGGTCGACCTGATCGCGGCCGATTTTCCGGACGGAGCTTCGTAGCATGCAGGGTGGCGCTGCAGGACTGGCCTACCGCGGCAGGACCGCCTCGATCGGCTTTGCCCATGGTCCATTCGTCCGGGTCGATGCCAGCACGAGCGGCGAGCGTGTCGCGGGTAACCTGGCTGAAGAAGCGCTAGCCCTTCGTGCTGCGATTGACACGGCAAGCGGGCAGATCGCGGATCTGGCTGGGATCGCCGGTGGCGAAGCCGCGCAGATTCTCGAATTCCAGGTCGCGCTCCTGGACGATGAGGACTTCATCGAAGCGATCTTCGCGTCGATCGGCGAGGGCGATCCTGCGGATGTCGCATGGCGTTCAGCGCTCGACGAGCAGATCGCGGATTACAATTCGGTGGCGGACGAATATCTGAAGGCGCGCTCCTCGGACCTTGCGGACCTGCGCGACCGCGTGATCAACATTCTGCGGGGAGGCGAGGGCCAGGCCCTGAAGATTCCGAGCGGCGCCGTCGTCTGCGCCGACGATCTGCCGCCGTCGCGGTTCCTGGAGATCGACTGGTCCGGCGGCGGCGGTCTGGCGCTCTTGCGCGGCAGTCCCACCAGCCACGTCGCGATGCTGGCGCGCGCGCGGGGCATCCCTATGGTCGTGCAACTCGGCGCGATTCCGGACATCGGAGCCACGGCGCTGCTCGACGGCGAGGGCGCGATGCTCGAACTCGATCCCGGCGCCGAGCAGGTCCGCTTGTTCGAAAAACGGCGCGAAAGCCACCGCAAGAGCAGGGCGTCGGCCCGCGCGATCCTGCGACGGCCGACCGCATCGTGGCGCGGCGAGCGGATCAAGCTGTTCATCAATATCCAGCGCGTCGATGATCTCGAGCACGCAGACGCGCAATATGCCGATGGCATCGGCCTGATGCGTACCGAGTTTCTGCTGACCGAGCGCGGGGGGCTGCCCGACGAAGAGACGCAGTTCCAGGCCTATGATGCGGTGTTGCGCTGGGCCGACCGGCGCCCGGTCACCATCCGCACGTTTGATGCAGGCGGCGACAAACCGGTGCCCGGATTTACGCTGGATGGCGAAGCCAATCCGTTCCTCGGGGTTCGCGGTCTCCGGCTTTGCCTGGCCCGGCCCGAGATCTTTGCCGTTCAGCTCCGCGCGCTTGCGCGTGCCGCGGTGCGCGGCAACCTCAAGGTCATGTTTCCGATGGTCACATCGGCCGACGAGCTCGAGGCGGGACGGAAGTTGTTTTCCGATGTCGTGCAGCGCTTGCAGGCGGACGGCGTTGCCGCGATGCTTCCCGAGCTGGGAATCATGATTGAAGTCCCGGCGGCGGCTTTGGCAGTCACGAGCTTCAAGGCCTCCTTCTTCTCAATCGGTTCGAACGACCTCGCGCAATATGTCCTTGCCTGCGATCGTTCCAATGGAGCTCTCGCGCCCTTGATGGATCCGCTGCATCCGGCAGTACTCGAACTGATCGCGCGGACCGCCGAGCACGGCCGGCGCGCCGGGATCAGCGTCAGCCTGTGCGGCGACATGGCGAGCGATCCGCGCTGCCTGCCCGCATTGCTGAACTGCGGCTTGCGCGAGTTGTCCGTCAATGCATCGGCGCTGGCACAGATCAAGCAGACCATCGTCCGGCTGAGCGGCGGAGGCGGCCTTGGCTGACACGGCGATCGATGAGCCGGCCGAAGCCGGCGCTGTTGCGGTCTACAAGCGCATCTTCAAGGAAGTGCTGGACAGCCGCCCCTCGGGCATGCGGCTTCGTCTGGCCCATGCCATGGGGAAGAACCGCAGCTTCGTGAGCCAGATCAGCAACCCCGCCTATCCCGTGCCGATCCCCGTGCAGCATCTCAATACGATCTTCGATGTCTGCCATTTCCCGCCGCAGGCCAAGGCCGCGTTTCTGCGCGCCTATGCCCGCGCGCATCCGCGGCGGATCGGCCGGCTCACCGAAGGGCCGCACGAGCGGACCCTGACGCTGCACCTGCCGGATCTCGGCAATGCCAAGCGGAACGCCGAGCTTGACGCGCTGCTCCAGGAGTTCGCGCGGCGCCTGATTGCCATCATGCAGGAAAAATAAGCGTGAGGCGCAAGGGGAGGACATGCGGATGAGATGGGGAGGAGACAATGAAGAAATTCATCAATTCGGTCGACAACGTGCTCGCGGAGAGCCTCGACGGGTTCGCCGCCGCGCATGGCGATCTCGTCACGCTCGGGCCGGAGCGCAAATTCGTGCGGCGCCGTGAGCTGAATCCGCGGAAGGTCGCGCTCGTGTCGGGCGGCGGGAGCGGGCACGAGCCGCTGCATGCAGGCTTCGTCGGCTATGGCATGCTCGACGCCGCCTGCCCGGGACAGGTCTTCACGTCGCCGACGCCGGACCAGATCGTCGAGGCTGCCCAGGCGGTCGCGGGTGAAGCCGGCGTTCTGTTCATCGTGAAGAACTATGCGGGCGACCGCATGAATTTCGAGATGGCCGCCGAGATCGCCGAAGGTCGCACTGCCACCATCGTGACCGACGACGACGTCGCGGTCGAGAACTCGACCCACAGCATCGGGCGCCGCGGCGTGGCGGGCACATTGATCGTCGAGAAGATCGTCGGCGCGGCGGCAGAGAAGGGCGCCGACCTCGAGGGCTGCGTTGCGCTCGGCGAGCGCGTCAACGCGCGCACGCGTTCGATGGGGGTGGCGCTAACGAGCTGCACGGTCCCGGCCGCGGGCACGCCGACCTTTTCGCTCGGCGAGGACGAGATGGAGATGGGGGTCGGCATTCACGGCGAACCGGGACGTCGCCGGGTCAAGCTGGAGCGGGCCGACGCGATCGCGGACGAGATGACGACGGCCATCGCGCAGGATCTCAACGCGCGCGACGGGGCCGAAGCCCTCTTGCTCGTCAACGGATTTGGCGGAACGCCGACGATCGAGCTCTATCTGATGTACAACGCGGCGCGCCGGATGCTCGAGAAACGGGGCTTGCGCATCGCCCGCTCGCTGGTCGGCAGTTTCGTCACGTCGCTGGACATGGCCGGGTGCTCGCTCACAGTGAACCTGCTCGACAGCGAGACCGCGGCGCTCTGGGACCATCCCGTGCGCACGGCAGCGTTGAAATGGTGACCGCGGCCGCGAACGGCCGCTGACTTTTTCCGATCGCGCCCGGCGGACGATCGGCCGAGGCCACGCCTCACGTATGCACCGGGAGTTTTCCGGTTCACCCTCCCTGAAACTTGCCGTGTCCCTCGGGCACGGCGTTCTTTTACCTTGCGGGTAGAGAGCTATTTCCTGTCGGTCCCATGTCCCTCACGCTCTATTGAGGCGTTTCCTGAATTGCGCTCACGTTGTCGCGCATGTGACGTACCCCTCGTAGCGTTGGATCAATGCTGATTTCCTTGCCAAAGCTGCTTCTTGGTTTCGGTTGAATGTGCGTCGTTCTTGGCGTTTTCTTTGTGTCGCTCGCGTCGCAATGAGAATGGAGAAAGGAATGGCTCCGGCGACAAAGCGCCTATTTTCCGAGGCGATTGAGTGAACGCCGCCGTTCGTGTGCACTCGGGCTTTCGTGTGTCGAGAAAAATCCATCCTGGTTTGTGCAGCAGCAGTCGCGCAAAGGCGAGACGCTCCTGTTCGCCGAGCGAAAGCTCCTTGTCCCAAAGCTCCACCTGGTCGAGTTTGGGGATGAGGCTGCCGAGATCGTAACGCTTGAGTGCGACCAGCACATCTGCATCAGGGAAAGCGTCGGGCGGGCTCGGACAAGGTGTTGGACGGCAAGTACCGTACAGGAGAGATTACCCGTCAAGGCGGCCCGACCTATTAACTGCGGACTTTGGGGACGTCCTGAAGGGGGAGGCCGCGCTAGGCGGTTACCGATTGCGATATCGGCAATACTCGTCGCCGCTTTCGTCCTCAATACAGATTTTCACCTGACGCGAAGATCGACCTTCATCGTAAGTACGGCCGTAACGATCTCGGTCTGACCGATCGGAGCTTCGGTCTCCTCGGCTGTGTCGCTGTCCATGTCATCACTGTCGCGGTGCATTCTGTGACCCCAGCGCTTCATCATTTGTCGGCACATCCTCATGTGATCCCCCATTCGCGCCATCTCGTCTTCGCCCATTGGACCCATACCTTCGATCATTCGCCCCATGCCATCCTGGCCCATGCGACCCATCTTGTCGCCGTCGCGCGATTGCGTTCGCCAATCGCGACCGACCTGGACGTCCTCCGCCCGATCCTGAGCTTGCTTACGAGCTTACTCCGATTGCTGTGAGGTTCGCTCGGGCTGCATCACAGGAACAGTCTGGGGCGGAGTAGGGGCCGGAGCCGTCTCGGACTGACTCTGAGCCGGAGCCCTTCCCTGCTCCTGGGCGAGTGTGGGAACGAGGCTGGATGAAAGTAAGAATATCGTGGGTGTCGCAATAACACGCATGGCCATCTCTCAATTCTAAGGCGGGGCCCGTTCTAAGGCGGGACCGTAACGGCTCGGGCGTTGTTTGGTTCGGATGGGAGCGGGTTCTTTCAGTTGTGCGCTGCAGGAAAACCAAAAAGTGGGTTCCTCAGCTTGATCGCTGGTCCACTTCCGGCCAGCCCAGGACCGCGTTGAGACGCAGCAACACTTCCCGCCCAGCTTGGGCTGAGCGGGATCGTCTGGACAGCAGCTTCAGCCGCGCTTGCTGGCCGCCACGTAGCCAGCGGTGACCTCGTCCTTGTGGGCGGCAAAGGCTGCCAGGACTTCGGCCTTCTCGCGCTTGGGGACTTTGGCGAAGTCTAGGGTTCGTCCGAGTTGGGCTGCGACCTCATCGAATTCGGCCGGGGAGATTCGAAGATCGCGGTGGGCCTCCTCAAGGCCGAGCGGCGTCTTGCCGGGCTTGGTGGCGGTGAACTGGAAGGGCCCACCCGAAACGTTGCAGACCCACAGCGTGCGCATGAACTTGAGGCCGGGCAACCTTTTCAGGTTCTTGGTGTGCCATTCTCGCAGTTGCGGGTTCTTGGACTTCTGGCCAACGACCGGGTTCTTCACGACGGCGTCGCTGAAGTGATCAACCACCGCCGCGATGGCGAATACGCCCCCCAGGCGCTCATACAGACTTTTTTCAGACGGGGTTTCCTTCGCCTGCGCGTAGGCATTATTAGCGCCCGCCAAAGCGACTGGAGCGGCGCTCAGCGCCAGCCCTGCGACTAGGCTTCGTCTTGTGATGGAAGTCGAAAGATCCTGTGCCATTGGTTGTCCTCCTTGGTTAGGTTCGAAGCCATTCCCATCCCGAGCCGCGTGCGCGCTGTACGAACTCGGCATTGTCCGGTGCCAACGGGTCCGTCCACAGGTAACTGGACGTCGCATCGGCACTTTCCTCACTGCCCACCTTGGATGGTCTCGAAGGGAAAAGGTTCCCGTCAAAAACCGGAGGGGCGTCGGATCCACAGGACCGCAGGGCGCAATGGCGAAACCCCCGAGGAGCAGACAGTTTCTGAGCCGGTCGGCACTTCGCATTCGTGCCAAAACCGATCCTCATGCACCGCAGCAACCAGCGAGCTTTTCGATCACTTCATCAACTCGAACGAGGGGCGTCTGTCGCGACGTCAGACCGAGGACTGCGTTACCGACGGACGTTTTTCGCCTTCCAGATTCTTCACAAAATGATAGCATCTTGCCGTCCTGGAGATGGTCGGTGAAGACGATCACGGCATTAGCAGCCAAGAAGTTGGGCAAATTTCTCGCCAAAGATTTCCGTCGCATTTTTGGTCCAGCACAGGACGATATGGCTGAGCGTTTAGGCTCCTTTGCGCGCAGCACCATTGAATGCCTGGCCAGAAGCGATGCTCTTTACCACAATTACGAGCACACCCTACAGGTCACGATGGTCGGACGTGAAATTCTGGCCGGAATGACACTTTCACAAAGAATAGAACCCACTGATTACAGCCATCTGATCGTCGCTTGTCTGTTGCACGATATCGGCTATGTGCGTGGCGTTTTGAGCGGTGACACGGAAACCGAGTTCGTGGTGGACGGGAGCGGAAAGACGATTACGCTTTCTCGCGGCGCATCAGATGCTGCTCTCTCGCCTTATCACGTCGATCGATCGAAGCTGTTTGCCTTTGAGCGCCTCGGAAATTCACCCATCCTCGACGCGTCGCGTATCGCAGCCGCAATTGAAATGACGCGCTTTCCAGCACGTCTGGATCGCTCGAACGCTAATGAGGGCATAGAGCCAAAACTAGTCCAAGCTGCCGACCTCATCGGACAGCTTGGGGATCCAATGTATTCGCGAAAGGCCAATGCGCTCTATAGCGAGTTTGAAGAGATCGGAAAAAACCGTCAGCTTGGATATGCCTCGCCAGCTGATATTATCGACAAATATCCCGGCTTTTTCTGGAACAGCGTTTCGACGCACATCGAGGACGGTCTAAGATATCTGAATATGACGGTTTCCGGCCGACAATGGATAGCTAACCTGCATCATCACCTCCTATGTGCGGAGCATGCCCATCGCTTCATGGGACCTCAGCGTTGACAGGTCGAAGTTGACGCTTTGCATCAACGTGCTGCGGTACGGTCTGCTATAAAGGCGCAAGGTCTTATTCCCGTAGCCCACTTGGCCATTTTAGCGAACCAGCGGATCCGCTTTGGGTCCAATAACGCCGTTTTGTCCGTGCGCTGAGCACTTCCGGTCTTCCCCCGATAACGGACATCGTCAGAAGCGGTCGGGTGTCTCAAAAGTGCCATCAGCGTGCGTCCGGGACAGCCCAACAGGTCTCAATCGTAGAAGCCCGGCGCCATTTTTAGGCTGTCGCGTTGCACTTTGTCATGGTTGATCCAAAGCTGCGCCTTTTCCTTCGCGAGAATGTCAGACATCCGCTGCAATGATGCGGAGGTCTGCTCCTTGTTGAAATTGATGTCAGGGACGCGGCGGTTTTCCCAATTGTCCTTAAAATGGACGGCGTCGCCCGAGAGCAGGAGTGCGCCAGTGTTGGGCAGTTTGATCAATAGCGATTGATGGCCGGGCGTGTGCCCGGGTGTCGCCATGAGCATCACGCTGCCGTCGCCGAAGACGTCATGGTCCCCCTCCAGTTTGTTGACCGTGGATGGTCCGGCTTGAAGTGCCCGCGCGAAGGGCGAAGGCCACTCATATTCCGCCTTTTGCACCAACAGAGTTGATTGCGGAAACATGTTGAT
>NZ_JAFCLU010000045.1 GCF_018130385.1 Bradyrhizobium sp. AUGA SZCCT0283 | reverse complement strand
GTGGCGATGGCGGCGCAGAAGGATCTCGGCATTCCCCGCGAGAAACTCAACGTCAATGGCGGCGCCTGCGCGCTCGGTCATCCGATCGGTGCCACCGGCGCGCGCCTGATCGTGACGCTGCTGCATGCGCTGGAGGCGCAGAACCTCAAACGCGGCGTTGCAGCCCTTTGCATCGGTGGCGGTGAAGCCACCGCCATCGCGATCGAGCGCGTCGTCCGCAGGTAGCACAGCCGATCCGACCAGAAAGGGTTCGGCGAGCGGCGCGAACCGCGTCACTCGCCGCCTTGTGACCTGCCTATCTATCAGCGCGAAAGTTCCCATGGCTGGCCAGTGCCAAACGACCAAAAGGGTGCCGAGGGACGTTCCCGTCTCCAGCGGCCTGGCGATCGCAGTTCTTTCCGTCCTGGCCGCGATGGGAACGCTCGCGACCAACATCTTGCTGCCGTCGCTGCCGCAAATTGCGATCTCCTTGAATGTCACCAGCGCGGCGGTCACATCCGCCATCACGGTCTTTCTTGCGATGTTCGGGATAGGCCAGCTCCTGGTCGGACCGCTTTCGGATCGCTACGGCAGACGCTGGCCAGTCCTGATTGGATTTGCCGTGTTCTTTGGCGGCAGCGTCTGGTGCGGTCTGGCAACAGATCTATCTGATCTCTTGGTCGGCCGCGTCGTGCAGGCTGCAGGCGCTTGTGCGACGTCAGTGTTGTCTCGCGCCATCGCCCGCGACATGTTCAGTGGGCCGGCGCTGGCACGCGCAATGGCGCTGATCATGATCGTAATGTCCGCAGCCCCCGGATTCTCGCCGCTGCTTGGCGGCGCACTCGATCACAGTTTTGGCTGGCGCTCCGAATTCGCTCTTGTCGCGGCCTTTGCCGCAATTGGCGCCGTTGCTTACAGCATCATCCTCGGCGAAACCCACAATTCGATCCGCACTCCGCTCAATCTGGTCGCCATCGCCAGGACCTATGTTGGTCTGATTGGCGATCGGCGTTTCGCCATCCCGGCTGCAACCGCGAGCCTGATCATAGGCGGCTTGTTCTCTATGTTTTCGGCTGCACCGCGACTATTCATTGAAGCGCTGCACTTCACGCCGATCCAGCTCGGCCTCTTCTTCGCCGGCACCGTCTTTATCGTATTCGCCGCGGGCATGCTGGCGACGAAATTGGCACCACGCTACGGGCTCGATCGCCCGATCCGGGCAGGACTGTGGGCAACGGCCGCCAGCAGCGTTGCGATCCTGCTCATCTCGATGATCAGCCCGACCTTCTTGCCGTTTCTGGGCGCGATGTGCGTATTTCTCCTCGGCATGGGCGTTGTCAGTCCACTGGCTACCGCCCGCGCGCTCTCTCCATTCGGGGAGAAAGCTGGCGCGGCCTCGGCGCTGCTGGGCTTCTGGCAGATGATGAACGCCGCAATCGGCGTATGGCTTGCTGCCACGGTGTCGCATGAAGCAATGCTGGCGCTGGGCGTCGTGCTGAGCGCGTTTTCACTGCTGGCGCTTGGTCTGTACGCGCGGCTCCCGAGGTCTTGATTGGCTTTGACACCACATGGGCCACTTGTCAGTCGCTCGTCAGGCTTGTGAAGTCCGGCTTACGCCGCTCGGCAAACGCCGCGAACGCTTCGCGGGCTTCGCCGGTCTGCAACCGCTCGGCAAATAGCGCGCTTTCCCGGTTTATTTGGGCAGCGATCTTGTCCATTTCGCGCATGAGCGCTTTGGTGTGACTGAGAGAGCCCGCGGGCCGTTTGGTCAGGGCTTCGGCGGCCTGCCAAGCCCTGGCGCGCAAGTCAGCGGCCGGCACCACGGCGTTAGCCAGACCGCAGGCCAATGCGGCGGCTGCATCGAGCGGCTCCCCCAACGCAAACATGGCGTATGCGCGGACATGCCCGATGCGGGCGGGCAGCAACCAACTCGAAGCCGCCTCAGGAACCAGCGCCAGATTTACGAATGGTGTCATCAGCTTCGCCGTGTCGGCAAGAAATACGAGGTCGCAATGCAGCAACATCGTGGTACCAACGCCTACCGCGTTGCCCTGCACTGCGGCGACGAGTGGACGGGTGGCCTTACCGAGATTGCGGATGAACCGGAACGCCTGGCTTTCCCCTATATTGCTACCGTTGGCCTGGGCACTGAAATCGGCGATGTCGTTTCCGGACGTAAAACTGTCGCCATCTCCCTGAAATAGAACGACCCGCACGGCAGGATCTTTCTCCGCGCGCTCCAGCCCATCCGACATGGCGCTGTACATTTCATTGCTGAGCGCGTTCTTCTTTTCAGGACGGGCCAGCGTCATCGTCATGATGCCTGCGGCCATTTCAGTTTTCACATGCTGGGGCATCGATCGTTCCTTTAATCAGGTGCCGTGGAATTCCGGTTTGCTGCTGCCAGGCGGACGCTTCATCTCGAACATGTTCTCCGTCTTGACCTCAAGGTAATCTCCACCACGGCCGGCGCGCAGTATGGGGCGCGCAAGTGCAGTGTTGTATACACCGTCCTCAATCAAAGACTTGTCGATATATACTGCGACGACTTCGCCGAGCACGAACCATCCCTCGACTTTCTCGCCACACGCATTCGTCAACTGAGAGACGTCGGTGACCTTGCATTCCATAGCGGCCCTGCTCTCGCCTACCCGCGGCACCGCTACGTGGCGCCCCGGGATCGGCGTCAGCCCTGCCGTTTCGAACTCGCTCACACCGTGATCAAGGGGCGCGGCCGTCTTGTTCATGCGCTCGCCCAGATCCATCGTAACCAGATTCCAAACAAATTCGCGGGTCTCGCTGACGTTCTTGACGGTGTCCTTCCACGAAATTGAGGAAAATCCGATTATCGGAGGGTCGTAGAGGAAAGCGTTGAAGAAGCTGTATGGAGCGAGGTTCAGTTTACCAGCCGCATTGCGTGACGAAATCCAACCAATCGGACGCGGCGCGACAATCGCGTTGAATGGATTATGTCGGAGCCCGTGGCCCTTCGAAGGCTCGTAGTAGTGGAAGTCGGCCAGATCCATAAAATCCCCTTCCCCGAGACTGCCGAAGGCCATCCATCGCCGGTCAATCGAGCTTCGCCATAACAATCACCTCACGCACAACCGCGCATGGGTATCGCCTCGCTATAACATCCAGCTACGCGATCGCCCGGGCGGCAGCCGGCCTTTGCTCGGTGCCATCGAGGAAACCTGTCAGGCGTTGACGGATGATTCGCTCGGCATCGGCCATGATGCGTTCGATCAACTCCTTCACCGTCGGAATGTCGTTGATGAGTCCAACGACCATGCCGCAGCTCCAGGCGCCCGCGTCCATATCGCCGTCGATCATCACTTTGGGATACACGCCAGCGACCTGCTCATGGATGTCGCCAATCTTCAGGCTTGCGCCCTTCTCGCGCTCGATCTCGAGCAACTCGTCGACGCCCTTGTTCTTCAAGACGCGCTCGGTATTGCGCAGCGCGCGCATGACCAGCACGGTGTCGAGTTCGGTTGCCTTGACCAAGGCCTGCTTTACATTGTCGTGCACTGGCGCTTCCTTCGTGGCGATGAAGCGGGTCCCCATGTTCATGCCGGCGGCGCCCATCGACAGAGCGGCGACGAGGCTCCGCGCGTCGGCCATGCCGCCCGACGCCACAAACGGAATCTTCAGCTCGTCCGCCGCACGGGGCAGCAGGATCATGTTCGGGATGTCGTCCTCGCCGGGATGTCCGCCGCATTCAAAGCCATCGACGCTGACGGCGTCGCAGCCGATCTTCTCGGCTTTGAGTGAGTGCCGGACCGAGGTGCACTTGTGGATCACTTTGATGCCGGCCGCCTTCAACGCCGGCATGTACTGCTCGGGGCTGCGGCCAGCGGTTTCCACTGCCTTGACGCCGCCTTCCTTGATCGCGGCGATGTATTCCGGGTAAGGCGGTGCGGTAAAGCTCGGAAGGAAAGTCAGGTTCACGCCGAACGGCTTGTCGGTCATGTCGCGGCAGCGTGCGATTTCCTTGGCCAACAGTTCCGGCGTCCTTTGCGTCAGGCCGGTGATGATCCCGAGTCCCCCGGCGTTGGACACCGCGGCGGCGAGCTCGGCGAAGCCGACATAATGCATGCCGCCCTGGATAATCGGATGCTTGATGCCGAACAGTTCAGTAATCGCTGTCTTCACGAGAATCTCCTGCGTTTCCAATCAATGGACGATTTCAAACAGACCCGCCGCGCCCATGCCGCCGCCGATGCACATTGTCACCACGCCGTATTTCGCTTTGCGCCGCCGGCCCTCGATCAGGAGGTGGCCCGTGAGCCGCGCCCCGGTCATGCCGTAGGGATGACCGATCGCGATCGAACCGCCATTGACGTTGAGCTTGTTCGGGTCAATGCCGAGCTTGTCGCGGCAATAGATCACCTGCACCGCGTAGGCTTCATTGAGCTCCCAGAGATCAATGTCGTCGATCTTCAGGTTATGGCGCTTGAGGAGCCGCGGGATCGCTGCGACCGGGCCCACGCCCATCTCGTCCGGCTCGACGCCGGCGGCAACGAACCCGCGGAAGATGCCAAGCGGCTTGAGGCCCTTCTTTGCCGCGATCTTGTCACTCATGATCACGCAGGCCGAGGCGCCGTCGGAGAGCTGGCTGGCATTGCCCGCACTGATGGTTTTGCCTTCGAACACCGGCTTGATCTTTGCAAGGCCGTCGCCAGTGGTGTCCGGCCTCGGACCCTCGTCCTTCGACAGCGTCACCTGCTGATAGCTGACCTGCTTGGTATCCTTGTCAACCACAACCATTGTGGTCGTGATCGGCACGATCTCGTCATTGAAGCGACCGCCCTGCAGCGCTGCACCCACGCGGCGCTGGCACTCGAGGCTGTATTCATCCTGCTTGTCGCGACCGATCTTGTAACGTTCGGCAACGACCTCGGCGGTTTCCAGCATCGACATGTACATTTCCGGCTTCATCGCCATCAACTCTTCGTCGACGACATGAAACTTGTTCATGTGCTCATTCTGCACGAGGCTGATCGATTCGATGCCGCCGCCGATCGCGATCTCGACGCCGTCTGATATCACCGAGCGTGCGGCAACCGCGATCGCCTGCAGGCCGGAGGCACATTGCCGGTCAATCGTGGTGCCGGCAACAGTCACCGGCAGGCCAGCACGGATGGCGCCCTTGCGCGCCACGTTCATCACCATGGTGCCCTGCTGCATCGCGCAGCCCATCACCACGTCCTCGACCTCGCCGGGCGCGATGCCGGCCCGCTTCACCGCTTCGGCCATCACGTGGCCGGCCAAGGTTGGGCCTTCGGTGTTGTTGAGCGCGCCGCGATAGGCCTTACCGACGCCGGTGCGGGCGGTGGAAACGATTACTGCTTCAGTCGTCATGCTTGCCTCTTTGGTTAGGCGGCCGCGTCGAGCTGCGCGTAACGCAGAACGTGGTACGCGGGATCGCCGAATTGGATGTTGATGGAGGAGATTCGCTTGAAATAATGTCCGACATTGAGTTCGTCGGTCATGCCCATGCCGCCGTGAAGCTGCACAGCCTGGTCGGCGACGAACCTTGCCGCGTAGCCGACCTTTGATTTTGCGCCGGACGCGAGCCTGGACAGGCCGGGCTCATTGACTGCCAGGCTCAGGGTGAGATGCTGCATCAACGAGAGGGCCTCCTGATGCGCAATGAACATGTCGACCATGCGGTGCTGCAGCACCTGGAAGCTGCCGAGCGTCGCGCCGAACTGTTTTCGGGTCTTGCTATACTCCAGTGTCGCTGCGTTCAGCTCCCCGATGGCGCCGACTGTTTCGGCGCACAACGCGGCAATGGCGCGATCACGGCAAGCCTCCAGCGCGGCGACACCCGCACCCTCCCCGCCGAGCAAGTGGCCCCTTACGCCGTCCAGGCTGATCTCGCCAGCGCGGCGGCCGTCAATGGTTTTGAAAGTTCGCAGATGCAGATTCGCCGCCTGGCGATCCACGATGAACATGCTGACGCCGTCGCGGTCGTGCTGGTCCCCCGAGGTGCGTGCGGAAACAATCAGATAATCCGCCCACGGCGCGGCGATCGCCGCGGCCTTCTCGCCAACCAGTATGTAGTCATCGCCCTCGCGTCGCGCCGTCGTCGCGACATTGGCTGGATCGAAACGTGACGCTTTCTCGGTCCAGGCAAGCGCCCAGATCGACTTTCCTGCGATGATGTCGGGAATGAATTCGCTCTTCTGCGCGGGAGACCCCTCGCTTTCGAGCAAGCCCCCGGCGAGCACGATGGTCTCGACGAAGGGTTCGACCACGAGATGGCGGCCGAACTCGTGCATCACGATCATCGTCGAGAGCGGACCGCCGCCGAGGCCGCCGGCCTCTTCCGAGAATGGCGCGGCGAGCAAACCGAGCTCAGCAAAGGATGACCACTGTGTCCGGCTCCAGCCTTCGTCGGAGGCAACGATCCCGCGGCGCGCATCGAAATCATACTGGTCGCGGAGCAGACGCTGCACGCTTGACCGCAACATTTCCTGCTCTTCAGTGAACTGGATATCCATTCGAGGTCCCGCTTTGCTGGTTCAAAGGCCAAGTACCGCCTTGGCAATGATGTTGCGCTGGATTTCGTTTGATCCGCCGTAAATGCTGAGCTTGCGCGCGTTCAGGTATTTCTCCGACGCGGTATGGCCATAGTCCGGCCCGGGCATGAAGCGGTTGGCGCTCGCCGGCTGCTCACGAAGCGCAAGCCCGTAATTGCCGATCGCACGGTGGGTCAACTCCGTGATGCTCTGGAAGATTTCGGTGCCCCGTATCTTGAACAGGGATGCCGCGGGACCCGGATCGATACCCCGCGCCATCTGCGCCACCACGCGCAGCTCGGTCGCCTCCAGCGCCAAGACGTCGAGCTCGATGCGGGCGATATCCCGCCGGAATTCGAGATGCGCCGGATCATCGACCGGAATCTCGGCCTTCACGATCTTCTTCAGCCGGTTCAGATAGCGCGTGGAGCGGCCGATTCCGGCCATGCTGGTGCGCTCGTTGCCGAGCAGGAATTTTGCGTAGGTCCAGCCCTTGTTCTCCTCACCGATCAGATTCTCGACGGGCACCCGCACGTCCTCGAGGAAGACGTCATTCACCTCGTGCGATCCGTCGATGGTGATGATGGGCCGCACCGTGACTCCCGGCGATTTCATGTCAATCAACAGGAAGGAGATGCCGGCCTGGGGCTTTGCCGAAGGGTCGGTCCGCACCAGACAGAAGATCCAGTCGGCATGCTGGGCCAGCGTCGTCCAGGTCTTGTGGCCGTTGACGATGTAGTGATCGCCGTCGCGCACCGCCTTTGTCCGGACGGAAGCCAGGTCGGAGCCGGAGCCGGGTTCCGAATAGCCTTGGCACCACCAGTCCTCGCCGGAGAGAATCCGCGGCAAATACTTCTTTTTCTGCGCGTCGTTGCCGAAGGTGTAGATGACCGGGCCGACCATGGTGACGCTGAACGCCAGCGGCGGCAGCGTTCCGGCGCGCGACGTCTCCTGTTCGAAGATGAACCGCTGCGTGACCGACCAGCCGGGGCCGCCATATTCCTTGGGCCAGAGCGGAGCCACCCAACCCTTGTTGTGGAGGATGCGGTGCCAGAGCAGCGACTGCTCCTTGGTCAGATCGGTCTCGGGGTTTGGAACGCGCATTTCCTGCGGGTAGTTCTCCGCAATAAAAGCGCGCACCTCGTCACGAAAAGCTGCGTCCTCGCTGGAAAGATTGAGTTCCATCGTGAGAAGCTCCAGCTACCACTTCTCGCCGAAGGGACGAATCTCCAGTTCAAAGGTCCAGGCGCTTTTGGGCTGCTGATAAAGCAGCCAATAGGATTCCGCGACCGAGGACGGCGGCATCAAAGCGTCGGGATCATCCAGCGCATTGGGACCGAGCGCCTCGATCCGCCGCTGACGCACCCATTCCGTATCAACCCCGGAATCGATGATGAGATGCGCGACGTGAATATTCTTGGGACCCAACTCGCGTGCGGTCGCTTGTGCCACGGCGCGCAGACCGAACTTGGCGCTGGCGAACGCCGCATAACCCGCCCCGCCGCGGAGACTCGCGGTCGCGCCGGTGAAGAAGATGTTGCCCTTGCCTCGGGGCAGCATCAGCCGCGCCGCTTCCCGGCCGGCGAGAAACCCGGAGTAGCAGGCCATTTCCCATACCTTGCGGAACACGCGCTCGGTGGTTTCCAGAATCGGAAAATTGACGTTGGCGCCAATGTTGAAGATGCAAACTTCGAGCGGCGCGTGCTTGTCGGCATCTCCAAGGAAGGAGATGATCTCCTCTTCCTTGCGCGCATCGAGCGAACGCGCATGGATTTCGCCTCCCGCCTTCTCGATCTCCTTGACGAGGGGCTCGAGCTTGGCGCCATTACGGCGCCCGGCGAACACCGTGAAGCCCTCTGAGGCGAACTTCTTGGCGATCTCGCCGCCGATAAAGTCCCCGGCGCCGATCACGGCCACGGTTGCGTTTCTCTTTTGCAAAGGCGTTCTCCCGGTCAGGTTAAGTGAGTTCGTCGCTGGAATCTCGCCGCCTGCTTGGCAGCAGCTCGGTCGCGATGGAAACAGGCCGCGAGTTCATGCTCGCGCATCTTGCCGGTTGAGCTTCCCGGTAAGACATCGACGACGACGATTTTCGGCAGCGGCATATACGCAGTGACCCAAGCCCCGATGGAATGTATCAGATGCGTCACCTTGACGCGCGAGCCCGGCGACGGTTGCACGAATGCGACAAGCTCCCCGTCGCCATTAAGGCCTCGTCCGATGACGGCGGATTGCACGTCCTTGCGTGAATTGAGAATTGCCTCGATCTTGGCCGAGAGGGCGCCAATCATTTCCTTGGTACGGCCGAGAATGTACAGGCAATCGCCGTCAAAGCGGGCAACATAACCGGTATTGAACCAGCCTTCGCTGTCGATCACTTTGTCCGTAAGGTCAGGTGCACGGAGATAGCCGCGCACCACGTTGCGCCCGCGCACGTGGAGTTCTCCGACTTGTTCCTTTGAGAGTGGTATGCCGTCGATCGTTCTGAGGCGCCCTTCCACTCCCGGCAGCAACGCGCCAACCACGTGGTGAGAACGCAGCACATCGAAGTCGCCCGTTCTGATTCCAAGCGAGGAGAGGACGGTAGCGATCTCTCTAACGCGCAGCTCCAGATCTCGGTAGCTCCTGGACGCCCCGTTCTCGACCAGCGCGATCCGGTCGGGGGCTTCGGCAACCTGCCTTGCCGTCACGCCATGGACGCGGCGCGGCGAGCCGACAGCAATCTCGTCGAGATTGATCGCCTTTGAAAGCTCCGCCACGACCGACCTCCCGACCAAACCGTGCCGCTTTGCAGCGCGGCCGTTCGCCAATTATCTAACGTTCTTTTTTAGAACTCGTCAATCCCTAATTCAGATCACGAGGTTCCTAAGGGACAACGTGGCTGCCCAATTATTCGTTGTAGCAGAGCGAAAAGCCTGATTTACAACGTATCGTGCCGCCGTTACGATTACAGTATCAAATCAGAACGTATGTAGGAAACCGAATGGCAGAGAGCCGCGGCGTAGCGATACTTGTAGGTGCAGGCGATGCCATCGGAGCCGCCGTCGCCCGGCGTTTTGCGAAGGGCGGCTATACAGTTTGCATCTGCAGGCGCGATGCATCTAAGTCGCAGGGGCTCGTGGGCGAGCTGAGGGCTGGGGGACATAACATTCACGCCTTCAGCGTCGATGCCCGCCAGGAGGCAGAGGTCCAAGGCATATTCGCGCGGATCGAAAAAAAGCTCGGGCCCATCGAGGTTTGCCTCTTCAACGCAGGATCGAACGTCAACAAGCCACTGCTGGAGACAACTGAGAAGCTGTTCTTCAAGGCTTGGGAATTGGCCTGCTACGGCGGCTTCCTGGTCGGACGTGAGGCTGCCCGCTTCATGCTGCCGCGCGGACGCGGCACCATCTTCTTTACGGGTGCGACCGCCAGTGTACGTGGCGGCCAGGGGTTTGCGGCATTTTCTTCAGCGAAGTTCGGACTTCGCGCAGTAGCCCAGGCGATGGCGCGCGAGCTCGGACCGAAGAACATTCATGTCGTGCATCTCCTGATCGACGCCGGCGTCGACAGCGAGGCGATTCACCAGCGCATGAAAGCAGCAAAAGGGATCGAGGCAAGCGAAATTCCCCCAGATAGCCTGACCAAGACGTCTTCCATTGCTGACGCCTATTGGTTCACCCACCAGCAAAGCAGAGATGGCTGGACTCACGAGCTGGATCTGCGTCCGTCCGTGGAGAAGTGGTAACATGAACGTGACGCCAAACCTTACCCTGTGGGGCGTTGGCACAAGCCGCACCATTCGCCCGCACTGGGCCATGCACGAACTTGGTTTGTCCTACAAATCCAAGCCAATCGGGCCGCGGACAGGCGAGACCAAAACCGCTGAATACACCAGGCTCAATCCGCGCCAGAAGATTCCCTTGCTGCAGGACGGCGATTTCTGCATCGGCGAAAGCGCCGCAATCGTCGCCTATCTGTCGCGAACCTATTCGACGCCCGACCGTTCACTGATTCCCGCGACCCAGCGCGAGTTCGCCGCTTGGCTGGAATGGTGCTTCTTCATCGTGGCCGAACTCGATTCCACCAGCCTCTACGTCATGCGCCGCCATAGCGCAGACGCATTGGGCCACATCTATGGAGTTGCGCCCGAAGTCGTCGCACAAGCCGGCGAGTATTTTCGGCAACAGTTGCGACACGTTGAGGTGGCGCTGGCAGATGGGCGGACGTTCTTGATGGGTGACCAATTTACCAGCGCTGACATTCTGCTCACGACTTGCCTGGATTGGGCCATCGCTTACGGCGTTGGTATTTGCGACAACGCGCAGCCCTATCTTGAACGTATCCAGAGGCGGGAGGCTTATCGGCGGGCTGTGGCTGCGAATGTCCCGGTGTCACCGATTACCCCGTCCGCGGCGAAGGGCTAACAGAGGTTCGCCGGTCGCGAACAGGGCTTCGGTTCAGACGGCCACGCGAACGCTGCGCCCGGCGACCATCTTGTCGATGGCGCTGTCGTCGTAACCCAGTTCCCGCAACACGTCGCGCGAGTGCTCGCCGATGCGGGGAGCAGGCCCGCCAATCGCGGCCTCATTGATCTCAAAGCGGGCCGCCGGCTTCGGCTGCCGCACCCGTCCGACCTTCGGCTGATCAAATTCCGCGATTATGCCGCGCGCGATCACCTGCTCGTTGTGGATGATTTCGCCCCGGCGCAGGATCGGCGCGCACGGCACGTCGGCAGCGTCGAGGCGCTCCAGCCATTCGGCGGTGGTGTGTTGACCAATGTATTCCGCCATCTTGTTGATGCGCGCCGTGGCGTTGACCGAACGCGCCGATGGTGTCGCAAACCGAGGATCGTTGGCAAGTTCGGGATCGCCGGAGGCGCGGCAAAAGCCCTGCCACTCGGAATCCGAAATAGTACCGGCGGTGATGTAGCCATCGCTGGTCTTGAACACGAGATCGGGCCGGTCGTTGGGGTCGGCGGCGGCTGCCTCGGCGCCGACGACGGTATACTGCATCATGCCTTCCGGCCACAGGTACGAAATCATCGCGTCGAGCATAGCGATCTGAATATGATCGCCCTGCCCGGTTTTCTCGCGGGCATAGAGCGCTGCCGCCACCGCCTGTGCGGCGAACACCGCGGTGGTCTTGTCGCATACGATCGTGCGGATCATCTGCGGACGATTTGTGACCGGCTGGGACTGGATATCGGCGAAGCCCGACAGGCCCTGAATGATCGGATCATAGACGCGCTTCTTCACGTACGGGCCGGTATCGCCAACGCCGCTGATCGAGACGTAGATCAGGCGCGGATGCCGCTTGCGCAACTCTTCCACCCCGAGTCCGAGGCGCTCCATGGTGCCGGGCCGGAAGTTCTGCACCAGCACATCAGCCTGCGTGACCAGCCTGGCGAGCACCTCGCGGCCAGCCGTGCTCTTGACGTCAATCGACAGCGAACGCTTGCCGCGGTTCGAAGAGATGAACAGCGCGGAAAACTCGCCGTCCTTGTCGATCGTGGCACGGCTGCGGCGGGTGATGTCACCGCCGATCGGCTCGATCTTCAAGACGTCGGCGCCCTGATCCGCCAGAAACATGGTCGCGAACGGGCCCGACACAACGCCGGTCAGGTCGAGGATACGAACACCGCTAAGCGGGCCAGGCATGGGCATTCTCCCTGATTTTTACTTCTGCTTTAGGTCCGAGGGTTTTGTCTTTCGCCACTTAACCTGGGACAGTGGCCACTACTAGGCCGTCTTGGGAACAGGTTGCCTGGTCTGTTCGACGATCGACTCCTCGACGTCACGAAGCTGATCCTTGCCGAAGAACATTTCCTTTCCAACGAAGAAAGTCGGCGAGCCGAATGCTCCCCGGCTGACTGCATCGTTAGTCAGGTCGATCAGCCTCTTCTTGACGTCATCCTGCTGGGCGCGCCCGATCAACCGGTCAATATCGATCCCCGAGGAGATGAATGCGTTCCGGAAAGTTTCGAGGTCATCCATCTTCTTCGGTTCTTCCCACATGTGATGGTAGGCGGCGCGGAAATAAGGCTCGAACACGCCTTCGAATTGGGCAGCGACAGCCCCCCGCATCAACATCAGCGTATTGACCGGAAAGAACGGATTTTGACGGAATTTCGTGATGTTGTGGCGCCGGATAAATCGTTGGGTCTCTAGCGCCTGGTATTCCGGCTTGTTCTTGATTCCGCGAAGCGAGTCGAAGGGCGACATGTTGCCCGTCGCCTTGTAGATGCCGCCAAGCAGAACCGGCACGTACTCGAATTTCACGCCGGTACGCCGCTCGATCCCTGGAATGGCTAGTTCAGCCAAATAAGCGTTCGGGCTGCCGAAATCGAACTGGAATTCAACCTTCAGGGGCATGTCGGCTCCTCCCGCGAGTGCATTGGATGATCAGGTTTGGTCTTCGATAGCCGAGATCCGGCTGGCACTCCTCTTTACAGTTCTAAAATCGAACTGTCAAACTTCTGCAGATTCAGCTGCCTTCACACCGTTCGTAGGGGATTGTTTGGAGCTGAGTACCTATCTAGAATGGTGGGGAAAGCTGAGGTTCCCTGGACGATTCGAGTGAAAACAGGGCGCCGGATGGATTGGAGAGCAGGAAATGCGATGGGATGCCCTTGAAGAAGAGCCATGTTCGATGGCCCGCACGATCGGCGTGATCGGCGACCGTTGGACCCTACTTATCCTGCGCGAATGCTTTCTGCGCACGCGCCGCTTCGAAGGATTTCAGTCCGCGCTTGGAATTACACGCCATTTGCTCGCAGAACGGCTGAAGAAGCTGGTCCGGCAAGGCGTGCTGCGCCGCATTCCCTATCAGGAGTCGCCCAAACGGCATGAATATATTCTCACCCAAAAAGGACTCGATCTCTATCCGATCATGATGGCGATCGTGCATTGGGGTGACACGCACATGGTCGACGTACGCGGGCGGCCGTTGCTGCACCAGCACCGAAAATGCGGCAAGAACTTCGATCCAGTCATGGTGTGCTCGGAGTGCGGCGAGCCGCTTTCGGCCAAGGAAGTCCATACTCACCCTGGCCCTGGGGCGCGAAGCACCCCACCGGCAAAGGCGGCGCCGGAGAAGAAGGCAAAGCCGCGCCGCAAAGCCGCTTAAGGTGGGCCGCTTAGCCGGACGCTGCATCGAAGGTCTCGCTCGGTAAATCGGACCGCGAGCGAATGTCCGCAGGCGTCACCTGAGGACACGAGATGTCCGGCAACGGTCGCGGACGGCTGAACTCGCCCTCAGACCTGGATCACATCTCGATTTGCTTCGTTGCAGTAGAGACGCTCGATCTGTTCAGAGCGGTGTTTCAGCACAGCACGTTGATTGACGTAGGCCTTGTCGGTGATTTCTCCCGCCGCCAATGACGGCGGATCCTTCAGCAGCGAGAATGAATAGATTCTTTCACTGCTTCCAACGGTTTCATTGTATTCCTTGAAACGATCCTTGAGAAATTGAATCACGAGAGGGTCGCAGGTCAAATCCGACGCTGGGGTCTTCGAAATCCGCGCTGCCTCGGTAGGATTCAACCAGCAGAGCAGCGCGCACGATTCACGATTTTCTCCCGCAACGACAATGTCCAGCAATACGCCGCGCGCTGCAGCCAAAATCGCCGCGCGCATATTCCCGATCGAGACCCATGTGCCGTTCGCGAGTTTAAAATTCTCGGAAATTCTGCCTGTAAAACGCAGCCCAAGCTCCGGCTTCTGAGGATCCAGAAACGAGACGGTATCGCCGATGCGATAGAACCCTTCCTCATCGAAGGCCTTTTCGGTCAAATCCGGCCTTCCAAGATAACCTGGCGTAACGTTGGGTCCCTTGACCCTTGCCTCGTAAGTATCGGAAACAGGGACGAGTTTTAACTTAAGACCCGGCGCGGGAAGACCGATCTCTCCCGGCTGGTCCGTCGCCCAATGGGTCGTACTGATTGTCGGGGCCGTTTCGGTGGTGCCGTAGCCCGACATGACCGGAATTCGCCGGCCGGTGATCGACGATGACAGCCGATAGAGTTTTTCAAGCGTGCCCTGCGAGATTGCAGCCCCGGCATAGCTCAATCTGTCCATCCGCCTGAACACGCTTGCGCCAAGATCACGGTCGTTCTCGATTGCGTCACATAAGAGATTATAGCCGGCCGGTACGTTGAACATGGCGGTAGGCGAAATCTCCTTGAGATTCGCGACCGTCTTGTGGAAGAGCTGAGGCAGCGGCCGGCCATCGTCGATGTAGAGAGTCCCGCCATTCTTGAGAATGCCGTGAAGAATTACGTTGCTGCCCATCGTATGGTGCCAGGGCAACCACTCGACCTGCACCGGTGCGTCCGGAGGAGATACCAGCAGACTTCCCATTTGCAGGGAGCTCGCCATCATGCGGTGGGTGTTGAGCACGCCTTTGGGGAAACCGGTCGAACCGGATGTGAAGAGAATCTTTGCGACAGCGTCGCAAGGCACCGCACGTGATGCACGCTCGAATCCTTCGCTCCCGGTGCGAGCTGTCAGAGACCGGAAAGGCACCGTATCCGGTGCGCCATCGAGGCTGATCCACGTCGCGGCCGCCAGTTCGGGAATCGAGCGGCCCGCGGAAAAGTCGCGCGAGCTCTGAACGAAAACGAAATTCGGGCGCAACGTTTCCGCGATATCCTTGAGACGAGCCAGGCCGCCGGGCATCAGCGTGTAGTTTGGCGATATCGGCGCCAGGATCACCCCTATCGACATTGCGGCAAACGAGATCACCGCGTTCTCGATGGAGTTTCCTGAAAGTATCGCCAGCTTGTCAGCCGGCTTTGCGCCCATATCGATCAGTCTTTGGCCGACCGCCTGAACCTGCAACCATGCTTCGCTATAGGTGATCTCGTCCCACCCCCCATTTGCATTGCGTTGCGCAAGAAAAACTCTATCGGGAACAGAATTTGCCCAGCTCGGAAGAAATTCGGTGATGCGCCAGTCACACTTCCCCAACTCAAGGGGCGAGCTCAAGATGAGCGTGCCGTCGGTTCGACGCTCTATGGAAAGCTCCCTCGGCGCAAACGTCAGTGCCTTCGTCGACATCGAAGATGATCTCCTGAACTATCGGGATGGTCCGATGAGCGCGCGAGACGAGGTTCAACCTGATGCCCATCACTGCTGTGCCCAGCCGGACCGGTCGGCAGTTCGCCCCCGCTAACTACCGCGCCCGTCGCTTCGCTAATGCGAGGTCACTCGGACCTGGCGTCCAGCACTTCTCCGAAGCCTTCCCAACTTGTGCCCGTCCATCGCTGCAACCGCATCTGCGTCCAGATCATGTTCTCCGTGTCGCTTGTATTGACCTTGATGCCGGGCAGCGCCGTCGGAACGACGAAATCCTTCAGGTTCTTGGCCTGCGCCAGAATATTTTTGCGAGACAGGTCGTTGCCGCACTGCTTCAGAATCTGCTCGAACAGGATGCCTTGCTGATAGCCGGTCAGATAGCTGCCATTGGTGATATCGACACCCGGCAAATACTTGTCCAGAAATGACCGGTAGGCCTGCATGGCAGGGTCGTCTTTCCAGGCCGGATCCAGAATATCCTTGTTGGTCGTGCCAACGATCACACCGACAGATTTGTCGAGACCGGCGGGCGCGAGCGTGCCTCCGACCGAGCTGGAAGGAAAATTGATGATCACCGTCGCCTTCCAGCCAATCACGGAGGCTTGCCGGATGGCCTGAGCGGCGAACTTCGGTGTGCCGGCGATCACAAGAGCTTCAGCACCGGAGCTCTTTAGGTTGACGACCTGTGAATCAACCGTCGGTTCGCTGACCTCATAGGAGGCGGTCACGACTCTTCGGTCGAAATCCTTTCCGAGAAACGCCTTGAAGGCGTTGACGTAGTCTTTGCCGAGGTCGTCGTTCTGATAGAGGATTGCATACTTGGCGTTTGGCAGGGCCTTGGTCAGATACTTTGCATAGATCTTGCCTTCGGTGTCGTAACTGACAAGACCTGTCGTGGTCATCGGGTAATTGGCGACGTCCGTGAACTTGGATGACCCGCTGATAATTGCGATGCTAGGCACCCCTTTCGACCGCAGGTATTTTGCCGTAGCCGAGATGCCGGGAGTGCCGAGCTGGCCGAACATGAACGACACTTCATCGCTCTCGACCAGTTTGCGAACGTGCTCAACCGCCTTGGGAGGGCTGTATGCATCGTCGTATGCGATGTAGTTGATCTTGCGTCCGTTAATGCCGCCGCGGTCGTTCACTAACTGAATGTAGGCGATAAGTCCCTTCCCTACGAGACCGATCGATGACGCCGGTCCGCTGAAGGGAAAAACGCCGCCGACCTTAATCTCTGTCGCTGAAATTCCGGGCTCTTCAGCCGCGAATGCCGGGCCGCTTAAAAGCAAAGCCAGAGCCGCCAAGGTTTTCCATTTCACCAACATTGCGCATCCTCCCAAGCGCGCACCCTTCCGGGGTACGTCGCCGCTATGAACTTACAGTTCTTTTTAAGAACTCGTCAAGCAGTTTTAATAATCTCTCGTCGATCCGCAGCGGCGACCACGCGGGCGAGATGGAGCCTTCGCCTTGAGAAATTTCAGAAAACCTCCTTCTCTTCGAGCATTGGATCATGGAAACCCACGCCCGCTTGCACACCAATGCCGACCAGGAAAGACACGGCGCATCGCTTCGGCTTCTGATTTATCAATTCTTTTATAGAACTTATTCAACTAACCTGCTATCGTCGATTACTTCCACAAATTCACGGGGGACCAGAAATGCGCAAAGCCGGGATCCATAATTTTCCAGCAATCGATCGCGTCGTTTATGGCAAAGCTGCGTCTGACGCTTTGAAAGATGAGACGGAACGACTGAACGCCAAGCGCGTCTTCCTTCTCGCCAGTCGAACCTTGAACACCAAGACCGACGAGATAGAGAAGATTCGGCGCGCGCTCGGCGACAAACATGTGGCGACCTTCGACGGAATTGCACAGCATACGACGCGCAAGCAGGCAGCCGAGGTTGCCCGTCAAGCTGACGACGCAAAAACTGATCTAATCGTGGCTGTTGGCGGAGGTTCAGCCATCGATCTTGCCAAGATCGTCATCATGGCGATGGAGCACGATATCCGCGATGAAGCCGGCTTTGATCCGTTTTCTATGGGTCCGGGCATGAGCCACTCTCCGTTCCGCTCGCCGGGTGTCCGACAGATCGCAATACCATCCACGCTGAATGGTGGCGAATACAATGCGGCAGCGCTCGTCACCGACGAGCGTCATAAGCTGAAGCAGATATTCTTCCATCCCCAAATGATGCCACTGGCGATCATCCTCGACCCTGCCCTCACCCTTCAAACGCCATCGAACCTTTGGATGGGATCGGGAACGCGCTCGATGGATCACGGTATCGAAGCGTTGTGCTCGCCCGCCGGCACCCCGTTAGCTGATGAAGTCGTCTTGGCGGGCATCCGCATTCTGCGCGAGGGAATGCTCCGGACCTTGCAGCAGCCTGATGATCTGGAGGCGCGTCGGCAATCCCAATACGGCTCATGGCTTGCGTCTTATGGCCTCCAGGCACGCGTCCCGATGGGAGCAAGCCACGGCATTGGCCATGTGCTTGGAGGCACCTTCGAGGTTCCCCACTACTACTGCACACCTGTCATCATGCCGAGCCTTCTCCGCTACAACAAACCATTCACCGAGGAGGCGCAGAAGCGTTTGGCGACGGCACTTGGCGCCCCGGGTGGCGACGCCGCAGACGCCTTTGCAGCATTCACAAGAGCACTTGGACTACCTGGCTGCCTCGCTGATGTCGGCATAGGCGAAGAAAAGTTCGATCAGATTAGCAAGATTGCAATCAATCATCGCTTCGTACAGGCCAATCCGCGGCCCTTCAAAAACGAAGCCGAGATCATCGATCTACTGCGAATGGCAGCTTAGCTGCCTTCAGCGACGATGGACCAAGATTGGAAGGTAACTGATTATGCGTCGTGTCGTCGTTACGGGGTTGGGACTGGTATCACCGCTGGGTTGCGGCAGTGAGTTGACATGGTCCCGCCTGCTCGCGGCCCGTTCAGGGCTGGCTGCCCTTCCCGAATGGGCTGCTACCCTGCCCGCGCGGGTCGCTGGAATCGTGCCGGCAAAGGCCGACGATCCGGATGGCGGCTTCGATCCGGATCTGGTCGTGCCTCCCAAGGATCAGCGGAGGATGGATCGCTTCATCCTGTTCGCACTGGTCGCGACGGCCGAGGCCATTGCACAAGCGGCATGGACTCCTTCCGACGCACACTCGCTTGAGCGCACGGCGACCGTGATCGCATCGGGTATCGGAGGCTTTCCGGCAATCGTCGAGGCGGTTCGCACCACCGATCAGCGCGGGATCAGGCGCCTCTCACCCTTCACGGTGCCCTCCTTTCTCGCAAATCTCGCGGCCGGTCATATTTCCATCCGCTACGGCTTCAAGGGTCCCATCGGTACGCCCGTTACCGCTTGCGCCGCGAGCGTGCAGGCGATCGGCGATGCCGCACGCCTCATTCGAACCGGCGAAGCGGACATCGCGATTTGCGGTGGCACGGAAGCCTGCATCGATCTTGTGAGCCTCGGCGGCTTCGCCGCCGCCCGGGCCCTTTCGACGGGCTTCAACGAAACGCCCACGCGCGCGTCCCGCCCCTTCGACCGCGACCGCGACGGCTTCGTCATGGGTGAAGGTGCCGGTATCCTCGTCATCGAAGAGTTGGAACATGCGCTCCGGCGCGGCGCCCAACCGATCGCGGAAATCGCCGGTTATGGCACGACGGCTGACGCCTACCACATCACCTCAGGACCGGAGGACGGAGACGGCGCGCGGCGCGCAATGGAAGGCGCCTTGAGGCAGGCCGACCTCAAGCCCGGTGACATCCAGCATCTCAACGCCCATTCCACTTCGACGCCGGTTGGCGACGTTTCCGAACTGGAAGCGATCAAATCCGTGTTCGGCCGCGACGGTAAAATTGCCGTGAGCGCTACCAAATCGGCGACTGGTCATCTGCTCGGCGCAGCCGGGGGAGCGGAAGCGATCTTCACGATCCTCGCGTTACGCGACCAGGTCGCACCGCCCACCCTCAATCTCGAGAATGGCGACGCGGCCGCGGAAGGCGTCGACCTCGTCGCCCGCGAGCCCAGGCGCATGACGATGGAGCATGCGATTTCGAATGGTTTCGGCTTCGGGGGCGTCAACGCCAGCGTCATCTTTCGACGCTGGAAATGAAAGAGAACCGATAGCTCCGAACCGGATGCCCAAGAACACGTCCAGGCTGATGAAGGCGATGGCCGACTGATCGCGCGGACATACGGGTGCTATCATCAAGCGCAAGAAATCGCACAAAATCGTTGGTGTCGTGCAAAATCGGCCCGTGGTGGCGGGGGAAGGACTCGAGTACCGGCGGCGCGCTCCGAAATAGTGACCACTCTGATCGCGCAGATGTCCGATTTGCTCGCGCCAATCAGCGAGCGACGACGACCAACTTCGCCGTCAGGCGCGATAACGCGCGGCGGGCTTGGAGTTGCCGAAGCCTGCCGCCAAAACGCCGCGCGCCTTCTCAAAGGCGTCCCACGCTGCCACATCGGGCACCGGCGGAATTGTCACCAATTCCTTGCGATCGAAGCCGACCAGGGCCGCATCCACGAGATCTTCAACCTCCATGACATTGGGCACCTTGCTGGCGTCGCCACCAGCTCGTTCGTAAATCTCGGTGCGCGTGGCCGCAGGCAGCACGGCCTGCACATAGACGCCCTTCGACGCGACTTCGGCGGCAAGGCCTTGCGACAGCGTCATCAGGTAGGACTTGGTGGCTGAGTAGATGCCCCGGGAATGTTCGGGGAGCAGAGCCAGCACCGACGCGATATTGATGATCGCGCCGTTGCCGCGTTCAACCATGCGGCCGACGACGGCGGACGCGAGCAACGTCGGCGCGACCACGTTCAGCCGTAGCAGCTCGTCCATCTTGACTGGATCGGCGGTCGCGAAATCACCGATCAACGCCGCGCCTGCATTGTTGACAAGGATGTCGATGGGCGGGTCGGAGCGGAGGCGCCGGAGAACCGGTTCGAGTTGGGAGCCGTCGACCAGGTCGGCCGTGATGACTTCGACCGCAATGCCATGCGCATTGCGCAGTTCGGTGGCAAGGGCGTTGAGCCTGTCGGTCGCGCGAGCGACGAGCACGAGATCGTGGCCGCGTGCGGCGAAGCGGCGTGCGTAAACTGCGCCGATGCCGCTCGAGGCGCCGGTAACGAGTGCGGTCGTCATGGATGTTGTCCTAATTGAGTTTCGAGTATCGGGATGCCCTGCCGGGGATCGATGATGTCAAGTCGTCGCAGCGGCACGGTCAGCCGCGCGCCTTCAGATGAAGCATCGGGTGATGCTCATAGTGACCGGCGCCGTTCTTCACGATGGGGTCTTCCGAGGTGATCGCCTTTATCTCTTGGTCATCGGCGATCTGATAGAGCGACACACCATAACCGCCACTCGGGTCCATGACGGGGCCATGCGCGACGACCTGCCCCTTTTCGAGCAGGTCATCCAGGAACGCGCCGTGCTGCTTCATCCATGCTTTCTCATCGGCGGTCATGGTCGCGAGAAAATCAGCGCGCGGCGGAATGTACTTGCACAAATAGTACTTCATGGGTCGCTCCTCGGTGAAAGAGACATGTCTGCTTGCTTGGCGATCGCTCGAGTAGCGCGATCAATCGGCCACGCCCATCTGCTTGCGAAAACTCTTCTCGAAAGTCTTTTCGGGAACAAAGCGTCGCATCAGGCGGAGACGACCGGCCACCTTTCCGGGCGTGTACCGAATGCTCGGCTCTTTTTCGGTGGCAGCCTGCACCACCTTGTCCGCCACGGCTTCCACGGGATCGCCGGCCGCGATGCCGTTGCGCCAGGTCGCGTTCATGGCCGTGCGTCCTTTGTCGTAGACGTTCAGGATCCGATCGGGCTTGTCGCCGTTCTGTTCCAGCGCGGTGCGGGTGAAGACTGGCTCGACCAGTGAGACACGAATGCCGAATGTTCGCAGTTCGTGATCGAGCGATTCGGAATAGCCTTCGACGGCGTGCTTGGTGGCGTTGTAGAGCGCTGTATACGGTCCGGGCAGGAAGCCGGCCACCGAACTGATGTTGATGATCCGGCCCTGGCCCTGCTTGCGCATGATGGGCAGCACTTCAGTGGTGGTGCGAAGGATGCCGAAGACGTTGATGTCGAACAGGCTCCGGGCTTGATCGAGAGATGATTCCTCGGCGGCGCCGATCAAGCTGCGGCCGGCATTGTTCACGAGCACGTCGATCCGGCCTGCAAGCCCGACGACGTCCTTGATCAGTTGTTTGACGGACACATCATCGGTGACGTCGCAGCGGAGCATATGAATACCCTGTCGCACCTCGTCGGGCGCGGCCTGACGGCTGGTGCCGAACACCCGATATCCCTTGCGGATCAGGGCAATTCCGGCCGCAAGCCCGATGCCCCCGGAAGCGCCCGTGATCAGGGCGACCTTTTCGCCCGCTGCGCGTGATTGTGCCTGTGCCATCTCGAATTCCCTTGTGAGTGCCGCTAATGATTATGATCGTAATCATCATCCATTTATGATTATGTATGTAATCATTGTCAAGGGCCTTCTGGACGCCGGGTCCGAGCCCCAAGAGGTCACGCCGGCGTTGTGTGTCGGCCGCCGCCATCGGAAAGGAAAGGGCTTGTGAAGGTCAGCAAGGAAACGGTCGAGCAGAATCGCGAGCGGGTGATCGCGACCGCCGCAAGGCTGTTCCGGGAACGTGGGATCGACGGTATCGGGCTTGTCGACTTGATGAGGGCTGCCGGGCTCACTCCCGGAGGCTTCTACCGGCAGTTCAGGTCAAAGGACGACCTCATCGTTCAAGCGGTCAAGCGGGCCTACAAGGATATGAGCGAGGATATCGCGGGCCGTATTGCAGCGAGCGATGATCCGCTGGAGACCCTCGTGCGGCATTACGTGTCGCACTACCACCGCGATCATCCGGGGCAAGGGTGCGGCCTTGCAGCAATGGCTGCCGACGCGGCACGTCACGACGATCCGGCGCTGCGGGAGTGCTTCGGCAGCATCGTGAGCAACTATATCGCGCTTCTAACCAAGCTCGTGCCAGGAAGCAGTGCAAAAGCGAAGCGGAGCGCGGCAATAACGGCGCTCGCCGAGATGATCGGATCGGTTGTCCTCTCCCGCGTGGTGCCAGATTCCGCACTATCCGATGAGATCATCGACACGGTCTCGAATGATCTGGTGAAACGCCATGCGAAATCTTCTCGAACTGCTTGATGAGCCGGTCGGCGCCGCCTCCGACCCGCCGACGCACCTTCTCGAGCCATCCGTTGAAATTGCGCTCGCTTGGATAACCCCTTTCACTGGCGTCTCGATGATGGCAATTTAGGTCACCACGGTGCTACACCGTCATTTTCGGCGGTTCGAGAAATACCTGATATTGAAGGACTTTATATTGAAGGACTTTTTCGCTGCCGAAAGTCGGTGGCGGAGAGGGAGGGATTGCCGCGCAGCGCTGATGAAACCAACAAAATCAAAGGCTTAACACATGCCCGATCGCACCGTGTGTACCACTCATGTGCACCAATGTCGAGCATCTGAAGCGACACAGAATTCTCAATACAGGCGAACAGAATGACGCTGTGTCCTTCGAACATTCGGTGCTGAGCTGGCAGCGTTGCGCACCCACTTGCACCGAACATCGTCTGCAACTTCGCAGGCTCAGCGAGAGTGATTTTCGACTGTTCTGCTCCAACCTGCGCAGACTTGAGCTCGTCGTCGCGGTCGCTGCCTGCTTCTTTCGCTCAATGTGATGACGTTCCGGCCCGAGAATCGTCATGCTATCCGACAACGATAGGAGCAGTGTCGACGTAGGATGCGGCTTGCCGTTGGCGAATTCCTGACCCGTCACGCGGCCGATCAGCCAGGCGTCGCCGGCGAGGTCGTCGTGGACGCGCGCGAAGAGATACGCCGCGCTCCCCTTTGGCCGCCAGCGGCCGGGAAGCGCCCGGCCGTCGACCGTAGAGCCATTAGACAGATGACATGGGGTTCATGGCAGGCTCTCTTTCGACCTATACTCAATCAGGTGATGTTCGTGATGCAGGGTAGGCCGAAGGAAGACTAACACCCGTCAGCTCGCTCAACTTGGCTATAAGCTCGTCCTGGAATTCTGGATCCGTGGCTCGAACGGCTGGCTCCTCGTGGCGGAGATGATGCCAATACCGGCCGCTGACCAAGGCAGTAGAGTCTTGGCTTACGGCAAGCCAGGACTGGGTCCGTTGTCCGGTTTCGACGTCGACCGGGGCCCCCGGACCGCCCATCTTTGTACGTACCCAACCTGGATCGACGCCGTTGCTCAAGACCTGCGGCCAGCGTCGCGCCAGCGCATAAGCCAGCGCGACCACGTGCAGCTTGCTTTCGGCGTATGCCTTTGCCGAATCCCATTTTCTCTTTGTCCAGTCGAGGTCGTCCAGCGAACCTTCCCCGCCGCGGTGCAGTCCACTGCTGAGATACACGAGTCGGCCGGGCGGCTCGATCAGTGCGGTCAGCATGTACGGCGCTAGGGTGTTGATCGCCAGGGTGCTCGCATGGCCTTCCGGTGTCGAGCCGCGACTCTGCTGCGCGTATACGCCTGCGTTGTGGATGACCGCATCCATGCGCCCGATCGCGTTGACCTGGTCTGCGATGCTCCTGGTTTGGGCGGCGCTGCGGAGATCACCGACCACGATCCCTGCGGCCCGCGACGCGAGCTGGCCGATGGTCGCCGCGCGATCCCCCGATCGAGCGTGCAGCACCACTTTATGACCGTCTTGAAGAAGCGACTGGGCAGCGGCGCGACCGAGCCCGTCCGTGCTGCCGGTGATGAAGATTATCGCCATCGCTGCTCCTTCCGACTTAGAAGATAGCGCATCTCAAACGGACGCCGCGCCCCTTCTGCGCTTGTGGCGGTGGTCACTCGGAATGCAAATTCATGGCGGAAACCGCAGGTGACACTCTGTCGCGAGTACCCTGGGGATAGCCGCGCAGCCGAGCCGAAGCTACTTTACCCCCTGCCATTACGCGCCAACGCTTTTGAACCTCGTCATAGAATGGAGCGAGAATCTGCGCGTCTAGTTTAGCAAGCTCTTTTTCTATGTGCCCCTTCTCTAACTTTCTCCGCTTCTTCATGCGAGCCAGCTGTCACAACCCTAATTTGCCCATCGATTAGGTAGTACCAAGTGTTTACGACCACAAACTGCGCCACCGGACTGAACCGGTCCTCATTGTACTTCTTCAATGCTGGCCAGAAGGTATCGGAAGACTGAACCGCTCTTTCGCTCTGGACTTCAGAACTCCCCTGCATTTTCCAGAGCGCTCTCGCTTAGACCACGCAACAAGTTCAAGTCCCCCTGCGATTGCAAATGTGCCACTGCACGTTTGGTGCAGAGTCATGTGTCGCCTGAAACGTGGGTCATTTTCCTCCCCCTTCATAGCCTTGAACTATTTGAGTTCTTCGCAACTCCCTGGCGTCGCTAAAGTCGTCAAAGAAAAGACCTTGCATCTTATAGTTTCGTATCTATACTTGTGCTCTCTCAGCATTTTTTGACAAAATCCGATTGCGCAAGACCCTGAAATCGTATCGCAGGAGGCGCATATGGAAGTTCGTAGCGGGTCTTTTAGTTACGTCCGCATCCGCGATACCGGTCCCCAGATTCACGAACGCACGTTCAATTTCAATTCTCCAGTCAACCAGGCAGTGGCTATTCTAACCGGGACCAATTTTGGTTTTTCCCCTCGAAACGATCACCACCTGGGCCTGGTCAGTGTGCGGCTGGATAGAATCATCGACGATGACGTCGTCACTGTAACCGGAACTTTCGGCGTGCGCGACTGGAGCGATGAATGGGATGATGACTATGAGGGAACGATCCAATTTCTGCTGCTGGCCGATCTGGAAACCGGGGCGCAGCCTTCCAATCTATCCATCACCGGGATTGAGTTTAACCAGGCTACTCAGTTCTTCCGCTCCCAACTACATCTCGACCCCGCCAATGCCCGGCCAGACAACTCGATCCCCATGATCGGAGCAAAAAACACGCTTGTGCGCTTGTATGTGGATACACAGAACGATCCTACCCGGCCTACCATTGCCAGTGTTTCCGGTATCTTGGAAATACGCCCGGGAGGTAGCGCGAACTGGACGAGCCTAAACCCGCTGAATGCACCGATCCCACCCATCCAGGATGGCGCCATTCGCAGGGTGAACGCCAATCACACATTGAATTTCAAGATTTCGGGGCCATTTTCTGCCGGCCGCCTGGATTACCGGGTGAGGGCTTTCGATGCCTCGCATCCAGGTCAACCTGGTTTTACCAGCGGACGGACGCAAGGCTCGCTACAATTTACCAATGTTGCGCCGCTGCGGCTTCGGGGAGTAGGCGTGCGTTACACTGGCAACGATTCAATGGGAAACCCTACCGATATCCCCGCTCCCACCATTGTCGATCTGAGAAACACGCTCAGCTTCACGACCAAGACGTACCCGGTCGGACAGGTTTTCATCTCCGGTTTCGATACGATCACTTATGATGGGGATTTTACCGATAAATCCGGCGATGGTTGTGGGGATGGCTGGGACGGATTGCTGGATCGTCTCAGAGACATGCAGGGCGACAGCGACGACGTCTATTTTGGGATTATTGCAGACAGCGTACCAAGAGGCTGGGGAGGCTGCGGTGGCGGGGACGGGCGAGTGGCAGCCGCCCCGGTGGGCGGGACCAGGACCACGGCACAGGAAGTCGCGCACGCGTTTGATCGCGACCATGCACCCTGTCCCCCGGCCGGGCAGCCCAACGCACCAGACAACATCGACGATAATTACCCAGTCTACAATGCGTTCATGTCCGGCAGCATCGGAGAGTATGGCATCAGCGACGGCGGACTCGTTCAGGACCCGGCAACAACCGCGGACTTTATGAGTTACTGCAGCTCGCGTTGGGTTTCGCCCTACACCTACCTTGGGCTGCTCGGCAATTTTCCAATCGTCTTCTCCAGCACCTTTTCTCTTTCGCGTAGCCCTCAAGAGGACGAGGAAAATCTCCGCCTGATCGAACAACATATGTTCCTTAAGTTCCGCATCTATCGCAGCGGCGAAGTCATGGTGGCTCCCAGCTTTCATTACGAATCCAGAAATATCGAGCGAAAAGGAAAATGGACGCCCTACGGGATCGAGCTGCGCGACGAGCGAGACCATGTGCTGGTTTCCCGGAGGGTATGGCTGCTCGACCGGCATAAGGATCTGGACAGCGCCTGGGTGGATTTCACAAAGCAGCTTCCTTTCCCGCAGAACACGACTTTCATCGTGTTTACCTGCGGCAAGGCCGGGGACTGTGCGCAAAAAGAGCTTCACCGGGTGAAAGTTCCCCCCAATTCACCGCGCGTCAGCGTTACTTCGCCCGGGAAGAGCGACGAACTCAGCGGCAAGGTAAAGGTGGCCTGGCAGGTTCAGCCGCGCAACCGAGCAGTTTTTACCTCTCTGGTACGTTACAGCAATGATGCAGGACGTACCTGGCAAGCAGTTGCGCCGCGCACGCAGGCAAGAAGCCTGGAAGTAGACCTCGACCGACTTCCCGGCGGAGAGACTTGCATATTCCAGGTGTTGGTGACCAGCGGCATCCGCACGGCAATGGCAGTCAGCGAGCCGTTTCGGGTTCCCAGGAAAGAAATTGAGGTTACCCTATCCGCTCCTGAAACGGGAACTGTGGTCACGATGGGGGAACGATCCATAGTGGTCGGAGAGGCCTTCTCTCCGGATCTAGGTTCGGTTCGACCAAAGGATCTGGAATGGACCTCGGATGTGCAAGGCAATCTTGGCAGCGGGAATGAGCTGGATCTGGACCAGCTTCGACCGGGCCGGCATACGATTACCTTGAGCGCGCCTGGGGCAGACAAGACGAAGCGATCCGCCAAAATCCAGATCGAAGTGCGCGAGCCAAAACCGCGCACCCATACGTCGCGCACCCATCCTGGCCACCGCTCGGCAGATCATGATGCAGGCCGGATTCGCGATGAGCCGAAGGGAGATTGAACGATGGAAATCCGTACGGGTTCGGTTGTGTTTGGAAAAGATAGGGGCAGTGGACCCCGGACAGACATCGCTGACGTGGATTTTGGGATAAATATCACCAGTGCCTGGGCCGTACTGACCGGCATGGATTTTGGTTTCTCCCCCCGTGACGATCACCACCTGGGAATGGTCGATATCAAGGTAGATGCGGCGGTTCTCGGCACAGTTGCGCGGGTTACGGCGACTCTGGGCGTGCGCGACTGGTCCGATAACTGGGATGACAATTACGAGGGGACGGTTTATTTTGCCGTTCTGGCTGAGTAGGCAGGATCTCCCCCGAGCGTCCTGTACACGGCCCGTCCCTTTCGATGAGGACGCTCGTGAAACTCCTCGCTGAACTTCGTTGTCCCCAGCTGCCATTCGACAACGGTCGAAGTTCATGGAATCGATTCTAGATATATGCAAAGGGCTGTCTTGTATGCGCGCGTGAGCAGCGACGCACAGCAGAAAGAGGCGACCATCGAGAGCCAGCTTTTCTAGCTCAAGAAACAGATCGCCGCAGCCGGCCATGAGCTCGTCAAGGAATACATCGACGATGGGCATACCGGCACGCTCTTGGATCGTCTGCTTTCGCTGTTGACGATTGATCTCTCCAGCAATTCCTGGCGTTGCTCAAGGAGGACCGTTCCGAACCTATCTAGCGTGGCGCTGTTCGTTGACCCCCAATATTCAATCATGCAGCCGCGCATGATTCCGGCCTACACAGCGGCGACCAAGACGCTCGGACTTTCGTTTCGTTCGGTCGCGATTCCAATACTGACGCTATCGAACCGGCATTCGCACAGGCACGACCCCAAAGCGGACATTGGACTTCGGGCCAACTCGATACCACCGGCTAGATTTTCAAAAATGAGGAAGGTCCCTCGACGCACAAAAACGGGAAGGCAAATACATGCAAAATTCTTTCCGTAGCAATCTCCCTCTGTCTGGGTCTCCGAGGATCACCCCTGAGGGAGGGGCCCTTCCCTCCTGGTTGATCCCGTTGTTGGGGAACGTTGAGCGGACAGCACGCACGTTGTCACGGGACAGCGAAGCTCAGCGGTTTCTCGTAAAATATCTTGGGATCCTAAGTCAGCCTTTGACAACGCCCGAGTTGCGTTATGTGGTCGTGACCCACATCCATGAGCTGATCGCGGTGGTGCTTAGTGACGCGAGCACAAAGGCAAACATGTATCGCGTGCCTGAGGCGCGACTAAGGGCGATCAAGGCCTATATCCTCGAAAATCTTAGGAACCCAGAACTCTCAGAGACCGCAGTGGCACTTAGGCAGGGCGTGACGTCACGATACATTCGTAAGCTGTTCGAGCTGGAAAATACTACCTTCTCAAAGTTCGTGCTCAGCCATCGCCTGATGCACGCGCATCGCATGCTTTCCGACTCTCTTTTAACCGCCATGAATATCAGTGCCATCGCCTTAGAGGTCGGGTTCAGCGATCTGTCCTATTTTGATCGCACCTTCCGCCGACAATTTCACGCGACCCCTTCAGAGGTAAGGCAATCGAGGTACGAGCAATCCTCGCCGCCCCACAGCGTGTCCCCGCAACGTGCGAGACCATCTCCTGAAAGGGGTCGCCAAGCTGATTCCCCTCCGTGCAACCCCTCTTCCTTCTAGTCCAAGACAGGGATTCAGCCGGGATGGTATGCTTATCGTCGGGGTGCGATAGAAATCCACATCGGCACTCTGATTATACAAACAAAGTCTCGTCGTGAGGAGGTACCGGCAATGGCCTGGAAGACATGCGAGGTCACGTGGGCTGGTCCAATAGAGCAGGGTACGATCTTCATCGCTTTGAAGGCTACCGATGGCTCGTTGGGCTGGGGCCGTTGGTTTCAAGCCTTTCCCGGCATGCAGAAAGAGATGCTAGCGACGGCGCTCTGTGCGCTGAGCTGTAATCTGCTTGTTGATGCTGCTCTGCAGGACAATTTACAAGAATATAGCGTATGTGAACGTCTGTACGCCCATCGTTGAACGTTTACCTTTCGCTATCCCGCTCCGGCACCCAGGGCCGGGGAGTGGGCGTTTTACCCCAAATCTACGGGGCTGGCGCGGAACCTTGAGATGAGGAAACTCTCAAAAAAAAAACGCCAAAATCTCGCGCGTCGCGACGGATCGTTCGGGCGCAGGTCAGTGAGACCGCGCCGGAAAGGACGGAAACAGTGTCCAACGTAGAAAACCCACCCCTCGGACCTGGTGTCGGCGGCGGTACAGGACTCCAGAACCCACCCCTCGGGCCTGGTGTCGGCGGTACGAGACTCCAGAACCCACCCCTCGGACCTGGTGTCGGCGGCGGTACAGGACTCCAGAACCCACCCCTCGGGCCGGGCGTCGGCGGTACGAGACTCCAGAACCCACCCCTCGGGCCTAGTGTCGGCGGTACGAGACTCCAGAACCCACCCCTCGGACCTGGTGTCGGCGGTCGGCGGCGCCCGGCCAGGAGCTTCCAAATTGAACCTCAACACCAAGAGTACAAGGGGCATCGCATCGAACTGCGTGCGCGCGAAGACGAACGCGCAGCCGAGCTCGAACTACTAATTGATGGCCAACCGGTTCGCTACGGCCAATTCCCAGACGGGCTGTACTTTCTGCACGCGTACGCCTTCGACTGGACTGACAACCTGATGGACCTTGCGCGAAGGTTCATCGACTATCGGAGTAGGACCGACAGAATTCGGCGCGAACGTGATTATTGACATGTACACTCGTAAAAACTACCGCAAACTCACGGATCTCGAACGCGGCACTTTCGTTCAAGCGCTCTTCCATGTGAAATCAACCGGCCTCGTCGACCATTTTGCTCAAGTACACTCGACGCACTTTACCCACGGCATACATCGGAATTCACACTTCCTGCCGTGGCACCGGGAACTCCTCCTCCGCTTCGAGCACGCGCTGCAAGAGTTTGACCCCAGCGTCACGATCCCCTATTGGGACTGGACGGTCGACCGTAGCCCGTCTGATCCCTTGTGGGCCAACAGCTTCCTGGGCCAGTTCAATTCGGCCTGGGGTCTTGGTCGGGCGTTCGGGGGGGCCACATTGCCAACGTCGCAGCAGGTGGAGACGAATCAAGGGCAAGGCACTTACGACGCCTTTTCCCAAGGGCTGGAATCGCCCATTCACGGTTCGCCACACATTTGGGTCGGTGGCGTCATGGCCAGCGTCCGCGCGCCCGGCGATCCAGTCTTCTATCTGCATCACGGCCAGATCGACCTGTTGTGGGCGCGATGGCAGCTCGCCCATCCCAACGCGCCGTTTGTGCCGTTTGGCGGCACTCCTAACGGTCTCAACGAGCCTCTGATGGAGTGGCCTGATCGCACACCGGCAGATGTGCTTGATCATCACGCCCTGGGCTACCGCTACGACTTTGAGCCGGTCGTCGAGCCTGTGCGTTTCCCGCTCGAGGCCGTGTCACTGCTTATGCTCTGAAAGACGGCTCCAATCGTCATCAATAAGCGATCGGCAGGTAGAGCTCCAGCGCCGCAGTCAGCGCCGCGGGCGACGTGCCGGCCAGCCGTGCGTACTCGGACTGCGCGGCCGCATTGACCGCGCGCGGCCGCTCCGGTTTGTCGACGAGTTCCCGAGCTCGGAAAGGACGACGTGGGTGCGAGCAAGGTCGAAGGCATGTTTTGTTGGTCGAGCCGCTTCCGGTCGGCTGGGCTCAGCGGTTGTGTGATGTCCGTGTAGACGTCCTGCGTGTCAGACGCGGTCCAGAGCCTAGCCCCGATTTCGACATCCCATCGCAACGGCTGGTAAGGATCCGCCTCAAGCTGGCGTCGAAGTTGCTCACCAATTTCCGAAGCGAGTCGCGCGATATCGTCCGGCGACAACGGGCGCTGGCCGGCCCGCAAGTTGGCCCAGCGCTCCTCGACTTCCGCCAGCTTCAGCGCATGAAGTCGCTTGGCTTCAATCGGGTCGCGCGTGCCTAAACTGACTTTCTCTTCACGCCTCCCGATCAGGCTGCGAAGATCGTCCGGAACACGTTTCCGGAACCAATAATAACCGCTGTCGGGGTGTTTCTGGGGACGAGTCATCGAAAGTGCCATGTGTACCGCCCGTGTGTACCAATCGGGAGGCGAAAAGCCTATGGCAATCAATGACCTGTTGATTTTATTGGGTTTCTTGTGCCCGTGGCGGAGAGGGAGGGATTCTCATCCTCGATACCGGATGGTTACAGTATACTTCTCTCCGAGGCGATGAACTCTGCCGGTCGCCGCCGAGCCTATCCGCTCCCAAGCCCGCATGATCCTTTCCCCCTGAGCGCGCCCCCGCACCGTGCTGCTGGGGGTTGCTCCCTTAAGTCGCACGTGGATTGGTTCGACATGTTGGTGTCAAGGAGCGCCAGAAGTGATTGCACCACTACTAATCGCCGACGTCCGATCGTTGTCGTGACGATATGCCCAGCTCCCATCAACTCGTACAGCTTCGTGCGTCCCAAGCCGGTCACTTCGCATGCATCGTCAATCGTGCAGGTGAGCCGCTGCGCGAATGGCATCGTGCTCGGTTCTGCGGCATTCGGAGTGGATAGACTGACTTGTGACAGTTGGCCGCCAGTTTTCTCTCGTCGATTGTATCTCACGTGGCCCTTCGTACAAAGCTCGACAGGAACAAGAGTTGATTGAGCGACGAGCATCGTCAATGCGAACATCCGAGGGCGCTCGCGTACGACAGTGCACGTTAGCGGTGGTTTGAATATTTCCGGACATCAAGGGCGACGAGGAAATTTTTCGCGAATGCGCCAGCCACAGTGAGGCATCGCGCCGAGGCTAGTCTGCTAAGGTCGGCGGCAAATTCCCCAAGCGTTCGCCGGTGTTCACCAGCGTCTTATTCAACCATTATTCAACGATCGAGGCTGATGGCTACCTAAGTGCCTGAGTTTGCTGGCGCTCCCTAGGGGAGACGGCGACCACTCTCAGAAACCCATATAAACCAAGCACATCTCAGCTTGTCTGCTTCCCGATTGCTACCACCAGAAGCTACCACCGGCAAGGCTCGAAAGCTGCGCCGCCCACAACGATTGGCGCGCCCGAAGAGAGGACCTGCCCGCTAACCGAAACCCTTGTATTTGCTGCATAACTTGATCGTCCGCCGCTCAGATTGATACCACCTGAGTATCCCAGCGCCAACTGAGTTTGCTCGATTCGGAATACCCTCGGGCACTCCTAAGATGGAGCGGATGAAGGGAAACTACGCGCTCGCCCGCAGATGCTGAAATGATTGGCTTTTTTGCTCGCGATTGACTTGCTTTTGCAGCATAGGTTTGTAGCGCGAGCCAGCCTGTTGCGCCCTAACCCAGCTTCCGAAGTACCACGCACTAGTAGACCCCGTCGCGTGCAGGAAAGAGGCTTTCGCGCGACGTCGCTACCTCCCGATACTCAGCACATCGCCTTTGCACCATATTAGGCTGAACATCGGCCTTTCGCCAATTCGTGGTTGTAAGGGCAATGGAATCAAGCGATTGATAGCCGAGGGCATCTTGCTGCCGGGGCAAGATGTTGAAGGGTAGTCGGGATGGCCGAGCAGTCGAATATCAAGATGAGCGCCCTCAGCGAACGCGACATCTGCACAAAATTCATTACCCCTCACCTCATTGCGGCCGGCTGGGATTTACACACGCAATTTCGGGAAGAGGTAGGGTTTACCGACGGACGGATTTATGTCCGAGGGAAACTCCACGCGCGTGGTGCACAAAAGCGGGCCGACTACATTCTTTACTTTAAGCCAAACATCCCGATCGCGCTCATCGAAGTAAAGGATAACAACCACTCTGTTAACGCCGGCATTCAACAGGGCCTTGCCTACGCTGAAACGCTCGAGATCCCGTTCGTCTTTAGCACCAATGGTGATGCTTTTCTCTTTCATGACAAGACAATAACATCCGGCCCGATCGAAACGCAGATTCCGTTAAACGCCTTTCCTTCTCCTAATCAGCTCTGGAACAGATACAAACTTTTTAAAGGAATCGGTGACGACATAGCGCCGATTGTATCTCAAGATTATTTCTCAGACGGTCTGGCACGCTCGCCGCGCTACTATCAACAGATCGCCATTAACAGGACCGTCGAAGCTGTCGCCCGAAAAGACGGCGATAGCCGACATCTGCTCGTAATGGCAACCGGGACAGGCAAGACGTACACGGCATTTCAGATAATTTACCGTCTTTGGAAGAGCGGTCTAAAGAAGCGCATCCTGTTTTTAGCTGACCGTACCGCGCTTATTGACCAAACTATTCGCGGCGATTTTCGTCACTTCAAGGATGCAATGACGATAATCAAGCACAAGCAGATCGACACGGCTTACAATATCTACCTCGCGCTCTATCAAGGACTGTCTGATAACAATAACGACGACGCTTACAAACAGTTCAGCCCTGAGTTTTTCGACCTTATTATTGTAGATGAGTGCCATCGCGGAAGCGCCCGCGAGGACAGCAAATGGCGCGCAATCTTGGAATACTTCAAAGGCGCGACGCACATCGGGCTGACCGCTACGCCGACAGAGACCAAGGAGGTTTCGAGTACTGAGTACTTCGGCGACCCATTGTACACTTATTCGCTTAAGCAAGGAATCGACGACGGATTTCTCGCTCCGTACAAGGTCGTCAAGGTCACGCTGGACATTGACGCAGAAGGCTGGAGACCGCCAAAAGGGTTCAAGGATAAAAATGGAAATGTGGTGGACGACCGCATCTACAATCGCGTCGACTTCGATAAGCACCTTGTTGTAGACGAGCGCCGTGCACTGGTAGCGCGAAAGATCACCGAATTCCTCAAAGGAAGCGACCGCTTCTCGAAGACCATTGTTTTCTGTGTCGACATTGAGCATGCCGAAGGGATGCGGAAGGAGCTGGCGAACGCCAATACCGACCTCGTTGCCGTTAACAGTAAATACGTGATGCAAATCACCGGAGACAACGAGGAGGGCAAACGCGAATTAGACGCGTTCATCAGTCCATCCGAACGCTACCCCGTCATCGCGACCACCTCGAAACTTATGACAACGGGGGTCGATGCGCAGACGTGTCGTCTCATCGTTCTCGATTCAAATATTGGTTCAATGACAGAATTCAAACAGATTATTGGGCGCGGCACTCGTATCAATGAAGATTTCGGCAAGTTCTACTTCACCATCATGGACTTCCGCAACGTGACCGCGCTATTCGCGGACAAAGCGTTTGATGGTGATCCCGTTCGCATCAAAGAAGCCGGCGAGCACGACGATATCTCCGGAGCAGAGAATGAGGCAGATGATGTAACGGAAGTCGACGCAAATACGGGCGAGGAAGTCCTTTTTCCTCAGCCAGAAAAGCCAAATATCTCGATTGAAGGAATTCCCGACCAAGTTCAGGGCCGAAAGGTGACTGTGAATGGCGTGGAAGTAAGCATCATAAAAGAACACGTTCAATACATGGGTGCCGATGGCAAGATTATCACGGAGAGTCTTCGCGATTATACTCGCAAGAGTGTTCGACGAACGTATGCTTCGCTCGACTCTTTCCTCAGGTCCTGGAAACAGGCTGACAAGAAGCGCGCGATTGTGCAAGAACTCGAGCAGCACGGGGTAATGTTTGCTGCTCTGAACGAGGAGATCGGTTCTGCGTTCGATCCCTTCGATTTGATCTGTCATGTTGCGTATGAACAGAAGCCTCTTACTCGGAAAGAGCGTGCGGACCGCGTGAAGAAGCGCAACTATTTTACGAAATACGGAGAACTTGCTCGCAAAGTGATCGACGCGCTCCTAGACAAGTATGCCGATGACGGACTGCTTGACCTTGAAAATCCGGCCATCATCACGCTGGATCCAATCAACCGGTTGGGTACCGCTCCCGAAATTATCGGCGCCTTTGGAGGCAAGCCCTCGTATGAGGCAGCGATTCATAGGTTGACCGGTGAACTCTATAGAGTTGTCTGAACAAAATGAACAACATCTCCGCGATAATAAAGAACGTACGCAATATCATGCGCCAAGACCGGGGGGTCTCCGGCGATGCCCAACGGCTTGAGCAGCTTGGTTGGCTGCTTTTCCTGAAGATTCTAAATGATAAGGACAAGGAGCTTGAACTCCTTCGGGATCGCTATCGCTCTGTCATCCCTGACAAATTCCAGTGGCGCAATTGGGCGTCCGATCCCGAGGGTATGACCGGTGAAGAGCTAATCCTCTTTATTGACCATCCAACTGATGGGTTGTTCGCAACGCTCAAGAAGCTGCGCGCCCCGCAAGCTCCGCAGCGCGCCGCTCTTGTTCGCGAGGTTTTTGATGGCTCGAACAACTACATGAAATCGGGCTACGAACTTCGAAAAGTCATAAATCAACTCAACGGTTTCGATTTTAACAGTAGCGAAGACCGGCATGTCTTTGGCACGGTTTATGAGAGCATCCTCGTCGAGTTGCGTGATGCCGGCAATAAGGGAGAATACTACACGCCCCGGGCTATCACGCGATTTATGACGCGCATGATCGCTCCACGGCTTGGCGAAAGAATTCTCGATCCAGCGGCCGGAACTGGCGGGTTTCTCTCTGCTGCCATTGATTTGGTTCGCGATACGCAAGTCCGCACTCTCGACGATGAGGCAATTCTGCAAAAATCCATCGTTGGTTGGGAGTTAAAGCCAGTATCCTACGTCCTCGGCCTCACTAATCTAATTCTCCACGGGCTCGATGTGCCAGACTGGCATTACGTCGATAGTCTTAAGACCGAATACAACTCCATTGGCCCAAAGCAACAAGTGGACGTCATCCTTGCCAATCCGCCATTTGGTGCAAGCATTGCCGACGGAGTGGAAACCAATTTCCCACAATCATTTCGGTGCCGAGAGTCAGCGGACCTCTTCGTCATTCTCATGATTCAGCTTCTGAAGCCCGGCGGCCGTTGCGCTATCGTACTGCCGGACGGATGCATCACGGGAGACGGCTACAAGGAACGTATCCGCGAAAAGTTGCTTACCGACTGCAATCTTCACACCGTCATTCGCCTGCCGCAATCGACATTTCACCCGGCTACAGTCTCGACGAACCTGCTTTTCTTTGAGAAAGGAACACCCACCAAGGACATTTGGTTTTATGAGCACCAGCTTCCTGAGGGGCAAAAAAGCTATTCGAAGACAAAACCAATTCAGTTCGACGAGTTCGAACCGATGATTGCTTGGTGGCACAAGCGCAAGGAAACCCAAGTCGCTTGGCGGGTGAGGGTTGACGATCTAAAGAGAGGCTTTGATCTAGATGTCAAAAACCCAAACTCGTCGGTGGAAGAACGTGATCATACGGTAGGTGGACTGCTGAACCAGTTGGCAGAGCGGCAGCAAAAAATTGAACTGCTTGTTACTCAGCTAAAAGCCGCTCTTAGAGTGAGTTGATGATGGCGCGCCTCGGAGATTACATACAAGAAGAGTGCCGCCCCCTTGGATCTTTGGGAGCGCAGCATCTCCGCCTTATCGGCGTGAGCAACGAGCACGGTTTGCACGTCAGCGGGCGCGACTTGTCTGACGACATATCGAACTACCAGAGAATCGAGAAGAACTGGTTTGCCTACAACCCTATGAGGGTTAACGTCGGCTCGATTGGTCTCGCTGACGATGAGTCCAAGATTGGGTTTACAAGCCCAGATTACACAGTCTTTTCCTGTAAAGATGGATTAGATCCTCACTACCTACTGCACTTCCTAAAGAGCGAATATGGGCTCGAAGCAATCGCACGCAACTGCTCTGGAGCCGTCCGCAAGCGGCTGTATTTTAACGGCCTTGCAGAGATTGAGCTTCCGATTCCAAACATCGATGAACAGCGTGCGTTGGTTAAGCGGATTCACGAGATTGTCGACTCCATCAGCTTTATATCGAAGCAGAACAGTGACCGCCACGAGTTACCCAAGCTTGAACGCGCGCTTCTTCAGGCAGCGATCCAGGGAGAGCTGACGGCTGACTGGCGCGCAGCGCATCCAGACGCTGAACCTGCGCGCGTGGCGCTCGCTCGCATCTGTTCTGAAAAAGCACGACTTATCGCCCTCAAGGTGCTCCGTCCGAAGGATGGTCTACCGAAAATAACGAATGCCAATACCCCATTCAAAATCCCGAAGACTTGGGAGTGGTGCAGTTTGGGTGAAATCGCGATGGATGTCACCTACGGCACTTCGCAGAAAGCGCACATTGAAGCCGAGGGCATCCCTGTTCTGCGTATGGGCAATATAACGATTGATGGCAGGATAAACTTCGCCAACCTGAAATACGTCTCTCCGCGGATCAAGGACCTGCCTCGCCTGTTCCTTAATTCAGGGGATATCGTGTTTAACCGAACAAACTCCTACGAGTTGGTCGGCAAGTCTGCCGTGTTTCGTCGAAACCAACAGTTTACGCTCGCGTCCTACCTTATTCGAATCCGTCTTCATGAAGAGCTCATCCCCGAGTATGTTGCTTACCTTATAAATAGTCCAATTTGCCGCACCATGTTTATCGAACCAAACATCGTCCAACAGAATGGGCAGGCAAATTTTAACGGCTCGAAACTCAAAGCCATCCCGATCCCATTGCCGCCTGTCGCCGAACAAGCCGCTATAGTGGAACGAATTGAAGCTCTCTCTGAGACGTGCCGCGCGTTGGTAGTCGAGATAAACCATTCGCGTACAGACGCTGCCGACCTCCTTCAAGCCGTGCTGCGTGATACATTCTCAAGCTCCGAGGCCGCATCGGCTTTGCGCTTGCCCGTCGAAGCTGCAAGGGAAGTCGCCGCTTTAGCCGTCTGACGCCATAGGTGCAACCACTCGGCTATCCACGCCAACGTCATCGTGCGTGGCCATGGACTAGCAGAGCATGACCAAAGTAAGTTCGTTGCGTTGCCGGCAAATTTCGCTGTACCTGACTGAGCCTCCCTCGACGCCTTCCGTCGCGCCATAAACTCGACCCAGCTTCTGAGCACCGAGCCTACTGGGTGAATCTTCCGTTCGATGCTGCAACCAACAATAACGGGCGATTAGTTCGCCTTTCGTCCTCGCCAGAATTTGTTGTAGTCAGGCCCTTTGGAATCAGGAGGAACTCTGGGCTCGTGGATTTGAACCGGCATAGGAGCTGGAAGGTCCGGACCCACAATTATCGCCTCACCAGGTGCAAGCGTGGGAATGAACATAGCGGCGTTCTTATCCAAATCCCCGCACGCGCGCTCGACCGCGTGGCGATCCTCATCGTTAGTCAGACGATGCACGATCAGCGTACCCAACTGGCTTAGAACGTCGTGAGGGATATCTCTGGGGCGCTGCGTCGCCATTACGGCCGTCAGTCCGTACTTTCGCCCTTCTTTTGCAACGATGCCGAAGGATTCCAGCTTCACACTGGCGTATTCGTCTCCAACGGTCCTTCCGAGAAACTGATGCGCCTCGTCGAGAATAGCGATAACGGGACGCTTTCGAAACAAGCCCCTCCTCGCCTCACTTAGAAGATAGCGACCAATTACGTTGAGAAGGATTTCACGAGTATTGTGCTCGAAGTGCACAGATTGAAACGAGATACGAATGATGTCGTCTTCGTCTTCTTCAAAAAACTTTGTTAGCACCTCAACCAATGAGGTGCCGGCGGTTTCAAAAATGCACGATAGTTGATGAGTGCCAATTAACGTTCGGATACGAGCAACAAGGGTTTCGCAGTGCGCCACCGAATTATCTGGTCCGCCCCAGTTATTCGCATTAGCGCCTTGACCGCTGGACCACACGCATTCCGCGGTTAGCTGTTCTGCCAGACCTTCGATTCTGAAGTTGCATAGAGGAGAGTTGATCGCATCTCTGTGCAGATCAATCGCATCAAGAAAGGGATCCCTTGGTTGGAAGGCTTTTTCAATGGTGCCTCGCTTGAACACGACACCCTCGGGCGCTTGTCCCCGACATGCACGAACTAACTTGAGGCTCCGAATCGCTTCTCTGAGTTTCGGACCTTGTGACTGGCCTGACGGACGAAATAGGGCGAAGAGATCCTCCTCTGTTGTTTGGGTGTAAGGGAAATGTACTCTCTGCGTTCCATCTTCTCCTTCGTTGAAGGCATAGTGTTTTGAAATCGACGGCAGGCCGGCGAACTCTCCTGTGGGGTCAAATAGTACACACTTTCCGCCACTGGCTTTGATCTGGTCCAGAAGAGTAGCAATAGTCCAACTCTTACCACCGCCCGTCGCACCAAACACACCGCAGTGACGGCCAAACAGTTTCTCGGGAGGCAGTCGCAAATGCATTCCACTGCCGGCGCTCAAGAGGCCGAGATCAATCGAGAGCTGCCCCTCACTCGACAGCGCATTTGCCGCCAGCTCCCCGAACAATTCAGGCGGAGCCAAATAGACGGCGTCACCCACGCGAGGATGTGTCCTCAGGCCACGGACGAGCTTACTTTGCTTTTGATCAACGGAGGCAAGGAGTTGAATGCGACCGATAGGATGCGGCACAGGCGCGGCCCCCATCCTTGGTTCCACACTCAAGCGCTCATTGTCGGGAAGCTTAACCTCGACAATTCTCCCCAAAAGCTTTGCACTTTCACAGTCTACAAACACGAAATCGCCGACGACACCGCGTGCAAGGGCTCGGCGTTCTGGATGGGCAGCGGCCTGAGGTAGATTCGCTTGCGCGATGGCCGCACCAACAAGCGTAATCGTCCCGACGTAACAACTTGGATCGACAAGGCTGTGCAAGGTCATACCGCGTCGCCCGGTGCTGGCTCGTTCAAAACCTTGATCCGTTCCGCGTGACGCTCACGCTCCGTTTGAGCGACAAGGTCGGGGATGGCCTGCGCTAGATCATCGAAGCGGGCGTTCAATAGCGTTATTCGTTGATCGCCAATATCCGCAAGACGTTTTAGCTTAGAGAAGCACGCGCTGACATTCGGCCGTGCTTGGGCAGTCGTCGCCAGCGCAAATTGATCTCGTTCCAACTCCTCGTCAGCCAGGAACGCAATGTCGCACGCCACAATGCGTAGCCTCATGTTGGCCTCGAGCGCAGCCATTATCGGCTTACTGATATGATCATCATTGAAGCCAAATCCAGAAACGATCAAAGCAGTGTCGGGCTCGCGCAGAGCCGTCTGCAGCGCAGACATCATGTCCAAGTAAGGCGTCTCGAACGCCTCCTGATATTTGCTGTCACGTGGATATATGAGGGCTGCGGCACCGTCCGCTTCACTGCGGGACCGTATCAATTCCGCACCTTTGCGCCGCCAGTCTATCGAGCCATGGAGCTTGTACAGAAGGAAAACACTCTCGATGTAGTCGGCTCCCTCGCTGCCAGCCTCTCGACGAACGATGTCGTATGAGAAATGCCCCCGGTCGTAGACTTGTGGCATGGAATGAGAAAATCCGTCGATCACGGTGAAGCGGAGTGCTCTGGCGGCGTACTCAAAGCCCAAGTCGTAATTTGTGGTGAATACTCGCGCCCGCGGCTTCCTCGCCCCGCGCCGCGCAATTTTTCGCAAAATCGCCTGATGCGCAGATAGGTCCGTGTCGTCACTCACGAAATCAACACGAGAGGCGATGGACCTTTCGGCCAATGCTATGAACTCAAGAACGTCTTGCGCCTTTTCAGGTCCAAATAGCTCAAGGTAGATTTTGCAGTGAGTTAGAAATTTCTCGATGTTCTTTTCGGCAACTATTGGCTTTGAGAGAGGCATATAGCCAGCGATTTGATCAATCGCGCGCTGCGTGGTCGCTGACGCGACAGCATCCCAAAGGTCCTTCATGCCGGGCGCCCTAAGCCCCTCTGGCTCGGTGTTCTTTGCACAAAAGGAAGAACCGGCCCCAGTCAGGAGGAGGAGGTTCGAAGCGTTTAGAACAGCAGTCAAAGATTGTTCGACTATATGCGAACTTCCGCGTTCAACCACTTCGCCTTTGTCATTTTTGGCATCGTCATACCCACTCCAGCCAGCTTCGCGCGTGTAGTGACGAATGTTACTTGCTGACGCCGGACGACCATCCCAGTAGCTCATGCATCTCTCCAAACGGCCTCAGCGAAATCTTTCGGGTAATTTGGGCATGACCAATCGAGGCATGCAAATCGGAATCACAGGGATTCAAAGTTGTGCATTGAATTTTGTCGATGCTCCGTATCTAATTCTCAAGAATACGATACACACGCATGGGGCAACTTATGGTAAAATCAGTACAATCTGTTAGGGCATTCGCTTACTTGAGGACCTCTTCAGCCGCCAACATCGGGGAGGATAAGGACAGCGCTCGCAGGCAGCTTCAAGCGATTGAGAGCTATGCCGAACGTGCCGGGGTCACTCTGGATGGGCGCTATAACGACGAGTGCAGCGCGACAATCTGGATGGGAATCCCGCGACAATCAGGATGAGAATGCGCCGCTGCTGGGGTGACGAAGGGAGG
>NZ_JAFCLU010000044.1 GCF_018130385.1 Bradyrhizobium sp. AUGA SZCCT0283 | reverse complement strand
AAGCTCTATGAGATCGGCGCCGGCACCAGCGAAATCCGCCGCATGCTGATCGGACGGGAACTGTTCGAAAAGACCGCATAGGCTGAGCTGCGCCGAGTCAACAAGAGCACGGGTTCGTTAGGGCACGGCTTCCACGCGCCAGATCATCTGATCAAGTGGTGCCTCCTGTGACGACGATCACGTCAGTCCCTGGGCAACGGCGCGCAGGATAATCTTACGCGCCTGCCGGCCTTCCGGCGTCGGCATCCCCGCATAGTTGTGTGGCTGGCCCTGCCGCAGATGAAGCTCGACCGGCACACCCGCTGCCCGCGCCTTCGCGGCCATCTCGATGCTGTCGGGATAGAGAAGGTCGAGCGTACCGGAGAATATGATCATCGGCGCAAGCCCGCGGAACTCGCCATTCAACGGACTGACATAGGGATGGGTGACATCCAGGTCGCCAGCATAGAGACGGCCTGCTTCGATGATGCCCGGAATATCCTGCACGGGGTCGTGAACGGCGATTGCCATATGCTCCGGCCGGTTGATCGAAGCGTCTACCCCGGGCGAGATCAGCACCAGCCCGTCCGGTTGCCGATATCCGGAGTCTCGTAACCACTGGGCTGCCGCGAGCCCCAACCCGGCACCCGCCGAGTTGCCGACCACCGTGACCTTCGCAGGCCCGGCATCTTCCAGAAGCTTCCGCAACAGCTCACCGGTGGCCGGCACGACGTCCTTCGCAGTGGCACGGGGAGCCAGCGGGTATATGGGGACGACGCAACGGACGCGAGCATTACGGGTCAGGTAACCGATGAAGCGCCAATGGGCGCGAACGATCTCGTTGATGTAGCCGCCGCCGTGCAGGAACACCACGTGGTTGCCAATTTCGGGATTTGCAGACGGCGCCGTATTATAGACGGGCCATCCCGCCTCGCTCTTCAACGTTACCTCAACGCCGCGGCCCAGACCCGTCGGTTCATGAGGCGCCGGCCGCGATGCCAATTTGCGCACGTGCTCCTGCACGGCAGCAGCGGACGCCGTCCGCTTCTTGATGGGAAGAAGTCGCAGCAGACGATTGATGCAGCGGCTCTGCCAGCTAGGCCCGGCATTGTCCGGCAGCAACTCCTGAACCTGCTGTGTTGATACCTCTCCAACGCTCATGGCTACATCCTGTTTGGGGTGCGAGGGGGGGCGTGCTTGTTGTCAGCCCGGAAGTCACGACTATTCATTTGTCGCCGTCCGAAGATATAATACGAGCGATAGCTCGCATTACCTACTCGCATCTGGAACGCAGAACATGGCGCGCAAGCCACCCACGAAACCCAGGAAACATGCCTCTCAAGAGAGATCGCGTGCGACGGTTGACGCGCTTATCGAAGCGACAGCTCGCATTTTGGTCAAGGAGGGTTTCGACAAAGCCAGCACCAACCGTATCGCTGAAGTGGCGGGCGTGAGCGTTGGCTCGCTCTACCAATATTACCCCGGCAAGGAGGCACTCGTTGCCGCCGTCATCGACCGTCACAATCAGGACATTATGCGGGTCGTCCGTAGCGCGCTGGCGGAGGTCGCCTCGCAGCCGATTGAGAAGGCGGTGCGCAGGATTGTTGCCGTCGCGATCGAAGCGCATCGCATCGACCCCAGGCTACACCGCGTCCTGGCAGAGCAGATTCCGCGCACAGGGCGCCTTGCAAATCTCGAAGCCTTCAATCGCGAAACCTATGCGCTGTTCAGGGCCTATCTCGAGAGCCACAGCGATGAACTTCGTATGACCGACTTAGGACTTGCCACATTTGTGTGCGTGACAACGATAGAGGCGCTGGCTCATACGGCGGTCTTGCACAATGCTCAGAAGCTCTCGGACGAAGCTGTTAAGACGCTCGTCGACGAGGCTACACGGCTCGTGGTCGGATATTTGAAATAGTCGCTGTGAGTACGAGGGAAGCGGTGGCGCCGCTTTGTGCTGGCGCGGTCCTGCGGGTCTGGATCGTGCTCTGGTGTGGGACTTGGGTCACACAACGGTCGACAAATTTGTGGTTTGATCCGCCACCGTTCGCGCTGGAGTTGATCCATGAACCAGATGAGCTGGCCCCCGCAGGTGCCGCCACCACAGCCTTCGCCCGTGCCGCCGCCGATGCCGGTGGCGTTTTCCGGCAAGCGCAGCGAATTCTTTGATCTGGCCAAGCGCGGCGCCGCGCTGGAGCTCGTCACTCTCGGCTTCTACCGATTCTGGCTCCTCACCGACATCCGCCGCTATCTCTGGTCCAACACATTGGTCGATGGCGATGCCGCCGAATATACCGGCCGCGGCAAGGAGTTGCTGATCGGATTCCTGGTCGCGCTCGCGATCCTGGTGCCGATCTATCTCGGTTATTTTCTGATCGGTCTCGAGGCCGAGCACTATCAGGCGTTCGCCAGCATCCCCCTGATCGCCTTCTTCTATCTGTTCGGGCAGTTCGCGATTTTTCGCGCGCGGCGCTACCGGATGACGCGCACGGTATGGCGCGGCGTGCGCTTCTGGATGACCGGCTCGGGCTGGATCTATGCCTTGCAGGCCTCGCTATGGGGCGTGCTGATGATCCTCACGCTCGGACTGATACTGCCATGGCGCGCTGCGGCACTCGAACGCTACAAGATGCGGCATTCCCATTACGGCGACCTGCAGGGCAGTTTCGAGGGGCGCGGCTGGGAGTTCTTCAAGCGCGGCTGGTGGCTGTGGCTGCTCACGCCGATCGCACTCTATATAAGTCCGATCGCCCCCTTCATTTACGCCGGCTACAAGGCCATCGAATGGCGCTGGTGGCTATCCGGAATCCGGTTCGGCGGCGTGCGTCTGGAATCGTCGTTGCCGAAGAGCGCATTGATCGGGCTGTACTGGAAAGTGATCGGCTGGATGGCTATGCTTGGGCTTGTCTTCGCCGTCTATCTGGCGCTGTGCGCGGTGCTGGTCGCCAGCATGAGCGGTGCGGGATTGACGGAATTTTTCAAGACACCGGAATTGATGAGGAGCATTCCGCTGCTGGTGCTGACCGGTCTGGGCTATTTGTTGTTGGCGCTTTCGTTCAACGTCGTGATCCGGGTCTATCTGACGCGCGATCTCTGGGTGAAGGTGCTGGGCTCGGTCAATATCAGCGGCCTCGAGGCCGCCGCCAACGTCGCGGCGCGGGGCGATCTGGCCAACGCGCTCGGCGAAGGGTTTGCCGACGGTCTCGATGTCGGCGGATTCTAGGGCTAAGGCGTGAATGACAATGGATAGCGACGCGCCAGAGATTTCGAAAACACCGCCCGCCAATGCGGCGACCTATTTCGACGGGACGTCGAGCCGGCGCCGTGCGGTTGTGCTTCAATTCTCCGACCGGCTCGAAATCATCGAACAGGAACAGACGCTGGCGGCGTGGGACTATGCCGACATCCGCCGCGCCGACAGCCCAGCGGGCATGCTGCGCCTCGGCTGCCTCAGCGCACCTGTGCTGGCGCGGCTGGAGGTTCGCGACGACGCGCTGGCAAGCGAGTTGGTCTCGCGCTGCGCCAAATTGGATGAAAACACGCCCGGCCGCCGCGGCGTTGCCGTCATTGTCGGCTGGTCGCTCGCGGCCGCGGTTTCGATCGTTGCCGTGGTGCTGTTCGGACTTCCGCTGATCGCCGATCGCCTGACGCCGCTGGTGCCCCAAGCGTTCGAACGGCGGCTCGGCGACGTCGCCGACAGCCAGATCAAGACGATGTTCAATGCCAAGGCTTGCGACAACGCCGCCGGGCAGAAGGCTTTCGTCAAGCTCGTCACTTCAATTCGCGAATCCGCCGGCCTCGACACCTCGGTGCAGTCGGGTGTGCTGTCGAGTCCGATTCCCAATGCCTTCGCGCTGCCGGGCGGCAAGGTCTATCTGTTCGACGGATTGCTGGCGAAGGCCGAGAACGCCGACGAAATCGCGGGCGTGCTGGCCCATGAACTCGGCCATCTCAAGCATCGCGACAACATGCGCGGACTGATCCGCGACGGCAGCACGTCGTTCCTGGTCGGACTGCTGTTCGGCGACATCACCGGCTCCAGCGCGCTGATCTTCGGCTCGCGCACGCTGCTGACGTCGTCGCATTCGCGAGAGGCCGAGACCAATGCCGACGGTTTTGCGATCGACGTCATGCACCGGCTCGGCCGGCCGGCGAAGCCGACCGGGGAGTTGCTGCTTCGGGTCACCGGAAAGGAGGGCAAGGGCCTCTCCATCATCTCCACCCATCCCCTGAGCGAGGACCGGTTGGCGCGGATGAGCCGGGAAGACCGCTCCGCCAGCGGGCCGCCGCTGCTGACATCAGAGGAATGGCGATCGCTGAAGTCGATCTGCGATACCAAAATTTGACTGCCCCGCGCGCGGGAGAGGGAGCTAGCGCCGGGCGCTTTTCCGCGATCTTGCCGCTTCGATCGGCGCGGGCGCTGCGCCGCCCGGCTTCAGGTCCCATACCGCCTGCATGGCCGCGAAGGCTTGCGAGATAATCGGCTCGTGACGCCGCGACGTCAGGCAGGCGAAACTGAGGTCGCAGGTCAGCGCCACCTTGTCGGCAATCACGAAATTCCGGTCGCGCGTGATGCGGTCGAGCACGCAGTCGCGGGCGAGGCTGAGGCAGCTGCCGGCTTCGACGAACTCGATCATGGCGTCTTCCTGTTCGGCGAAGGCGACGCGTTTCGGCAATGACTCCATGGGCCGGAAGACGTCGTCGATCAGCCTCCGATGCGCCGAGGCATGCGGCGTCGCAATCCAGGGCAGGTCGATGAGGTCGGCCCAGTCCTTTCCCAGCACCTTGTCGCTCCATTCGCGCGGGGCGATCACGCGGTAGTCGTAGCGCATCAGTGGCGTGAGCCGGAACTTGCCATCCTCGATCGTGCGTTCGGGCAGCATCTCCAACCCAAGGCATTCGGCTGGCGTGGCATCGATATAGTATCCGACGTCGAGCTCGCCCCTGCCGATCTGCGCCAGCACGTCGTCGCTCATACCGTGGCGGAGGAAGACTTCGGTCTTCTTCGAGGAAGTGGCGAGGCTTCGCACGAACGGGCCCAGCCGGATCGACTCGGGATCCAGGATCGTGCCGACCCGCAGCGTTGCCCGCTGCGATTCCCGCAACGAATCTGCCGCCGTCCTGAAATCCGCTGAGGCCGATACCGTCCGGTGCGCGAGCGGCAACAAGGCGGCGCCCGCTTCGGTCAGGGTAAAGCCGCCCGGCGTTCGGTTGAAGAGCTGCAAGCCGGTGCTCTCTTCGAGCCCCTTCAGCTGGAGGCTGACGGCGGGCTGGGTCAGATGCAGCAAGGTGGCCGCACGCGACACCGTGCCTTCGCGGGCCACGGTGATGAAGCAGCGCAAGGCCTGGATACGTGGCAGGTCGTTCATTTGGAAAACTTATAGGAAGCGCCCATGAGTCCCATTAGACAGGATTTGCTCCCGGAAGTCACAATCTTTCGTCAATAAAACTTTGCGTTGTCACTGGAAAAAAGTGGATGCAGGGGGCCACCGGGTTTTCAACCATCGCGCGAGGGACGCTGGCGGGCCTGACGAAGGGTTTTGCCAGGGCTGCCGCTGGCGGGAAATTGTCCCGCATTCTCCGCCTTCATTGCGAGCGAAGCGAAGCAATCCATTGTCACCTCGTGCACGGAAAGATGGATGGCTTCGCTTCGCTCGCAATAACGGGTGAGGCCCGAGGCTCGTTACTCCGGCAGGTTGTTGACCTTGCGCACCCATGCGCGCACGTCGGCCAGCACGTCCGGCAGCACCGCCTTGACCTCCTGCACGGTCATGCCGGCCTTGATCCTGGGATCATAGAGGAGGTTCAGGAGATACTGGTCGTAGACGTCGAAATAGCCCATCGACACATTGTCGTTGAACATGGTCCAGGGCACGCTCGCCGTATCGTTGATCGGTCCCAGCGATTGCAGCAATTCCTCATAGGCGCAATCGAAGAAGACGAAGTCGCCATTGTCGACGGTGAGGATCACGTCGGAGTGCTCGATTTCGAACTTCTCGTTCTTGCGAAAGCCCGACAGGCATTGCGGGTCGAGCGAAGAGCGAATCTCTTTTGCCCGTTCGCTGCCGTAGAAGGTCGCGATGGTGCGCTGGAGATCGCGGTCGCGCACCAGCTTGACCTGCACATTGGCGTCTTCGAGGCTGCCGGCCATGGCGATGTCGAGGTGCTGAACGCGCGCGGCGATGTCGGCGACGATTTTCGCAAGCTGCGTCTTGCGGTCGGCGCGGTTGCCGTCGGCAAACACCCGCACCGGCCCGTCATACTTGCGGATGCGGTCGACACGGCCGGCGAGGTGATATTCGGCGCCGAACGCGATCTTCAGAAAGCCTTCGATGACCTCGTTGTCGGTGAAGATCTTTTTCTCGGTCCGCTGGCGCTGCGCGATGGCGGGAATATCGGCGAACGCCGTGCACGGCACCAACGTTTCGCCGAGCGCAACGACGCTCAGGGCCGCCGCGAGCGTCCATCGGTACAGGGATCGGCGAGCCGTGCGCATTCAAACAACGCTGCAGCAATCGGCGCGTGCGTGCAAGGCACGATCATGCTTTTCTCGCGCGTAGCCGCACAGAATTCCGTGATGCCGCCAGCCTGGAACCTTTTCCGTTTCGATTGAATCGAAACGGGGCTCTAGATTCCTGGTTTGACGCGTTTTCTTGACGCGAACCGGTCACCACGGATCAAGTCCGAGGGCATGCTTCGCTTGAAAACGCTCCTAGTTCTTCACGACAACCGGGGTGCCGATGGACACGCGGCTATAGAGATCGGTCACGTCCTCATTGGTCATGCGGAAGCATCCGGACGACACCGCCTGTCCGATCGTCTCGGGCTCGTTGGAGCCGTGGATGCGATAGAGCGTCGATCCCAGATACATCGCCCGCGCGCCGAGCGGATTGTCGATGCCGCCCGCCATGTGGCGCGGCAGATCCGGCCGCCGTCGCAGCATCTGGGCCGGCGGAGTCCAGCTCGGCCATTCCTTCTTTGCGGAAATGCGGTGGGTTCCACCCCAGCGGAAGCCGTCGCGGCCGACGCCGATGCCATAGCGGATCGCCTGGCCGTTGGAGAGCACGAGATAGAGCCGGCGCTCGGCGGTGTTGATGTAGATGGTCCCGGGGGCGTAATTGCCGGCGAAGTTCACGGTGGTGCGCGGGATCGGGCTCGATCCGCTGGGCATGCCGGGTCGGAAGAAACCGGGGCCGCCGCCCATGATGTCGCGTGTGTCGACGAAGCCTTGAGATTCGAAGCCTTGAAATTGGAAGCCTTGAGCCTGCGCGTGGCCGGCCGCCGCCAGCATCGTCACCGCCGCGAACAGCAAAGCAAAAGCCCGGGTCATTTTCTTCCTCGTGAAAAAAACTGAATATGCAGGAGACAGGCCATAATTGCGGCGATCGTGCAAGCAACGACCCCGTGACCCCAGCCATTTTCGAACGCCGCGGTTAAAAAAGGCAACATGCCCTGGGCGATGGCTGCATTGTTCCGCTAAACCTTTGACGAAACGTGCGAACAATGTTTGATCGTCAGCGGCTCTTGGGAACGAAGCGCGAAGGGGAACGAGACGATGAACGGTGCGGAAAGTCTGGTGCGGACATTGGTCGCAGGCGGCGTGGATGTCTGCTTCACCAATCCCGGCACCTCGGAGATGCATTTCGTCGCCGCACTGGACCGGGTTGAGGGGATGCGCTGCGTGCTCGGCCTGTTCGAGGGCGTGGTGACGGGCGCCGCCGACGGCTACTACCGCATGAAGGGCACGCCGGCTTCGACCCTGCTGCATCTCGGCCCCGGCCTCGCCAATGGCCTCGCCAATCTGCACAACGCCAAGAAGGCCAATTCCGGCATCGTCAACATCGTCGGCCAGCACGCGACCTATCACATCGGCTACAACGCCCCGCTGACCTCCGACATCGAGGGGCTGGCGCGGCCGATGTCGTCCTGGGTGCGGACCTCGCCGGATTCGAAATCCGTCGCCGTTGACGGCGCCGCCGCGATCGCCGCGGCGAAAAGCGCGCCGGCGCAGATCGCAACCCTGATCCTGCCCGCCGATACCGCCTGGAACGAGGCCGATGGCATCGCCCAGGTTCCGGCGGAAAGCCAGCGCGCCAATTATTCCGCGCAGGCCGTGGACCATGCCGCCAAGGTGCTGCGCAACGGCGGCGCGTCGACGCTGCTGCTGATGACCGGCAGCGCGCTCACCGAGCACGGGCTGGCGCTGGCCGCCCAGATCGCGGGCAAGACCGGCTGCAAGGTGATGGGCCAGACCTACAATCCGCGCATGGCGCGCGGCAAGGGCCGGTTCGCGATCGACCGCATCCCTTACGTGATCGAGCAGGCGCTGCCGATCCTGAAGGATTTCAAGAACATCGTGCTGGTCGAGGCCAACGACCCCGTCGCGTTCTTCGCCTATCCGAACAAGCCGAGCATGCTCAAACCCCAGGGCTGCGAGGTGCACCGCATGACCTCGGGCGCCGAAAATTCCGTCGCCGCGCTGGAAGCGCTGGCCGGTGCGCTCCACGCCCAGCCGGCCGACCGCCAGCCGCAGAAATTGGTCGAACTGGCAAAACCGACCGGCGCGCTGACGCATGCCTCGATCGCGCAGGCGATCGCGATGGCGATCCCGGAAAACGCCATCGTGGTCGATGAATCCGTCACCACCGGCCGCGGCTTCTTTCCGCCGACGGCGGCCGCCGCCCCGCACGACTGGCTGCAGAACATGGGCGGTTCAATCGGCTTCTCGACGCCGGTCGCGACCGGCGCCGCGGTGGCGTGCCCGGACCGCAAGGTGATCTGCATGGTCGGCGACGGCAGCGCCATGTACACACTGCAATCGCTGTGGACGCAGGCGCGCGAAGGCCTCAACGTCGTCACGATTGTATTTGCCAACAAGATCTACCAGATATTGCGGGGCGAGTTCGACGGCGTCGGCGCCGGCGAGCCGGGACAGCGGGCGCTCGACATGCTCAAGATCGACCGCCCGGACCTCGACTTCGTAGCCCTCGCCAAGGGCATGGGCGTGCCGGGCCGCGCGGTCGCCAATGTCGATGATTTCGTCAAGGCGCTGGCGGAAGCCATCGCCGAACCGGGACCGCGGCTGATCGAAGTGCAGATGTAAGGCGACCCTGACCGCTCGCCTTCGTGGGAGGCGTCATGCAGACCGAACTGAACAAGGTCATCACTGCACTTCACGAGTTCTACGCGCGCGAAGCCTTTCTGCTCGAAAAGGAGGCCGGCGAGCGCGCGTTGACGCATCGGCTGGCGGTGCATTTCGAAAAGCAGTTCCCGGGCTGGGAGATCGATTGCGAATACGACCGGCTGGGCGACCGCACGCTGCGGCTGCCGCACGGAACGATCGTCTCGACCGACGATCACCTCGCCAAATCCATCTATCCCGACATCGTGGTGCATCAGCGCGCCATTCCCAACAACCTGCTCGCCGTCGAGGTGCGGAAATCGGCCAATCATCAGCCGCTCGAACATGACCAGCACAAGCTGCGGGCGCTGACCGATCCGCATCTGTGGTTCGCCTACTGGATCGGCGTGCTGCTGACGCTCGGCAAGACGCAGGTCACGACGTCGGAAGTCTATACCAGCGGCGTTTTCGACCAGGCGCTGTCCGGCTGGTTCGCGGCGCGGCTGAAGGATGCGGGCTTAAGCGCAGGATGAAACCTGCGACCGGAGATTTTTTGATGACGCTTACTCGATCGATCCTGACAATCGCATTCGTCGCCCTCGCGCAGCATGCGCTGGTGCAGCAGGCGTGGGCGCAAGCCGTTTCCGCGCCTGACCTGGAAGCCATCCTCGCCCATCCCAAAATCGTCAAGGCGCTCGACGACATCAAGGCCGACGATGAGCGGGCCTTTGCCGAACAGAAGCGCATCACCGAAATTCCGGCGCCGCCGTTCAAGGAAAAGGTCCGCGCCGAATATTATCAGAAGCGGATGCAGGAACTCGGCTTCAAGGACACTGCCATCGACAGCGAAGGCAATGTGATCGCGCTGCGCAAGGGCAGTGCCGGCGGCCGGCCCAGGCTGGTGGTGTCGGCGCATCTGGACACGGTGTTTCCCGAAGGCACCGACGTCACGGTGAAGGAGAAGGACGGCGCCATCGTAGCGCCAGGCATCGGCGACGATTCGCGCGGGCTTGCGGCGATGCTGTCGCTGATCAAGGTGATGAACGAAAACCAGATCGCGACCATAGGCGACATCATGTTCGTCGGCACGGTCGGCGAGGAGGAACTCGGCAATCTCCGCGGCGTGAAGGCGCTGTTCCGCGATCACACCGATATCGACGGCTTCATCTCGATCGACGGGCTCGGCATCACCCGCGTCGTCAACCAGGCGACCGGCAGCCATCGCTACGAATTCACCTTCAAGGGCCCCGGCGGGCACTCGTTCCAGGAGTTCGGATTGCCGAGCGCGATCCATGCGATGGGCCGGGCGATTGCGAAAATCGGGGAGTTGCAGCCGCCGTCCGATCCCAAGACCACATTTACCGTCGGCACCGTGAACGGTGGCACCTCGGTCAACGCCATCGCCGCCGAAGCGCGGATGGCCGTCGATATGCGCTCGAACTCGACCGACGAACTGCTCAAGCTCGAGGCGCGGCTGCTCGAACTCGTCAAGGAGGCGGTGGCGGATGAAAACGCGCGCTGGAAATCGGACAAGATGACGGTGGAGGCAAAACTGATCGGCGACCGGCCGGCGGGCATCGTCGCGATGGATTCGCCGATCGTGCTGGCGACCCAGCGCGCGGTCTCGGCCGTCACCCGCGGGCCGCGGCCGACCTTTGCCGGCTCCTCGACCGATTCCAACATCGCGATGTCGCTCGGCATTCCCGCCGTCACCATCGGCGGCGGCGGGGAGGGCGGCAACTGGCACTCCCGCAACGAGTGGTACAAGCCGGTTAACGCCTGGTACGGCCCGCAGAACGCGCTGTTGACCGTCCTGATCCTGACCGGGCTCGATGGGGTGACAAAACCGGCGCTTCCGGTACGAAAAGCCGCCAAATAGGGCCCGAATTGTCCCCAAGCCCGTTAACCATGCCCCCGATTGGACAAATTATCGGCCAATTGCGGCCAAAGCGGTAACCGAACATCGTTCCCCTGTAGTTCTACGTGCGTAGGGGATGTGGCATGGCGTACAGGATCGTGGCGGAACGCAGGGACGAGACCGTCAGGATGGACCGAAGCAGCATGCTGGTGGCGGTCGCCAAAGCGCGGGTCTGGGCCAGCGAGGGGTGGAAAGTCACCATCATCGTCGGCGACGAAAACGAAATCGCGCCGGCCGACGCGCGCCGGCTTTCCTTCGTGTGACGACCGGCGGGTGAAGACCGATCTGGCGGCCTCTGCTGACGGGCCGCCAAAATAGAGCGGAACCGGGAACCCGGACCAACGTTATCCCTGCGGGCAGGCTTCTTGGAGCAATGCCATGCAGTGGCGGTCAGCAACCACGGGCGCCGACGCGATGCGCGGCACCAGCGACGACGACATCTCCTACGCGACCGGATGGACCATCAGCGGCCTTGCGACGCTGGGCACCATCGTGGCGATCTGGCTGCTGGGGATCTGACTTAAGCTTTTCTCTGCGCGATCCGCTTGCCGCCGGTCACGCGAAGTCCCGCCTTGCGCCCGACCAACAGGCCGAGCACCACGAGCAGGCACCACACCGGAAAGAAAAACAGCGTCAGAATGCCGGCCTCTTCCGGGTCGGTTTGCAACAGCCATTTGACGAATCCGATCGGCGCGAGCAGTCCGACGGCGCCGCCGGCGAGGGTGGTGAGGGTCATGATGATCTTCTGGGCGGTCATCGTCGGCTACCTGAACGCGGATATGTAAGCGAACTAGAGCAACGGCCTTCCGGTAAGCTAAAGGACACTGCAGCGATATCGGGCCTAATTGTCCGGCAGCTGGAAAGGGGTCTTTAAACTTTGTCGGGCATCCCCGATTCATGTCGAAGGACAACGTCTACAAATTCAGGACAGTGAAGTGGGGAGATCCTGAGCACAAGCTCAAGATGATTCCCGATGCGATCCCCGCAGTGCTGAGACCGCTCTATTTCGGTTTGACTGCCGGTTTATGCCTCGTGAGTTTCGGCATCATTTACGGCCTTCGAACGCTCGGGGTGTTTTAGGCGGACTTTTGGGAGACGCACAAAGAATCGAATCTTGGACCTCTCCCGTGGGAGGGGAGGGCTGAGCCTAGCAAACTCAATAGCATAGGACCCCGGTAAGCTTATTCCGTTGATTTTTCTCAACCCGGGGCAGCTATCTGATAAGTTGCACCTTGGGGGTGATATCGTGGCAACTAGAGAGGTCGACCCAATCGATGGCTTGATGGTTGATGTCGTCGGACCTTGGGCGTCGGAAAAGCATCAACGGTTGAGTGAATATATTCGGCTTGCGAGCGGTGCTCGCAAAGTGTTCGTTCCGCCCAAGGGAACGGGTGGCGCGTCCTACATCGAGCTTTTCTCGGCATCAGGCCGGTCGGTGATTGAGGGCACTTCGACTTATATCGATGGCAGTCCGCTAGTCGCCTACAAAGCTGCCCATGCCAGCGGCGTCAGATTCTCCGAACTGCACTTCAACGATATCGATCAAGAGAAGACTGACGCCTTGGACCAACGCATTCGCGCGCTTGGTGGCGCCGCGGTAGTTCACAACAAACCTGTGGATCTGGCCATCGACGATATAGTCTATGCGCTCAATCCTTCAGGCCTGCATTTCGCGTTTCTGGATCCCTACAACCTCGAATATCTTTCGTTCGACATCATCGAGAAGTTGGCGCGATTCAAGCATATGGATATGCTCGTGCATGTCAGTGTACAGGACCTGCAAAGGAACCTCGATCGCTACAGCGTTCAAGGAGGCGTGTTCGATAAATTCGAGCCGGACTGGCGGAAAAGGGTGAACCCCAACCAAGCAATCGCGCCTTTTCGCGCTGCATTGATGGAATACTGGCTTGGCGAGATTCGAAAGCTCGGAACAATGCCGGCACAAGGGGTCGAGCTAGTAGTTGGATCAAAAGGCCAGCGTCTTTATTGGCTCATGTTTGTCGCTGCGCATGATCTCGCGCAGAAGCTCTGGAGCGCGGTCCGGAATCCGGGCGGTCAAAGAGATATGGGATTTTGAAGCATGGCGGACACCTCAATCGAATGGACGGACGCTACTTGGAATCCGGTGGCTGGCTGTACCGTACTGTCGCCTGGCTGCACGAACTGTTACGCTATGCGAATGGCAGCGCGGCTTGATGCCATGGGCATGGAGAAATACCATGACCTCACGCGCAAGAGCGGCGGCCGAGCCAAATGGACGGGCAAGATCCGACTCGATCGCGATGCGCTCGTGGTGCCGCCGAAGTGGCGGCAGCCGCGACGCATTTTCGTGAACTCGATGTCTGATCTTTTCCACGATGCGGTACCGGCGGCATTCGTCGCTGAGGTTTGGAAGGTGATGGAAGCGACTCCGCAACACACCTACCAGATCCTGACTAAGCGCCCGGAACGTATGACTGAGGTCACCGCGAAGTTGAAGAAGCTGCCGAATGTATGGCTCGGCACCAGCGTCGAGAGCGGCGATTATCTCGATCGCATCGATGCTTTGCGAAACGTGAATGCTGCGATCCGGTTCGTTTCTTTCGAGCCGCTGCTGGCATCGGTAGCTGCTGCAGATTTAACCGGCATTCAGTGGGTGATTGTCGGCGGCGAGAGCGGGCCGCGATCACGGCCGATGCTTGAAGAATGGGTCGATGAGATCGAGGCGTCTTGCCGGGAATCCGGGACTGCCTTTTTTTTCAAGCAGTGGGGAGGTACCAGAAAGAAGATGACCGGGCGCACCTATCGCGATCAGACATTCGACGAGATGCCAGTCACAGATTTTCGCTGACGAATTGTTATCGCGATCCAGTCAAGCCCTTCTGCCAAAAATGCAAAAAGCCCGACATCAGGGGCTTTGTATGGTGGACGCACAAGGGATCGAACCTTGGACCTCTTCCGTGTGAAAGAAATCCAGAGCGCGGGTATGGTTGCTGGGTAGCTGTGGCCTACAAATAGGACGAATCGCACGGTTGACGACCAAATGTGAATCGGCGTGGGGTCCGGGGCCGATCGGCATCCTAAATGTTTTGATGGACCTCGTGTCTGTGGGGTCAATCTTCGGAGCCGAAGCACTATTGGTTTAGTTGTCGATTCGGAAAGAGCTCGACCTGCAACCAGACCGTTATGAGCGGCAGGATATAGGTCAGCTTCGTTGATTTTGCTGCGCTTTCATCTGCGTTCAATCGCGTTCGTCGCGCTTTGGTGAGATCGTTTCTGGTGCGAAACGGGTGCGGTGGTACTGGCTGTGTGTCGATCCCGACCTCAAGGGCTTAGATGAGACACGGCCGCCTCGCGATCATTCGGTGACTGTCCAGCAATGCCTTCCGGCTTTTGTCAGGGGCCATGGAATGCTAGTGGGTCGTGCGCTGATTTTCTTCAGGCGCTTGATCGACTGGGATACTGCGATGAGAACGGAGGTTCTGGTAGGAGATGGCGAGCCGGCGCGGCTGACGCCGCATCCGCTGCGTGCCGTCGTCCTCGGCGAACTCCACGCCAGGCCATTCACGCCGCTGACGCTGCCGTCCCGCATTCTGCATTTCGGTTTCGACACCTCAGGCGCGCGGGCGCAGGCCGATCGCGCCAATCTGGTGGCGTTGTGCACATCGCGCGGACTAACGCCTCCGGCGGCAGCAGAAAAGCAGTACCGCGCACCGTTCGGTGGCACGATCCTGCGCTGGGAACAGCATTCGGAATTCACCACCTACACCTGGGAAATGCCGGCCGACCCCGGCGGCGCGCCTTTCCATCCGGATGCGGCATCGCTTGCCACGCCGATGCGGTTGGTTCCGCAGCCCGGGCCGCTGCTGGTCGCGGTCGACCTGCAATTGCTGGCGGAAGACCCCCCGCGCACCGCCCCGGAACGGCTGTTCGACCGCGCCAGCCTTGCGGTGGCGGAAAACTCCGATGGCGTCGCGGTCTACGCCACCGATTTCCAGCCGGGACCGTCCGGCTTCGTGCGGATTCTGGTGATCGACCGCGGCATGGATGCCGAGCGGACCGGCGCGCTGGCGCAGCGGGTCATCGAAATCGAGACCTATCGCACGCTGGCGCTGCTCGGCCTGCCGGAAGCGCAACGCCTTGCGCCGTCGATCGCTGCCTCCGAGCGGCGGCTCGTCGAGGTCACCGAAGAAATGCGCCGCGCCGGCGATCTCGCCAGCAACCACAGGCTGCTCGACGAGTTGACGGCGCTGGCCGCGGAGGTCGAGGCAGGCGCGGCCGCGAGCGTGTTCCGCTTCGGCGCCAGCCCCGCCTATGGAGAGATCGTCGAGCAAAGATTGCAGACCATCGGCGAGCGCAAGGTTGCGGGGCTGCCGACCTGGACCTCGTTCCTGGCGCGGCGGATGAAGCCGGCGTTGCGCACCTGCGTCACCATCGAGAACAGGCAGTCGAGTCTTTCGCTGAAACTTGCGCGCGCCGCCAACCTGCTGCGTACCCGGGTCGATGTCGAACTGGAACAGCAGAACCAGGAACTGCTCAAATCGATGAATGCACGGACGCGGCTGCAGTTGCGGCTGCAGACCACGGTGGAGGGTCTTTCCGTTGCGGCCATCACCTATTATGTCGTCGGGCTGTTCGGCTATCTGGTGAAGGCGGCCCACGACAGCGGCCGGATGGCGGCCGAGCCAAGCATCGTGACCGCAGCCTTCGTGCCGATCGCCGCCTTCGCGATCTGGTGGACGGTGCGGCGAATCCGCAGGAAGCATACCGCCGGCGAGGATTGACCCTCGCATCCCCAAGGCACGAGCCAGAACCGATCGGGCGTCAGTGCCGATCGCCGGCTCGCTTGCGGCTTGAGGCAGCCTTCTTGCCGATTTCGGTCGGTATCATTACCGCGCGGCCATAGTGCAGTTGTCGTCGTCGAGCGCGATCGTGATGCGCGGCAATTCCATCTCCTGCCGGTTGCGCCGGGGTATGATAAAATATTGACAATATCATACCAGTCATGTCAGCGATCCGTTCTTGTCGGACCACAACAACGGGCCCGTCGGGGATTCATACATCAAGTCGGACAATGTCGCGCAACTAAGACACCGACCCTTGGGTGTTCCTCCACATAGGGAGCCACGCTTGGGGACGGGCTGTGCGCACATATTCACTTGGGCATATTTCGGGTGCCGGGGAGGGGATCCATTCATCGCGCCCGTGCTGCGGGGTGCGGCGCATCGATCTTTACACCGGTTGAGCGCGATCGTGTTGACGTGCTCGCTTGTGGCGGGACCCAGCGCATCGGCACAGAGCCTAAGGTCTACCACGCTGCCAGCGATTGAGGTGGACGCACCTCAGTGGCGTCAGGACACTAATCTCAAGCTGAGGAACGGCAGCGGCCGACGGTCGAAGCGCAGCCCGATCCAAGGCCCGGCTGCGGCCGCCAATGCAGTCCCCATCGCGAATGCCGCGGGGACCGCTCCGCTGCCAGCCATGTCTTCGAGCGAGAAAATTGTCAGTGGCGAGGACGTCAATACGAGACCGTTGTCGCGGCCTGCGGAGGCGCTCGAAGTGGTGCCCGGACTGGTCGTCACCCAGCACAGCGGCGACGGCAAGGCCAATCAGTACTTCCTGCGCGGATTCAATCTCGACCACGGCACCGATCTCGCAATCTCGATCGACGGCATGCCTGTCAACATGCGCACTCATGCGCATGGCCAGGGATACACCGACCTGAATTTCCTGATCCCCGAATTGATCGGATCGGTCCACATACGCAAAGGGCCCTATTTCGCCGACGAGGGCGACTTCTCCTCGGTGGGATCAGTCCATGTCAGCCTGCTCGACAGCATCAAGACGATGGCGTCGATCACTGCCGGGAGTTTCGGCTACCGCCGCGGCTTCGGCGTGACATCGACGAAGCTCGGCGAGGGCGCGCTGCTGATTGCAGGCGAGGTCAACGCCTACAATGGCCCATGGGACAATCCCGACGAACTGCGCAAGCTCAACGGCGTTGTGCGTTACAGCCAGGGCACGGCGGCGGATGGCTTCTCGCTGACCGGGATGGCCTATGCGAACAAATGGAATTCCACCGATCAGATCCCGTCGCGGGCGATCGCTTCCGGCGAGATTGGGCTCTTTGGCGCGCTGGATCCGAGCGACGGTGGCAGTTCCGATCGCTTCTCGGTATCGGGCCGCTGGGCGCAGACCAGCGAGGGCGGTTCCTCGAAGGCCAATTTCTACCTCGTCAAGAGTTCACTCAATCTCTGGAACAACTTCACCTACTTCCTCAGCGATCCCGTCAATGGCGATCAGTTTCATCAGCACGACGATCGTATCCTCGGCGGCATCAACGCGTCGCATACATTCAAGAGCCGGTTCGCTGGCTTGCCCGCGGAAACCGAGATCGGGGTGCAAAGCCGCTATGACGACATCAGGCTCGATCTGAGTAACACCGTGCGGCGGCAGTTTTCGTCACCCATTCGCAGCGACTCGGCCCGCGAGGGCAGCGTCGGCGTATTCGTGCAGAACACGCTGCACTGGACCGACTGGCTCCGAACGATTGTTGGCTGGCGTGGCGATTTCTACCGGACCTCGGTGAATTCCTTCTTCACGCCGGCCAACTCCGGTAACGCCACTGCTTTCATCGGCAGCCCCAAACTCGGCGTGGTATTTGGGCCGTTCGCCAAAACCGAATTCTTCATCAACGCCGGCGATGGGTTTCACAGCAACGATGCCCGTGGGGTGACGATTAGGGAATCGCCCAGCGACGGCTCGCCACTGCAGGGCTCGCCGTTTCTGGTCGGAACCAGGGGAGCCGAAGTCGGATTGCGGAGCAAGGTCATTCCGGGGTTGACCAGCGCGGTCAGTGCATTCCTGTTGGATTCTAAGTCCGAAATTCTGTTCGTTGGCGACGCCGGTGATACTGTGGCGAGCCGGCCGAGCCGCCGCTATGGCATTGAATGGACCAACGACTATCGTCCATTGTCGTGGCTCGCCCTCGAAGGCGATATTGCCGTGACGCACGCGCGCTTCCGCGGCGATGATCCGGATCAGGCGGCACTGTATGCCTCGCTCGCCGGCTTTCCCGCCGCACAGATCGGCAATGCGCCGGGCAACTACATTCCGGGCGCGCCGAATGTGATCGCTTCCGCCGGGATCACGCTTGGCGAGAAGACCGGCTGGTTCTCGGCGCTCCGCTATCGCTATTTTGGACCGCGGCCCCTGACGGAAGACAAGGCCTTTGTTTCGCCGGCGACCGGTTTGTTGAACGGCCGGCTCGGTTATCGCTTGGACAATGGCTGGCGTATTCAGCTCGATGCCTTCAATATTCTGAACAGCCGCTCGGACCAGATCGCTTACGCCTACGGTTCGCTCCTGCGATCGGATTCGCTATTTTCAATGTGCTTTCCGGCAGCGGGTCCGCCAACCGCGCCTGCTGCCGTCTGCCAGACCGGCGTAATGGACCGGGTGCTGCATCCAGTCGAGCCGCTGGCAATTCGACTGACGGTCGCGGGGCGATTCTGAATTGGGGGTGAGGCGGTCTCTTGCCCCGGGGCTCGTCGTCGGTGCCGCAGCCGCTGCAGGATGCGTTCAGGCAGGGAACGGAAGCCTGGTAACGCGCTTACCACTTGATGACGGACTTGCTAAGTCCGCATCCGATCCAGCGCCGCCATTTTCTTCTAACCTGCTGAAACATTGACAGCATTCTGGTTGGCCCGGCCTTTGCAATCTTTTCACGAGCGACCGCCGCGCCAACAAGCGGCCAGCGCAAAATGGAGGGACGCCGGCGATGACCGAAACATTCTACGACGTGCTGAGGCGCCAGGGCATCTCGCGCCGAAGTTTTCTTAAATTCTGCTCGTTGACGGCGGCGTCGCTCGGGCTCGGACCGGAATTTGCGCCGACCATGGCGCAGGCGCTCGAGACCAAGCCGCGCGTGCCGGTGCTGTGGCTGCACGGTCTGGAGTGTACCTGCTGCTCGGAGGCCTTCATCCGCTCCTCGCATCCGCTGGCGTCGGACGTCATCCTGTCGATGCTCTCGCTCGACTACGACGACACTATCATGGCGGCCGCCGGGCATCAGGCCGAAGCGATCGTCGAAGAGGTGGTAGCGAAGTACAAGGGCAACTACATTCTCGCCGTGGAGGGCAACCCGCCGCTCAACGAAGACGGGATGTACTGCATCATTGGCGGCAAGCCGTTCCTCGAGCAGCTCAAATTCGCCGCGAAGGATTGCAAGGCGGTCATTTCCTGGGGCAGCTGCGCCTCATGGGGCTGCGTGCAGGCCGCACGGCCCAATCCGACACAGGCCGTTCCGGTCCACAAGGTGATCCGCGACAAGCCGATCATCAAGGTGCCGGGCTGCCCGCCGATTCCGGAGGTGATGACCGCCGTCGTCACCTACATGATGACGTTCGACAAGATTCCCGAGCTCGACCGCCAGGGGCGGCCGAAAATGTTCTATTCGCAGCGCATTCACGACAAGTGCTATCGCCGACCGCATTTCGATGCCGGGCAATTCGTCGAGCACTGGGATGACGACGCCGCGCGCAAGGGCTACTGCCTCTACAAGATGGGCTGCAAGGGCCCCACCACCTATAACGCCTGCTCGACCACGCGCTGGATGGGCGGTCTTTCCTTCCCGATCCAGTCGGGCCACGGTTGCATCGGCTGCTCGGAAGACGGTTTCTGGGATAACGGTTCGTTCTACAACCGGCTCTCCGACATTCATCAGTTCGGCATCGAAGCGAACGCCGACAAGGTCGGCGGCACCGCCGTCGCCGCGGTCGGCGCGGCCGCGGCCGCGCACGCCGCCGTCAGCGCCATCAAGCGCGCCCGCAACAAGGCGCCGGCGAACACAGGGGAGAATTCACAATGAACGTTCAGACGCCGAACGGCTTCACGCTAGACACCAGCGGCAAGCGCGTTGTCGTGGATCCGCTGACCCGCATCGAAGGGCACATGCGCTGCGAGGTCAACGTCGACGCCAACAACATGATCACCAACGCCGTTTCCACGGGTACGATGTGGCGCGGCCTCGAGGTCATTCTCAAGGGCCGCGATCCGCGGGACGCCTGGGCGTTCACCCAGCGCATCTGTGGCGTCTGCACCGGCACCCACGCGCTGACCTCGGTGCGCGCGGTCGAGGATGCGCTGAAGATCAAGATCCCCGAGAATGCGAACTCGATCCGCAACATCATGCAGCTCTCGCTGCAGATCCATGATCATCTCGTGCATTTCTACCATTTGCATGCGCTCGACTGGGTCAATCCGGTGCATGCGCTGAAGGCGGATCCGAAAGCGACCAGCGAGTTGCAGATCGCGACCGGTCCCAACCATCCGAAGTCCTCGCCCGGCTATTTCCGCGACGTGCAGAATCGCCTGAAGAAATTCGTCGAGAGCGGCCAGCTCGGGCCGTTCAAGAACGGATATTGGGACAATCCGGCCTATCTGTTGCCGCCCGAAGCCAGCCTGATGGCCGTGACGCACTACCTCGAGGCACTGGATTTCCAGTCCCAGATCATGAAGACGCGCGTCGTTTTCGGCGGCAAGGATCCGCATCCGAACTGGCTGGTCGGCGGCGTTCCCTGCGCCATCAATGTCCACGGCGAGGGCGCGGTCGGCGCCATCAACATGGAGCGTCTCAACTTCGTCTCCTCGATCATCGATCAGACGACGACCTTCATTCAGAACGTGTACATCCCCGATATTCTGGCCATCGCCAGCTTCTACAAGGGCTGGCTCTACGGCGGCGGCCTGTCGGGCAAGAGCGTGCTCGCCTATGGCGATATCCCCGAATACGCCAACGACTATTCGCCCTCCAACCTGCTGATGCCGTCAGGCGCCATCATCAACGGCAATCTCAAGGAGGTTCACCCTGTGGATCTGCGCGATCCTTCGCAGATCCAGGAATTCGTGCCGCACTCCTGGTACAAATATCCCGACGAGAAGAAGGGCTTGCACCCCTGGGATGGCGTCACGGTGCCGAATTACGTGCTCGGGCCCAATGCCAAGGGCACCAAGACCAATATCCGGGAAATCGACGAGGGTGGGAAATACTCCTGGATCAAGGCACCGCGCTGGAAGGGACACGCCATGGAGGTCGGTCCGCTTGCCCGCTATGTCGTCGGCTATGCCAAGGGCGACAAGGAAATCACCGAGCAGATCAACATGGTGCTGAAGACGCTCGACGTCCCTGTCAGCGCCTTGTTCTCGACGCTTGGCCGCACCGCCGCCCGCGCGCTCGAGGCGCAATGGTGCTGCTCCAAGCAGCGCCACTTCATGGACAAGCTGATCGCCACCATCAAGGCTGGCGACAGCTCGACCGCGAACGTCGAGAGCTGGGATCCAAAAACGTGGCCGGTCGAGGTCAAAGGTGTCGGCTTCACCGAGGCTCCGCGCGGCGCGCTGGCCCACTGGATCAAGATCAAGGACACCAAGATCGACAACTACCAATGCGTGGTGCCGACGACCTGGAATGGCAGCCCGCGCGACAACGAAGGCAATATCGGCGCCTTCGAGGCTTCGCTGATGAACACCAAGGTCGAGCGTGCCGAGGAACCGGTCGAGATCCTGCGGACGATCCACAGTTTCGATCCATGCCTCGCATGCTCCACCCACGTCATGAGCGAGGATGGACGTGAACTGGCCAATGTCACGGTGCGTTGATGGAGAACAAACCAATGAAAATATTCATTCGTTTCGCATCGGCCGCCGCCTTGGCGGCACTCGCAACGCCAGCTTTCGCGCATAGCGGGGCAGAGCCGCACATGCACGGCTTCGTGGCCGGACTTGCCCACCCGCTGGGCGGGCTCGACCACATGCTGGCCATGATCGCGGTCGGCATCTGGTCGGCGCTTGTCGCCGGGCGGCGGGTCTGGATCGTCCCGGCGATCTTCGTGGCCGCCATGTTGGCGGGGGCGGGGCTTGCTCTGGCCGCGGTCGCGCTGCCCGCGGCAGAAACTGCGATCGCGATGTCGGTGGTGGCGCTCGGTGCGCTGATCGCGGCAGGCGTCGGTCTGCCGGTCGGGGTGGGCGCGGCACTCATCGCGTTGTTCGCCGTCTTCCACGGCCATGCTCATGGCATCGAGGCGACCGGAACGATGGTTGGCTACATGGCCGGCTTCGCGATCACAACCGCGATCCTGCACATCGCGGGCATCGTGGTCGGCCGCACCATCGCCGTCGTGCCGCATGCGTCCCGCCTGCTCGGAGCCGGTATTGTGGCATCCGGCGCTTATCTCGTCGCGACATTGTGAGGAGAGCGTCATGTCGATAGATTCCGGCGCAACCATACAGCAGGCGGTCTACGTTTATGAGGGGCCGGTCCGGCTCTGGCATTGGATCAACGCTCTCGCCATTCTCGTGCTGGCGGTGACGGGATATTTCATCGGCGCGCCTTTTCCCTCGCTATCGGGTGAGGCGAGCGATCATTACCTGATGGGCTACATCAGGTTCGCCCATTTTGCGGCCGGCTACGTGCTGATCGCCGGCTTTATACTCCGGTTGTACTGGGCGTTCGTCGGCAATCCCCATGCGCGGCAGATATTCCTGCCGCCGCTGTTCAACGCCCACTGGTGGGGTGAAGTCTTCCACGAGATCAAGTGGTATCTCTTCATCGCCAGGGAACCCAAGAAGTACGAGGGCCACAATCCGCTAGCCACCCTCGTGATGCACTTCGTGTTCGTGTGGGGCATCGTCTTCATGATGGCGACGGGCCTGGCCCTCTACGGCGAGGGCGAAGGCATGGGCTCGTGGCAGTACCGCTGGTTCTCCGGCTGGATCATCGGCCTGTTCGGCAACAGCCAGAATGTCCACACGTGGCATCATGTCGGGATGTGGGCCATCGTGTGCTTCGTGCTGGTTCACGTCTATGCGGCCCTTCGTGAAGACGTGATGTCGCGGCAGAGCATCGTCAGCACGATGATCTCCGGTTGGCGCACGTTCAAGGACGCGCGGCCGCCTGACGATCGTCACTGAACGGCGGCAGGCGTCCGCAAAGGTTATAACAACGGCACGGGGCGCGTTTCACGCGCCCCGATTGCTTTTGCGGGACGCGACGGGAAGCGTATCCGTCAGTCACGGCGCCCTGTCAGCGGATGAGCCAATACGGCGGGCGTCCTGGAAATGTTCTGACCAAGCAGGACCGCCCCAAAGGGGGCCGCCAGGAATTGGCCCTGCAGGTGCTACGAGGCTGGAAGCCGGCTTTCCAGATCCGGTTGGTGTTTGGCAATTTCGCTTGCATCGATCCCGGCCGCTGCCTTGCATCATCGAGGGATAGTTCACTGTTTTTGTTGCCATTTCATCCGGTGGCCCAAACCTTGCTAACCACTTCCCTAACGCAACGCTCGGCAATCAAGAACGAGGAGGCGTGCGATGGAAACGCCGAAGGTCCTGATCATCGGGATCGGAAATCTGCTATGGGCTGACGAGGGGTTCGGTGTGCGCGCCGTCGAGGCAATGCACCGCCTTTATCAGTGGCCCGAAAATGTCCGCCTGATGGATGGCGGCACGCAGGGCCTCTATCTCGTGCAGCATGTGCGCGAGGCCGATATCCTGATCGTGTTCGATGCGGTCGATTACGGCTTGCCGCCCGGCACGATCAAGCTGGTCGAGGGCGATGAGGTGCCCAAATTCCTCGGCGCGAAAAAGATCAGTCTGCATCAGACGGGATTTCAGGAAGTGCTGGCCACGGCCGAGCTTCTGGGCGGCGCGACGCAGCACCTGTACCTGATTGGTGTGCAGCCGGTGGAACTCGACGACTTCGGAGGTTCGCTGCGCGACGAGATGAAGGCGCGTATCGGTCCGGCAATCCAGCACGCGATCGATTTCCTCGCCCGCTTCGGGATCAGCGGCTATCGGCGCGACGTGCCGTTGCCGGAAACGGAGACGCTCGCCTGCGAGCACATGGTGATGTCGCGCTATGAGGCGCAGCGGCCTTCCGCCGAGGATGCCTGTCGCTTCGGCGATCCGCGCGTGTTGATGGCGGAACGGGTCCATGCTGGGACAGCCGATCGACAGCCTCCACAAACGCCCGGAGTCGGGTGATGTGCATCGGTGTGCCCATGCAGGTGATCCGACCGGAATCCGGCTACGCCATCTGCGAAGCCGCCGGCGAGCGCCGCGAGATCGATATGCGCCTCGTCGGCGATCAGCCGGAAGGGACGTGGGTTCTGGTTTTCCTCGACGCCGCACGCGAGGTGGTGACGTCCGAACAGGCGTTGCTCATCGGCAGTGCGCTCGATGCGCTCAGGCTGGCTCTCGGTGGAAAGACCGAAGACATCGACCACCTGTTTCCCGATCTTGCCGGCCGCGAGCCGGAACTTCCGCCCCACCTCAAAATCCAGTTGCCGCCATCTCGAAAGGATAGTGCCGATGTCGACGCCACTCATTGACGCGCTGGTCGAAAGACACGGGTTCAGCCTCGTCGGCGAGGCGAATGTGGATGCCTTTCTCGATGCCCATGAGCATTCGCTGCTGTTCTTTCCCGGCGATGCCGACCGTCTGGTCGAAAGCAACGACGCCGCTGTCATCGTTGCCGAGTTGATGAAGTCGTTCGGTGGGCGCCTGGCCCCGGCGCTGGTCGAGAAGGCCTCCGAGCGCGCGCTGCAGCGGCGCTTCCGCTTCAATACCTTTCCGGCTTTCGTATTTCTTCGCCGCCGGGGCTATCTCGGCGCGATCACCCGGCTGCTCGACTGGCAAGATTACTTTGCCGAGATCGAGGCCATTCTGGCGCGCAGCCCCAGCGAGCCGCCGCCCTTCAATCTGCCCGCGAGCATCGCCGCGCATCTGAGGGCAAGCGGATCGGACAGCCACGATCATTCGGGAGAGGTCGCATGAGCGGGATCAACATGGGGATCGTCGGACCTGGAACCCAGCCGGCCGACGCGGACGGCGCCGAACTCGCCTACATGGAAATGCCGAAGGCCATGCGGACTTACGCCATGCCCGCAGTACCGGAGCCGGACGAAGTCGAGGACATCGATTCGGCGCTCGCCCTTCTGGGCGAAGTCCGCGATGCGCTTGCCGAAGGGAGAAGCGCGAGCTTCGATCTCGGCGCGCTCGACAGGCAAAACCGGGCTTTCGTGGATCAGGTGCTCGGGGACGGCGAGGTCTCTATCGTCGCGGGAAGTACCATCCAGGCGCAGGAATCGGTTCTGGCCGGCGTGTGGCGCGTTCACGAACTGAACGCGGCGGGCCGTCTGCAAAGGGACACGATCGAGGTCGGCGGCTTTCCCCGTTGCGTGCTGCTATCGGCTCAGGATGCCACGGCGCCTGTCTTGAAGTCTCACGACGGACCGCTACCCGCCATGGTCTACAATGCGCCGGCGCTGGTTACGGAGATGACTGACAAACTCGCGGCCTGGCGGCCGGGCGCCGAGGCTCATGTCATCAATCTGAGCCTGCTGCCGCTCAGCGACGAGGACGTCAGCTACCTCGATGCGCGGCTCGGATCGGGCTCGGTGACGATCCTGTCGCGCGGCTACGGCAATTGCCGCATTTCGTCGACGGCAACGCGCAATGGCTGGTATGTGCGCTACTTCAACTCCCGCGAGGCGGTCATCCTGAACACGATCGAGATCACCGATATCCCAAGCGTGGCCTGCGCGGCGCCGGAGGACCTCGAGGACAGCGCCCAGCGGCTGGGCGAGATTCTGGACGTCTACCTGTGAGCGATCATTTCTTTGCGGGCTCGTTCGGCGGCGACAACGCCAAGATCGACGACGCCACGCGTCTGGAGTGCAAGATCTGCTGGTACGTCTACGATCCGGTCGAGGGAGACACCTACTGGCAGATTCCAGCTGGCACGCCCTTCACTGGACTGCCGGAGCACTGGACATGTCCCAACTGCGACGGTGCCAAGGACGGCTTTCTCGTGCTCGACGATGAAACACATGGCTGACAGCATGCTCGAACCCAAGCCGACGGATGTGGAGCTGCGCGCTGTCGCCGCCGGGCTGGAGGCGGCCTTCGAACGGGTGCATCGCGAGCGGATGCAGGACGTGCCAATTCTCAACCCCGCGCTTGCAGTCAAGGCCGTCGGGACACGCGTGGTGCAGGCCGGCTGGCTGTCCGCGCTGGTAACGCCCTGGTTCATCAATTTGATGCTGCTGCCGCGCACGTCCGGCCAGCGCCAAGACTACCTTGCCCTGCAGATCGGTAGCACTGTCACTCACAGCTTTCCCGCCGGACGCTTCGAATTCATCGTCGGTGAGGAGGGCGGTCTGGGCCGCTATCAGATGTGCTCGCTGTTTTCGCCGGTGCTGGAGTTCGAAAGCCACGGCGCGGCGCTGATCACGGCGGAATCCGCTGTCACGGTACTGTTCGACGTCCGTCTGGCTGACGATGCAGAGCAGCCGGCCGGCGCCGGATCGGCCGGAGAGCGCCCTCATTCGGGCGGCGACGCGATGGAGGCTGGGAAGCTGTCGCGGCGCGGTCTATTGTTCGGCCGCAATCCTGAAGCCGAGGTTGTCGAGCCATGACGATTGCGGGGCGCCTGGATATCGATTTGACGTGCCGGTCCGGGTCGTCCGCCTCGGCCCGGATCGCATCGAGCCGTCCACGCGGGGTGACCCGGATGTTCCATGGCCGCCGGCCAGCCGAGGTGGCGAACCTGGTGCCGCTGGTGTTCGGCGTTTGCGGCATGGCGCAGGGCGCGGCGGCGGCGACGGCGTGCGAGCGCGCGCTCGGCATCGCAACATCCTCCGAAACCAGGCGAATGCGCGATTCTCTGCTGTTGGCGGAAACAGCCCGCGAGCATTTGCTACGAGTGGCGATGGATTGGCCGCGCTGCATGGCATTGGCGACCGATCCGGCAACGCTGCGCCAGGTGATGGGGCTCGACCAGCGGTTTCGCCAGGCAATGGCCGGCAGCGGAACCGTGTTTGAGCCGGGCGGCGTGGTGAGGTGCGATGTTGCGGCGATCGAAAGCGCGGTCGCCGATCTCGGCGATCTCCTCGAGACGGTTGTGTTCGGAGAGCCTCCGGATACCTGGCTCGCCCGAAGCACACTCGCGGATCTCGGAGACTGGGCCCATGCGGGCAGATTGCCCGCCCAGCTTCTGTTGCAGCGGACGTTGCGCTCCGCCGCGTTGCAGATCGGCTCGGTCTCCATCGATGCCGTGCCGGATATTGATGACGTCGACCTTGCCAGCATGCTGTTCGGCGAAAACGCCGAGCAGTTCATCGCATTGCCAACCTGGGAGGGGCGCCCCCGGGAAACGACGGCGCTGTCGCGGCAAGCCCGGCATCCGCTGATCCAGGCGCTTGGCGACGGGCGCGAGCATGGCATCGGCGCGCGGCTGGTCGCGCGGCTCGTCGAGCTCGCGGGCCTGCCCGATCGGATGACTGACCTTGGCGAAGCGGGGAGCCTCGGGAGTGAGGGCGACGAAACGGTCGATGCCTGCGGGGACGGCATCGGTATCGCGCGCAGCGAGGCGGCGCGTGGCCGGCTTATCCACGGTGTCGAGATCCAGCGCGGGCTCGTGAAGCGCTATCTGATCGTGGCCCCGACCGAATGGAATTTTCATCCCGAGGGTGCCGCCGCTCGGGCTCTCGCGCAGATCGCCGGCAGCGGGCGGAGCGATGCGCGTGGCTTGGCGGATCTGATGATTACGGCATTCGACCCTTGTGTTGAATATAGTCTTGCGGTGCACTGATGCATGAGATGGCGCTGGCGGAAAGCATTCTGACGACGCTGCAGGAGCAGGCCCGCCAGCACGATTACGCGCGGGTCAGGACCGTCTGGCTGGAAATCGGTCCACTTGCCAGCGTCGAGGAGGAATCGCTGCGTTTCTCTTTCGACGTCGTGGTCAAGGGAACGCTGGCGGATGGCGCACGGCTTGAGATCGAGACAAGCCCAGCACAGGCCTGGTGCTTGTCGTGCTGCAAGAGTGTAGCGGTGGTCCGGCGCTTTGATGCCTGCCCCGAATGTGGCGGGCATCAGTTGCAGATGACCTCGGGGGATGAACTGAGGATCAAGGAACTGGAGGTCGACTGATGTGTACAGTTTGCGGATGCGCGACGGGCGAAACCACGATCGAAGGCGCTGCAAGAAGCAGACCTCACGAGCACGCCCATGCCGACGGAACCGTGCATAGCCATGCACATCACGATGGGCGTCATCATCATGGCGATCATCACCATCATCATGGCCATGACGGCGATCACGAACATCCGCATCACGAGCATCACCACCACCAGCATGGCCCCGGAGCTGCGGTGATGGATTTCGGCGCCGGGCCCGCTCGCGCGCATGCCCCCGGTCTCAGCCAGACTCGCATGGTGCAAATCGAGCAGGATATCCTGGCGAAGAACAATGCCTATGCCGCCGCCAACCGGGCTTGCTTCGACGCCGCCGGCATCCTGGCGCTGAATGTCGTCTCCAGTCCGGGCTCCGGCAAGACCACGCTGCTTGTCGCCACCATCGAACTGCTCAAGACTCAAGTGCCTGTTGCGGTGATCGAAGGTGATCAGCAGACCAGCAACGACGCCGAACGCATCCGGGCAACCGGCGTTCCGGCGCTTCAGATCAATACCGGCAAAGGCTGTCATCTCGACGCCCATATGGTCGGCCATGCAGTCGAGACCTTGCGACCCGCTGATGGGGCGGTGCTGTTCGTCGAAAACGTCGGCAATCTCGTCTGTCCGGCGGCGTTCGATCTCGGCGAGGCGCACCGCGTTGTCGTGCTGTCGGTGACCGAGGGCGAGGACAAGCCGCTGAAATATCCCGATATGTTCGCGTCCGCCAACCTGATGTTGCTGTCGAAGGTCGATCTGTTGCCGCATGTCGATTTCGACGCCAAGGCGTGCGTCGCCAACGCCCGCAAGGTCAACCCAAGGATCAAGGTCATCGAGGTCTCGGCCAAGACCGGGGCAGGCATGGCGGCGTGGATCGCGTGGCTGCAGGCGGCGCGCACGCTCGCCTTCCCCAGTGGCGAGGTCGCAGCCGCGACGCGATAGGGAGTTTGACGCATGTGCCTGGCATTGCCCGCCGAGATCGTGTCGATCGACAACAGCCGCGAGACGGCCATCGTCGCGCTCGGGCCGGTGAAGAAGGAAATCTCGATCGCGCTGCTAGACGAGGTCTCGGTCGGCGATTTCGTGCTGGTCCACGTCGGCTTCGCCCTGCATCGGCTGTCGCCGGAGGAAGCGGATCGCACGCTCGCCCTGATGCGCGAGGCGGGCGAGAACCCTGAGAAGGAGTTCGCCGAGGGGGACGCGCCATGAAATACGTCGACGAGTTTCGCGCCGGCGATCTCGCGCAGGGGCTGGCCGCGGCCATCGCCCGCGAGGTCGACACGTCGCACACTTATAATGTCATGGAGTTCTGCGGCGGGCATACCCACGCGATCTTTCGGTATGGTGTTCAGGATCTAATGCCGGCCAACCTGCGCTTCGTGCATGGTCCGGGCTGTCCGGTCTGCGTGCTGCCCATCGGTCGCGTCGACAACGCACTCGAACTCGCCGGCGATCCCAGGGTAATCCTTTGCACCTACGGCGACATGATGCGCGTGCCGGCCACCGGGCGGCGCAGCATGCTCAAGGCCAAGGCCGAAGGCGCCGACATCAGGATGATATATTCAACGCAAGATGCGCTTCGCATCGCGGTCGAGAATCCCGATCGCGAAGTGGTTCTGTTTGCCATCGGCTTCGAGACGACCACGCCGCCGACGGCGGTCGTGCTGAAGCAGGTCGCCGCGGCCGGACTGAAGAATTTCTCGGTTTTCTGCAACCATGTGCTGACGCCCGCGGCGATCACGCATATCCTCGAAAGTCCGGAGGTACGCGAAATCGGCACGGTGGCGATCGACGGTTTCCTCGGCCCCTCGCATGTCAGCTCCGTGATCGGCAGTCAGCCCTATGAGTTCTTCGCGCAGGAATACCAGCGCCCGGTGGTGATCGCCGGGTTCGAGCCGCTCGATGTGATGCAAGCGACGCTGATGATTGTCCGCCAGCTCAATGAGGGGCGCCACGAGGTCGAGAACCAGTATGCCCGCGTTGTCACGCGCGAAGGCAACCGCAAGGCCCAGGCGCTCGTCGCCGAGGTCTTCGAGCTCAGGCCCTCCTTCGAGTGGCGCGGGCTTGGGCTCGTGCCCTACAGTGCGCTTCGGATCCGGCGGCAGTTCGCGGCATTCGATGCCGAGTTGCGGTTCGGCATCGAGACCAAACCCGCGCGCGATGCCAAGAGCTGCGAGTGTCCATCGATCTTGCGTGGCGCCAAGAAGCCCACCGACTGCAAGCTGTTCGGCACCGTCTGCACGCCGGAGAGCCCGATCGGCTCGTGCATGGTCTCCTCCGAAGGCGCCTGCGCCGCTTACTGGACCTATGGCCGCTTCCGCCAACCGGGCAGGCCGACGGCGCCCTCCACGGAGGCCGCCGCATGACCGCGCACGACGCACGCTTTGTCGGCGGCACGATCCCGCTATCGGGGTCCATCGACATGATGCACGGCAGCGGCGGCCGGGCCACCGCCGAACTGGTGCAGGCATTGTTCGTGCGGCACTTCGACAACCCGATGCTCCGCGCCGGCAACGACCAGGCGGCATTTCAGCCGCCTGCCGGCCGTCTCGTCATCAGCACCGACGGGCATGTAGTCTCACCACTGTTCTTCCCCGGCGGAGATATCGGCTCGCTCGCCGTGCACGGCACCATCAACGACGTCGCCATGGCCGGGGCCCGGCCGCTCTATCTGTCCGCCGCCTTCATCCTGGAGCAGGGCTTTCCGCTTGCCGATCTCGAGCGCATCGTCGTCTCCATGGCGGCGGCATCGCGGCTCGCCGGCGTGCCGATCGTTACCGGCGACACCAAAGTGGTTGAGCGGGGCAAGGGCGACGGGGTTTTCATCACCACGACCGGGGTCGGCGTCGTTCCCGAAGGTGTCGATGTTTCGGGCGACAAGGCGCGACCGGGCGACGTCATCCTGCTCAACGGCAGCATTGGCGACCACGGCGTCGCCATCCTGTCGAAACGCGAGAACCTGGCCTTCGAGACCGAAATCCGCTCGGACAGCGCCGCGCTCCACGGCCTCGTCGCCGACATGGTGGCGGCCGTGCCCGGCATCCGGGTGCTGCGCGACCCGACGCGAGGCGGGCTCGCTTCCACGCTGAACGAAATCGCCCAGCAATCGCGCGTCGGCGTGCGGCTCGACGAGACGGCAATTCCGATGAAGGCCGACGTGCGGGCCGCATGCGAGCTGCTCGGTCTCGATCCGCTTTATATCGCGAACGAGGGCAAGCTTATCGCAATCTGTGCGCCGGGTGATGCGGATCGTCTGCTGGCCGTCATGCGCGCCCATCCGCTCGGGCGGGAGACGGCGGTGATCGGCGAAGTCGTGGCCGACGATCTTGCTTTTGTCCAGATGCGGACCGCATTCGGCGGCGTACGCATGGTGGACTGGCTCGCCGGCGAGCAGCTACCGAGGATCTGTTGACGCCATGCGCATTCTGCTCCTCACCCACGCCTTCAACAGCCTCGCACAGCGGCTGTTCATCGAGCTGCGCGAGCGGGGCCATGACGTTACGGTCGAGCTGGACATTAACGACGCCGTGACGCACGAGGCCATTGAGCTCGCCGCTCCCGATCTTGTGATCGCGCCGTTTCTGAAGCGGGCGATTGCCGAGGCCGTATGGCGCCAGGTCCCTTGCTTCATCGTCCATCCCGGCATCCGGGGTGACCGCGGACCGTCGTCGCTCGACTGGGCGCTTCTCGACGCAGAGCCTGTTTGGGGCGTCACGGTATTGCAGGCGGAAGCGGAGATGGATGCTGGCCCGGTGTGGGCCTCTTGCGAGTTTCCGATGCGGGATGCTGCCAAGTCGAGCATCTATCGCGACGAAGTAACGGCGGCGGCGGTTGCCGCCGTGCTGGAAGCGGTCGATCGCTTCACGCAAGGCAGCTTCACGCCCCAGCGGATCGGTCCGGCGGAGGGCGTTCGCGGCCGCGCGCGCCCCGCCATGCTTCAGGCCGATCGCGCTATCGACTGGTCTTCCGACACAACGGCGCGCGTGCTGACAAAGATCCGCAGTGGCGACGGTAACCCCGGCGTCCGGGACCAGATGTTTGACCGTACTGTCCATCTCTACAACGCGAAGCCTGCGGCGGGTCTCAACGGGCCGCCCGGCGCCGTATTGGCTCGGTCCGGCCCGGCGATTGCGCGCGCGACGATCGATGGGGCAGTCTGGATCGGCCACCTTCGCGAGCCAGCCGGCGAGCATCCCTTCAAGCTGCCTGCCACCCACGTGCTGGCGGGTGAAGTCGCGGGGCTAGCCGCCGTTCCGGTCGATGCGGCGGCCGGCTTTGGCGAAATCGCCTATCGTGAGGCCGGCGCCGTCGGCTTGCTTCATTTCGACTTCTACAACGGAGCCATGGGCACCGAGGCGTCCAGGCGCCTGCTTGCCGCCTACCGCATGGCGACCGAACGTCCCACCAAAGTCATCGTGCTGCTTGGCGGCACCGAATTCTGGTCCAACGGCATGGACCTCAATCTGATCGAGGCGTCGCGCAGCCCGGCGGACGAATCGTGGGCCAATATCAATGCGCTCGACGATCTGGCCGAGGCCATCGTGCGTACCCGAAGTCATCTGACGGTCGCGGCCGTCAGCGGCAACGCCGGCGCCGGCGGGGTCTTTCTCGCGCGCACCGCCGACCTTGTATGGCTGCGCGACGGCGTGGTGCTGAATCCGCACTACAAGGACATGGGCAATCTGTTCGGGTCGGAGCTGTGGACGTATCTCTTGCCGCGACGAGCCGGCGCCGCGGCAGCCCGAAACGTAACCGAGGCGCGTTTGCCGATCGGGGGCGCCGAAGCGGTCGCGCTGGGCCTGGCCGATGACAGCATCGCGGTTGCGACGCGCTCCGACTTCACCCGTGCGGTGATTGCCCGCGCCGAGGCGCTCGCCGCCGAGCCCGGCTGGTCGCTTCGCATCGTCGGGAAGGCCCGGCTTCGTGACGCCGATGAGGCGGAGAAGTCGCTCGCGCTCTATCGCGCCGAGGAGCTCGAGCAGATGCGCCGCAATTTCTACGGCTTCGATCCGAGCTACCATGTGGCGCGTTCGAATTTCGTGCGCAAGGTCGCGAAGTCCCGGACGCCGGTAACCATCGCGCGGCACCGCGATCGACGATGTCGTTTCCCCCGGAGGATAGCGTCATGACCCAATTGCCGACGGTCCTCGTCGTCGATGACGAGTTGCGCAGCGTCGAGGCGCTGCAGCGCATCCTCGAGGAGGACTTCGACGTCCGCACGGCCGTCACCGTCCATGACGCCGAGAAAATCCTGGAAAGCGAAGTCGTCGAGGTGGTGCTGTGCGATCAACGTATGCCCGATATGACGGGGGTTGAGTTCCTCAAATCCGTGCGCGCGCGCTGGCCCGATACCGTGCGCATGATCATCTCAGGCTATACCGATGCCGACGATATCATCAGCGGCATCAACGATGCCGGCATCTACCAGTACGTGACGAAACCCTGGCAACCTGAGGCTCTGATCCTCACCATCACAAATGCCATTCGCCTGTACCGCCTGCAGCGTGAAAACGAGTTGCTTGCCGTCGAATTGAAAATGTCGGCGACTCGGGCGGAAAGGGTCGTCGCGGCTCGCCGACAGGAGCTGAAGCAGCAGTATCACAGCGATGATGGTATCACTCGGGCCGCCGACAGTCCGTTGAACGAGGTGTGCGCGCGGTTGCTGCGCGTCGCACCCTTCGACGTCTCGGTATTGGTGTCCGGCGAATCCGGCACCGGCAAGGAACTGGTCGCCCGCGCCCTGCACTACAACAGCTTGCGCTGGAACAAACCGTTCGTCGTCGAGAACTGCGCCGCCATGCCTGACGAATTGCTCGAAAGCGAGCTGTTCGGTCACAAGCGTGGTGCGTTCACGGGTGCCGTCGAAGACCATACCGGGCTGTTCGAGCGCGCCGACGGCGGCACGGTGTTCCTCGACGAGATCGGCGAGATCTCGCCGGCATTCCAGGCCAAGCTGCTGCGGGTGCTGCAGGAGGGCGAGATCCGACCCGTCGGCCGCGGCGCGTCGCGCAAGGTCGATGTTCGGGTGATCGCCGCCACCAATCGCGTCCTGGAGAGCGAAGTGCGTGATGGCCGTTTCCGCGAGGATCTGTATTACCGGCTCGCCGCCGTTACCATTGATGTCCCGGCGCTGCGCGACCGTCCGATGGATATCTCCATCATCGCGCGCATGCTGCTCGAGAAGGCGCAGAAGCAATTCGGCAAGCATGTCGAGGGCTTTACCGAAGAGGCGCTCGCCTGCATGGAGGCCTATCACTGGCCGGGCAATGTCCGGGAGCTGCAGAACGAAATCCAGCATTTGCTGGTGATGGGACCGGAGGGTGGGTTGCTCGGTGCGGAGCTGTTATCCCGCAGAATACTGCGCGCGGCTCCCGAGGATGAGGCCGAGGATGTCGCGATGCTGGTGGGCCTCGAGGGCCCGCTGAAAGAGCGCATCGAGCAACTCGAGGCCCGCATCTTGAAGGAAACGCTGATCCGCCACAAATGGAACAAGAGCCGGGCCGCCAAGGAACTTGGCTTGTCTCGCGTCGGGCTTCGGGCCAAGCTTGAGCGCTACGGGCTGGAAAAGATCGAGCCGATCGATCCGCGCTCCCGCAGCAGGGCTGCCTCCTGAGTGGCAGAGGAGTATCGGAGCTTGTCCAGATTGATACCGTACGACAAGGACGTGCCGTCGGGTTTGATCGAGCGGGCCGGCGTCGCCGAAGCCATTGCGCTGTCGCCTGCGTCCGAGGACGCCTGGATCGACGTCATTCGCAAGATGGACGAGGTCTATTCCGAGCTCGTTCAATCCCAGGTCGAGCTGGAGCAGAAGAACGCCGAGCTGGAGGAGGCGCGACAGTTCATCGATAGCGTGGTCGCCGCCATGACCGACGTGCTGATCGTCTGCGACAGGTCCGGCCACATCGAGCAGGTCAATCAGGCACTCGAGCGGCTCACGGGCAAAAGCGGCAAGTCGCTCACCGGCGAACCGCTGGAGGTGCTGTTGGCTCCGGGCCAGGAGCCCCTGTTCGACGAGTTGCGCTCGAAACTGCACGGCGGCATGAGCCCTGGAGATTGCGAGATCTCGTTCATCGACAGCACCGGCACGCCGACCCTGCTGTCGATGAGCTGCTCGTCGCGATGCGATCACAAGGGGCGCTTCGTCGGTCTGGTGCTGATCGGCCGTCCGGTCGGCGAGCTGCGCCGCGCCTATACCGAACTCGCCGCCGCCCACCAGGACCTGCGTCAGGCGCAGAAGCAGTTGGTGTTCTCCGAGAAGATGGCCGCACTCGGCCGTCTCGTCGCCGGCGTCGCCCACGAACTCAACAATCCGATCAGTTTTGTATTCGGCAATATGCATGCGTTGAAGCGCTATGGCGGACGGCTCACCAAATATCTTCAGGCGATCGACCAGGGAGAAAGTCCCGACCGGCTGCTTGAATTGCGCGACTCCCTGAAGATCGATCGTATCCTGCTTGACGTCGGCCCGCTCGTTGAAGGCACTCTCGAGGGCGCCGAGCGCGTGAGCGAAATCGTCCAGGACCTGCGCCGGTTCTCCAGCTCCCAGACCGAGCCGCTGGAGAGCTTCAATGTGAGCCGCGTGGTTCGTACTGCGATCAGCTGGGTGGTGAAGACGACGCGGATCAAGCCGGAGGTCGTGCTCGATTTGCCTGATCGGCTCGAGGTGGTCGGCCGGCGCGGGCCGGTTCATCAGATCATGGTCAATCTCGTGCAGAACGCCATCGACGTCATGGCCGAGCAGCCGGAGCAGAAACTGATCGTCAGCGGCGTCCGCGAGGGGCAATGGGTCGTGGTCCGCGTGCGCGACTTTGGTCCCGGCATGTCGGCCACCGCGATGAAGCGGCTGTTCGAGCCGTTCTTTACGACCAAGCCGATCGGCAAGGGAACCGGGCTTGGGCTCTATGTCAGCTATGGCCTCGCCGAAGAGCTGGGTGGACAGCTCGAGGGGGCCAATCACGAGGAGGGTGGCGCCGTCTTCACGTTGCGCCTGCCGGCCCAGGAGGCACAAGATGCATCAACCCACCGGTAAACCTCGCCGCATGAACTTGCTGTGGCTGCAATCGGGGGGCTGTGGCGGCTGCACGCTTTCGCTGATCGGCGCCGAATCGCCTGACCTCCTTACGGTGCTCGATATCGCCGGCATCGATCTGGCGTGGCATCCTTCGCTCAGCGAGGCAACCGGGTTCGAACTGCATGAGCTTCTGGCGCGCCTGCTGTCGGGCGAGGAGCCGCTCGACATCCTCTGCCTCGAAGGCTCGGTGATCCGCGGCCCGCGGGGCACCGGGCGCTTCCACATGCTGTCGGGCAGCGATCGGCCGATGAAGGATCTGATCGCCGATCTGGCGCCGTTGGCGCGCCACGTCGTCGCCGTCGGAACCTGCGCCGCCTTCGGCGGCATCACGGCGGCTGGCGACAATCCTTCAGACGCTTGCGGGCTCGCCTATGACGGGCGTGAGCCCGGCGGGCTGCTCGGGCAGCGTTTTCGTTCCCGCTCCGGACTGCCGGTGATTAATGTCTCCGGTTGTCCCGTTCATCCGGGGTGGGTCGTCGAGACCTTCCTGCAACTCGCCGGCGGCACGTTGACGGAAGCCGACCTCGACGGCATCGGGCGGCCGCGTTTCTATGCCGATCATCTCGTTCATCACGGTTGCACGCGCAATGAATATTACGAGTTCAAGGCGAGCGCGCAGAATCTGTGCGAGATGGGCTGCATGATGGAGCATCTCGGCTGCATGGGCACGCAGGTTCACGCCGACTGCAACATCCGGCTCTGGAACGGCGAGGGCTCGTGCACGCGCGGCGGTTACCCCTGCATCAGCTGTACCGAGCCGGGGTTCGAGGAACTGGATCATCCCTTTACGGTGACGCCGAAGCGCGCAGGCATCCCGGTCGGCCTTCCAACCGATATGCCCAAGGCGTGGTTCGTGGCTCTCGCCTCATTGTCCAAGGCCGCCACCCCGGAACGGCTTCGAAAGAATGCGGTTGCCGATCACATCGTGGTTCCACCTGTCGGTCGCCAGAGAAAACCCCACAAATGACGCGTCGTGTCGTCGGGCCATTCAACCGGGTTGAGGGTGATCTCGAGATCAAACTCGACATCGATGGCGGAGCGGTGCGCGCGGCCTTCATCAACTCGCCATTGTTTCGCGGGTTCGAGCAGATCCTGGTCGGCAAGGACCCGAGCGACGCCCTGGTCTATACGCCTCGGATTTGCGGGATTTGCTCGGTGTCGCAATCGATGGCAGCCGCCACCGCGCTTGCGGGCCTGCAGGGCGTTGCGATTCCGGACAATGGCACACTCGTCCAGAACCTGGTGATGGCGGCCGAAAATGCCGCCGACCACCTGACGCATTTCTATTTGTTTTTCATGCCGGATTTCGCAAGGTCGGTGTATCAGTCCGAGCCATGGTTCGAGGCAGCCGAAACGCGCTTCAAGGCGATAAGCGGCGCGGCGGCGCGTGAGGTCTTGCCGGCGCGTGCCGAGTTTCTGCATTTGATGGGGATTCTCGCCGGGCGCTGGCCGCATACGCTCGGGCTTCAGCCCGGCGGAACGACGCGGGCCGTCGGCGCCAGCGAACAGGCGCGTCTGCTCGCCACCGTCGTTTCCTTGCGCAGGTTTCTCGAGGCCACATTGTTCGCCGATCCGCTGGAGCGGATAACTGCGCTTGACAGCGAAGCCGCGCTCGATGCGTGGATGGACGCCGCCGCGCCCGAGCGGGGCGATCTCCGCCACTTTCTGACGGTGTCGAAGGCGATCGGGCTCGACAAGCTTGGGCGAGGCACCGGGCGTTATCTGAGCTACGGCGCCTATGCCATGAATGGCGGATACGCTTTCGGACGCGGCGTCGTCGATGCCGGGCGTCCGCGTGCCTTTCATTCTGCGGAGATCGCGGAGGACCACGCCTCGTCCTGGCTGGCGCGGCCTGAAGTCCCTGCGCACCCCTCGCACGGGGTCACGCTGCCGGAGCCCGACGCGCCGGGCGGTTATACCTGGTGCAAGGCACCGCGATTGGCCGGTGCGGTGGTCGAGGTCGGCGCCCTGGCCCGGCAGATCGTTGATGGTCATCCGCTGATCGTCGATCTCGTCGCCAGGGGCGGCGGCAATGCCCGCACCCGCATCATCGCCCGCATGCTGGAGATCGCCCGCATCATGCCGCTGATGGAGGCCTGGGTGCGCGCGATCCGCCCGCGCGAGCCGTTCTGCGCCCATGCCGCGATGCCGAAGGAGGGTGAGTGCGAAGGACTGGTCGAGGCAGCACGGGGCGCGCTCGGTCACTGGATGCAGGTGCGTGACGGACGCATCGTCAACTACCAGATCGTCGCGCCAACGACCTGGAATTTTTCGCCCCGCGACGAAAACGGAACTCCCGGCGTCTGCGAACAGGCGCTCGTCGACGCGCCCGTGCGCGAGGGAGAGATCGAGCCGGTTGCCGTGCAGCACATCGTGCGCTCGTTCGACCCGTGCATGGTCTGCACGGTGCATTGAATGACGAGAGCCCGACCAGCGTCGACGATGGTGGCAGGTGCCTCCTATCGCGTGCGCGGTCTGGTGCAGGGTGTCGGATTCCGTCCCGCGGTCTGGCGACTCGCAACGTCGTTCGGGCTTCGTGGCGAGGTGCTGAACGACGGCGAGGGCGTGTTGATCCGCGCTTGGGGTCCGCCTGATGCGCTCGATGGCTTCTCACTCTCGCTGCGTCGGGAGGTGCCCCGGCTCGCGCGCATCGATGATATCGTGCGCCAACCGTTGCCGGGTGGCCCGGAAAGCGATGAATTTCGCATCGTCGGGAGTGGCGCAGGCCGGGTGCGTACCGGCGTCGTTCCCGATGCGGCGACTTGTCCCGAATGTCTCGCGGAGGTGTTCGATCCCGCCAACCGGCGCTATCGCTATCCGTTCACCAATTGCACGCATTGCGGTCCGCGACTCTCGATCGTCCGCGCGATTCCCTACGATCGCGCCACCACGTCGATGGCCGCCTTTGCCATGTGCCCGGCCTGTCTGGCCGAATACGGAAATCCCGGCGACCGGCGCTTCCACGCGCAGCCGAATGCCTGTCCCGATTGCGGGCCGCGGGTCTGGCTTGCGGACGCGCAAGGCCGCGAACTTCAACCGCCGTCGACGAGCGACGCAATTGCGGCCGCGGCCGCCGCCATTCGCGCCGGGCACATCGTCGCGATCAAGGGCATCGGCGGGTTTCACCTGGCCTGTGATGCCACCAACGAGGACGTTGTCGCCAGGCTGAGGGTGCGCAAGCACCGTTATGCCAAACCCTTCGCATTGATGGCGCGCGACATCGATATGGTCGGGAAGTATGCCCATGTCCCGGATCACGACCGTTCCGCGCTGACCAGCGCTGCGGCCCCCGTCGTAATTCTGGATGCATTGGATGCTGCCTGCCGGCTGGCCCCATCGATCGCGCCCGGCCAGTCGAATTTCGGGTTCATGCTCGCCTATTCGCCGTTGCATCACCTGCTGATGTCCGATCTCTCCGCGCCGATCGTGCTCACCTCCGGCAACCGCAGCGACGAGCCCCAGGTGATCGCCAACGACGAGGCGCTTGCGAGCCTCGCTTGCATCGCCGATCTCTGGCTGCTGCATGACCGCGATATCGTCAGTCGCCTTGACGATTCCGTAGTACGGTCGATGTCCGGCGCACCTCGATTGTTGCGCCGTGCCCGCGGCTATGCACCCGAATCGATTCAGCTCGGCGAGGGGTTTGCCGATGCCGCGCCGGTGATGGCGATGGGGGCGGAACTCAAATCGACCGTCTGCCTTGTTCGCGAGGGGCGCGCGATCGTCTCGCAGCACATCGGCGACCTCGGGGACGCGGCCACCTATGCCGACTATCGAAGGGTGCTGTCGCACTACCGGGAACTGCACTGCTTTTCGCCTGTGCTCGTCGCCGTGGATGCTCATCCGGATTATCTCTCGACGCAATGGGGCGAGGCATGTGCCCGCCAGGATGGCTGTTTGCTTGTCCGCATCCCGCACCATCATGCCCACGTCGCGAGCTGCCTCGCCGAGCACCGCGTTGCACTCGACGCGCCACCCGTGCTGGCGATGGTTCTCGATGGACTTGGGCTTGGCGAGGACGGGACGCTATGGGGCGGTGAGATTTTGCTCGCCGACTATGTCTCGGCCGAACGTCTTGGGAGTTTCATGCCGGTGCCGCTGCTCGGCGGCGCGCGCGCCATGCGCGAGCCCTGGCGCAATGCCTTCGCGCACCTCGCGCAGTTCATCGGCTGGGACGATGTTTGCAGCCGATACCCCGATCTCGCTGTCGTGCGGCGGCTCTCGGCAAAGCCCGTGGCAACGCTGCGAGCCATGATGGAAAATGGCTTCAACGCGCCGCCGGCCTCCTCGGCTGGGCGGCTGTTCGACGCGGTCGCGGCCGTACTCGGCGTTTCGCCGGAGACCTGCTCCTATGAAGGTCAGGCAGCGATTGGCCTCGAGACGCTGGCGGCGACGGCTCCTGGCGAGCCGGGTGACGACTACATGGGTGAGATCATGCATGGGCGGATCGAGCTCATCTCATGGACAGCGATGTGGCGCAGCCTGCTCGCCGATCTGGCGCGGGGCCTCGATGCGGCGCGCATCGCCGCCAGGTTCCATGCGGGCCTCACGCTGACCCTTTCATCCATGGCCGCGCGTCTCGCTGGCCATCATGGTATAGATACCATTGTCCTTGGTGGAGGTGTCTTTCAGAATCGTCTGTTGCTCGAAGCCGTAACGCTCGATCTTGGGGCTCGCGGCCTCAGAGTGCTGAGCTCTCGGCTGTTGCCCGCCAACGATGGCGGTATCTCGCTGGGGCAGGGGGCAATCGCTGCTGCACGTTCGCTTTGTCGCGCTTGAAGACAGGTTCGGTTCCGGTTGCGCCAGCCGGCGCGGGGAGTCTTGCTCGAACCGAGACATTCCTGCTGTCATTACTTCAGCCTCTGTATGCGACGACCCCGCCGAGTCTACGATCGAAGGTCGGGGGAACTGATCGAGCAGGAAGTACAGCATCAGTCTGTTGCTGCTGAGGTATGGCAGCGCGTCGATGAGATGAAGAAGGCATTTCTGGTGCGGCGATCCCGAAGTAGCTTTGATGAGCCCGGGCCGGGTGGGATGCCCGAGGTCGAGATTAAGTGGGATTGATCGTGCCAAGGCTTGGAGCCATCAGCGTCGGCGTTCGGCGCGGCTAAAATTGCTCAGATGCCCTGCGCGTGCCGCTTGCGCCCGCGCTGATTTGGCGAGGCTGCGGCTTTTGCCTTCCGGCGCGGTTCGAGAGATCAGGCGCTCCAGATTTATTCCGCCGCAGGTTGGACAGTCAGCCGTATCGGAAGAGTTGACCAGCAACTCAAATTCCGTGTCGCAGTCGGCGCAATGGTAACTGTAAAGCGGCATGGCCGCGCCTCCGTTCGGCGATTCGGGAATCGCCCTTTTGCGGGTCCTTCGACCCGGTGATGACCAACTCACTCGAAGGTCGCCCGTTCGACCGGAAAACCTTCACCCGAACGGCTGTGCAGGAACCGGACCAAGCCGAGGCGTCTCTGCCGGAGCGCCATCGCACAGGCGACGCCAGAGCACTCTCCCCTGGAGCACTTGACCTAAATCAACACGCCATTCGTAACTGCATCCAGCGTAGAGAAGTTATCGAGACCTTCTCCTGCATACCATGTGCCCGTTTGGTCTCGGTTGGCTGGGCTTTCTGTCAAGTGGGGCTTCAGTGCAGGGCCGGAGGTCTGCGACCTGAGACCGGCCGATCGGGATTCCGATGATTGTCTGCTCCTGCAACGTATTGAGCGACTATGAGGTGCGAGCCGTCGCCTGCACGGCGACGCGCCGCACCACGACCTATGTTTATGGCCGCCTCGGTTGCAGAGCGCGGTGCGGTCGCTGCGCCCCCACCATCCGGGAGATAATGGACGAGGTGCTCATCGGAGCGAAAGTCGTTCCAGTTGACGACACCACACCCGCCGCTGCGGACGAATAGCCGTCGCTTGCAAGCGGTATCGCCGTCCACTGCAGCGATCATTCCCTGGTGCCGACCTCGCCATTGTACCGAACATGACGCGAATGTCGGGGTGTCGACACTCCCTTGCATTCGCCGCTTCAAAATTGGCTCGTACTCCATCCGATCGGGAGATTTCAGCCTCGAAGACACGATCTCACTGGCTTGGCCCGGATCGTGCAAATCCTCCAATGTCGGTAAGTCTCCGACGCTACGCGTTGCGAACGCCGCGGATTTGCCATGACCCTTGATACACTCAGCGCCGGACCCGAGGGGCGATCCAAGTTGGGATCGGCGCTGGAGAATACCGTGCGCTGTCCGTTTCCCGGGTTGCCTTCGCGGGTTCCGCAGCGATCGACCGAGCAGAAAGCCATGGTGTTGACCGGCGCTTCGCGCGGTATCGGGCACGCAACGGTCAAGCTGTTTTCGGAAGCAGGTTGGCGGATCATCACCTGCTCGCGTCAGCCGTTCGATGGCGAGCGGTGCCCATGGGATGCGGGATCGGATGACCACGTCGAGGTCGATCTCGGCGATCACCGTGCCATGCCGCAGGCGCTTGCCGAGATCAAGGCGCGCCTTGGGGGAATGCCGCTGCATGCGTTGGTCAACAATGCGGGTTTCTCTCCGAAGAATGTCGAGGGTGGCCGTCTCACGTCGTTGACGACGCCCGTCGATACATGGATGAGTGTCTTCCACGTCAATTTTCTGGCACCGATCCTGCTGGCCCGCGGCCTGTTCGACGAGTTGAAGGCCGGCTCCGGCACAGTCGTCAATGTAACGTCGATCGTCGGCTCGCGCGTGCATCCGTTTGCCGGCACGGCTTACGCCACATCGAAAGCCGCGCTGGCCTGTCTGACTCGGGAGATGGCCCACGACTTCGCGCCCCACGGCATCCGGGTGAACGCGATAGCGCCGGGCGAGATCAAGACCGATATCCTGTCACCCGAGACCGAGGCGCGGCTCGCGCCCGTCATCCCGATGGGACGGATCGGCTCGCCCGACGAGGTCGCCAAGGTGATCTTCTTTCTGTGCTCGGACGCGGCGAGCTACGTGACCGGTGAGGAAATCAAAATCAATGGCGGACAACACGTCTGAGCCGTCGGGCCTGGAGAAGGGGCGCAGGCGAAGCGACTGGACCACCGGTGCCGTCAGTTTAATCGAGCCGGTTTGATCCAGATCAATGCGGGCGCTGTAAAGACGTCCGCACCGGCCCAATTGCCGGTATTTGCTGGGTTGGGCCACGGGACGACGGCGGAAAAAGATGTGCAACTCGCGCTATTAAGTTTCGCAGGACTGCGGTGAACTTGAGCACGACAATTGAATGAAGATGGGACAGGATATCAACAATCCTTCAGAAAAGTCGGCGAGGAAAGTCCAGGACGATGGAGAAATCACCATGGCCCGCGCCGATGCCTCTGTTGCCGAAAGCTTCGAACTGCAGACCAAGCCGCCGCTGATTCCGCTGAGCGAGATTGCGCTCACCGGGATCTACGAGATTTCCAAGATTCTCAATGCGCCAAACCGGCTTGAGACCACGCTTTCGAACGTTCTCAACGTTTTGTCGTCGTTTCTACAGATGCGCCACGGCGTCATTTCGCTGCTGGCCGACGACGATGTTCCGGATGTCACGGTCGGCGTTGGCTGGAATGAGGGGACCGACGAGCGCTACCGCGCTCGGCTGCCGGAAACGGCGATCAGGCAAATCATCGCGACTGCCGTTCCATTGGTCGCAGAAGACGTCGCCACCCATCCACTGTTCATGACGGATGCGACTGCGCTTGGAGCAGAAGGAGACGTCAGGGTATCATTCATCGGAGTGCCGATCCGGATTGGCGCGAAGGTAGTCGGGACGTTGACCATCGATCGCGTCTGGGATGGTCGATCGGTGTTTCGGCTCGATACCGATGTTCGCTTCCTCACGATGATTGCCAATCTGATTGGCCAGACGGTGCAACTCCACCGCGTCGTCTCGCGCGACCGCGACCGCTTGATGGCCGAGAGTTACCGTCTGCAAAAGGAGCTGTCGGAGCTCAAGCCGGCGCGGGAGCGCAAGAAAGTCCACATCAAGGGTATCGTCGGAGACAGTCCGGCTCTCCGTTCGCTGCTCGAGCAGATTACGATCGTCGCCAAATCCAATTCCACCGTGTTGGTGCGCGGCGAATCCGGCACTGGCAAGGAGCTGATTGCCAAGGCGATTCACGAGTTGTCGCCACGCGCCAAAGGCCCTTTCATCAAGATCAACTGTGCTGCATTGCCGGAATCGGTCCTCGAGTCCGAGCTGTTCGGCCACGAAAAGGGAGCATTTACCGGTGCGCTCAATGCGCGCAAGGGACGCTTCGAACTTGCCGACAAGGGTACGCTGTTCCTCGATGAGATCGGTGAGATTTCTCCCGCTTTCCAGGCCAAACTTCTGCGCGTGCTTCAGGAGCAGGAATTCGAGCGTGTCGGCGGCAACCATACCATCAAGGTCGACGTGCGTGTCGTCACGGCGACCAACAGGAACCTCGAGGAAGCGGTGGCTCGCAAGGAATTTCGCGCCGACCTCTATTATCGTATCAGTGTCGTGCCGATTCTGATGCCGCCGCTGCGTGAGCGGCGTAGCGATATCCCGCAGCTTGCCGGCGAATTCCTCAGGCGTTTCAACGGCGAGAACGGCCGGACCCTGACCTTCGACTCGACTGCGGTGGAAGTTCTGATGGGCTGTGGCTTCCCGGGCAACGTGCGCGAGCTCGAGAATTGCGTTCAGCGGACTGCGACATTGGCGCATGGCCCGGCGATCATGATGGAGGATTTTGCCTGTCGCCGGAACGAATGCCTGTCTGCGATGCTCTGGAAAGGCAGTTCGGAAGTCGCGCCGCCGCGGTTGCGGCCGGCGATCCCGCTGCCGGTGTTACCGGCCGTGCCCGCAGGCGGAGCGACGAATACCAGCACGTCGCCAGGTCAACCAGCCACCGCCCCCGATCCAAAGCCTGCTGGCTCGGCTGAAGCGAACTGGGGGCAGATGAGCGATCGTGATCGCTTCATCGCGGCGATGGAGAAATCCGGCTGGGTTCAGGCCAAGGCCGCCCGCATCCTGGGCTTGACGCCGCGCCAGATCGGCTATGCGTTGAAGAAGCATGGCATCGAGGTCAAGCACCTCTAAAACGCGACTGTCGCAGTTGCGACAGCCTGTCGTGGGCGCGACAGGACATCGATCCGAGACAACTGCAAATAATGATTGCAAATCAACGGGCTGACTTCTGGCACGGCGCTTGAAAGGGAGATGGCGTCCGGCATCGACGCGCGGGAGTCACGAGATGGCCTACAAGATCATTGCCTCACAATGCACGGTATGTGGCGCGTGTGAATTCGAGTGTCCCAACGCCGCCATTCGTCTCAAGAACGACATGTACATCATCGATCCAAAGAAATGCACCGAATGCGTCGGGCATTTCGATACGCCGCAATGTGCCGTGGTGTGCCCGGTCGAAAACACCTGCGTGCCCGCGTGAGGATCGCTGCGATGAAAAATCACAGTGGCAACATCAGGGGAGCAGGCGGACCAGTTGCCTGGCTGGGCGGGCTTCTGATGACGCTTTTCGCGGGGGAAGAACTGCGTGTCCGCCAGGTGATCGCGCGTGCGGTGACACGGGCGCGTCCGGATGGCGGGTTGGATTCGAAAATGCGTTGGCATGCCCGGCACGATCTGGCAGCCGATCCGCGGGTGGAGTGACGAATGGCAGCCGTGCAGGAGACCGTCGAACGGGTCCGGAGCGTCGACGTCGAGCAATACAAGTACGGGTTCGTGACCGATATCGAGTCCGACAAGGCACCCAAGGGGCTCTCGGAAGACACCGTCCGCTTCATTTCCGCGAAAAAGAACGAGCCGGCCTGGATGCTGGAATGGCGGCTGGAGGCCTATCGCCGCTGGCTGACCATGACCGA
>NZ_JAFCLU010000043.1 GCF_018130385.1 Bradyrhizobium sp. AUGA SZCCT0283 | reverse complement strand
CATCGGAACGAAACAGCCACTGCGAGCGCAGCGCGCTCCACGACAACAACCAGGAGCAACACATGCCCTGATCAATCTTTCCCCTTGACAACCACAACCCCATACAAGCCCGGATGAGCGCAGCGACATCCGGGGCAGATCCCGCATATCGCTCCGCTCATGCGGGCTACGTTTTCGTCCTAGTCCTCACCCCTTGCGCATTTTGCCGAGCAGGTAGTTGTCGTAATAATTCTCAGCGATCTGCGTGTAGAACAGCACTTCCTTCATGTACGCGTCGTGGCTCTCTTTTGTTTTCTTGAATAGCGGGCTCTTCTCGGCAATTTCGTTCAGATGGTCCTGCGTGGCTTTGTAGCAGGCCTCCATGACCGGCTGCGGGAATGCGCGCAGCTCAGCCCCGCCCGCGACAAGCCGCTTCAAAGCGGCAGGATTGACGCTGTCATATTTTTCGATCATCCACGCGCCCGCGGCCGAACCGGCCTGGTTGAGGACCGCCTGGTATTGCCTGGGAAGCGCATTCCACTTCTCTTCATTGACGATCATGTGCAGCATCGCCCCGCCTTCCCACCAGCCGGGGAAGTAGTAGTACTTCGCCACCTTGTAGAAACCGAGCTTCTCGTCGTCATAGGGACCGACGAACTCCGCGGCATCGATTGTCCCCTTCTCGAGCGCCGGATATACATCGCCGCCCGCGATCTGCTGCGGCACCACGCCGAGCCTGGCGAGCACATGGCCGCCCATGCCCGCGATGCGGAACTTGAGGCCCTTGAGATCGTCGACGGTCTTGATCTCCTTGCGGAACCAGCCGCCCATTTGCGTGCCGGAGTTGCCGCACAGAATGGCATGCGTCTTGAACGGTTTCAGCGCCTCGTTGCAGAGCTCGGCGCCGCCGCCGAACGTCCACCAGGAATGCTGATGGCGATGGTTCATGCCGAAAGGCGCGCCGGTGGCATAGGCCAGCGCCGGCTCCTTGCCGATGTAGAAATAGAGCGGCGTCTGCGCCATCTCGACGGTCGCGGTGCTCACGGCATCGAGCGCCTGCAGGCCGGGCACGATCTCGCCTGCCGCAAAGGTCTGGATCTGAAACTTGTTGTCGGTGGCATCAGCCACGTATTTCGCAAAGGTCTGCGCCGTGCCGAAGATGGTGTCGAGCGCCTTCGGAAAGCTTGAGGTCAGACGCCACTTGATCTCGGGCGCACCTTGCGCGATCGCAGGCGCCGCAACCAGCGCCGTCGCGCCGGCCACGGCGCCGCCTTTGAGGAACGTCCGGCGTTTCATGATGTGCTCACTCCCTTGAGATGCAAGTCCATTGGCACGGGGCGCGCATAGAGCCTTCCGGGACCATTTGGCCCTCAGCATAACGAACTTCGGGGCATGCGTGGAAGCGCGAAACCGAGCAATTTAGTGCGCTGTCGCCCTACACTAAAACCAATGCGCACCGCCGCAACCCGGGAATCGCACATCGTCTCAGGCACGGGCCTATCAGACGGTCCTGCCCCGCCATTCATGACGGATCGTCGGAACCCGGACGAGAGCATGGCGTTGGCTCACGTCGGATCAAGACGCCGCCGTGGGGAGATAAACCTGGATTGCCCCCACATGACAACGGAGGTTCGCCGTGCCGGATCCTGCCGAAATGAAAGACCACGTTTACAAGATCCTCGAACTCGTCGGATCTTCCGAAAAAAGCATCGAGGATGCCATTCAGAATGCAATCACCCGCGCGTCAAAAACCATTCGCTCCATGAAATGGTTCGAGGTGGTGCAAACGAGGGGCCACATCGAGAATGGGTCCGTGCGCCACTACCAGGTCACCTTGCGGGTTGGATTTACCCTGGAAGGGTAATTCCGGGCGAGGCAGCAAGACGTGCAGAGCGCGTCAAGGGGCCGACGCATCTGACGCGTACGGACTTGCCCTGCCGGCTGATCAAATGGACGTCCGCTATTGCGCGGTCAGCGATAGATCGGGGCCCGCCGGGCCAACGCGCGCTCTCAACTGATCGAACTCGCCGGGGTGATAGGTGGCCCCATCGGGCGTTACGATCTCGACGTTCCAGCAGCCGTCCGACATCAGTTCTGTGGCTTTCTTCAACGCAGCCGGAACCGACCCCCGGTTGAGGGTCACGTTTCCCGCCGTATCCTGCGCAGTAATCAAAAACCTCATATCACCGCCTCCCGGCGCGAGCCGCCGGCCATTCTGGCTTGGCGCGCGGCGGCGTCAAGGGCATAGCTGGAATCCAGGCACTCACTTCGCAAACGGGTTCACCCAGCCTCCCCGGCCCGCCGGCGCGCGCGGCGGATAGGCCGCTTCGAGATAGGTCAGCACCTTTTCGCGGTCCTTGGCGTCGAGCGGCGGCATGTTGTGGCGGCGGATCATCAGGTTGATCGAATCCTCCCACTGCGCGCGCGTCATGCCCTGCTGCGCCACCAGGCGGAAGCCGTGACAGGCGGTGCAGGCGTAGAAGGTCTCGTCGCGGCCGGCGCCCGCGGCGAACTCCTCCGGACTTTCGTCGCGCGGGGTGAAGGTCGTTTGCGCCGTGGCCGGCGCTATCAACAGCATGCCGGCCAAGGCGAGCCACGCCAAACGCTGCATCATCCGACCAGCACGGCGATGCGGTGCATGGCGTTGCCGCCATAGCCTTGCGGATTCCAGAAGCCGGCCTGATGCGGTTGCATCGCGCCCCTGGAATCGGTGGCGCGCGCCCAGATTTCGAAATAGCCGTCGGTCGGCAGCTTGATGGTCGCGGTCCAGCGCTGCCAGTCATATTTGTTCTTCGGCTTTACCAGCGTCGCCCGCTGCCAGTTCGCGCCGAAATCGGTCGAGATATCCACCTGCCTGACGGTGAGATCGCCGGCCCAGGAGGCGCCGCGCAGCTTCAGCTCCTTGGTGCCGGCGGCGAATTTTGCGCCGTTCGCCGGATTGGTGATGATGGAGCGCACCGGCATCGATTCCAGGATGCGGAAATTCGCCGGATCGGCCTTGCCCCCGGGCACCATCGGCTTGATCGCCGTGCGGTAGGAAAACTCCGTCATGCCGGGGCCGTCATGCTCGCGGTCGCGGATGGTGATGCGCGTCAGCCATTTCTGCGAGGCCGATCCGGCCCAGCCCGGCACGATCAGGCGCACCGGCCCGCCGTGGATGTTCGGCAGCGGCTTGCCGTTCATGGCCCACACGATCATCGTGTTCGGGTCCATGGCCTTTTCGATGCGCACGCCGCGCGAAAGGCTCGGCTTGCCGGCGTCGCCCGACAGATGCAGATCGGCGGCATAATGCGCAGTGTATTTCGCGGCAGGCTTCAGGCCGGCCTTCTTCAGCACATCGGCGAGCGGTACGCCGGTCCATTCCGCGCAGCCCGCCCCGCCATTGGTCCACTGGTTGCCGCGCGCCGGCGGCGAGAATCCCGCGCGGCCGTTGCCGCCGCATTCCAGCACCATGCGCCGCGTCACCGCCTTGTATTTCGATTTCAATTCGCCGAGCGTGATCTCGGTCTTGTTGTTGACCTCACCGTCGATGGTGATCTTCCAGGCGTCGGGATCCTTCGCCTCCTCGGGGATCTGCCCGTTGTTGCGGATGTAGAATTTCTCGATCGGCGTGGTGTCGTCATCGAGCAGGCTTTCCGGCGTCTCGGCGACCAGCGGCTTTTCGCCAAGCACGACGAGGCCTTCGCTCTTGCCGGGGAATTTCAGGTATTGCGGCCCCTTGGCCGCGGGCGCGGCAGCCGGAGCCGCCTGCGCGCGAGCCTGGGGAATGCCGCCGCCATCGCGCGAGAGCGGCAGGACGCCGCCGATGACGGCGCCGATCGCCGCCAGACCTGAACTGCCCAGAAATCTGCGCCGGCTGGTCTCGAACTTGTTGCCGTCAGCCGTATTGCCCCCGGTTTCCCGCGCCATGACGTCTCTCCCTTGTTGCCCGCTCCCGGGCTTTCTTGGCCGGGCTTTCCATCGGAAACCCAACTTAAGAGGAGTATTTGCGTTTTGCGGCCGTGCCGCAAGACCGCCAGAGGCCGCAACCGCGACCGCGCCGACAGGCCGCCCGACGCGGGACTGCGACGGCGCAGAGCGCCGGCAAACCAAAAGCCGCAACTGCGGCATCCTCCCGCACCGACCAACGTGGCCTGTTCGGTCGCCGCGTTCTGGATTAGAATTGCCCGATAACTGGCATGTGAAAGGGAACCAGCGGGAGACCTGCCATGGCTAGTATCGAAGAAGCTCCGCGCAAGCTCATTTTGAAAGCAGGCTCGACGACGCTTACGCTGGACAAGGATTACGGCAAGGCGACGCTGCAGCAGAAAATGCTGCTGTGGAACAAGAAGCCGGTCGAGTTCGCGCTCGCCGACATCGACGACATCGCGGTAAAGTCGGACGTGGACGGTCTTTCAGGCGCGGCAATCCATCACAGCGTGTTGCACCGGCGTACTGGCGAGATCACCGTTCTCACAACCGAGGAAGCCAGGGACGCGGCCGAAACAGTCAAGAAGCTGCGTGGATTTGTCGGACTGTAGGGTTCGGGTGCAAACGGTCACTGCTCGGCTTCCGCGCTTGCGCGGAGATGACTCTGGCTGTGAAACTTCAGCCCGTCGACGATCTTGTCAATCACCTTGCGCTCGGCGCGCATCGCGAGCCCGACCAGATTGAGCTCGGCGCGGCTATCTAGAATTAGCCGCGATCATGCCGTCGCCGGAGATCGCATGGCGCATCAGGATGCTGCCGCCAATATGAGGAAGCCTTGGATGCGCCGGGATCCTGGCGGTACCGACCCGGACGAAGCGCCGAGCCTCGTAGAAATTCACGGCAGGGGTGTTGTCGGCCCATACGTGCAGGCTCAAGCGATCGTAACCCGCTTCCGCCGCCCGGGCTTCGGCCCAACCGAGCAATGTTGCACCGATGCCGGAACCGCGATGTGCGTCGCTGACTGCCAGGCTGTTCAGGAACATGCTACCCCAGTCCTGAAGCTCCAACATCGGCCGGATGTGATTGTGGCGCTCGGAGCCGAGCAGCACAAACTGGTCTTCCTTCAGCAGATCGGCGGGAAAAACATTGGCGGCGGCGACGATTTCGCCGTCGCGGCCGAGCGAGGCAACGCAGCAATTTCGGTACGAGATGGGATATTGTTCGCCGCCGATGCCGCTCGACAACAAGTCGACTGCCGTCACAAACGGGATCAGATCGTCGAACAGGAATTCATAGATACCGCCGCCGGCGATGCACATGAACCGTGCGATATCGCGACTGTCGTCGGGGCATGCCATGCGATAGGTGATCTGAACCGACATTTCCCAGGTAAGCCTTCCCGGCAGGCGTGATTAGTAGCGATATTCCGGCGCCCTTGAAAGCAGGATACGAAGCCGCGGCGCTAGACGCATTTGCGGATATAGGGCCGGTTGATTTCCCAGAGTTCATCAAGGAGGCTTCGCGCCGCTACCGCGGAATTGACGACGGGATCTATCAGCAGCGCCTGCAGCGCCAGCTCTTTCGAAGCCTGCACCGCGGCCTCGACGGCCAACTGCTGCACGTTGATCTGGACGGTCATGAGTTTGGCGATCGGATCGGGCAACGGGCCAAGCGAAACGGGGTGGATGCCTGCCCTGTCAGCCAGTACGGGAACCTCCACGGCGGCGGCGGCCGGAAGGTTCGGAATGACGCGCTGATTATAGACCACGCCGGATTCGATCAATTGCTTGCGGTGATGAAGCACCGCCGCAATGACGGTGACGGCGCGCTCGCCGGACGGGGTCAGCCACCACGACGGAATTTCCGTCGTTCCCGAGAGCACGTCGTCGATCGTCCGTTCCGTCTTCGCCCGCGAACTTTCGTCCCATTCGAAATCGTATCCACCCTCGCCGGCTTCCCAGCCGAATGACAGATATTCCCCGACATGGCCGTCGCCGCAACCGAGCCAATAGCCGAAGGCCCGGAACAGATTGCGCGTCAGTGGGGCAACCGACGGCTCGAAGTCCTTTTCCTTTTCGCGCAGCGCCGGATAGAGGTCGGCGCCGGTCTCGCGGTCGCGTATCTGCACCAGGCACTGGAAATGATTGAGGCCGGCGCCCCATACGTCCACCCGCTCGGCAGGCAACCCCAGAATGGCGGCGACCTGGTCGCGCGCCAGAAAAATTCCGTGGCAGAGACCGATGGTACGGATCCTGCTGTATTGCCCGAGCGCCAGAACGATACGGCTCTCCGGATTGGAGAGATTGATGAACAGCGCCCGCGGGCAACGCCGCTCCATCTCGCGCACGAAATCGAACACCACCGGCAAGGTGCGCAGGGTGAAGAACAATCCGCCCGGACCGCCATTCTCACCCAGGGTGTGGCGGATGCCGTATTTGCGCGGCACCTCCCAATCGAGCTTCCAGAGCCGGTTGCGATCGACCGCCGTCGCGTGGACGACGAACTCCGCACCGTCGAGAGCGGCCCGCCAATCGGTCGTGCATTCGATCTTCAGTCCCGCGCCGGATTTCTCATTGAGCAGCGTTGCGACACGCATGGCGCGCGCAAGCCGGTCGGCATTCCTGCCGACCAGCACCAGCGTGCTGCCGGCCAGATCCTGGCTAGAGAAAAGGTCCCGGAACATGCTGATGCCAAACGAAGCACTGCTTGCGCCGAGAAAGACGATTTTGGTGACCGCCATGTTCGCTTCCCTGGCTGCCGCTTTGCCGAACCGCTCGGAGCGATCCGGCAAGAACTACGGCACAGGCCAAGGGACGCCGGTTTGATCCAGATCAGTTATGAAACTTCAGCTCAGGCGCGCGCACCGGATCAGCCCATGTCCAGTACCATGCGGCCATCGATCTTGCCCGACTTCATCCGATCGAAGATCGCGTTGATGTCGGCCAGCGGGGCCCTGGTGATCTCGCTGCGCACCTTCCCTTCCGCGGCGAAGGCGATGGCTTCGTCGAGGTCGCGCCGCGTGCCGACGATCGAGCCGCGCACGGTGATCCGCTTGAGCACCACATCGAAGATCGGCGTCGGGAATTCGCCCGGCGGCAGCCCGACCAGGCTGACGGTGCCCTTCCGGCGCACCATCTTGAGCGCCTGCGCGAACGCTGCGGTCGAGACCGCCGTCACCAGCACGCCATGCGCCCCTCCCCCGGTTTCCCGCAGCACGCTGTCGACGGCGTCGGCGGACAAGGCATTGACCGCGTAATCGGCGCCGGCCGCCCGTGCCAGCTTCAGCTTGTCCTCGGCAATATCGAGCGCGACGACCTTCAGGCCCATCGCCTTTGCATACTGGACCGCGACTTGACCGAGACCGCCGATGCCGGAAATGACGACCCATTCGCCGGGCCGCGCCTCGGTCTCCTTCAATCCCTTGTAGGTGGTGACCCCGGCGCACAGGATCGGCGCGATGGCGGCGAAGTCCACGCCGGCAGGCAGTCGCGCGGCAAAGGCAGCCGACGCAACCACGTATTCGGCAAAACCGCCGTTCACGCTGTAGCCGGTATTGTGCTGGTGCTCGCACAGCGTCTCCCAGCCGGTTTCGCAGTATTCGCAGCGCATGCAGGCGTCGTGCAGCCAGGCAACGCCTACCGCATCGCCGAGTTTGAAATCGGTGACATCAGGGCCCAGCGCGGCCACCACGCCTGCGGCCTCGTGGCCGGGAATGAAGGGCGGCACGGGCTTGACCGGCCGATCGCCGGAGGCGGCGTGCAGATCGGTATGACAGACGCCGCAGGCCTTGACCTTGACGAGAATCTCTCCCGGTCCCGGGACCGGCACCGGTACATCCTCGATTACAAGCGGTTTGCCGAAAGCCCGAACAACCACCGCCTTCATCATCGTCGACATCGCTGATGTGCTCCGTTGCTGTCTGGAGGCACATTAGGGCGCGAGCGGGCTTTCACGTTTGATCGGTGTCAAACGTTTCGGAACCGCATGCGTGGAAAGGCGCGCATGACAATTCGATGACGCAGGCGTCGGTATCGTACGGAAGCTTTTCGAAAGCGAGACCTAGCTGTGGAACTTGAGCCCGTCGACGATCTTGTCAATCACCTTGCGCTCGGCGCGCATGGCGAGCCCGACCAGATTGAGCTCGGCGCGGATCACCGCGCGCACCACCTCGCGGTTGGCGGCGTCGTGCGTGGTCTTGAACATGTCCTCGGTATAGACCGCAGGCGTGACATTTCGCGCCAGCGCCCGTTCCAGCGCGCGGGAAAGTGCGGCCCCGTCGGCGCCATAGATCAGGATCGGCTGGCCGATCAGCGACAGATATTTCGTGCCTGATGCGTCGCCATAGGGCTCGCCGATGCATTCGGGAAACGCCGCGGCGATGCCGCCGGCCAGGAACGAAGCGACATTGAGCTTCTGCCACGCTTCGAGATCGGTCCGGATGATGACCGCGATCTTGGTGTCGAATTGCATGATGTCTCCCCATGTCATTCCGGGGCGCGTCGAAGACGCGAGCCCTGGAATGACGATAGCAAAATCACCCCTTGGCGTCGCAGGCCCAGGCGCGGATCACGCATTCCTTGCCGCCGAACTCGTAGCACTTCCTGGTCGCGGCGTTGAGGGAGCTGGATATTTTGGATTTCACGGCATAGCCATGGGCACCGCAGGGATTCGTCATATCGACCGCGAACGCGGCGCAGGCGCGCTTCATGGAGACGGCGGTACAGTTGCCCATGCCTTGCTGATGAAGCCCGAGATGCCCAGTATCAACGTCAGCGCAACCACAAACAACGCGCAGCGTTGCGCCGCCACGGTCGAAACGATCAAAATCCCCTCCCCCGAGGTAACCTGAAGAATCTAGCCGGGGGGAGTTTCCAGTTGGTGAACGGGGCTTCGGGTGGGCAAAGGCGCGCTTGCGCCGTGCCCACCATCCATCGTCGAGCATTGTCTTGAATGGTAGGCACGCTGCGCTTTGCCCACCCGGATCTACGATCCTCGCGCCGCCTCGAGCGCCTGCGGGGTGTCGATGTCGAGGAAGGCGCTCTGGCCATCGACCGGGACTTCGGCGACTGCCTCGGCGTGCTTGGCGATCAAATGGCGGGCGCCGACGTCGCCGTCGAGCGTCATCAGCTCCTTGAAGAAGCGGCGCGACCACAGCACGGGATTGCCGCGGCGGCCATCGCTGACGGGCACGGCGATCAGATGGCCGCGGTCCGGCGCAAAATTTTCGATCAATTGGTCGATCAGTTTGGCTGATATCAGTGGCATGTCGCCGAGACAGACGACGGCGCCGTCGGCATTTTCAGGCACCGCCGATATGCCGGCCTTGACGGAAGACGCCAGCCCACCGGCGAAATCCGGATTGCGGACGAATTTTACGTCGAGCCCCGCCAGCGCCTGCTCGACCAGTTCGGCCTGATGACCGGTGACGACGATGACGCCGGTCGCCCTGGAGGCCAGCGTCTGCTCGGCGACGATCCGCACCAGCTTCTTGCCGTCGATTTCGGCCAAGAGCTTGTTGGGGCCGCCCATCCGGGTCGAGCGCCCGGCGGCGAGCACGATGGCGGTGACGTTGCGGTTGGCTTCGAGGTCGGCAACGGTGCGCGGCTGCGGCCGGGTGACGATTTCCATCAACAGGCCGCCGACGCCCATGCCGGTCAGCTCGGCGCGCGTGACCTTCAGCCCGGCGAGAAGGCGCATCAGCACCCAGTCAAAACCGTTTTCGACCGGCGAGCGGGCGCAGCCCGGCGCGCCCAGCACCGGCACGCCGCCGGCGCTGCCGATCAGCAAGAGATTGCCGGGATCGACCGGCATGCCGAAATGCTCGATCCTGCCGCCGATTTCGGTGATCGCGGCCGGAATGACGTCGCGGCGGTCGGCGATTGCGGATGCGCCGAACACGATCACGAGTTCGGCGCCAAGGCCGAGCAATTCCTTGATCGACGCGGCCAGATCGGCCTCGTCGTGCGGCACGCGGCGCTCGGCGATGATGCTGGCTCCCGCTGGCGCCAGCCGCTCCGCCGTCACGCGCAAGGTCTTGTCGATCACTTTGGGCGCAAGTCCGGGCAGTAGCGTCGAGACCACGCCGACCTTCTTGATGGTGTAGGGCGCGATCCGCAGCGCGCCATGGCCGGCGACATCAACGGCGGCATCGCGCAGCTTCGCTGCGACGCCGAACGGAATGAGCTTTACCGTTGCGATCATCTCGCCTTCGACCACCGGCTTGAAGGCCGAGAGCGTCGCAAAGGTAATGGCTTCGTCGACACCGTTGATGCGGTCGACCGCCGCGCGATCGACCACCAGAACGCCGGCTTGCGCCGCAAACAGATTGGCGCGGCCGGTGAAGGCACGCTCGACATTGACGCCCTCGCCGGCAACGGCCTGCGCGATGCTGGCAGCGGCTTCGTCCTCGGAGACGTCGCCCTCCTCCAGCCGCACCACGACGACTTCCTTGACGCCGGCCTTGTTGAGCGCCTCGACCTCAGGGGGCCCGATCGTGGTGCCTTTCTTGAGCACCAGCGAACCCTGCCGCAGCGTATGCACGGTAACGCCGCCAATCGCATCGGCCGGACTGGCGGGACCGAACTTCATGCCGCCTGCACCTTCGCGGTTTGCTTCTCGCCTTCCTTGGGCAGCCGCAGCTCGGCGGTGATCTCGGCCATGATCGAGACCGCGATCTCCGACGGCGACACCGCGCCGATGGAAAGGCCGATCGGCGCATGGATGCGCGCGATGTCGGCATCGGACGCGCCTTGCGCCTTCAGCCGCTCGGCGCGCTTGGCATGGGTTTTTCGCGAGCCGAGCGCGCCGATATAGAAGCAGTCGCGTTCGAAGGCGTGCAGCAGCGCCGGATCGTCGATCTTTGGATCATGCGTCACTGCGACGAACGCCGTGTAGTGATCGATATTGAGCGGCGGCAGCGCGACATCGGGCCACTCCGCGATCAGCGGCACGTCGGGAAAACGCTCGGGGCTCGCGAACGCCGTGCGCGGGTCCACCACCGTCACGTCGTAGTCGAGCGAGCGGGCCAGCGGCGCCAAAGCCTGGCTGATATGGACCGCGCCGACGATCACGAGCCGCGCGGTCGGCGCGTAGACGTTGAGAAACAGTTTCTTGCCGCCGCTCTCGATCATGCCGCTTTTGCCCATGCGGAGCTGCTTTGAAAGTTCGGCGCTCAGCGGATCGGTGGCGATATCCGTGGCCTTCACCAGCCGCTGCTCGCCATTGGCGGTATCGGTGATCACGATGACCGGCCGGCGCGCGGCGCGCTCGACGTTCACTTGTGCAAGTGTTTCGAGTTTCACGACTGGCCCACCTTTTCGACGAAGACGCGGATAGTGCCGCCGCAGGACAGGCCGACATTCCAGGCGGTCTCGTCGGCGACGCCGAATTCGAGCATTTTTGGCTTTCCGCTGGCGATCACGTCCAGTGCTTCCGTGACGACGGCGCCCTCGACGCAGCCGCCGGAGACGGAGCCCAGAAACGTGCCGTCATCGTTGATGACGAGGCTCGAACCCGCCGGCCTCGGGGCCGAGCCCCAGGTTTCGACCACGGTCGCCAGCGCCACGCCGTGGCCGGCCTTCTGCCAGTTCTCGGCGGCCTGCAGAATGTCTTCGTCGCGGTTGAGCATTTTGAAACCCTTTCAAGCTGCGGAGCGGATGCGGCTCATGTGGTGCGGCGGGGGCGGCGCGGAAAGCGCCTCGATCAGCCCTTCCATCGAGGTCAAGTTATGCACCGGGCGGAATTCGTCAACGTGCGGCAGCATCATTTTGATGCCCTGCGCCTTGGCCTCGAAACCACTGTAGCGCAACAGCGGATTGAGCCAGATCAGGCGGCGGCAGGAGCGGTGCAGCCGGTCCATCTCGAACGCCAGCTTGGCGTCGGCCTCGCGCTCCAGCCCGTCTGATATCAAGAGCACGATGGCGCCCTGCCCCAGCACGCGCCGCCCCCACAATTTGTTGAAAGAGTGCAGCGAGGTCGCGATCCGGGTCCCACCGGCCCAATCCTCCACCGACGACGAACAGCTCGCCAGCGCTTCATCCGGATCGCGCGCCCGCAGCGCCCGCGTCACATTGGTCAGCCGCGTGCCGAACAGGAACACGGACACGCGCTTGCGGGCGTCGGTGATGGCATGGAGGAAATGGAGGAACAGGCGGGTATATTCGCTCATCGATCCCGATATATCGAGCAGCGCCACGATCGGTGCCGGCTTCTCGATCCGGCCGAGCTTTCTGATATCGATGATCTCGCCGCCGGTGCGCAGGGAACTGCGCAGCGTGCGGCGCATGTCGAGGCGCAGACCCTTGGCGTCGGGCTGGTAGCGGCGGGTGCGCAGTTCGGCCTGCGGCAGCTTCATGTTGGCAATGGCGCGGGTGACCTCGGCGATCTCGGCCGCGCTCATCTGCGCAAAGTCCTTTTTCTGAAGTATCTCCTTGTCGGAGACCGACAGCCGCAGTTCCTGCTCCTGGACCTCGTGCTCCTCGTTGCGCATCGACGGCTGCGCCAAGGCCTCCTGCACGCGGCGCGAGGCCGGCGGCGGCTTCTTCTTGGCGTGGTCCGGCAGCGGCACCGAATCCAGCATGTGCTTCCAGTCTTCGGCGGCGCGGAAGAACAGGTCGAACGCCTGCGCAAAGATCAGCATGTGCTCGTGGCGCTTGACGAAGATCGCTTCCAGCGTGGCGTAGACGTCGGCGCGATGGCCGATCTCGATCGCCTGCAGTGCGTTGAGCGCATCGATGATGGCGCCGGGGCCGACCGGGATGCCGGCCGCGCGCAGTGCGCGGGCGAAGCCGACGACATTGTCAGCCATATGCCCGGTCGGCGGATTGAGATGATCAATGTTAGTCATGGTGCACTAACCTCCGCCGTCATGCCGGGGCGAGCGAAGCGAGAGCCCGGAATCCATTGAGCCGCGTGCGCGCTGAAAAATGGATTCCGGGCTCGCGCCAGGTGGCGCGCCCCGGAATGACGGCTAGTCGCTCGTCGCTTCCTTCAGAACCTTCTGCAGCGTGTCGCCCTGCATCCGCGCGATGTCGTCCTGGTATTTCAACAGCGCGCCCAGCGTGTCGCCGACCAGTTGCGGCGTCAGCGAGCGGGCGTCGAGTTCGGTCAGCGCGGTGGCCCAGTCGATGGTCTCGGCCACCCCCGGCGACTTGTAGAAATCCTGGTCGCGCAACGCCTGCACGAAGCGGACAACCTGCTGCGACAGTTTTGCGGAAATGTTCGGCACGCGCGACTTGACGATCGCCAGCTCGCGCTCGGCGTCGGGATAATCCACCCAATGATAGAGACAGCGCCGCTTCAGCGCGTCGTGGATCTCGCGGGTCCGGTTCGAGGTGATGATGACGATCGGCGGCTGCGGCGCCTTGATGGTGCCGAATTCGGGGATCGTGACCTGGAAGTCGCTGAGGATTTCCAGAAGATACGCCTCGAACGCCTCGTCGGCGCGGTCGAGTTCGTCGATCAAGAGCACCGGCGCGCCGGCGACGTCAGGCTCCAGCGCCTGCAGCAGCGGCCGCTTGATCAGAAAGCGCTCGGCGAAAATATCCGACGACAATTGGTCGCGATCGGTATCGCCGGCGGCTTCCGCCAGCCGGATCGCGATCATCTGCGCCGCGCTGCTCCACTCGTAGACGGCGGAGGCGACGTCGAGTCCTTCGTAGCATTGCAGGCGGATCAGCTTGCGCCCGAGCGCCGCCGACAGAACCTTTGCAATCTCGGTCTTGCCTACGCCGGCCTCGCCTTCGAGAAACAGCGGCCGGCCCATGCGCAGCGCCAGATAGGTCACCGTCGCCAGCGACCGCTCGGCGAGATAGCCGCGCGAGGTCAACAGCTCGAGCATGCCATCGACGGATTTGGGCAGCGCCGATGCACTCATGGGAAAGCCAATCTCGATGCGCCGGTAACCGGCAAACTTACTTCGCCGTCGCGGCTTCGACGGCGCGGCGAGTCAGCACGCCGATCAAATGCGCGCGATATTCGGCGCTGCCGTGCAGATCGCTGTTCAAGCCCTCAGGCGAAGCCGAGATGCCGTCGAGCACCTTGTGCGAGAAACGCTTCTTCAAGGCTTCCTCGAACGCAGTGGCGCGGAATACGCCGTCCGAGCCCGCGCCGGTGACCGCCACGCGCACGTCAGACGGACGCCTGGCGACGAACACGCCGACCAGCGCGTAGCGCGAAGCCTGGTTGCGGAACTTGATGTAGGCCGCCTTCTTCGGCAGCGGGAACATCACCCTGGTGATGATCTCGTCGCTCTCCAGCGCTGTCGTGAACAGGCCCTGAAAAAACTCTTCCGCCTTGAGGCGGCGCTTGTTGGTGACGATGGTGGCGCCGAGCGCCAGCACGGCGGCGGGATAATCCGCGGTCGGGTCGTTGTTGGCGAGCGAGCCGCCGATGGTGCCCTTGTGACGCACCGCGGGATCGCCGATTCCGCCGGCGAGTTCGGCGAGCGCCGGAATGGCTTCGCCGACGATCGGCGACGTCGCGACGTCGGCATGCCTGGCGGTCGCGCCGATCACCAGCGAACGGCCCTTCATCTCGATGGCGTCGAGCCCTTCGATATGGGAGAGATCGACCAGATGCGGCGGGCTGGCGAGGCGCTGCTTCATGACCGGCACCAGCGTGTGGCCGCCGGCGATCACCTTGGCGTCTCCATTCTTCACCAGCAGATTGGCGGCCTGCCGCACGGTCGCCGGACGATGATATTTGAATTCGTACATGAGTATTTCCTGATCGCGGGTCGCGATGAAATCGATTAAGCGAGATCGGACTTGGCCATCGCCTTGGCGCCGGCGGCGATCGAGGCAACGATGTTCTGGTAGCCGGTGCAGCGGCACAGATTGCCTTCAAGCTCTTCGCGAATGACGTGATCGGAGAGGTCATGGCCCTTGCGATGGACCAGATCGACCGCGGTCATGATCATGCCGGGGGTGCAAAAGCCGCACTGCAGGCCGTGGTGTTCGCGAAAAGCTTCCTGCATCGGGTGCAGCGGCGCGCCGTCGGCGGCCAGGCCCTCGATGGTGCGGACCTCGTGGCCGTCGGCCATCACCGCAAGCGTGGTGCAGGACTTCACCGCCTTGCCGTCGAGATGCACGACGCAGGCGCCGCATTGCGAGGTGTCGCAGCCGACATGGGTGCCCGTCAGCCGGAGATTTTCCCGCAGAAGCTGGACCAGCAGGGTACGGGGGTCGACATTGGCGTTTACGGGGTTACCGTTCACGATCAGGGAAATCTTGGCCATCAGCACTCTCTTGAGCTGCACCGCCGCATATCGGCCGCGCAGGCGTTTAAAGTCATTCCAAATGCCATAATATGGGCCATCCCGGTAATGAGCAACCTCAGGAGCCCCTCGCCTGGGGCATGGCCTGAGTGACTTGACGGGCCTGTTCGACCGGGCCAATGCGCAGAATCAGCCTTACCTCAGCCTTGCACGGCCTTGGCGAAATTGGCGAAGAACTCGTCGGCCAGCTTCTTGGCCGCGCCGTTGATGAGCCGCTGGCCGAGTTGGGCGAGCTTGCCGCCGATCTGGGCCTCGACATTATAGCTCAACAGGGTACCGCCATCCTTTTCGGCGAGCGCCACGGTGGCGCCACCCTTGGCAAAGCCGGCGACGCCGCCCTCGCCTTCGCCCGAGATCTTGTAGCCATTGGGCGGATCGAGATCGCTCAAATTGACCTTGCCCTTGAAGCGGGCGGAGACCGGCCCGACCTTCATTTTGGCGGTGGCGCGGAAGCCGTGCTCGTCGGTCTTTTCCAGTTCCTCGCAGCCGGGAATGCAGGCCTTCAGCACTTCCGGATCGTTCAGCTTGGCCCACACTGCCTCGCGCGACGCCGCAAGCTGGACTTCGCCGTTCATCGTCATGGCCATGGGGGTGCCTCCTGGATCGCTCTAACCTGATATCCTCAAGTAAAGCACGCCCGGGCCAAAAGGAAGGCCGCCCGACGAAGAGCGACGCATATTCGCAAGTGCAGCAGAGCCAGACCGACAAGGGCATTGGCAGCGACAGGCCGGAATGGTTAGGTCGCACGCAGATGAGCACGTCCCTTTCCCCCCTGCTGGCTCCGATGCTGTCGAGTGCGGCGATGCGCGCGATCTGCGACGACGCCGCGGTTTTGCAAGACATGCTGGATTTCGAGGCCGCGCTGGCGCGCGCCGAAGCCGCGCTGGGGGTCATTCCGGCCAGCGCTGCGGGACCGATCACGAATGCGTGCAGGGCCGAATCATTCGACCTCGCCGCCTTGGCTGACGCCGCGACCAGATCCGGCAATCTCGCCATCCCCCTCGTCAAGGCGCTGACGGCCAATGTCGCCAAGGCAGACACCCAGGCCGCGCGCTATGTCCATTGGGGCGCGACCAGCCAGGACGTCATCGATACCGGCGCCATGCTCGGGCTCCGCGCCGGCATCGACGCGCTGCTCGCCGACATCGATCGCGCGGTCGCGGGCTTTGCCGCACTGGCGCGTCAGCACCGCCATACCCCTGTCGTCGCCCGCACCTGGCTGCAGCACGCGCTGCCGATGCCGTTCGGGCTGAAGCTCGCCGAATATGCCGCGGCGCTGCACCGCTCGAAGCTGCGGCTGCAGCGCGTGCGCAGCGAGACGCTGGCGCTGCAATTCGGCGGCGCGGCCGGCACGCTGGCCGCCCTCGGCGACAACGGACTGAAGGTCGCGGAAGGACTGGCGGCGGAACTCAAGCTGCCGCTACCCGACGCGCCCTGGCACACCCACCGCGACCGCATCGCGGAAGCGGCCTCGGTATTCGCCATTATCGCCGGCACCTGCGGCAAGATCGCGCGCGATGTCTCGTTGATGATGCAGACCGATGTCGGCGAAGCGTTCGAACCCTCGGGCGAAGGCCGCGGCGGCTCCTCCACCATGCCGCACAAGCGCAATCCGGTGGCGGCAGCCAGTGCGCTGGCGGCGGCCACCATGGCGCCCAATCTCGCGGCGACGATCTTTGCGGCGCAGGTGCAGGACCATGAGCGCAGCGCCGGTCCCTGGCACGCCGAATGGCCGACCTTGCCGACGCTGCTGCTGGTCACCTCGGGCGCGCTGGCGGCGATCGTCGACATCGCCGAGGGGCTGGAAGTCGACGCGGTGCGCATGCGCGCCAATCTCGACACGACGCACGGGCTGATCATGGCCGAAGCCGTGACGATGGCGCTGGCCGAAAAGATCGGCAAGAGCGACGCGCATCATCTGATCGAAGCCGCCAGCAAGAAGGCGGTCAAGGACAAGAAGCATCTGCGCGATGTCTTGACGGCGGACGCCAAGATCGCCGCACAGCTTGGCGCCGACAGAATCGCTGAACTCTTCGAGCCGATGGCCTATCAGGGCGCCTCGCAGGCCCTGATCGACCGCCTGCTCGCTTCAACCGACGACAAGTAAGAGACCGGAGAATTCCAGATGCCGATGATCGACGCCGACGGGTGCCTGCTCAACGTATCCGTCGAAGGCCGCGACGGCGGACCGACGCTGATGCTGTCGAATTCGCTGGGCTCGACCATGCAGATGTGGGAGCCGCAGATGAAGGCGCTGACGCAGGTGTTCCGCGTCATCCGCTACGACCGGCGCGGCCACGGCAAATCGAGCGTGCCGCCCGGGCCCTATTCATTGGAGCGTTTCGGCCGCGACGTGCTGGCGATCCTCGACGACCTCAACATCGCCAAGACCCATTGGTGCGGCCTGTCGATGGGCGGCATGGTCGGGCAGTGGCTAGGGGCCAACGCGCCCGACAGATTTGGCAAGATCGTGCTGGCCAACACCACCTGCCATTACCCGGACCCGACGCGCTGGAACGACCGCATCAAGGCGGTGAAGCAAGGCGGCATCGCCGCGGTCGCCGACGCCGTGATGGCGGGCTGGCTGACGGCGGATTTTCGCGAGCGCGAGCCGCAGATCGCGGCCAACATGAAGGCGATGATGCTGACCACGCCGGTCGAGGGCTACATCGCCTGCTGCGAGGCGCTGTCGACGCTCGACCAGCGCGAACTGCTGCCCAGGATCAAGAGCCCGACGCTGGTGATTGCCGGCCGCCACGACATGTCGACGACGATCGCGGACGCCGAATTCATGCGCAGCCGGATTCCCGGCGCCAGCATGACCATCCTCGATGCCGCCCATATTTCCAACGTCGAGCAGCCGCACGCCTTCACCGACGCGCTGGTGGGATTTTTGACGCAACGCTAACACTAACCGCGTCATTGCGAGGAGCGTAAGCGACGAAGCAATCCATTCGATCCCCGAGCGGCGAGATGGATTGCTTCGCTACGCTCGCAATGACGGAGGAGACGCCAATGGACGATAATCAACGCCGCGACGACGGCATGGCGCAGCGCCGAAAAGTGCTCGGCGATGAATGGGTCGACAAGTCGATCAAGAACCGCAACGCGTTCAACACCGATTTCCAGGACCTGATCACCCGCTATGCCTGGGGCGATATCTGGACCCGGCCGCATTTCGACCACCGCACCCGCCGCGTGCTGGTCATCGGCACCATGGTGGCGCTGGGACAGTGGGATGAATTCCGACTGCATGTGCGCGCAGCGCTGACTGAGGGCGGCTTCACGCCCGACGACATCAAGGAAATCCTGCTGCAGCAGGCGATCTATTGCGGCGTGCCGGCGGCCAACCACGCGGTGAAGGAAGCGGGCGCGATCATCGCGGAATTAGGTTTGCTGAAGGGTTAGCTGGGATGGTGTCCGCCCCGACTGCACCGGCTGCGATGTCACGAGCGATCTGATGCGATCGGCATCTGAACGCGTGGCGGGATTATAAACGATCATGCTGAGGTCGGGGCGGCCGTCCACGCCAAACGCGGAATACTCCATCATGATCGGGCCAAGGATCGGATGCCGAAGGCGTTTGACCCCCTCGCCGTGAACATGAACGTTGTTGTCGCGCCATAGCGCTTCGAATTCGGGGCTGCGCTTGCAAAGCTCGTCCACGAGTTCGCCGACTTCGGACACGGCGCCGGCGCGCGCCGCATCCGCCCTGAACGCACCGACGACGAAGCGGGCCACGCTTTCCCAATCATATTGCGCGGCCCGGACGCGGGGGTCGCAGAAGATGAGGCGAAGGATGTTGCGCTGGCCCGGCGGGAGCGCGGCATAGTCGGTCAGCACCGCAGCGGCAGCGCGATTCCATGCGACGACGTCCCAGGTGGCGGTCTTGATCAGCGCCGGACTGACCTCAAGTGCATCGAGCAGCCGTTGCAAACGGGGCGTGACGCCCTCGGTGGCCTTGTAGCGGACCTCGGGTGGACGGCCGAGCCCGAGCAGGAAGACATGTTCGCGCTCGACGTCGGTCAGCATCAGCGCCGCGGCGATCCGGTTCAGCACGTCCGCCGAGGGAGCGCCGCCTCGCCCCTGCTCCAGCCATGTGTACCAGGTCGGGCTGATGTTGGCGCGTTGGGCGACTTCTTCCCGGCGCAATCCCGCTGTCCGCCTGCGCCCGACCGCGAAACCGAAGGCAGCCGGATCAAGCCGGGCACGGCGATCCCTGAGATAGGTCCCCAGCAGATTGTTGGTTTCGGCCGGCACGTTGATCCTGTTAACTATTATACCATGATAACATCACTACTTTAACATGATGAGCGCCCGGGCGATATCGGTCTCCGAACATCACTGGAGACTTTCACGTGCGCATATTCGTTACCGGTGCCACCGGCTTTGTCGGCTCCGCCGTCGTCCGCGAACTCATTACATCAGGCCATCAAGTCCTCGGTCTCGCCCGCTCCGATGCGGGAGCGAGGGTACTGGCAACCATGGGCGCCGAAGCCCATCGCGGCTCGCTCGACGATCTGGAAAGCCTTCGCGACGGCGCACGCAAGGCGGACGCTGTCATCCACATGGCGTTCAACCATGACTTCTCGAAATTCCTGGAGAATTGCGCGGAAGACCGGCGGGCGATCGAGGCGATGGGCGCGGTGCTGGAGGGATCCGCGCGGCCGATGCTGGTGACCTCAGGATTTGGGTCGCTGGCGCCGGGCCGGGTCGCGACCGAGACTGATAAGCCCTCTCCCGATTCCCCGCGCGCCTCCGAGGCCGCGGCCGCCGCCGTCGCGGCACGCGGTGTGCGCGCGTCCGCGGTGCGGCTGGCGCCATCGACCCATGGCGATGGCGATCACGGTTTTGTCCCGCGCCTGATCGATATCGCACGCGAGAAAGGCGTCGCGGCCTATATCGGCGATGGAGCGAACCGCTGGCCCGGCGTGCATCGTCGCGATGCCGCCCGCCTCTACCGGCTAGCGCTCGCACAAGGCGTCGAGAGCGGCCCCTATCACGCGGTCGCCGATGAAGGCGTGCCGCTCAAGGCCATCGCCGAGGTGATCGGCCGCAGGCTCAGCGTGCCCGTCGTTTCCAAAACGCGTGAAGAAGCGGCCGAACACTTCGGCTGGATCGCGAGATTCGCCGCGATGGATATGCCGGCCTCGAGCGCGCGGACCCAATCGGAGCTGGGATGGAAGCCGGAGCAGCCGGGGCTGATCGCCGATCTTGATCAAGACAACTATTTCAACGCCTGAGCACATGTAAGTGTCTTGAGCGCCGAACCACGAGCGTGTATCGGCGCGGGCAAAGTGCCGGCCCGGCAGCATTGCAGCGCCGGGCCGGTGAAGTCCTGCCCAGGTGATATCTTGAACCCCCAACCTTGGACCAAACCCGCGGCGGCTTCCGGCTCGTTCGCGGCCATGAAGTCAGCGCCCTATCGTGCCCAGTTCGCAGCCTATGTGCTGGCCATGATGGCCGACAATATCGAGCACGTGATCAGCTATTGGGTGGTGTTCCAGAAATTCCATTCGCCCGCGCTGGCCGGCTTCGCGGTGCTGTCGCACTGGCTTCCGTTCCTGCTGTTTTCGGTCGCCGTAGGCTCGCTGGCCGACCGGTTCGATCCGCGCCGCATCATCCAGTGCGGGATGCTGCTCTTCATCGTGGCGTCGGCGGGATGGGGAATCTTCTTCATCACCGACACGCTTGAAATGTGGCACGCAATGCTGCTGCTGGTCATCCACGGCTGCGCCGGCGTGCTGTGGCAGACGCCGAACCAGTTGCTGCTCTACGACATCGCAGGCCCGGCCGATCTGCCGAGCGCGGTGCGGCTGAACGCGACGGCGCGCTATCTCGGCATCCTGGTCGGTCCGGCCGCGGGCGGCGTCATCATGCTGACGCTCGGCCCATCCCACGGCATCATCTTCAACACGCTGTTCTATCTGCCGATGCTGCTGTGGCTGTTCTGGGCACCCACAAGGAACAAGGACGCCGCGCCCCGGCGCATCCCGGTGCGTGGCCTTGCCGACATCGTGCAGACCATCCGCGACATCGGCACGCAGCGGGTGCTGACCTCGATGACGCTGCTCGCCGGACTCACCTCCTTCATGATCGGCAACGCCTACCACGCCCAGATGCCGGGCTTCGCCGGCGATCTCGGGCACGGCGACCCCGGCATGTCCTACAGCGTATTGCTGGCCGCTGACGCCGCCGGCGCGCTGCTTGCGGGCCTTGCGCTGGAAGCGTGGGGACGACTCAAGCCTGATCCAAGGACAGCCATCGTGCTTGCCATTCTTTGGAGCCTGTCCCTGCTCGCGTTCGCGTCCGTTGGGATTTATACGCTGGCGATCGCGTTGCTGTTTGCCGCCGGCTTCTTTGAGCTGTCGTTCAACACGATGGCGCAGGCCCTGGTCCAGATAAATGCCCCCGCCGATATCCGCGGCCGTGTTGTCGGCCTGTTCAACATGGCAGGCCTCGGCATGCGGGCTTTCAGCGGCATCACCGTGGGGCTCGCCGGCGCCGCGATCGGCATTCACTGGTCGCTCGGCCTGTCGGCCGCCGTGCTGTTGGCGTTTCTGTCCGTCCTGTATCGCCGCGCGGCAAAATCAGGTTTGCTGAAGGGTTAGCCCGGCGGGCGCCGCGCCGGCCCGCGGTGGCGCGGGCCGCTCGATCAGCATGACAATGACCGTGCCGAGCATCATCAGGAGTTCGGCCGCATGCAGCCGAAGCGCGGCCGTCTCGCCGGCCTGCGAGGCCATCAGCACGCCGGCAAAACTCATCACGCTGCCGATCAAAAGCGCCATGCCAAGCGCCTCATCGCAGCCGCCGCTCCGGCGGATCGACGCGCGGCTGATGAAAACCAGAAACACCGCAAGGAACGCCACCACGGTCATGCGGGCGAGCGCCAACAGCAAGGCGACGCGGACGGTGGCCATCCCGGAAAGCTGCAGGTGATCGCTAACGAATAGCGCCAGCGAAATGTTCGGCCGCTCATAGAGACCGTGGATCGGCGAAAGGGTGATGTTGAAGGCGGTGATGGTCCAGGCCGGAATGAAATAGGCCGCCAGCAACGCGCCGTTGAATGTGGAGATCCGCCAGTTTCCGGACATGCCGCTTCCCGCCTGGTCCGCCGACCCTCGACTTGAGGGAGCGACGTAACTCCCCAAGGTTGCCAGCGGCAATTTAAACCATTTGTTTACCTTAATGGGATCCGCGAGTTGCCCGCCGCTCAAAAAGAAAAGCCCCGCCTTTCGGCGGGGCCTTCTTTACTCATTCGCCAATCCGGCTAGCGGTCCCGGTCAGGGATCTGCTGTCCCGGACGGTTGGGGTTCGGCTTCTCACGGCCCGGATCCTGCTGCTGCTGGCCCGGCTTCTGGCCGCCGCCCTGCTGCTGCTGACCGGGCTTCTGACCCGGGTTCTGGTTCTGCTGGCCCGGATTGTTCTGATTGGTCATTGAGAGTTCTCCGTTGTTTAGACGTAGACGGGTTCAACAGTGGGCGGGCGCATTCGTTGCAAGGGAACGCTGGTTCCGCTGCGATCATTCCGCGGCAGGGCCGTGTTCGGACTGTGGCGCCGGAACCCCTGCCGCAAAACTAGCTCTGTACAAACCAATTAAGCCGCACCCGGCGCTGTTGCCGCCCCCGGTTCCCACCTGTTAGAAAACGACACGACGCGTCGTCTTGGGCTGCCGGAGCTCTCGCCGCGCCGCACGCTTTTCATAGCGTTTTCGAGCGAAGTGGGTCCCGGTTCGCGTGAAGAAAACGCGTCAAAAGGAAAACCAGAGCCTGTTCAGTCCTGAACAGGCTCGACACGGCAGCATATGGATTATTTCGCCCAGCAACTGATCAACGGCCTCGTGCTCGGCTCGATCTACGGCCTGATCGCCATCGGCTACACCATGGTCTACGGCATCGTCGGCATGATCAACTTCGCCCATGGCGATATTTTCATGATCGGCGGTTTCATCGCCCTGATCACCTTCCTGATCCTGGTCTCGTTCGGCCTGACCGCCATCCCGTTGATCCTGCTGATCGTGCTGCTGGTATCGATGGCGATCACGGCGCTTTATGGCTGGACGGTGGAACGTATCGCCTACCGGCCGCTGCGGCACTCGTTCCGCCTGGCGCCGATGCTTTCGGCGATCGGTATGTCATTCGTATTGACCAATTATTCGCAGGTCGCCCAGGGCGCGCGCGTCAAACCGGTGCCGCCGATCATCACCGGCGGCTACACCCTGCATGAGAGCGCCGGCGGCTTCGTGGTGCAGTTGTCCAACATCCAGATCATCGTCGTCATCACCACGATCGTGCTGCTGGCGCTGTTCACCTGGCTGGTGTCGAGCACGCGGTTGGGGCGCGACATGCGCGCCTGCGAGCAGGACCAGACCATGGCCTCGCTGCTCGGCGTCGACGTCGACCGCACCATTTCCATGACCTTCGTGATCGGGGCTGCGCTCGCCGCCGTCGCCGGCATGATGTACCTGCTCTATTACGGGCTGGTCGATTTCTTCATGGGCTTCGTCGCCGGCATCAAGGCGTTCACCGCCGCGGTCCTCGGCGGCATCGGCTCGCTGCCCGGCGCGATGCTGGGCGGGCTTCTGATCGGGCTGATCGAGACGCTGTGGTCGGCCTATTTCTCGGTCGAGTACAAGGACGTCGCCGCGTTCTCGATCCTGATCGTGGTGCTGATCTTCCTTCCGACCGGCCTGCTCGGCCGGCCCGAAGTCGAAAAAGTCTGACGGGCCGCAGCGTGAGCGCATCCCCCGCCGCCCAAACCTCGCGCGCTCCGGGCGCGGCCTTCATCTTCAAGAAAGCGCTGATCAGCGCGCTGGTGGCGCTGGTGCTGTTTTCGCTGATGATCGGCGTGCGCACCGAAGCGGGATCGGACGGACAACTGACCTACTGGACGCGGTTCGGCGACCTCGCCGCCATGGTCGCGGCCGTGTTCGGCGGCAGCATCCTCGTCGAGTTGCTGCGGCAATGGTGGGGACCGGTCGGCACCGTCAGGGTTGTCCCCGCTTCGGTACAGAGCACCCTCTCGTTCGCCGGACGCCTGGTCGCCCCCGTGCTGCTGGTGTTCACGTTTCTGGTGCCGGTCCTGTTCTACGACGAGCGCTACATTCTCGACCTCGGCATCCTCGTGCTCACCTATGTGATGCTCGGATGGGGGCTGAACGTGGTGGTCGGCCTCGCCGGCCTGCTCGACCTCGGCTATGTCGCGTTCTACGCGGTCGGCGCCTATTCCTACGCGCTGCTGGCGACCAATTTCGGACTGTCGTTCTGGGTCTGCCTGCCGCTCGCCGGCATCCTCGCCGCCTTCTGGGGCGTGCTGCTCGGCTTTCCCGTGCTGCGGCTGCGCGGCGATTATCTCGCCATCGTCACGCTGGCCTTCGGCGAGATCATCCGCCTCGTCATCATCAACTGGCAGAGCCTGACCGGCGGGCCGAACGGCGTCACCGGCATTCCCCGGCCAACCCTGTTCGGCATTCCGCTCACACCCGGCGATGACGGGCTTGCGGCGATGCTCGGCATCGAATTTTCGACGACCCACCGCATCGTGTTCCTGTTCTATCTGATCCTGGCGCTGGCGCTGCTCACCAACTGGGTCACGATCCGGCTGCGGCGGCTGCCGATCGGCCGCGCCTGGGAAGCGCTGCGCGAGGACGAGGTCGCCTGCCGCGCGCTCGGCATCAATACGACCACGACCAAACTCACCGCGTTTGCGACCGGCGCAATGTTCGGCGGTTTTGCCGGCGCGTTCTTCGCCACACGGCAGGGCTTCATCAGCCCGGAATCCTTCACCTTCCATGAATCGGCGCTGGTGCTGGCGATCGTGGTGCTGGGCGGCATGGGCTCGCAACTCGGCGTCGCGCTCGCCGCGCTCGCCATGATCGGCGGCTTCGAGCTGTTCCGCGGGCTTGAGCAGTACCGCATGCTGGTGTTTGGCATGGCGATGGTGCTGCTGATGATCTGGCGGCCGCGCGGCCTGATCGGCCACCGCGCGCCCACCGTGTTCCTGAAGACCAACCAGGCGATCTCATCCGACCTCGTCAAGGAGGGACATGGATGAGCGGCGATCCCATCCTGTCGGTCGATCGCCTGTCGATGCGCTTCGGCGGCATCGTCGCCGTCAACGACCTCTCCTTTGGCGCCGAGCGGCGCAACATCACCGCGCTGATCGGGCCGAACGGCGCCGGCAAGACCACGGTGTTCAACTGCATCACAGGCTTCTACAAGCCGACCTCGGGCGCGATGCGGCTCACGCATGATGACGGCCATGCCATCCGGCTCGAACGGCTGAACGATTTCCGGATTTCCAAGCTCGCCCGGGTCGCGCGCACCTTCCAGAACATCCGGCTGTTTCCCGGCATGACGGCGCTGGAGAACCTGATGGTGGCGCAGCACAACGCGCTGATGCGCGCCTCCGGGCTGACGTTTCTCGGCCTGATCGGCGCACCCTCCTGGCGCAAGGCCGAACAGGCCGCGATCGATCTGGCGCAGACCTGGCTCGACCGCATCGGGCTGTTGGATCGCGCCGATGATGCCGCCGGCAATCTGCCCTATGGCGACCAGCGGCGTCTGGAGATCGCGCGCGCGATGTGCACCCAGCCCGCGCTGCTCTGCCTCGACGAGCCCGCGGCCGGCCTCAATGCGCGCGAAAGCGCTGCCTTAAGCGAATTGCTGCTCTCGATCCGCGGCGATCACGGCACCTCCATTCTCCTGATCGAGCATGACATGAGCGTGGTGATGGAGATTTCCGACCATGTCGTGGTGATGGATCACGGCATCAAGATCGCCGAAGGCACGCCGCAACAGATCCGTGACGATCCCAAGGTGATCGCCGCCTATCTCGGCGCCGACGAGGAAGAAGCCATCGCCGTGATGGAGAGCGGCACGTGAGCGCCGCGAACGATAAATCTCCAACCTCCCCCTGCAAGGCCCTTTCAGGGGGAGGGAGAACAGATTCGCTCGCGCCACATGACAATGAGGGCGAGGCATGACTACGCCCCTGCTCGCGATCCGCTCGCTGCGCGCGGCCTACGGCAAGATCGAGGCGCTCAAGGGCGTCGATCTCGACATCAACGCCGGCGAAATCGTCGCCCTGATCGGGGCCAACGGCGCCGGCAAGTCGACCCTGATGATGACGATCTTCGGCCGGCCCCGCGCCCGCTCGGGCCGCATCGATTTCGACGGCCAGGACATCACCGGCGTGCCGACGCATGAGATTGCCAGGCTGCGCATCGCCCAGTCGCCCGAGGGCCGCCGCATCTTCCCGCGCATGAGCGTGGCGGAAAACCTGCAGATGGGCGCCGACGCAACCGATAGCAGCGAAGCCGATCGGGCGAGCGGCCTGGAACGCGTCTTCACGCTGTTCCCGCGGCTCAAGGAACGCATGACCCAGCGCGGCGGCACGCTGTCCGGCGGCGAGCAGCAGATGCTGGCGATCGGTCGGGCCCTGATGAGCCGGCCGCGCCTGTTGATGCTGGACGAGCCGTCGCTGGGGCTGGCCCCCCTGATCACGCGGCAGATTTTCGATGCGATCCGGACCCTGAACCGGCAGGATGGCCTGACCGTTCTGATCGTCGAGCAGAACGCCAACCACGCGCTGAAACTGGCGCATCGCGGCTATGTCATGGTCAACGGCCTGATCACCCTGTCCGGAACCGGCAGCGAATTGCTGCAGCGCCCGGAAGTCCGCGCCGCCTATCTGGAGGGCGGCCGGCGGGAATAGCGCTCCCGCCTGCCCTGGGACGAGATCCTGGCGCGTGCTGCGGCAAGATGCTGCGAACTGACCGTGGATTTGCCCGAAAATTGCCGGTGACTTCGCCGTAAAATCAGCCGACAATGGACGTGATTTTCGTACCCGGCCTGCCGGGTGCTTCCTGAAATCGACCTACCCGCGAGGACATCTCATGAAATCACTGAAACTCATCGGCCTGGCATTGGGTGCATCGTTGGCGCTGTCGACAACCGCACTGGCGCAGGACATCTCCATCGCGGTGGCGGGCCCGATGACGGGCGGCGAGTCCGCGTTCGGCCGGCAGATGAAGAACGGCGCCGAACAGGCGGTGGCCGACATCAACGCCGCCGGCGGCGTGCTCGGCAAGAAGCTGGCGCTGCAGATCGGCGATGACGCCTGCGATCCCAAGCAGGCGCGCTCGGTGGCGGAAAAGTTCGCCAGCGCGAAGATCCCGTTCGTGGCCGGTCATTTCTGCTCGTCGTCGTCGATCCCGGCGTCGGAAGCCTACGCCGACGGCAACGTGCTGCAGATCACGCCGGCCTCGACCAACCCGCTGTTCACCGAGCGCAAGCTGTGGAACGTGGCGCGCGTCTGCGGCCGCGACGACCAGCAGGGCCTGGTTGCCGCCGACTACATCGTCAAGAACTACAAGGGCAAGAACGTCGCCATCCTCAACGACAAGACCACCTACGGCAAAGGCCTAGCCGACGAAACCAAGAAGGCGCTCAACAAGGCCGGCTTCACCGAGAAGATGTTCGAATCCTACAACAAGGGCGACAAGGATTTTAACTCGATCGTGTCGCGGCTGAAGCGCGACAACATCGATCTGGTCTTTGTCGGCGGCTACCATCAGGAAGCCGGCCTGATCCTGCGCCAGATGCGCGACCAGGGCCTCAAGACAGTGTTGATGGCGGGCGACGCCATGAACGACAAGGAATTCGCCTCGATCACCGGTCCGGCAGCCGAAGGCACGCTGTTCACCTTCGGTCCCGACCCGCGCAACAAGGCGACTGCGAAGGCAATCGTCGAGAAGTTCAAGGCCAAGAACATCGATCCCGAGGGCTACACCCTCTACACCTACGCCGCGATGCAGGTCTGGACGCAGGCGGTGGCGAAGGCGAAGACCACCGATCCGAAGAAGGTCATGGAAACCATCAAGGCCGGCGATTGGGACACCGTGCTCGGCAAGCTTTCCTTCGATGCCAAGGGCGACATCAAGGTGATCGACTATGTCGTCTACAAGTGGGACGCCAAGGGTAACTACACCGAGATCAATCCGAAGGGCTCCTGACCCCTTCATCGATCAGAGCGTCAAACGCCCCGGCTTGCCGGGGCGTTTTCATTTTGGGTTCCAGATAATTTTCCGGCCCCCCGGGAACTATTGGGTTCCCGCTGCATTGAGCAACGTTGGGCTGAGTTCCATGTCATTGATTTCACGACCTTAACCGTTGATCCAGCTTGATCTGCCGGTGGGGCAGCGGTTCTATCTGTGAAATCGCATCTCAGCCATAAGATTCGAGCGAACTGGCCGAGGAAACACCATGAGTGATCTTTCCCCTGGAGCATCACCCTCCGTTCGCCGGGTCGCCAAACCCCAACCAGCCACCGCCAACGGCGCGTCCGATCCACTGCAGGATCTGCTGCATGCATTGCAGGCGATGCGCGCGGGCGATTTCTCGGTGCGAATGACCGGCGATCACATCGGCATCGAGGGCAAGATCGCCGACACCTTCAACGAAATCGTCGCCGCCAACCAGCGAATGGCGCAGCAGCTGGAGCACGTCGGTCAGGTCGTCGGGCGCGAAGGCAAGACAAGGCAGCGCGTCAAGTTCGACCTGTCGAGCGGATCGTGGGCGGACATGGAAGGCTCCGTCAACGCGCTGATCGACGACCTGCTGTGGCCGACCCGCGAAGTCACGCGCGCGGTCGCCGCCGTGGCCCAGGGCAATCTGCTGCAGACCGTGCAGCTCGACGTCGACGGCCGCCCACTTGGCGGCGAATTTTTGCAGTCGGCCAACATCGTCAACACGATGATCAAGCAGCTTTCCGTGTTCACCTCGGAAGTGACGCGCGTGGCGCGCGAGGTCGGCACCGAGGGCAAGCTCGGCGGCCAGGCCCAGGTGCCGGAAGTGACCGGCGTCTGGAAGGACCTGACCGAGAGCGTCAACTCGATGGCCAACAACCTGACCGGCCAGGTCCGCAACATCGCCGAGGTCACCATCGCGGTGGCCAACGGCGACCTGTCGAAAAAGATCACGGTGGACGTCCGCGGCGAGATCCTGCAGCTCAAGGAAGCCATCAACACGATGGTGGATCAGCTACGATCGTTCGCATCCGAAGTGACCCGCGTCGCCCGCGAAGTCGGCACCGATGGCAAGCTCGGCGGCCAGGCCATCGTCCCCGGCGTCGCCGGCACCTGGAAGGATCTGACCGACTCCGTCAACGCGATGTGCGGCAACCTCACCGCCCAGGTCCGCAACATCGCCAACGTCACCACGGCCGTGGCCCGCGGCGACCTCTCGCGCAAGATCACCGTCGACGTCCGCGGCGAAATTCTCGAACTGAAAGACACCATCAACACGATGGTCGACCAGCTCAACTCGTTCGCCTCCGAAGTGACCCGCGTCGCCCGCGAGGTCGGTACCGAAGGCAAGCTCGGCGGTCAGGCCCAGGTCCCCGGCGTTGCCGGCACCTGGAAGGACCTCACCGACAATGTCAACTTCATGGCCTCCAACCTGACGGCGCAGGTCCGCAACATCGCCGACGTCGCCACCGCGATTGCAGGCGGCGACCTTTCCAAGAAGATCACCGTGAACGTCTCGGGCGAAATCCTGCAATTGAAGGAAACGCTCAACACAATGGTCGACCAGCTCAACGCCTTTGCCGGCGAAGTGACGCGCGTGGCGCGCGAAGTCGGCACCGAGGGACGGCTCGGCGGTCAGGCCAACGTGCTCGGCGTCGCCGGCACCTGGAAGGATCTCACCGAGAGCGTCAACTCGATGGCGAGCAATTTGACGGCGCAGGTCCGCAACATCGCCGAGGTGACGACAGCGGTCGCCAATGGCGACCTGTCGAAGAAGATCACCGTGGACGTGCGCGGCGAAATCCTCGAGCTGAAGGACACCATCAACACGATGGTGGACCAGCTCAATGCGTTCGCCGGCGAAGTGACGCGCGTGGCGCGCGAGGTCGGTACCGAAGGCAAGCTCGGCGGCCAGGCGCTGGTGCGCGGCGTCGCCGGCACCTGGAAGGATTTGACCGACAGCGTCAACTCGATGGCCTCGAACCTGACCGGCCAGGTCCGCAATATCGCCGAGGTCGCGACCGCGGTGGCCAAGGGCGACCTGTCGAAGAAGATCACCGTCAACGTCTCGGGCGAAATCCTTCAGCTGAAGGAAACGCTCAATACGATGGTCGACCAGCTCAACGCATTTGCCGGCGAAGTGACGCGCGTGGCGCGCGAAGTCGGCACCGACGGCAAGCTCGGCGGTCAGGCCGAAGTGCCCGGCGTCGCCGGCACCTGGAAGGATTTGACCGACAGCGTGAACTCGATGGCCGGCAATCTGACGGCGCAGGTCCGCAACATTGCCGAGGTGGCGACCGCGATCGCCGGCGGCGACCTGTCGCGCAAGATCACGGTCGACGTGCGCGGCGAGATCCTGCAGCTCAAGGAAACGCTGAACACGATGGTCGACCAGCTCAATCGTTTTGCCGGCGAAGTGACCCGCGTGGCGCGCGAGGTCGGCACCGAAGGACGGCTCGGCGGCCAGGCCAACGTGCCCGGCGTCGCCGGCACCTGGAAGGACCTCACCGACAGTGTCAACTCGATGGCGGGCAACCTGACCGCTCAGGTCCGCAACATCGCCGAAGTCACCACCGCGGTGGCCCGCGGCGACCTCTCCCGCAAGATCACGGTGGACGTGAAGGGCGAAATCCTCGAACTGAAGAACACCATCAACACGATGGTCGACCAGCTCAATGCATTTGCGTCGGAAGTCACGCGCGTGGCGCGCGAGGTCGGCACTGAAGGAAAACTCGGCGGCCAGGCCCAGGTGCCCGAAGTGGCCGGCACCTGGAAGGACCTCACCGACAACGTCAACTTCATGGCCTCGAACCTGACCGCGCAGGTCCGCAACATCGCCGAAGTCGCCACCGCCATTGCCGGCGGCGACCTGTCGAAGAAGATCACGGTCGACGTCCGCGGCGAAATCCTGCTGCTGAAAGACACCCTCAATACGATGGTCGAGCAGCTTCGCTCGTTCGCCGCCGAAGTGACGCGCGTGGCGCGCGAGGTCGGCACCGAGGGGCGGCTCGGCGGCCAGGCCGTGGTGCCCGGCGTCGGCGGTACCTGGAAGGATTTGACCGACAACGTCAACCTTTTGGCGGCCAACCTGACCACGCAGGTCCGCAACATCGCCGAAGTCACCACCGCCGTGGCCCGCGGCGACCTGTCGCGCAAGATCACGGTCGACGTGAAGGGCGAAATCCTCGAACTGAAGAACACCATCAACACGATGGTCGATCAGCTCAACGCCTTTGCCGGCGAAGTGACGCGCGTGGCGCGCGAAGTCGGCACCGAGGGCAAGCTCGGCGGCCAGGCGCAGGTCCCCGGCGTCGCCGGCACCTGGAAGGACCTCACCGACACCGTGAACTTCATGGCCGCCAATCTGACCGAACAGGTGCGCGGCATCGTCAAGGTGGTGACCGCGGTCGCCGACGGCGACCTGAAGCAGAACCTGACCGTGAAATCGAAGGGCGAAGTCGCAGCCCTTGCCGATACCATCAACAACATGACCGAGACGCTCGCGACCTTCGCCGACCAGGTCACCAGCGTGGCGCGCGAAGTCGGCGTCGAGGGACGGCTCGGCGGCCAGGCCAACGTGCCCGGCGCCGCCGGCACCTGGAAGGATCTCACCGGCAACGTCAACCTGCTCGCCGCCAACCTGACCTCGCAGGTGCGCGCCATCGCCGAGGTGGCGACCGCCGTGACCAAGGGCGACCTGACCCGCTCGATCCAGGTCGACGCCCGCGGCGAAGTGGCCGAACTCAAAGACAACATCAACACCATGATCGGCAACCTCCGCCTGACGACGCAGGTCAATACCGAACAGGACTGGCTGAAGACCAACCTCGCCAAATTCACCAACATGCTGCAGGGCCAGCGCGACCTCACCACCGTCGGCCGGCTGCTGCTGACCGAACTGGCGCCGCTGATCAACGCCCATATGGGCGTGATCTATCAGACCGAGAGTGCCGACAGCCCGCAGTTGCGCCTGCTCTCGGCCTATGCCGGCGACGGGGCCAATCCGCATCCGCAAGTCGTGCAGTTCGGCGAGGGCCTGATCGGCCAATGCGCGATGGACAAGCGTCAGCGGCTGGTGGCGGACATTCCGACCGACACGGCGCCGATCAATTCGGCGCTGCTGCGCGTCGTTCCCAAGAATCTCGTCGTGCTTCCGGTATTGTTCGAAAACCAGGTCAAGGCGGTGATCGAGCTTTCCTCGATCAGTTCGTTCACGACCTCGCAGATGACCTTCCTCGAACAGCTCACCGACTCCATCGGCATCGTGCTCAACTCGATCGAAGCCACGATGCAGACCGAGGGCCTGCTGAAACAGTCCCAGCAGCTCGCCGGCGAACTGCAGACCCAGCAGAAGGAATTGCAGCAGACCAACGAACAGCTCGAACAGAAGGCCCAGCAGCTTGCCGAGCGCAACGTCGAGGTGGAAAGAAAGAACCAGGAAATCGAACAGGCCCGCCGCGCGCTCGAGGAGAAGGCGACCGAGCTTTCGCTGACCTCGAAGTACAAGTCCGAATTCCTCGCCAACATGTCCCATGAGCTGCGCACGCCGCTCAACAGCATCCTGATCCTCGGCCAGCAGCTGACCGAAAATCCGGACGGCAACCTGTCGGCAAAGCAGGTCGAGTTCGCCCGCACCATCCACGGCGCCGGCACCGATTTGCTCAACCTGATCAGCGACATCCTCGACCTGTCGAAGATCGAATCCGGCACGGTGACCGTCGATGCCGAGGAGATCCTGACATCGAGCCTGCTGGAGACGGTCGGACGGCCGTTCAAGCACGAGGCCGAAAACCGCCAGCTGTCGTTCAACATCAATGTCGACGAGAACCTCGCCCGCAGCATGGTGACCGACTCCAAGCGCCTGCAGCAGGTTCTGAAGAACCTGCTGTCGAACGCGTTCAAGTTCACCGCGGAGGGCGGCGTGAAGCTGAACGTGTCGGCCGCCGTCGGCGGCTGGAGCGCTGAACACCCGATCCTCAATCACGCGCCCGCCGTCGTCGCCTTCGAGGTGACCGACACCGGCATCGGCATTCCGCTGGAGAAACAGAAACTGATCTTCGAGGCGTTCCAGCAGGCCGACGCCGGCACCAGCCGGAAATACGGCGGCACCGGCCTCGGCCTTGCCATCAGCCGCGAGCTTGCGGGCCTGCTCGGCGGCGAAATCCATCTGCGCAGCGCGCCCGGCAAGGGCAGTACTTTCGTGCTTTATCTGCCGCTGAAATATTCCGGCCCCACCGTTGCACCGCGCTCCCCTGCCCCGTTCACGCCCGCGCCCGCGGTTCAGGTCGCGGCGACGCAGGAGCGGGTCATCGAGCAATTGCCGGACGACCGACTCAATCTCGCGCCGGGAGATACCATTCTGCTAATCGTCGAGGACGATCCGCATTATGCGCGGGTGTTGATCGATCTCGCCCGCGACAAGGGTTTCAAGGTGCTGGTCGCAAGCCGCGGCACCGAGGCGCTCGAACTCGCCAAGCAATTCCAGCCGGCTGCGGTTTCGCTCGACGTGTTCCTGCCGGACATGCTGGGCTGGACCGTGCTGAGCCAGCTCAAGCACAATCCGCTGACGCGGCACATTCCGGTGCAGATCATCACGCTCGACGAAGACCGCCAGCATGCGCTGGCGCGCGGCGCGTTTTCCTTCGTCAACAAGCCGACGACGACCGAGGGCGTCAGCGCGGCGCTGGCGCAGATCAAGGAATATGCAAAACCCCGCCGCAAGCGCCTGCTGATCGTGGAGGACAATGCCGCCGAGCAGATGAGCATCACCGAATTGCTCGGCCACGACGACATCGAGATCCTCACCGCCGACACCGGCGCCGCTGCGTTGTCGACGCTGCGCGACCAGCCGTGCGACTGCGTCGTGCTGGATCTGCGGCTACCTGATATGAGCGGCTTCGAGGTGCTCGACCGGCTTCGCAACGATGAAACGCTGTCGAACGTGCCCGTCGTGGTGTTCACGGGGCGGGAACTTTCGGCCGAGGAAGATGCGGAACTTCACACCATGGCGAGAAGCATCGTGGTGAAAGGCGTCGAGTCGCCGGAACGCCTGCTCGACGAAACGTCGCTGTTTTTGCACCGTGTGATCACGGAATTGCCGGTCGAGAAGCAGAGGATGCTCGAAAAGCTCAATAGTTCCGATGAGGATCTTGTTGGCAAGACGGCGCTTCTGGTTGATGACGACGCCCGCAACATCTTCGCGCTGTCGAGTGTGCTCGAACGGCGCGGGATGAAGGTGCTGACGGCGACGACGGGCCACGAGGCCATTGCGCTGGTCGAATCGAACCCCGACATCGCGATCGTGTTGATGGATATCATGATGCCGCAAATGGACGGATATCAGACCATTGGCGTTATCAGGCAGAACCCATCGTTCGGACGCCTTCCGATCATCGCACTGACCGCCAAGGCGATGAAGGGCGACCGCGAGAAATGTCTCGAAGCCGGCGCTTCGGACTATCTCGCCAAACCCGTCAATACCGAGCAGTTGCTGCTCGCGATACGAATGTGGTTACACCGTTGATCGGCGTAAGCAGATGATGGACCATGACAAGGTAAACATCCTTCTGGTTGACGATCAGCCGGCGAAGCTGCTCGCCTATGAAGTCATCCTGAAGGAACTCGGCGAGAACCTGGTCAAGGCTTCGTCCGGGCGCGAGGCGCTCGAGTTCCTGCTCAAGAACGATGTCGCCATCATCCTGGTCGATGTCTGCATGCCGGAACTGGACGGGTTCGAACTCGCCGCCATGATCCGCGAGCATCCCCGTTTCCAGAAGACGGCGATGATATTCATCTCCGCCATCCAGGTCAGCGACATCGACCGGCTGCGCGGCTACGAAATGGGTGCGGTCGATTATGTTCCGGTGCCGGTCGTGCCGGAGGTGTTGCGCGCCAAGATCAAGGTGTTTGCGGAGCTCTATCGCAAGACGCGCCAGCTTGAGCGCCTCAACGTCGAGCTCGAAGATCGCGTTCGCGCCCGTACCGCCGAACTGGAGGAATCGCACACAAGACTGCTGGAAAGCGAACAGCGGCGCAGCCTCGCAATCGCCGCCGGAAAGATGGGATCCTGGGACTGGGACTGGGTCAATGGCGACTGGATGTGGGACGAGGGCCAGTATCAGATCCTCGGCATCGATCCCGCCAGCTTCGAACTGACTCCGGCCAATATCCAGGCGCTGTTTCACCCCGACGACGTTCAGGGATTGCACGAGGCGTGGGCGAGCTTCGCCCGAGGGGCGAAATCATATGAAGCGGAATTCCGCATCGTCCGGCCGAACGGCGAAGTGCGCTGGTGCGCGGGAACGGCGGCGGCGAGCACCGACAAGGGCGGCCGCGTCATCCGCGTCAGCGGCGTCACCGTCGATATCACCGAACGCAAGCAGGCCGAAGAGCGGCAGAGCCTTCTGGCGCGGGAGGTCGATCATCGCGCCAAGAACGCGCTGGCGCTGGCGCAATCCATCGTCCGGCTGACGCGCGGCGAAAACGTGAAGAGCTACGTCCGGTCGGTCGAGGGACGGATCAACGCGCTGGCGCGGGTGCACACCGTGCTTTCGCTGTCGAACTGGCAGGGCGCCGAAATAAGAAAACTGATCGACGAGGAGCTGGCGCCCTATTCCACCGGCGACCAGATCGCGTTGCGCGGTCCGGAGATCCAACTCGAGCCGGCAACGGCCCAGACCGTCGCGCTGGCGCTGCATGAACTCGTCACCAATTCGGCAAAGTACGGCGCCCTGTCGACGCTGTCGGGCCGGCTGACGGTGAACTGGGAAGACCAGGCGGGCCTTCTCAAGATCGTGTGGGTGGAGACCGGCGGGCCGCCGGTCGAGAAGCCGGTATCGCGCGGGTTCGGAACCAGAAGCGTGATCGCCAGCATCGAGTCGCAGCTCGGCGGCCATGCGGAATTCGATTGGCGCCCGGAAGGCCTCGTTTGTTGCCTCTCGGTCCCCTTGCCGCACCGGCAGGTTGTCGCCGATCCGGTCCCGCTCCGCGAGATCGCCATCGACGGCAACGGCCTGCGACGCGCCGAGCGGTAACCCGGCGCTTGAAGGGTCGGCAGCAATGAGAACAGTTGCAATATGCCGGACCAGCTATCGCACCGCCGCTACGACGGCGCCGGCCGATTGCCGGAGTGCCCCCCGCGCCGCTTCGATCGCGCGCATCAAGTCCGGCGGACGAAACGGCTTCTGCAGACAGACAACGTCGGAGAGCTCAGGGCTTTCGGACAGAAAGTCCAGCGCGGCCATTCCTGAAATCGCGATGACGGGCAGACCGGGCGCGCGCCCGCGTAGCGCTGCAATCAGATCGGAGCCGTTGGTGCCTTGCAGGAAGATATCGACGATCGCCAGGTCAAAGCTTGCTTCACCGAAGCTTGCTTCCTCGAACAGCTTCAACGCGGATGCGGCGCTTTCTGCCTCGACGATTTCGAAATGATGGATGCGCAGCACGATGGAAATGATCGTACGGACGTCGGCCTGATCGTCAACAACAAGCACGCGGGGCATCGAAGTCTCCCGGATCGGTCGTGCAGCAGCCTACGATGAAAATTCGCGGATTTCGGCAGTTCCACGGGCATTATTCAGCCGGTCGGTAAAGAGGCGGTTACCTACCTAACGAGTTCCCGGCCAGGCATCGTCAGGTAATATGCAGCCTCGAGTTGATTCCCCCCGAAGCGACGCTAGCGTAGCCTCGGGGATGCGATTCCAGCGGCATCGATTCTAAAGGCATCCAGGTATCGGCTGGATCTTTGGCCGCGTCGGTGCATCGTTTTCGAGCGTTTGAGACGATTGTCATTTTTGAAGCTGTTGCCATGGCGCGTTCGCTGCCAGTTTGCCGGAGACGACAATGGTTGACGAGCGCAACATCTTCCTTTCGACCATGCCGGCGACCCGCGGCGACCGCATCGCCGCCCTCGCCGTGGTCGGCGTCTCGGCAGTACTGTTCGCCTGCGCCGTGCCGTTTGCCGGCGTGCCGCTTGCCCCGGTCCCGGCATTCGTTGCGAGCTATCAGTCGGCGCTGTCGATCAACGACCTGATCACCGCCGTCCTGTTGTTTTCGCAGTTCGCGATTTCCCGCTCGCGGGCGCTCTTGCTGCTCGCGAGCGGATATTTGTTCACGGCCGTGGCGGCCATCGTCCACGCCCTTACCTTTCCCGGCCTGTTCGCGCCCGGCGGGCTGCTCGGCGCGGGAACGCAAACCACCGTCTGGCTCTACATGGTCTGGCATGGCGTATTTCCGCTGCTGGTCCTCGGCTATGCGCTGCTGAAGGCAGGGGACAACGGCACGAAGATACGGGGCTCGACCGGCGCGGCAATCGTTGCGAGCATCGTTACGGTCAGTGTCGGGATGGCCGCGTTCACCTGGCTCGTCACCGCCCAACACGACCGCCTGCCGATCCTTCTGAGCGGTGGCCATTACACGCCCGTCATGCTCGGGGTGGTCTCGACCGTATGGTGCCTCAGCCTCGCTGCGCTGGCGGTGCTATGGCTTCGCAGGCCGCACGCCGTCCTCGACGTCTGGCTGATGGTCGTGATGAGCGCCTGGTTGTTCGACGTCGCCCTGTCGGCGATCCTGAACGTCGCGCGCTTCGACGTCGGTTTCTACCTCGGCCGCATCTACGGCCTTTGTGCCGCGAGCTTCGTGCTCGCCATCCTGCTTATCGACAATGTCGGCCTGCAGGCCAAGCTGGCTCGTCTGCTCGGAACGTTGCGCCGGGAAGCCGCTTCCGAGAGAAAACTCCGCACCGAACGCGAAAGTCTCTTCAGCGCGGTCGTGGAATCATCCAACGATGCCATCATCACCAAATTGCTGGACGGCACCATTACCGGCTGGAACGGAGCCGCCGAACGCCTGTTCGGCTTCACGGCAGCGGAAGCGATCGGCAAGAGCATCAACATGATCGTCCCGCCGGACCGGCGCGAAGAGGTACGCAATATCGTCGAACGGATCAACCGAGGCGAGCCAATTGAACATTACGAGACTTCACGCGTGCGCAAGGATGGCAGCACCGTCGACGTTTCGCTGAGCATCTCCCCGATCCGCTCGGCCTCCGGCAAGATCGTCGGCATCTCCAAAGCCGCCCGCGACATCACCGAAAACAAGCGGACGCAGCAGGCGCTCAGCCAGGAAATCGAGGAGCGGCGGCGCATCTTCGATTCTTCGAACGACCTCATCCTCGTGACCGACACCAGCGGCAATTTCATCCAGGTCAGCCCGAGCGTCACCGCGATTCTCGGCTATCAGCCCTCCGACATGATCGGACATAGCGCGGTGGAATTCATCCACCCCGACGACCTCGAACACACCCGCAGGGAGATGCGGGCGGCGCGGCGGGGACAAAGCAAGCGCAATTTCGAGACGCGCTATATCAACAAGGAGGGCGAGGCGGTCGCGCTGAACTGGACCGGGACGTGGTCGGAGCCGGTCCGGCGCCACTTCTTCATCGGCCGGGACCTGACCGAAAAGCAGGCCGCGGAAGCCCAATTGCGCCATGCGCAAAAGATGGATGCGGTCGGCCAGCTCACGGGCGGCGTCGCGCATGACTTCAACAATATCCTGACCGTGATCACCGGCACCATCGGCATTCTGGAGGAAGCCGTCGCCGGTCAGCCCCAGCTCGCCGCCGTCGCCAGGCTGATCGACGAAGCCGCCGAACGCGGAGCCAACCTGACCAAGCATCTTCTCGCCTTTGCCCGCAAGCAGCCGCTGCAGCCACGTGAAGTTGACGTCAACGCGCTGGTGCTGGAGTCGGCGAAGCTGCTGAACCCGACGCTGGGCGAAAACATCGAAATCACGCCGCTGTTGGCTGAAGATGCATGGACCGCGCTGGCCGATCCAAACCTGCTTACGACGGCCGTTCTCAATCTGGCAATCAATGCGCGCGATGCCATGCCCAACGGCGGCAAGCTCGCGCTCGAGACCAGCAACGTCTTCCTCGACGAAAGCTACGCGGGCATGCACAGCGAGGTCACGGCCGGCAATTACGTGATGATCGCGGTTAGCGACACCGGCTCCGGAATCTCGCCCGCGCTGCTCGAACGGGTATTCGAACCCTTCTTTACGACCAAGGAGGTTGGCCGGGGCACCGGCCTTGGCCTCAGCATGGTGTTCGGCTTCGTCAAGCAGTCGGGCGGACACGTCAAGATCTACAGCGAGGAAGGCCACGGCACCTCGGTCAAGATCTACCTGCCGCGGGCGACGGGATTGCAGCAGACCGCGGCGGAAGCGCAGGTCTCGGCGAACATCGAAGGCGGCAACGAAACGGTCCTCGTCGTCGAGGACGATACGCTGGTGCGGCGCTATGTGATGACCCAGATCGAGAGCCTGGGCTACACCACGCTGGAGGCGGCCAACGCGTCCGACGCCTTGCGCTTCATCGACGAGGTCCCCGCCATCGACCTGCTGTTCACCGACGTGATCATGCCCGGCCCGATGAACGGCCGCCAGCTCGTCGATGAAGCGCTGAAGCGGCGGCCGGGCCTCAAGACCCTGTTCACATCAGGCTATACCGAGAACGCCATTGTCCATCATGGCCGCCTGGATTCCGGCGTTCTGCTGCTGGCGAAACCCTATCGCAAGTCCGAGCTCGCCCGGATGATCCGATTGGCGCTTGGCAGTTGAAGCATTCCCCGCGGCTGATATATCCGTGGATAGGGGCCCAGCCAGATCGGCCTGACGGGATCAGCGCGTTGAAAAATCTCATCACCGATATATCCGGCGTCCGCGTCGGCCACGCCGACGACGCCGCGCTCGCCTCCGGCGTGACCGCGGTCATTTTCGATTCTCCCGCGGTCGCCTCGATCGACGTGCGCGGCGGCGGGCCCGGCACCCGCGAGGACGGCCTCCTCAAACCCGAAAGCACCGTCCAGGAAATCGACGCCATCGCGCTATCCGGTGGCTCGGCGCTCGGGCTGGATGCCGCCGGCGGCGTACAGGCCTGGCTTGCCGAACAGGACCGGGGTTTAAGAATCCGCGAGGCGATCATTCCGATCGTTCCGGGCGCGATCTGCTTCGATCTGCTCAACGGCGGCAACAAGGCATGGGGCCGCTTCCCGCCCTATCGCGATCTCGCCTACGCCGCAGCGTGTGCGGCGAGCACCGATTTCGCGCTGGGCAGCGTCGGCGCCGGGCTCGGCGCCACGACCGCCAATTTCAAGGGCGGGCTCGGCTCCGCGTCGGCGCAGACCGGCGGCGGCGTCACCGTCGGGGCGCTCGCCGTCGTTAACGCCGTCGGCAGCGTGACCATCGGCGACGGGCCATGGTTCTGGGCGGCGCCGTTCGAACTGAACAACGAATTTGGCGGACGGGGACTGCCGGCTTCGTTCACGCCGGACATGCTCCGCGCGCGGCTCAAGGGCGGTCCGGAAGCGACGCCTTCGGAAAACACCACGCTGGTGGTCGTGGTCACGGATGCCGTGCTGACGAAATCGCAGGCCAAACGGCTCGCGATGATCGCGCAAACCGGAATGGCCCGCGCCATCTACCCCGTCCATGCCCCAACGGATGGCGACGTGGTGTATGCCGCCGCGACCGGCAAGAAGCCGATCGATCCGCTGTCCGGCCTCACCGAACTCGGCATGGTGGCCGCCAATACAGTCTCCCGCGCGATCGCGCGCGGCGTCCATCGTGCGACCGCGCTACCCTTTCCGGGTGCGCTACCGGCGTGGAGCGATCGTTTCGGCTAGCGCATGATCCGGAAAAGTGGGTACCGGTTTTCCCTTGGGACAAACGCGAAGCGTTTGCCCGGGAGATCATGCTCAAACAAATAACGGTCGCAGTCCGAAGGATTATCGCCGGGTCTCGTGGTCAGACGCTCACCGAGAGCGACGAAGTGGCGGCGGATGAAATCGCCTGGGCCTGCCGCTGGATCATCTGCTCGATGAAATTGTAGGAGGATGTCGCTGATGCGGATGAGCTTTTGCCCGCGGCGGACGTCATCGTTACCTTGGATCCGTCTGCATAGGTCAGCGACGTCGTCACCGAACCGTCGCTGTTGGTCACCGAAGTAGTGCTTGCGCCCTGCTGCGCCTGTGAGAACGGATCGGAACTTACAGCGCTCGCCCCGGTCGCCTCGTCGCTATCATGGTGATGTTTCTTGTCGAGCCTCAGCGCCGACGCCAGTTCCTTGACGCTGACCGAGCCGTCGCCATCGCTGTCGAGTTCGCCGAACACGCTTTGGGCCTGCGCGAGGTTGGTGCCACCCGCGCCGAGCGCCTCTTCAAATTCCGACTTGGTGATCTTGCCGTCGCCGTCGCCATCGATCTGCGCGAAAAGGTCCTTCAAAGCGGCCGAGCGGCTCTTGGATGCCGTGGTCGTCGACGCTGCCGAGGACTGGCTCTGTGCGTCGAGCAGCGCACTCATGGTCTGCGGCGATATCTGCGAACCGCCGCCGCCAGAACCCGAGCTCGAGCCGACCGAAGCCGAACCATTCGAGGATGACAGACCGAACGTGCTTGCAGCGTCCTGGCTGACGCCGGTGGTTTGCGCCGACGATTTCGACGACGTCAGCGCCTTGAGGGCATCGATGGCCGATGATGCAGCGCCCAGAGCAAAGAACATGGCGGAACTCCAACAAGGCCGCGCGCAGCGGCCGACAGCGCGTTCGTGTACGCGTTCTCAGCAAGCGCCGTGCCATGCAGAAAAACCCAATAAAACCAGGCTTTCCTGCATCCGTTCCGATCCGGCGAACCCGGCAATAGCTGCCCGCTCCGGCAGATTTTTCCGCCCACAGGAGAGCGAGGCCCGCCGCATTGCCCCCGGCCCTTCCGCATGTTACGCGGGGCCGTTCCGCCCCTTCGAAGAGTTTTGGGAAAGCGCACATGTCTCAGCAATTTGCGTCGCGTCCCCTGGTCATCGCGCCGTCGATCCTGGCGGCGGATTTCGCCAAGCTCGGCGAAGAGGTCCGCGCGGTCGATGCGGCGGGCGCCGACTGGATCCATCTCGACGTGATGGACGGGCATTTCGTGCCCAACATTTCCTACGGGCCTGATGTGATCAAGGCGATGCGTCCGCATACCAAGAAGATTTTTGACGCACATCTGATGATCTCGCCCTGCGACGCCTATCTCGAGGCGTTCGCAAAAGCCGGCTGCGATCACATCACCGTCCATGCCGAAGCAGGCCCGCATCTGCATCGCTCGCTGCAGGCGATCCGTGCGCTCGGCAAGAAGGCCGGCGTCTCGCTCAATCCGGGCACGCCGGCCAGCGCGATCGAATATGTCATCGACCTGATCGACCTGGTGCTGGTCATGTCGGTCAATCCCGGCTTCGGCGGCCAGGCCTTCATCAAATCGGCGCTCGGCAAGGTCAGCGACATCAGGGCGATGACGGCAGGACGTCCGATCGACATCGAGGTCGATGGCGGCGTGGCTCCTGAAGTCGCGGGACAGTTGGCCGCCGCCGGCGCCAATGCGCTGGTCGCGGGCTCCGCGGTGTTCAAGGGCGGCACATTGGAGGCCTACAAAACCAACATTTCCGCGATCCGCAACGCGGCGGCGCTGGCCCGCGGCGAAGCGATCTGACGGTTGCCTGTCCCTCACGCACCGAACCAGTGCTGATGCCGGCGCGACCAAGTAAGGCATGGATGAACTCCGATCCACGATATTTTCCTTTGGCTTACGGCGGCTATTGACCGAAGCACTTCAACCCGGCGAGCGCGTGCTGTGGCAGAGCCAGCCCGATGGTATCGCCCGCATGATGATGTGGCGGTTTCTCTGGTGGATCGGATTTTCCTGGCTGCTTCTCACGGCCATCGCGATCTCCAGGGGCTGGATCGGTCAATCGACCGTGCCGCTTTTGATGGTCGGCCTCATGATGGTTGCCGCCCCGTTCGTGATGCTGCTGCATGACCTGCAGACGCTGTTCGCGATCACCGATCGACGCGCGCTGATCGTGCGAACGGCCTGGGGTAAGCGAAGCGTGACGGCGACGCGCTTCGAAGACATGGATGCGGCATTCGAGATAGCGGACGTCGGCCGCGGCGCCGGCCACCTGAATTTCGCGTCGGGGCGCTCGACCCGCTCTCCCGATACGGATTACACCGGCCGCTACGGGTTCCGCTGCGTCCGCAACCCCTCAGGGGTCAGCGACATTCTGGAGCGCGCTCGCCGTCAAAATAAGTAGCGGGCCGGCAGGAAAGCCACAGCCGACGCGCGGCGAGCCATGGAACCTGAAAGTCCATGGTCCGGCCACAAAGCGTCACGCATCTCGCCATAAAGGCAGACCAGCATCCCGCCTTTCACGGTTGGGACAGAAATATGATCAAGGCCTACACAATAGCTGCAATGCTCCTGGTCCTCGCGCCCTCCGCCGCGCTCGCGCAGCGCGCAGGCGACGCGGCACTGGGCGCGGTGGCCGGCGCCGTCGTGCTGGGCCCGGTCGGGGCCGTCGCCGGCGCCTTCGTCGGCTATACGGCCGGGCCGTCGATATCGCGGTCGTGGGGACTGGAAGGCTCGCGGTCGTCGCAGCACCGGAGGCAGTCCTCAAGGGACAGCGTGCGCGGCGCGAGAGCGGAGGCCGCTGGCGTCGATGGATCAAGGTCCGCCGGTCAACCGCGCCCCGCGCGTGCCGCCAAGACGTCGTTGCCGCCGGTTCAGACACTCGATTGAGCGCGTTCGACGCCTGATCCTAACCCTGTGTCACAGCCGACGGTGGCGGCCGCACCACGGTCACCGTGCAGGCGGCCTCGGCCGCGACCTTGGCCGACACGCTGCCGAGCAGCGTGCGCAGCATCGAATTCTGCCGCGCGCCGATCACGACGTGATCGACGTGATTGACCCTGGTGAATTCCAGGATCGCGGCGGCGGGATCGACCGCCTCCAGCACATGCACCGTGAGCCGGCTTTCATCCAGTTCCAGCGGCTGCGCCCAGTGCCGCAGCGCGACCATGCGGTCGATATGCTTGTTATTGCCCTGCTCGTCGAGCGTCCTGTCGATGGTGATGCGCCCGAGCCTGAGCACGTTCAGGCAGGCGAGCCGCGCCGACGGCAATGTCTGGAGTAGCTGCGCGGCAGTCCGGCGCAGGCATTCGTTGAGCGTTCCCGACCCCTCCTCGGTATCGAGCGCAACGACCACGATCGGTCCCGCAGCCAGTTGGGCCGCAACATCGGATTTCGGCTTCGGCAGCGTCAGGCCGCGATTGAAGCGGCGGCGCCACACCGTGCTGAGCGGATCGCGCTGCAGCCGCTCCGACCGCGCGGTCAGCTTTACTTGCTCAGGGTGCGCCAGTTCGAACGCCAGCTGGGAAGCCGTCGGATGACGCCACACCGGCTCGATCTCCAGGCACCGCAGCACGATTTCCTGCAGCCATAGCGGATAATCGGGCTTAAGCCTGCGCGGCGGATAGGGATCGCGCCACAGCCGCCGGCGCATGCCGCGCAGCGTTTCGCTCTCGCCGAACGGCCGTTCGCCGGTGGTGAAGAAATACAACAGCACGCCCAGCGAAAACAGGTCGCTGCGCGGATCGTCGCGGACGCCGAGCAGGCGCTCCGGCGCCATATAGGGCGCGGTGCCATAGGGCAGGCGGAATTCTTCCTGCAGCAGGTCCGGCAACTGGTTGTGATGCGACAGGCCGAAATCGATCAGCACGCATTCGCCGGAGGGGCGGAACATGATGCTGCTCGGCTTGATGTCGTGGTGAATGACGTTCTGCCGGTGCAGGTCGGCCAGCGCGGTGGCGATTTGTCCCCCGATCACCCTCGCCTCTTCATAAGGGATCGGCAATTGGTCGATCCGGCTGTACAGCGTCTTGCCGGGGATGCGCTCCATGACGACGTAGGGCTGCCGGTCGAAATCGCCAGTGCCGAAACAGCCCGGCACGTGCGGGCCGGCCAGCCGCGGCACGATCATCTGCTCCATCTCGAAACTGACGATGGCCGCCGGGTCCTCGCCCTCGGCAACCCGCGGGACCTTCATCAACAGCGGCATGGTTATGCCGGGGTGGGTCACCGTCCACAGCGTGGCCATGCCGCCTTGGTGAACCCGCTCCCCGATGGTGAAGCCGTCCAGTTCCGCGCCCGGCTCGATTAAAGGCTTCACCATTGCTCACTTCCCCACGAGCAGCCGATCGGCCAGCCAGTGCGGCAGGCCGTTGGCGCGGATCCGGTCGGCCGCCGCCTCGACATCGTAAGGCACCCGGCAATAGGTGACCTCGCGCGAGGTGGTATCGAGCATCGCGAACGAAGCCGCCGGGTCGCCGTCGCGCGGCTGCCCGACCGAGCCGAGCACGGCGAGCCAGCGCCGGCCGCCGAGCAATTGCACCGGCACGTCTGATGTCGGGACGAAGCTCGTCATCTTCGCCGCCGATGACATCGAATAGAGCGCCGGCCGGTGGATGTGGCCGCAGAAGGTGACATGGGCATCGGTGGCCGCGATGCTGCGCGCGGCATCCGGCGTATCGCGCACATAGTGCCATCGCGCCGGGTGCGACGCTTCCGAATGCACGTAGAGGCGATCGTCTTCCCGCCGCGTCAGCGGCAATTCGGCCAGAAAACGCCGCTGCTGCGCGCTGAGCCTGCCGCGCGTCCACTCGATCGCGGCCTGGGCCACGGCATTCATGCTTTCCGACGGGGTGCTGATCGCGTGATCGTGGTTGCCGATCACGGCAATGGCGCCGTCATCGACCAGGTCCATCACGGTATCGACCGCCCATTCCGGATCGGCGCCGTAGCCGACGATATCGCCGAGGCAGACGATCCGCTCCGCACCGCGGGCGCGCGCAAACTCAAGGCACGCGCTGAACGCCTGCCGGTTGGCGTGGATATCGGCAAAGATGGCCAGCCGCACATTTCCTCCCCATCCATCATCGCGCCGGTGCCTGCGCGTGTCTTGATGGATATCAAACAACGGGGGGCTTGTGACGTGCAAGCAGGCCGGGTGCGCCTGCAGGCCGTTAGGCTGATCAGATCTGGCTGGTGGCGCGACATAGGTGAGCTGGGTAGTCCCCTCGCTATCCTGAGCTGAGGGGCTGGCCGCCCAGGCATCATTTCTCAGTTTACCCCCAATGGCAGACATCTGGGGGATTAAGCCAGAGGTCCGAAAAGTGCCAGATTCGGACTCATGCACCGCAACAAACAACTTAAATTATTCGATCACGTCGTTGGCACCGGCGAACAGAAAATGCGGGCTTGTGATCTCGCTGAATTGGCCCGCGTGAAGAGAGTAAATTTCCCGAAAGCATTTTGCGCACGAGCGACAGAGATCACCCCAAAGCTCTGCGCCCTCGCGTTAATGCAGCCGGAAGACACCGTCCACGGCGCGTAGTTCGGCAGGCTTGATCAGGTTGGAGTGCGCGACGGTGACCGCAAACAGCGGACCTTCGAGCTTTGTTTCCCAAAACGCGAGGAAATCCTTCAACACCGGGAAATCCGGAAACATATCGTAGTCCTGCCAGACGTAAGTTTGCAGCAGCCAGCGCCGATCCGGACGGCGATAAACGATTTCCGCTGTTGTCAGTCCGTAGCCTAAGACCTGCTTCCTGAAATCCTTGGAAACCGCATCTTTCTCGACCATGCCAACCTCCAGCCCAACTGAAGAGTAACGCGTGATTCTCAATTCGCCAAAAAGGAAAACGTTCAATAGGCCATAGCAATCAACGCGCTAGCAGCATGTTACTTCGCCTGCTAGCAGTCGCCCCTCCTCCAGAAACTCAAGTCGCAGTCAAACATCGTGGGGCCGAAGCCCTTGCGCCCCAGTGTCACAAGCTTATGTGAAGAGCGGCTAGCACTCGCGCATTGCAACTGCCAATCCAGAAAAAGCACAAAAGCCAAGGAGGACCGCATGAAATTCCGTCCGCTCCACGACCGTGTCGTGGTCAAACGCATCGATGCCGAAGATAAAACCGCAGGCGGCATCATCATTCCGGACAGTGCCAAGGAAAAGCCCTCGCAGGGCGAAATCACCGCCGTCGGCCCGGGTGGCCGCGACGAAGCCGGCAAGCTGATCCCGATCGACCTCAAGGTTGGCGACCGCGTGCTGTTCGGCAAATGGTCCGGCACCGAAGTCAAGATCGACGGCCAGGAGCTGTTGATCATGAAGGAAAGCGACATCATGGGCGTCCTAACCGACGTTCCGGCTGCCAAGAAGAAGGCCGCCTAACCGCACCCGCTCCCTCATCCTGAGGAGCCGGCGCAGCCGGCATCTCGAAGGATGAGCTCCAAGCTCAACTCATCTCATCCTTCGAGACGCCCTCCTGGCTCCTCCGGATGAGGATCAGTTTCAAACGGAGATCATTATGTCAGCCAAAGAAGTCAAATTCGGCGTAGATGCCCGCGACCGCATGCTGCGCGGTGTCGACATTCTCCACAATGCCGTCAAGGTGACGCTCGGTCCGAAGGGCCGCAACGTCGTGCTCGACAAGTCGTTCGGCGCTCCCCGCATGACCAAGGACGGCGTCACCGTCGCCAAGGAAATCGAACTCGAAGACAAGTTCGAGAACATGGGCGCGCAGATGGTGCGCGAAGTCGCCTCCAAGTC
>NZ_JAFCLU010000042.1 GCF_018130385.1 Bradyrhizobium sp. AUGA SZCCT0283 | reverse complement strand
TGGCGTTGAGCACCTTGGCGACGGTGGCCTTGATGCCTTCGTGGGCGTCCGAGACGACGAGCTTAACGCCGCGCAGGCCACGGCGGGCGAGCTTGCGCAGGAATGCCGTCCAGAACGTTCAGCTTCGGAGGGACCGATGTCCATGCCGAGCAACTCGCGCCGGCCGTCGCTGTTGACGCCGACCGCGACGATCACCGCGACCGACACGATGCGGCCCTGCTGGCGTACCTTCACGTAGGTGGCGTCGATCCACAGATACGGCCAGTCGCCCTCGATCGGACGGGCAAGGAAGGCTTTCACCTTGTCGTCGATCTCGCCACACAGCCGGCTCACCTGGCTTTTGGAGATGCCGGTCATGCCCATGGCCTGCACCAGATCGTCCACCGAGCGGGTCGAGACGCCCTGCACGTAGGCCTCCTGCACCACGGCGGTGAGTGCCTTCTCGGCCATCCGGCGCGGCTCCAGAAAGCCCGGGAAGTAGGAGCCCTTGCGTAGCTTGGGGATGCGAAGTTCGACTGCGCCGGCACGGGTCTCCCAGATCCGGTCGCGGTAGCCGTTGCGCTGGGCCGCACGTTCGGGGTTCTTCTCCCCATAGGCTGCCCCGGTCCCCGGTCTGGCCTTCGACTTCCAGCTCCATCAGGCGCTGGGCCGCAAAGCCGATCATCTCGCGCAACAGATCGGCATCAGGGGTCTTCTCCACGAGCGTGCGCAGGTTCATCATATCGTCGATCATCGGTGGTTCCTCGGTTGCGTTGGCGTGTCGCAACCTGATCCTACCGGCGAATCGCCGGTGACCACCGCAAAGCCGCCCGCCCGCTACGGCGCTATGGGGGGCGCGCGTCCGGGCGGCTTTGCTCTACCGAGCTACACCACAACTGAGGACACGCCCTCGTTCCGTGGAACGGTACAAAAGTGCACACAAAGACCGAGCGCATCGGACAGCGCGGCGTCGGCGTAGTATTGCATCGGCGTGGCGCGGATGCGCTTGAAGATTTCGACGGCTTCACGCGTGATGCGGGAACGCGGCGGCCGGTTGACAGGTCTGCGCGTGGTAACCATCACTCACCTTTCCAGCCAAAGCCGACTTTGGGCCTGCCGACCGGCTTGACGCTTTCAATGTTTAGGCCAAGCCTCGTCAGACCAAGGCAAATGAAACGAGCGCAGAGCCAGTTCATCGCGCAGCAGCGGCTGCGCCTTCGGCCCATTCTTGGTGTAGACGACGCAGCCGTCCGCCTCGATCTGTGTTACACACTGCTCAATGCGATCTTTGGCTAAACAAATTTGCTGAAAATCGCCATCCCGCCGATGTCATCGATTTGATATTCGCTGAGATAGCGGGAATGATGAAGGTACTTGTTTTACCTGGCGCGCGACAAGGAAGACGGCGTCATCAAAGTAGTTTTGCGCCCCAACTGATAGAAACTGTACGCTGCGCTTCTTGCTGATGGAAAGCGCGGAGTTGCTGGCGTTATCGCAAAGCGGGTTCGATCGCTTTGACAACTACCCACATGAGAGACCTTTTTTGTGGAAGCAGTGCTTTCTTGTAAGGTGTTACCCCAAAGGTGTTTGTCCGCCACCTGTGGCGGACCGCACCACATTTTTTGTTTGGCCGACCGTCAACCGTCGACGCCTGCCGTCGAACTTTTCGAGCTTCGATCTCCCGAGGAACTGAGGTGCCCGTCGCGGATTAGTCTGGCTTACCCCTAATGGATCTGCTCCGGATGAAGGCCTAGCAGCATTGAGGATGTTTTGCGCGGCCGTAGGTTAACTGTCTGCGATAGCTGCCTGCAGACGGTCGAGGAAGACCGCTTGCCCCTGTCTTCCGCGATTGCCACGAAGATACAGAGCTGTAGTTAACAAATGCCGAGCCTCGAGAAGGTCGCGGCCTATGGGACGTTGGGTCCGGCTCCGTCCTGGCCTGCGCAGAATTGACTTATCGGCCCCGTGGCGGCCCGCCAACGATCTCTGCAAGTCCTATTGCCGGCACAAACACGGAATTCCAGTCGACCGATAGATTCATGTCCGGGCCCTTGGCCCGCCGCCTGAACGAGCTCACCGGGCTGAGTGTCCAGGAGGTGCAGGACCCTATCGCCCCCGTGCTGGAATAAGCGGCCCGTTCCCTGGCGGATATGGCTCGGGATGCTGTCCGTAGATCCAACAGTGATAGGCCAGGCATCGTCGCCCGTCCGCGGCGTCGACGTCGCGGTGCGTCGCCAGAGACGGCTCAAGCCGTAACGAACGCCTTCTGCAGATGCACGTCATCCGCATCCTCACACTCCACCGGAATAGCGCTGGATGCCTACCGTCGCGAGCGCATGCTACCGCCACGGCCTCTGGATCGGGCCAAACCCCGGCGATCCGGTCAAGGAACCAATTGCCCCTTTTTCCCGTTTTATCTTCGCCGGCAAAAGGCCGGCTTCTAATTCGAGGAGAGTGAGATGAAATTTCGTGTGATTGCATCCGTCGGTCTCGTTGCCGCGTTCGTCGCTCCCGCGTTGGCGGCCGACGAGTTCTACGTCGTGCAGGACGTCAAGACGAAGAAGTGCACAATCGTCGACAAGAAGCCGGTCGATACTTCGATGACCGTCGTCAGTCCTTCTGGCACCGTCTACAAGACCCGTGCGGAAGCCGAGACCGGCATGAAGACGGTCAAGGTCTGCTCGTCCAACTGACGTGGCGCGCCGCGGGACGCGAGCCTAGGCAACGGGAACAAAAGGCAGGCCGCCTGCGTTTGCTCATCGAGGGCAAAAGAGGAGGAGGCGTAGATTGCTATTACTGGGGCCGTTCCAGCCGTGATCGTGGTCGGTGGGGTCGGCTACTATTTGGTTCGCGCCGTTCACTAACTATTGCAAGAGGGGAAAAAGCCCGAGCCGGGATTCCGGCCGGGCTTTTTCGTATCCTTGAACGATCCAGTTGCCAGCCGCTTCTGCGGGCTTGATCTCCGGATGGCTAGGCACCGGTGTGCCGATAGGTTGCGCCACGCCGGCGTTCAGCCACCTTTGAGAACGGACTTCACTTCGCTCGAGGACCAGCTTTCCCCCACCGATATCACGCGTACCTTTCTGCCGCCGCCCACAAGCGCATGCGAACCTACCTCGTCTTCGATGGGCACGACCGAGATTTCGGTTTCGGGCTTCCAATCGAGGGGCAGATCGAGGTCGCCCGGGAAGATCCGCCATTGGGAGCCATCATCCAGTTCGACGATATGGCTCTCTGAGTGGGATCGGATCTTCATCGTATCTCCCGATGGGATGCGGCGTGAAATACAGAACTTCCGGAGCGCGTCTGCCCTGAGCTTCTGGCGGTCATCGGCCAGGCGCCGCAGTGGGGGCATTCCACAATCTCAGTGTCCGTCTCGATCATCTCGGAAACTCCATGCGCTGGATCGGCAACGGTCTCGAAAATCGGATGTTCCGACGACGCGCCATCCTTATTCGGACGCGAGGACTGGCAAGCGCTCGTACTTGCTTCGGGTCGCGGCCGAAGCTTTCGCGAAACTGACGCCTTCGTCGACGCGCTTGACGACTGCCAGTCCGGTTTCCCTCGCGACGATGTCGCCTCGTCGGAGAGTCTTATCCTCATCGGGTTTGACGGAAGCAAGGCCAACTACGTCCTTGCCGTTGCAGGTGCAGCCCGCCACCAATTCCTTCCGGTAGCGAAAGGCGTTGGCCAGCGCCGAATAGGGCCGACCGTCTTTCGACGATGCGCCGTCTATCGAGCTCCCGTAGAACACCTTCGTTTCGGTGGCCGGACAAAGACTCTTGCAGCCATGCGTCGTGCTTTGCGCGTCTCCGGACGGAGCGGGGAAATAGCGACCGTCGCACGTCCGAACGCAATAGGAAACGGAAGCTTCGACGTGGACCTTTGGACGCACGGGTGCGCGGCCCGCGCGGGCCGCGCCGGAGACGCCGCCGGGTTTCTCGGCTTCGGCTGGTGGCGGGTTCATGTCTGGTTTCATGAGCGCACCCCGTCGAGAGCGGCACCAGCGGCACAGACACCCAGACATAGCGAACCCCGGCATAGCCGGTGAGCTCGACCACCCCGGCGACCATGACGCGGCATGGCGGTGCAGGCTGGGCCGGTTCGCGGCTCAGTCAACCGCCGCCAGGTGGCCCGTCAGGCGGTCAGCGCGAGTCAGCGGTGCGTTATTTCGTCGAGGCAAAACCGCCCGCTCCGCCCCTAGCCTTGATCGCCTCGCCCGCAACCGTTTCGCTCTCCGAAATCGTTAGGCACTCCGCAAAAACCTTTAATTCCAATGGCTCAAAAAAATGGTTAGGCACTGATAAGCCGTCACGATCATCATTCCTCCCCGCTAAATAAAACTCTCAAATTGCAGGATTACGAACTGCTTCGATTCAGGAACAAAGCGGGCTGCAGCGCGTTCGCTACGTGCCGCAATGCACAATCGAAGGCGCAGTAGAAGCCACAATAAATGGCAACAATCAGCGTCTGAATTTGCCGCGATTCTTAATTCTTTGAGGAGTCCCCCGTGCGAGTGCCTTGGAGATTGAAGTGGACTTTCGCGCAATTCGCTCGGCCCGCGGAGTATCGGAAGCATTCGGCGGTCTTGCGATCGGCTCCATCTTTCTATTTCACCATGCTCGAAAAGCTCATCCCTGGCCTTTCGCCAGAGATGAAGTATCTGGCACTAGCGAATGGCCATGTCATTCCGGTTCGGGACTTCATGACCCTCTACATTTACAAAGAAATCTTTATCGAGCGTTGCTACGATCTGCCCCTTGATCGGTCCGCCCCAGTCATCGTGGATATCGGCGCCAACAGCGGTTTGTTCGCTCTGCGACTCAAGCAGCTCTATCCATCGGCGATGATCTCGTGCTACGAGCCGTTTCCTCCGAATTTCGTGCAACTTCAGAACACGATTTCAGTAAACAAACTTGAATCCGTCACTCCGATTCAGAAGGCTGTGGGCGCCCGTCCAGGGCGCACCAAGCTGTACATACACAAACGGAACATGGGGGGGCACAGCTTCTATGCCACTGAGGCACTTAACACTGATCACGTCGATGTCGAGGTCATCGACCTTCCGTCGATTCTTGGTGACCTTCAGCATGATGTGGATCTGTTGAAGCTCGACTGCGAGGGTGCAGAGTTCGACATATTGATGAGCCTACGTATGGCAGACGCGCGCAAAATCCGCCGGATCATCGTCGAAACAACTTCCGACCTGTACGATGTCGATCAGCTCAATGCCCAAATGACCTCGCTGGGATATCGTCACCAGCCCAAAAATGGCTTGAGTGTCTACACTCAGCATTTGGTTGCTTAGGTCGGCTGCCGCTCCCGGAGGACCATCCACAGTGAAACTAGTCTGGCACGCCGACAATCTTCTGGAAGTTGACTGGCTACGTGACGTTTTAAGGGATTTGATTGAAGAGGAATGCACGGACCTCGATCTGACTTGCTTCGATGATGACTGCATTCATGTCGTCAGTAGCAACTGGCAGCCGTTGCATACATATGAGGCCTATTTTCGTGAGTGCCGGGCAAGGTGTCGTCGCCTCGTACTGCTCCATACGAGCGACGAGTGGTTTTCGGGAGGTTATGCACTGTACCGCCATTTCGACGCGGTCATTCGGAATTTCGCAACAGGTTTGGCGAGACACGAGGGCATCTGGACGATCCCGGAAGGTTACGCCAACGGCACGAGAACCGCTGGCTCGGTGCGTCCCATCACGGAACGACAATATGCATGGTCCTTTACGGGGGAAATCAAGGCCTCTCGGGTCGATATGGCCACGGCGTTCGCAGGATTAGAGCCGAGTTTCCTGACCGGCACCACGTCCATTTACGAAGACGGCGGCAGAAAACTGACCAAGGCTGGATTCGATGATGTTCTGGAGAGTACTGTCTTTTCGCCTTGTCCGATGGGCAACGTCATTCTTGAGACTTGGCGGCTCTATGAAAGCCTAGAGTTGGGATGCATACCGATCGTCGAGACCAGAGCATCCCTTGATTACTTTACCGGATTGTTCGGGTCGCACCCCATCCCATCATTCAGGACATGGGGTGAAGCACGTGACTACGCCCAACGTGCCCTGGCAGGTAGACCTTCCTTGCTACGAAAGCAGTCGGAGATTGCGGACTGGTGGAGTGCCAAGAAGCAGCAAGTTAGAAGGCAGGTTCGTGACGCGGCGACCGGTCCGTCGCATCAGGCCGCTTTGCGAAGATTTGGCTCGCTCGCCCGCAATCGGTATCCCACGCTGCATGAGCCTCTGCGTCTCATGGAGCTCTTGCGCCATCAGACTGGTGCCGGTGTGATGCGACGTATCAAGCGTCCTGGCGGGCCGCTCAGGCGTATCGCGCGTGAGGGCTTGCGCAATCTTCGCGCCTGAGACACCTTCTTCTTCTCACATTTCGACCGTTCCGACCTGGGCACCTCCGCGCGCGTCTTCCTGCGCGCCTTTCCTCCGCAAGGACCGGCTCAATGAATACAGGCACTCCGCATAGAGCAGCGAACCCACTCCGTAAACAATCACATACGCAGCAATGAAGGCCTCGATGTTCCAGCGAAACAGCACCATCAACATACTGATCAGCATCATGCCGGCAAGCGTGGCGCACGAGCGGCGGGCGAGTTCATCGAACCTTCCGATACCGATTAACACGATCTGGCAGGTCGTTTGTATCAGCATGAACACGAGCATCGCGCAAATCGCGATGCGCATGACAGGCGAGATGATTCCACTGTGGTTCAAAATGACGCCAAAGAGTTGCTCGCCGAATACAGCGATAGCGATAATTCCCGATGTCATCGGCAATAGCCCAACCATGAACCCTTTGGCTGTTGCGCGGGCTAATCCGGTTGCATCTTGATTGTGTACCGCGCGCGTCTGCTGAGGGAGGACGGTCTCCGCGCCAATCAGATAGCTCAGCACAGCGAAGCGCGTCACCTTGTAGAACATGTCGAATGCGACGATTGTCGCCGCATCCCGCGTCGCAGCGAGCAGATAATACGGGAAAACACTGATGACAAAATCGGCCAATGATAGCAGAACGGTGGCCCTCACTCCGCCGACCTCCTTCCTGAGCAAGCGCAGACCTGTGAGAAAAGCTCCACTCCGCAGCGCAAAGCCATAAAATTGGGCCAGCGATATTAGTGCGGTAATCGACAATATCCACATCAGCAGATTGAGCGCGCCAAAGGCAACAAACGAAAGGCCTAGGAGCATCGCAGCCGTCAGGACCAAGAGCGCAACGCGCCTGCCCAAATCGATTGCTTCCGTCCAAACAAAGCCATCCCTGGCATTCACCGCCACGCGAAGGGCCATCCGTGGCAAGGCACAGACTGCACCGGCAAAAACCAGCAGGTATGCGAGGCCGTGAGGAGCGACCTGAACGACGCCTGCGGCGAGCGCGACTCCTAAAATGATGACTGAAATGACGCCGATCGCGATGTAGAGCATGACGATGGTCGCAACCAAGTCCTGGTCGTCCACATCGTGTTTGCCGGTTTCACCAAGATAGTGAGAGCGAAGCTTGAAAAATGCCAGCCCTGACACTCCGAGGTCGCTCTGCACGACAAGGGCCGCAACCGCCAGCAGGCTCGCGATGACGGCATACGAATCCAAACCAATTGTTCGAACTAGCACAAAGACTAGAACAAAATTGGATACGGCGGTGAGTGCCGAATTGAACCCCTTCAGAGTGAAGAGAGCGAGCGAGCTGCGCGAGACGCGACTCACTTGCGCCTTCCTCTGACTTTTCTTGCAGCTAATTGTTGGCGCGAACTCGGACTGAGACACGATTTATTTATCCTCGCAAAGTGTGGTAGCGGCGCATCCGCCCGCGATGTTTGCTTTCTGTACCGTCATCTCGTTCCTAGCACCGGCATAGCCGGATAGGTGGCGAAGAGGCCGCCTCTCCTCTCTATCGCGCCGTCGTCCGGTCGCTCTGCTGCGCCAGATGTCTTCCCAAGCCAAACGACAAGCGCTGCTAGCTGCATCAACACGGACGCGTTGAGCAAGTATCCACCGAGAAACAGGTAGGTATATCCGACTGCAAACCGGAGGCCCCTGGGCCCGTTGCAGAAGGCCAGATAAAAGAACCGGAGATAAACAAGTGAGCCCAGCAGGCCATATTCGTAAATGACCTTTCCCCAAGTTGGATCGAAAGCATTGAACGAAAATAATCGAAATTGCTCCTGGACCGTTCCCGGCCCTCGTCCGAGGAAGAACGTCAGATCGTTCGAAAACACGACCCTTTGAAGCACGGTGAACATAGACAGAAAGCGCGCCCACCCGCTCGATTGAACGTCCGAGAATTCACTTAAGCGTCGCGTGAATGCATCGAGACGAAGGACATCACCAAAAAGTATCAGCACGACGGAAATCAAGGCCGCGAAGAAGAACAGCCGAGAGTGCCCGTGACGCAAAAAGTAGACAGGTAGGAACAGCGCCAGCATCGTCAGCCCCGTGCCTGAATAGCTGCACACGAGGCCGGCAGCGAGAACGAGCAGGCGGAGCGCTCTTGGCCTCAGCAGCAATTCTGCAACCACTGCAATCGCGAGAAACTGAGAGAAGAAAGAGGGTTCCAGGAAGAAAACCCCGTTGCTCTTGTAGACCGGCGAAGACCAGTAGAGCGGAATGAGCGCGTTGTATCCCGTCACGGTTACGTTGGCTGGCAGGTGCTTGTCCAGAAAGAACGCGACGTCGACACCAACGGCAAACTGACTCATAAACTGCGTAAAGCCAATCAACGCGCTGATGCAGCCGACCGTTGAGAGGAAATTCACAACACGCTGATAGGAATTATTGGACTGTACGCAGCGGAACACTAACGGAAACTGCGTGACGACAAGAAAGCCGAGCGACAGCACCGAAACATGCGGACTGGATGAGAGCGCAGCGCTAAGTGTCCCCACCAACGCAAAGAGTGCGTACCAGATGAATGCAATGGTGTTGATCTCGAGCACGCCGGCGAGGAAGGCGGCAGTTGTAACGGCCGGAAAAATCAAAAGGTTCAACGGACATATGCCGCCCGTGCCAGGCAGCGCGATCTTCTGAAGGAAGACCGCAGACAGCAGCGTGATGGCGCAGAGCACGAATGCCGATTGCGCGTTTCGAAGGGCAGTCGTACCTGTCAGCGAAATCTCTGCCATCAAGCTGCCTTCTTAACGGCGTCGATGCGCGCCTTGCGACCGGCCCCTTTAGCGAGGGCCACGATATTCGGCGACCTCATGAGCGGGAGCCCAGCCATTCGGTGCGGGCGCCCTCCGATCTCTGAAGCGCCCTTCGGCAGCCGACTGCAGCCAGTCATCCTCCTCCGCCGGCTCCCATTTCCGAAACCGCTCGTCGTCGGAAATGTCGCGCCGGCTATCATGCGCTTGTCGATGCCGCCCGCTTACCGCTTCGAGCATCACGCATGCCGCCGCTCCGCCAACCAATCCGATGACCGCTCCCAAAGCGATGAAAAGCGGCCTGGGGGGAAACACCGGCTCCTTGGGCGCCGTGGCGGATTGCGCGACCTTGACATTCGAGAGCTTTTCACTGGCGTCCCAATCGGCGTTCATCTGGGCATCCGCAGCCCGACCGACGTTCGCTTCCAAAACCTTGGACACCTGTTCGAGCTGGTCTTTCAGTCGACGAAATTCAGCTGCAATAGAAGAAAGCTCACCGAGCTTTCGGTCGACGTCCGTGAATGAGTCGGTCTGCGCCTTTTCGAGAGATCGCAACCCTGCGACCTCGGAATTGAGATTCACAAGCGATTGTGCGGTCTCCTGAAACACACGTACGAGCAATAGAGGCGATTCATTCGCCGGCACCTTATTGGTATCGGTTAATGCATCACCATTGCCCGTACCTTCGGGTAGCTTCTGCTTGGGACCGGTGATTTCGCCCGGAAGGGAAATTCGGCGTCGAAGCTGTGCCAGCGTATTCTGGAATGTCGCGGCCTGCGCTTCCTTCTCTGCGATTGACCCTCGCGTCTTCGCAAGAGCGGCGATCGTATTGTCGCGCCGCGTGAGCGCAAGCTCGATTTCATGACTTACCGAGTAAGTCGAATGTTTTTTTGCGAATTCGCTTAGCTCGTCAGATGCTTTCTTGTACTCATCGCGATAGTAAGCTGCCTGCTCACGAAAAAAGGCCGGAGCTTGCGCGTTGCCGCTGAGATCCGCTTGACGCTGGAGAAAGTCCCGCACGACCAGCCCAAGGAACTGCTCGGCACTCTTCGGGTCTTCATGTCGAAAAGTCAGCGATAATATCTGCGAATCCTTTTCGAGGGTAACGGCCAGGCGCTTCTTGACCTTCAGTAGCGCTCGATCGATGTCGGAACTTCCTTCATCTGAAGTCTTGGATCGAAGCGCTCCCCCGATTTCTGAAACTGTCGCCAGAAGGCCCGGTGGCAAGAGTTTCAGCGTGTTCCATGAAGCAGATTGCCGCTGATCAGGAAATAGCCTTTGCGGCCCAAATTCGCCGATGGCTTGCCGAAGCACATCGTCGCTGTTGATGATGTAGATCTGTGAGTTCAGCTGGTATCGAAGCGTCTCAGGAAGCTGGGTCTGTTGTCGCTGCGCCCGGTCAAGGGTGGTCATCAACATGGCTTCTGACTGGAACATCGGCGTGACCAGCAGGGTGAAAGCAATGGTGCTCGCGACAATCAAGGCAAAAACCGTCAGGAATGCGAGCTTTCTTGCCCAAACGATGTTGCTGATTGCACTGAACGACATGCAGGTCCCGTTGTTGTAGGCTTTTGGCAGGTGCGAACTAGGCATCTGGCAAGTGCGAAATCGCGCGTTAGTTCCAAATTTCCTTCTGCGCCAACGACTAATTGGTTGCACATGCCGATAAGGAAGCACGTCCACTGGAACCGGAGATCCTCATGCTTCTGCGCTCATCGATCGCCGCCCTTTTGTTGCTGTATGCCGGGCCGTGTTCCGCGGGCTCTGCCGCGCTCAGCGCTTACGTAGGGAACAGCCCGTCCGACTTGCGGCAATTTGAAGATTGGCTGGGCAGGCCAGTAGACCAAATCACGGCTCATACCGGACGCGCGAACTGGAAGGACTGGATCACCAGCATCAGATGGTCAATCCAACTCTGGTCGCCGCTCGACAAGCCGATCCGCTGGACCATTCCTCTGTTCGCCGACGGAGGATCCTTGTCAGAAGCAGCGGCCGGCAAGTATCAAGATCGCTACGAGCAGGCGGCCAGAATGTTGGCGCAAACCCGCCAATCGGACAGCGTCATTTATGTTCGGACCGGGGAGGAATTCAACGGAAACTGGATGCCGTGGTCGGCCGCGGGGCACGAGCATGACTTCGTCAAGGCTTTCCAGAACTTCGTCGATGCCTTTCGCTCGGTGTCAAACCGCTTTCGCTTCGAATGGAATGTCAACGTCCGTGAAACGCGCATGAACCCGGCCGACGCCTATCCAGGCGATGATTATGTCGACGTCATCGGGATGGACTTCTACTACAACACCAAGTGGAATCCGAACGACCCGATCAAAGCATGGGACGAAATGGTCAACAGCCAATATGGCCTACGATGGCTCGAGGAGTTTGCCTCGGCTCACAAGAAGCCCACCGCTTATCCAGAATGGGGCGTCAATTCTGATGGAGCAGGCCCTTACATTGAAAAGGCAGCGCAATGGTTCTCCAAACACAATGTGCTCTATCAAGGTGTCTGGAATTCGAACGACGCTTTCCCGGGGAAACTCACCGATCGCCAGTATCCTGAGGCAGCTGCTGCCTATATCGAATCCTTCGGAGCAAAGACTTCCGAGCAACGCCCACGCTAGCGGAGTACTTCCTCGGACGCCCGGATCGGCGATGCTTTCGAAACCGTGACGCGAAATGCCATGTAGACGAAGCCTGCTGCCCAACTTTGATGCATGACCATGGCAGCCGGGCCGGCAGCGAATCCAGCTGGATCGCGCCCTGAAAATGCCAAGAACACCCCTCCGGTCAGGCACGCTCCCATGTAAGCCAGGCTTGGCAAGAAAAAGGGCCATCCAAGACCAAGACCCGAAACCAGGCTGAGCGCGTTCATTCCAAGTGCGCCCAATGGGAGCAATTGCCTGATTTTTGGTGGACGGCGATGTTTGAACATTGTTCTTGCGCGCCCGGAGCCATGATTGAAATACTGCCGGGCGAGCGCGCCAAGCGAGTTGCGCGGGAAATAGCTGATGGCAAGTTCCGAGCAGAGCCAGATTCGCGCCCCTGAGTTCCTCAGCCGGATATCAAGCTCGGCATCCTCATTGTGCGTGAAGCTTTCGTCGTATCCGCCGATGGCCAAGAACGTCTTGCGCTCGAACGCGGCATGGTGACCATGGTCTACGTAACGCGAACCCTTTGCGGTTCGGTGTAGTGCACCGCCGTTTCCCAAGCGACTATTCTGCGCAGCCGCAATTCCCCGCTGCAGAAAGCCTTTTCCGCGGGTGCGCATCGGGACGACAACTGACGCGACGTCCCGCTCTCTCAATTCTCGCGCCAGGCCAGCAACAAAATGGGTTGGATACTCAGCGTGAGAATCCGCGCGAATGATAATGCCAGAGTCTGGCTTTGCAATTTTTGCGCCACGATTTACGGCCGCAGACTGATAACGGGCGGGGTTGATCTCCAGCCGAATTCTCGGATTGAGCGCGTTCATCTGTTTGATGATCAATGGCGTGCGATCCGTGCTTCCTCCATCGAGCACGATCAGCTCGTAATCCATCTCATCGCCCGCGGGTATCAGCGAAGCGACTGCTTGCCGAATGTATTTCTCCTCGTTCAGGGTTGGAACAATTATCGTAACGGACGGTTCAGATGGCATCGGAAATCCCCAATCGGAACTCTGACAGCACGCGGATTCGTAGTGGTTTTCGCTGTCGTGGAGACGCGGCACAATGCAGACCAGCAACCAAGGTTCCAGTTGGATGGACGACTCAACCCCGCCTGATGTCGTTCGGCAACGGCTTGGACTCGGCTGCGCGCGACTGGGTTCCGTTGTTGGTCGTGACCAGACGGAAGCCCTCCATTTTATCCAAAGTGCATTCGATCGAGGCATTCGCTTCTTCGATACCGCGAATATCTACGGCCAAGGCGAGAGCGAACGCATCTTGGGATCGGCGCTTCGCGGCCAGCGCAAGCGGGCCACCATCGTAACGAAGGCGGGACAGCATTTCCCTGCTTGGATGAGGGCGGTAAGGCCGTTCAAACACGTCATTACGCCCTTGATCCGTCGAAGCGGAGCTGGGCGTTACATGGTTTCAAAAGCACGCGAGGCGCGGTTGCCGCGAAACTTTTCGGATCGCGCCCTACATGCTTCTGCTGAAGCTAGTCTCCGACGACTGAAGACCGACTACGTAGACTTCTTTCTCCTGCACAGCCCGTCCTCAGACCTAATCACAAACGGCGAAGCGTTGGGATCACTGGAAAAACTTCGGGAGGCGGGTAAAGCCATCAAAATCGGCATCTCCTGCGAAGACGTCGAATCCGGTTTGCTTGCGCTGGGCGATTCACGAGTCGACGCCATCGAACTCCCGCTCTGGCCGGCTACAGCAAAAACCGAGCGATTTCTCAATCGCGCCCGACGTCAGCGTGTGTTTGTCATCGGGCGAGGTCTGATGAGTGCCCCACCGTCAACCAGCAACAGCGATCGATGGTCGGCGGCTCGCGCGGCGCTGATCTCTTCCTTGGCACGAGGCGAGATCAGTCGCCTACTCATTGGCACGACCCGCCTCGCGCATCTCAACCAGGTGCTGGATGCGGTACAGAGCGCAGAAGAAACCTCGTGTTTATAGACGGGCGCCAAATAGCTTCCGGCTCGACGATCGAGAGGGACGTCTGCATCATTGGCGGAGGTCCTGCAGGCATTGTGATCGCTCGTGAATTGCTTGGAGCGGCAATCTCTGTTGTACTTGTCGAAAGCGGAGGATGGCGGCCGAACAAGCTGACACAAAGTCTAAACGCAGCCGAGCTTGCATCCGACAGCCGGCATCCGCCGCCCGAAATGTATCGGGAGCGACGCTTCGGCGGTTCGTCGACAATTTGGGGCGGTCGTTGCGTCCCCCTGACACCTAGCGATTTTGACTCTCGATCTCATGTGGCCAACAGCGGTTGGCCGATTTCGTACGATAAGCTGGTTCCATTCTATTCGAGAGCGTTGACCTATTGCGAGGCAGGCGAGTTCGCATTTGACCCCAGTTGTTTGAAAGCAGCAGAGGCAATCGTCGAAGGACTCGCCAGTGCGGACATTACGATCGGGCTGGAGCGCTTTAGTCCACCGACTGACTTCGGCAGGCGTTTCAAATCGGATTTGATTGGATCGCCGAAGCACACACTCCTGCTGGAGTCCACATGCGTCGGCTTATTGAGCAATGACTCCGGCCGTCTGGTGGAAGCAGTCGAATGCTCAACTCTTAGCGGCAACAAATTTCGGATTTGCGCCAAACACATCGTGGTCGCCGCAGGCGGATTGGAATCCGTGCGCCTGCTGGCAGCATCGAACGGAACGTTCTCGGCAGGACTCGCCAACTCAAGCGGAGCGCTTGGCCGATACTACATGTCGCACCTTGAGGGCACGTTAGGCCGGCTACAGGTTGCCGCCGGGCGACGAGTGGCCTGGAATTTTGCGAGAACGCGAGACGGCATTTATGCCAAGCATCATATTCGACTGTCTGACGACGTCCAGCGCCGCCTCCAGCTTCGAAACATGATCTTTCGTCTCCACCATGCCAATCCGATGGACCCGCAACATGGGGATCCGGTGTTGTCGCTGATGTATATCGCGAAACGATTCATTCTGCCTGAATATCGACGGAAGATCACCACGGTCGAACTGGAGTCGCTCGATCGATTACCAAAGGGCCATTCGCTGGTGGCTCGCCACATTGCAAATATCGCCAAGAACCCCTGGCCTCTGATCAAATTCGTGACCTCCTGGGTTCATAAGCGTCATGTCAGCTACCGCCGGATGCCCTATGTAGCGCTTTACTCGAAACAAGGTGCTTACCCGCTCGATTACAACGCCGAGCAGACGCCCTCGTATGACAGTCGAGTCTCATTGAGCCATGACAAGGATCGCTTTGGCGTTCCCAAGCTGCGCATCGATTGGCGAGTTTGTCCTGAAGACATAGCATCTATTGCCGTAACTTTCCGAGAAATGCGAAGGATTTTGGCGCGCACGAACGCCGCGGAGGTCGTCTACGACGATGATGCCTTGAATGAGAGTGTGAAACAGACCATCGCGGTGGGGGGACATCACATCGGCACCGCTCGGATGAGTGCTGATCCAAAACGAGGTGTCGTCAACACGCAGTGCCGAACGCATGACGTCGAAAACCTTTACATAGCTGGAAGCGCAGTTTTCCCGACCAGCGGCTCTGCCAATCCAACGCTGACGATCGTCGCATTGGCGATACGGATTGCCGACCAATTAAAAACTGCCTCACGGAGCCCATCGTGACCATTTCGATACTGTGGCTTGGGCGAACGATTCCGATTCCACTCAACGCAGGTGATCGCATCTATTCCGCCCAGCTGGCGGGAGCCGCGGCCCGTCAAGGGGCGCATGTTGCTTTCCTCGGTCTTAAAAATCCCGATGACCCGACAGGTAGCCTCGCTGATCTTGAGCCCCGGGTTCGCTGGAAGGTAGTGCCTGGCACGCCGAACGCCAAGCTGATCGCTCTTTTGAGCAATCTCCCTATGGTCGGAGCACGATTCGCGACCAAAGAATATCGTAGGGCGGTCCGGAAGGAACTTAAGGCGAACGACTATGACGTCGTGGTATTTGATCAATATGGAATGAGCTGGGCCGTCGCCTACGTGCAGAAAATCGCCCGGAATCGTCCCGTCCTTGTCCATGTTTCACATGACTTTGAGACCAGGGTCACGGATCAAATAGCTCGCAACTTCACCGGCGACCCTCTCCGCAAATTGCTGCTCAAAGAGAATGCCAGGAAAACCAGGCTCGCTGAGGAATGTCTCGCACGTTCCAGCAATTTACTCGTGACCCTGACGGATGAGGATCGTGCTGCGTTCAATGGACTGAACCGCTCGCTTCCCTGCATTGTTATTTGGCCCGGTTATGCGGGGACGAAGCAGCGCGCTCGCACCTTGAACGAGAAGGTTCCAAGGCGTGCGATCATTGTCGGCTCTTTCAGCTGGATCGCCAAGCAGATGAACCTCGAGCGATTGCTGGAGGCGGCAAGCAGTATCCTTACGCAACATCAGATAGAGCTTCATGTCGTTGGAGTCGTACCCGAGCCGCTTCTGTCGCGTTTGAGGTCACACTTTCCTTGGGTCGTCTTTCGCGGCTTTGTCGATGATCTCAGCGAAGAGTTCCGGAACGCGCGCATTGCTCTGGTTCCGGAGGAGATTGGTGGCGGCTTCAAGCTCAAAATACTGGATTATATTTTCTCTCGCATGCCTGTCGCCGCTGTGGAGGCGGCACTAAACGGCATTCCCGATGAAGTAAAAAAGCAGTTTATCATTGAGAACAGCGTTGGGGGTCTTCTCATGACAATTGTGGCGGTGATGGACGACATCGACCGCCTAGACTTGATGCAGAACACAGCATTCGAGTTAGCTGAGGATTTGTTCAACTGGGACGCCAATGGGCGTCGCCTATTGGAGGCCTTCGACTTCACTGCTCGCGATCGCTCGGAAGAACAATCTCTGCCGCAATCTGCGGCCCCGACGCAAGCATGTTCTGCCCTGGAAAAGAACGCTCGTTCCTGACAAATCGGGCTGCCGCCCCCGCTGCTGATCCGCCCTTACGACGTCGTTCGGGAACTTTAGGTACACAGAGATTGAACACACGACTGCTGCCAATTGGGCCGTCGGATGGCAATTCTTTGGCAAGGTAAAATTGCGACAAATTTCGGGAAAAACAGGAACGATGCTGCCGCAGCGGGCTTTCTTCGCAACGCACGCTCACTTTGCCTCGGAGTAACCACATATGAATGGATTGGCAAAGACAAACAGTGCAGATGGAGAAGCGCTGTTTGTTTTAGTGACGACCCCACGTCCGATAGGTCTCGCCTCCAAGCGAGCAGCAGACATTGTTTTATCCCTGTGCGGGATTGTTCTGCTCGCTCCTTTTTTTATTCTCTGCTACGTGGCCACGGCCTGCTTCTCTCCGGGCCCGGTGTTATTTCGCCATAAGCGCGTCGGGTTCAATGGAATGCCGTTCGATTGCTTGAAATTTCGCACCATGGCTATCGATGCGCCGGCACGCTTGCATCGGCATCTTGAGGCTGATCCTGCTGCAGCATCAGAATGGATTGCGACACGAAAGTTGCGCAACGATCCGCGTGTTACCGCGATTGGCACTATTTTGCGGAGATCCAGCCTCGATGAGTTGCCACAGCTATTCAACGTCCTGAAGGGCGATATGAGCATCGTTGGACCGCGCCCGGTTACGGAAGAAGAACTGGACCGATATTCCGATGCCATTACAGCCTACTACGCATGTCGTCCCGGTATCACCGGTCTTTGGCAGGTGAGCGGCCGTAGTAACACAACCTTCCAAAGGCGCGTTGTTCTGGATAGCCATTATGCGCACCATTGGTCGATGGTTCTCGATGCCAAGATAATTATGGCAACGATTCCGGCTGTCTGCTTCTCCAATACGGCCTATTGAGGTAAAGTGCGCCACGGTTCATTTTTTGTCGGGCAGCCGACTTCGCTCGATTGGCCCGCGATGCGGCCTCGATGCGATGTCTTGTGGGCCGCTTGCTGAGACCAAAAACGAAGCGGGTGCCAATTTTCCCGTCGCATATTCGGCGGGAACTGCGATAATCAATCACAAATCGATCGACTCTCGGGCGGTTGAAACTTTCGCCGTTCTGATGCGGAGTCCATTCTTAGGAAGCTAACTCCGTGGATGGCGCTACGTGTATTTTTGGCGCTGGCCACACGTTCCACTTGTAGCTACAATACGCAACAACCCTCAAATGATTGCGGCTCGAGCCTAGAGTACATGCCAATTGATTCCTGGCGTTTACGAGAACCAAACCAAAAGACGAATAGTACTGCCTGCTGGTTGTCGGCACGATATTGAGGGGCACCTATATGTTATATTTTGCCGTTATACTGGCACTCATAGGGGCTGCGGCAGGATTAGCGTTCCGATGGAAAGTGCTCTTGCCGGTCATCGTTCTCTTGCCATTCACCGCGATCATCTTTGCTGCCTCTCACGGTCTTAGAGATACGGTGATCATTATCCTCGTCGCTGAAGCAGTTCTCCAGGGCGGCTATTTTGTAGGCTTGCTAACACGGTTTACGGCAGCCGCGGGCATGCGTTCCGCCTCTGCGTCGAGCTTGTTCAAGAGGCGATCTGATTCCAAGACACCCGACAACGAGCGGCGCACCACTCCGAGATGATGTCCTTTGTGACCCCTATCGAGTGAAGCTATGCTCTGCCGCCAGAGATCCATCAAGGCGGGTCCCACGGAAACATCTCTGGCGCGTACCATAGTCCCCCGCTGCCAGAGCCGATTTTTAGCACGTGGGCTTTTGTATTTCGCCACGGTCATCCACCGCCGAGCTCGGGAACACTCGGCAATGTTCAGGGCAACACAAATTTGCGAGCATGCAGTCATAATGACAGGCATGAAATTGCTCACCGAGTACCTTGAGCGCGCCGTTAGCCTCGAACGCCTTGCGGCGGGCGAGCAGGATTCAAAGTTCAAGAATGAGTTGATACATCAGGCCGCGGCGTATCGAAAGCTAGCTGCGAAACGCCCGAACAAATACGGGCTGCCTCCGCCGAGCCCACCCGAAATTCCGCCTAAAGGCATTACTTAACGGACAAGCGGAGCGCTCATCCAGCTTTTTCCGGCAAATAACGACCCGATGCCGGTTTTGGCAGTGCAATAGCTTCCACAGCCGTCAGCCGCGGCTCCGTCCTTGGATCCAATTCGGGACCAGGTGGCAATTTCTCACGCTAAGAACAGCTGGGGCAAATGAGGAGAAGTGATAATCCTTACCGTGATCGTTATCGGCGGTGTCGGCTATTATCTAGTTCGCGCTGTTCGCTAGTCGGCTTAGAAGAAATAAGCCCGCGTGCCGGAGCACGGCCGCAAGCTTATGCCTGGATTTTTGACGATGCGGCGATGAAGCCTCACTCGTTTAGTCGATCTCGTGCACAACCGTACGGGTGCCGGGGTCTACGAGCATCACTCGATCGTTAGAATAAACATATCGATATTTGGACACGGAGGGTGCCCAATCCGCCGGTACGGCTTCGAGCTCCACACTGACCGGGACCTTGGCGCCTACAACGATGCGTTCTTGGGTCGTAATGGGCCGAATCCTTTTCTCCGTAACGTGCATCTTGATCTTAGTGCGATATTCCGGCTCGATTTGAATAGCTCCACCGCCTATGCCGGTCGTCACGGTGGTCTGCGCGGTGGCGGTAGTGACCAGGAGCGAGGCTGCAGCCGCGATCATCAAAAGCTTCTTCATCGGTTTCGTTCCGCAGGACACCCACTTTCTTATGAAGCCCTATGAGCCTCAGCAGCTACTGGACGCGGTGCTGAGGTGACTGCCCGTTGGCGGCGCTCTGTGATGTCTCAAGGAAACCATAAGGCCTGAGATCAGGCGCTGCACCGGGCCACAACAAATGTTAACAAGGCAACACATACCAATCCCCCTAAAGCGACGATCCAATGTGTTCACTAGTGCACGGTCGGACTTTCCGTACCGGGCTAGCGTGCTGTCACCGTTGGGGCAGTCCAGCATCCATCGGTGACGGGAGCGCTTCGCGCGCTCCCTCCGTCCACTCTCATCCGATGGAGTACCGCATGCAAAAGCGTCGCCGCATCAAGCACGAAAAAAGCTTTGAACAACGGTTAGCGGAAGAAGCGCAGCGCTTTAGAGAAGCAGCCGAGGTTATCTCCCCGGGAATGGCTCAAGAACTGCTCTTGAAGCGGGCCCGAATGGCAGAAGCCGCAGCGCACATGAACCAGTGGCTGAAATCACCCAACCTGCAACGCTCGAAGGGATAATTGCGCAGTTGGCTGGCTATGCGCGAATCCGGGACTTTGGTCACCTCCCGCCCACCGCCGCAGTTGTTCGCCTAAGCTGTGGCAACTACCGGTGATGAGACCGCCCTTTGCGCTCCCGCCATCCTCTTTTGGAATGGAGAGCGCCATGCAGCGACGCCGTTTCAAAGACGTATTGACTATTCCCGATCGGCTCATCCAGGAGGCCGACCGCTTACGCTCTGAAGCAAAGAAGCTGCCGCCCGGCATTGAGCGGTATGAGCTCGAACGGGAGGCCCGACAAGCCGAGACCGCTGCGCACCTGGACCAGTGGCTGAAGTCACCCGGTCTGCGGTCTCCACAGTAAGCATGGGCGCGCCATGGAGGATTACCTCGCCTCAATCGAGAAACTGCGACGGCACGCGGCGGAGGCCGCTCTAATTCGCGATCTCGCTACGGATCGCACCAAACGGGAATTGTTCGACCGGCTATGTCAGCATTTTGATCGGCTGGCCGACGAAGTCGAGAAAGTCATGAACAGCCCCAAGACAGCGTGAGGCATCAGTCGGCGGTCTTTTCGTCCTCATGGTGAGCGGGCAATGAACGCGCCAAAAGGCAGCTAGGAGACACCATGAGAGAGAAGAAGCCGCGGGAGCACGACCGGAAACTCAAGCCATCGCGCACCGACCAAGCCCGGCAGGTCGCTGAGGAATACGCTAGCGACCAGCGAGAAATCCTCAAGAAGCTACGCAAGTCACTCAATTGAGCAAGGCCGCCTCAGTTCGCCGCCCCAATACGAAAGGGCCCCAGCGGCACCGCTGGGGCCCTTCTTAGGCTGAGGTGTCGCACCGGGGACGAGGTGCGACATTGCTTCAGCCCACCAGCCATTCGCTTAACACACCACCCTCAGTTCGCGTTCCTAACGGCTGAGCCGACGCTCGAGCCGCTTGCGGCTGCTGCCGGCCTTCTTGACCGCCTTAGTGCGCCGTCTTGCAGTGCGCCGTCTGAATTCCGCGATCTTCCGCGCGCCGTCCCATCACTACGTCGTGACCGTCCACGAGCAACTTGGCGCGCTCTTTGGCTGCTTCGTCATCGTCGCATTCAATGTCCACGCGATAGACGATATGGCCGTCCCAGCCGATCATGTAAGCTCGATAGGCGTGCATAAGTGCGCCCTTCTCACCTCGGCGATTGCAGGCCGTTGTGTTCAACTGAGAACGCCGGAGCACGAAACGGGTCCAGCGTTCAGTCCTGGTACCCTGCAAAAAAGGCCCTGGCGGGAGCTCTAATCACGCCAGAGCCGCCAGCGATCCCGAGTTTTCCGACTGCGAGACCGTTTAAGTTCGTGAGTGTGTCCCACTATGCGCGGGGACATCCCCCATAATCAGCCTGCGGGGTAAGCGTTCCTGTCGCGGGTTGCTTCCATGACTAAGATTCTCCGGCCGCGTTGTGAGGTTCACGCCTAAGCAGCATCCCGCGATGGAATGGGTCATGGGAGGCAATGTCATGATCGTCGCGCTCGTCGTCAGGAACGGATCGGCCCGCCGCGCATGATAGGGCATGACACCTGCAGATGCAGAACGGTATCGCCGGAAGGCTGACGAGTGCCGCGCGAAGGCGAGGACGGCACCCCACGACGATGATAGAGCGGGGCGGCTCCGGCTCGCTGAGGTTTATATTGAACTGGCGGAATGCGCGAATGGCGGCGCACCGGGTAACGCCGAAGAAGAAATCAAGAAGCGCGCTTATGAGATCTGGCAGCGCCATGGCAGGCCAGAAGGCGAGGAAGACGAGTTCTGGCAGCAAGCGAAGCAAGAACTGCGAAACGAGGATAAATCGTCCCCCATCCGCCCGCCCCGCACGAGAGCGGAACGTTCTTGAGTTTAACGCAGAGCGGCGCCGATCTTTTTGCGTAAGCCAGAGCCCCAGCTCCGGGGACGTCAGAGCTGAGGCTATTGGAGCAAGCAGCTCTCACCCAAGGGCTGCCGGAGATATCTGCCCCTTGGAACGCAATGCCTGCACCGACATTGGTTTTTCTTTGCCAGAGGTGCGCACGTCGATGCGGTACTGCCCCCGGTGCGATAATACTCGATGGGTTTGCGAAAATCATCTTGATCGGCCGTTCTTGGGTGGAAGGGCCTGCGGCTGCGGGGGCGCCGGTGCACCTTGCCCGGACTGCAACAAAACCAATCCAGCCGACCCCGACGACGTTCCCGCAATGCCGGGCGGCTTCATTCCCGATCTAAGTTAGTGCCGCAGCGCCTTATCCTGTCTTTCCGCCCGCTCCCTTGAAGAGTTCGGGGTTATTGGCGACGTAGTCGACCCAAAGCCGAAGCATAATTCTCTGTACGTCGTCAGGGTTGAAGCCACCCCCATTAGGAGGGGTGCTACTAAGCTGGCCAAGCCGCACCATTCCTGAATAGGGATCCGAAGGATCCGGCGTAAATGCCGCATCGGTCGGCTTATGAACAATACCGTGCGGAGAAATGTTGAATTGGTCACGTCTGACTAGAGGGTGCTCCATCGCGACTTAAGCCGATAAGAGGAGCTCACATTCACCCGCCCCAAGTGCATGCTTCAAAAACCGGGAAAAATAGGTAAAGTTCCTAACGCTCTGTCGGAACGATCCGACTGCCGTCAGTTTGAATCGACCTGTTTTGTTCGTGGAGTTTGTGGCGTGGCGTTTCAGCGTAAGAGGCCGGCGGCGATCGGCGTGAAAGCGCCCTTCCCCGGATTCGTCGAACCCGCCCTGGCGACGTCGATCGAGAAAGTGCCGTCCGGCGATCGCTGGATCCACGAGATCAAATTCGACGGCTACCGCGTCCAAGTTCACCTGGTGAATGAGGCCGTCAAGGTTTTCACCCGCCGCGGCAACGATTGGACCAAGCGCTTCAGGAAGGTCGCCGACGACGCCTGGCACATCAGCGCCGGTTCAGCCATTGTCGACGGCGAGATTGTCGTTCCAGCTCGCTTCACCGTTTTAGGCAAGCTCCGAGCCTCAAAGCAGCACGCGCTTCGAGACTTTAAACCGGGCGACACCATCGAAAGGCTGTCACCGGGTAAACCTAACGCCGATGGTCTTGCCCTGCCGCCAGACAACTTCGCAATATTTTGCTCTAGCAGAGTTGGGAACCAATCTGATCTGGAACCGGCTTGGCAGAACGTCGCCTATTCCGACAACGAGTTCTGCACCGGATTGCGACAGATTGCTCAGGCGGCATTCATAGTCCGCCAGACCGTGGGTCGTGATCCACGCCGATTGGTAGCGTCGCCGCCGAACCTCACGTGTGAAATGTGTGCGTCTCAGCCCGTGCATACTCAAGGGTAACGTGAGGATGTAAATCGACAGTTCGCGGTGGAGTTAAAAGTGTAACAAGCAAACCCTGCTTCAAACCGCGCCTTCCGGGACATTATGGCAATTGCGCTGAGGAAGCCCAGGTAAGTCGCAGGTTGGCTAACGCGGTAACTGATATCGGACAGCCATTCCGTGTCCGCTTCTGCTCTGCACAACGAGATCACCGTCCCGAATTTCTTGCTCCATCGCTTCGCAGCACGTGTTTAGCCAAGCTGTTCCCGATCTAACAGATCGGCAGAGGTCGTGACAAGTTAGCAGGAGTTCGTTGGCTCCGTTCGCAGCGGCTTCGTGCAGTTGGCGGCGCAATTCGTAGCCAAAATGATCAACGGAAACCATGGTGCGCCTCGCGGTATTTTTAACCGAATGATCGGATCACTTTTTCAGCCATGCTGACCGCCGCCCTGCTGTAGCGGGCGTTGTTAAATCGCTCATCCATAAAGTTGAGAAACAGGAGAGCAACTATGGCAGCCACTGCAACTCTCATGAGGAAAGGATGGCTGGGGCCTCTTAATTCTTCGTTAACGCGGTCACCTAGCCTCCGAGGGCCCTCAGCCAAGAACGTCCCGGCGGAAAAAGGTAGCTGTTTACGATTTTGAGACCGGCAGCCGTCAAATCGCCAAGCGAAGTCTGTCCCTCGGTAGCCACCGCCAAAATCTCTTCCGCGATATATTTCCGGATGGCTGGGTTGTCTCGATCCGTAGGTAGTTTTCGGCAAACATACTCAAGCGCGGCCGTCATGTTGGCCAAAGTCGATTGGTCGAAATGTAGGAGGGAGATCATGCGTCGCCGTCGTTGGCAATGACCCGTGCCATAGTGGCGCAGAGGTAATCGTACGCTAGTCGTATTCCGTATTCTTGAAGTGTCCGCTAATACGCCTATCGTTTTTCGGCATCGCGACTGGATCAAAGCGCGGCCCGACGCAAGGCGGGTTCCAATCGACATGCGCCAGGCCATGCCAACTCGGGTTAGCCCCGAGATAGCTTGATCAACGTGGGCGCGATTTAAGGCAAAAGTGCGCGTGGCTAGAGATGCGTTGCCCAGTGATGCAACTTCAGTAGTTTTACGGAGGCCAACAGCCAGGTGCTTTCGACCTGCCAACAAGGCTGGTCGGCCAACGTGATTTGAAGCCCTGCTTCCTCTAACGCGGCAAGAATGCGCTTCGCGAGTATCTTGGCTTCCTCAGGATCAAGTTGGCGGTCTGGACGATCCTTAAAGCTATCCAATATCGCCGTTGCGATAATCGTGTTGGTCTGATGCTCGTCCGGCATGAGTGAAGCCTCTCAGTCGGGTCGCCCCGAAACAACGTTGGCTGAACAATCAGTTCAGGCCGTGCGCCCGTCCTATCCCTTTGCTCCTTTGGCGCTAGGAGGGACCAATGTCTAGGTCCAAGAACAGTTTCGATCCCATTGGAGTAGTCGTTGATTGGCTTGATGCTTGTCGAGGAGGACAACTTTCGGCGCTCGTCGATCTTTACGATGATGCGGCCATTATAGATTGTTGCCAAGGAGGAAGCTTCCGCGGGCGGCTCGGCGTAGAACGGTATTGGCGTCCGAAGTTGGCGCACGCTGGGGCCGGGTCTTTCGAGGTTGATGCGTTGTTCCCCAAGGCGGCGGGCGTGTGTCTGGACTATCGAGATTTCGACGGAGGGCCAGTGCGTACGCACTTCACATTCACAGAGGCCGGAAAAATCCTTCACACCGCCTGCGCTCCGATAAAGCAGGCCGCTTAGACGCTTAGACCGCAGCCCAACCCACCGCGGAGAAGCCGGAAGCACCGACATCATCATCGAGACTGTATCGCCGACCAGCGTGACGCGGTCGCGTGATCGCCCGCAACTATCTCGCATCGGGAGGCCGCGGTTTCCAAAGTCTCAAAAGCGCCGGACTTTTGTCCCGTGAACGAAGTTTGAACTTTTCTCCGACTACCTAGCCTTAGTCTAATGAACATGGACCGGGACCGGGAAAAGCAGGAACTTCGAGATAAACTCGCCAAATGCAACCGGCTGGCCCGTGAGTTCCATGACGGCGTCACGAACAAGAACCTCCGTGACTTCGCAGCCGAACTAAAGCAGCAAATCTATGAGCTGGATCATCCGAGGGCCAAGGCTTCGAGGCCTCATGATCTGCCCGCTACTTAGCGGGCCGCGCACGCGCGTTTATCCGCGGCGGGCTGGTTTTCTTTATCCACTGTCTCTTGCAACTCTTTCTTCGCTTGGTGGTAGAATTCGTCGTCCTTGCCCAAGGGCTCGCCAGCCTGCTGCCAGAGCTCGTAAGCCCGCCGGACAACATCCATTTCTTTGGGTGCCGCCATGCCTTTCCTTAAAGCGCCTGCCGCGTTTGGAGTTTGGGGACCGAGGCTGAAACCACGTTAGGCCAGAATTGCTCCAACCCGCCCCCGATGCAAGCAGTGTTTCAGCCGCTATGAGTTCGGTCGCGGTGATTGGGTCCAGCGGGCCGCCTTACACCTCGTCTTTGCGTACAGGCGATGGCTGTCCATCAAGCCCCTGCTCGTCGGCTAATGATCAGATTGCTTCATGGCTTCCTCCACGCAGCGGTCTGCAAACCCTTGAGTAAGCGATGCTGATGTATCCAGCCCACGTAATTTAACTATCTGTGGGAACGCGCGGTAGTTCACCCCGTTAGGGCCGAATGAATGAGCGTGTTTACCTCAGCATCATCTGCGCGAGTATTCTACTCCTCGTGACGGCACTTGCGCTGGGAACGCCCGGATTGAAGAAATCGGAAGCCCCACCGGAGACCGCACATTTGCTGCGCCTTCCACCATTGGAAAGCGGCAACCTAAAGGGACGGGGCGTTGAACAGAGCGGGCCCGGTGTACCTAGGAGCCCGGGCCCATAACCTCAGCGTCCTGATCGTAGGTTGCTCGGCTACCAGCGTAATCTACGAAGGTGCGATGGAGCCATCCTGATGTGGCTCAAAAAAAATCGCCTAATGGGGCGGGTTCTTGCGTGGCGTAAGCTGGAAGGTGGCGGAGTACCTGAGAATAGGGCCGTCGCCGTCCCGTACCTCCACGGATATGCGGCCCTCTGAGTGGCGATGGGCGGGCCGATGGTCTGCATAGCTGGATCGTGCGCAGCGGCTTCGCTTGGAAGCTCTTCCAACTTCATCTAGATAGAGACCACTGCCGCTGTCATGAAAATCGAAATAGTACCGGACCATGCGACTTGGCAATTCGCCTCTTTAGTTATGGTTCCTCAGATGCGGCCTTCGAGTTCTCGGCTTGCTGGCGGAAGTTTTCTTCCTTATGCCGGACGTTTGCACCGTCGGCCATCGGCACTCTCTCAAGCGATTGTTGGCTGGGGGCAATGCGTTTTGCGGGGTCACTTCTGAAAGTGTTCTGCGCCGCTACCCCGGCTGCGATCATCGAGCCGGAGAAGCGCCCGATACCGTCAGCCTGATGCTGCTCGGTGCGAGCCCTTGTGGATCGCTGCGGCGGAACGCCCCAAGGTCTCGACGATTTGCCGACCGCAGCCGGACCGGCTTTGATGGGACCATGACCGATCCCCTCCCGTTGACCCGCCGCCGCGATCCTGACCGCACGGACTGCTGGCAAATCTATTTGGCCGATATCCATGTCGGCACCATTGCGCGGAGTATCGGCAATCCGAACGCCGCGCCGCAATGGCAGTGGCAGTGCGGGTTCTATCCAGGCAGCCGACCGGGCGAGCAGCGCGGCGGCACAGCAGCGACGTTCGATCAGGCGCGCGCCGACTTCGAGCTCGCATGGCGAGCGTTCTCGGCGAGACGGACCGGAGCCGACTATCAGGCTTGGCGCGATCAACGCGACTGGACGGCGCGGAAGTACGGCCTGATAGATCGCGGCGAGAATGTGCAGGTCCGATGAAGTATTCCGCCGACCGCCCCTTCGCCGATCCTGAGAAGGCGGCACGCAAGCTGATGGAGATCGCCAGCACCGTCGAGCCGGTTCAAGATAGGCGCATCCACATCGAGAAGATCAACGGACCATTTCTTTTCAGCCACGGCGGCAACCCAGCGGAATACTCTGCGGGGCTCGCGCTCGCCATCCAACGCGGCTGGCTATCGGTGCATGAGAGCGGAACCTTCGTTCGCTTCACCCAAGCCGGTGCCGACCTGTTCGCGTAGGAACGTACCTCGATGTGCAATCTCTACAGCATCACCACGAACCAAGCCGCGATCATCGGACTGTTTCGGGTGATCAATCGTTACGTTGGTAACCTGCCACCAATGCCCGGTGTCTTCCCCGACTATCCTGCGCCAGTTGTCCGTAACGCCGGGACCGACCGCGAACTGACGATGATGCGCTGGGGGATGCCGCCGCCACCGAGGTTAGGCGGACCACCGGTCACTAATATCAGAAACACGACGTCACCTCATTGGCGCGGCTGGCTGAAGCCGGAGAACCGGTGTCTTGTGCCCGCTAACAGCTTCGCCGAATACGCGCCGGAACCGAACCCTGAGACTAAAAAGAAGGACGTAGTCTGGTTTGCATTGAACGAGGATCGGCCGCTTTTTGCATTCGGCGGTATCTGGACCGAGTTCAAAGGCGACCGTGGCACCAAGTCCAAGCCGGTCCCCGGCCCTCACCTAATCTACGGTTTCCTGACTACGACGCCGAACGCGGTGGTCGAGCCCATCCATCCGAAGGCAATGCCGGTGATCCTGACGAACGATGAGGAGCGTGAGGTTTGGATGCGCGCGCCGTGGGACGAGGCTAAGGCGCTACAGCGGCCTTTGCCGGATGATGTGCTCAAGATCGTGATGCGCGGGGCTGACAAAGGAGATGCCCTATCCCGTGACCGTGGTGTAAGGATTGACAATGAAAAACGTGAAGACCGCTAAGCTGGCTCGCTGGCTGTTCGCCGCTTCGGGGATTTGCGGAATTGCGGTTCTGTTGCCCCTGTACTTCGTCGAGGCATACATTGCAAAAGCATCGGGGGCTTTCACGCAGCCGGAGTACTTTTATGGCTTTATTGGAACGGCCCTAACCGCGCAGATCATGTTCTTCATCATTTCTCATGACCCTTTACGCTTTAGACCGGCTATGCTGTTCGCCGTGCTGGAAAAGCTGGCATTCGCAATTCCGGTGTCCATGCTTTTTGCGTCAGGTCGTGTTTTTGGTTCTGTAGTCGTGTTTGGCAGTATCGATTTTGCTTGGGCCGCACTCTTTGCGGCTGCGTGGGTCATCACCGGCAGAGCCGAGCGCGACGTCAGCCTCTAGCTCTTCAACAATGACGTGAATCAGACACGCGGCAAGCGGATCGGTCACCTCCCGCTCCAGAAGCCGATAGCGCGCGATCTGGACTTCTCGCTCTCTGAATTTGCGTTCTGTCATCATGTTTTGCCCTCCGGCTAGAACGACGCGGTAACGGGCGAGTTGTTTCGTTAAAATCTTGAGACTATTTTATATGGTTTCCAAATTGATTATTAGCCGCGACTGGCGAGCCGAGTTGCCAGCTGCCTAGACGTCGCTTCGCAACAGATGGCGATAACCTTGCTCTGTCATCCATTTAGCGCGTGATAGGTGGCTTTCGAACGCTAGTCGCGCGCGGTCGGCCTCGGTGTCTGGGTCGATGCGCAGCACGACACGAGAGACATCACGCCAGTCCGCGCCTTCCTGATCAGCATCAAGCACTCGCATGTACGTGATCACGTGCTCCTCGTCATACTCAGTGAGGGCTGGTCCGGCTGGAGCTAAGTCAGCAATATGTGGATCGAGTGGCGGCGCTTTCATCGGCGTTCTCGGGAGAGTGCGCCGGAGGCATCACACAAAGTCAACATGAGCTGCGTCAAGTTTAAGTCAGCGATCTCGGTATTGCGGATCGGGCTGTGTATAGCGTCGCCGAAAAGGGCATCGTCCTCGACCAAAAATATTGCCGCTCCCTTCATATCAGCCCCTCAACTGCTCGGATTACCGACGTTCAAAAGCTGGGATACGGCCGTGACAAGTTGAGCAGGAGCAAAGGGCTTCACGAGTAAGATGCTGTGGGCACGCCGTGCGATCCCCACTGCTCTGCAGCTGCCCCCGTCATGTAGACGACCGGAAACTCCGGGTCGATCTCTCGGGCTTGCTTGGCGACCTCCCAGCCGTTCATCCCGCCTTTGAGGTTTATGTCTGTGACGAGTGCTCGATACACCGGGGGACGTTCTTTGATGAAAGACTTACTTTTGAGCAGCGTCACAGCCTCCTCGCCGGAAGCCGCAATAGCAGGTTCTAAGCCACCCTCAACCAAGGCGTCCTCAACCAGACTTTGAATTTGCTCATCGTCTTCGATGACGAGAATGATCGGCACCCGTGAAGTTCCGTGCGAGAACGACATATCAGCGGCATTGTTCCCGCATAAAGGTGCAAAAGTGAACATACTCTTCGGCCCCGGGGGCGGCCGCAGCCCGGCATTGCTAAATTTTCCCGATGGCGAAACCTAAATCCTAATTCCAGCGTTCGGTTGCGAACACTGGAGACTGGTCATGGCTTCGAACGCGCGCATCTTCTTTGCCGGAATAGGAACCAGCTTCCTTATCCTCGCCGTCGGTTTCAGTGCTGGTTTGATGCTGGCAAAGTCCGCGTTGCATGATCCGCCTGCACAAAACCGCACTTCCGAACCGAGCCCCGCGATGAGAGTGATTTTGCCAGCTTCAGCAGAACCGGCACAACAAATCACAGCGGCTGCGCCAGCACCTGTGGCCCAGCCCCAAGCCCAAACAGGTCAAGAACCGCAAACGCAGGTTGCTCAGAAGTCTTCTGAGAACGGGGCGCAAGGAAGTTCGATTCGAGATGAGAGAGCAGAACGGCGCAAGAGGGATGCCGCACGAAAGGCCAAGAGAATAGCAGCCGCTAAGGCTCGCCAGCGGATGGAACGGCAGCAGCCTACGGAACCCGGCATTTTAGCTTTTGGAAATGACGAACCCCGCATCTCCTTCTTCGGAAACTAAACGCCATTCGGATTGGCAAGTTTGATACTGCTACTTGTGGAACGGGATAGCGCTCGGTCTCCGTTCTCTAGGACGGCATCAATGGCGCGTTCGGCATCCAGAACTGCGTCGGCGCGGGTAAGTGAGATGCCGGTCCGCGTTCGGGTGGCGTCAAGGAATATCGTCCACTTCCAGCAACAGGGATTTGCCGTCTGTACAAGCTGATATTCGATAGCTCTGTATTCCATGGACCAACTCTCCCTTCGAGAAGTTGAGAAGGTTCACGACCCAAGCGATGTTCCAATCGTATATTGAAGGATCATTGCAATGCCAGCTGCTATGAGGCATGCAATTGCTGCAATTGTCCAATCCGGTCGCGCACTTCGAGCGGCAAGACGGGCTAGAGCCATTGCGAGGTCCTCCATCCTGCCTCACCAACTATCAGACGGCAGGTGAGTTAGATAAGAGAGACCTTTGCATGTAAGCTCTTCCTGATCGTTCTCTCCCGCCGCCCATTTTCCCTCTAGATACCGTTCCAGCGCACATCGCCGCGCATCAGCTGGGTCGACGTCACTGTGCGTCGCCAAATATACGGTCCATGCTCTATCGGCTGCGATCCTCGGTGGAAATTCGTCGTCCACTTAGCCTCTCCAAAAAGCCACATACGCCTAAATCAATTCGACCTCCGGAGAAAAGTTTCCTGTTTTTCCCGACCTCTCAGTTAGGAACAAAACGTCAGGGGAATATTTCTTCAAAGCCGGGGCATCTATCCGGCATTTGACTGGGAGGTCGGTGATGCGCAGGCTTGCTTTCGTGGTCGCGACGGCGGCTCTTTTTGTTGTTCCAACATCGGTCTTTTCCCAATCTATTCAGGTTGGTCCGGGCGGGGTCCGAGTAGACGACGGCCGTGGTCGAGGCGGCGGCCAATGCGATGAATTGCGACGTGCCTGTGAAAACAAGGACAGGCTGGGAGAACAGGGCGAAGGAAACTGCCGCAAATACCGGGAAGCCTGCCAAAGACCTGTCCGACGCGATGTGTGCGGCGAATTGCGCGCGGCTTGTCTCAACAAGGATCAGTTGGGCGAACAAGGCGAAGGGAATTGCCGTAGATATCGCCAGACTTGCAGAAGCCGCTAATTTGGTGAAGGGGTGCCGTTAAGGTCTTTGGCAGAGGCCCGGACACCCTCATCCTGGCCTCGCCCGCTGGGTGGGAAGCGGGCACCCTGTTTGACACAGCTCGATGCCGATCTCAGCGAGCTCGCCCCAGTTTTTGAATGTCAGCCTAGACTTTTAGGATGGGTTCGATGGGGACGAGAAAAATTCCCCGACGAAAAGAGTCCCGACGACAGGAGCATGGCGGCTCCGGCAGAAGTGTGCCCCCATCGAACAAGGCAAGGTCGCGCATGGAAGAGCGCCAGCAGGTCATTGAGAAATACATCGCCTCGCTTCGAGACTTCATGACGTCGATTTTGCGCAAATTGCATTGAGTTCCCTTGAGGGTTTTGCCAGAGGCCCGGACAAGCCTAATCCGGCCTCGTGCGTTGGGACTCTGTCCCGGTCATCTTTCGAACATCGAAAAATAATCTGCTTGGCGCGGGCCGACTCAGTACGCGCATCAGTTGCGCCCGGCACGGCACCCGCCTTACCAGCCCCCAGCCCCCAGCCCCCAGCCCCCGGCGGGGCCGTGCTCGGCCTGGTGGCCTGCGGGGTTCCCAACTTTTCGCAACGTTATTTGCTCTAGCTCAAAGAGCGCCTCGGCGGGATCGTCGAAATGGAATGCCGTTGGCACTCGATAGAGGGCTATGCCATGCCATTTAGAAGCCGCATCAAGCATACTGCGACCCTTGCAGAAAGATTGGCCGCCGAGGCGGAACGCCTTAGAGAACGGGCCAAGAAAATGCCCCGCGGGGCGCAGCGCGAGGAGCTACTGCGCAAGGCGCGCCAGACGGATATCGCATCCCACATGAACGAGTGGCTATCATCCTCTCGTCCGCAATCGCCGAAGCAGTAAGGCGGCCTCAGGAACGGGCCGATTCACCTATGTATTTGTGGGGTTGGGGCCATGAAAGATATGGAAGCGCAGCTTGAGAGGCTGCGACTGGACGCCGAGGACTGCGCTCTGATTAGCAGGCTGGCGACCGATCCGAACAAGCAGGAATTGTTCGCTCGGCTAGCCAAGCACCTCGCGACCTTGGCGTCAGAAGTAGACCGCGCGATTGCAGAAAACGCCAGCAAGGAACCAAGTTGACGACCGCGTTTGACCGCCGTTGCCACTTTTTCCCGTGGAAATACGGCAAAGAGAACTCAATCTGATCAGGGGAAGAAATTTCATCAGCGCGTATATTCGTTACACCCCATAGAACCCCACTGACCTAGATTAAACGGCACGGGGAATTGCAGAACTGGATGGTCCGCAGGCAACCATTTTGCTGGTCCGCCGCGCCCAGCTCGACGGTATCCATTGTCAAGTTCGGCTATTGGCTAACGCTGCTTTTGCAGTCAACTGCAAATCGGGAAGATGGTGGGAGACAGCTAATGGCGCAATCAACAGAAGCCCGATGCGCGGAAATTTGCAGTCAACTGCACTTCGGCGTTGAGCACTTGTAATTCCCGGGAGACAACCTTATCCGAGCGCATCGCTTCGCGTCTGGCGGTCGACTTCTGTTATTCCCATTTCGACCGGAGCGGCGACGGACGGTGGCGATGAGACTTCTTCCGCAGGCGTAGAACCCCTAAGTTCTGACGCGCCTACACAGTCACCCGCCCAAATCTTGGTACCCTTGACCGTTCCTACCAGTTTGCAGCCCATTGGCGTGCTCAGCTTCGCTTGAACAATCGGCTTTGGCTTTTTTGCAAGAGGAGCACCTTGAGCGACGGCGGCACTGCCAACCGAGATTAGTGCGAGCACAAGAACAGCTCTTGCGGCAGTAGCACTGCTAAATGTCATCAATCTTCTCCATCAATGACCTGCTTGAAGCGTTGCTTTTGGGTAGCGCGCGCGATGGCTTTTTTCGCCCTTTCTATCGCCTCGTCCCGCGTGCTGCCCTGGCCGGATATCTTGGTCCCGGCGACAGTCGCGGCCCACTTCCAAAGGCGGCGCTCAATGCCCTGCACAACGGAGTATTCAATCCCGCGATAACGCATCGCGACGCCTTTGTGTGTCATTGTCCTCGGCGTAGGATGGCCCGACCGGGATTGAGCACGGCCCCGTGCCTTCTCGGGGGCCAAGGGGTCGAGACCGGGGCCGTGCCGAGGCGCACAGTGATGCGCGGCCCGCGAACGAAACGATCCGATGGATAGAGTTGTTCCTAGCTCAGATAGCGTCGTCGACGACCAGAAAGGCATCTTGGGCGGGGTTATCCTTTCGCCCTTGCGCGCGGGCGATGGCTCTCCATCAAGCCAGTCCTGTTCGTCGGCTAATGATCTTCAAGCCGCTTCCATTCGCTTGTACCGTTGGCGTGTCGGCTCGTTGCGGGCACCTTCTGCGAGGTAGGCGCAGTTCTCCGCGTTTTGCCGGTAGATTCAGACTGCTTCATAGTTGCCGAAAGGTCCGATCTGCCACCCAAAACCCTGATTACGCGCAAATAAAGCTTCGCCCATGCGGACTCGGCCGAGGTAGTCCTGCTTGACAGGAAAGGCCTCCGTCTTAAAGCGGCCGCTTAGGCTCGATAGTTCCAGAGGAGCGTGTCGCCGGACCGATGATCAGACGATAGGTGGGCACCCACGCGCTATTCCAATGCTCCAATGTTGTGCCGCAAGCCGCGCATTCGAAGCTGTTCACTTCGCGCGACGGTGCCATCGATACCGTTCGTCGGTACACTGCGCCACATCGGCATGTGCGGTGTTGTTCGCTCATGAGGCTGTCACTCATGATCGCGTCGCCATCATTGCAACCCCTCACCATGTTGCAGCGTCAGTGCAAACTCTTCAGCCGCGTATACCCGGCCGTCGGCGATAACAGTGACGAAGGGCATCCCCTGTGCAAAAAAGTCGTTCGCGGTTGCCAAGGCTTCCCGCCGCGTGTCCTTGACGACTTTGATTATTCCCGCAGGCTCTCTAGGCTTACCTTGGACAATAAACATGATCTCATCCCCGGTTCGTGCAGCTTGATGGTGCTTGGTGCGAGAGAGAAAGTCTGTACCATTTTTGCTACACAAGAAGGGAATGAACGAGCGTGGTGATCTCGTCGTTCTGCTGTGTCGGATAGTCCGCACGGGCGAGTCTCCCGTCGGGTCTGTACAAAGAGGAGGCTGGAAATGCGGGCAGTACTCATCGTCGGAGTAACCGTCAGAATGTTTACCGCTCCAGCGTTCGCAGTTAAAAGGGGCACGAGATACCAGAGATGGCCCGTGCAAGCCCTGAGACAATGGAGCCTGCTTGAAGCGGCAGTGAGCGGTTCTGCAACAGGAAATCACGGGGGCGCAGCGAGTTAAGGAAGGTTGCGCGGGAACCTCGCGAAGCCTCCGGCCGTTGCCAAGTATGAAAATCCGATCTCATTCCGGAAGCCATCTTGTAGAACTCGACGACGGCTCGAAATGGCAAGTCTTTCCCGGCGACTTAGACGTGACATTGAACTGGAAGCCCGATACGGAACTTAAGCTCGTACGCATTGATGATCCGGTGAGTTCCCATGCATTGGTTAGCGGTGATGATAACATGAGTGTCCGAGTATTGCGTGTGGGAGAGAAGTGGCCTGTCGATCAAGTGCGTATCGTTCTAAAAAAGAGTTAGAGAACGCTTCAACGCTTCATGGCTGAGTTCTGACATTCTGTGGTCACTATAAAAGCTCGTCGTGATTGATGAACTGCACACGGCCAACGCGGTGCCTACAGAGGTGCGCAGCTCAAATAACTCGACAAATTTATTTCCCGTCGGTGGCCCACACGACGGGGGTTGGGCGTAAAACACCTTTGGACGATCTATCTCTAGCGGGTAAGGCGCCGCTGAACTCCCGGCAAGAGAGTAGCAGCCGCCCTTGACGCTATGAAGGGCCGCTGCCACGGTCCCTCATGAATCTTCATTAAATCCCGACGCCGTAGTAGTCGTTCACCGCACGGGTTCTTGTTGGATCGCTCCAATTCCATGAATTGTCGTTGCTATATTTCGGGGCGTTCTGCAACTGGGCCTCCGTGATGCCAGTAACGTAGCCGCCGAGATTCGTATCGTATTTCAGCGATTGCCACGGGAGCGGGTAGTGATCATCGCCGATCCCCAGGAAGCCTCCAAAGCTGAGTACGGCATACGAGACTTTGCCGCTCAGCTTATCGATCATCACGCGCTCGATAGAGCCGATCTTATTCCCGCCTGCACCATAGACTGCGGTGCCTTCCACCTTATCGCTGCCGATGAGGCTTACTGTTTCTCTTGCTTCAGTGACCATAATCTCCTCCACAGTTGATGGAGCGTGCAACAGGTGTCGAAGCCTTTCGTTCCCTTTAGTCGTCAAGGCCCAAGCACGACCCTCAATCCAGCAATAAAGCTCGCTGCGATGCAAAACGACAACGCGGCCAAAGTTAGATCGGGCTGCGAGCTGTGCCTCACAACCTGCCGCACTAATGTGAGGGGTAGGCAGCGCATCCTCACCGATGCTCCGGGAGAACGTGAAGACGCTGCAGGAAAGACAATCCCGAGCAGGTCAGCTCGTCGAGGTCTATCTCTCCGGCTTGCCAGCGCTCACGTACAAAGCGCTCCAATGTGCAGCGTCGCTCATCCTCGGGAGCAACTGTATTGTTTCGCGCTAGGTAGATCGACCACGCTTGTTGCGTCGCGCGGACGTACAGTGAGGAATCCTTCATGCACCATTTCCTTATGCAATGGTCCGGTATTGTCCCAACGATTTGCTGACACTTTCATTGCCGGTTTTTCCCGACACTTTAGTCGAAGGCCCGGCAACCAAGGTGATTGAGAATTGTTGGTTCACATGGACCTCGAAATCCGTGCATTGCTTGAACACGCAGCTCATTGCCGTCGGATTGCGGCCGAAATGACGCACGAGCGCGCGGCCCACAGGCTTAGAATGATGGCTGACGAGTATGAGTGGCGGGCTCGGAAACTGATCACTCGAACACTGGAAGCAGGTGGCCCAGAGGGCGAAATTAGTAATGAACGCAATTTGAGTAACTAGCCCAAATTACGCTTTGATCGGCATATGGAGACCGCCCTTACTTTTCGGCGTACTTGGTGCGGCCAATCAAATAGACCACAGCACGATCTGAACGCAAGCAAAAGCCAGCAAGGCGTCGCAACGGCTGCAACGTTAAGGCAGCGCCAATTCAACGCCTCTAAGCAAAGTCATGCTGATCAGGTAAAGCCACGCAATCATTGCGATACTCACGACAATTCCGTAAGCGACCATAAAGATATTTCGCCTCAGTCGACGTGGGAAGGTATCGATAGACGTGGTTGTTTGAGATGCGTTCGGCACAGTCGGAGCCGTATGTATTCTCGAGTAAGGGAATTGGCGGCCGAGTGCTTTTGAGATTGTCGTTTGCGGGCTTGCAAAAATCTGTGGGATCGCCCGCCTTCCGGCTTGTAGGAGGCGACGTTAATTGGCTCCCATCATCCAGTCCGCGAAACGACGGCGTCATTTGTGATACTTCTCAATCGTGCTTTCACGCCAGCGGTTCGGATTACGTGCTGTTCTGTCGGATGTTTTTGCTTCGCACCTTGCTTCGAGCGACCCGGCTCTATCGCGTAGGGCACGAACCTCGCTCATAAGTCGATAAAGTTTGGCTTGCACATGGACCTTGTTTGAGAAGGCCGATTGGTTTTTTTGAAAAGGCATTTGAAGTCCCCAAACTTTTGATGGCGCAAACTCGGGAGCGCGCAGAACAACAGCTCTTGGGAGGGGCCGTTCCTAGCTGAATCGAAGTTTTTCCGATTTTTCCCGACCGTCGGACTTGATCGTCCAAAGCCCGGCAATGATGGCGTTCCGGGCATGGAGAACGGCGATTGCTGCGTCACCTCCCGCCTGGTAGGCGCGGTTCTCCGCGTTTAAAAGTCGCGCGTCGTCTGATGCAGCGTGCCCACGCCTTTGAGCCGGTGCAGGATGGCCGCATCTACATCGAGAAGCTCAACGGCCGTTCCTTTACGTCGATAGGGGCACGCCGGAGGAGTATGCGGAAGGGCTCGCGCTCGCCATTGAACGCGGCTGACGAACCATGATAGCGGCCAGCTTCGTCCGGTAACCCAAGGCGGCGCGGCCTGTTCGTGTGAAACCGTGGCATCGCAAGTTCCGCAACAAAGGGCGAAGAATCCAACTTGCCAAACGCGGCATCGGCATAGAGAAATCGCCCCGTTGCGATGCTCATAGCCTCGGCCTTTTCAGCCTTCTTGATTAGCGTGTCCCGTTCGGAACTTGACGACTCCCGGTTAGCAGCCGCGCGGGCATCTTCTGCGAATTTGAGGAGGCGGTCCTCCAGTGTCGTTGTTTGCCTCTTCCGATTGCGCTTCAACATGGCAGTCACCCTCACGCGAACGGTTATGGCCCGCGCCGTGTTCACCGACTGTTTCAAAACTCTAATCGAGTCCTCGGCCCCCGGTTCCTGAAGAACGATACAGCTCGGTTCGGAAGGAGACTGCTTTCGAAGCTAAGGAACGCAACGCTCGACGTTTCGTTACGTATGATCCAACGTAAGGAGCGAGACATGGACTGGAATCGTGTGGAAGGAAATTGGAAACAGGTCAAAGGCAAGGTGAAGGAGCAATGGGGAAAACTTACCGACGATGATCTGGATGTCATCGCTGGAAGGCGGGACCAGCTCGAAGGAAAACTTCAGGAGCGTTACGGCTACGCCAAGGACCGTGCCCAAAAGGAATTGAATGACTGGTATGGACGCCAGACCTGGTAACCACGAACTGAAAAGCCCCGCTTTGGCGGGGCTTTTCGGTGTACCGAGAGAGTCCATCCTAGGCGGTAGTTCTTCCTTGCTTGTCAGGGGCACCGCGAAAAAGGGCTCGCTATTCCTTTTCGACGGGAGCGGGCGGTGTTCTGACGCGCCTGCCGCCCAAATCTTAGTACCCTTGTCCGTTCCTACCAATTTGCAGCCCATTGACGTGCTCGGCTTCGCTTGAACAATCGGCTTTCTTCCCAGTGCTGGCTTTTTTTGCAGGAGGAGAACCTGGAGCGACGCCAGCGCGAGCAACCGAGATTAGTGCGAACACAAGAACAGCTCTTGCGACAGTAGCAGTGCTAAATGTCACAATCTTCTCCATCAATAACTGCTTGAAGCGTTGCTTTTGGGTCGCGGATTAGGAGGCGGCCGACTTGATCCCGTTCTTGTCCGAAAGCCGGATGTCCGCCTACCGCCGGCAATTGCAGGTGATGAATGATCCAGGCGACTGGCAATGACGTAACCGTGGAGGCTGAGAAGCCCCTACAGCAATTGTTCTTTGGCATGATGAACGATAGCCACTATGAAAAAAGCGATGCCAGCCAAGAGAACAGCTAAACCAATTATTCGCATTTCAAGCGGGTTGCCGCTTACTTTAGAAACTTCATTATCTGGTTCTTCGTAGATTTTGCCGCTCGCAGCCGCCGAGAAATGATTTAAGGTGGCAAATCGGATCACCTTTCCTTGAATCACGGCGTCAACTGAAAGGACGGGCATCCTGTTGTCGCATCAGACGAATGCGCTGCTCTTGGCGGAGGTTTGGTAAGACCAAAATCAAGATCAATCCGATTAAAGGCGACACGCGCATTGGCGGCGATTCAAAACGTGCGGCGGCTAAGGCAGCAGAAAGGGCTGACCCAAGAAGAGCTGACCTTTGCTGCGGTTATCGACCTCACCTATGTCGGGGGAATTGAGCGAGGTCGACGCAATCCCAGCCTTTTGGTGATGGCTCGAATTTCTGATGCGCTTTCCGTATCGCTAAATAAGCTACTAGCCGAATGACGTCCCGCTTTGGATCGATCCTGCCGCGAACAAAGTCAGCCTCGGTGCCAATTCTAGGGTCTGAACCTCTTCCTGCCGCAAACCTTAGCGGCTTGCATGCCTGCCTTGCAGGCGGCGCATCCTCCAACAATGACGACCAAATCCCGAGAGTCGATCTATGGCAGTTCAATCCGAGCCTCGGCTGAGCGCGCCAAGGAAGCGCGGAAGGAGGCGGATCGTCTGGCGTGCGTGGCATGGAATCAGCGTATGCTAAGATATTAGGGTCCAGCACAGCCATCCCCTGCCCTCGGCGACGCGCTGAACGCGGGCTACCATTATCTGGAAGTGCGGTGCCTCGGCTGCAACACCCACCAGACCGTGGCGCTGGACGTTGTTCGTCGGCCGAAGGTGAGAAGGTGACGCCGATCCATGAGCTGGAGCGTTACATGCGGTGCAAGGATTGCTCGCAGGTCCGTGGATATCCTTACAAGCGCAGCCATCTAGTCGCGCTCAGGACGACCAAGATATCGGCCGGGGACCCACCGTCGACATGGTGGCCGGGCGAGAGATAAGTCCGGGCAATCTGCAACTGTATTCGCAAGTAGGCCCAATCCCAGCGCCTGGGTCAATGAGCCCTTCAGACCCGAGTTGGCGGGTCGTCCTTATCTCACGACACCAGCCGCGTCATCGTCACTGCTGGGTACAATGAAGTCGATTGCAACCAGTGCGCAATAGATGATCAGGAACGCGACGAAGCCCCTAAGGCACCGAAGAAAACTACGGAGAAGACCAACAAAAGTACCCCGCAAGCTATATCAGCAGCGATCTTGCCGCCTCGGTCGATGCTGTCCTGTTTTCGAGTAAAGTAAGGCATGTCGAGTTCCTTCGCCCTAGCTCTCTTACGTAGGCTGGATAGGCTATCCAAAGAAGTCGCAGACCGCGAGTTCAATTTACGGCGACTTTGATCTGCGCCGAGTACGCGGCAGCCGGTGATCCTGACGACTGATGAGGAGCGCGACGTCTGGATGCGCGCGCCGTGGCAGGAGGCAAAGGCGCTGCAGCGGCCGTTGCCGGATGAGGCATTGAAGATCGTGCCACGCGGCGTCGAGAAGGAAGACAAGGCCGCCGCATAAACCTCGTAGCTGATAGGCTTGGCGCGAGACGCACGTTCGCAAACAAGTAGCCGAAGGTGGCAGCCACGTAATTTTCCTCTGGCCAACTTTCATGCAAGAAGCAGGAAGATCAGTCGACCACTGAGGGCGGCCAGCCAGATTAGCGAGACCACGAAGGGGACGTCGGACGGGTCATGCTCATCAGCCTAACGAAAGGCCGCCGATCTTATAATCCAGCGGCCCCCCAGGTTACAATCAATCGCAAAGTATAAATTCGCCTCACTGGGCCTTCAGAATACGCCTGCCGCCGCGCCGCTTGCCTTCACATTTGATAAGATCAGGGAAAAATTGTCGGCCAAAGGAAGGCCCAAGTCGACCAGGAGGCGTCGGCTCGATGTTTCTGGCCGGTGCCGCCCAAGCCCCGGTCGGAAGAAAACCTGCCCACACGTTGGCGGCCTCGGAAAACGTGTCTGGGGCCGTTTTTGCGGAACGATTCGACACGCGCCAATTTTGAATCAAGTTCGTTGCGTGGAGTTGATCAGTGGCGTTCCAGCGTAAAAAGCCCGCAGCTATCGGCATTAAGGTACCATTTCCCGGCTTCATCGAGCCCGCGCTTGCGAAATCTATGGAGAAGGTCCCGGGCGGCGCGCGCTGGCTTCACGAGATCAAGTTCGACGGCTACCGGGTGCAGGTCCATCTCTCGAATGAGGCGGTGAAGGTCTTCACCCGGCGTGGCAACGACTGGACCAAGCGTTTCAGAAAGATCGCCGACGACGCATGGCACATCACTGCCGGTTCAGCGATAATCGACGGCGAAGTCGTCGTCCCCGCCGAGAACGGCTCCACTGACTTCTCCGTCCTGCAGAACGAACTAAAGGGCAAGTCGACTAAGATCGTGCTGGTCGCCTTCGACCTGCTTTACCTAAACGGCTACGACCTTCGGAAGCGGTCCCTGATCGAACGCAAGACGCACCTGAAGAAGATCATCGACGGCACCGACATCCAGTTCAGCGAGAGTTTCGAGGTCGAGGGCCGCGAGATGTTCGCGCACGCATGCAAGATGGGGCTAGAGGGCGTGGTCTCGAAGGTGCGCGACAGCGCCTATACCTCGGGCAGGGGCAATAACTGGGTCAAGAAAACCTGTGCCCAGCGCGACACGCTGACCATCGCCGGGTTCGCGATGAAAGAGAGGAAGTTCGACGGCATCTTTGTCGGCAGGCAGAAAGGTGAGAGCCTGCTGTACGCCGGAAAGGTAGATCACGGCTTCGACACCGCCACGGTAAAGGACCTGCAAGCTCGATTGAAGCCGCTGATCCGCAAGACGCAGCCCTTCAGCAAACGGATCGCACACAAGGGCATCTGGGTGGAGCCTCAGCTTCTAGTTGAGATCGAGTATCGGGCGAAGTCAGCCGAGGGCAAGGTTCGGCATCCATTTTTCAAGGGCATCCGAGAAGATTTATGAACTGGAGCCACGTCGTCCGAAACACTGCCATCGCGATTGGCATCACATTCGTCACGGCGGCTGGCGTCTACCTTGCGATGCGATTTCTCCAGTCGGTGTTATAGGCGCAAGCGCGCACCTGCCAGGCTGCTCAGCTTCCATTATTGCTTTTCGTTGGGAGCGGCGGCGGGTGGTGGCGATGAGTTCTTCAGCGGGCGTAGCACCCCTAAGTTCTGATGCCCCAACACAGTCGCCCGCCCAAATCTTGGTGCCCTTGACCGTTCCTACCAGTTTGCAACCCATTGGCGTGCTCGGCTTCGCTTGAACAATCGGCTTTTCTCTTACCGCTGGTACCGCTGGCTTCTTTGCCGGTGGAGCATCTTGAGCGAAGACCCAGCCACTAACCGAGATTAGTGCGATCACAAAAGCGGCCGTTGCGGCACCAGTTCTGCTAAAAGTCATCGCGATCTTCTCCACCTGTATTCTGCTTGAGGCGTTGCTTCTGATAGCGCGCGCAATGGCATTTTTTGCATTTTCTATCGCCGCGTCCCGCGTGCTGCCTTGCCCGGATATCTTGGTTCCTGAGACAGTCGCAGCCCACTTCCAAACGTGGCGCTCAATGCCCTGCACAATGGAGTATTCGATCCCGCGATATAGCATCGCGATTGCCTTTGTCGTCGCCCCTCGTAGACATGGTGGCGCGACCGGGATTGAGCACGGCCCCGCGCCCCTCTCCGGGGCATGGGGTCGAGACGGGGGCCGTGCCGGGGCGCGCAGTGATGCGCAGCCCGCGATCAAAACGATCCGATGGATAGGGTTGTTCCTAGCGCCGACACCGTTGCTGACGGCGAGCAAGGCATCTTGGGGCTCTGCTGGGCGGGGTTATCCCTCGCCCTTGCGTATAGGCGATGGTTCCCCATCAAGCCAGTCCTGTTCGTCTGCTAGGGCTTTCCAAGCTGCTTCCATTCGCCTGTACCGCTGGCGTGTCGGCTCGTCGCGGGCACCTTCTGCGAGGTAGGCGCAGTTCTCCGCGTTTTGCCGGTAAATTTCAGACTGCTTCATGGCTTCCTCGCCGTAGGTCTCCAATAAACGTCTAAGTAAGCGATGCTGATGTATCCGGCCCAGGTAATTCAACTGCCTTGGGAACGCGCGTTAGCTTCACCTGTTAGGGCCGAATGAATGAGCATGTCTACCTCAGTATCATCTGCGTGAGTATTCCTACTCCTCGTGACGGCGCTTGCGCTGGGAACGCCCGGATTGAAGAAATCCGAAGGCCAATCAGAGAGAGCACATTTGCTGCACCTCCCAACCCCGGAAGGCGGCAACCTAAAGCGTCCTTGAACTAAGGCCCGGTGTGCCTAGGAGCCCGGGGCGAGAGGTTAATCGCGGCTACGAGCGCAATTTAGGGTATTCGATGGAGCCATCCTTTGAGCGAACGGTATTGCGTGACGGAAAGCGGGGGGAACGATCCCTTGAAGAGCCGGTTCTAATCTTAGTTCAACGCGGTGGGAACAGGTGCAACTTGCAGCAACCTCCCCCGAACCGGCGAAACGCAGTTCGTTTGGTCAATTCGTGTTGCTAGCGGCGCTGACCGCGATCCGGAGGCCGCCAATGACTATAAGCATGCTTGATCAAATGCTCTTCCGATTGGCCTGCGGGCACAATGTCGTGCTCGGCAGGATGGTGAATTTGGCAACATGGGTTTGCGAGGAATGCGGAAAATCAACCGACCTGACAAAAACTCCGTTCAAGGAGACGTTGGTGAAGGACTTGGACGCGGCCCTTCAGATCGATTTGCAAGCCAAGGAGCGCGGGGAAACGATTACGCGCTCAGGTTAGACTCGGTTAAACACGTCAAACGCCAGCAGTGGCCGGTGAACTGCAGTGGTCAGATAGCCGCCGACGCGCCTTATTCGTAGAAGCCCGGTGCCATCTTCAAGCTGTCACGTTGCGTTTTGTCATGATTGATCCAAAGCTGAGCTTTTTCTTTGGTGAGGATTTCGGCCATGCGTTGCAACGATGCGGTGGTCTGCTCCTTATTGAAATTGATGTCCAGAACCCGGCGGTTTTCCCAATTGTCCGTGAAATGGACGGCGTCACCCGAAAGCAGAATCGCTCCCGTCTTAGGTAGTTTAACTAGGAGCGACTGATGTCCGGGCGTATGTCCCGGGGTCGCGATGAGCATCGCACTGCCATCGCCGAAGACGTCATGGTCTCCCTCCAGTTTGTTGACCACTGATGGACCGGCTTGAAGTTGCCCGGGCGAAGGGCGAAGGCCACTCGTATTCAGCCTTTTGCACCAACAGCGTTGATTGCGGAAACATGCTGATGTTGCCGATGTGGTCGGGGTGAGTGTGGGAGACGGCGACGAACTTAATATCGGAGAGTTTGATGCCAAGCTGCTCGAGTTGGCTCGCGAGCGTCTTGGGGCGTTTCCAATGAGTAGCGCGCGCATTCGTAGGCTTTTGGCCATCGGGCATGGCGGCAATCGCGTCGGTCACGCCGGTGTCCCATAGCAGCCAGCCTTGGCTGTGCTTTATCGCGTAGCAATTATCCACGAATTCCATGGATTGTCCTACGTTGACGCCGGGCGACCAGCGGGAGATATCACCGGCGACACCTTCGCCGCAATTGAGTATGTAGAGCCGCTCCACCCGGGCTTAGCTTGAGCGTAGCTCGCTTCATTGGAGAGCATGGTTGCCGAAGCAAGACTGAACGCGACGGCGATGGCTGAAAATCTGGTCATAGGCAAAATCCTCGCGACCAACACACCCCGTATCAACTTTGGAACGGCAGATCGTAGCAGGTCGAAAACCGCATGTCAGCTAACGGGAGGCAGTGGACCCATCGAACGCGCTAAGCGAATGGACCTTCGTCTATCCGCCAATACGGGCAGCTAGGGATACCGTGTAGGGCCGCTCGGTGTCAAACAAGCGGCAGGGTGTAAGCTAGTTCACATACCGCTAAGAGCGCCGGTGGTACTCTTGGTTGGATATCCGTTCTATCATCGAGCTGTTTTGAAGATGGCGCGCTATGTTCAACTCGGTCATTTGTTCACCTTGCGAGGTGAGACCGATCTTATTACCGAAGGGCAGGCTTGACTTACTACGAGCCCGCAACTCGGACGCTACTGAACTAATTGTCGGATTGCATTGGCACGCGCAATACCATGCGCAAGTAGGTCGCTATGGACCGAATTGCTGGCAATGAAAGCAGTCACAACCCCAGATCGCATTGGGGCGGTGCCCTCCTCACTGCGATGCTTTGCACCACGTGGCTCGTTCTTGTCGCAAGCGAAGCCGGGGCACAATGTTCTGCCCGCGACCTCCTGCGAAACCAGCTAACACGCAAGACGACGCCTGCTTCTAAATCGCCGCCAATTGCACTCCAATCCGCCTTCGCTGTTCCGGTGTGGAGAACGATTAAAGTCGGGACGTTTGCAAATTCATTTGCCCTTATCAACGCGCTGGATTCAGCAGGATGCAGCATCGGGGGCTGGGCTGAGGAAATCCTTGCTCGGCCCGCTTTTACTGTCGCCGCCAGGAAGACAAACGTGCAGCTCTTTGCGGTGTCGGTGGCCGAACTCGGCTTTCGGGCCGATACCGCGTCGCTGGCGGACATTTATGCGCGCGCTCAACAATTAGGTTTCGGGCTTGCGGCGGCAGAGGTTGCTCCGCAACTCAGGCTCCAATTTTTTGACCAGCCGATGGGTGAATTTCTCATCGGCATGGAGCCAATCAAAACGTGGAAGGGCGAGCCCGTCATTTTAACCGTGGCTAACGGCGGAGCGGGATTAGTCCTCATCGGCCGAGATGGAAGCGCCGACGCACAAATACCCGTGGCTTCCCGCTTCTTATTCGTACGGTCCAATGAAGCCGCATTGGCGAAGGCGGCACGCGGGGTCGATGAGGCCGCAGCGCGCGGCCATCGCTGAGTGTCTCAAACCGAACGTGTCCGGGCGAATAGTCCTGACTTAGGGAGCCAAATATCAAAGTGTTCAACGCGCGTCCGCCGACGGCGGAAAGGAGCAACGATCATGGAATCAATTCCGCACAAGCCACTCCGAGGCGCTTATCATTGCAGCCTAGCGCTCTTGGGTCTGACGTGTTTGCTTGGCACGGCCGACGCTCGTCCGATGCTGTTGCCATCGGAGCGATTTCCTGGTCCCTGGCTGGAAGTTACGCAAGATATCAGGGACCTCCTCACTCTAAACAAAGTCTCTGCCTGCAGCCAGGCCGCGGGACGCGAATCCTCGCTCAACCCCGGCGAATATCTCTTGTACTGCACATCGGACGAGAAGCTTTGGACAAGCTGGCGCGTACAACCCGCGGCGCGCACCGTTCGAGGCCCGGGTAGGCTCTTCCAGGATATCGAGCTGCCGAGCGGATATTAAGCCCAATCAGGCGGTTGCTGTGTCGGCCGCGGTTTGCACCTGCTCAGCATTGGGATTCGACGCAGGATGTCCGCTCCGGGGTCAATCGCGTGCCGATCACTTCCGGTCTTCCCCGGTAAGGAGACATGATCTGCGCCTGCCGGCATGTCTCAAAGGTGCCACAACCCGACATGGCGCCTATCATTTTCGCTTCGCAAGAGGCTTGGCGACCTCGCGGGCGCAGTTGACAAAGAGCTTGGCGACAGGGCTGAGCGCGCGGTTCTTCAGGGTAACGATTCCATTCGGCCTGCGGGCCCTTGGCAGCTCAACCGGCAGGACCTTGATTTCCGAGCTCTCGGTGAGAAATCTAAATGCGGAAGCCGGGAAAATGGTGACAAAACGGCCGGTCGCCAACAGACTAATGCGCATATGCGGGCAATCCGTAACCACGCTCACCCGGGGATAATCGAGCCCGCCGGCGCGAAAAGCGTCCATTACGATCGATCCAATCACGCTGTCCGGTGGTGGTAGCACCCACAATTCGTTCACCAGTTCGGCAATTTCAATCCGGCGCCGCCGCGCCCATTGACTTTGCGCACCCGCCGCAACGACATAGGAATCGTCAAAAAGAAATTCGAAGTCGTATCGCGGGTCTGCGATCGGGCCCGAGCCTCGTATGATCAAGAGATCGACATTACGCTCGGCGAGTTCCCGGTGCAGTGTCTCCGTGTATCCGGTCACGAGATGGAATACGATGCGCGGATAGCGCCGAGAGAGCCGGTCGACGAGAGTGGAAACGAAGCTCGCGGCCAGAAAGGTGGTGGTTCCAATCCGCAATTCCCCGGCCGTCGGGTCGGAGAGAAACGCGATATTCTTCACGCCTTGGCGCAAGTCATCGAATACGGCTGCTCCGCAATCCAGCAAGGCGCGGCCGTAGTTGGTCGGCTCGATCCCCTGACGATGCCGGTCGAGCAGGCGAACGCCGAGCGCTTGCTCCAGTTCTCCGATGGATCTCGAGACGTTCGGCTGAGTGGTATTGAGGATTTGCGCCGCCTTCCCCATACTGCCAGCCTGAACCACGGTCATGAGCACGTGCAGGTCTTGCAGCTTCATCCGATTGCCTATGCGATCGCTCAACTGCATGAAGGCACCCATTTCCAGTTTGAGATGATATCATCAGATAATAGCCTTATGCGCTTATGGCGGCATCAACTATCGTCTCAAGCCGAGGCTGGCAGATTAGCCGGCAACCGGGCCGCGCGTCGTGCAGGCTCGGACCTGAGGAGCAAGTTGTGGAATTTTGCCGTCGCCGACTCCTGCACCTTGCAGCCGGTGCTGCCGTGCTCCCTGCCTTGTCGGGCTTTGCGTCGGCCCAAACCTATCCATCACGGCCGGTGCGCATCATAGTCGGCTTTGCTGCCGGCGGCCCGAACGACATCCTCGCGCGCCTGATCGGTCAGTGGCTGTCGGAGCGGCTCGGCCAGCCATTCGTCATCGAGAACCGGCCGGGCGCCGGCAGCAATATCGCCACCGAGGCGGTCGTGCATGCAACTCCGGACGGTTACACGCTGCTTCTGGTCGGTACGCCGAACGCCATCAATGCGACGCTTTACGATAACCTCAATTTCAATTTCATTCGCGATATTGCACCGATCGCGGGCTTGATCCGCGGTGCCCTTGTCATGGTGGTACATCCTTCGGTTCCGGCCAAGACGCTTCCCGAGTTCATCGCCTATGCCAATGCGAATCCGGGCAAGCTCTCCTACGGGTCGGGCGGCGTCGGCGGGATTACCCACATCACCGCCGAGCTATTCAAGCAAGAGGCCGGCGGCCTCGACATTGTGCACGTACCCTATCGCGGCGTGGCGCCGGCGCTCACCGATTTGCTCGGCGGCCAGGTCCAGATCCTCTTTACTAACCTCGCCCTATTGATTGGGTATATCGGGACCGGCAAGCTGCGGGCGCTCGCAATAACTACGGTGACGCGCTTGGACACGCTGCCGGACATCCCGACCATAGACGAGTTCGTCCCGGGCTACGAGGCGAGCTCAGTGTTTGGCCTCGGCGCGCCCAGGAACGCGCCTGCCGAGATCATCGACAGGCTCAACAGGGAGATCAACGCCGCACTCGCCGATCCCGCGTTCAAGGCGCGGCTTGCCCACCTGGATGGCACCGAGCTTGGCGGCTCGCCCGCCGATTTCGGCAAGCTCATCGCCGACGAAACCGAGAAGTGGGGCAAAGTGATAAAGCTGGCGAAGATTAAACCGGACTGACTGCGGGCGGGCCAAATCAGACGGACCAATGCAATCATCGAACCATAGTGGAGCGCTAGGCGGCTAGTGCCGATGTCCGTTGCGGGGTCAAAAGGCGACTTCGGGCGCGGCTAATTTAGGTCTGTTCAGCACCCCAAAGGCGGACATCGGAAGACAGCCGCAGCACGTCCGAAAACCTTCACAAAGGGCGACATCAGCAGATGTGGCCGTTTGTGCCACGAATGCAGGCTTGGGAGAGCTCCCGGCCAGACAATGTGCTTCGGCCTCAGCCCGGCTATTCCATGCGAGTCATGTTTGTGACTTGCTCAGAAGCGCCCTCCCGTTCCGGCAGGCCAGATCCTCAACGGCCGTTTCCGGAAACGACTACACCGTGATCGCTGACCTCGAAGGTCATGAGGTCTGAGCCTACGACAAGCGGGCCATCGTAGTTCTGACGAGCCTGCGATATAACGTCGTCGATGCTAGGTGCGGGCACGCTGGGCCTTGAAATTAGCACGATATGAGTGAACGCCGCCATTTTCGGCTTTGCACGAGCGAAAACGGCACCAGCTTCCTGGGGTGAGGTGTGGTGCGCCATGACCGCCTTGGCTTGCGCATCGGTTATCTCCGGCCGCGCCGCGCAAACCTCATGGACCAGCAGATCGACGCCGCTGCCGTACTTGACTACGTTCTCGGTTACGCGTGTGTCGCCGGAGATGAGGACTGAATGCCCGTTGTAGTCCACTCGGTATCCGTAGGCGGGTTTGATAGCGTCGCCATGGTCAACCTCGAAAGCCGTGACCTTGACGCCATCCTTCTCATACACCACCCCATCTTTGTCGAATTCCTGTGGCTCAAACGTCACACCGGAAAGAGGATAATGCTCGTCCGCCATCCGAATCCGAATGTCCGCTGCATAGGCCTTTGTGAGATTATCCGTGAGCTCTCGCAACCCCTTGGGACCGACCACGCGCATTGGAGTTGTGCGCTTGGCCCATGGCCCGCCTAACCACCCCGAGAGCCATAGGTCCGGTAATCCGTTGATATGGTCGGAGTGATAGTGGGTGATGAAGACGGGGCCAACCTCGCGAAGGGGTATTTTTAGCTGATAGAGTCTCGTTGTTGCCCCTCTTCCGGCATCGAACAAGAGCGTCTGACTACCCGCCTGCACCAGCGTGGCGGGGCCGTATCGTGCGGGATCAGGAATCGGACTTCCGGTCCCGAGCAAGGTCACCTTCAAATCCTGTCCCTGCGCGCAAGCGGAGCCGCACACGAGAGCTGTCAGGGCGATCAGGAGTAAACGGTGCATTGGGTACCTCGGCTTTTTGCTGCTACGGCGATTCGACGAGCATGGGGGAGGCCGACGCCATTGTCCTGAAATCCGGCTGAAAATTCTTGAAATCGACCGGAAAGAGAGCTCAGATTGCGGCCTGACCGGCTAGGTACTCCAATGGCGCGATGTCTCCGTTTTGACGAGTTCACGTACGACGGTTCTAACGGCGGGATCTGGCACGGCACGAAGTTCGTGTCGTTGAGGCCCAAGACACTCGCATTCCTGCTTTATCTTGCTGAAAACCCGTCCCGCCTTCTAACGAAGGACGAAATCGCTGAAGCCGTCTGGCCTGGCCTTGTTGCCACGGACGAATCCATCGCGAAGTGCGTCAGCGAAATTCGCGCAGCCCTCGGCAATGCCGGCCACCTCCTGCTGAAGACCGCGCCGAAGCGGGGCTATATCTTCGAAGCTGCCGTCCTTCCTACAGAAGTTGCGCTGCCGAACGTCGCTGTGACTAAAAGCATTGCTGCTGCAGCTCGGCCCAAGCACTTGGGCTTTGTAGCCGCGCTCCTGACTGCCATCGGGGTGTTTTTACTCGCGCTAGTCCAGCTGCCGAACGCCTCGTTTTCATCGAGGCACACGGACCCGCCTTCAATCGCGGTTCTTCCGTTTTCACAAGCTGAGGCCTACCTTGGCGAGGGCCTCGCGGAGGATCTATCCGTTGGTCTCGGCAAGTTCCCGGAGCTCTTCGTGATTGCGCACGGCTCGAGCGGGCGCTACGTCGCATCCGACGTGCCCACCACAGTCGGCCGGGAACTTGGCGCGCGATATCTTGTGAGGGGCAGTCTCAGGCGCTCCGACGATCGCCTACGCTTGACTGCCGAACTGATCGAGGCTCCGACGGGCCGACAGGTCTGGGCTAACCGATATGACCTGCTGGGATCAGACCTCTATAATCTGCAGGACGAACTCGTTCAAACGATCTTGGGGACACTTGTAGCTCACGTGTCCCGAACCGAGCTCGATCGCGTTTCTCGGAAAAGTTCTGCCAATCTGGACGCCTATGAGCTCTACCTGAAGGGAAAAGCAACTCTCCGCGCCAGAAACGGCCCGCGTCGGGGTGAGATGGTGCTGGCGGCGAGGGGTTTTTTCGAGCAGGCGGTGAAGCTTGACGACTCATATGCACCCGCGCTGGAGGGTCTCGCGTACACCTATACGGTCGGCTTTCTGGAGAGGACCGACCACGCGCCTTTGGCCGACGAGTTCGGGCGGAAGGAAGTGCTCGGACGGGCCCTGTCGCTGGTTCGGCGGTCGCTCGATCTTGATCCTTACCGCGCGGACACGCACGTGACCGCCGCCTGGATCCTTCATTGGCTCTATCGTCGCGACGAGGCCCTCAACGAGATGGAGCGTGCTCTCGAACTCAACCCCAATCTGGCGGATGGTCGCTTTACCCACATGCTGGTGCACGCAGGTCGGCCCGACGAAGGCATCATGTATATGCAGCGAGCTCTTAAGCACGATCCTTTCCCGCCACCGATCTACAGGAGCTATCTCGGCAACGCGTACTACGAAAAAGGGCAATACGAGCTTGCCTCTCGTACGCTACGAGAGGGCCTGGACGCAATGCCGGGATACCGGCCACTCAAGGTTTGGCTGGCAGCCAGCATGGCTCGGCTGGGTCATGTGGAGGAAGCACGACCCCTCGTGCAGGAAGTGCTGAAGGAGACATCTGATTTTTCGGTCGAGAAGTGGCTGAAGCACATCCAGTTTGCGAAGCAGGAGGACGGCGAGCGCCTAGCCGTGGGGATGAAGATGGCTGGTTTTCCCGATTAACGTTCTAAACTAAGGGCATTCGGCTTGCGGGCGTGCGGCCAAGCCTCGCCCTTTCGTGCGATGTCCGCTCAGGGTCCAGGCTGTGTGAAAACCCCGTCGATGCTATGATTCTCTTGCTGAATCGGCGGGGGAAGTGATGCGGGGTTTC